>JAQTHZ010000001.1 GCA_029433365.1 Orbaceae bacterium ESL0721
AAAATTATCTATTATCACTTGCAGTCAACTCACCCCATGTTAAAATTGCGCTGATTTTTATCAAGAAAACAGTTATATCAAAAAAACTACAAAATAAAACCCAATAACAAAAACCAAGGATGAAAAGGGAATAGATGTTTCACTATCAATTAGTGTCAGCCGATGCGTGGCAGGATGAGAGCGCGCGTTTAGCCGGTTTGGACTATTTTAGTCGCCCAAAACGGATTAAACATTTTTATGATTCAGATTACCGCGATGTTATTAAAAAGTTAGTTGCCGATCCAGAGTCTTGTAAAGATTTTTATCAAGTATTACAACAGGTTGGACTCCCTTACCAAACTTACTACCACAAAATCCCCGATAAAGTTGCACAAGTTTTAGCTACCGCGCTATTTACTGAAAGCGCAATTCTGCTAGAGCTGCCACTACCAAGTTGGATTTACAATAATTCAACATTTAACAGCGCTTACGTTAAGAAAAAGTTTAAAAAATACCCTACTATCAACCTGATGATAGCTGGATTACGGTTGATTTGGTCAACCATAGACCAGAGCTTATCGCTATTCGAGATGGTGCGAATATCCATAAGCAGCTTTTTACAATAGAGACTAGCGGAGAGGAGATATTTTTACGCCATTGTGACCCGTTTTCGGCAACTAAAGTGCTGCCAAAGGTGCACCTATTAATTGGTGGTAATCAAGGGGATACCGATTTAACGCTACGGGGCGAAAAGCAGCTAAACGTTAAAAATCTAGCACAGGCGTGGCTTGATAAATTAAGTAACCTACTGCGCTCGGGTAACTCGCCATTTACAATTGAACAAGATGAAAGATTAGCTAGCATTATCAACTATGGATTTTCACCGCAGCACTTCTCCCCTAGGTATAACTATAATAGTGAGCCGCCATTTCGCCCCGACGAGCAGATAGGTGAGCTCTTTTATCAGATGCTACTACTCTTAAATGAGACTAAATTTATCACAGCTGTAGGTCGAATTGGTAGTTACGTATTGCTAAGGTTAATTGCGTCCTGTTACGAGAACCGAGAACTCATCAGCACCTAAAATACCTAACAGATGGTCTTGTAAAACTTGGGATTTAACAGCAACGCAGTTGAAAATCATTTAAATGAATTTTTCCCCGCCTTAAAAACTCAATATCAAAAAAATGTAATCCATGCAATGGTTTTAGTTTGAAAGTGATGCAGGGGATTATGCATGCAAACATCATGGGGGGACCAGAAAGACCTTTACGTAATCTCGCCCAACCATGCAGATAATGGGTGGCGCGGTTAATCTATATATTGCGGCAACAATTGGCGCGACAGGTGTTGGTACGCCATTAGCTGCCACAATTGGTTTTGTTGGGATAGATAAGATGTTAAGCTGGTGCGCGGTCGTTATTCTCAGAAGATACCACCACAACTTATGGTGCACAATTTTTAGAGTGGGCGGTACTCCCTAAAGGATACGGTGAAATCCCTTGAGGGTTTTTACTATACATCAAACAGCAAATATTGTAATGAAAAAATGCAGCCAAAACTTGAAACAGCAACATCACTGAAGAATTTGCAGTTGAAAACATCGGTCGTAAACAGTTTAGCCAAATAGCAAATATTGTCAAAAATAATGTTAACAGCCAAATTGGGCAAATAGCAACACCGACTGAAATAACAATCCTAATAAAAGAACATCAGCGTAAACCAGAGAAATGTGATTAGTTTGAAGAGTATAATGATATTACGTTAGCTTCAAAAGAGCTTAAAAATATAAACAAAACCAATATATTCACGAGTACCTAATAAATGGATAGAAAATAGGGGTCTTTTTGAAATTTTGGATAATAATAGTTGGAAATATATTAATAAAGATGGAATATCTATCACATATGAATTTAAAAATATAGATGGTAATTATGTTGATATCGGTAGTCGTTATTTACATCCATCAGAAACATCCTGAAATTGAATTATGCGTTTTCTAGGTAATAGAGATAAGGACTTTAAAAAATTTTTACAAATAGCAGAATTATATAAATGATATCCCTGAGGGATATTCTATACATCATTCACATCCTAATGGAAAAATGCAGTTAGTTGAAACAGAAATACATGAAGAATTTACCCATGTTGGCGGTCACAGTTTATATAAATAGGAGGAGATAGATAATGTTACTCATTTTTAATTTCGATAATTCAAATGTTGCCGAAAAAATAGAGCTATTTGAACGGGCACTCAGTATAACATTACCTGCCGTATATGCTGATTTTCAAAAAATTAAAAAAATATAATGGTGGATACACCCCTAAAACAAGTTTTGATATAAATGGTGAAAGCAGTGATATACGATACTTCTATGGTTTTGAAGAGCAGAAAAAATACTGTGATTTTCTTATTTAATGAACAGAAATAGTTTCACTTCTGCAATAGAAAATGGTTATCTGCCGATTGCTGAGGATAGCTACGGTAATTATGATTGAAGAAATGGTTGGGCGCACGGGTACTAGTGAGTTAAACTATGGGAAGATCTCATTTTGGGATCACGAAATAGATACCTATAACTACTTATGCCCAAACTTTAAAGATTTTATTTCACAAATTGAGAGTCATGAATATGTGCCACGCTCTATAGAAGAAAGAATTCAGGAATGAAGGAGAGAAATGGTGATGCGCAGGTTGATGACAGTTTAATAAAATTATGGCAAGCAGAAATAGATAAATATGCAAATCTAAAACAGGAAAAGTGGAGCTATAATATAGATCTAGATAGTAAATTGCAATCTACTAACTATTTTTGTGATATTAATCTTATAAAAAATTCAAATTAAATCGATCTTAATTTTTGAGGGTAGCGAGGCTGATTAAGCTACTCCTCAAAAATACCGACTCAAAGCCAAAAAATTAACCTATCAACATGTTGAGTTAAAACCAGCAGAGGGGTTCTATCTCAAGTTCCATAAAGACCATAAATATGCCATTACATCGATTAGTGAAGGGCATCGGTTTAGTCTCGGTCGATTTAATCCGCAGGGTCTCGCAGATAAAGTACCCCAAAAGTGGGCACATATTGATGATTGGCAACTTGAGACAAGTGCGGTTGATGTCTCTTTTATTGATGAATATTTTAGCCATATCGAGCCACAAAACCTTACTAATGCAGCCGAAGGGGCAGCGGTAGGTCACTCACTACTTGGCGCATCTGGCGGTCTGATTGGTGGTATAACCGGTTACCTTTATGGCGATACCATCAAATCGACCTACACTAAATATGAAAACCAGATTCTAGGTGGCGCACAAGTAGCTGGTGGTCTACTAACCTTAGCCGTTGCTGGTACAATTGAAGGGGCATCGCTTGGCACAGGGATGGCTGTTGCGGTTGCTTTAGGGTTTATAGGCAGTGACAATATTGCTGCCGGCATGAGCCGCATCTTAACAGATGCAGAGGTGACAACACTTGGGGAGGATGCCATTGCTTGGTCGGGACTTGTGCCAAAAAGGGTATACTTACGGGAAAGTCTATACTTACGGACTGGTTGATTTAGCCCTTGGCAGCAAAACAATGCTCTAAATAAAGTACCATCTGCTGCCCACAATATTGTCTCAATCAAATATGCGACCCCAGCAGGGCAGAAGCCGTCATTAATACGAGATATCAAAGTCTATATTGAAAAACTCTCAAAAAACAGATTAAGGTATCGGCATGTTATAGAACTAAAAGAGCCCACTTTTAACCCATTCGGCTCGGTTGGCGCAGCTAATGGAAGTGGTGCTAGTAAACCTGTTAAAAAACCTAATACTGGCGAAGAAAATATTATAAATAAAGTTGAAAGTGACGTTGTTGATGCTAATAAAATTGATAGACTAGAAGACTTATCAAATAGTAAAGCTAAGCCATCTATAGGAGCTGAAAATGCTGTAGACGGTTCTAAGTTAAATGCGCAATTAGTTGGTAAAGAAATTGCAGGTGGACATGCATTTGAAAAGCATGTTTTACAACAAGGTGAATTCAACTCATTAGATATTAGAACACGTAAACAATTTGCGGCACATATAGAAAATATTGTTAGTAATCCAACATCAGTAAAACAATTTAG
This sequence comes from Orbaceae bacterium ESL0721, assembly GCA_029433365.1. Lineage (GTDB taxonomy): Bacteria > Pseudomonadota > Gammaproteobacteria > Enterobacterales > Orbaceae > Gilliamella. The sequence continues at coordinate 4,093 of JAQTHZ010000001.1, forward strand.
TGGAGGAAGAACTGCATACTGGGATCAGTCAACAGGAACGATTGTTATTAGAAATCCTAAGACTTCTGACGGTGGTACTGCTTTTAGACCTGTAAATGGACGAGATTATTTTGATAACTTGAGGTAATTAAATGAAAATTATAGATATTATAGATAAACATGCAAATATATCGTTATCATACGAAGAGTTGCTCATGTTAAATGCCATTTTTAATGAAGTGTGTAATGGTATAGATGTTTTTGAGTTTGAAACTAGAATTGGTGCAACAAAAGAAGAAGTTTCTTATTTATTAAGACAAATAGGAAATATTCTCGATAAGATGGAAAAAAATTAATTTAGATAGATTCCACGAATATTAGATCTGGGATCATTTTATCTATCTTTAACATAGTACCAGCGAGACCATAAATTATGAAAATTAACAATTTGACAGAAATAAGAAATAAAGTTAATCAAAGTATAATGTATAGTTTAATCGATAGAGCTACAAAAAAATGCGAGGAGTTACAGCTGATTTAAATAAAGATAATATACTAACAATAAGAATGATTTTTGATAATAAATTATTAGATGAAGAAGAGGAAGAAATGCAGATTGCAAATACAGAAGTTGTAGCAGATTTTTTTAATGATTTTAAAGATATTTATCTTGATCTCTTAATTGTATCCGAATCAATTAGTATTTATGAAAAGAAAGGAAATTTAGGCTGGTTCTATTTGCGTAAGGAATATTAAATTAATTGAAAAGATCCTAAGCCAAATTTAGGATCTTTTCCTCATCGCCCATGCCATCCTTGGTGCTGCTGGCATGAGCCGCATCTTAACTGATGAGAAGGTGACAACAGATGATTCCATAGTCAGGACTTGTGCCCAAAGGATATGAAGGCATCACCTACGGACTGGTTGACCTAGACAATTAAAACTGAGTTTGTCTTGGCAGCAAAACAATGCTCCTAAGTAAAATACTATCCTCAGCCCACAATATCGTCTTTTAAGACAATTAAAACTGAGTTTGTGAAAAATACAACTTTTAAAAATACCCAAGAGCTACAACAACGTTTTTCTGCTTATGCATATTGGTACAAACGATTGCACTCGTCATTAGGATATTTGACACCAATGGCATTTTGTAAACAGATACCCTTAATTTTGTTGTATGAAAATGGGTAGATATTCCAGAAAAATAACTAACTCTTTAATAATTACTTTCAACCCTAAAACATTTCTATCCTTGCTGCTTAAAGTGATCTTTAATTGATATTTTATTTTTAATAAAATCATTGACTTAGTTACATGATATTTATACGATACATCTGCTAAATTATTCAGCGCTATTTTTCTGAATAACTCTTTTACTAAAACTATTTTTTTACCACCTAATTAAGACGTTGAAAAATAGTTTTTGTATTGTTTAAACAGCGTCAATGCAAAGCAATAAAAATAACTATAATAATCATTGACATACATAATAGAGGAATTATACAATGCACGCACCAACGCACCAACGCACCAACGCACCAACGCACCAACGCACCAACGCACCAACGCACCAACGCACCAACGCACCAACGCACCAACGCACCAACGCACCAACGCACCAACGCACCAACGCACCAACGCACCAACGCACCAACGCACCAACGCACCAACGCACCAACGCACCAACGCACCAACGCACCAACGCACCACTAATAAATATAGATCGCCAAAGGGTGTATTACGCCTATTAATCAATAACTCATCTAAAACGATCCTAAAAAGATCTCTTTTTACTTTAATTTTTACCCCTTTCTTAATCTCATTACCAGCTTACAGTGCACTCACTACTATTGAGACCCAAAATATTATCCACGGCACCGTCCCCTATTTAACTTTTGACAATGGTAAAACTAAAGCGACCGATGCATCGTCACTCTTAAGCATAAAACTCTCAGATGGTAGAATATTCGCCCCTGAAAATAATCCATCAACTCCTGATAATCCTATTGAACTACCTGATGGCACTCAATCACTTGCTGATATCCAGATGTTTATGCCAGTTGGTAAAACATCGATAAGTCTGAATGAGTTAGTTAACGCACCTTATAATTATGGTGTGGATGAGAATGGGGATCTGATAACTGCAACGGGTAACTTAACATTGGATTTAAGAGATTCACAAGATATAGAGGTTAACCTGAGAGATAAATTAATACCTTGTAGCCCTTCTGATTATCCCATTAACTATTACTCAATAAATTTGAGTAATAACGAGGGTAAATTAACGACCAAATATGGTTACCCTAATACCACCTCTTTTAATGCAGCAAATGTGATTTACTACGTTATACCAAAACCCATTGTCTGTTATATTGCTCAACCTAATGGCATTATTGGAGATGATAGTTTTCCACAAATTGATGGACCTGCTAGCCAGTGGGTCAGACACCGTGGATATTTACCGCAAAATATTGAAGATCCCGCAACGAATTTTCCTACAACAGGAACCCATGGATTGAATTTTAACTTAATGTTAAGTAATGGGGTAAATTGGCAGAATATAAGTTACGATAAGAGTCCGAGTAGTTCAGGATTAGATATTGTTTTGAACGGAGAATATTCTTATTTTGGTGGCGTTAATATATTTTTATCGGGTCCCAACGGGGAACTAATTATGGTCATCCTGATCCGATTAATAATAATCCACCAGAAAGCGCTGTCCCAACCACTTTTACTATCTATTCAGATAAAGCAAAGACCAATAAGATATACAGTTTTACGATTAGTAAATGGTTTATTTCAAAAATTGATAATAATTATGAAACCTATGATGCTAATTACTGTAATAACCATTACGGCAATCGTTATCGAATACCAATTGTGAGCGAATTAACTAATGCTAATGGAGATGATTGGCATGGCGGACTAGCTGGTCAACCTAACAATTACCAACGGCGTATTGGTGGTGGACTCTATACAGAGTGGGGTTATATAGACACGGAATTCTATTCTCATGTTAGTTTTCATGGTACGGTATGGGCTACTAATCCGCAAGGAACTAAGCACTATAATGTCGCCCCTTGGGGAGGTGAAATCAATTCTCACAGTAATGAAAGTGAAACAATTCTAGAATTTATTTGCGTCACCCCATAATAATTAATTTGATCCAAACAGATCACCAATAAAAGTGCATTTTTATTTGTGATTCTTAAAAACAGCCTCTACAATATCCTTTTTTTTGGGAATAAGTAGGTTAGGCATATGGCAATTGCAACCATTGAGGTAGATCGTAACGCTATATTGCATAATGTTAACTATTTAAAGCAACTCGCGCCAAGTAGTGAACTTATTGCAATTATTAAAGCGAACGCCTATGCACATGGTAAATTGGGTGTGGCAAAGCTATTGGCAGATAAAGTGGATGGATTTGGTTTGGCGCGTTTATCTTCTGAAGCCGTTGAAATCCGTAATGCCAATATCTCAACGCCGCTCATCTTGTTAGAGGGCTTTTTTCTACATGATGACCTTAACCTACTGATTGATTATAATATTCAGACCGCCATTCACTGCGATGAACAGATCGACCGTTTACAGTCTGAAGCGGGTCAAAATCTGTTAACCGTCTGGTTTCAGTTAGATACGGGCATGCATCGGTTAGGTTTTCGACCGGAAGAGGCTATCGAAAAATTTACCGCTCTAGCCAACTGCAAAGTTGTACGTAAGCCGATCAATATAATTAGCCACTTTAGTTCAGCAGATGATCTTACCTCGTCACAAACCACAAAACAGCTTGCCCAGCTAACCCACTTTTTAGATTCCATTGCGGATAAAACCCTTATTGGCAAATGTTCTATCGCGGCAACAGGGGGGCTATTAGCTTGGGAGCAGTCACATAAAAATGTCATTAGACCAGGCATTGCACTTTATGGTGTCTCACCATTTGATTACCCAATACCCGAACTAAAACCAGCGATGACCTTTAAATCAGAACTGATTGTGATAAGGCAACATAAAGCGGGTGAAGCGGTCGGGTATGGTCAGATCTGGACGAGTCCAAAAGATACTAAGCTTGGAGTAGTTGCAATGGGATATGGTGATGGTTATCCGCGCAATATCCCAGAAAATACCCCAGTATTAATTAACGGTCGACGCGTGCCTATTGTTGGGCGGGTCTCAATGGATATGATAGTGGTTGATTTAGGTGCAAATTGCCAAGATAGAGCGGGGGATGAAGTGATTTTTTGGGGTAAAGGACTCCCTGTTGAAGAGATTGCAAAACATACAGGTATTAGTAGTTATGAACTTTTAACCCGCCTCACATCGCGTGCACAAATTCACTATATTAATGATGATATAAATTAATGATTTTATAAATAATGACAATATTAAGTATCTGTTAATTGGTAGATCGATTAATTAATAGATCTATGAATTAACAGATACATAGAATAACAGATACATAGAATAATAGATAAATTGATTAATAGTTATATTGGTCAATAGAGAGTAAGTAATAGACGTTTAATTACATTGATGGTTAATTACCCATGATAAAAAAAATAGTACTTTATATTTTTGCGATAACCTTTTTCATCGCTGCCTGCTCGACTGCTATCATCTACCATGCACTAGAAAAATTTAGCAATCAACATCTACATCATACCGACAAACCCCGTATGTTTATCTTAAAAAAAGGGACGACATTACCGCAATTAGTGACTCAACTAAAACAGGAACAGCTATTTGATAGAACCTATCTGCTCCCATTTCTCTATAAGTTAGAACCAGAGCTAGCTGCTATAAAGGCGGGTACCTATCAATTTGATTCCCATATGACGGTACATGAATTTTTAACTTTACTGACAACAGGAAAAGAGAGTCAGTTCACAGTAAAATTTATTGAGGGGAAACGGGTAAAAGATTGGTTATTGGTATTACAAAATAGCCCCTATATTGAGCATACTTTACAAGATAAATCGTTAGATGAGATTAGCAAACAACTTGGTATTGATGGATCGATCGAAGGCTGGCTTTCGCCAAATAGTTACCAATATACGATGGGCACCACCGATCTGGCTATTTTAAAACGTGCCTATTTAACTATGAAGAGCAATTTACAGAGAATTTGGGATAGCCGTGATCCTGATCTCCCCTACAGCTCCCCTTATGAGATGCTGATTTTGGCATCAATAATTGAAAAAGAGACTGGAATTAATGCAGAACGCGCTAAAGTTGCTTCGGTTTTTGTAAATCGACTCAAAGCAAAAATGAGGTTACAGACTGATCCAACCATTATTTACGGGCTTGGTGATGACTACAATGGTACGATTCGCCGCACACACTTAACTGATGGCAACAATCCTTATAATACTTACGTAATTACCGGTTTACCACCGACGCCAATTTCTATGCCGAGTATAGCCTCATTAGAAGCGGCCGCGCATCCAGCAAAAACCGACTATCTCTTCTTTGTTGCTAATGGCAATGGTGGACACACTTTTACCACCGACTATATTAATCATCGACAGGCAGTTAATCATTACCGTAAATTATTACGTAGCCGTAACCAAAATTAGATGGATTGCTTAGGTTAAAAAACAGATTAAGTTATAAGGAACCTAATTTAAAACAACCTAATTTAAAACAACTTAATTTAAAACAACTTAATTTAAAAAAAGTTATTCGAATTAAAAAAGATAATAGCGCAGATAAACATATTTTACCTGCGCTATAGTTAAGTTGAATAAATTGATGTGGATGACTATTAATGGATAATCAGATAATAGAACCTAGTTAAATTATTTAATGCAATGTCTGGTTGCTATCTGGTTCACTATCTTCAACACCTTCATCTTCGCCATCTTCAAAATAGGTGCCCCAACCATCATAACTCACACTAAATTTGGTTGTAAGTTCAATAATTTGCGCGATTTGGCTATTGATAAGATCACCGTCTAGTGGAATTTCAGAGAGGATATCAAACGAGATGATAGGATTACCGTTCTCATCCACATCCTCTTCTGGATCGGTCGCTTCATAGCCAAGTTTGAAGGCCTCAACTGCTACCTTTTCTAGCGTATCAAAATTATCAGAAGAGATATGATGTTCGATGAGATAAAGTGCATCGGGATCGCTACCATCAGCAAGGAGATCCTCAATAATGGCTTCTGTCTCTTGCATGGCAAGAAAAATTTGCTCTTTCATAGTATACCTTTTAGTGATCACGTTATTTGTGTGGTATATTACACGCTTATATGCCGTTTTATAAATAGTTTCGAGAAAAAAATGATTTATGATTTACATTCTCATACCACCGCATCTGATGGCGTTTTAACACCTACAGCATTAGTTAACCACGCGGCAGAAAGAGGCATTAACTACTTAGCTATAACGGATCATGATACGATAAAAGGGGTTGCTGAAGCAGAATCTGCTATTCAAAATAGCAATCTTCCCTCAAATTAGTAACTGGCGTCGAGATCTCAACATTATGGAATAGTTACGAGATCCATATAGTCGGTCTACAGATTGATTTAGAAAATTTCGACCTCAATAAACTACTCCTCCAACATGAAGATAATCGCCTAAATCGTGCCTATGCAATTAGCGAAAAACTGGCCAGAGTGAGTGTCGCAGATGCCTACCAAGGGGCGAAACAGTATGCGCAAGGTGATATTGTCTCTCGTGCGCACTTTGCCCGTTTCTTAGTTGAGCAGGGGTATGTAAAAGATATAAAACGTGCATTTAAAAAATATCTAGCAAAAAGTGGTTATGCCTATGTGGCGCCAAAATGGTGCACAATTGCCGAAGCAATTAATGTTATCCATGCAGCAGGTGGGCAAGCGGTTTTAGCGCACCCCTCTCGTTATGATATGACGGCAACCAAACTCAATCTATTACTTACCGAGTTTAAAGAGTTAGGCGGTGATGCCATGGAGGTATCGCAAAGCAGACAGACTAAAAAATGGATGATTTACGAAATTTAGCCAAATTAGCCACTAAATATCAGCTTTTAGCTTCACAAGGTTCCGATTTTCATGGGCTTAACAGCTATTTAGATCTGGGTAAAACTACGCCACTACCTGATTCAGTGCAACCGATTTGGCATAATTGGACTTTATAGATCAATTTGATTATGTATAATTAAAAGAATCAATGAATTATGTCACTGCTATAATGTTTTAGTGCTAATAGCGGTATATATCATCAGCATCTATCAGCAGGAAAAGTAGTAATAATAGTAGTAATCATGGTAGTTATCATAAGCGTACATTAGTTGGTAAGTTGTCATTTTTAATTGATAATCATTAACTTATCATCTTTAATTTATTACAATTAATTTATTAAAGTTAATTTTTAATGTTATATTTTTAATATTAAATAGTTAATATTAAATTGTTTATATTAAATAAAATAGCCCGATAAGATCGGTATGAAGTAGAAGAAGAGAGATTATGCCTCAAATTTTTTTGATTCACCCTGACAATCCCCAAAAGCGGTTACTCAATCAAGTTGTTGAAATTATTAATGATGGTGGCGTTATTGCTTTTCCAACAGATTCTGGCTATGCACTTGGCTGCCTTTTAGGTAATAAAAGCGGTGTTGATCGCATCTGCCAGATTCGTAATCTCCCTAAACAGCACAATTTTACTTTAATGTGTCAAAATATCTCTGAACTATCGACCTACACCTATCTTGATAATGGTCTATTTCGGTTAATAAAAAACAGCACACCAGGACAGTATGTCTTTATATTACCTGCCAATAAAGGGGTGCCTAAACAGCTAATGAATGAGAAACGTAAAACGATTGGTTTACGTATTCCTGATAGTAAAATTGATTTGGCCTTGCTCGATGTTTTAGGGTTGCCCCTAATAACAACAACCCTAATCTTACCTGGTGATGATGTTGCGCAGTCTGATCCCAACGAAATTAATGATAAGATTGGTCACCAGTTAGATGCGATAATTGATGGGGGCGTAATTGGTGAACAGCCAACAACGGTGATCGATTTAACCGCAAATTACCCAGAAATAGTACGAGAAGGTAGTGGTGATACAGCACCATTTACCGCAACTTAATTCTTTATAATGACTTAAACCTTGTTTAGTTTAAGCATAATTTAGTTTAAATATAGTTTAGTTAAAGCATAGTTTAGTTTAAACATATAGCAGATGAAAAATAGTGCAGTTGAAAAACAGTTCAGTTGAAGCTTTGTAGAGTTTAAGCTTAACGATTTAATAGTCTATCGATCTAACATCTATTGTGCTAATAGAGTATCGATTTAATAGTAGTGTGATACCTGAGAAGGTAACAGTGAGGATATAATGAAAAGTTCCAAGTTTAGTAAAAGAGATAGTGCCAAGCCGAAATTTACCTCGACAGCTCCCCAAAAATCAGCAAATGGATCAAACCGCCGCAAAAAAGATGTTGGTAGTGAAAATCTCACCAAAAAACCTTTTACCAATAACCGATTAAAAACCTCAGAAAAAAATGATATCAAACCTAAACCGGTTACTGGAGTTAAAAAGGGTAGTGTGAATGATGGAAGTGAAAAGTTACAGAAAGTGTTAGCCAACTTAGGACATGGATCAAGGCGTGAAATTGAGTCGATGATAACTGCAAGGCGCATTAGTATTGATGGTAAAATTGCCACGTTAGGTGATCGTGTTGATGTCAATAATAGCCCTAAAATTCGAATTGATGGTCACCTTGTCCAAATTCGTCCAAAAGAGCGCGAAGTGTGTCGTGTTCTTGCCTACTATAAGCCAGAGGGTGAGATCTGCTCACGCAGTGATCCGGAAGGGCGCGCAACCGTCTTTACCCGCCTACCACGTCTACAAAATGCCCGTTGGATCAATATTGGTCGATTAGATATTAACACTTCAGGTCTGCTGCTATTTACGACCGATGGTGAGTTAGCCAACCGTTTAATGCATCCCCGTCATGAGATAGAGCGTGAATATGCGGTGCGGGTATTTGCTAAAGGGGGGGCAAGTGAGTGATGAACAGCTTTGGCAGTTAACCCACGGCGTGCAACTTGAAGATGGACCTGCGGCTTTTAAATCAATCTCTGCTCAAGGGGGGGGGAGGGGTTAAATCAGTGGTTTAATGTCACAATTACAGAGGGTCGTAATCGTGAAGTGCGTAGAATGTGGGAGGCGGTCGATATTCAGGTGAGCAGGCTACTACGTATCCGTTATGGCAATATTTTGCTTCCAAAGAGCTTAGCACGAGGCAAATGGATGGAGCTTGATATTGAATCTGTCAACTACCTTCGTGATCAAGTAGGACTGAAGCCGGAAGTAAAAAGCTTTGTGTCAGTAACCAAAGATAAACGTGCCGTAAGCCTAAAACCAACCAAACCAGCTTATCAACCTAAAAAACGGAGTAGGCGGTAAATAGGAGAGAGTAGCCGGTAAATTTTACCTAGCTAGCCATCTTACAACTAGATCTTTTATCTACACAATTTTACTCTTTTTTACATTAGCAAAACTGTGTAGATAAATCTATCAACTTAAAATAGGTAACTTGAAAGAGAGAAGGTCAACTAAGCTAAACCTAACGCTTTTCTACCATTAATCGTTGCAACGTTAATAATATTATCTAAATCAGTGTATCGGCAACCAGTTACCAACAATTTTAACTCCTCCCACATATTACCGGTCGAAAATGGCAACATATAGTCACTAATATTATCGGTACCAATTGCAACTGGAATGCCTGCCGCAGCTAGTTCATCCACTGGTGTTAGCGAATTGCGGGTTGGGCCTTGCTCTTCACGGCGCGGGCTGTCGATCCAAGCAAATGGGCAAGCTATCACCATCATTTGCGCTTCACGCATCTTTTTATATAACTTTTGACGATACTCTAAACTATGAGCAGTGATAGAGATGCTATGAATAGCCACAACTTTGCCATGCATACCGTGCTCTAACGTTTTGTCGGTGACCTGTTCGGTCTCAATCTCATCTGGCGAATTGAACTGATCGACATGGACATGCACCATTTTGCCCAACCTTTTACCCGTATCCATTAACACGTCAAGATGTTTAAGCCCCATTCCCTCACCATGATCACGCTCATCACGCCTTGGTAAGCCGCCTAGAATATCTACCAAATCAGCCCCTTTATCAAACCAGTAACGCGCCTCTTTATCAATAACCCCTTTTAGAGTCTGATTGATCAGTTTGATCGTAATATCTTTTTTATATGCCTCTCTCGCTTTAAGCGCACCACGTATAGCACGCTCCTCTGCTATAGGATCAATATCAACAAATGACCCTGCTGCTGTTACACCTTGCTCAATCATTCTTTCAACAGCCATACTAAAATGGCGATAGTAATCATCCTCACTCATCGATGATTTTAATCTATCTAAGGTATCCCACTTCTCAATTAATGTCTGTTTCTGGTAGATATCAAAACTGTCAGTGGTGATGGTAAAGGCGCGGTCAGCATGCATATGTGCATTGATCCAACCGCCATTTTCGCGGATCTTTTTTATTAAAAAAGCTTTCAAGCTCTGATCGCGACTGGTTAATAGCAAGGTTTTGTTATCAGACATAGTAGGGGTTCCTCGGATCGTTTATTGTATTAATTACGTTAAAATATCGAATTTGAGACAAAAAAAATCCCCCAAAAAGGAGGATAAAAAGCTAATCAGAAGATCAAGATAGAGATTTACCGATTTGCTGTAGTACGTCATATTTGCTCTCTTAACCTATTTAATCATTTAATTAAACACCTTATTCATACATCTCTATCACAAGAGTCATTAAAAAACAGTAAGTAAGATGTTGTATGCAAAAAATAACTCTACACATTTTAATAAAAAAACGGTCAAGATCAAGTAGTATAAAGCTAAAAAATGGTAATTAAATGAAATAGTTAAAGTATTATTTTCTAGATTAATTAATCAAAATTGTTCAGTTTACCAATTAAATTGACTGTTCAATCCAATTATTAAATATAACTACTTGTTTAATATTATTAATTACCAATCAAAAAAAAGAGATTATCCAAAAATATAACTCAAATTGATTCTTAATATAACTCTTCTTTATCAACTATTTCATTTTTACTAACTGGTTCACTTTTGCTGACTACATCTTTTCAACTGTTTTAATACCTAACATATCTAAACCCGTTTTTAAGGTTTTTGCTGTTAGAGCAGCCAGTTTTAAACGGCTCATTTTTACTGCTTCACTCTCTACGTTTAAGATTGGGCAATGTTCATAGAAGCTTGAGAATAGCGTAGCGATATCATATAGATAAGCACAAAGTAGATGTGGCATTCCTTCGTTTGCAACCGCGGCAACTGTCTCATCAAATTGAATGAGTCTTGCAGCTAATGCACGCTCTTTATCATCATCTAATAAAATTTTACCTGTCAGTTGAGAGGCAGTGAGATCCGCCTTTTTAAAGATTGAGAGTACGCGCGTATAGGCATATTGCAGGTAAGGTGCGGTATTACCCTCAAAAGAGAGCATATTGTCCCAGTCAAAGACATAATCGGTGGTTCGTTTTTTCGAGAGATCGGCATATTTGACCGATCCAATCGCCACAGCTTCAACTACCTCTTTTAGCTCATCGCCAGTTAACTGTGGATTTTTACTCTGAATTAAAGCAGTTGCACGCTGCATTGCCTCATCTAACAGATCATTAAGTTTAATGGTATCGCCGGAACGGGTCTTAAAAGGTCTGCCATCTTTACCTAACATCATTCCAAACATATGGTGTTCGAGTTTAAGAGATTCAGGAATATAATCCGCTTTACGCGCAATCATCCAAACCTGCTCTAAATGTTGATGCTGCCGAGAGTCGATATAGTAGAGGATACGGTCAGCATGCAGATTTTCGTAACGATATTTAAGGCAGGCGATATCAGTTGTAGTATAGAGGTAGCCACCATCACTTTTCTGGATGATAACGCCTATCGGTTCACCCTCTTTATTCATAAACTCATCTAAAAAGACCACCGTTGCGCCGTTACTTTCAACCGCTAACCCTCTCTGTTTTAGATCAGCAACAATGACCGGTAACATACTGTTATAGATGCTTTCACCCATGGTGTCAGCAAGCGAGAGAGTGACATTTAACCGTTTATAGGTGGCAATATTTTGTGACATGGTAATATCAACCAGTTTACGCCACATAGTGAGGCAATACTCATCACCGCCTTGTAGTTTAACCACATAGTTACGCGCTTTTTCGGCAAACTCGGCATCTTCATCATACATTTTTTTAGCTTGGCGGTAGAAGGACTCTAAATCGGAGAGCGCCATATCATTTGCATGCTCATTTTGCATCTTCTCTAAATAGGCAATAAGCATACCAAACTGGGTACCCCAGTCACCAACATGGTTGGCTCGAATTACATTATGCCCTAAAAAGCTCAGTACTCTGACCGATGAATCACCAATAATGGTCGAACGAAGGTGACCGACATGCATCTCTTTTGCAACATTCGGGGCTGAGTAATCAACAACCACTGTTTGAGGTACTTCTGGTAAGGTGATATTAAGTTTATCATTCTGTAATGCCAGCTCATTTTGTGCGGCAATCCAACTGTTATTTAGGAATATATTGATAAAACCAGGACCTGCAATCTCAACTTTTTCGATTACATCGCCAAGATCCAACTGCGCTATCACTTTTTCTGCCAATTGACGGGGTGGGAGACCTAACTTTTTCGCAGCAGCCATAATACCGTTAGCTTGGTAATCGCCAAATTGCACTTTGGCGGATGGTTTTACTAATGCATCTGCATTGCTACCTACAGCCACCATTGCTTGAGAAATTTTTTGAGATAAAAGTTGTTGAATATTCACATTAAACCTAGTTGAAAAAAATTGAAAAATGGGAGACAAAATAGTGTCTATCATACCGTTAAAGCAGCCATTTGTCACTTCCGAGTTGCTGCCTAATAGTGATGATTGTTAACGATACTAATTAAGCATGAGGCATATCTTTTATGTCCAACATAGTACCATCAGATCTATTTCCTAGCAGTAAATAGCGCTCTAAGCGGTGCAGGGTAGCCTTCGACAGTTTTTGTTGGATCATCGGGATTTAGGAAATCCGCCAGCGACTGTTCCGACGACCATGCTGTGGTACGCTGTTCATCATTAGTGGTTGGAGAGATGTCGACCATTTTCACCTCTTTAAATCCACACCTCTCTAACCAACTAATCATAGTTGGCACTGACGGAATAAAGTAGACATTTCGCATCTGCGCATAGCGATCTTGCGGCAATAACGCTTGATGCAGATCACCCTCAATAACTAAGGTCTCTAAAACCAGTTGACCGCCAGAAACCAGCTGATCCTTTAGTTGATAAAGGTGATCAAGTGGCGATCTTCGATGGTAGAGCACCCCCATCGAAAAGACGACATCAAAAGCATTTAATTTAGGCAGCGCTTCAATTCCCAATGGTAAAAGATGCGCCCTCTGATCACCTCCAAAATAGTTTACGCACCATCTCAAATTGGCATAAAAAGAGCGCCATCGGATCGATACCAACCGCTAAGCGCGCGCCAGCACCCACCATACGCCAGAGGTGATAACCGCTATTACAGCCAACATCTAAAACCGTTTTACCATACAAATCATCAATATAGGGCAGAAGTCGCTGCCATTTGAGATCAGAACGCCATTCGGAATCGATAACAACACCATGCAGATCAAAAGGGCCTTTGCGCCAAGGGATTAGATTTTTAGCAGCTTCTCAATTCGCTGCTGTGCGCCAACCGATATCGGCGTCTCTGTTTTTACTGTGACGCCATTTGTGAGATCAACCTCGATTGGCTGATTGATCTCTGGCAGGTGCGCAATGCTATTAACCCAGTGGTTAAAACGGCTATCCAGATTCTGTTTTTTCCAGTTAGCTAGCTGAGTTGGCAAAATCTCTAGCCAACTGCTTAGATCATTAGTTGGGCGTTTTTGGGCGATTAACTTATAAAAATTGCCAAAATCTATCATCTATATTTTCTCTTAAAAAATTCTTTATAAACATCGTTTTATAAACATCGTTTTATAAACAGCTCTCTAGAATCTGTTTTTATAAACAGCTAGCCATCTTTAATAGCAATGATGGAGCCAAAATTAAAGCACTGAAACCATGTCTCTACATGGTTAAATCCAGCGATTTTAAGTCGAGATTTATGGGTTGCAACTGTATCGGTTAACATTACATTTTCTAGCATTGTCCGCTTTTGGCTAATCTCAAGTTCGCTATAACCGTTAGCTCGTTTAAAATCGTGATGCATATTAAAAAGCAGATCATTAATTTTACTATCATCAAAGCTAAATTTTTCTGAAATGACTAAAATACCGTTGGGATTTAAAGCTTGGAAGATCTTATCAAGCATCTGCTGTCTTGCTTTAGGGTTTAGGAACTGTAAAGTAAAATTAAGTACCACCATCGATGCATTTTCCATTGCAATATCAGCAATATCAGCACAGATAACCGAGGCAGGTGTCGCCGCTTTATAGGCATCTAGATGCTGCTTTGCGCGCGTTACCATCGGCATAGCGTTATCAACAGCGATGATTTGGCAGTTGGGTTGGTCAATATTTCGTCTAATCGATAGTGTCGCTGCCCCCAACGAACAGCCTAGATCATAAATGTTGCTATTGGGCTGCACAAAACGTTTTGCGAGCATTCCTATCATAGCAATAATATTTGAGTAACCTGGTACCGATCGTTGCACCATATCAGGGAAAACCTCGGCTACTTTTTCATCGAAGGTCCAATCACCCAACTTTTCAATAGGGGTGGAGAAGAGGTGGTCGTGATGTCTATCCATATTTTTAATAATGACTATTTTTAACAGTGGAATTTATGAAAAAATTTAATAACCTAATCTGCAATTATTGATCGGATTATTGATAAAATATTGTAGTTCAACGTTATTAACATTTTACTTCGAATTTAATGCGTTTTAACAACGTTAGCTGTCTATATCATCAGCTTTAAAAACGACTAAATTCTGTTATGATACCACCTTTTAACCTCTTTTTAATAGGATAATCATGTTAGAAACTTATCTATTTTTTGCTGTCGTTCTTTTATTTATAGTCACTATTGTATTTCCTTATTATTTAGGAAAAAGACTACAATTCTGGTTTCAATTTCACCTAACTAATTTTGCTAATAGTCTTTATTGGTTTGCGCTCTATTTTTCAGCATTTTCACAAATTATTGTTTTAAAACTCCACAGATTAATAAACATATACATTTACTTTATAGGTTATAAAATTTTTGGACTATTTTTCTGTTTTACGCTAATTCTAATGATTTTTGATCTTATCTATATTTTGTCTAATAAACGGTTTAAACCAAATAGAACAACCCAAATAGCTTATATCATAAGTTCATTATTTTTTTACCTTTTCATCTATGAACTCCTGATTTCTGCCATGATGTTTTTTCCACAAATTGCATTTCTGATTTTTCCAATCGCTCAAATATTAGGTCTGTAAAAATGTAAGAGTTGAATCTTAATATTTTAGGCTTGAAACGGCAATTGTTGTGTGAGCTATGTTAATCATAAGCGATTGCCTTCGTTCCAGAGTACGCTAAACTACAGTTTAAAAAAGGTTGTTAGCTATAAAAGTTAATTATTATCAATTGATTAACGGTTGGCAAAAAACGTTATTAGAATACACTTTGTTAAATAGTTAGATTCATTTAAAAAGAGGGGTATATCTATTTTGGTATTTTTCTCAGTTTTGTATTTATGTTATTTATGATTTACGCTATTTGCTTTCATATAAACGTTTTAAACTTAATCTAAAAACTATATTCGCCTATATATTTTGTTCTCTACTGTTCTTTATTTTTATCTATAATCCATATTTGGTTTATAAATTTATAAGTATTCTTTTTCTTGATATTTTTACTGTTTAAAAATGCTAATAGCTAAAATGAAGATACGTTAATATGTATCTCTAACTTCTTGATCAGTTCTGTTAAACAAAGCTCTCTTCAACAACTGACTTTACCAAAAAATATTGATGATAAACAACTATTTTTTAGCGTCAATAATTCTGATATGATAACCATTTTCAGCAATTAGTTGATAGGTTTATCATGATTTTCGTGCAAATCGCAGCGATAATTGTCAGTTTTTTAATTACCTTATATGTTGGTAAAAGGTGGCAATTTTGGTTTAAATTTCAATTGACGGGTATCGGTTCTGTTTTTTATTGGATTACTCTATTTTTAGTAGGATTCTCATTAGTTTTATCAAGATTATTGGGTGATCTCTCCAGCTACTGGATTCCGCTTATTGGATCGATTATCTTTGGTATTTTTATCTGTGCGTTCTATATTTTAATCATATTTGATATCCTATATCTCATCAGCTTTAAAAAATTCCGACCAAACCTCGCCAACAAAATTATCTATATTATCTGCACAGTCGCACTCTTCATCTACGGTAATGATCAAGCAATTAATCCAAAAATTGTTAAATATCAGGTGAAAATTGATAAGCCGGCAAAGCAGGAGAAGTTACGCATTGTGCAACTTACTGATATCCATATCAGTGAAATAGTGACACCGCAATTTATTCAACAGATGGTAGATAAAGTGAATAGACTTAATGCCGATTTAGTTGTTATCACTGGTGATACTATCGATTCGCGAATAGATCCTTTTATTCTGCTTGGATTTAATAAACAGTTTCAACAGTTAAAAGCCAAATATGGTACCTATATCATTTTTGGTAACCATGAATACGCCAGTATTGATAAACCCAATAATAGCCTTGAGAACATTGCGACAGCCTATAAAAGTGCCAATATGCATCTCCTTAAAGATGATGTTTTATATGATGATAAACTCGGTATCACCCTAATTGGACGTAATGATTATATTACTGAAAAACTTAAAACAGCGCGGGCATCGCTCGATGATCTCTTACTATTTACCGATCCTGATGCACCAATTATTTTATTGGATCACCAACCGCAAGATCTTAATGAACCGGCCGAGAAAGGGGTAGATCTTATGATATCAGGCCATACCCATGGTGGGCAGATCTTCCCAGTAAACTTGGTTGTTGACTATCTTTATAAAAATCCACATGGTATCTATGTCGATCCCAACCATAAATTTACCAGTATTGTGAGTAGCGGCTATGGTCTTTGGGGACCGCCGATTCGATTGATGACCCGTTGTGAGATTGTTGTTATCGATCTCACTTTTGATAAACAAGCTGACACATTAAATAAGGGCGAAAATTAGACCATGAGTTCAACTTATAGAATAATTAAAACAGATGAAGAGTTGACTAACTATTGTAGCGGTATCAAAGATCGTATTGCTATTGATACTGAATTTATCCGGATTCGCACTTTTTATCCTAAACTTGGACTAATACAGCTTTTTGATGGCGAGAGCATCGCGCTTGTCGATCCGCTAACGATTACAGTTTGGGATCCTTTTGTGGCTCTATTAGCTGATCACCATATCCAGAAATATCTTCATGCTTGCAGTGAGGATATTGATGTTTTTCAACACTATTTTGATCTCATTCCAACGCCTATCATTGATAGCCAAATTTTAGCCTCATTTTTAGACAATCCACTTAGTACTGGTTATGCCACTTTAGTTAAAAAATATCTTGGTGTTGAGCTGGATAAAAGCGAAGTGCGTACTAATTGGCTACAGCGACCATTGACCGATAAACAGTGTGCTTATGCTATTAATGATGTGCTCTATCTCATCCCTTTAGTGGAGAGACTCAAAGCCTTGCTGCTTGATAGTGGTTGGCTTAATGCGGCCTATGAGGAGTGTGAACTTGCAGTTGATCGCAAGCGAATTGTCATCGATCCTAATTACGCCTATCTACAGATTAAAAATGGTTGGCAGCTAAACGGTAAAGGGCTAGCGCTGCTGCAAAGATTAGCTAGTTGGCGTTATAATCTTGCCAAAAGTTGTAATATAGCCCTCAATTTTGTTCTTCAGGAGGAGCTATTATGGAAGATAGCTCGCTACAAACCCTCCTCACTAGCAGAGTTGGCAAGTTTGGGGCTAAAAGGTAAAGATATAAGACTCTACGGCGAAAAAATATTAGCACTCCTCTATGAACCTATCATCGAACTCCCCCATTCAACGCATCAACACTTACCCAAAATATAAAGAGACCACATTATTACTCAAAGAGGCAGCACAAATTATTTCAAAACAGTATGGAGTTAGTGTCGAGCTACTTATCTCAAGGCGCTTTATTAACCACTATGTAAGGTGGCAACAAGATAAAACAGCCCCTCTTCCTGAGATATTAACCGGCTGGCGAAAACCGTTATTTGAACCTCTGTTGTTAAACAGATAGATCAATTTTAAAGATAGATCTCATCTGTTTTGCAAATTTGTTTTAGGGTTATGGTTGTTTTAAGCAAAATATGGTTAGAAAATTTGGTTTTTAAAAATTGAGTTGTTTATTATTTAGTTATAACAGTTCAATTATACAAATTCAGTTATAACAATTCAGTTATTAAAACTTAGTTATTAAAACTTAGTTATTAAAACTTATTTATTAAAACTTGTTTATTAAAAACAGAAGAGGGCTTTTAACCAAGCCCTCTTATCAAATAATTTATGTTTATAAACGACTAATCATCAACCACTAAAAATCATCTTCCATATCGTCATCTATATCTTCTTCTAAATCGTCAAAATTATTTAAAAAACTTCTCTTATCCATCTTGTTACCATTTATATAAACATTGGGAGCAGTTTTCTGATAATTTACATCGGTAAAGAACCCTTTAACGCCATCTTTTTCGAATAGAATCATATCTGAATGGTTGAAAAAGAGTTGCCCCATCATCTGAACATAACTATCCATATTGTCAACTTGGCGACTAATGACGCCATCTTGGCTAGGGTTGTTCCACTGAGCTAATATTTTAGCAATCACTCTAGATGGCGCATCAAATTTAAATTTCATTGACTCAATATTGTCCATACCCACATCCGCGTCAAAACTATTGACACCTGTCAACGCTAAATTAATGACTAAATTGATATCACCTTCGCTATTGTGCCAATTTAGTTTGTCTATATTAAAGATTAATGGTGCTGGCTTTGCATTATCATTCGGTAAATTATCTTGATCGAAGTAACTATATAGATCTATCTCTTTAAAATTTATCCCCTTAAAGTCCATATTTAATACGCCACTACCAATATTTTGTTTGCCATAATTGAGTGAACCAACAGTGCTTTTAAAAGAGCCATCAACATATTTTGACTGTTTTAACTGATATGCCTGTTCAATGGTTAAATCATTAATGAGAAGTTCACTGTTATTTGAATCAAAGAGTGGGTAATTTATACTAATTTTATCCGCTTTTGCTTTATAAGTGACATCCATATTTATATTATGGATACTACCTTGAGACTGTAAATTATTAATCGCAATTCCTACTTTGGCACCAATTAACTTATCAGGGATATTGATGTCAAAGTTATCCGCTTTAAATCGATATGTTGTGGCACTATTATCGCTATTGGGTTGTACAGCTAAGTGCCAATTTTCAAAATTAATTACGGGTAAAGCAACCCCTTTAACAAGATAAGCGAATTTATCTAAGTCGATATTTAACTCCTCTATAGCAAAGTTATGACGGCTTTTAAGGGTCATCTCACCAGCGGATAAGAGTAACTGTTCATCCTCTTTATTTTGGTAATCAATCGGCCTACTCATCACGTTAAGGTTAATTGCATTCTGGTAACTTACACCTGCATAAGCGGTAATAAATGGCTTATTACCAGCTAACTGCCACAGTTTCGGCGATGCTGCTTCAGTTGTGGTGTATTCAATCCAGCTCTTCAATGGTAATAGGTGACCTTTGGTAACGGCTGCAATAGGGAAGGGTCCGTGATAGATGGTGATATCATCATCAAATATAATATCGTCAAATTCTTTCGAATTTACTCTTTGATTAACTTCATCTTCTTTAAGGTGGGCATTGATCGTAAGATGTAATTTGGTTGAAAAGATCCCTTTTTGGTAGTTGCTATAGCTTATTTTGGTATCAAATAGTTTAGTCTGGCTGTTTAACTGATCGGTAAATTCTGCAAGGCTATTATCAATATTATCTTCAATAACTTTGCCGGTGTACCATGAGGCACCAACATACCCAGCGGCTAAGATAGCAATTGTGGTAACTGCAATTAGACTCTTTTTCACTCTTTATCCTTCCTTTATTAATTGTTCTGATTTATTAGACAGTTGAATCTGTCAGATTAATTATAAAATTTTTTAATATTAACGAGTTAACTAAGCTCGATTCTCCGCAAAGGTCGTTAATAATTTTTTAATATAATCGATACGTTCAGTGCGCGGTAGCTCAGTAGTCAGCAATTTTAATCTATTTTGACCCTCTAAACGATATTTTTTAGGCTCTTTCTGGATGATCTCTATTAAATAATCTATCGATACACTATTTTTGGCACCAAACTCAATAAAACCGCCTTTCTCGCCAAACTCTATTTTAGTGATGCCAAGCCGAGCTGCTTGTTGACGAATCTCTGCCGTTGCTAGTAAAAAGAGCACCGGATCTGGGAGCGGCCCGAAGCGATCGCGCATCTCCACTTTTATTTCAGTTAATTCATCACCCTCTTCACTGCTAGCTATCCGTTTATAGAGTGATAGACGCATATTGACATCGGGTACAAAAGTGTCAGGAATTAAAGTTGGCAGCCGGAGCTCAATATCGGTCTGTTGACTGGTTAACAGTGACTCTAACGTTGGCTCTCTCCCCTCTTGTAGCGATTTTACAGCATCCTCTAATAGCTCAATATAGAGATTAAAACCGATCGATTGAATCTGCCCACTCTGATCACTCCCTAACAGCTCACCGGCACCGCGGATCTCTAAATCATGGGTGGCTAAAGCAAATCCAGCACCAAGATCCTCAAGTTGCGCTATCGCCTCTAACCGTTTTTTTGCATCTTTACTCAGTAATTTAGGGTGAGGGGTCAAAAGGTAGGCGTAGGCCTGATGGTAAGAACGACCGATTCGCCCTCGTAGTTGGTGCAACTGCGCCAAGCCAAACTTATCGGCACGCTCAATAATAATCGTATTGGCATTTGGGATATCAATACCGGTCTCAATAATCGTTGTACAGACCAGTAGATTACTGCGTTGATGGTGAAAATCGTTCATAATGCGCTCAAGATCGCGTTCATGCATCTGCCCATGGGCAACAGCCAGCCTTGCTTCTGGCACCAACTCGGCAAGTTGATCCCGAATTTTTTCAATCGTTGCAACATCGTTATGGAGATAGTAGACCTGCCCACCGCGTAAAATTTCACGCAGAATCGCTTCACGAATCATCATATCATCATATTCACGAACAAATGTTTTCACCGCTAAACGGCGAGCCGGTGGCGTGGCAATGATTGAGAAGTCGCGCATCCCACTCATCGCCATATTGAGTGTTCGTGGAATAGGGGTAGCAGTTAGCGTTAAAATATCGATATTGGCACGCATTGCTTTGATACGCTCTTTTTGACGTACCCCAAAACGGTGCTCTTCATCAACAATCAAGAGCCCCAAATCACGCCACTTCACCTCCTCTTGTAGCAGTTTATGGGTACCGATTACAATATCCACTTTCCCCTGTTTGAGATCCTCAATAACTGCCTGCTGCTGTTTAGCAGTTTTAAAGCGCGATAGGCTCTCAATCCGGATAGGCCAGTTGGCAAATCGATCACAAAAGTTTTCGTAATGCTGTTCAGCAAGTAGGGTAGTTGGGACTAACAGTGCCACCTGCTTATGGTTTATCACAGCAAGGAAGGCAGCACGAATTGCTACTTCGGTTTTACCAAATCCAACATCGCCACAGACGAGACGATCCATCGCTTGCGGTGAGCACATATCACCAATTACAGCACCGATTGCTCGCTGTTGATCTTCCGTCTCTTCATAGGGGAATCCTTGGCAAAATAGTTCGTATTGCTCTCGATCTTGCACAAACGCAAATCCTGGTTTGCTCTCCCGTTCAGCATAGATATCTAATAGCTCCGCCGCAACATCTCGCACCTTTTCGGCCGCTTTTTGGCGCGCTTTACTCCAACTATCAGTACCAAGTCTATTAAGAGTGACATTCTCAGCATCACCACCTGAATAACGGCTAATAAGATTAAGTGAGGAGACAGGTACATAGAGTTTGGTCTCGTTAGCATAGATAAGCAGCAGATATTCCGCCGTAATACCGTTGGTCTCAAGTGTTGTCAAGCCAGCATATCTACCCACCCCATGTTCAAGATGGACAACCGGTTTACCGGGGGTCAGCTCAGCTAGGCTGCGGATAAGCAGATCACTATTGATAGTCTGCTTTGACTCTCTTCTCCGCCTAATGATCGATCGCCCAAATAGCTCATTTTCGGTGATAAAAGCGATCTCATCCTGCGTATTAATAAAGCCCTGTTCACTAGAGCCAATGGTTAAAAAGAGATGATCTTGATCACAGTTCGATATTAACGAAAGATCATCTAAATTGGGTAAAAAAGTGGGATAGATCTTTATACGTGCTAACACCTCTTGCAAAGCTTCCCGACGCCCTTCGGACTCTACTGAAAATATGATTTTACCGTTAGCATATTGAGTAAAAAATTGGTCAATAAACTGTTGAAATCGCTGGTAAGGATCGCGCTGCTGAATCTGTATTGCCATCTCCGGTAGTGTTGCAAATGGCAGATTTACTTGATTTGCTGACTCTTTTATACTCTCTGTCGATAAAACCACACGTGGGTAGTGCTTAAAGTGGGCAAACAGCTCATCGGTACGGAGCCAAATTTGGTTAGGCGGTAAAAGCGGACGGAGTGGATCGACTTTTCGACTAGCAAAACGCTGCTCGATATCTTGCCAATATTTATCGGCATACTGCTCAATATGGCGGGTATTGAGAACGAGTGTATTATCAGGGAAGTAACTAAATAACGGGGTGAGTGGCTCAGCAAAAAAAGAGCGGCTGCCAATACTCGATACCCGTTGGCAAAATATGTTTACTCACCTGCTGATAGATACTCTCTTGATCTAATCGCACTTCAAAATTGTCGCGCCAATTTTTCCGAAATAGTTCAATAGCATTTTTATCAAAAGGGAACTCATGGGCGGGGAGCAGCTCGATGGCATCAACCTCGGTAATAGTGCGCTGGGTCTCAACATCAAAGGTGCGAATGGTCTCTATCTCATCGTCAAAAAAATCGATCCGAAAAGGGAGGGTACTGCCCATTGGGTAGAGATCAAACAGTGATCCACGCGTCGCATATTCACCATGCTCCATCACCTGACTCACAGCGCGGTAACCAGCATTTTCAAGTTGCATGCGGAGATTATCTCGACTCATCTTCTGACCCGTTTTCATAATGAAAACTTGCTCACTAAAGTAGTTACGCGGGCAGACCTTCTGCAAGAGTGTATTGATAGGGAGAATTAACGCCCCTTTTTGAATATGCGTTAACTGGAAGAGGCAGGCAAGCCTTTCAGAGATAATATCCTGATGGGGTGAAAAACTGTCATAAGGCAGCGTCTCCCAATCTGGAAATAGCAGGGATGGGATCGAGGAGAACTGTTTCAGCTCCTCATGTATGCGGGTCGTCTGCTGCATATCGTCTGTGACAATAACCACAAGTCCATTGTGTGCATTGATAATTTGAGCACAAACCAGCGAGAGTGAAGAGCCCACTAACTGCCCTAACTGTTTTACCTCTCCCGCTTTTTGTGGGAGGGTGGTAACGGTAGATATTGACATAAAAATCTTAATGATATGGCTTAAAATAGTTCTCAATTATAACGCAAAGTGCAACAGGTTTGCTACCGCAGTTTAATGCTGTATGATATGGCGATTTTTAATCGATTTATCTATAATGATCGGCAAAAACAGGTTAATTTCTTTGCTTTTAATTATGGCTGTTAATCAGAGCTATAACTATTAACTATTAAAAACAGTTATTAAGAATATTTATTAAGAATAGTGATCAATCTAAATCCATCGATGTTTTAGGGATAGGTGTGCAGTTATGTCAAAAATGTTTCGCCCGTTAATCTTTTTTATCAGCTTTCGCTATATTTATGGGCAAAAAAATGGTGGATTTGGTCGCTTTGTCTCATGGCTATCAATGTTAGGCATTATGCTAGGATCGCTAGGGCTTATCGTCGTATTATCTGTTATGAATGGACTCGAAAATCAGATGCAAAATAATATTTTGCGATTCTTACCGCAAGCCGAAATCACCTCATCACAATATCGTATCAATACTCATGATCTCCCTCGCCAGCAATTTACAACAATACCCAATGTCAATCAGATAACACCACTAATCACTAGCGATGTGGTGTTGCAAAGTGAGCATGGGATTACAGTAACTACGTTAATGGGGGTTGATCCCAATGAGTATGATCCGGTTCGTGACTATATCTATTGGGGTGATTTAAACGATCTACAGGCAGGGCAGTACAATATTATTATCGGTTATCAATTGGCGGATCAACTGAAAGTGACGGTGGGTGATAAGATCCGCCTTATGGTGACTGAAGCGAGTCAAGTCACCCCAGTTGGGCGAATTCCGTCACAGCGCCTTTTTACTATTACGGGCATTTTTAATGTTAACCATGATATCAATCGATCGCTTATCTATATCAATCAAACCGATGCCAAAAATCTACTACGTTACCCTGCCGATACCATTACCAGTTGGCGCCTCTTTTTATCAAATCCTCTTAATATTGAATCAGTTACCAATAGTGCTTTGCCTAATAATCTTATTTTTAAAGATTGGCGATTAAAACGTGGTGAACTATTTCAAGCGGTTAAGATGGAAAAAAATGTGATGGGGTTACTGATTAGCCTGATTGTGATTGTTGCCGCCTTCAATATCATCACCTCACTCTCACTGCTAGTGTTAGAGAAGCAGGGCGAAGTGGCAATTTTAAAGACGCAAGGACTTTCTAGGCTCAAAATTATGTTGATTTTTATTATTCAAGGTGCGAGTTCAGGCATCATTGGTACGCTGCTCGGAACCATTTTAGGCGTGATACTGGCGCTCAATCTTAATGATCTTATGCAGCTACTGCATCTCTCATTTGCCGGTATTACGCTACCGACTTTAGTTGAACCGAAGCAGGTGATTATAATTATTATTGGATTACTATGTTTATCACTTCTCTCAACGCTCTATCCTGCTTATAAGGCAGCCAATATTCAACCCGCCGAGGCGTTACGTTATGAATAATCTCTCTACTAAACAGCTGGACAAAACTCCTCTGCTCTCAGCAAAACATCTCTGTAAAACCTATAAAGAGGGCAGTTTAGTTACCGAGGTGTTAAAAGATGTCACATTTGATATCTACCCAAAATCCCTGCTTGCCATTATTGGTAGCTCAGGTTCAGGAAAAAGTACCTTATTACATCTGTTAGGTGGATTAGATAGACCAAGTTTGGGTGAGATTATTTTTCAATCCCAAAAGATGAGTGCACTTTCAGAGACTGAAAAGGCAGCACTGCGGAATAAAAAAATTGGCTTTGTCTATCAGTTCCACCACCTTTTACCCGATTTTACCGCCTTAGAAAATATTGCCATGCCACTCTTAATTGGTGGCGTCTCGCCCAATGAGGCGAAAGAGCGGGCGATGGCGATGCTTGAGTCAGTCAACCTAGCCAAACGGGCAGGGCATAGGTCATCAGAGCTATCAGGCGGGGAGCGGCAGCGCGTAGCGATAGGGCGTGCGCTAATTAATCGCCCCGCACTTGTGATGGCAGATGAGCCAACCGGTAATTTGGATCGCTCCACCGCCGAGGCGATTTTTGAACTTCTTATTAAGCTCAATAGTGAGCAAGGTACCGCCTTTTTAGTGGTAACACATGATCTCGCATTAGCCAATAAGTTGGATAAACAGTTAGTTATGCGCGATGGTAAGTTAGATCTCACAGCAGACCAAAACAGCACAGCGGGTAAATAAGATGAGTTTAGCCTTAGTTACCGCGATAAAATTTCGCAAAGGGCTGCGTAAAAGTGGCATGGTATCGCTTATATCAGTCATCTCAACACTCAGTATTGCCATTGGGCTGGCAGCGTTAATTATTGGGTTAAGTGCTATGAATGGTTTCGAACGTGAATTAAAAGATCGCGTGTTATCGGTCATGCCGCATGGTCAGATCTACTCGACAACTGGAACTATAGAGAACTGGCAACCGTTAGCGCAGCAGTTAGCACAAGATAGTAATATAACCTCTATCATGCCTTATGTCAGATTTACCGGTCTGCTTGAAAATGGGCGCAAATTGAGTGCAATCGAGGTCCGTGGAGTCGATCCAGCAGAAACAGCAAGAAGTAGTAAGCTACCAAATTATGTGCTTAACGATCGCTGGCAAACATTTAAAGCCGATGAGGGTCAGATTATTATTGGTGCAGGGTTAGCCCAAACATTAGGAGCTAAAGAGGATAGTTGGGTTACGCTACTGATTCCCTCCCTTAGCCAAGATAATCAACTCAAACCGCCAAAACGAATCCGGCTACGAGTCGCCGGCATATTAGATCTTAATGGGAGCTTAAGTAATAATTTGGCAATTATCCCCCTTAAAGATGCACAAAAACTGTTGAATCTTGGTGATAGCGTGACGGGTTTGATGATCAATGTGAAAGATCTCTATCACGCGAGTAGCGTTATCAATCACACGCTTTTTAAACTCAATCTTGCAACAACTCTTGTCGCATCGAGTTGGGAGCAGAGTTATGGTTATATGTACAACGATATTCAGATGATTCGCCAAATCATGTACTTAGCGATGATTGTGGTGATTGGCGTTGCCTGTTTTAATATTGTCTCAACGTTAGTGATTGCGGTGAAAGATAAACAGCGTGATATCGCCATTTTAAAGACTTTAGGTGCTACTAATAGATTAATTCGCCGCATCTTTATCTGGTACGGCGTCATCTCTGGATTTATTGGTAGTGTGATTG
Source organism: Orbaceae bacterium ESL0721 (assembly GCA_029433365.1). Lineage (GTDB taxonomy): Bacteria > Pseudomonadota > Gammaproteobacteria > Enterobacterales > Orbaceae > Gilliamella. The sequence goes on from JAQTHZ010000001.1 coordinate 31,059, forward strand.
GCGTACTATTGGGGGTGATTGTTTCGTGGCAACTTTCTTCGATTATGGGCTTTATTGAGTCCCTTTTAGGGCATAAATTACTCAATAGCCATATCTATTTTGTCGATTTTTTACCTTCGAAAATAGATCCTATTGATATTATTATCGTCTTTTGCACCGCAATGTTACTCTCGCTTATTGCAAGTTACTACCCTGCAAGGAGGGCATGTAAAATTGAACCAGCTAGGATCTTAAGTAGCTTTTAATTCTTTTTAATCAGGAGTATAGTTAAAGCTCGTTTACATTTTTCTGTTTAAATTTAAATAAATTTAACAAAATAAGTTCATAATAGCGGGTCTAATCCCCATTATGATTATTGTAGCTGAGCTAATACTATGAATCATAAAAAGCAACTTATCGTAAAATTATTAGATGAAACACCAATTAAAATTAACGGAAGTAACCCGTGGGATGTTCAGATCAATGATGACTCTTTTTATGGACAGGTACTCAAAGAGGGGTCGATCGGATTAGGCGAATCCTACATGCAAGGGAAGTGGGAATCAGATCAGATAGATGAGATGATTAACATTATTCTTCAACATAATTTGGATGAGAAAGTCCACACCAAATTTGATCTCATCACTAAACTCCGTTTTCTACTTTTCAACTTACAAAGCAAAACTCGCGCCTATATTGTTGGGCGAAAACATTACGATTTTGGTAATGATCTCTTTGAAAAAATGTTAGATAAAGAGCTCAATTACTCCTGCGGTTACTGGAAAAATGCCAATAATTTAGATGAAGCGCAAGAGGCAAAATTGGATCTAATAGCACAAAAGTTACAGTTAAAGCCCGGAATGAAAGTGCTTGATGTTGGTTGTGGTTGGGGTGGTTTTAGTGAATTTGCTGCCAGAAAATATGGTTGCGAAGTGAAAGGGATCACCATCTCGAAAGAGCAAGCTGATTATGCTCAAAAGCGTTGCCAAGGTCTACCAGTTGAGATTGCTCTAATGGATTACCGCGATCTAGATGAGAAGTGCAATCGCATCGTCTCAATCGGTATGTTTGAACATGTCGGTCAAAAAAATTATGCCACCTATTTCACCAAACTAAACAGTCTATTAGCTGATGATGGACTCTTTCTTCTCCACACCATCGGTACTAACACCTCCCATCTTGGTAATGATCCTTGGCTCAATAAATATATCTTTCCCAATGGCGTATTACCCTCAATTGCACAGTTAAGCCGAGCAACCGAAGGGAAGTTTATTATGGAAGATTGGCAAAACTTTGGTCCTGATTATGATAAAACGCTGATGGCATGGCATGAAAACTTAATGCGCAATAAGCCAGAACTGCAAAAGCACTACAGCAAAGAGGAGTTACGCATGTTCACCTACTACCTCCTCTGCTGTGCCGGCACCTTCCGCGCCAGAACAACCCAACTCTGGCAAGTGGTCTTCTCGAAAAAACGCAAAGAGCGTTATGATGCACCAAGGTGATGTGAATAGGAGAGTAACTATTTGCTAAATTCACTGTTAAATAGAAATCCTGCTGCGATAGCAGTTGGCAGATTGGGTTTGGGAGGTAGTAAGGTGGGTAGATGTCCCTGTGGTCAAAATTACCAAACAGGTTGAGCCATTTATCCATCTCACTCTAACCACTGCCATCTGATCTTTCCCTAATTTAATAGAGACTTTTTAACACTAAAAAGTAGGCTATTATGAGCAAAAAAATAAGATCCCATTCTAAATAGGAAGCTATCAACTTCGCAGTAAACAGTAGTAAATAGCAGTAAACTTACCGATAAACAGCTAATGGTTAAGTTGAAAATTACAAAATATTTTGTAGGTGGATGGTAGAGCTTAGATCTAATAGTACAAATTTCAAGCAAACAGTTCATTTTTTCTTAAAACCGGAAATCAAAAGCAGTTCACCGTTTTTACTATTTGCTGTCTATTAATGAAAATCTATTTCTATATGATATTTAGTTGCTGTTTTTTAAAGAGATAGTTAAATTATCTTTATGAAAAAATAGCTTAACCCTAAAACATTTTCAGGTAAAAGCCACTTTAATCCTCTCACTTATCTTTTAAATAAAAGCCAAAAATCGTGCTTTAAAAGGTAATCACTACTCAAAAAAAGATTTACCCATAATCTTGTTAACGCTCTGTTTATCAGTGTAATTAAATCAACTATTTTGCTAAAAATTAACCATTGACGCCTAAATCAGGAGTTATTACTATTCTGCGTTTTTTATAAATAGCCATTAAATTCAATTACTAATTTCAATTATTAAATTCAATACTAAATTTAATCTTAAATCTAACTATAAATAATCAGATACCTGCCAAAAAAGGCACCCCATAACAATAAAAAAAGGAATAACACAATGAACGCACGCTTTTACCGTCTTATCTATAATCGAACTCGAGCACTTATAATGGCAGTAGCTGAGATTAGCAGGTCAAATAGTTGTGCTGCAAGTACGGTTAAAGCGGCGTCTTTAGTTAATAAAAGTTTTGATGGTAGATTAAAAGCGGTCACCTTAAAACCGCTCACATTTAGAACCTACCTAGCGCTTGGGCTTGCAACTATCTCGCTCCCATCTCTCTTATTTACCCCATCAGCTTTTGCCTCAACAATTATTGCTGACAGTAGCCATAAAGAGCAGCCGATGGTGATTAACAGCGCTAATGGCACGACGCAAGTTAATATTGTCACCCCTAATAAACATGGGCTTTCGCATAATAGGTATTCACAGTTTGATGTCTCAAATCAAGGGGTGATTTTAAATAACTCGGGTAAAAACAGTAAGACGCAGTTAGCAGGCTATATTGAGGGGAATCAAGCTTTAATGCAGAGCGGGGGCGCTAAAATCATCTTAAATGAGGTAAATAGCAGCAGACCTTCACAGTTAAATGGTTATATTGAAGTTGCGGGGCAAAAGGCGCAGGTGATTATTGCCAATAGTGCTGGTATTACTTGCAGTGGCTGCGGTTTTATTAATGCGGGCAGAAGCACCTTAACCACCGGTAAACCGGTCATTAATGAGGGGCAGTTAACTGGCTATCAGGTGACAAATGGCACCATTAATGTTGAGGGGAAAGGGTTTGATGCGAGCCGCTCTGACTATACCGACTTAATTGCGAGAGCTGTGCAAATCAACTCCGCCATCTGGGCAAATGAGGCGAATGTGATTACGGGGCAAAATGAAGTGAGCCTTGATACCAAGACAGTTACGCCACTAGATATTAGTTCAACTAATCAGACAGATAATAGTAATAATAACAGCAACATAACTGATAGACCCGAATTTGCAATCGATGTTGCAGCGCTTGGCGGGATGTATGCAGGTAAAATCAGGATGATAGGCACCGAGAAGGGGGTTGGGGTTCGAAGTGCAGGTGAGCTTGGTGCCTCTGCTGGCAGCATCACCTTATCAGCTGATGGTAAGATTATTAACCTTGGCGCCATGCAGGCAAACACGGCTATCAACCTTAATAGCCGCGGGGATATCCAAAATGAGAAGCAGCTCTATAGCCACGGCGATATAGCGCTTAGTAGCCAAAAAGATATCAAAAATAGTGGCTCAGTTGTTGCTGGGCAGAATATCACTTTAATAAGTGGTGATGCTGGTAATGGTAATAGTAATGGTAATAGTGATGGTGCTAATAGTTATGGCACTATCACTAGCAGCAAAGGCAGCACCCTTGCCGCCGGCGTTGATGATAAGGGGCGGTTAACTAAAGCGGGCAGCATTTCGGCTCACGCGGATAATATCACGCTACATGGCAGTAACCTTGCAACTAAGAGTATAGATTTAAAGAGTCAAAATGCGCTTGATTTACAAGGCAGTGAGGTTCAGACCGGCTCACTTACGGCTAACGCATCTAAAATGGCACTGCAAAATGCATCGATTAATGCCAAAGAGGATATTAACCTAACTGCTGATACTATTAACCATAAAGCAGCTACTTTGCTTGGTAGTAATCTACATATTACAGCTGATAGCCTAAGTGGTGATGGCAAGCTACTTGCTGGGCAAAACATCACCTTAAACCTGAAAGAGGCTTTCACAAATCAGAGTGATATTATTGCAAACGGCAGTATCAACGTGAATCATGAAAATAGCCTTATCAACGATGGGCGACTACTTGCAGGTGACAGCCTTACACTTAAAACGCTAGCAAGTTCTAAGCGAATGCTTGCCACCATCACCAATAAAGGCGAGATGGAGTCTGAGAACATCACAGTTCTTGGTGATACACTAACTAACTATGGGATGATTAATGGCGGCGCAGTTAAGCTCACTTTAACGGGGGACTTTTTAAACCTTGGCGCTGCCCGCTTTTATGGTGATGATATCTTAATTAATGCAGTAAATGTTAAAAACCACGGTGATAGTTTAGACACCAAAGAGGCGCCAACTGTTGCTGCTAGGCAGAAAATGGTGATTAATAGCCAAACAGTTGATAACGATAACCACGCCCTGCTGCTTAGCCTTGGTGATATATCAATAGTTGCTGATACTGTTAATAACCACTCAGCAACCATCGAGTCACAAGGTGATATGGTAATTATTGCTGACACGATTAACAACATCAATGACCGCTTTATCACGGAGATTGCCGAAATAGATAAGGTAGATGAGATTAAAGAGTACTCCCCGTTTGGCTCAGCAGACCGCTACAGGCCTGATGAGGTAAAAATTGAGGTTAGCAAGAAAAAGAACCACCGTGAGTGGATAATGACCACGAGTGATGGCAGGTACTCTGGCTATAAGTTCTATGAGTATAACTATGATAAAACTGTTTATGAGACCTTAATCACCGAGACCAACCCCGCAAATATTATGGCGGGCGGGAATCTCACCATCAAAGCCAAAACGGTTAATAATGAGAACAGCAAAATCTTAGCCGGTCAAAACCTACTCTTAACGGTGACTGATTTAAACAACTACTCCACTGCTGGCATTAATCGAGTCGAAGATATCGGCACAGTCACCTACCACTACCGTAAGAAAGAGAAGAAAGCTGCTGGTACTAAACATACCTATAAACATAAAACCTCAACCTCTGCATATCAGAACATCACCGAGACCACCATTGATGTTGGCAATAGTGAGATAAAAGAGCACGCTATCACGCCAAGTAGCAGCTTAAATGATAAGGCACGAGATAAGGTTAATATTATCAATAACGTTGCAACTATTGAGAGTGATATCAAGCTCCCAAACAGTGCCATCTACAGCGTGAATAAAGATGTTGATAAGAACTACCTAATTGAGACCGACCCCAAATTTACAAGCCACCATAAGTGGCTAAGCTCAGACTATATGTTTGATAGAATGCGCCTCGACCCTAATAACATCCAAAAGCGGCTTGGTGATGGCTACTATGAGCAGCAGCTCATAAAAGAGCAGGTGGTCGCATTAACCGGTCAGCGCTACCTTGGCAGCTATCAAAGTGATATGGAGCAGTATCAGGCGCTAATGAACGCTGGGGCGACTTTTGCTGATATGTATAACTTAACTGTTGGGGTAGCCTTAACTAAAGAGCAGATGGAGTCGCTAACAACTGACATTGTCTGGTTTGTGAGTAAAACTGTTGAAGTTAATGGCAAGAGAGAAGAGGTGCTTGTCCCGCAGCTCTACATCGTTAACCGCCCCAAAGTGAGCGCAACTGGCGCACTAATTGCTGGCAGCAATGTGGTTATCCAAAGTGATAGTGATATTAATGGCAACGGCAATATCAACTCAACTGGTGCGATTAACAGTAAAAAGCAGTTAGTGATAACTGGCGATAACATCACAAACAGTGGCGTTATAAGTGGTGGGCGTTTACAGATGGCAAGTCAGGGCTCAATTATTAACCACGGCACCATCCTTGGCAGTGATGGAGTTAACCTATCTGCTAAGAACGACATTATCCTTGAGAGCAAAACTAAGACGACAACCACAAACTATGGGCAAAATAGCAGCAGTAATACCGCAATCGATCGCCCCTCACAGGTGATAACAACAAATGGTGATATCACCTTAACTGCTGGGCACGATATTAACCTTGCAGCGGGTCAAGTTGTTAATCAGAGTGATAAAAATAGCAGCGGTAAAATAACCCTCACAGCGGGTAACGATATCAAACTTGATAGCGTAGGAATAGAAAGCAAGCAAGAGATTCACACGAGTAAAAACAACTACCGTAAAAGTGATATTAAAGAGCAAGTTGGCTCAACTATCCAAGGCTACGGGGATATTACGCTAAATTCTGGTCATGATATAACAGTTACTGGCAGTGATATTAGCAGTGATAAAGCGCTCTCACTTAATGCTAAAAATGATATTACTATTAATAGCAGCAAAGAGGAGACGCAGTTAACTGACCATAGTAAAGTGAAATCAAGCGGCTTTTTAAGTAGTGAGACAACTATCTCCCATATTGAAGTAGATAATGAGACGCAAAAGGGGAGCTACTTAACGGGTGAAAACGTTACCGTCAGTGCCGGTAACAATATGTCAGTTATCGGTAGTGATATTGTGGCGGACAGCGCCCTTAACCTTGCAGCTAATGGTGATATCACAATTGATGCGGCTAAAGAGATTTACCACCACTATGAGCAGAATATCACTAAAAAGTCAGGCTTAATGAGTAGTGGCGGACTTGGGGTCACTTATGGTAGTGAGTCATCAGACCTTAAGCAGACAGATAATGAGGAGGCTTACCGTGGCAGCACCGTTGGCAGCTTAACTGGCAGTGTCAATATCAGCTCTGGTAAAAATCTGACGATTAATGGCAGTGATGTGATTGCGAAAGAGGATATTAAGCTACAGGGCGAGAACGTTGCCATCACCGCACAAGATGCAAAGACCACCTATGATGAGAACTACACCTATAAAAAGAGCGGGCTAACGGTTGCCTTAACTGGCACAGCGAGTGACCTTTATGAAGCAGGTAAAGCAGTTAAAGAGAGCAAAAAAAGGGGCAATGATAAGTTAACTGCGCTGCAAGGGATAAAAGCTGCCTTAACGGGTGCTGGCGCTGCACTTGATAGTCAGACCCAAAATGAGAAAGGGGAGTCACAGGCATCAATTGGGGTTAGCGTGATGGTTGGCAGTCAAAAGACCGAGCGCACAGTAAAAGAGGAGCACCACAGCGCTAAGGGGAGCACAGTTAGCGCTGGGCGAGATGTTACCATTACGGCAACAGGGAATGCCAACAACGCAAATAACAACACAGACAATAGTAACAACACAAATACCAACAACTCAAACACCGGTAATATCACCCTAACTGGCAGTGAGATTAAAGCGGGCAGTGATGTCAATCTAACCGCTGCTAATAACTTAAATGTGACTGCTGCCTTAAATACACAGCATAGTGATAGGAAAGAGACCAGCAAAGGTGGCAATGTTGGTATTGGGCTCTCGTTTGGTGGTGATGAGAGCGGTTTTCGGTTTAAAGGGGATGCGAACTTTAGCCGTGAGCGGGAGAGGCAAGATGGTAGTGCGTGGAGTGAGGGGGTAATCACAGCCGGTAACACGTTAAATGCAAATATTCAAAATGATGCGAACCTAACTGGCGCCATCTTAAATGGCAACACGGTTAACCTAAATGTTGGCGGCAATCTTAATCTTACCTCACTACAAGATAGTGATGATTATGACTATGATAAAATCAGTGCCTCCATTAATGGCTCGGCAGGCTTTGGTGGCGCTAGTGGTAACCTTGCATTTGATAGCACCCAGATGACCAGCCACTGGCAGAGCGTTACTGAGCAGACTGGCATCTTTGCTGGCAGTGGCGGTTATAACATCACCGTAAATAACAACACGAATCTTACTGGTGCCGTGATTGCCTCAGAGGCGACCGACAGTAGCAAAAACACTTTAAATACCGGCACCTTAACCTTTAGTGATATAAAAAACAGTGCCAACTATAAAGTAGACCATGTCTCACTTAGTGTTGGCACGAGTAACAGCTCACCAACAGCAGGCGCCCCTGCCATCTACCATAAAAGGAGAGTAGTAAGAATATTACCCACTCAGCAATATCAGATGGCACGATTAATATTCATGATAAAGAGAATCAAACGCAAGACATCAACGAATTAAGTCATGACACCGCCAATGCTCACCACACCTTAAAACCTATCTTTGATAAAGATAAGGAGCTTGAGAAGATAGAGATTATCGACTCAATCCGTGATATTGCAAACCAAGCGAAAGACCTCGCCCATAAATATGACAAACTACAGGCGCAAAAAGCGGTAGATAAGAACGGCGTGCCGCAGAAATTTAAGGATGAAGCGGCAGCTGCCCTCTCGCAAAATGGCAATAAACCAACCGAAGCACAAATTAACCAGCTCGCCTATAACAGTGCGGTTAATGACCACATTATTAACCAGAACAACCTCGGCACCATGGGTGGCAGTATTGATAAAGGGATAACAGCTGCGGCATCAATTGCAACTGGCATCATCACTGGCAATATCGCTGGCGGGCTTGCTGGTGCGAGTGCTCCATATTTAGCGACTGTTATTAAAGAGCAGACCAGCTATATTGATAAAGATGGTAACAAGCAGACCGATAAACAGGCAAACCTCATCGCCCACGCAATCCTTGGCGCTGCAGTTGCGGCAACCCAAAACAGCTCAGCTATTGCAGGCGGGCTTGGTGCAGCTGGTGGTGAGATTGCAGCCGAGACCATCCGTGACCTACTATATGATGGCAAACCAAACGACAAACTGACCGAAGCCGAGAAAGAGAACATCAGCGCATTAACCCAGCTCGCCCTTGGCATCGCAACTGCTACAGCAACCGGCGGCGACATGGATGCGGCTGGTGCTGCTGTGCAGGCTGGGAAGAATTCTATTGAGAATAATGGATTAAAAAACCCCCTACCTACTCCATGGGGAATTATTCAAGAGGCGTTAACACCAAGCGAGATTGGCGCTCAAACAACCCTTACTGTTGCTAATATTTTAGGTGATAAGGGGCTAAGTGCGGCTGAAGTTGATGCCTTTTTAAATAGCCTATCGATGTCCCAAATGAAGCTGATCCAACTTGCCTATTCTGACCCGATGGGAGATGAAAACCTAATTAATGCGGTCTTCAAAACCTATGATTTGTATTATGAAAACTATAAAAATGGTAATAGTGCCAATACAACAATTGCCTCCGATCCTAAAGATCACCCTAAATTGGAAGGCTTACCAATCCCAGAACAGGATAAAGATGCTGGTATAATGGGCACACCAATTCCAAATTCTGATGACGCCATGCCAACCCACACTGGGCATGATGGCGGACTTGGTAACGTCGAGGTGACCAATAATACTGGTGGGGATCAGATTGTTGATAAGGATTGGACGGATTATGCTTTATCAGCAGAAATCACCCAAAGCGATCATGCCAAAATTAGAAATAAACAAGGACGACCGGTAGGGCAAGTAATTAATGATATTGAGAACTCAAGACCTTCCGACATCCTTGTACAAGATGATGGACGTTGGGTTGTATTAGGTCCAAAAGGTAGAGCTCATATTATTGAGCCAGATGGTGAAGTAGTTACGTCAATAAAAAATGATAGACAAAATACCTTGAACCGAATTAAAAATGGTCGTTGGGAGCGCCCAAGTAGTGATAAATTACAGGAGTTTAACGATAAATTTTCTGATTATATAAAGAGGTGATTTATGGATTTATTAAAACAAGAATATGTAGCCAATGCTGTGACTTTAACTGATCTAAGACTTTCTGAAAGTGAAATTACCATATATTTAGATTGTATGAATTTCATGTTAGAAAATTGTTCTGATGAACAGATAAATCAATATACAGCTTGTATAGATAAAGAAGAGTTATCATGGTTTAGAGATGACTTATTAGAAATCATAAAAAAAATAGAACATAAAGAGTTTTTACCTGATAGATATAAATAAATGTCCTTTATTGTACATTTATTATCTTTTCTTGATCAAAACCCTAAAACATCCCAGCAACATAAAAAATGTTTTAGGGTTAACATTTTTTTAATCCAAGAAAAACAAAATATTAAATATATCACCTTAACCTTTAGTGACATTCAAAACAGTGCAAACTATAAAGTAGACCATGTCTCACTGAGTGTTGGCACAAGTAACTGATCTGCCCCTAATTTAGTGGAGACTTTTTAACACTAAAAAAGTCTCCACTATGAGTAAAAAAATGATCCGTAATTTAAATAAGAAGCTATCAACTTAGCACTAAATAGCAAACAAACTTATCGACAAACAGCCAATGATTTAGGTATAAATTACAAAAAATTTTGTAATTGGATCTATCAAGCGATGAATAAACCGACCCACCAAGCGATAAAATCAAACAAGAAACCAGACTATCAAGAGCTGGAGCGTCAAAATAGAGCGATAAAAAAAGAGCTTGAGCTGCGTAAAAAGGAGATTGAAATCCTAAAAAAGCTGGCTCACTACTTTGCGAACCTGAAAGAGTAAGGTACGAATTTATTAAAAAGGAAAATAGACTATCGAAGCAGCGTCTATTTCATCTATTTGACGTGTCAAGTAGTGGTTACTATGCCTATTTAAAACGGTTGCCATCTCAGAGGAAGTTATTTAATGAGCAACTTGATAAAAAAGTTAAAGCACTATTTGAAGCGCATCGCTATCTATATGGTTATAGGCGGTTACATGTCGAACTTTTGGAGAGCGGTTACTGCTTATCACGTGAACGTGTTCGCCGGCGAATGCATAAACTTCATCTTAAAGCAAAACAACGTAAAAAGTATAGACAAACAACGGACAGTAACCACAATAAACCGGTAGCTAAAAATATTTTAAACAGGCACTTTTCAATGAATTCACCAAATCAAGCTTGGGTATGTGATATTACCTATATTAAAGTGAACGAGCAGTGGCTATATCTTGCTATTGTGCTCGACCTTTATTCTCGTAAAATCATTGGTTGGGCGATGGATACGTGTATGGCAAACGCACTAGTTTGTCGAGCCTTAACAATGGCTTTGCTTCATCGAGGTTATCCAAGTAAAGTGATTGTTCATAGTGATAGGGGTAGTCAGTATTGTTCTGATGATTATCAATCTATATTAACGGCTTATGGTTTAACATGCAGTATGAGTCGCAAAGGTAACTGCTTAGATAATGCGGTGGCGGAAAGTTTTTTCCATACCTTAAAAACGGAATGGATTTATAGGCACAAATTAGAGAATATGGCTCAAGCCAAATCGAAGATCTTGTGGTACATTGAGGTGTACTATAACCGAATAAGAAAACACTCTTATTTAAACTATTTATCACCTGTTCAATTTGAAGAAAAAATGGGTTAGTAATTTGAAAATAACTCTCCGTTAAAATGAGGGCAGATTATTAGGGGAAAGATCAACAAATCCCGCTCTAAATTACAAGCGGGATTGAAGTTTAATAGTTGTTAATCAACGCTATTTATTGATCAATAATTTATTCAATGTTTGAATAAATGTACTTGGATCATTTAGTGAACCTTTCTCTGCTAAAAGTGCCTGATCAAGTAATAGTGAGATCCACTCTTTGAATTCAGAACCATCTTTCGTATCAGCAACGCGTTTTACTAATGGATGTTCCGGATTGATCTCAAAAGTATATTTTATCTCTGGTGCTTTTTGCCCAGCCGCTGCAAAGAGTTTTGCCATTTGGGTTGTCATCTCATCTGCCGATGTTGTGACAACTGCTGGTGTATCGGTTAAACGGTGAGTCAGTTTGACCTCTTTCACTTTATCACCTAATACTGTTTTTACCCGTTCAACAAAAGGTGCTAACTCTTTATCTGCCTCTTTCTGCTCTTCGTTATCTTGATCGGCTAATTTCTCAATAGATTCGTCTGATTTACTGATGGATTGGAACTGCTTACCAGAAAATTCAGTTAAGTTGCTCATCATCCACTCATCAATACGGTCAGAGAGGAGGAGGACTTCGATACCTTTCTTATTGAAGAGTTCAAGTAACGGGCTATTTTTTGCCGCAGCATAACTATCAGCAGTAATATAGTAGATCTTCTCTTGCCCCTCTTGCATACGCGCTAAGTACTCATCGAGTGAGACAGTTTGCGCATCACTATCATTATGGGTTGAAGCAAAACGTAATAGTTTGGTGATAGTTTCGCGATTAGTGAAATCTTCACCTGTACCCTCTTTAAGCACTAGACCAAATTCAGTCCAGAACTGTTGATATTTCTCGTTATCATCTTTAGCAAGTTTTTCCAAAAGCTGTAATACCCGTTTAGTACATGCATTACGTAGATTTTGGGTCACTTTGCTATCTTGTAGAATTTCACGAGAGACGTTAAGTGGCAGATCGTTTGAGTCAATTAACCCTTTAACAAAACGGAGGTAATTTGGCATAAACTGATCAGCATCATCCATAATAAAGACACGCTGAACGTAGAGTTTTAGCCCATGTTTATTATCACGATTCCACATATCCCACGGCGCTTTTGATGGAATATAAAGGAGGCTAGTATACTCCTGTTTACCTTCAACGCGGTTGTGTCCCCAAGTGAGCGGATCGGCAAAATCATGAGAAATATGTTTATAGAACTCTTTATATTCATCATCGCTAATATCAGATTTATTGCGAGTCCAGAGTGCTTGCGCTTTATTTACCTTTTCCCATTTAGCCTCTTTGGTCTCCTCATCAGTCATTTCAACTTCAACCGGTAGTGAGATGTGATCAGCATATTTACTAATGATTGAACGCAAACGCCAATCATCTAAAAATTCCTGCTCATCTTTTTTTAGATGTAGGGTGATCTCGGTTCCGCGGCTCTCTTTTTTAATATCTGAGATGGTATATTCACCTTCACCGGTAGATTCCCACATCACGCCGTCATCAGTAGTTGCTGTGGCTGAACGTGTTTTGACAGTTACTTTATCTGCCACAATAAAAGAGGAGTAGAATCCAACCCCAAACTGACCAATAAGTTGGCTATCTTTTGCTTTGTCACTGCCCATCGATTCTAGAAAAGCTTTTGTGCCAGATTTAGCGATTGTCCCTAGATTTTCAATCACTTCATCACGTGTCATGCCGATTCCATTATCACTAATGGTAATCGTACCAGCCTCTTTATCGGTTGAGATGCGAACACCTAATTCAGTATCACCAGCGTAAAGATTCGCATCTTCTAACGCTTTAAAACGTAATTTATCAGCAGCATCAGATGCATTTGAGATGAGTTCACGTAGAAAGATCTCTTTATTTGAGTAGAGAGAGTGGATCATTAGATGCAGAAGTTGTTTGACTTCAGATTGAAATCCGCGAGTTTCAGTGCTTGCTTTGCTCATTGATGAATACCTCAAATTGGTTTTAAGTTATTGTCCTAGTAAGATTGATAGTCACTATGTGGGAGTAAAATAGCGCTTTTCAAGAGAATATTGCCATTTTATTTAGCCATTTTGCTGCATTAAAAATCGTATTAACCGTTATCAATAGTTAGTTACAAAAGATTAACGTTATCAATTATCTTTAATCATCTTTTATCTTTGAATCTAAGTAGTCGCAGTGCATTGGCGGTGACAATGGCGGTTGTCCCTGAGTCAGCTAATACGGCTAACCAGAGTCCCGTAATACCTAATATACTGGTGATAAGAAATAGCGCTTTTATGCCTAGCGCAATCGTAATGTTTTGCCGAATATTGCGGTTAGCAAACCTTGTGAGGCGGATCAGGGTTGGTAAACTGAGCAGGCTATTTTTTGTGAGTGCAGCATCAGCGCTCTCTAATGCCACATCGCTGCCACTACCCATTGCGATACCTACTGTGGCGCTCTTCATAGCTGGTGAGTCATTAATGCCATCACCAACCATGGCAATGGGTGTAATTTTGTGGATCTTCTCAATTTCAATCAGCTTTTCGGCAGGTGTCAGCTCTGCAAAATAGTCAATATTAAGTTCATCTGCGATGGCTTTAGCAGCTCGGCGGTTATCGCCAGTTAACATAACCGTTTTTAACCCTAAAACATGCAGCTCTTTTATCGCTTTGCTGGCATCAGCTCTTAATCTATCTTGTAGTGCAATGATACCGAGGATTTTTTTATCTGTATCTAATTCATCAAGTGCTTTTTTATCTGATTCATTTTCTTTATACTCTTTTTCATTAGATTCTATTTTATTACTGTCTATTTTACTAAAGTCTATCTGTTTTGATTCAATAACGACGACGGTTTTGCCACGCTCTTCGAGTTGTAAAATAAGCCGCTTATCATCCTCACTGAGCGCTATATCGCTCATCTTGTTAGGTGATCTAATTGTCACGGTTTTACCGTCAATATCGCCTTGTACACCGATGCCAGGTAAAGCTTTACGGTTATCAGCAGGTTTGATATTGATCTTTTTGGTTAGTGCTTCATCAACAATCGCCTTTGCTAAAGGGTGGTTGGAGCCTATTTCGATGGCGGCAGCTAATTCTAGTAACTCATTTTGTGATATCGCTGTTACGTTATTTTGTTCGGTAGATGATAATAAAATATCGGTAATCTGTGGTCTCCCTTCCGTTAGCGTGCCGGTTTTATCAAAAGCGATAACTTTTACTGCACCAATATTCTCTAAAGCTATCCCCCCTTTAATCAACACACCAAATTTAGCGGCATTTGAGAGTGCCGATGTAATGGCAGCAGGGGTTGAGATCACAAGTGCGCAAGGACAGCCAATAAGGAGTAGCGTTAAACCGCGATAGATCCATCTATACCAGTCGGCATGAAGAAAGAGGGGAGGAATAGTAATAATGAGAATAGCCAACAGCAGAATTATAGGGGTGTAATAGCGACTAAATTTATCAATAAACCGTTCAATAGGTGCTTTACGATCTTCTGCATCTTCAATTAGTTGTAAAATACGATCAATCGCATTTTCCCCTGTTTTTGATATGACTTGGAGTTGAACAGTTTTATCGACCACCAGTGATCCTGCCATAATCTTATCATTGGTAAAGTAGTTTACTGGGATAGACTCACCAGTTAATGCACTCTCATCAATAACTGCTGTATCACTTATTAATTTAACATCAGCAGGTAATCTACCACCGGCAGATATCTCGATAATATCGTTCGGTTTTAAACTGTTTGTAGCAACGATATAACGTTTACCCTCTTTTATTATTGTTGTCTCTTGGGGCATTAAGTTTACTAAAGATGAGATCCCTTTTTTGGCTCTATTTGTGGCGATAGCCTCTAACATCTCGCCAATCATAAAGAGGAAGATAACCATGCAAGCCTCTTCGGCTGCGCCAATAAAAAGGGCGCCAGTTGCTGAGATAGTTAGTAATGTCTCAATCGAGAATGGGGTACCACTTCGGAAAAGCGTCACCGCTTTTTTAGTAATAGGCACTAAACCAACTATTGCTGTCACAATAAAGGCGTATTTACTATAGAGCGGGGCTGTTAGTTGTATAAGATAGCTAATTATGATCAGTAGTCCCACAGTAATAAGTGGTTGGAACGCTTTTTTATCTGCTTTTTTGGATTGGATCGGGTGATCAGTTGTCTCTAAAATCGGTGTAAAACCGAGTTCAACTATTTTGTTCTCAATTAATTTAACCGTTTTTTGATCTGATTTAAGTAGCCAGACTACAAGTTTTTCTGTGGCAAAGATAATTTTAAGACGGGATATTTTGTTAGATAACGGTTTTAACCCATTTTCAATGGTTTGTGCGCAGTGAGCGCAATCCATTCCCATAATGTGCCAAACTAATTTTGTTTCGTCACTATTTGAGTTATCAATAATAAGGTCATGCTCAGAGTTTAGTTTGTTATTTGGTAGAGGGTGGATATGGGTTATATGGTAGCTATTTTGATCACGCTTTTTAGACTCTGTTTCATCACTATTTTTTGAATTGTTATTGTATAACATAACGTTATCTCTACTCATCAATAATAATAATTGTACACGGATTTATCAAAAAATAAATTAATTTGGTATATAATAGATCAATCACTCTATGGTAATTGAGGTTTATATGGCAAATTTAATCCACAATTCATTCCGACAAAAAAGTAGTGTTATCTTCTCTGCCTTTCTTCTTACCACCTTTATTATTGGCGTAGCCGGTGCTTTACAATCTCCCACCTTAAGTCGTTTTTTAACGTTCGATATCAAAGCTTCTCCAATGTTTGTCGGGCTTTTCTATTCAGTTAATGCAGTAGCAAGTATTGTTGGTAGTTTTTTATTAGCCAAATACTCTGATAGAAAGGGGGATAGACGTAATATTGTAATATTTTGCTGTGTGATGGGGATCTGCAATAGTCTCACCTTTGCTTTTACGCGTTACTATTTTGTTTTAATTACTGTTGGTGTCTTTTTTGCCGCACTTGCTTCTGCTGGTATGCCACAAATTTTTGCCTTAGCGCGTGAATATGCGGTGAGAACAGGGCGCAATGTAGTTGCCTTTAACTCATTAATTCGTGCGCAACTCTCGCTAGCTTGGGTAATTGGTCCACCATTATCATTTACGCTAGTCATCCATTATGGTTTTACGGCTATGTATTTAAGTGGTGCAATGATGTTTATCATCTCCATCTTCTTTGTGCTCTTTTTTCTACCATCGGTCGCCAAAAATCCTATCCCACTATCCAAATCAATTGAGGATGTAGCTAAGGCAAATCAGCCAATTTTTAAAAATAAAAATGTGGTCTTTCTCTTTTTATCAACCGTTTTTATGTGGACTGCCAATATGATGTATCTTATCGACATGCCACTCTATGTCGATTCTACTTTACATCTTCCTGACACGTTACCGGGTCATTTAATGGGACTTGCTGCCGGATTGGAGATTCCCATTATGCTAATGTCAAGCTTCCTTGTACCACAAGTTGGTAAGCGTAATCTCTTTTTTATTGCAATCTGTAGTGGTCTTATATTTTATAGCGGTATTTTACTATTTCGTAATGAGGTGGCGCTATTAGTGCTACAGATTTTTAATGCGATCTTTATTGGGATTGTCGCTAATATTGGGATCATCTATTTTCAGGATCTGCTGCCCACTCGTATGGGGGTTGCATCGACACTCTTTAATAATGGTGTGACTTGTGGTGTTATTTTAGCAGGAATGTTTCAAGGAATAATTTCTGAAACCTATGGTCACCATGCGATCTATTGGATTGCTGTAATAATGTTGATCATCTCATTTATCTTCTGTCTCTTTGTAAAACCAGTTAAAGAGTAGTATTAGTTAAAAGGTTAGTATCAGTTAAAGAGTCGTATCGGTTAAAGAGTTATATCAGTTAAAAATAAGTTATGAGCTGCAAATATGCAGCTCTCTTTTTATGATGGCACAAGATAAGATTTAGATTATTAGTTATAAAGAGTTAGTTATAAATAGTTAGTTATTAATTATTTTATAGTATGGTTTGCTGATAACTGATCTAATTCTTTAATGAGATTTAGTAAAAACTCTCTCTCTTGGTAATCTTTAAATGCCTCTTCAAAATAGGGAAAGAGCGCAAAGTTGCGTGGTAAAGAGGATTTAGCGTCAATTAGCGCTTCCATTTTTGGGATAAAGATCCACTGTAACCACTCATCAGCTTGCATGCTATCGAGAGCAAAAGGTTGTTCGCTTCGAAAAGCCTCTTCAGTTGGCGGGGTACCTTGCCATAAGTTGATTTTCTGCATCTCTTGTTTGATTAAAGCAAGTTGTTGTTGCATAATTTTTTCGTAGTTCATATCTCTATCTCTTTATTTATTATCTGATTAACGCTTATCTAATCTATTTAAATAGTTCTGCCACTCAAAATAGGGACCCGGATCGGTTTTTCGATCTGGGGCTATATCACTATGACCTACTATATTTTGTATTGGGTAACTACTTTTTAATATATCGGTTATTTTTGCTAGTTGTGCATACTGGATCTCTGTAAAAGCGTCGTTATCAGATCCCTCCATCTCAATTCCAATTGAGAAGTCATTACAGTTCTCTCTCCCATTAAATAGAGATTTGCCCGCATGCCACGCACGTTTATTGAAAGGGACAAATTGAATGATTTCACCATCACGACGGATAAAGAGATGGCTAGATACTTGCATCTGATAGATGTTTTGAAAATAGGGATCACCATCTGGATCAAGCTTACCCGTGAAAAGCTCTGCAACATGAGGTCCACCATATTTATTCGGTGGCAGGCTGATATTATGGATCACAAGTAGCGTAATAGGGCAATCTGCTGGTCTCTCATTATAAAATGGTGAAATAATCTGGGTCACCTTCATTTCGCCTTGTAACCAACCATCAACAATTTGAACTTGCATTAAGACTATTCCTATAAAGTTCTTTCTATTTAATTAATCAGTTAAAAATGCGAAAGAGATCGCAATTTTACTGCTCTTTTATTCAAAATTAATATCTATTTGGATGTTAGTTCACATACCAAAAGTTAAAACATTATTTCATTTTTTTGTCATGTTATAAAGCACTCCTATCTTATTCAAGAGTAAAGCAGAGGGCGATTTAGTGACAAAAAATATGGTAAATGAGGGTGGTTTTACACTGTTTGAGTTGATGATTGCAATTGTGGTAATTGCAATTCTATCCGCAATTGGTCTACCAGCTTATCAAGGATATATTAAAAAAGCAGCATTAACCGATATGTTACAGACAATGACACCTTATAAAACCGCGATTGAGATCTGTGCTTTAGAACAGGGATCGATAAAGAGCTGTAATAAGGGAAGCAATGGCGTGCCATTATCAAGAACGACAAACTATGTTGCAGCAGTCGATGTTGTCTCGGGCGTAATTACCTTAACTGGCAAGAGCGCATTAGAGGGTTTAACCACAACATTAACTCCTACCATAAACTCGGATCAGGGTAATTTAGAGTGGTCACGAAGCTGCTTGGCTAACTCTGCAAATCTCAATCTTGTTACTGCTTGTGAAGATATTTTCAAATTTTAATCGTGATGAATCAATCCTATTTAGACAAATAGCGATCTAAAGATAGTTTCAAGTAGCAGAGGAGTTACTATGCCTAACGGGCAATTAATTGAAAATATTGACCAGATTTTGCTTGATGCACTGCTTAAACGGGCATCAGATATCCATTTTGAACCGTATAAGACCAGTTATAGAGTGCGGATGCGTATTGATGGTGTATTACAGATGATGTTTAACTTCCCAATTGAGATGGCTAAACAGATTGCGGCAAGGCTTAAAATTATGGCTAAACTTGATATTGCAGAGCAACGACTTCCGCAAGATGGTCAGTTGATTATCAATAACTATGCAATGCGTATCTCAACCTTGCCAGTTGTTGGTGGCGAAAAAATTGTCCTACGTGTAATGGATAATCAAGAACAGCAGCTATTACTTACAGCGCTAGGATTATCTAAAGCAGATTTATCACTATTTAGTCAATGTTTACAAGCTCCACAAGGATTAATTTTAGTAACCGGACCTACAGGAAGTGGTAAATCGGTGACCCTTTATAGCGGTTTAAAAAGTATTAATCAGATCGATCGTAATATCTGTAGTGTTGAAGATCCGATTGAGATAACAGTTGCGGGTATTAATCAGACTCAAGTAAATTTAAAGGCGGGGCTCACTTTTGCACAGATCTTGAGGGCGCTACTAAGACAAGATCCAGATGTTTTAATGGTTGGTGAGATACGCGATTATGAGACAGCTGCCATTGCTATTCAAGCGGCTCAGACAGGGCATCTGGTGCTCTCAACACTGCATACAAATTCAACTATAGAGGCGATTACACGCCTTAATCAGATGGGTATTGCCAACTACCTTTTAGCATCAAGTTTACAGTTGGTTATTGCCCAAAGGTTAGTACGGAAATTGTGTAAACACTGTAAAAGGCAAGCAGAAGATAAGATCACTTTTAATGACTTACAGAATTATACCCATTTTTTACCGACCGGCTGTCAACACTGTATTGGTGGTTATCATGGTCGTGTTGGTATCTATGAGTTTTTAGTTATCACGCCTGAAATCCAACAACAGATAGTCAATCAACGACCAATCACACCGCAACAGATGATACCAACAGCAGGGTGCGAGTTAGTTAAATCGGGCGTTACATCATTTGCTGAGATAGAGCGTGTTTTAGGGTTTACCAATTTAAATAGTAGCGACTGTTTGAGATCATGAAGCGTCTCTATATTTGGTATGATGTTGATTTTAATCAACAACAACTGATTGCTACCTCACTGCAAGATGCAAGAAGAGAACTTTTAAAACAGGGGCAGTTTGCTATAAGAATTCGCGCAAGTAAGCGGATTAGAGCAACAATATTTAGTTTACCGGCGCTCTTAACTATTACTAAACAGCTAGCCACAATGTTAAAAGCGGGACTCCCTATAGTTGAGAGTTTAACGCTGCTCGCCACTGAGCAGCATACGCTAGAGTGGCAATATCTGCTTAATGAGATTAAGCGCAAACTGTTAAAAGGGGAGCAACTTTCGCAGGTGTTGGCTGACTATCGTGAAATTTTCTCGCCACTCTATTGTGAGATTGTTGCAATAGGGGAGTTAACAGGTCAGTTAGATGAGAGTTTTGGGCAGCTGGTCATCCAGATCGAACGGTCGTTACAACTACAGAAACGGATAAAACGGGCACTACGTTACCCAATTTTTCTGCTCTTTGTCTCAGTGATTGTTACCTTAGTTATGCTACTTTTTGTCTTACCAAAATTTGCAGATGTCTATGCCAGTTTTGATGCTAAGCTGCCACCTTTTACTCAATTAGTTATTGATTGTTCACTCTTTTTGCAGCGTAATGGTTTGCTGTTACTCATCTTAGCTATAGGATCTTTTACAGTTTATTGGAGATATATTAAAACCGTTTATCAGACCAAGATCGATTCGTGGTGTAGCCATCTACCCCTCTTTGGTAAAATTATTCAGATTGGCTCTTTAACACAACTATTTCAGACTTTATCAGTCACCCAAAAAGCGGGGATTCCGCTCTTATCTGGCTTAAATGCGGCTGCTAATACTATCAATAATTTTCGTTATAAACAGGCTGTATGGCAGATGATTGAGATTATTAAACGGGGAGATCCTTTTAGTTATGCAGTTAGCCAATATGCTATCTTTCCGCCTCTCTGTTTTCAGTTGATTCGCGTTGGTGAGGAGTCAGGATCGCTAGATCTAATGCTCGAAAAATTGGCAAGTTATTATCGCGAACAGAGTGAAGAGCTGACAGATAATCTCAGCCAAAAATTTGAACCACTACTGATGCTGATATTAGCTTTTATTATTGGAGGCTTAATTATTGCTATGTATCTGCCGATGTTTCAACTCGGGGATGTTATCCATTAATGGCGATATATCTTTTCTACTCAATATTAAGCTATATTTTGCTGTTTTCGGTTGGTGCATCTATGGGGAGTTTTATCTATGTGGCTTTTTGCCGCTTTTCACCTCATCAATCAGTTGCCAATTATGTTGTGGAAATTACAGCTTCTCGCTCAAAATGCCCTAATTGCCAGTCACAACTGCGTTATTGGCAGCTCATTCCGTTGCTTTCATGGCTGTTTTTAAAGGGGCGTTGCTATTATTGCCACTGTAAAATCGGTTGTTACTATCCACTTATCGAACTATTAATGGGATCTCTATTTCTGTTTATATCAATAGATAAAGGGTTAAATAATAAAACTTTTTTATTGCAGTTACTGCTCTGTTGGTTCTTACTTCTTGCTTTAATCGATTTTCACTTTTACCTGTTACCTGATCTGTTAACCCAACCGTTAATGTGGTTGGGTTTAATTTCTGCCTATTTTAATTTGGGTTCTCTCTCTGTCGATATGGCGCTTTCAGGTATTTTTGCTGGGTACCTCTTATTAAAAGTACCCTCATCGCTATTTTATCTCTTTACTAAAAAACGGGGACTTGGTGGAGGTGATATTAAATTACTCGCCGCTTTGGGTGGTTGGATCGCCTACCCTAATTTGCCAATTCTGCTTATTATCGCTTGCCTGTTAGGGATTATTTACTATCTGATTTTAAGCTGTTTTTTTGGTAAAAAAGGGGTAAAAATCATTCCATTTGGTCCGTTTCTCTTATTAAGTGGCTATGGAATGATCTATTTTTCTTAAATTCTAAAGCAAAACCCTAAAACAAATTACATTAAAACCCTAAAGCAAAACTTTAAACCAAAACCCTAAAGCAGACGTTTAATGATTCGATCTATGCGGATTCGACTAAGATGTTTGATCAATTTGTGTACCTGTTTTGGATAGAATTGACTTGCTTGAATTTGTTGAAAATGGGTAATCAGTGTTGTCTTCTCACGTATAGTATCAAGCTCTTTTTCAAGCGGCTGTTGTAGTTCATGTTTAGGATCATGTAGTAAAATGCCATTTTCTAGATCAAGACGCCAAGCACGAGGGTTTAAGTTATTACCGGTAATTAAGATCCACTCGTTATCGATCCAGATCCCTTTTAAGTGATAACTATTTGTACCATCTTGCCATAGCCGAATGATCAACTGCCCTTTATCAACATAGTGTTGTAGACGTTCAATAAAGTTACGTAGGTTGATCTCATAAAGGTAAGGCAGACCACCAGAGATATTAAACGGTTTATCTTCAGGAATATAGAAATCATTTGCCACTTTATCGCCGATAATTAGCTCAACTTGCCGACCTTTACGCAGTAACCGGATAATATCACGCATGATGATATTAGGAAGATTAAAGTAGGGCGTACAGAAGGTTGCTTTCTCTTGAGTGATATTGATTAGGTGATGGATGATCTTATTTAAGGCGTTATTTTTGGCTACCCCTACAATTGGTGTCACCGATAACTGATTATTATTGGCATCACCTTGGTAACCATAATTGGCACTCATTAATTGGTGACGCAGCTCTTTTATATCAGATTTTATCTGCTTACGGCTTTTGTGTTCCCCACTATCTAATCTTTGGGTAGCAGAAGATGTGAGAAAATAATCATTAATATAGTTGACCATACTATCAGCTAACTGTTTATTGGTGATAATGTGATAGCGATCGTAGCGGTAATTCTCTAATTTATGCAGATAGACATTATTAATGCTGGCACCAGTATAGAGGACAGTATCATCAATAATTGAGCCTTTAAGATGTAAAACGCCAAGAACTTCGCGGCGATTGATTGGAACACCAAAAATAGGGATATCAACATTTGGATATTTTTGGCGCATTGCATGGTAGTAATGTGCATTACTTTCGCCCGATTTTTCGCCAATCCGTCCACGTTGCGCACGGTGCCAATCAACAAAAATTTTGATATCAAGTTGTGGTTTTTCAATTTTGGTTTGATAGAGTGCCTCTAACAACTCTCTTCCCGCTTCATCACGTTCAAGATAGAGAGCAATAATATAGATGCGTTTTTCTGCATTTTGGATCAGATCTAATAGTGTTAACCGATATGTTTTAGGGTCATATAAGATATGATAATCTGAGGCACGTTGCTCTATTTTAGGTAACTCATCAAGATGTTTTTGATGATTATATTTGATAAAAGGTATACGCATATTGATACTGTTTTTTATAAACTACTGTTTAATAAACTATTATTTAATATAGTCATAATGACAAGTTTTCAAAAGAGACAGAATTTAAAAATCTACTATTTATTATTTTAGATAAATAACTGATCAATATAAAAATGCCATTTAATAAAAGTGTCAAAACTCTGTTTAATTAGATTAACTAAGATGTTGCATAGCATAACATATTTTAACAAATAAAATAATCATCCCGAGAACTTGCAGTTAACGGGATGATTTATGGATTAATGGGCTGTTTATATTCATCTATCCACGCCCAGATTAATTTATAACTTAAAGCGAGCACGACCGGCCCAATAAATAGACCCATAAGACCAAAACTAAAGAGACCACCAATTACACCGAAAAGAATTAACAAGAATGGCAGATCCGCCCCTCTTTTAATTAAGTAGGCGCGCATAACACTATCTAATGTAGTTAATATTATCGCAACAACAATCAGAATAATTGCTGAGATAGTGTGACCAACCCAAAATTGCCAGATGATAGCACCTAACATCACAATTACAGGCCCAATTTGGGCGACACAACAGATAAATAAGATAAAAGTGATAACGCCGGCATAGGGGAGATCAGTCAGAATAAAACTGAGCCCACCAATTAAGGTTAAGGTTATCGCCGTTACCACAACACCAAGCGCAACTGCACGAATGGATTGCCCAGCTAAGGTTACAGCAATTGCACCATATTGGGTAGAGAGTCGATTCGCAAGTAGATAGATATATTTAGTCACTAACTCCCCTTTGAGATAGAGCAGAGCACTAAATACAATCATGACACCGCCATGGAAAGCGAAAACGGTAATATTTGCTGCCTGTTCTAACATCCAAGAGATCATTGTGCCAATATAGGGTTGCGCATATTTAATTAAATCAGATCCATCAGTTTTGATCACCTCTAGCCATTTTTGGTGTAACTCTTCACCAAAAAGAGGAATTCGACTCATCCAATCTAAACTTGGTAGTGATTGCAGTGGAAGTGTTTTAGTCCACTCAATTAAATAGTGCCCATTTTTAGTAATACTAAAAATAATTAAAATAAAAGGGATTATGAAAAATAGCGATAAAATAACGGTCATTACCATCACAGATAAGATCCGTTTATTGAATAAAATATGTTGAATTTTAATCATTAAAGGCCATGTAGCAATTACCACCATGACAGCCCAGAAAAAGCCAAATAGGAAAACCTCTACAACCCGAAAAGTGAAAATAATGAGGAGTCCGATAATCAGTAAATTAAAAATGAGTTTTAATAGATCGTAACTATTTTTGGTTGATGACATGTTGATTCCACATAAATTGTCGTAAAATAAAAAAGTTAAGAGGTAGATGGATTTTAAGCAAACAGTGTTATTATACGCACATTATCCTTAAAATCATATGATAAAAGCTTATCCATACTGTTACGTAAAGGAGACTTTAAATGAGAGAAACTAAGATGAAAAAAAGTAGAATTGCAACTATGTTGAAATTACCATTTATAACCGTTATGCTTCTTGGCACTTTGCTTTCAGCTTGTGCTACTCCAAACTCATCACAATCTGATAAATCATCAAAAACGGCTAATCTTAATAGTGTTGCCCCTTTCCCTGAAGCTAAAGCAGGATATACAAGGTATGTTGTAAATGTACCGAAAAAGGGTGATGAAGATAACTTCCGTGTAGAGTTAATTATTGGCAAAAATAGTGAAGTGGATTGTAATTTGCATAAATTAGCTGGAACTATAAAGAAAGAGGAGCTACAAGGTTGGGGTTATTATTACTATGTAGTTGAAGGTGTTGACCGTAATAATGGCATGGTCTCTACAATGATGGCTTGTCCAACCACTGAAACCAAAACAGAGTTTGTGACATTAAATCATAGTCTTGCTGTTTTAGATTATAATAGTAAATTACCAATTGTTGTCTACGCCCCATCTGATCTACAGGTTAAATATCAGATTTGGACAGTCAAAGGAAAAGCTGAATCCGCTGTGATTGAGTAATTTTTTTAAACTCTAATCGCCGATATTAATCGGCGGTTTTTTTATATGGTTTGTAGTAAAAAAATTTTATCTTTTCTTGCATATCTAAATAAGTGTGGTCTAAATTATATGAAGTTGATCATTCCAGATTTATCAACAATATCAAATTGGTTAGATAAAATGGGTATTGAAAGTTATCAATGTGGTTATTGTGATGCTTTGCATATAGCCTATTTACGTAACAGTGCTGATATTTTTGATGCTAAGCTTGATCTGATAGATGGAGTGATCTCTTTTTCAATAATTGTTGAAGTCAAGCCCTCAACTGTCATCTCTCTACAGGCCGAACTGAGTCAAATTAATGCATCCTCGCATTTTGTTAAGATCTTCCTTGATGTGCCTGATGAAGTTTACCCTAAAATGATTTTTCGTCATGTACTAGGTAGTTCAGTTGGCATAGCAGAAACTCAGTTTATGCTATTTTTTACCGAGACTGAAAAAGAGGTTTTACATATTATTAATGAGTTAAATAGTCATGATGTTCTTCTTTCACAAGAAGATTTTGCCAGTTATGATGAAGTTGAATCAATAAGAGATAAAAATCACACTTACCATTAGTTGTAAAACTGTTTACAACTATATCATTCAAGATAAATTTACCTCATGTTTTAGAATTAAATGTTTTAGGGTTAAATGTATTAGGATTACTGATCTTTTCTATCATTTTATAATACCAATCATCGGTCCGATTGATTAAAATATAAACACTTAATTTTTAAAGTGAAAATTTTCACTTTTTTAGGTAGACATATTTGCAAAATAGGGTATTTTATGCACGGTAATGTGAGGTGGATTTTACCTATTTATGTTGCACTTTTTCATGGGCAAAAATGGTAGAAGTGTTACCTAATTACCTCGGTTTCATCGTGATATTATGCGGTTATTACAGTTAATATAATTAATATTAATTAGATAAATCGTTATTTTAGTAGTAGATGCGGTAAAATTTGGGGCTTGTTATTCTGCTTTATAAAATCTCTCATTTTTGAGAGTGATAAAGTTTAAATAATGGGCTTGTGTTTGACATGTAATATCCCTAGAGGAGAAGTGGTGAGCATGTTTACTCAACGTAAAAAAATTCTTTCAATCATCGCTGGTATTTCACTAGCATTCTCTCAATCTGCTGTTGCCAAAGAGCGCGTTGTGCACTTTTATAACTGGGCAGGGCAAATTGGTTCCCAAACTATCTCTGATTTTGAAAAGTCGACCGGTATTAAGCTGGTTTATGATGTTTACGATTCAAATGAAGTCCTTGAAGGTAAATTGATGGCGGGTCACTCTGGGTTTGATGTTGTCTCCCCTTCAGATAGCTTTTTAGCTAGACAGATTCAATCAGATATATATCTACCTTTAGATAAAAGTAAACTCCCTAATTGGAAAAATCTTGACCCCAATTTGATGAAATTGATGGCAAATCATGATCCTGATAATAAATACGCGATTCCTTATGTTTGGATGACGACAGGTATTGGTTATAACATCGATAAAGTTAAAGAGCGACTAGGTGAAAATGCACCTGTTGATAGTTGGGATTTAGTTTTCAAACCTGAGAATATGGAAAAACTTAAAGATTGCGGTGTAGCATTTTTAGATGCCCCTACTGAAATCTTTGCAAGTGCTTTGCGTTACTTAGGGAAAGATCCAAATAGTACTGATGCAAAAGATTATACCGGTGCTGCTTATGATCTATTAGCTAAAGTTCGACCAAATATCCGTTATTTCCACTCATCACAATATATTACTGATCTCGCTAATGGTGATATTTGTGTGATTTTAGGTTGGTCAGGTGATATTTTACAATCACGTGATAGAGCTAATGAGTCACATAATGGTGTCCATATCGGTTATCAAATTCCTAAAGAGGGCGCTTTAGTCTTTTTTGATACTTTGGCAATTCCAAAGGATTCTAAAAATGTAGATTCAGCTCTTGAATTTCTAAATTTTATAATGAAACCAGAAATTGCAGCACAAGTGACTAACGATGTAAAATTCGCTAGCGCCAATAAAGTTGCTAATGATGAGTTTGTAAAAACCGACATCAAAAATGATCCGGCGATCTACCCTAAACCAGAAGTGATGGAAAAATTATTTACTTTAAAGGTGCAGGATCCAAAGCTTGATCGAATTATTACTCGAACTTGGACAAAAATGAAAACCGGTAAATAACCATTTTTATAAATGATAGTTTTATAAATAACTGTTTTATAAATAATTGTTTTTATAAATAACAGTTTTTGTAAACAACCGGTTTTTTAAAGTTCTATTCATTATCTTCTGCCGATAAATAGAGTAAAATAGGTTTTTATACCTTTAATGGGTTCCTGTAAAACCCAGAACTATATCAGTGAGATTGATCACAAGATTATAGATACAGAGAAAATAGTAGACGGAAGGATTAGATTAATCTTTCCGTTTCGTTTTTTTGACTTGTTGTTATGAGGAAAAGTGCCAGTGAATAATAAAACAACAATTCAGGTTCAGCCTAAAAAAAAGATGATAACGCCGCTTTTAGAGATTAAAAATCTAACTAAAGTGTTTAACGATGAATATTACGCAGTAGATGATGTTAATTTGACCATTTATGAAGGTGAAATTTTTGCGTTATTAGGCGCATCTGGTAGTGGTAAATCAACACTTCTACGTATGCTAGCTGGTTTTGAGCAACCGACAGCAGGTCAGATAATTCTTGATGGTAAAGATCTCTCATCAGTTCCCCCTTATAATCGACCAATCAATATGATGTTCCAATCATATGCACTTTTTCCTCACATGACAGTTGAGCAAAATATCGCTTTCGGTTTGAAGCAGGATAATTTGAGCCGAGCAGAGATCCAAAGTCGCGTTAAAGAGATGTTAGCTCTTGTACATATGGAGCAGTATGGTAAGCGTAAACCGCATCAGCTCTCTGGTGGGCAACGTCAGCGTGTTGCTTTAGCCCGTTCTTTAGCTAAAAGACCAAAATTATTGCTCTTAGATGAACCAATGGGTGCATTAGATAAACAGTTAAGAGATCGTATGCAGCTTGAAGTGGTCAATATTTTAGAGAAAGTGGGAGCGACCTGCGTTATGGTAACCCATGATCAAGAAGAGGCGATGACCATGGCTGGTCGTATTGCCATCATGAATAAAGGGCAATTTGTTCAAATAGGTGAACCGGAAGAGATCTATGAACATCCGAATTGCCGTTATAGCGCTCAATTTATCGGATCAGTAAATATATTTGAGGGGATGTTACAAGATACACTTGAAGATGGATTGATTATTAACTGTCCAATGTTAAAACATCCATTAAAAGTTGATTATGACTCTCCTGCGGTTGAAGGGGTGCCTATTCAAGTAGCGCTTCGTCCTGAAAAGATTAAACTTTGTGATGCCATTCCTGATACTGGATATAACTATGCAGGTGGTGAAGTAGTTGATATCGCCTATCTAGGTGATCTCTCAATCTATCATGTAAAACTAGCTAGTGGGCAGATTATAATTGCGCAATTACAGAATGAACATCGTTACCGGAAAGGTATGCCAACTTGGGGAGATGAGATATATCTCTCGTGGGATATTGATAGCTGTGTTGTATTGGCAGAGTAACGGAGCGAGGATTGAGTAATGCGAAAAATCGTATTGGGTCTGTTTCTAAATGGTATTGAACTATTAGCTATCTATCTCTATTCAAACAGTATTGACACTGTACCTCCATTTTTAGAGGCAATAATTATTGCAATGTCATGCTGTTTTCTACTCTCTTTATCTGGATTACTATTAACGCAATATAGACCATCAAATTTTGCCTATCGCCTGATTATTGCTGGGAGTTGGGTATTTTTACCTGTTGGATTGGTTACTATCATTTTTGCAGGAAGAGAGAAGCGTAAATTAGATGATAAATCAGATTTGATGACACTTTATGGTCGTCTGGTTGTAATAGCCATCCCCTATTTATGGATGTTACTGCTATTTTTATTACCGTTTTTAATTGTCTTTAAAATTAGCTTCTCTGAAATGATTCGAGCGATCCCACCTTATACGGATCTGTTAAATTTTGAAGATGGCATATTAAATATCGCCCTCAATTTTGGCAATTATCTTAATCTTATTAGTGATACTCTCTATATCAATGCCTATTTACAGTCATTAAAAATTGCTGCTGTTTCAACATTTTTATGTATTTTATTAGGTTATCCACTCGCATGGGCGATTACACAATGTAAACCAACTACTCGAAATATTCTATTATTACTCATTATCTTACCCTCTTGGACCTCATTTTTAATTCGTGTCTATGCATGGATGGGCATTTTAAAAAATAATGGATTACTTAATAATTTTTTAGAGTGGTTAGGCGTTATCGATCACCCTCTGATTATTATTAATACCAATATTGCTGTCTATATTGGAATTGTCTACTCCTATCTACCTTTTGTGGTGTTACCGATTTATACATCATTAAGCAAGGTAGATACTACTTTAATTGAAGCTGCATTAGATCTTGGCTGCAAACCATTAGAGACATTTTTCAAAATTATTATGCCATTAACCAAAGGTGGTGTTATTGCGGGCGGAATGTTGGTATTTATCCCTGCCGTTGGTGAATATGTTATCCCAGAACTATTGGGTGGTTCAGATACCTTAATGATAGGTAAGGTATTATGGCAGGAGTTTTTCAATAATCGTGATTGGCCAGCAGCATCAGCAGTGGCATCAATTATGTTATTAATTTTGATTGTGCCGATCTTCTATTTTAATAAATTCCAAAATCGGCAAATGGGAGGCAAATAGATGGTGACATTTTCAAATTTACTACATAATGCTATGTTAAAGCTAGATATGTTTCGAACAGTGGTATCGCGTCAACATTTTGTTGTTAGATCATTAGTTGAATTTATCCTAATAACAGTAGCCGCTTATCTATTTTGGGGGTTATTAATAATCGTTAAAGATCTATTTATCCCTTGGTCTATCGGTTTTAAACATCTTGATCTGTTAATAGTTTGTCTAATTATTACTGCTCTTAATATTGTCAGTCGTATATCAGTTACCTTACGGAGCGCCGTAATTCTCTTTTATGCGTCATCAATCATCTCTTATCTATTAGCACTCTGTATTGCATCAGATCCATGGAGTATGATTAATAGCATAAGTACCTATTATAACTGCCTGATATTCGCACTAATTATTACCTGTGCCATTACCATTGCGCTATTATGTAAAAGTTTGAAAGGGTTAATTTTTGTTACTATCTTCTCATTTTTATATATTCCAATGATTATATTGGTGATCTACTCATTTAACAGTTCAAGGCTTGTGACTGTATGGGCAGGATTCTCCTTTAACTGGTATTTTGAACTGATCAATAATGAAGCTCTACTTAAAGCAGTTGGTTTAAGTCTGTTTATTGCCTGTGCTGCTGCAACATTAGCTACTATTTTGGGTACTTTAGCATCGTATGCGATTATCCGTTTTAGGCGTTTTCGTGGTGCAAATCTCTTCTCCTTTATGACCACAGCTCCCCTTGTCATGCCAGATGTTATTACTGGATTAGCACTGTTATTACTGTTTGTTGCAATGGGGCAGACGATTGGGTATCCAAAAGATCGTGGTGCAATTACCATCTGGATGGCGCATGTTACATTTTGTACTGCTTATGTTACTGTTGTAGTCAGTGCAAGATTAAGAGAACTTGATAAATCGATTGAAGAGGCAGCTTTAGATTTAGGTGCTAATCCACTTAAAGTCTTTTTTGTAATCACACTACCGATGATTATTCCAGCACTGATTTCTGGTTGGTTACTCGCTTTTACCTTATCACTTGATGATCTTGTGATTGCCAGTTTTGTAGCCGGTCCAGGTGCGACGACTTTACCGATGTTGATCTTCTCAAAAGTTCGCCTTGGTGTTGATCCGCAAATAAATGCATTAGCAACGATTATTCTATTAATTGTCGGTATTATCGGATTTATCTCATGGCTTATGATTCGTAAAACGGAACGTAAACGCACCAAAGAGATGCGGATAGGTTAAAGATATTAAAAAGGAGATCGATAATGAATCAATTTAATCTGCAAGAGTTTGGTACGCCAATTGAACGTGTCCAAAAGGCAATTGATGCAATTAAAGCAGGTAAAGGTGTTCTTGTTTTAGATGATGAAGATCGCGAAAACGAGGGCGATTTAGTTTGGGCAGCCGAGACGATAACAGCACCGCAAATGGCATTAACAATTCGTTATGGTAGTGGTATTGTCTGCTTATGTTTACCGCAAACTACCTGCAATGCATTAGATTTACCAATGATGGTTAACCATAATACCAGTAAAAATAATACTGCATTTACAATATCTATTGAAGCTGCTAATGGTGTAACTACAGGTGTTTCAGCCGCAGATCGGGTTACTACTATTAAAGCAGCAGTTGCTGATAATGCAAAACCAAGTGATCTTAATCACCCAGGGCATGTCTTCCCATTGGTAGCAAAAGAGGGTGGTGTCTTAACCCGTCGTGGTCATACCGAAGCTTCGGTTGATTTAGTGAGTTTGGCAGGCTTAAAACCGGCTGCGGTACTGTGTGAATTAACCAATGATGACGGCACAATGGCAAGAGCACCTGAAGTGGTTCAATTTGCCAAAACGCATGATATGCCTGTTGTTACTATAGAAGATATTGTTGAATACCGTAATCAGTAAAATAGTTTATCGCAATATTTAACAATAATTTTAAGCTATGTTTTTAAACCATATGACTAACATCATATTATTAAAATTATATTTTTAAATATCTTATTTTTAATAACTATAGTTAAAAAATAATTAAAAATATAGTTAAAAACATAGCTAAACCCAAAAAGTAAAACCCATCATAAAACGCTATTTAAAAGTAGCGTTTTTTGCGTTATCATAGTGGTTATTTATACAGCTGTTTTGCTTAATCTATAAGTGACAACCATTTAACACTATGCGCAAAATTATTCATGTCGATATGGACTGTTTCTATGCTCAAGTTGAGATGCGAGACAATCCTCAATATCGCAATTTACCTATTGCAGTGGGCGGCGATCCCCGTAAGCGGGGTGTCGTTGCCACAGCAAACTATCTTGCTCGGCAATATGGTATCCATAGTGCAATGTCGATGGCGCAAGCGGTAAAATTGTGTCCCAATCTTAAAATAGTTTCTGGTCGATTTAGTGTCTATAAAGAGGTGTCAGGTCAGCTTCAGCAAATTTTTAGTCGATATACAAAATTGATTGAAGCCATATCGTTAGATGAAGCCTACTTAGATGTTACACACTGCCCTCTATTTCATGGTTCAGCAACTTTAATTGCAAAAGATATTCGTAAAACTATTTTTGAAGAGTTATCCCTTACCTCATCTGCGGGTGTTGCACCGCTAAAATTTTTAGCAAAAATTGCCTCTGATATGAATAAACCAAATGGACAATATGTAATTACGCCTGATGAAGTGATGCCTTTTATCCAATCTCTACCACTTAAGAAGATCCCTGGAGTCGGGAAGGTAACCGAGAAAAAATTAGCTGAGTTAGGGCTGTTTCAGTGCCAAGATGTGATCAATTATGATCTGGTTAAGTTATTGAGTCAGTTTGGTAAATTTGGGCGAGTTTTATATGAACGTTGCCAAGGAATAGATGATCGTGATGTCTGTAACGATCGACAACGTAAATCTATAGGTGTTGAAGAGACGTTAATTAACGATATACATAGTTGGGATGACTGTTTTTCAATGCTTAATAGACTCTATGATGAGTTAGAAA
This sequence comes from Orbaceae bacterium ESL0721, assembly GCA_029433365.1. Lineage (GTDB taxonomy): Bacteria > Pseudomonadota > Gammaproteobacteria > Enterobacterales > Orbaceae > Gilliamella. The sequence goes on from JAQTHZ010000001.1 coordinate 64,362, forward strand.
ATCGTTTAAAAAAAGTGCGTTCAGACTTATCGATTGCAAGGCAAGGTGTAAAATTTAAATTTGATGATTTTCAATTAACTACACAAGAACATGTTTGGGCTAAGCTAGATAAAGAGGATTTAATCCAGCAGGCCCATAAAGTTTGGCAGGAGCGCCGTAAAGATCGAGGTGTACGGTTAATTGGGCTACAGGTAACTTTGATTGATCCCCAATTAGATAAACAACTTCTTTTTGATTTTGCAATCTAAGTTAGAGCAAGTCATTAGCAATAAGTTATTAATAACCGATTATTGAAAATAGATCATTAAAAACAGTGTATTAAAAACAACGTATTAAAAACAGTGCATTAAAAATAGATAATTAAAATTAAGTGATTTATGCATTAATCCCATACTGTTTACGATATGCTTCAACAAGTTGAACCTCATCCTTGCGAGTTGGATCTTGATAGAGATATTGAATAAGATCATCTAAAGTAATTATTGAGATGACATCACAATGATAAAGCTGTTTGATCTCTTGAATGGCTGAGAGTTCACCTCGACCTTTCTCTTGCCGATCAAGGCAGATTAATACACCAGCAAGTTCTGACTGATTCTCTTCAAGAATTTTCATTGATTCTCGAATTGCAGTACCAGCCGTGATAACATCATCAACTAACATCACCCTTTTTTTATAGATTGAGTTGCCAACTAAATTACCACCTTCACCATGATCTTTTGCCTCTTTACGGTTAAAACAGTAAGGAATATCAGCGTTATGATGTTCTGAAAGTGCCACAACAGTTGAAGATACGATAGGTATACCTTTATATGCTGGCCCAAAAATGACATCATAATCTAAATTGGTATCCATCAGTGCAGCAGCATAAAATCGCCCCAAAAGTGCTAAATCTTTACCAGTATTAAAGAGTCCAGCATTAAAAAAATAGGGACTTTTACGACCAGATTTTAAGGTGAATTCACCAAATTTTAATGCTTGTCTATCTAAGGCAAATTCAATAAACTCACTTTTGTATGATTTCATGAAGATCTCTCCAACTTTATCTATGCAGTAAAAAGTTTGCAAAAAGAAAGCGACTAAATGAGTCGCTTGCTTAATTAATTTTCAGTTAATGCCAATTGCTGTTTTTCAATAATCGACTGAATACCCTGTTTCGCTAAATCGAGTAATTTTAATAGCTCATCATGGGTAAAAGGTTCACCCTCGGCTGTACCTTGAATTTCGATTATTCTTCCATCTTCGCTCATGACGACATTCATATCTGTCTGCGCGTTAGAATCTTCGATATATTCAAGATCGCAAATTGGTTCGCCATTTACAATTCCAACAGAGACCGCTGCAATTAGGAATTTTATCGGACTTTTGGTTAATTGACCTGAATCTAACATTTTATTAATGGCATCATGTAGTGCAACTGATGCACCAGTTATTGCTGCGGTACGCGTACCACCATCAGCTTGAATAACATCGCAATCAAGGGTAATGGTATATTCGCCAAGGATCTCTAAATCAATCATTGCACGTAGTGAGCGGCCAATAAGGCGTTGAATCTCCATTGTTCTCCCAGTCTGTTTACCTTTGGCGGATTCTCGCTGAGTACGGGTATTGGTTGCGCGCGGTAACATGCCATATTCAGCTGTGATCCAGCCTTGATTTTGACCTTTTAAAAATCGTGGGACACCTATATCAATGGAGGCATTACAGAGTACTTTTGTTGCGCCAAATTCAACTAATACAGAACCTTCTGCATGTTTTGTATAGTGACGAGTTATTTTTATTGGGCGGACCTGTTCCGCAGCTCGATCAGAAGGGCGCATTTATATCTCCAGCATTTTATTCTTGATGACAAGTTCTATTTAGGATTACTAATTAGGAGGGCATAAACAAGATAGATTTATGCTTAGCCTAAGCTAAGAGGGCATTATACAGAATTTATGATACAATGCCCAGCAAGTTTTTTATCGATTTTAGTATCACAATTTCAAATTACTTAATTTAGGATAATATTATGATTCGTAGTATGACTGCCTATGCACGAAAAGAGTTGAACCAATCTTGGGGTAGCGCTTCATGGGAGATCCGTTCGGTTAATCAACGCTATTTAGAGACCTATATTCGCCTACCAGAACAGTTTAGAGTCCTTGAACCAATAATTCGTGAAAAATTACGTAACCGTTTAACGCGTGGCAAAATTGAGTGTACTTTACGTTTTGAACTTGATCCCGCCGCACAAAATCAAGAGATATCAATTAATAAGGATTTAGCGCATCAAATTTTAGCGGCGGCTGATTGGGTCCGATCAACATATCAGTCAAGTGATGTTAATCCTATAGAGTTATTACGCTGGCCGGGCGTTATTTCATCCAAAGAGCAGAATCTTGATGAGATATCAAAAGAGTTGTTAAAGTTATTAGATAACACAATTGACGAATTTATTGAAGTTCGTGAACGTGAAGGGAGAGCATTAGAGGCATTAATTGTACAACGCTTAGAAGCGATCACTAATGAAGTAACTAAAATTCGTGCGTGGATGCCACAGATTTTAAGTTGGCAGCGAGAGAAACTGTTAACTAAACTTGAAGAGTGTCAAATAGATTTAGACAATGCCCGTCTAGAGCAGGAGATTATTATGCTTGCTCAGCGCATTGATGTGGCCGAAGAGTTGGATCGCTTATCAACGCATGTGAAAGAGACCTACTCAATTTTGAAAAAGAACGAAGCAGTTGGTCGCAGACTCGATTTTATGATGCAAGAGTTTAATCGTGAATCAAATACAATTGCATCAAAATCAATTAATGCAGATGTGACAGCAAGTGCGATTGAACTGAAAGTGTTAATCGAACAGATTCGCGAACAAGTTCAAAATATTGAGTAGGCTATTTTTTCAGATTAAATAACTTCAAAAATAGTCTCATTAACGCCCTTCTATTTAGGGCGTTTTTTAAAATGTCGATTTTTCACTGATTGAAAATACCAATAGAGGGTTAAATAGGCTAATGCAGTTGAGAATATGTCTGCGATTGGCATAGAAAGCCAAACGCCATTTAATCCAAAGAAGTGAGGAACAATAAAGAGTACTGGAATTAAGATAAGAATTTGACGCGAAAGACTGAGCATAATTGAGATTTTAGCCATACCAATGCATTGGAAGAAGCTAGTTGTTACCATCTGGAAGCCAAGAAAAATAAAGGCAAGAGTGACATAGCGTAATGCGGTACCAGATAGATGTACTAAATCAGCTTCAGAACTAAATGCACTCACTAAAATATTAGGGATAAAGAAACCTAATAAAAAGCCAACAGAGGTGATAACCGTTGCCACTTTCACCGCATAGATATAGGTACTTTTAACCCGCTCATGATTATTGGCGCCATAGTTATAACCAATAATTGGCTGCATACCCTGATTAATACCAATCACAATCATCACAACAAGTATGACAAAACGGTTAGCGTTCGAAAAAGCGGCAATTGTATCATCGCTCGAAATACCTGCTAATGACGAATAGCTATTAAGTTGCCAGTTAATAAAAACAATAACCACAGAAGATGCTATCTGCATAGCAAAAGGTGACATGCCGATAGATAGGATTGCTTTAACAATTGTCGGGTTAAATTTTAAATTCTTCAACCGTAACTTAATCGTACTGCTGTTACCTAAAAAGTGATGCATTACAAAAATAAAGCTGATAAACATCGATAAGACAGTTGCAAAAGCAGCACCACGCATACCCCAGCCTAAAACAATAATAAAAATTGGCGCTAAAATAATATTGGCGATAACACTGATAAACATGGTAATCATCGCTTTAAATGGATAACCACTTGCCCGCATCATATTGTTATAGTTAAAAGCCAATGTTAAAAAAAGGCTACCTGGCAAAAATACCTCTAAAAATTCTCGTGCATATTGGTGGTTAACTGGACTTGATCCAATAAAACTGAGTACAGGATCAAGAAAGTATAGGAGAAGGGCTAAAATAGATCCGCTTAATAACAGACTTAATATAAACGAGGTACCAGCCACTTTTTCGGCTTTATCTAACTCGTTCTTTCCAAGAAATATCGATATCCGGCTTGCAGAACCAACCCCAACTAACATGCCAATTGCCGCGGCAAAATTCATAACGGGTAGAATCAGACCGGCTGCACTCAATGCTTCGCGACCGATCCAGTGCCCAATAAAGACACCATCAATAATGTTATAAAGCGTGTTTACAACTGAACCTATAATCGCAGGTAGGGCATATTGCCAGAAGAGAGTACTAATTTTTTTTGTTTTAAAATCGTTATAAATATTAATTGTTTGTGCCATAAGTTTACTGTAAAAATGGTTATCAAAAAGGGAGACGAAAGCGACTGTTAGTGTAACAGAGTAAAAAATTGTTAATAGCACTTTTTGAGCGGTTTGTTAAAATATGTCGATTAGCAGTCTAAATTTTTGCATAATCAGGAATTTCTTATGAGTGTTCAGATAGAAAATATCGTTTTACATCAATTAATTCGTAAAAGTGAGAGTGAAATTGAGCTTAACTTACGCGAATCGACTTTAGATAATCAGCAAGCCGTGATCAGTTTAATTGAAGAGATTAACCGAACCTATAATAATAAGAGCAAGGCGTATGGGCTTTTTAATGACCAGAGCCTATTTGCTGCATCATTAAAAGAGCTTCGATTAGGCAATCAAGATTTTCTCCATTTCAGCCAAGAGTCTACCAAACAGTTACGTAATGAAATTGCAAAATATCCATTTGCTGATGGTGGAACCGTTATTTTTTGTCACTACCGTTACCTAGCTGTTGAGTACTTAATTATTGCTGTACTAAGCAGCTGCACCAGTATGTTGGTTAATGATGAGCTTAATATTAGTGAAACTCACTATTTAGATGTTGATCATGCCGATATTATTGCTCGTATTGATCTTACCGAGTGGGAACTTGAGGCTAATTCTAAGCGCTATCTCACTTTTTTAAAAGGGCGAGTTGGGCGCAAAGTATCTGACTTTTTTATGGACTATTTAGGTGCTTCAGAAGGTTTGGATACTAAAGCGCAAAATAGAACCTTAGTTAAAGCGATAAATGATTATTGCCAAGAGATTCAACTAGATAGAGAGGAGAAAAAAAGTGCACGTGAAAATGTGTATGATTACTGCAAATCACAGTTAGAGGCAGGGGAAGAGATTCAACTTAACAATTTGGCAAATGAGCTGCCCGCTGTTGAAAATAGTAACTTTATGCAATATATCAACAATAACGGTTATGATTTAGAGGATAACTTCCCAGCGGATCGTGCAGCGCTGCGTCAATTAAAGAAATTTTCAGGTAGTGGTGGCGGCTTAACCTTAAGCTTTGATTCAACTCTGTTAGGAGATCGTATTAAATGGGATCCACAGAGTGATTCATTAGTGATTAAAGGGGTACCACCTAATTTACGTGATCAACTTCAACGAAATAGCCAATCGAACTAATACCATATTTATTAATGATTATTATGATAATAAGTAATAGAATTACTGGGCAATTAAGGGCAGTTAACTATATTTACCAATAATATTTAACGACACTAATTAACGACACTAATTGATAACAGTAGTTAATAACAGTGGTTAATAGCAATACAGTTAACAGCAATACTTTGTTGCTTTTTTTAATGATAAAAAACGATGAATTAACTTTCACTAAGGAACCAAAAATGAAATTTATCGGCGCACATGTGAGTGCAGCAGGTGGGGTGGACAATTCACCGATTAATGCTTATCAAATAGGTGCAACAGCTTTTGCCCTTTTTACTAAAAATCAACGCCAATGGCATGCAAAACCCCTTGAAACTGATATGATTGATCGCTTTAAACAGCGCTGTGAAAAATATGGTTATACCCATAAACAGATTCTGCCACATGATAGTTACTTGATCAATTTAGGCAGTCCAGATGATGAGCAACTAGCTAAATCACGCGCTGCTTTTTTAGATGAGTTTAAGCGCTGTGAACAGTTAGGGCTATCTATGATAAACTTCCATCCAGGGAGTGATCTTAAAAAAATCAGTATGGATGAGTGTTTAACGCGTATTGCTGAGTCAATAAATCTCACCCTAGATCAGACTAGTGGCGTTACCGCAGTCATTGAAAATACGGCAGGGCAGGGATCCAATTTGGGTTATACTTTTGAACAGTTAGCTGCGATCATCGCCCAAGTTAACGATAAAAGCCGTGTTGGAGTCTGTATTGATACCTGCCATGCATTTGCGGCGGGTTATGATTTGCGTACAGAAAAGGCGTATCATGAGACTTTTGAGCAGTTTGACAAAGTGATTGGTTTTAACTATCTACGCGGTATGCATTTAAATGATGCTAAAAGCGAATTTGCTAGCCATGTAGATCGCCATGCATCTATAGGCAAAGGTAATATTGGTAAAGTGGCCTTCCAATGTATTATGCGTGATCCCCGTATTAATGATATCCCACTGATTTTAGAGACACCTGAATCGACGATCTGGGCTGAAGAGATCCAGTGGTTAAGGGATCAAGAGCGATAATATATTGTCGAGTCCTATTTGATAGATGAAAATATCGTTTACTCTTAAATAGAGTGAGGGGATAGATAAAAAATTGATAACAGAGTTGATAGGTGACTATTTTGCTCTGTTATTTTTTTAAATGATAAAATGCTACCTAAAAAAAAGCTCAACCCTAAAACAAAACCCTAAAGCAAAACTTTAAAAAAAGTGTAACCCTAAAACAAATTATAATTTTAATATTTATAATTTTAATAGATAGTTCAATCATATTTTGACTAAATGTTTATCCCGCCTCTCTTTTTATCGTCTGAATTAGCGTTATCATCTCCGGTAATATATCTAAAATTAAGTTTAGCTGCTGCATAACTAACAGATCATTATGGGTAGAATCATCTTGCAAGTTATTAATATAGTCGATAATAGTCTGTTTAATTTGTGGATAGTCTTTGCCAAGTTTAATATCACTCAAGGTATTTATAATATAGACCGAAATATCATCAAAAAAATCTAATGTCTGCTTTGAGATAGCCTGATCTCGATGTGCACCAAGCGTTGAGAGATAACTAATAAAGGTGTGATTTAATGTCAAAAAACGGAAGCTTTGATTAATGAGTGTCGTATTTACATGCGGCTCTTTCGCCATAATAGTGATTTGAGTTGAGAGATCGACACTACTATCATGCACAGCACGTCTTGCTACTCGGTAGTTAACATCATTATTTTTGCCTAAAATATATTGACTACCTATTAATGCTAAATAGTGACAATTATTATGAGTAAGGTGTGCAATAATGTTAGGTAAATTGCGAAACTTCCAATCTGGCCAGATATAACTGACGGCAAGCCAAGCGATTATGCATCCTATAATCGTCGCAACTATACGAGCTATGGCAACTTCAATTGAACTCTCACCGGCTAAACTGAAACTGAAAAAGACAAGTAGGGTAATAAATGCGGTTGCATAGGCATATTGCGAGTTTTTAAATAGGAAAAATAGCCATCCACTCAGTACTATTAAGAACAGTTGCGCCTCAACCGTTGGAAAGATATAGGTTAGTGGAACGCCGATAATAATCCCCAATATTGTCCCTAAAACACGTAGTTGTAGACGATGTTTTGTGGTTGAGTAGTTAGGTTGACAGACGAACAAACTCGTTAAAATGATCCAATACCCATGAGAGAGAGGGGTAAAGTGGATAATCATATAACCGATAAAAAAGACAAGACTCATGCGAATAGCATGCCGGAAAAGGGCAGATTTTAATGTAAGATTATTTTTAATTTTAATAAAAATATCCCTAAATCCACTTAACTCATCATCAACAATTAGATCTTTATCATTTGCAAATTGTTGCAAAGTATCAATATTGGCTAACAGACGGTCTATCGATAGGAGATTGTTATATAAGTTTTGTAACGATTTTAAGATCAACAGACTCTTTTTATCGCGCTCTTGATACTGTTTAATCGATTCTGCCAAGTTGGCAAAATCACGAGCAAACAGAGGATCATGTACGTAATTCTGGTTTAACTTAATCGCTGTTGCCACGCGCCTACACGCTTTTGCTTGCAGATTGAGTATCCGCCCAAATCGGAAAAGCATATCACTATGTTTAAAATTGATACTTAACTCTTGATAGTTGACATGGGCTGAACTTGCTCTCTCATGAATATCTTGAGCAACAAAATAGTAATTGACCATTTTTTTTACATAAGTTTGCCCATAGTAACTTTTTATACGATTGAATAGTGAACGTTTAACTGTGTTAAAGGCGTTAATTAATTGATTGTTACTTTCGGTCAGTTGTAGCGTCTGATTTTGGAATCCTTGCTGCTCATCTGGATCAAACATAGCGGCTTTAGCATCAAGATAGTTTGCTAGTTGGTTAAAACAGCTTGATAGATTCTGTTGTGTAGCGCGGATGGGTTGAATTAATGTTTCAATGATGGCAACGATATTATACCAAAGGGCACCAATAAGCAGGAAAATAGGCAGGATAAAATTATTACTAAACATATCATGCCCAAGCATGGTGTAAGCAGCAATTAGAAGTGATCCAAAGGAGATAACTGCATAACGTTGCCCAAGAGAGCCAAGTAAAGTAAAAATAAAGGTGGAGCAGACAAGTCCAATAATAAAAAGATAGGGGTAGTCAAAGAGAATCTGAACCGAGAAAGAGGCAACTGAGAAACAGATTAATATAAAGAGTAAATTAATACAGCGACCAAGTGGTCTGGTGTCTATCTCTGTTAATGCAGCAGCAACCACACCTAAAGTGAGCGGAATAACCAGCAGCGTATGACCAAAGTACCAAGGAATTAACGTGGTACCAGTTAAACTGATTAAAATTCGTAGACTGTAAAGTAGATTATTGTGATAAAAAACTTTACGTAGCATAAGTATAATTGGCTGCACAAATAGTAATTTTCAGTAATTAAAAAAGTGATTTAAAAAGTGATTTAAAGGATACTACATTGGTATTTTTTATCAATGTCACTATTTTGTAGATCTATGCTATCTAATAAACTATTTTTTAAATTAACGATTAATTTAGTTCTTTATTAAAATTTAGTACTTTATTAAATAGAAGATTGCGCTGAAATTGAATTAACAATATTACAAATATAGATTACAATATCAAAATATTAGCCTACTATTTTAGTAGGTTTTTTTATTGTTTTGTTTATAACAGGATAAAAAGATGACCACAGAATTGACAACCATTGAAAAAATCAAAAAACAGATCGCAGAAAATCCAATCATCCTCTATATGAAAGGATCCCCTAAATTCCCGAGTTGCGGTTTTTCCGCACAAGCAGTACAGGCACTATCCCACTGTGGCATACCTTTTGCCTATGTTGATATTTTACAACATCCTGATATCCGTGAAACATTGCCAAGTTATGCAAACTGGCCAACTTTCCCACAATTATGGGTTGAAGGTGAGCTTGTCGGTGGTTGCGATATTATTTTAGAGATGTTCCAAACTGGCGAATTAAAGCCACTGCTTGAAGAGACAGCAGCAAAACATAAAGATGAGAATATGTAATTTAAGTGATATAAATTAAGCGGCTATTTGCCGCTTATTAGCTGTTTTACTATTTAACTACTCAACTATTTAACTCTACAAAGGCCAACCGCCTAATTTTTTATAACGGTTTACCATCTCGCAAAAAAGTGTCGTAGTACGTTCAGTATCATATAGTGCAGAGTGAGCCGCTTTGAGATCAAAAGGTATCTCGGCTGTTTCACAAGCTTTCGCTAAGACAGTTTGCCCAAATACCAATCCACTTAAGGTTGCAGTATCAAAAGTGGCAAAAGGGTGAAAAGGGTTACGTTTTATCCCTGCGCGTTCGGCGGCTGCCATTAAAAAGCTGTGATCAAAATGGGCATTATGTGCAACAACTACTGCTCGATTACAGCTATTCTCTTTCATGCCATCTCTTACCAAGTTAAAAATTGCCTCAATTGCTATCTTCTCATCAACGGCACCGCGAAGAGGATTATCAGGATCAATACCATTAAATGCTAATGCTGAGGGTTCTAAAATCGCTCCTTCAAAAGGGTTGACATGAAAATGAACCGTTTTATCTGGCAGTAACCAGCCTGAGTCATCCATTTTAACGGTTATGGCTGCAATCTCTAATATTGCATTACTATTGGGGTTGAAACCAGAGGTCTCGATATCAATGACAACGGGATAAAAACCGCGAAAACGGTTTGCTAGTTGGTCGCTAGTTTGGGGTTGGGAATTTGGATTAGACACAATAAATTTCTTAAATTAGAGGATGACTGTATCAACTATTATGCCATTTTTTGTATGCTTCGACTAGTTGCAACCCTTTTTGCGTTTTTTAAGAATCACTCTGCTAAGTTTACAAAGATTATGCAAACGATTAAAATGGTCTCTGTTCTCATCGGGGTGTCTTTTTAGGCTGAGAATATCGATATGATATAACCCGTCGAACCTGAACTGGATAATGCCAGCGGAGGGATTTGAGTGACGTAACAGATTACTCAAACCTTTTGTCTTTTGATTTACTGTATAGTTGCTAAAAATATAGTTGCTATCATCTTTGTATAACAATTGGAGACAAAATGTTTTTTTATAGAATCCATTTAATACTATCTAAATTATCGATTATTTCGACATTTTTTCGGTACTCTCTTTTTATCTTCCCACTCCTCTTTACCTCTGCTGTTTTTGGGCAGCAACCCACGTTAACGGTCTATAGTTATAGCTCTTTTATGTCTGAGTGGGGACCAGGTGAGGAGATTAAAAAAGGGTTTGAAGCAGAGTGTGATTGCCAACTAAAAGTAGTTTCAACCGGTGATGGGGTAACAATTTTAAATCGTCTCCGTCTAGAGGGTGCAAAAACCAAGGCAGATGTGATTGTTGGATTAGACAACAATTTATTAGCGCAGGCACTGCAAGCTGATATTGTTGTGCCACATGAAATCAGTAAACCAGAAAATCTTAACATTGATTGGTGGGATGAGAACTTTATGCCTTATGATTATGGCTATTTTGCTTTTATCTATAATCAAGAGAAGATCACAACACCGCCAACAAGTTTACATGAGTTGATAGATAATAGACCAAATTGGAAGATCATCTACCAAGATCCTCGTACCAGTACCCCTGGGCTTGGGCTCCTATTTTGGGTGCAAAAAGTTTACGGAGATGATGCCCCTAAAGCATGGCAAAAATTAGCAGAACATACTGTGACAGTGACTAAAGGGTGGAGTGAGGCATATAGTCTATTTTTGAAAGATGAGGCTGATTTTGTATTAAGTTATAGCACCTCGCCGGTTGTCCATATTTTAAATGATCATGATTACCGTTATGCAGCTGCTATATTTACCGAAGGGCATTACCGTCAGGTTGAAGTGGCAGCTATTGTTAAACAGAGTCAACAAAAAGCGTTAGCTGCTAAGTTTTTGCGTTATCTATTAACGGAGAGAGCACAACGGGAATTTGCCGAAAAAAATGTGATGTATCCAATTATCCATATTCCACTTTCAAAGCCTTTTTATGAGATAAAACCTGTTACCAAAGCATTAGAATTTGAACCACAGCAGATAGAGCAGAATCAGAAAGCGTGGATTCGAGCATGGCAGTTAGCGGTGAGTCAATAAGTAGATTAATTAAGTAGATTAATAATGTCTAAAATTACAAATTTAGGTAGCCCTTTTTAAAATGGTACCCATTAAAACCTTATTACCCGGTATGTTTGCTGCCACAACGATTTTGTTGATAATTGGTGTGGCGCTATCTAGTTTGCTCATTTTTGCATGGCATACTGGTAATATTGCAATCTATTTTGATGCTTATCTCTGGCACACTTTGCAAATTACCTGCCTGCAAGCAGCTTTATCCACCTTGCTATCAATTTTAGCTGCTATAGTGATGGCAAAGGTGTTGACGTTAGTCGATTTTAGGGCTAAATCACTGCTTTTAAAAATTATGTCGCTCACCTTTTTTTTGCCATCATTAATTGTTGTGACAGGCATCATTGCCATTTATGGGCAACATGGGTGGCTAGCAAAAATTTGCCACTGGTTTGGTCTTGATCTCCACATCTCCATTTATGGTCTACAGGGGATCTTATTGGCGCATATTTTTTTAAACTTCCCTTATGCTTGCCAACTCTTCTATCACACGCTTATGGCGGTACCTTCAGAGCAGAAAAAATTAGCATCACAGCTCAATTTTTCACATTATATCTTTTTTAAAATTGTTGAATGGCCACGATTAAAACGGCAGCTTTTACCTACAGCACTGCTTATTTTTATGCTCTGCTTTTCTAGTTTTGCTATTGTATTAGCCTTAGGTGGCGGGCCGAAATATACCACAATAGAGGTGGCAATTTATCAGGCAATTCGCGATTTTGAACTTTTACAGGCGATTGTACTTGCGGGGTTGCAACTAATTTGCCTATTTCTGCTGCTTGTTTTTAGTAATAAATTTAATAAAAATAGTGGGTTAAACATCTCATCTGTTCCGGATGATTATAAACTGCCGCTCTCTATTTTAGGCTATGTAGTTACAATTTTTATACTCACTATTGGCGTACTATTTATTTTAGCTCCTATTGTGGCGATTATTGTTGATGGAATATACGCCTTTCGGTGGTCACTTCTCACTGTACCATTGGGATTAGCCATTTTATACTCTCTTATTATTGCTTTAGGGTCAGCCATTGTGACACTGCTATTATCACTACTACTATTGTGGACAAATAGCCGTCTGTTGTTAAAAAATTGTCTGCGTAGTAGCCGTAATTTGATGATAGTTGGTAACTTAGTCTTAATGATACCGAGTATGGTATTGGCATCAGGGTTTTTTCTAATTTTCTTTCCCTATGCGGAAGATCCCCTTTTTGTCTCCCTCTTAATGATTATCTGTAATGGTTTAACTGCGTTACCATTTATTTTAAGAGTTTTAGAGATACCCATGTACGATATTACACGCCAATATTCACATTTAGCACAACTGCTAAAAATTAGCGGCTGGCGGCATTTTTCAATTATTGAATATAGAGCCTTAAAACCGTTACTGGTGATCAGTTTTAGTTTTGCATTTCTATTATCATTAGGGGATTTTGGTGTTATTGCACTATTTGGAGAGCAGTCAATTAATGGTTATAGCGTAACAACTTTGCCATACTACCTTTATGAGCAGATAGCCCATTACCAAAGTGGTGCAGTTACTGCACTGACTCTTTTGCTTTTATCAATTGCTTTGATGATAATCATTGACCGGAATCGAACCCATTATGATCACACTAAATAAAGTTATCTATCGATATTCAATGGCTGATAGTGAAAAGAGTGCTAACTTAGAAGAGGTGATGCACTTCAATTTAGAGATAGCCAAGGGTGAGCGCGTTGTTGTTGTTGGTCCTAGTGGCGCGGGGAAGAGTACTTTACTCAATTTGATTGCTGGTTTTATCCAACCTACATCAGGTGAAATTATTCTTAATCATCAGAATATGGCTAACATCCCACCTGGTAAACGCCCTGTTTCCATGCTATTTCAAGAGAATAATCTTTTTGAACATCTTACTGTTGCACAGAATGTTGCTTTAGGGATTAAACCATCTTTAAAATTGAGTAGAGAAGAGAAGCAAGAGGTTATTGATATATTAAGTAAAGTTGGATTAGAAAAGGAGGTAAAACGCTATCCGCATCAACTATCAGGCGGGCAGAAACAGCGTATTGCTTTAGCCCGTTCCTTAATACAACATCGTCCAATTTTACTGTTAGATGAACCCTTTTCAGCGTTAGATCAAGCTTTACGTTTTGAGATGTTGGATTTAGTTAACCATATTTGTGAGGCATTTTCATTAACATTAATGATGGTTTCACACTATTTAGATGCATCTTTACAGCAGTTTAACCGCTGTATTGTGATAAATGATGGAACAGTTATCTTTAATGATGAACCTGCGGCACTTTATCAACCCGCTAATCAAACCGTTGCCGAGCTGCTGCGTCTAAAGGGTTAAACTAATTGATAAACTTTATTTTTGCAACTTAAGGTTTTATTAAGGTAACTACTATATTTTATTCACACTTTTTGTTTTTGGATTAAATATAGTATGTCGAATCAGATAGAAAATCGTCAATTTAAATGGTCATCTCTTATTTTTACTACACTATTTTTTTGCTACTTTTCAGTAGCTTTGCAATTAGTCATCTTCTGCACTGGGCATACTAATGTCAATGGATTAAGAGATGCCTTTATTTATAGTCTAATCTGGTTGGTTCCTATTCTGTTTTTCCCAAATTATACCCGCAAAATTGCAACTGTTTTTGGGATCATAGTTGGTGGATTATCTTTAATTCCGGTTCTCTATTTTACTATTTATGGTCAAGAGTTTTCGCAAAGCGTCTTTTTTATCATGGCGGAGTCTAACTTTGCTGAGAGTAAAGAGTATATTTTGCAATATATGAGTCTAAAAATAGTTATTATATTAATTATTTATATTGCTATTGGGGTATTCCTCTGGACACGTGTTAAACCGATCTATCTAAAAAATCCTATCAAATATAGTATTTCACTACTTATTTTGCTCTATGCTTTAGCGCCGCTTGGCATAAGTTATTTTATCAAGCAGAGCGATGTAAACAAAACGGTAAGGCATCTCGCAACGCGTATGGAGACAACCGTACCATGGCAACTATTCCATAGTTATAATGAGTACCGTCGTCAGCTCTTGGCTATGGAGTCAATTTTAGCCAAATATGATTCACTACCACCACTGGCAAATTTAAAAGATAGTAATGGAGATTCACCACGTACTTTGGTTCTTGTTATTGGTGAATCGACAACTCATAATCGAATGGGATTATATGACTATCCCCGTGATACTACGCCAGAGATGGAACGATTCAGACGAGAGAATCCCAATAATTTAGTTATCTTTAACGATGTTGTTTCACCGCGCCCTTATACCATTGAAGTGTTACAACAGGCATTAACCTTTGCTGATGAAAAACATCCTGATCTCAATTTAGAACAGCCATCATTAATGCATTTAATGAAACAGGCAGGTTATAAGACTTTCTGGATCACCAATCAACAGACGATGACTAAACGTAATACCATGTTGACAATGTTCTCAAAACAGACTGATAAACAGTACTACATGAATAATGATCGAAACCAGAGTGCGCGGCAATACGATACTAACGTTTTTGATCCATTTAAAGAGGTATTAGCTGATCCGGCAGAGAAGAAGTTTATCGTAATTCATCTATTAGGTACCCATATGAAGTATGAATTTAGGTATCCAACTGAAGAGAAGTATAACCGTTTTAATGATGCGTCTGGCATACCAGCAGCGGTGGCAACAAATTTAGATGATAATAAACTATCAACCTATAATAGTTACGATAATGCGGTAGCCTTTAATGATTATGTAACGACTCAGCTTTTTACCATGTTTAAAAATAGTCACGATAATGGCTTTATGCTCTATTTTTCTGATCACGGTGAAGATGTGTATGAGACACCGCCACATAATATTCTAGGTCGCAATGAGAAAGCACCGACTAAAACTATGTATACGGTGCCGTTTATCCTTTGGCAATCACCAGAATGGCTTAAAGCACATCCAGATAATCATGCATTATATCAAGATAAAAGTTATAGCGAACGTAAATATAGTACGCAGGATCTGATTCATACTTGGTCTGATTTAGCTGGATTAAGTTATGATCTCTATGATCCAACTAAAAGTATTATTAACCAAAATTATCAAGAGAGAACACGTTGGATTGGTGATCCGTATGATAAGAGTGGTTTAATAGATTATGATAAGTTAAAGCGATAGGTTGGAATAGTAAGTTTTAACGGAATTTTTAGACTCTCTTCATCTATAAATTTTGATGAAGAGAGCAAATTAAAAAAAGTGGAAGATATATAGAATGGTTAATTACGTAACTTATCTGCCGCTTTTTGAAGAATGCTATACATCTCATCCTTCAATTTTAACTTCTCTTTTTTTAACTCTTCGACTGTTTTGTTAGTTTCAACCGCAATACCTGAAGTGATATTTTTAATCTGTTGATCAATCTCATTGTGTTGATCAAATAATTTTTGGAAATGTAAATCACTGTTTTTGATTTTAGAAATTAGATCTCTATATTCTGGAAACATAATTTAACTCCTTTCTGGTTGATTAGACATTTATAACCATTTCAGCTTACAATATTCTCCGCTTTTTAGATAGTTGTTTTACCTCTTTTAACTGGTAGAGAATATAATGAAAAATTTAACCCCCTTTTATGATCCAATGTTAAGCTATGAAGATAACTATGCAAAAGGTCCTTTTGGATTATTTGCCACACCAGAAGAGACGCAAGATAAAAGTATAGTTGGTGATACTAAACAGCGTGAAACATTTGCCGGTTTACCAGTAAATTCACTGTTTGGTATTCCAGCTGGTCCACTCCTTAATTCCAATTATGTCAAAGCTGCTTTGGCACATGGTTTTGATCTTTGTGTTTATAAAACTGTTCGCACAGTTCCCCATAAAAGCCATCCTCTACCTAATGTCTTATCTGTTCATCCAGAAGGTAAACTATCAGCCAATAGAGATACCGTGTTTGCTGATAATAGTTATACCCAGCCACTCTCAATCACCAACTCATTTGGCGTGCCATCTTTTTCACCGGATATCTGGCAAGAGGATATGGCTGATGCAGTAAATGCTGCCAAAGAGGGGCAGTATGTCATTGGCAGTTTCCAAGGTACCCAAGGGCGAGGGGCAATTGAAAAAGATTATGCCCTAGCTGCGCGTTTAGTATCAGAGACGAATGCTCCTATTTTGGAGGCAAACTTAAGTTGCCCAAATGAGGGGGCAGATAAATTACTCTGTTTTGATTTTGATAAAGTTGAACGGATTGCCGGTGAGATTAAAAATGCTGTTCCTGATCGTCCGCTCTTTTTAAAATTAGCCTATTTTTCCGATGATGCAGCAGTTGCACCATTATTACAAAAAATTGGTCATATTATTGATGGATTTAGCACAATTAATACATTATCAGCAAGGCCAATCAATAGGCAAGGTCTACCCGCTTTAGGTGCAGATCGCATAGAAGCAGGAGTTTGTGGTGATGCAATTCGCTGGGCTGGTATTGATATGGTAAGTCGCCTCGCTAGATTACGTCAAAATATGGATCTCAATTTCTCAATTATTGGTGTTGGCGGTGTCAGTACATTTGAACATTACCAGCAGCTGCGTGAAGCTGGAGCTGATGCGGTAATGAGTGCAACAGGTGCAATGTGGAATCCCAATTTAGCTAGAATGATTAAGCGCAATTTATAACAATAATTTTTACTTAATAACAATAGGAGTCATTACATGTATAAGTTATTTATGACATGGTATAACAGGCGGCTAAGTAATCCACATGTAATATCACTGTTAGTTGTTATTATCTTGCTTTTTTTAACTATCTACTTTTTCAATAAAATTTTATTACCCATCTTAATTGCAATTGTCCTCTCTTATCTCCTTGATACGCCTGTTAATTTTTTGAATAGAAAGGGGATTCCGCGTACTTTATCGGTTATTTTAGTGCTGCTAGTTTTTGTGATGGTCGTATTGGTCGGAATTATGATTCTACTACCGATTATTTGGCAACAGGGGATCAGTTTAATTAAAAATATCCCGAACATGTTAAATTTTATCAATGATATGTTATTAGCTCTGCCAAAACGGTATCCAGAATTGATTCATGTAGGTTTTTTTGATTCGATCATTCAAAGTGTAAAAGATAAAGTGGTTGAAACCGGAAACTCTCTTCTACAATTCTCGATTGTCTCTCTGTTTAGTTTAATTTCAATTATTGTCAATGCGGTATTGATACCGGTTATGATGTTCTTTTTATTGAAAGATAAAACCAAAATTTTGAGATACTGTTCAGCAATTCTCCCAAAAAATAGGACGATTTTAAATAAAGTTGCACAGGAGATGGATCTGCAAATTTCTAACTATATTGTCGGTAATGTGCTACATATCATTATTTTAACTGCAACAACTTATCTACTATTTTGGTATTTTGGTCTTGATTATGGGCTATTGTTAGCAGTGCTAGTTGGGATTTCAGTACTTATTCCCTATGTTGGTATTATTATTGCGACAATCCCTGTTATCTTAATTGCACTATTTCAGTGGGGATTACATTCTGAATTTACCTATTTAATCCTTTTTTATGCAGTTATACAGATGTTAGATGGCAATTTATTGGTTCCTCTTATCTATTCAGAAAAACTTAATCTCCCACCTTTAGTTATTATGCTTGCTGTTATTATATTTGGTGGATTATGGGGATTTTGGGGGGTATTTTTTGCTATTCCATTAGCAACTTTAGTGAAAGCCGTTATTAATGCATGGCCAAAAAGTGATGAAGTTATTGCAGATGATCTTATTTCAGATCAAATTAGTACTGATTAAAATAGAGCGGATTAAATTATTGCTGATTAAATTACTGTGGCTGTAAAAGCAAAGTAGCGGAATAATCCGCTACCTATTTTATTACTTATATTAATAGAGTGACTAACTATTTAGCTTGCTCTTTTAAATAGTTTAAAACGACCTCATGGTGATTGCTGGTTTTGAAATTATCAAATACTTTCTCAATTTTGCCATCTTTACTAATTAAAAAACTGATACGGTGAATACCGTTATAAGTTTTCCCCATGAAAGATTTTTCACCCCAAACACCAAATGCTTCACTAATTTCATGGTTTTCATCTGATAAGAGTGTGAAATTCAGTAACTCTTTTTCAGTAAATTTTGATAATTTTTCTGGTTTATCAGTACTGATACCAATAACAGCAACATCATATTTTTTAAAATCTTCGAAACTATCCCGTAAATTACAAGCTTGTACGGTACACCCCGGTGTCATTGCTTTAGGATAAAAATAGATCAGAATATGTTGATCCTTATAATCGTTAGAGTCAACTAATTCACCATCTTGGTCAGGTAGTGAAAAATGAGGTGCAATGTCACCTGCTTTTAGTGGGTTAAACATATATTAGTTACCTATCAAAAAAGTAAAATATTAATATCGATTGACGATACCATACCGGTTGTTATCTATTTAATACTATCGAAAAAACGATTTGCTGTATCAATAGTATGATTAATCTCTTTTTCTGTATGAGCAAGCGACATAAAACCTGCCTCAAATGCCGAAGGGGCGAAGTATACGCCATTGGCAAGCATATGATGATAGAATTTCTGAAATAATTCAATATTACAATTCATTACATCTTGATAACAGGTTACTTCTAGAGCAGTGGTAAAGAAGATCCCAAACATTCCACCTAGATGATTAACAATAAGTGGAATATTATGTTTTTTAGCTGCAGTAACAAGTCCCTCTGCTAAAGAGGATGTTAACTCATTAAGCTGTGAATAGATCCCAACATCGGTTAATTTGTTTAAAGCGGTATACCCAGCAGCCATAGCAACAGGATTACCAGAGAGGGTACCAGCTTGATAGATAGGACCTGTTGGGGCTAACTGTTCCATGATTTCAGCCCTTCCACCGAAGGCACCAACAGGCATACCACCACCAATTATTTTACCAAGGCAGGTGAGGTCAGGCGTCACTTGATAATACTCTTGCGCGCCGCCCAAAGCGATTCGAAAACCGGTCATTACCTCATCAATAATTAGTAGAGCGCTATATTGATCACATAATTTACGTAAGCCTTGTAAAAATTCAGGGTGAGCGGGAATACAGTTCATATTTCCTGCAACAGGCTCAACTATAATTGCAGCAATCTCATCAGGATAAAGTTCAAACTGCTGCTTTACTGACTCTAAATTGTTATAGTCACAAACTAGTGTATGTTTGACAAAATCACTTGGAACACCTGGCGAAGTAGGGTGCCCAAAAGTTAATGCGCCTGATCCTGCTTTGACAAGCAGATAGTCGGCATGACCATGATAACATCCCTCAAACTTAATAATTTTGTCACGACCGGTAAAGCCACGTGCTAGGCGAATGGCGCTCATTGTCGCTTCAGTGCCTGAATTTACCATTCTTACCATATCTATCGAGGGCATCAATTCAGTAATAAGGTTAGCAACCTCAATCTCAATCTTAGTAGGGGCGCCATAACTTAATCCATTTTTAACTGCCTCAATTACTGCTCTTGAGATATCAGGATCATTATGTCCTAATATCATTGGTCCCCATGAACCTACATAATCTATATAAGCGTTATCATCTACATCATAGATATAGGCACCATTGGCATGTTTAATAAAAAGCGGTACACCGCCAACACCATTAAAGGCACGAACTGGTGAATTGACGCCGCCTGGCATAACATTAAGCGCTTCTCGATAAAGTTTTTCTGAATTAATTATGGTATTGTGCATAAAACGGTTCTCGGTTAAATCAAGCTATTGATTAATAAAAGTTTAAAATAGATTATTTTTAACAGCATATTGTAAAAAATAATAAAAAATTTGACCGTATTTATTCATAAAAAAGAATTAAATTCAAGATGAGCGGTGAAATTTATTAAATCAGGGTTTTCATTTTGCATCTTTAATTAGGGAGAGTATATAATATAGCGCTAACAAAATTAGGAGAAACAGATGAGTAGTGTTGTACCGCTAAATTTTACTGATGCAGCAGCTAATAAAGTAAAAGCATTAGTAACCGAAGAGGATAATCCAAATTTAAAATTACGTGTCTATATTACCGGTGGTGGATGCAGCGGTTTTCAATATGGTTTTATGTTTGATGAAAAAGTTAATGAAGATGATATAACAATTGAAAAAAATGGCGTATCTCTTTTGATAGATCCGATGAGTTTGCAATATCTAGTTGGCGGAACTATCGACTATGTTGAAGGTTTGCAAGGTTCACGCTTTGTCGTTGATAACCCAAATGCTACAACAACATGTGGTTGTGGATCATCTTTTAGTGTGTAAATTTCTTTACCATTAAACTAATTTTTGAACGAATATAACAAAGATTGAGCAGTTAAATAATTATTTAAAATTTCCTATTGACTGTGAATCTGAAATCGGTAAAATGCACATCATTCAAAACGACAGCAGTTAACGACAAGATAGAAAAGTTAATTCTGGATAAGTTTTGAGCCCGGGTGGTGAAATCGGTAGACACAAGGGATTTAAAATCCCTCGGCCTTTTTGGCCGTGCGAGTTCAAGTCTCGCCCCGGGCACCACTAAACTTCCTCCGCGGGAATAGCTCAGTTGGTAGAGCGCAACCTTGCCAAGGTTGAGGTCGCGAGTTCGAACCTCGTTTCCCGCTCCAATTTTCTTATATTCTTCGATCTATAAATATAGATGGATTGAATATAATTATCTAAAAACAGTTCAATATTCGAATAATATACTACGGTGTTAATGTAAAAATTAAGATCATTCAAATCTTTGATTTATATATTTAACTCACTATTTTATTTGTAATAATAACTATTCTTTCTCTCCTAAAAATTAAAAAACCAAACGTAATAAGTTGCACTAGTTTAATTTGTTTTAGGGTTACCATTTATCAATACCTATTTTAATTTTTCTATTAAAATTTAAACTCCGCTATAAAAAGTAGATACTTTTATGTCTCAATCGTCGATAGATTTTTTAGTGTTAAAAATATCTAAAAAAATTTTTTAATATTGAATTAACATCAAACTTTTTAGAAAAAATACTAAACGCTTAGTAACAAATTTCTGAAATAGGCAATATTGAACTTTAAATCTAAAAGTATTTGATATTTCAAATAAATAAACAAAAGAAGTGACCTGTATCACTTTTTTAAGATTATTAACTCTTTTAAACCATAAAGATATATATAATATCTTCGTATCAGTGATTGAGCTGATTAGTAGATCTACTACTATTTAATTAATCATTATTGAATAAATTAGTGAAAAATTTTGCTGTTTTAAACTTAATTAAAACTTATCTACATCCCCCCTCGGCACTGATTAATAAAACGCTTTTATATATTGAACGATAAAAGTGATAAATTTGTTACTCTGAGAGATAATCATTAATAAAAAAAATAGAATATTTTAAAACAGAGTTAAATTTTATTGATTTGAAATAAACCTAATTCCGAACAAGATTTATTCAGGTTTATTGACTTCAAATTTCTAACTTTCTACAGTTGTTGTTTGTTTTTCTTTAAAAATAATGTAAATAAAATATTGTCAAATTAATTTTTAAAGTGTATTTTATGTAACCTTTTTATATTAACTATAACAATTAGGACTGAAATTAAAGTCAACGACTAAAATTAATTTCATAAAGGAATAAAACATGTCAAAAAGCTATCAAAATGAAGTTCCATCTGCTCGTGTAAATATTCAACTAGATCTTCATACTGGTGGTGCTCAGCAAAAAGTTGAGCTGCCATTAAAAATTTTATCTGTAGGCGATTATGGTCGAGGGAAAGATAAAAGACCACTATCTGAAAGAGAGAAAGTAAAAATTGATAAAAACAATTTTGATGCAGTATTAAAAGATTTTAGACCTGAAGCTACTATCACAGTACCAAATACCCTCGCTGATGATGGAAGTGAGATCAATGTTAACCTCGCTTTCGAATCAATGAAAGATTTCTCTCCTGAACAAGTTGCTAAGAGTATTCCTCAACTTCGAGCTCTACTTGCCATGCGTAACTTATTAAAAGATTTAAAAGCTAACTTGCTTGATAATATAACTTTTCGTCATGAATTAGAGAAAATAGTTAAAGATGAGCAATTATCGGATGAATTGAGAGCTGAATTAGAATCAATTGTATCTAAAAGTTAAATTCTAATTTGTTTAATTATTAAATTACAAAGAATAATAGCGTTATAAAAAATAGGAAATAACAATAATGGGTATTCAAAACGCACAGAGTGGTCAAAAAAATTCAAGTGAAACTGCTTTTCAAGATAATGGTAGTGTATATCAATCTTTATTTAGCAAAATTAATTTAAATCCAATCGAGAAAGCGGGTGAGATCGAAAAGTATGAGGATAATGATACCTTATTCGAATCTTCACAAGATGAACGCGTTACCATGGCGGTCAATGTTCTTCTTAAACTTATTCAAAACTCCTCACAAAAAGTTGAAAAATTAGATAAACATCTACTTGATTATCATATTAGTCAGATAGATCAAAAGCTAAGCCGTCAACTTGATGCCATCTTACATCATGAAACCTTTCAAGAGATCGAATCAACATGGCGCGGTTTGAACTTTTTAGTCAGTCGTACAGATTTTCGTCGTAATGTTAGAATCGAGTTATTAGATATATCAAAAGATGAGCTTCGTCAAGATTTTGAAGATGCACCTGAAATTATTCAGACTGGTTTTTATCGACATACTTATATCCAAGAGTATGACACCCCAGGTGGTGAACCAATTGGTGTAACAATCTCAAATTATGAATTTGATCGAGATGCGCAAGATATTGCACTATTGCGTAATATTTCAAAAGTATCTGCTGCTGCGCACATGCCATTTATTGGATCGATTGGTCCAAAATTCTTTGGTAAAGAGACCATGGAAGAGGTTGCTGCAATTAAAGATATTGCCAACTATTTTGACCGTGCAGAATATACTAAGTGGAATAGTTTCCGTGAGACTGATGACTCTCGTTACATTGGATTGACACTGCCACGTGTGCTTGCTCGTCTACCATATGGTCCAGATACAGTTCCTGTACGCAGCTTTAATTATATTGAAGATGTAAAAGGAACCGATCACGACCGTTACTTATGGGCTAATGCATCTTATGCTTTTGCTGCTAATATGGTTCAAAGTTTCATCCGTAATGGTTGGTGTGTGCAGATTCGTGGACCGCAAGCTGGCGGACTTGTCGAAGATTTACCAATCCATCTTTATGATTTAGGAACTGGTAATCAAGTTAAAATTCCAACTGAAGTTTTAATTCCAGAAACAAGAGAGTTTGAATTTGCCAACTTAGGTTTTATTCCTCTATCATTTTATAAAAATCATGATTTTGCTTGCTTCTTCTCTGCTAATTCAGCGCAAAAGCCAGCCATTTATGACACCAAAGAGGCAACCGCGAATAGTCGAATTAATTCACGTTTACCTTATATCTTCTTGCTTTCACGTATTGCACACTATTTAAAAGTTATCCAACGAGAAAATATCGGTGCAACCAAAGATAGACGTATTTTAGAACTTGAACTAAATAAATGGATCAGTAATCTTGTTACCGAAATGACAGATCCTAGCGATGAAGTTCAAGCTTCACATCCTCTTCGCGAAGCTAAAGTAATTGTTGAAGATATCGAAGATAATCCAGGATTCTTCCGTGTCAAAACATTTTTAATTCCACATTTCCAGATTGAAGGAATGGATATTAATTTATCAATGGTATCGCAGATGCCTAAAGCTAAAGCCTAATATCACAAAAATAAAAATCTGGGAGTGTCATGAAAATTTTTCGTCCTTTATGGAATGAGGGCGTCTTTTTGACGCCTCAACAATTCCAGCAACAACAATTATGGCAACAATTATCATCTCAACAATTTGCTGCAATGTCTGTAGCAAATTATTGGGGTATTCAAAAGTTAACCATTGATACACAAGCACTTACTGTCGATAGACTTAGTGCGAGTTCTATTACCATCCGTTTTGCTGATGGTGTACTTATAAATACAGATGTGGCAGATCAACTTCCTGATGTAAGGTCGCTTAATAGCGATGTTCCATTAGAAAAAGAGGAGGTCACCGTATTTATAGGTATTCCTCTTTTACAAGCAAATGGTGGAAACTGCCTGCAAGAAAATCAACAACTTGAAAAGCCACTTAGATATCGACAAGAGTGGTTAGAAGTGCAGGATCTATTTGGGCAAAATAGTGAAGTAATAGCAGTTGAACGTTTTGCGCTTACTTTTTTATTTGACTTTGAAGATCAAAGTGAATATTTAACATGCCCTATTGCTCGTCTAAAACGAGATCTAAATGGTCGATTTGTACTTGATAGTGAATATCTTCCACCATTAACTAATTTATATACACAAAGTGAAACATTAATTAAAGAGTTAGAGCTACTCTGTATTCAAGTACAAGCAAAACGTCAACGTTTGATGAGCATGCGACATGAACGCAATAAACAGATGGCGGAATTTGCGGTAGCTGATGTTTCACTATTTTGGTTACTAAATGCGTTAAATACTTTTGAACCGCAACTGAAATTTTTACGAGATAATCCAACAATCCATCCAGAGAATCTTTATCAAACGTTAACATCGTTTACTGGTGCACTGCTTACATTTTCATTAAATAATGATGTTGATGGTATTCCTTCTTATCAACATACTAATCTGAATCAAGTCTTTCCGCCACTTTTCGGCTTAGTACGTAATCTTTTAGAAGAGAGCTTACCTTCACGAGTTATTAAAATTGATCTGGTACATGATAAAGATACGTTATGGACAGGTCGACTTAATGATTCAAGACTCATAGAAGATGCCGATTTTTATCTATCTGTGCACTCAACTATGCCAGGTCATCAATTACAGTCACAATTCCCAATACTTTGTAAAGCGGGCGCACCTGATGATGTAAGGCAAATTCTACATTCAGCTTTATCTGGTATTCCAATCAAAGCATTAAGTCATGTTCCAGCTGCAATTCCTATGCGTTTAGAAAACCAATATTTCGCTTTGGATCTATCACATGAAGCAGCAAAAAAAATGTTGTTAGCTCGCTGTTGTGAATTTTACGTACCTAAAGCAATGAGTGATATTTCATTAGAACTTTTTGCTGTGCTGCGATCATAAGGTTAATAAAATGAGTTTAGAACCCCAAAAAATAGATATTGATGAACTATTACGAGATTCAATATTAGTTATTGTTCAGCTGAAAGCAAAAGCAACAATATTAGAAGAAGAGAAGCTTTACGAGATTTGTAAAAAGCATGTCACATCTGTGCAGGAGCAACTTTATAACGCTCAATATAGTCAAGCAGTGATAGATAAAATTAGCTATGCGTTATGTGCAATATTGGATGAATCAGTAATGCTACATCATGATAAAAAAGATGAGAATCATGGAAAATGGCAGGGTGTACCGCTACAGGTACTATTTTTCAATTCAAATAACGCGGGTAATGAGCTATATGAAAGGATTCGATCTCATTTAAGATCTGATAAAAGGGAAACTTTAGTCTTGAGTTGCTATGATCGTGTTTTAGGGTTGGGTTTTCAAGGCTGTTATCTTCTAGGCGAACAGCAAGAACGGGAACATTTAGTGATTGCACTGCGCGAAGCACTACGTGAGTCTGAACAAGATCAAACTTATCCCATTATTGAGCAGACCAAAACCTACCATTACTGGGGTCGAAAAGCACTTTTATTAGCAGGAACAGTAACTTCAGTTGTAGCAGTTTGCATTCTCTATTTTGTCTTGAATAATCAACTTGACCAATTAATTAATCAACTTATTGGTTAAAAGGATCTTTTATGAATGATTATCCAAAACGTATTCAGATTATTTATGCTGCCATACTAAGCTTGTTGTTGCTTTTTGTCTTCTTACCCATCACATTAGGCTGGAAGTTAATAGGAGCAGTTTTTGTTATTGCAATTTCTGGCGGATTATTATGGCGAATAAGACGTTATCGCAAAATTATGGAGGTTTCATTAAATAATATTGCGTATTTAACAGAAAAAATAGACTTACTACCAGCAAGGCAACGTTATCGTTTACCTATTCTATTGGTTTCAGGTAGTGCAGCAAAATCGTTTTTTCCTGAAGATATATTATCTGCTGAGTCAAATATAATCGTCTCATCTGAAGCTGTCTGGATTTATGTAGATGAGTACTCTCATCTACCAGTTGTTTATGATTCATTAGCTTCAAAATGGCCTGATATGGTAGGAAGAGTTGGGCTCTTTTTGGCTATTTCTCCTGAAACAGAGGATAGACAGGGGCTTTTTATAGCTAAGATTCAGGCATTTCGCCAATCATGGTGTGATACCTGTCGCATTGCAAAATATAGATTACCTGTCTATGTTTCGGTTCATACAGGTCTTAATAATTTAATTTATGATGAGAAAGACTCATTACCAGTTTACTGGTTCCAAGTAATCAACCAAAAAATCTATCTATTAGATCAATATCTATCTCCACTCAAAAACTGGCTGAATGATATTTCAATTAATTCAACTGAGCGGGAGCGTCGCTTAAAAGTTGCCCCTTTTTTAAAAGAGACACAGCAGTGGCTTGAAGAAGTTGTTATAAAGACATTAACCGATACTAAGCAACCAATCGCAAAATGTGAACCTACTGCAATGGCGATATATCCAATTAATAATTTAATTATTAAAGATAATTTAATCCAAAAACGGTGGCAAAGTATAACATCATTGATTTTACCGAATAGTTATAAGTTGCAAGATAATGTTACGCATCCTGACGCTTTAATTAAGTTTATGCCAACAGCCTATCCGTTTACCCCACTTAGCAAACTGTTATGTGGTCTAACTATGATCACCTCTCTATTTGTTATGGCATATTTGGGCGCTTCTTATTGGAACAATATTAAACTCATCAATAAAATTCATGGAGATATTCAACATTATAAATTGATTCCTATGAATAATTATGATGAGAAAAGAGAAGCCCTTGAAAATTTAAAAATAGATAGAGCAGAGTTAAATAACTATTTGATAAAGGGTGAACCTGTTCGTCTTGGGATGGGTCTATATCGGGGTAAAAATCTACTTGAACCGATTAATATCGCTATGAGCGATTATGTGGCAAAACCACCAGAGCCAGAGAAGATAGTCGTAAAAGAGAAAGAGGTGGTCATTAAAGATCCACCACCAACTATTAGCTTAGACTCTTTATCACTATTTGAAAGTGGTAAATCAGATTTAAAACCTGATTCAACTAAAGTGTTAATCAACGCTTTAGTGGATATGAAAAAACAGATTAGTGCTAACCAAGGGACAGGATGGCTTATTTTAATAAGCGGTCATACTGACTCAACTGGTGATGCATCAAAAAATATCCAATTATCATTAGAACGGGCAATGTCTGTTCGTGATTGGATAATGAAAGCGAGTGATATCCCAGTAACATGTTTTGCTATACAAGGATATGGCTCAAGTAAGCCGTTGGTAGGCAATGATACTCTCGAGGATCGTGCTAAAAATCGACGGGTTGAAATCAGCTTAGTGCCTCAAATGTCAGAATGTATTTTGACAACTGATAACTAAGTTTTAATCCGAAATATAATAATAAGGAGTTAAATAATGGCAGTTCCTGCTTATATGTTTTTAAAGGATGACGGTGGCGCAGATATTAAAGGATCTGTAACTGTTGTAGGACGTGAAGGAAGTGTTGAAGTGGTTGAATTTGACCATAAAGTCTATATTCCTACAGATGGTAACACCGGTAAATTAACAGGTACTCGCGTCCATAAAGCGCTTGAATTTGTTAAAGAAGTGGATGCATCATCCCCTTACCTTTATAAAGCAGTGACAACAGGTCAAAACTTAAAATCTGTTGAAATTAAATGGTACAAAATTGATGATGCAGGTCAAGAAGTTGAGTACTTTAATACTTTAATGGACGGCGTTAAGGTGGTTTCTGTTAAACCTGAAATGCATAACATTAAGGATCCAACAAAAGAACAATACAATCACTTAGAACGTGTTGAACTTCGTTATGAAAAAATCACATGGACTTATAAAGATGGCAACATCATTCACTCAGATAGCTGGGTTGAAAATCGAGGCTAATGTGTAAAACATTGATCCTACGTAAGTAGGATCAATGCTATTTATAACAAAAATAGTGATAATGAATAAAAGGAATAATAATGATAACCGATCCATCTGTTCTATTAAGACGACTTAATCCAAATTGTGCAAAATCACTTGAAGAGGCTGCTGGATTATGTCAAACCCGCGCACATAATGAAATTACACTTGAACATTGGTTATTAAAATTGTTAGAACAGGGTTCTAATGATGTTACCGTTATAACTCGTTACTACCAGCTTGATATGGATAAGATTTGGCAAGGGCTACTCAATTATATTGATACGTTGCCACATAGTGTAAATAAAAAACCGAGTTTATCCGCTTCACTGATTGCTATACTAGAATCTGCATGGCTTAAAGCTTCATTAAATGAAAATCAAGAGGTTATTCGGTCTGTCCATATTTTACAAGCACTGCAAGAGATGCCTCACTGTTTAAACGCTAAAGATGCTTGGCATTTATTGAGTTTTTCAGTAGTTTCACTTCAAAAGATACGGACAAAATTGGATGAGATGTCCGATGAAAATCCTGCAAACCATACTAATTTATATTTTGATCAAAATGCAATAACTTCCGATCAACTTATCAGTCAAGACCTTAATGTTGATGAAAATAGATCAGAACAGGGCGCATTTGAAGAGAATTTAAAGGACTCAAGTGATAAAACAAAAATAGTTCAAAAACATCACCAAGTAGCTTTAGATCGATTTACTGAAAATGTCACTGAAAAAGCGCAAAAAGGTCAAATAGATCCTGTTTTTGGGCGTGATAATGAGATTCGGCAGATGATCGATATTTTATCACGACGTCGTAAAAATAACCCTATTTTAGTCGGCGAGCCGGGTGTAGGGAAAACTGCACTAGTAGAAGGATTAGCATTACGTATTGCTGAAGGCAATGTGCCTAATAGTCTTAAAAATGTGAGCATTCATACGCTTGATCTAGGTTTACTACAAGCAGGTGCTGGTGTAAAAGGTGAATTTGAACAGAGATTAAAAAATATCATTGACGCAGTACAGCAATCACCTACGCCGATTTTACTCTTTATTGATGAAGCACATACAATTATCGGTGCAGGTAATTCAGTGGGTGGTGCAGATGCGGCTAATTTATTAAAACCTGCTTTAGCGCGCGGAGAGTTAAGAACGATTGCCGCAACAACGTGGTCGGAATATAAACAGTATTTTGAAAAAGATGCAGCGCTTGAACGCCGTTTTCAGATGGTTAAAGTTGATGAACCAGACGATGATAAAGCAAACTTAATGTTGCGTGGTCTTAAATCCCGATATGCAAAACATCACAATGTCTATATTTTAGATGAAGCCATCAAAACAGCGGTAACACTCTCAAGGCGTTATATAAGCAATCGCCAATTACCCGATAAAGCGGTCGACCTACTTGATACCGCATCTGCACGTGTGCGAATGGGGCTTGATGTCACACCTGAACCAATTACCGAAATTGAAGCTAAAATCTCAGCATTAGAGATTGAAAAATCAGCAATACAACAAGATTTAACCTTTAGTGAATTAAATGCAACACCAAGGTTACTCGAAATTGAAAAAAAGATCGCTTTATTAGATGAGCAGCTAAAACATCTGCAAACTCAATTTGGTAAAGAGAAGGCATTGATTGAAACGCTAATTGATCTAAGAACACAGGCGCTATCAGATAGTGATCCAAAAACTCTTAAACAGATCACAAAAATTGAACAACAATTAACTGAATGCCAAGGGAAAACACCACTCATATCACTTGATGTAAATAGCCGAATAGTCTCAGCTGTAATTGCCGATTGGACAGGCGTTCCTTTAGAAAGTCTGCTTAAAAATGAACAACAACATCTTTTATCACTTGAAGATGATCTTCGAAAGCGAGTAGTAGGGCAAGATAATGCACTATTTGAAATTGCTAAACGTATTCGGGCAGCTAAAACAGGACTGACTTCTGAAGATGCACCAATGGGGATATTTCTACTTGTTGGGCCATCAGGTATAGGTAAAACTGAAACCGCATTGTCACTTGCTGATACGCTTTTTGGTGGTGAACAATCGCTTATCACAATTAATATGTCTGAGTATCAAGAGGCACATACTGTATCGCAACTAAAAGGTTCTCCACCAGGATATGTGGGATATGGACAGGGTGGTGTATTAACTGAAGCAGTCAGAAAAAGACCATATAGTGTTGTACTTCTTGACGAAGTAGAAAAAGCGCATCGTGATGTATTAAATCTATTTTATCAAGTGTTTGATCGCGGTTTTATGCGTGATGGCGAAGGGCGTGAAATTGATTTCCGTAATACGCTAATCTTAATGACATCAAATCTAGGCAGTGATGAGTTAATGGCACTGTTTGATGAAATTCCCGATGCGCCAGTCGCAACCCAGCAGGAACTACTACGACCAATTATTCGTGAACATTTCCAACCAGCACTGCTAGCACGTTTTCAAACAGTCATCTTCACCCCATTAGCAAAAGATGCACTGCGTAAAATTGTTGAGATAAAATTGAATAAAGTGTCAGCAAGGTTACAAAGACACTATAAAATTCAATTTAATGTTGCAGAGGCGTTGTATGATCAGCTTGTAGCAGCCTGTCTATTACCAGATACAGGTGCGAGAAATATCGATGCAATTTTGAATCAACAAATTTTACCGGTTATCTCTAATTTACTGTTACAGCGGACAGATAATGCCATTAATCAGTCTGCTATATTAAAACTCGATTTTAATGAAGCAGACGGTATTGTTCTTGAATGGGGAGAAGCAGAAGATAAAAAAACAGTCAATCAGTCTAAAAAAACGGTAACTAAAAAGGGCAGTAAAAAAGCCGTAAAAAAAAGCGTTGATGAAGATATTCCTCAAGAATAGTCATAAAAGAAATATTCATAAAAGAAATAGCCATAAAAGATCTCCTGACTTTAATTTTTTTAAGTCAGGTATCTTTTGTAATGCAAAGATAAACTAAATAACTTACTTCATGATAGATGTGCAATTTATGGTGAAGTAAGAAGATTAACAAAAAAGATCTTATTGTATCTATAACAAAATAAATAATAATAAAAATTTATTAAAATCAAAAATAAGGTGAAAGGTGAAGGAATGAATAAATCCATTAATCAGATTATTAGTGATACAGCATCAAAGTTAATAGATGGTAATCAAGTAAAACAGAATCGGTATAGATTAAATATTGATAACTTATTATCAGATGTCTCTGTTTTCCAAATTGCTGGCACCGAAACCCTAAACGCCCCATGGCACTATAAAATCGCCTTCACCAGTAGCAACCACGCAATTGATATCGATTCAGTGCTGAATCAGCCAGCCAGTTTAACCTTTGAAGCACCAGATATTCTCACTGAGCTTAAGCAGATTAAACAGTTAAGCCAGATAGCAGAGCTTAGCCACCTTGCCAAACAAGATAAACCGCGCACCCTTTATGGGGTAATTACTGAATTTAGCCTTATCTCAGTTAGCCCTGATGAGGCGCGCTATGCTGTTACCCTATCATCGCGTTTATCGCTGCTTAGTAATAGCTTTGGCAGTGCAATTTACCAGAATCAGAGCGTCATTAGTGTTATTGAGGAGCTGCTACGCAGCCACGGTTATACCGGCATTGATTACCGCTTAGCACTAAAAGATAACTACCCCGTGCGTGAGTTAATCACCCAGTTTCAAGAGAGTGACCTTGAATTTATGCAAAGACTCCTTGCTGATATTGGGGTAAATTTCTGGTTTGAGAGCCACGGCAAACACGCCTGCGATGTGCTAGTGATAAGTGATGATAACCAGCACTTTGAGGCCGCAGGGCATATCGCCTTTAAAGCGCCAAGTGGTATGGTTGATGGTCAAAAACCGAGTGTCTGGGATATCAGCTTTGAGAGCAGAGTAGTACCTGCGTCAGTCACAACGAAAGATTACAACTACCGAGTGGCAGAATCAAACCAGCAAAGTACAGTTAACAGTGACCCGAAATCGGTCATTACCACAAAAACCGACTACCGCTATGGTGAGCACTATAAAAACCTTGGTGATAAAGATACCCCCGAGAGCGGCACATGGTATGCCAAAGTGCGCCATGAGGCACATTTAAGCGGTCAGCTTATTATAAAAGGCAAAAGTAACGACTATAACCTAAAGGCTGGTCAGCAAATCATCATTGATGGTAGCAGCTTAACGGGGATTGATGAGGGGGTTATTATTCTCTCAATAACAAGTTATGGTGACCGCAGTAAATCTTATGAGTGTGAGTTTACAGCAGTCCCCTATAGCGGACTCAAACCGTATCGCCCAAACCCTAAAACATGGCCGCAAATAAACGGCACCTTACCAGCAAGAGTGACCAGCCCTGATGATGACACCTATGGTTATATCGATACAGCAGGTCGTTACCGCGTTAAATTTGATTTTGATTTAAAAAGGTGGAAGCGGGGGGAGGAGAGTTTATGGGTACGGCTAGCCAAACCCTATGCGGGTGATAGCTACGGCTTTCACTTCCCACTACTTGATGGCACAGAGGTTGCTATCGCCTTTAGCGGCGGCAACCCCGACCGCCCCTACATCGCCCATGCGATGCATGACAGCACCCACCCTGACCATGTAAGCCTTGCAAATAGGCACCGCAATGTGATACGCACCCCAACTAACAATAAACTGCGGATGGATGATAAACGGGGTAAAGAGCATATCAAACTTGCCACCGAATATGGCAAAACACAGCTAAACCTAGGTCACCTAGTCAACCAAGATAGAGAGCTGCGCGGTGAAGGGTTTGAACTGCGTACTGATGAATGGGGGGCGATTCGGGCAGCTAAAGGGGTGCAAATTACAACTGCCCCTAAAAAGAGTGCGACCGGTAAGCAGCTTGATATGCAAGAGACCATCAAGCAACTTAAACAGGCATTAGACCTTGCCTACTCATTAACAGAGAGCGCCCAAATAGCTGGTGCTGAACCTGCAAAGACAGATGAGCAGCAATCACTCCTATCAAATGTAACTGAACTTAAAGAGCCCACCCTCTCATTTTATAGTGATAAAGGTATCGCAAGCTCTACCCCAGAAAACATACAGTTATCAGCGGGGGAGAATGTGATAACCACAGCTAAAAATAGCACCAGCATTACAGCTTTTAATAAACTAACGATTGCTGCTGGCAAGATGGTATCGCTATTTGCGCATAAACTTGGCATAAAGCTTATTGCCGCAGCTGGCAAAGTGCAGATACAGGCACAATCAGATGAGATGGAGCTCACTGCGCAAAACAACATATTTATGACCAGTGCCAATGGTAGAGTGACTATTAATGCAAAAGAGGAGCTACTCCTTTTATGTGGCGGGGCAGGAATTCGCATTAAAGAGGGCAAGATAGAGGAGATAGCACCCCACTCCGTTTTACTTAAAACATCCAACTTAGTTTATCAAGGGGCAGAGAGCATTAGTGCAGCTGCACCTAGTTTTCAGCAAGGTGATTTTGAGCGTAAATTTAAGTTACATTATAATAGTGGTTCTGATCAGGGATTAAAAAATAGAGCCTTTAGAGTTCACTATAATGATGGAAGAACAGTAGATGGAATCACAGATGATAATGGTGAAACCGATTTAATTAAAGCTTCAGAACTAGAAAATTTACATATTGAACTTCTTTAATAGAATATTTTTAATGAACTTTTAAAGCACTCTAATATGAATAGTTTTTTATTGTCAAATGAGATAAATAAAAAGTCGATGTAAACTAATTTACTTAATAAAATCATATAATAGTGATAGAAGGAAATAGATAAATTATGGCTAATTTTGTTGCAAGAGATGTTGTTCCACTGCCCAAAGGTGCTGGCAGAATGACAACCTGTTTTGTCAGTATCCCAAATCCACTCCCCTGTGTGGTTATTTTAATTCATGGTGTTAATGATATTGGTGAAGCTTTTGAGAATCTTGATAAAGGGATATGTGCAGGGCTTAATCAGCGATTAGGTCGTAATGATTTAAAACCAAATACCTGGAAAATCACAGGTGATGAGAAGGATGCTGAAATCTTTTCGCCGCAGGTGACAATAGTTGAGGAGGGCTTTTCCCCCGTTATCCCATTTTTTTGGGGATATCGCCCAGTTGATAAAGAGGCGTATAAAGCTGACCAAAAAGCCTATTATGAGCGGTTAAAAGAGGGGAAAGAGAAAGACCCAGAGCTCCCCTATGATAGCTACTGGATGGAGCGTGAGGCTGAAATCCTCAGTAAGGAGATTAAACTCAACAAACTCAACTGTGATAAGTTTGGTAACTGGATAGACCACAAATTCCACCGCAACGGTGGCCCTTTCGCAAATGCCACCACCTGTATTCCTGATATGTATGGACCAGGGCTAGCAAATCTCACAGCATGGGTAGCAACGATTGGTAGCGATTTAGGCGCAAAAGCCTACTATAACCCGCACCGCATCTACTTAGCCTATGCGGCGCACCGGTTAGCCTTGCTGATTAAACAGATTAGAAAAGATACCGAGAATGATGATATACCAATTAATATTGTAGCGCACAGTCAAGGCACCATTATCACTATGCTTGCTACGCTGATTTTAGATCAAGATGATGTGTTACCCGCTGACTGCACCATTTTAGCCCACTCCCCCTATGCCATGGAGACAGCTTTTTTTGAAGAGTTATCTAAAGATTTTTCTTTAGGAATACAGACTGATAGTGCCCGTCAGGAGACATTTATTAACTTTGTTAAAGCGATGAAAGAGGGGCAAGGTAGAAGAGGTGGAACAAATAGACATCTTGCACCAGATTTTTTAACCGATTACGGGGTAGTGGGTATTACCAAGGAAGAGACCCCCTATATTGATGAGAATGGTAACGAACATTTTTACGACAGGCTAGGTGCTGACTATGAGCTCTTCTACCGTAATAACTTTGGCAAAGTCTATAACTACTTTAGCCCCAATGACCATGTGGTCTCCTTACCTAGCGTGCTGGGAATGGGGTGGCAAGGGATACCAGATGAGATTATAGATAGGTGTATCTATAATAACCTTAAGCAGCGCATCTTTAGCCACCACTATGTGGTCGGTAATGAGTCACTAAAACCTAAGTATGATATTCCATTAGAGAGCCATACCATCTTAGAGCAAGATTACCCAGAGGGGATTAGCCGTCAAGATTATGATGAGCGAGAGCCTATAGGCCCCCACTATGATATTGATATGCAATTTACCTTGCCATTAACAGAGCAGCAACTTGAGCTATTAACTCAGTTACCCCAATTTAAGGGACGCCAAGGGCGTTTTATCTCGGGTCATTATCAAAAGAGTGGTACGGCTATCTTGGTGCAGTATCTGCCAAAGTTAGAGGAGTTTCAATCTTATGTTAAAAGAAGTGAGCCGCTGACAAACTATCATAAGGTGACCCGTTCTGAACTTGATTATGCCTGTTTACATGGTGAGTATGCGATATCAAAGTTGGATGACAAAATAGAGGAGCAGTGGCGTAAAGCAAATCAACACACAATTTTTAAAACCAGCAAGCAAGAATATCTGCAAGAACAAGCAAAGCTAAATTGTAAGGAAGTATCAACAAGTTATCGTGTGACACGAACCGTTACTGGTGAGAGCGTACCTGAACCTTTTATCTATCAGGTGGATAAGCCGGGTAAAAAGACACCATTAAGCCGTGCTATCCACTATGGCGACCTCTTAACTAAAGGTTATATAGATAAACTACAACAGAAGTTTATCAACGTGACCATGACAAAACCAGATTGGTTAGTGGTTGATGAGAAAACCTTAGTGCCGCTACCAAATAGTAATCCAAGGTCTGTCACACTACCCCCAAGCGTTTATACCATAACTGATAAAGCGCAACTAGAGAGGCTCGCTGCTGAGAATGGGTGGGATAGAGGGGTAAAAGTGGCTACCTACTCTATACGCTATATCGGCTTTAGGGCAAAAGAGGAGTTTGTGATTAGCCGCTACCTAACTAAGGCGGAGCTTGAAGCAGAGACCAGCGCGTTAGTTGAGGAGGTGAAAAATACCAGCAGCCACCATTCGGGGATTACCATGAACTATTCGGCGGCAAAAAATGTGATGGCGTATGATTTAGCGATAGGGCTGGTTGATGGCATAGAGCCATGTAAGTTACACCAGCTGCGCAGCTGGCGTCACTTTGCCGACTGGCGAAGTGAAGATACGCCAGATAATGATTCATTTATCTATATGAAGACAGGGATTTTGCCACCTGATTTAAAACGAGCAATGGGGTACCCTGAAAAACATATGCCAAAAACGGTTAAAAATGAGTATATAACCTATAACTATTTAGGAACAGGTGCAAAGGCTAAGGATATAGAGTTAGAAAAACCAAAGTACCGACTGCTCACAACCTATCCCAAAGTGCAGTTTATCATGCCTGACCCAGACTTAAAGACGGAGTAGCTTATGTTAACCATAATTTACGGTTTCATTGTACTTATCTTAATTGCAGTTAGCCTCTATAAAGGGGGGTATCTGCTCTGCACGCTAAGTTGCCTGCTAACAACCGTCTACCTCTGTGCTATCTTGCCTATCCCGGGGAAAGATAGAAAGGTACGCACCTCCCCAACACAGGTGGTGTTTCGGTTTGATGAGTCACGCTATCTACAGTTAACCGGCTCTGGCTGCCGCGGCAAGCTCTATTATATTGATGAAAAAAGTCAGGTCTACAATGAGTTAGCCGTGCATTCGGCAGAGGTATTAACTGAACCCTTTGCCCATACAGCTGGCGACTATATTTTTGTACCTTATGAAACTTACTCAGGTGTATTATACTCGCAAGATGGTGGGCGAATATTTAAAACTGTACATACATCACCTGGTCTTTGGAGAGAAAAAGTTAAAGGAACTGTAGTTGTCAATAACCAGCTCTTTACGGAGACGGTAATTGACAATAACCCGCACTTTAACCCGCACTTTAAGGACACGGTAGAGGGAATGTACCGCTCCGCCAAACCTTATGGCTCACACATTGCAACTGATATTCTCTCCTATGAAGAGTTAGATAAACGAATGAAATTTGAACGCTTTGGTGGCAAAAGATGGCAAAGTGATATTACCGAACTGCCACAACTGCCAAGTGACTATAAAGGTTGGTACAAATGGCAGTGTGACCCAGATAAAGAGCAGTATGCAATTGTCTATAACCGCTTCACCCCACTCATCACCCTACAATCACAGTTGCATCACTGGTTAAAATTAGATAATGGAGATAAATAATGCTTCTTAAAAGACTACTATTCGTATGTGTTATACCCCTTCTTATTTGTGGGGCTATTTTATTGATTGGCTCAGACTTACCTGAAAAGGAAGAGACTATTGGGTTAACTATCCCTAAACCGTTACCACGTGAAGGATATGACA
This sequence comes from Orbaceae bacterium ESL0721, assembly GCA_029433365.1. Lineage (GTDB taxonomy): Bacteria > Pseudomonadota > Gammaproteobacteria > Enterobacterales > Orbaceae > Gilliamella. The sequence continues at coordinate 102,574 of JAQTHZ010000001.1, forward strand.
TTATCTTCCCTGATCGTGATTGGTACGGTGGTATTTGGAATAGAGGTGCCTTTTATTATGTTAACCAAAAACGTCAAGTGGTGTATCGCTATGATGCCGATCGCTACTTAGAGCTACAGGGTGAGAACTGCGAAGGGTTAATCTGGTATCACGATGATGCCAATAATATTCATACCCGAATTGAGGGTGCCTTTTTTACCGCCTATAAGTTCCCGAAATTTAAGTACTATAACCCTGGTCGAAATTATATCGCTATTCCAACGCAAGATTTAACTTCAATTATGTTCTCTGTTGATGGTGGCAAGAGCTTTATCAAAGGGACAGTACCTAGTTATTCAGCTGTATCTGGTGATGAGATTGACCGCTTTATTGGGGTAGATGATGAGCCAATTCAGGTCGATGCTAAAGATTGGGTACGCCAAAGAAAAGTAACCACTGTCCCTGGTAATACTGGTTACTTTATTTTAAATAATGGTGATGTAATATTTGGGGAAACCGCACATATATATAATGAAGATTATCATTCTCAAAAACAAGAGTTTAGGATTTACTCTGTCAGTGATGAGTATATTATATTCGGGGGGGGGGTTTCAGGATTGTATGATAAAAATCCAGCTTTTATTGAACGTGTAGAGAAAGCAAAAACCATTCAAATTGAGCCATATCAAGGGTGGGATAGGCTTCGCTGTGTAGTGGGTGCTGAAAAGGTAAAAGATGAGAAGTAAATAGTAGTTTATGATCTATTGCACTTAATTTATTGGCGCTATGGCTAAAAAATTATTATTAGTCTGCGCTATCTATTTAATTTTATACTGAAGATTTCGTCTTTACACTTTTTTTGTTATTAAAAAAGTACAAGCAAACAATATTTGAATTATTAAATAAATTTTATCTATAGTTAATGATGCTACTGATGCAAGCTAAATAGTGGTTAATATCACTTAGTGTTGTATCGCATTCTACTTAAAAAATGAAAATAAAAAGGAACTGTTTATGAAAGGGGTTATACGGTTAGGAGATCCGCATAGTCATGGAGATAATGTCATTAGTGCTTCTGGTGCTATCTTTGCTGGTAAACCAGTTGCATTAGTTGGTGACAAGGTATCCTGTCCTAAAAAAGGGCATGGTGTTAATACAATTGTTGAAGGTAATCCTACATTGTTAATGTTTAATAGAGCCGCTGCGGTTGATGGTTGTAAATGTACATGTGGTTGTACATTGATTTCTACTTTACCTAATGTAGGGAGCGATAAATAATGTTGTGGCATCAACCAGTTATGGAAGAGGGTAGCAAGCCTATTAAATTTTCATTGTGGATTTATGCATCTATTTCTATATTAAGTTTTTTCTTATATTTTTGGGTAATGTTTTTTTTACATTATGATGAGAATTTTAGTTCATTATTAATAACTTTTTTAAACTTAATATTAGCTCCCGTAATTATGGCAATCTCATGTTCACTATTTGCTTATAATTATTATTTATCACAAATAATTAATTACCAATATCGTATTGAATTTATTAAATCTAAAAAACAGTTATGGCGGAATTGGGCACAACAGTCTCTGACCGTTATTGGTTATTCTTATGTATCTCCAAAGGAAAATAATGCACTAAAAATTGTTGGATTAGATGGCAACGCTGAATCAAATGCAGGTCAGAACTTAAAAATTGACCGTTTTGATAATCAAAAAATTTCAAAACTTAATTTTATTTTAGATGAGTTGCTTAATCCATTGATTAAAGAGTTACAGAAAAATAGTAATAAAATTCAATTTGATATTTATGCACCTCATTTGGAATTAAAATTAGGTAATGCATTAGCAATATTTAATCAAAAAAATAATATAACTATATTAGGTAATCAAATTAATTTTTTAACTTCCGAGCCCAATCTAGATAGTTTTGATGAGTGGATATCTGATGAACAAAAATTGCATGTACTTATCTTAATATCAGTTGATTTAGAACCAAAAAATAGTGAATTTGCTGTTGCTTTAATTTTTAGAAGTAGTGACATGCTTGAATCGAAAATTGGTACAAAAATATATCGACCATTAAAAACAGATGAACAAAAACTTAATAATGATTTTGCGCTTTTAGTCAGCTCTAATCAGATAAAAAAAGAGAATATAAGTCATATGTGGGCGGTAAATATGTCACAGCTTTTTCTCGATAATATTAAATCTAATTTTGATGAAAATAAATTTAATAATATTAATAGATTAGAATTATTTGAAGGAAATATTGATAAAACTCATTTATGGCTTGCGATAGCTTATGCTTGCCAAGTAGTTGCTCATGGACAAAAAGGGCAGTTAGTTTCTCTCCATAATGATGGTGAAATTGGTCTATTACAGATAGAAAAAACAGAGCGAAAAAAAGAAGTTAAAGAGAATAAAAAGATAAATGATTTCCCTTTAACTTATCTTATTAGCATTATTCTAATGTTTATCTCAATTAGTTTTTTACCTCATGATTTTTATGAAAAAAAATTAATTTTATTTACTATTCTCTGCGGGAGTTTCTTCTTTGCTTTACTTTTGTGTATATCTTTACCATTTAAAAAAAATCTATTAAATAAAAAAATGGAGAATGAATGGAATCTTTTAGGAAAAGAAAATAATGAGCAACTTTAAATATAATAAACCTATTGTTATAGTTCTGTTTTTTTTAGCAATATTATCAATATTTAGTATATGGTATTTTGAGGGATTATTTGAGTTTTTTTCTTCAAAAACAAGTAAATGGATTTCGACTATTGTTATCCTCTTTCTATATTTTACTTTTGTGTTTTATAGCGAACATTTCGAATATTGGTTTAATTTAAACAAGCAAAAAACAAAAAAAAATATTTATCAAGAAGATCTATTTAATGCTATAAAAAATAGACTCTTTACACTTAAGGGACTCTTCTGGCGTTATAAAGTTCGTCGTTGTTTAGTTTTCGGTAAACAGTCTGAAATTGCTAAGCTATTCCCCAATTTAGAGAGTGATAAATGGCAGTATCATGATAATACAGTAATAGTATATGGTGGTGATCTACAAAATGAGTTAAATAGTGCTTGGCTACTTGCACTAAAAAAAACATTTTCACGCTGCATTCCTTTTTTCCATAAACCGATTGATGGATTAATCTGGATCCTACCCGATAGCTATCTTGCGGAAAGTCGACAACAGCAGCTTTTCAATCAAAAAGGGCTGCAATATCTCCAAACATGCAATAAATTATTAAATTGGTCAGCACCACTCTATTTGGTTGCAAGTCAAACAAGTAGCTGGAATCAGAATAATCGGGTTGATCAAACAGTAGGTGTGCTATTTTCTCAGTTAAATAAAGAGGAGATGGAGCCCGTTGTATTATCACTCAATAATTTAGCTGCTGAGTGTAGTAAACGCGGTGTAGAGCAGATTAAGGGTAATTTATATCACGATTTCTTACTTAGATTAAGTCATAATCTGGTTAAACATGATATTGCAGCAATAAAACATTTTTTAACATCAATTATCTCATCTCCTTGTCCTCCGTCTATTCGAGGGCTATTTTTTGTGCCCACCCCTTTTTCTGAAACTGACTCCTCTTCTAATGAGAATTCTGCTACCAAGGATAACGCACTTCCTAAAAAGAGCGAGTTACTTTTTTTAAAAAATGATCTTATCTTAACTCCTACATGGCAATCTATTAGCGATGATGCAAATAACCAAATTGGTAATAGAGTAGGGAAGCCGTGGGGAGTAGTGCTATGTTATCTATCAATTTTTATAACTATGCTACTTGGTATCGGTCTATTTACCTCTTATTATCGTAACCAATCACTAATTAATAATAGTATTAAGTTAGTAAAACAGGCAGATGACTCCATAAATCAAGACTATTCAACGCGACTTCTAATGCAAGAGAAGTTACAGCAGCAGATTGAGCAGCTAATATACCGAAAGCAACATGGAATACCTTTATCATATCGATTTGGTCTTAACCATAATGAGATCTTATTAAATAAACTATTATCAAATTACCGCGCCATAAATTCGCGGAATATTGCGACACCATTTTATACCATGTTGGTAAATAATTTATCTCAACTACTTGAGATGTTACCTGATGATCCACGTCGTGCAAAAGAACTTGAATCTACATATGATTTTTTAAAAGCTTACTTAATGATAAGTCGTCCTGATAAAAGTGATGGTGGTTATTTAAGTCAATTTGCCAGTAAAAAATGGCAAACACCAAAAGGGGTAAATGATGGTGAGTGGCAAACACGAATGCCTAATTTAGTCCGTTTTTGGGGTGAAATGATTCATCACCATCCAAAGTGGGCAATTAATGGCAATACAAATTTAGTGAATGATATTAGGCAGTTATTGATTGGACAAATTGGTGTACAAAATGCTGTCAACACTCTATACCAAGAGATGATTCAGCGTGCAAGCCAGCACTATGCAAATCAGACTCTAACGCATCTACTCGAAGGGCTTGATAGCCGTATGTTATTCTCGAATGATGAAGTTGAAGTGCCAGGCGTCTTTACCCGTAAAGCTTATGAAGAGACAATAAAAGATGCCATAGATTCAACAGCTAAATCACGTAAAGAGCAGATAGACTGGGTATTAAGCGATGGGCAAAATAGGTTAACCTCATCGACCTCTCCTGAAATATTAAAACAGCAGTTAACTGAGCTCTATTTTAGTGACTATAGTGTTGCATGGTTAAAATTTTTAAATACGATTAAATGGCATCAGGTAAATAATGTTTCTGATGTAATTCAACAGCTTACCTTAATTACCGACACGCGGCAGTCACCACTAATTGCATTGATGAATGTGGTGAAATATGAGTCAGAAGTCGCCTATAAAGGTGATGGGATTTCGGATAATATCATCCGTTCTGCACAAGAGTTGATTAAGAAAAAATCGCCTCTCGGATTACCTAAAAATAATGAACCTTCAGGTCCATTAACCTACACATTTTCGCCAGTTACTCATCTACTTAAGAATGACAATACCAACGGCCTTACACTACAGAATTATCTTTTAAAACTGACACAAGTTAGGCTTAAATTACAAAATATTGTTAACAGCCCTGATCCAAAAGCGATGATGCAGATGTTAGCGAAGAGTGTTTTTAAAGGCACCTCTCTCGATTTAACTGAAACACGCGAATATGGGAATTTGATAGCGGCAAATCTAGGAGAAGAGTGGTCTGGTTTTGGTTATAGCTTATTTAAACAGCCATTAGAGCAAGCATGGCATGTGGTATTACAACCTGCATCAATGAGCTTTAATGATACATGGCAAAATAATATCGCAAGTCAGTGGGAGAGATCATTTGCCGGTCGTTACCCATTTAAAAATAGTGATAACGATGCCTCTTTGGCTGAACTTGCCCGCTTTATTCGTGCCGATACCGGAATTATTGATCGCTTTATTACCACTGAATTAAATGGGGTGCTTGAAAAATCAGGTGGTATCTGGGTGGTGAATAAGGCTAATACAGAAGGGCTAAATTTTTCGCCAAAATTTCTTGATGCATTAAAACTATTTACTGAACTCTCAAGTGAACTACTCCCTTCCGGTGATTTTTCGGTCTCATTCGATCTGATGCCAAGAAGTGGTAATAAAATTTCGCGTACTGAACTGGTAATTGATAAACAGAAATTGGTCTATTTCAATCAAGAACCAATGTGGCAGCGCTTCAATTGGCCGGGCGAAGGGTATTCGGCTTATTCGCAATTAAGTTGGAGTGGTGATAATACCGGTCTAAGACTCTATAGCTATTATAGTGGCGACTGGGCGTGGCTCCGTCTGCTTGAGTCTGCATCTGTTAAACGGCTTGATTCAAGTCGTTATGAGCTAGTCTGGAGTGCACCGGATAAGCGTAAACTCCGCTATGTTTTACGTACACAGTTAGGTGGCGGCCCTTTAACACTATTAAAATTACGAAATTTTACCCTGCCGAAAAAAGTTTTCGAGTAGGGATTAAATAATGGATGATTTAAATGTTTAGTCAACTTATTACTCACTTTTTTGGACAACAAGATCCAAGTGAATTAATTGCAAAAAAAATTAAAGATCAGTGGCGTGATTGGTTAGTTCCTATCTCGCCCGAAAAACCCACTGGTGAAGATTTAACTTATCAAGATATTTTTCAAGAGATCAAAGAGGAGATCACCAAACTATCTGGCATTGATTATCAGCTTATCAGTAGTCAAAGTGAAAATATCTTAAAACAGAGTAGCAAAGATATTAGAGTTGTAACCTACTACTGCTTAGCCCGTTTACAAAATGATGGCGCTGAAGGGTTTGCTGATGGGCTTGAACTACTTGCTGGGCTGCTCGATACATTTGGTACAACGCTCTATCCCTCAAGGCAGAACATCCGTAAAAATGCGTTGGAGTGGCTAACTAATGCGCGCTTTATCGATAATTTAACACAACTACAGCCTATCCCTGAAACGTGTTTGATCCGAATAGTTACGGCACTCAATTTAATTGATCTAAATTGCAAAAAATTGTTTGTTATTGATGAGAATGTTCAATCAGCACCTGATCTCTCGCCACTACTCCATTTTTTTAATCAAGGTGTAAAACAGCCAGCAATAAAAACCGTAACAGAAGAGAGTAAGCTTGACCATGATCCTAAACCTGAGATTAAAAGTGAACAACAAGTTCAAGATATAAAAATCAGTTCTCAACGTGATCTACTTGATCAAGCCCGCAAAATGGCTGATTATTTGCGCAAAAAACCAGAAGGCTATCTTGTTGCTGGTCGATTTTTGCGCGTGATTAGGTGGGATACAGTTACTGAATTACCACCAGCTGATCACCGCGGTAAAACACGGTTACCTGCGCCCCGTACTGAAATTACTCGGCAGATAAGCCGTTTAATTATTCAACAGCAGTGGAGTGAGCTATTTGAACGAGTTGAACAAGCATTCATGGAGGGTGCAAACCATTTTTGGCTCGATTTACAACGGGCAGCTATTACCGCTCTACAGAAGATAGGCGAGCCTTATCAATCTTGGGCAGATATCTATTTGACTGATATGGGATTAATGCTTGAACGATTAGCTGGTATTGAACACCTCTATTTTGAAAATGGTATGCCTTTTGCGGATGATGAGACATTAAATTGGATCACAACAACTGCGCGTATTCATAATTTGGCTGAAGGTGATAGCCTTGCACCAATTGCTGTCTCAGCTGATACCGATTGGAATGAAATTGAGAAACAAGCACTTGAGCTTGCGCAAACTGAAAATCTAGAAAATGCTTTTTTGTGGCTACAAAATCTCCCCGCATTACGATCACCAAAACAGCGCTATTTAATGCAATTTACCCAAGCTAGAGTTGCCGAAAAAGTTGGCAAACCAGATATAGCATTAAAATTATTAAATGGCTTAAATGATCAGCAAAATACACTCACCTTGTTACAGTGGGAATCGGATTTAATATTTGATCTAAAACGCAGTTTACTGCATCTAATTAAACAGAAAAAACAGCTTAAAGAGGGTATAAACCCCTACTTTAATGAGAAAGTAGAACAGCTTCAAAATGAGCTTATACAAATTGATCCGGCAAGAGCGGTAACGTTAATGTGATGCAATTGTTGAAGTTTAAATAGCTGAAGTATAAATAGCTAAATAAATAGTTAACCTAATAATTAATATAAATAGATAAAAAGAGATAAAAATGGATGATTTAATTCTACGTTATTATGAATCTGAGATGCGCTATTTGAAAGAAGCAGGAAAAGAGTTTGCAAAAATTCATCCTGATAGAGCAGCGCTATTAAATCTTGATCGTGTTGGTGATAGAGATCCTTATGTTGAGAGATTATTTGAAGGATTTGCTTTTTTAAGCGGGAAACTGCGACAAAAAATTGATGATGATCTACCCGAACTTACAGAGAGTTTGGTCAATCTATTATGGCCACACTATTTACGTTTAATTCCCTCTCTATCGATTATTGAGTTGAACCTTAATTATCCGCAACTGTCTCGTCAAGAGGTAGTCGCAAAAGGGTTACAAGTACATACTGAACCAGTTGGTCCTGCCGGTACTATGTGCCAGTATCGTACTACCCAATCAGTTACAATTAGACCAATCAAGATCAGCTCGGCAAATTTGGCCTTTCACCAAGATGGTCGAAGTATAATAAAAGTTCGATTAAGTTTTACCGAATTTGCCGATTTTGAGCAGATCGATCTCTCCCCATTACGTCTATATTTAAATGCTGAAGGCCCTATCGCATCTAGCTTGCACTATGCCTTAACGCAACAAGTTAAATCAATTCATATACGTTATTCAACAGATCCAGAAAATCGTCACATCTTAAATGGCAAAGTGACCCCAGCTGGTTTTGGCGATGAGGATCGACTATGGTTGAAACCAGATAACGCTTTTGCTGGGTATCAACTGTTATTAGAGTATTTTGCGTTTCGTGAAAAATTTATGTTTATCGATTTACACGGACTAAATATTCGCGATGTCCCTGAAGGTTGTCGCTATATCGATATTGAGTTTATGTTAAATAAGAGCTGGCCGAGTGACATGCCATTTGATGGCAGCAATATCTGTTTACACTGTGTGCCGGTTATCAACTTATTTGATATGGAGGCAGATCCAATTATGGTCAATCAGTTAGAGAGCGAATATCTACTCAGACCACTACTGCGTCAAGATGGTCATATAGAGATCCATTCAGTAGAAAATGTAGAAGCGATTACGCGTAATGGTCGTTATAAGTATGTCCCTTTTACCAGCTTTAAACATCGTGGTGGCATGTTGCGGCATGATGCACCTGAACGCTATTACCATACCCGTATACGTAAAGTGGCATCAGGATTACACGACACTTGGTTAATATTAGGGGGTAAAGTTTGGGATAAGGATGAAGAGCTCGAGCCAGAAACTTTATCACTACGTATAACAGGGACTAATGGTATGTTGCCGCGTAAAGCGTTACGTAATGCCAGAATTAATAAACTTCGTAATTCACAAAACAGCATTATTGATGTAGATAATTTATGTTCACCATCGATGCCTTACTATCCGCCAACGGAGGATCGTTTTCATTGGCGCCTCTTATCTCATTTAGCACCAAATTATCTCTCATTAATGAATGCCGAAGTTTTAAGAGGAACACTCGCGCTCTATGACTGGACTGATGATGAGCTAAATCGTCGCCGTTTAGAGGGTATTATTGATGTCACTCATCGAATGATAAAACGTGTTGAAAAAGGGATGATGCAGCGCGGTATTGAGATTGAGGTTACCATTAACAGCCACCAATTTGCTGGCGAAGGGGATGTGATGTTATTTGGTGAACTACTGCATCAGTTTTTTGCATTATATGCTGATGTAAATCTATTCACTCAGTTGGCTATTATCATTTTACCATTAGGGAATAAAGTTGTATGGAATCAGAGCAAAACAACAAAAACAACACTTTAATGCAGCAACTTGCAGAAACGTTACCCAAAGTAAATTTTTACCGTTTTTGTCAATTACTCGAGCAGATAAATGGTGATGAGCCATCAATAGGGCGTCATGAATCACCAACAAGTGATCCTATCCGTTTTGCGCCATCGGTTGAGATGTCATTTCCTGCCGGTGAGTTAAAAAATATTGAACATTCGCCCTATTCAAATAGACCAGCAACAGTTAGAACGCGCTTTTTAGGGCTCTATGGGGTTGACTCTGCGCTGCCACTTAGCTTGATAAATAATATTATTTGCCGAGAAGAGAACTATCAAGCGATGACCGATTTTCTGGATATTTTTAACCATCGAATCATCACCCAATTTTATCGGATATGGCTTAAATATCACTATCCAGCCAGTTTTTTAAGTGGTGGGCGTGACTCAATCTCAAAATGTCTATTGGGTTTAACTGGATTAGGCATCAAAGGTGCTAGTGAGCAGATAGGCACACCATCTTCACGGTTTTTAGCCCTACTTGGTCTTATCACTCAAAAAACACGTCCTGCGGGTGGCATTGTTGGGTTAATTCGTCTACTCGTCGATGATGCTGATGTCTCGGTGAGCGAGTTCTATCCCATATGGCAGACAGTTGATACCCCCTCAAAATTGGGGCGGGGGGAACAAAATCGGATCGATGGAAGTGCAGTATTAGGGTCACGTTTTAGGGAATCAAGTCAAACTATCCATATTAAGATCACCCCAAAATATAGGGAGCAGGTTGCCGATTTACTGCCTGATGGGCAGCTGCATCGCGATATATTTTCGCTACTACGTGCCTATTTGGGCTATCGCGTTGATGCGAAACTCACCTTATATATTGCACGCCAATTTTTACCCCGTACAGCGCTTACGCACCATAACAGTCGACTCGGGCAAACGGCATCATTTACGGTACAAAATAACAGTTCTTCACAATTTCCAGTTGCCGTTAACTTAGGGCGCTATTCTGGTATTGACTATGTAGCATGATAAATTAGTAGCATGATAAATTAAGAGAATTAAAATGAGAATATTAACTATACTGATGACAACTTTTTCACTATTTTGGTTAACAGGGTGTGGCATTGCACAAAATATCACTGAAGGGGCAACTGGCATTAGCAATGCTGTTTTTCAATGGGATATTAGAACCTTACATTTAGATTTTACAACAAGGGCAGAGTTAAATAGTGATGACAATGGGCAATCATCCCCCGTTGTCATTCGCATCTATCAACTGATAAACCCTAAAACATTTGAAGCTGCAACCTATCAAGATCTTGTCAGTAATGATGATGAAGTGCTAAAAGATTCACTGGTTGAGAGTAAAGAGATCATATTAAAACCAAACACAACCATTTCAATAGATGTGCCATTTAGTAAAAAGGCTGATGTAGTTGGTATTGCTGCATTTTATAAAGAGCCAGATATGAAAAAAAACAGTTGGCGAATAGTCTTAACAAGGTCTGATCTCCATATTAATAAACCGAGAGAGATCAGTGCCAGCCACTATACCCTTAAACTGGTGGATGAAGAGAGATGAGCGCATCACTATACGATATACTTTATGGCTATTTTGAATCTGGTGTAGCTATTGATGATGTCTCTGAAAACGAACAGACAATAATTAGTGTGATGGATAATATCGAGCGGATTTTAAACTGCCGAGCAGGGTCGATTAAACACTTACCTAATTATGGGCTGCCCGATATGTCGATGATCTTCCAGACGCTACCCTCGTCAGCTTATGTGTTAATGCGGGCTATTGAACAGACGCTACTCACTTATGAGCCACGACTCTCCTCAATTCAAATTGAAATTGACGAGGAGAATCAAGATGCGATGCTATTAGCTTATGAGTTAGTCTGCTATTTAAAAGAGGGGGGATTAGTAAAATATGGCACCTATTTTATGCCTGATGGCAAAGCCCTCTTAAAATATACCCGTAAAACTAACCATTAAATTTCATAGATTGAACTAGAAAATTTACATATTGAACTTCTTTAATAGAATATTTTTAATGAACTTTTAAAGCACTCTAATATGAATAGTTTTTTATTGTCAAATGAGATAAATAAAAAGTCGATGTAAACTAATTTACTTAATAAAATCATATAATAGTGATAGAAGGAAATAGATAAATTATGGCTAATTTTGTTGCAAGAGATGTTGTTCCACTGCCCAAAGGTGCTGGCAGAATGACAACCTGTTTTGTCAGTATCCCAAATCCACTCCCCTGTGTGGTTATTTTAATTCATGGTGTTAATGATATTGGTGAAGCTTTTGAGAATCTTGATAAAGGGATATGTGCAGGGCTTAATCAGCGATTAGGTCGTAATGATTTAAAACCAAATACCTGGAAAATCACAGGTGATGAGAAGGATGCTGAAATCTTTTCGCCGCAGGTGACAATAGTTGAGGAGGGCTTTTCCCCCGTTATCCCATTTTTTTGGGGATATCGCCCAGTTGATAAAGAGGCGTATAAAGCTGACCAAAAAGCCTATTATGAGCGGTTAAAAGAGGGGAAAGAGAAAGACCCAGAGCTCCCCTATGATAGCTACTGGATGGAGCGTGAGGCTGAAATCCTCAGTAAGGAGATTAAACTCAACAAACTCAACTGTGATAAGTTTGGTAACTGGATAGACCACAAATTTCACCGCAACGGCGGCCCTTTTGCAAATGCCACCACCTGCATCCCCGATATGTATGGCCCAGGGCTGGCAAATCTCACAGCATGGGTAGCAACGGTTGGTAGCGATTTAGGCGCAAAAGCCTACTATAACCCGCACCGCATCTACTTAGCCTATGCGGCGCACCGGTTAGCCTTGCTGATTAAACAGATTAGGGAAGATACCGACAAACAAGACATCCCTATCAATATCATTGCCCATAGTCAAGGCACCATTATCACCATGCTCGCTACGCTGATTTTAGACCAAGAGGGGAAGTTACCCGCTGACTGCACCATTTTAGCCCACTCCCCCTATGCCATGGAGACAGCTTTTTTTGAAGAGTTATCTAAAGATTTTTCTTTAGGAATACAGACTGATAGTGCCCGTCAAGAGACATTTATTAACTTTGTTAAGGCGATGAGTGATGGGCAAGATAGAAGAGGTGGAACAAATAGACATCTTGCACCAGATTTTTTAACCGATTACGGGGTAGTGAGTATTACCAAGGAAGAGACCCCCTATATTGATGAGAGTGGTAACGAACATTTTTACGACAGGCTAGGGAAAGATTATGAGCTCTTCTACCGCAATAACTTTGGCAAAGTCTATAACTACTTTAGCCCCAATGACCATGTGGTCTCCCTACCAAGTGTGCTGGGGATGGGGTGGCAAGGGATACCAGATGAGATTATAGATAGGTGTATCTATAATAACCTTAAGCAGCGCATCTTTAGCCACCACTATGTGGTCGGTAATGAGTCACTAAAACCTAAGTATGATATTCCATTAGAGAGCCATACCATCTTAGAGCAAGATTACCCAGAGGGGATTAGCCGTCAAGATTATGATGAGCGAGAGCCTATAGGCCCCCACTATGATATTGATATGCAATTTACCTTGCCATTAACAGAGCAGCAACTTGAGCTATTAACTCAGTTACCCCAATTTAAGGGGCGCCAAGGGCGTTTTATCTCGGGTCATTATCAAAAGAGTGGTACGGCTATCTTGGTGCAGTATCTGCCAAAGTTAGAGGAGTTTCAATCTTATGTTAAAAGAAGTGAGCCGCTGACAAACTATCATAAGGTGACCCGTTCTGAACTTGATTATGCCTGTTTACATGGTGAGTATGCGATATCAAAGTTGGATGACAAAATAGAGGAGCAGTGGCGTAAAGCAAATCAACACACAATTTTTAAAACCAGCAAGCAAGAATATCTGCAAGAACAAGCAAAGCTAAATTGTAAGGAAGTATCAACAAGTTATCGTGTGACACGAACCGTTACTGGTGAGAGCGTACCTGAACCTTTTATCTATCAGGTGGATAAGCCGGGTAAAAAGACACCATTAAGCCGTGCTATCCACTATGGCGACCTCTTAACTAAAGGTTATATAGATAAACTACAACAGAAGTTTATCAACGTGACCATGACAAAACCAGATTGGTTAGTGGTTGATGAGAAAACCTTAGTGCCGCTACCAAATAGTAATCCAAGGTCTGTCACACTACCCCCAAGCGTTTATACCATAACTGATAAAGCGCAACTAGAGAGGCTCGCTGCTGAGAATGGGTGGGATAGAGGGGTAAAAGTGGCTACCTACTCTATACGCTATATCGGCTTTAGGGCAAAAGAGGAGTTTGTGATTAGCCGCTACCTAACTAAGGCGGAGCTTGAAGCAGAGACCAGCGCGTTAGTTGAGGAGGTGAAAAATACCAGCAGCCACCATTCGGGGATTACCATGAACTATTCGGCGGCAAAAAATGTGATGGCGTATGATTTAGCGATAGGGCTGGTTGATGGTATAGAGCCATGTAAGTTACACCAGCTACGTAGCTGGCGCCACTTTGCTGACTGGCGTAGCGAAGATACGCCAGATAATGATTCATTTATCTATATGAAGAGAGGGATTTTGCCACCTGATTTAAAAGAAGCGATGGGGTACCCAGAAAAGCATATGCCAAGTTCTGTTGTAAATGAGTATATAACCTATAACTATTTAGGAACAGGTGCAAAGGCTAAGGATATAGAGTTAGAAAAACCAAAATATAGACTGCTCACAACCTATCCCAAAGTGCAGTTTATTATGCCTGAACCTGACTTAAAGACGGAGTAACATATGTTAACCATAACTTACGGTTTCATTGTACTTATCTTAATTGCAGTTAGCCTCTATAAAGGGGGGTATCTGCTCTGCACACTAAGTTGCCTGCTAACAACCGTCTACCTCTGTGCTATCTTGCCTATCCCAGGGGAAGATAGAAAGGTACGCACCTCGCCAACACAGGTGGTGTTTCGCTTTGATGAGTCACGCTACCTACAGTTAACCGGCTCTGGCTGCCGCGGCAAGCTCTATTATATTGATGAAAAAAGTCAGGTCTACAATGAGTTAGCGGTGCATTCGGCAGAGGTATTAACTGAACCCTTTGCCCATACAGCTGGTGACTATATTCTTATTCCTCGTACTAATTATTCCACATTTCGCTATTCCCAAGATGGTGGGCGAATGTTTAAAACTGTACATGCATCACTTGGTGTGTGGCGAGAAAAAGTTAAAGGAACCGTTGTTGTCAATAACCAGCTCTTTATGGACACGATAGATGGGATGTACCGCTCCGCCAAACCCTATGGCTCACATATTGCAACCGATATTCTCTCCTATGAAAAGATAGAAAAACACCTTTCTGATTATGACGGTCCAAGATGGCAAAGTGATATTACCGAACTGCCCCCACTGTCAAGTGACTATAAAGGTTGGTACAAATGGCAGTGTGACCCAGATAAAGAGCAGTATGCAATTATCTATAACCGCTACGCTCCACTTATCACCCTACAGTCACAGTTACGCCGCTTACTTGGGTTAGATAGTGCATTGGGACAATATGAACAATCAAGTGCAGTTCCCAATGCCTGACCCAGACTTAGAGATGGAGTAGCTTATGTTAACCATAATTTACGGTTTAATTGTACTTATCTTAATCGCAGTTAGCCTCTATAAAGGGGGCTACCTGCTCTGCACACTAAGTTGCCTGCTAACAACTATATACCTCTGTGCTATCTTGCCTATCCCGGGGGAGGATAGAAAGGTACGCACCTCGCCAACACAGGTGGTGTTTCGCTTTGATGAGTCACGCTACCTACAGTTAACCGGCTCTGGTTGCCGTGGCAAGCTCTATTATGTGGATGAGAAAAATCAGGTCTACAATGAGTTAGCGGTGCACTCAGCAGAAATAATAACCGAACCTTTTGCCCATACAGCTGGCGACTATATTTTTGTACCTTATGATGATTATTCTGGAGTGCCATATTCCCAAGATGGTGGGCGAATATTTAAAACTGTACATTTTTCCCCTGGTGTTTGGCGAGAAAAAGTTAAAGGAACTGTTGTTGTCAATAACCAGCTCTTTATGGAGACGGTAATTGACAATAACCCGCACTTTAAGGACACGGTAGAGGGGATGTACCGCTCCGCCAAACCCTATGGCTCACATATTGCAACTGATATACTCTCCTATGAAAAGATAGAAAAACACCTTTCTCGTTATGATGGTCCAAGGTGGCGGAGTGATATTACCGAACTGCCCCCACTGCCAAGTGACTATAAAGGTTGGTACAAATGGCAGTGTGACCCAGATAAAGAGCAGTATGCAATTGTCTATAACCGCTACGCTCCACTGATCACCTTGCAATCACAGTTACGTAACTTGCTAGGTTTAGATAGTAGATTGGGGTCAATATGAGTCATAAATATTCAGCGATAGATTTGCCGATTAAGTCAATTGAGTTAAAGAAACCAAAATATAGACTGCTAACAACTTACCCTAATGTGCAGTTCCCGATGCCTGACCCAGACCTAGAGACGGAGTAACTTATGTTAACCATAATTTATGCGTTTATTGTGCTCTTTTTTATTGCATTAAGCTGCTATAAAAAGGGTATCAACTTTGTTGTATTAGTTTATTTATAATAATTTCTCCTCATCACAATAAAAATAGATCGCCTGATAGGGCGCTAGTTCAAATTTTTCTGATAGTGTGAATGGGGTAGGGTAGTTGTTTAACATCATCTGCCACGTTTTATCGGTTAATGTTTTTGGTAGTGATCCCAAATAGGGTTGATCTTGCAAATTAGCCATTACTAATAGTTTTTGCTGATTATAGTAGCGGGTGTAGATCCACACTTTATCGTTATTGAGATCTAAATCTTGGTAATCTCCTAAACTGAATATGGGGTACTGTTTACGAAGGGCAATTAATTTTTGGTAACAGTAGAAGATTGAGTTAGGATCTGCTAGAGCTGAAGCAACATTGATTGTTTGATAGTTGTTTGCTACATTAATCCATGGTTTCCCTTTGGTGAAGCCTGCATTTACGGTATCGTCCCACTGCATTGGCGTGCGGCTATTGTCTCGTGATTTTGCTGCTAGGATCGCCATAATCTCATCAATAGCAACCCCTTTTTGGCTCATTTCACTAAACATATTTAAACTTTCAATATCACGGTACTGCTCAATATCGGTAAAGTTGGGGTTGGTCATGCCGATCTCTTCACCTTGATAGAGGTAAGGTGTACCTTGTAGTCCGTAAAGAATCATTGCCAGCATTTTTGCTGACTGGTTATGGTATTTTGTGGTATTGCCAAAACGGGAAACGATGCGGGGTTGATCATGATTACACCAAAAAAGTGCGTTCCATGCTCGGTTATGCATTCCCTTTTGCCACTGCCCTATAATCTCCTTTAATTGAATAAAATCGGGTTTAGCAACTGTCCACTTTTCACCATTGGGGTAATCTACTTTTAAGTGGTGAAAATTAAATGTCATGGTGAGCTCTTTGCCATCAAGAGCAGCATATTGTTGGCAATGTTTTAGGGTTGTAGATGACATTTCACCTACTGTAATGAGATTATTGGGGGTAAATACCTCTCGACTCATCTCCTGTAAAAATTCATGAACTTTTGGTCCATCGGTGTAAAAACGGCGGCCATCACCAATATCATCATTAGCAAAATCTTGCTGTTTTGAGATTAAATTAATCACATCAAGTCTTAATGCATCAACACCTTTATCGGACCAAAATTGACAGATTTTTTTTATCTCTCTTCTCACTTCTGGATTTTCCCAGTTAAGATCTGCCTGTTCAACTGCAAAGAGGTGGAGGTAGTATTGGTTTGATGCATCATCCCACTGCCATGCTTTACCACCAAATTTTGATCGCCAATTATTGGGTTCACCCCCGTCACTGCTAGCGTCTCTCCAGATATAGAAGCTACGATATGGGCTATTTTTATCCAACGCTGATTTAAACCAAGGGTGCTCAGTTGAGGTGTGGTTAAAAACCATATCCATCATGATTTTAATATCTAATTGATGGGCACGTTCAATGAGGGTTTCAAAATCAGCCATCGAGCCATATTCTGGGTTAATTGCATAATAGTTTGAGACATCATAACCATTATCTACTTGAGGGGATGGGTAGATAGGGGTTAACCAAATTGCGCTGATGCCAAGTTTTTTTAGATAGTCTAACCGTTTTCTGATGCCGAGGAGATCACCAGTCGCTCGCCCATCAGTTGCTTGAAAGCTTTTAGGGTAGATTTGATAGATGGTGCCCGTTTTCCACCAAGGTAAACTATTTTGTGACATCAGTTGATCCTCTTAGAGAAAATAATTTCTATAGATATGATTAAAGATCATCTAATCAATATCTAATGTTCCTTTGTTTGATTTAATCTTATAAACCAGTATGGTTAACACGATTGGTATAGTAATTGCGATAAGCATCGCTAATGCATAAATTAACCAGTAAGTTGGCTGGATCGATAAAATACCCGGTAATCCGCCGACACCAATTCCGTTCGATAGTACGCCAAATAGTCCACAAATAAGCCCAGCAATAGCTGTACCGGTCATGGCACATAGCATTGGGAATTTGTAACGGAGATTTATACCATACATGGCAGGTTCGGTGACGCCTAAATAGCCGGCTATTGCAGCAGGAACTGATATTTCGCGTTCGTTCTCTTTTTTACTGATTAAGATAATGCCAACGACAGCCGACGCTTGTGCAATATTGGATAGGGCTATAATAGGCCAAATAGGTGTGCCACCCATACTATTTGTCATCTGTAAATCGATTGCTAAGGTTGTATGGTGAATACCGGTTATAACCAATGGTGAATAGAAGAAGCCAAATATTGCTGCCCCTATTGGAGCAAAACTGCCTGTCATTAAGAATTTTACACAATAGGCAACGCCTTCACCAAGCTCTCGACCTAATGGTCCGAGGATGACATGGGCAAGGAACACTGAAACAAGGAGCGCAACAATTGGTACAATAACAATATGGAGATAGTTCGGGATGATTTTGCGTAGTCTAGTCTCTAACCAACCAAGTGCTAATCCGGCAAATATCGATGGAATAACTTGCGCTTGATAGCCCACTTTTTCAATGACAAACCAACCAAAATCCCAAGTGTCTGGTAATTTTAGGCCAATATCATATGCGTTCATAAGTTGTGGTGAGACGAGGGTAATCCCTAAAACAATTCCTAATACTGGTGATCCTCCCATCTTTTTAACAGTTGACCAGCAGATGGCAACAGGTAGAAAGTGGAATATTGCTTCACATGGTAGCCATAACATATCGTAAATTGGTTTTAACCAAGGGAAGATTACCGTTAAAGGTTGATTTTGAATAAATGGCATTTCACCGATAATATTACGTAGACCTAATAAAAGTCCACCAGCAATAAGAGCGGGTAGGAGAGGGACAAAAATTTCGGCAAGATTGGCAATTAATCTCTCATACCATGGCATATTTTTTTTAGCAGCACTCTTAGTTTGCTCCTTAGTTGATTCACTTATGCCTAACTGTTCAATTAACTCTTTATAATAGTCATCAACATTGGTGCCAATTATGACTTGGAACTGCCCATTAGTGGTAAAACAGCCTTTAACAAAGGGGAGTTTTTTAATCTGTTCGATATCAGCAATGGCAGGGTCATTAAGTACGAAACGTAACCTTGTTAAACAGTGAGTAACTGAGGCAATATTCTTTTTGCCACCAATAAAATGGATTAACTGTTTTATCCTCTCTTTATCGACACTATTTTTATCTACAGTAGATTTTTTAGCCATACCGATATCCCATCAGATTTGATAACTGGTTTTTGATTTTTCGAGTATAGAAGATCAAAAGTAATCATCAAGGATCCTGATCTTAATGCGTGATAACTATCACAAATATATAATAAATTTTATAAGTAAAACGAGATATGTTCATTTTAAAAGTAAGCTTATAATGATTTTTAATAAGAATCTATTGCATTAAATAGATTAAGTTATATGATTATTAATTGTTACTTTGGAGTGAGTTTTAAGAAATTAATTTATTGACTAACTGGTTAATTATTAATAAAAAATGTCATTCAAAGTAATTTTATGGTATAGTTTAGTTCCGTTAATTCAACTGTGTTTAAAGGAGATTTATATGAAAAAAAGTATTCTTGCTCTTTGTATGATTGGTTGTTGTAGTCTTTCAGGTATGGCTTTTGCAGATGCGAGTTCAACAGTGGGGGAAGGTATGAAAGAGATGAAACATGCGGCTTCAGAGTATAAATCAGAAATGCAGAAAGATTTGATGAGTGCTATGGATACAATGCACAAAAAGATGGATGCAAGTATGCATTATGTTAATCCAGATAAAGCTTTTGCAGCGGGAATGAGCGCACATCATCAAGGCGCAATTGATATGGCTAAAATTGAGCTAAAATATGGTAAAGATCCTGAAATGCGTAAATTAGCTCAAAAAATTATTGATTCACAAGGTCCAGAAATTGATCAGATGAAGAGTTGGTTAGATAAACAAAAATCTGATGACAATGACAACAAATCAGATAAATCAGATAAATAAATTAAAACATAAATTAATTTATTAGTTTATATCCCATCTTCCCTCGAGTATTAGGATCTATAAAATAGTCGAGGGATGTTAATACTCTTCAAGTTAATTCTACAAGTTAATTCTACAAGTTAATTAAAGATAGATATTCTCTTAATTCCCATCTACTTTCAGACAATCAATTATCTAACAATTATCTAAAAAACGTCTAAAAATTTATCTATTTTTTAAAATGGTTAACGGTATTTATACCATTTCCTAGAGATAAATTAGGACATTTATTTATTTGCGATCTACTCTTTTTTGTATAAGAAGATGTAATTGTTATTATAAATCAACATGTTGTGAAAGCTTAAAAATTATCTATTAGATAATATAGTAATTTTAAAAAATAAGGTAGATAATGGCGCCGGTTTAAAAACCAATTTTTAGAACAAGATAAAGGAAATTATATGAAACGTACATTAATCGCATCTCTATTTATGATTATTCCAGCTTTCGCTCAAGCTGATTCTGCACATCCTCATTGGGGATATGAAGGTAAAGCAGGTCCAGAAAATTGGGGTGAATTGAGTGCGGATTTTGAAGCTTGTCATTCTGGGAAATATCAATCACCTATCAATATTGATCATGCGATGCATACCACTTTACCGCCATTAGATTTTCAATTTAATGTGACAAATGAGTCAATTATTAACAATGGCCATACCATTCAAGTTACTGCTCAAGGTGAAGATATATTTTCTTTAGATGATGAAACATTCCAACTAGTGCAATACCACTTCCATGTACCTAGTGAAAACCATATCAATGGTAAATCTTATCCATTAGAGGGTCATTTTGTACATAGTAATAACGATGGTGGTTTAGCTGTTGTAGCTGTTATGTTTGATCTTGGTAAAGAAAATAGCGCTCTCACTACTATTCTTGATGCTATTCCTAGTGAACAGAATAAAGAAGAGGCATTTAAACAACATGTTGATTTAAAATCACTCTATCCAACAGATAGAACTTATTACCGTTACAGCGGCTCGTTAACAACTCCACCTTGTTCAGAAGGTGTCCGTTGGTTAGTAATGAAAGATCCTATCACTTTATCTGCTGATCAGTTAGAAAAATTCAAGTCAGCCCTTAAGCATGATAATAATCGACCAGTACAACCATTAAATGGTCGTGTAATTGTTGATTAATATGCGTTAAAAATATATTGATTCTTTTAAAATCTGGGTGATATCGAAAGTGAGATATCGCCCTAGAAGCTGATCTTAAGATAGAACTATTGTCACCTACTATTTAATTGATAATTTAGTGATTTATCTTATTGATATAACGTAAAAATAGTAATACTTTTTACCCCACTATAACTATACTAAATAAGGATGGATGATGAAAAAAATAGGCTATTTTATTCTGTTTTTACTTGTTTTAGGGCAAGCTAATGCAGATGTTGGAAGATTTTTAGAAAGGGATGGGAGTTGGTTCCTTTATAAATCTTTAGATACTAATGATAATTCAATAACCTATGCAATCCATAACGTCAATAGTCGATATGATATATTTTCTATCTCTTGTCGCATCCCTTACTATACTGATCCCTATTATCATTCTCGTTATCAAGTTGCTTCAATATCTTACGAAAAAGGCCCTTTTTTATCCTCAGATAGTAAACATATAGTAAGGATTACTCGTAATCAGATGCAGAGCAAGAAATTTAAAGTTAAAGCAGGTGCGCTACATTCTGTAGAATTTGATAGCGCTACTGATTTAATCAAATTTATTCGATCATCTAATACTATTGATTTTGAAATCATAGATGTTTATTTATTTAAACGTGGCGTGATTTTTGATATGGATGGCTTTTCTCAGCTAGAAAGTAAATTAGATAAATTATGTAAATATGAACAAAATAGTTAAAAAATAGCAATAACTTTTAAAGCTGACTTCTTGTATCATCAAGTTGCTTAATGTTCCCAAGCAACTTGTTCCAATAAACGCTATCGTGTAATATATGGTAAATCTAACCCCTTATCAAAATGCGATATTATAATTATGTCTATCTCCTTGTCTATTCGTAAATATATTAAAGTTTCGGCTGCTATTTTAGTTGTATCTCTTCTTTCCGCTTGTGGTCTAAAAGGTCCTCTCTATCCACCTTCTGAAACAGATAGTTTCACCTCTTTATCAATTGATAATTTATCTACTAATGATTTTCAACCGTTACTCATAGCGGCACGGTAAAAATAGAAAAGTTAATGGATGAAGCCAATGGATTTTTTACAATATAAAAACGGTCGATTATTTGCGGATGATATTGCAATTGCTGAACTTGCTAAGCAGTATGGAACACCGCTCTATCTCTACTCAAAAAATAGTATTACCCAGCAATTTTTAGCCTTTGCAAAGGCACTTAATCATCGTAAACATCTAATCTGTTATGCGGTAAAAGCTAACAGTAATTTAGCTATTTTGCATCTATTAGCAAAATTGGGATCTGGATTTGATATTGTTTCTCAAGGTGAGCTAGAACGTGTCTTGGTAGCGGGTGCTGATCCTAAAAAGGTGGTTTTTTCTGGTGTGGCAAAATCGGTTGCTGAAATTGAACGTGCGTTACAAGTTGACATAAAATGTTTTAATGTTGAGTCAGAAGCAGAACTAGAGAGGATTAATCAGATAGCTGGGCGTTTAAATAAGATTGCTGCTATCTCTTTGCGAATTAACCCTGATGTCGATGCCAAAACACACCCCTATATATCAACAGGTTTGCGCGAAAATAAATTTGGTATTAGTTATCAGTTAGCTGAATCGGTCTATCAGAGAGCAGATCGATTACCTAATATTAAAATTGTCGGAATTGATTGTCATATCGGTTCGCAGTTAACTCAGCTTTCACCTTATATGGATGCAGCTGATCGTATATTGGCGTTAGTTGCAAAATTATATGCCGATAATATTACGATTGAACATATCGATTTTGGTGGAGGATTAGGGGTCTGTTATGATAATGAAGAACCCCCAACCCCAGCAGAGTTAATTGCCGTATTAGAAGATCGATTAAAGCACTTTTTTAACGATAATCCTAATATTGATGGTAAGAAGATTGAAATATTAATCGAACCGGGTCGTTCAATTGTTGCCAATGCGGGGCTTTTAGTAACTAAAGTAGAGTATTTAAAACATCAGGAAGATAACCATTTTGCTATTGTTGATGCCGGAATGAACGATCTAATTCGTCCTGCGCTTTATCAAGCTTGGATGCGCATATTGCCGGAAAAAGAGGCTGAACAAGAACCTGCAAAGTCAACAGCAAAAGAGTCAACTAGTCGTCATCTCTATAATGTTGTTGGTCCTATCTGTGAGTCGAGCGATATTTTGGGTGAAAAACGTGATCTTGATCTCTCTGAAGGTGATCTGTTGGTGGTCTGTAGCGCAGGTGCATATGGGTTTAGCATGGCATCAAACTATAATAGTCAACCAAGGCCCGCTGAGGTGATGTTACTGGACGATAAAAAGCATAAATTAATTCGTGAACGTGAATCATTTACACAACTTTGGCAGGGTGAAACGATACTATAATCTCGTTTAACTTCGCATTTTTCGAGGATCTAGAATAGATTTTATATAGACAATTTAATCTAAATTAAGGTATTAAATTAGGTCTAACAATTTTCTTATAATAATTAGTGAATAATCAGCATAAGGTAATCGTGATGAACTTTTCAAAAATGCATGGACTTGGCAATGATTTTATGGTCATTGATGCGATAACACAGACTGTTCATCTATCTACAGAGATGATAAAACGACTTGCCAACAGATATACTGGTGTTGGATTTGATCAGTTACTAATTGTTGAACCCCCTTATGCACCCGATGCAGATTTTCACTACCGTATATTTAATGCGGATGGTACTGAAGTACAGCAGTGCGGTAATGGTGCACGCTGTTTTGCGAGATTTGTCAGATTAAAAGGGCTTACCAAAAAGCGAGTATTAAAAGTAAGCACCATGAAAGGTAATATAATTCTAACCGTCAATAATGATGAGACTGTCCGTGTCAATATGGGTGAACCGGTTTTTTCCCCCAATAAAGTCCCTTTTAAAGCGATAAAAGAGGAGAAAACTTATATTATTAGAACCGAATCGATTAGAACAGAAACGTCGATTATTGAAGAGCAAACCATATTGTGCGGTGTGGTCTCAATGGGCAATCCCCACTGTGTTATCCAAGTTGATAATATACAAACTGCACAAGTAGCAACTATAGGTTCCATTTTAGAAAGCCATGAGCGATTTCCTGAACGTGCCAATATCGGTTTTATGCAATTAGTTGATCGTAATAATATCAATTTACGTGTCTTTGAACGTGGTGTGGGTGAGACTAATGCCTGCGGAACTGGCGCTTGTGCTGCAGTTGCAATTGGTATTAACCAAGGAGTGCTTAACCAATCAGTCACCGTTAATTTACCTGGTGGTAAGTTGCTAATTGAGTGGCAAGGGAGAGGACACCCACTATTTATGACTGGCCCTGCTACCCATGTTTATGATGGTTTTATTGCGCTATAATTTCTGCTTACTAAAAATCTATCTAATCAAGAATAGAATCAGTATCAAACTACTATTAAAAGATAGGTAAACACTAAAACATTATTCGCATATTGAGAAAGACTATGACGGTAAAAACTGTTGCATCAATAGATCGTAATGGTGAAGACTCTGCAAAAAGTGTAACTTCAGCAGAAGATTTTAATAGTTCAGTCAACACAATAGATGAAGAGACGATTTGCCACTATCTATTAGATCACCCCGATTTTTTTATTCGTCATGCTAAGCAATTGGAATCTATTCAGATCCCACACCCAATTAGGGAGGCTGTCTCACTACCTGAGTGGCATATGGCACGTCAACGTAACAAGATAGAGCAGCTTGAGAGTGAGATTACACTCTTAATGGAACATGCTTCGACTAACGAGGCGCTTGCCGATCAGTTGCAGTTATTACAGAACCAAATGATTATTGCAACAGATCTAAACCATCTAAGTGAAATTTTAAATAGGTGGACAAAATTATTAGGTCTTTCTGGTGCTTATCTCTATCTTTTTGATGACAAGTGGCAACTTAATGCACCACTAAATTATCACCATTTTACTTTAAATGCTGCCAAGTTTAATTTTATTAGAGTTAGGCATCTCCAGTATAGTTACCAATATTTAGGGCGATTAAACTCTACTGAACTTGATTTTCTGCTTCCTCCGACTCAATCACGTGCGCATATTGGATCAGTTGCGTTATCGCTATTTGGTGAGTTCGGTGATTTAGGTCTATTGATGTTTACCAGTCGACATCAAGATCATTACCAAACGGGGCAAGGTACTTGGCTGATTGAAAAAATTAGTGAGACATTACCTATTTTAATCAGTCGTTGGATAAAAAGGAGAGCATAAAATTGGTCTCTACAAAGTTAACTGACCCTATTGAACAATTTCTATTCTATTTAAAGTCAGAAAAGCAGCTGAGTCTAAATACGCAAAATAATTACCTCCGTCAACTTAATGCCGTAGTTGACTTACTTAGTGATTTAGATCTTTCTAGCTGGCAAGATGTTGACGCATCAGCAGTCAGACTTATCGTCTCTCGTAGTAAAAAAACGGGGTTACAATCTAGCAGTTTAGCATTACGGCTCTCATCACTGCGTAGCTTCTTTGATTGGATGGTAAAAACGGAGCAGTTAAAAGCTAATCCAGCCCGTGGTGTAGTTAATCCAAAACAGCCGAAAAGGCTCCCAAAGAACCTTGATATTGATGATATTAATCAACTGCTTAATATAAATTATAATGATCCATTATCGGTACGTGATCGTACTATGTTAGAGGTGATGTATGGATCTGGTTTGCGTCTTGCTGAACTCGTTAACTTAAATTGCCGTGAGCTCAATCTGGTTGATGGTGAAGTTAGGGTTATGGGGAAGGGGAGCCGAGAACGTAAATTACCGTTAGGGCGAGAGTCGATTAAATGGCTAAAACACTGGTTATCAATGCGTGATTTTTTAGTGCCAGAGGATGATGCGCTATTTATCTCAAAATTGGGTAAGAGAATATCAAGACGCAATGTTGAAAAACGATTTGAGCAGTGGGGAATTAAGCAAGGGCTGAGTTCCCATATCTATCCGCATAAACTTCGTCACTCTTTTGCAACGCATATGCTGGAGTCAAGTGGTGATCTGCGTGCTGTACAGGAGCTACTTGGACATGCAAATTTAGCCACTACACAAATTTATACCCATCTTGATTTTTCGCATCTGACCGACGTTTATGATTCAGCTCATCCAAGAGCAAAACGGAAATAACCAATTTGTTAAGTAATCTGTTATAATTCTTCCTATTGTATAAATAGACAGTGTGATAGATCAGTACAAATATGAACAAATTACTCTTAACCGATCTAAATAGTGAGCAGAAAGAGGCGGTAACAACCGATAACCAATATACTATTGTACTTGCCGGAGCAGGGAGCGGAAAAACGCGTGTGCTTGTACACCGCATTGCTTGGTTATGCCTCGAAAAACAGTATCCTGCTAACTCCATTTTTGCCGTTACGTTTACCAATAAAGCCGCTGCCGAGATGCAAGAGCGTATTTTACAACTGGTGGGTGAGAGCTATTTTAGTGGTATGTGGATCGGCACTTTTCACGGTCTATCACACCGTCTGTTGCGTCTCTTTTCAGCGCAAGCAAAACTGCCTTCTAACTTCCAATTGATTGATAGTGATGATCAAATTCGTCTAATTAAGCGGATCTTTCGTGAATTAAAAGTTGATGAGAAACAGTGGTCACCAAAAGAGTGTGCAGGTTTTATCTCCACCCAAAAAGAGCAAGGTTTACGTGCTAAAGATATTACGCCAGCTGATCCAAAACAGGCTATGTGGCAGAAAATTTATCATGACTATCAGATGATCTGCGATCGAGTTGGCTATGTCGATTTTTCTGAACTCATTTTGCGCACTTATGAACTCCTAAATCGTGATGAGAGTGTACTTAGTTACTGTCGAAATCGATTTACCAATATTTTAGTTGATGAGTTTCAAGATACCAATGAGATTCAGTTCAAATTAGTCAAAAAGTTAGCGGGAAATACAGCAAACTTAATGGTTGTTGGCGATGATGACCAGTCAATCTATAGCTGGCGTGGTGCTAATGCAGATAATCTGCAACTATTTATTAATAACTATCCTGAAACCGAGATCATCCGACTTGAACAGAACTACCGCTCTACAAGTACAATTCTAGATGCTGCCAATCAACTTATTGCCAATAATCAAAATCGGTTAGGTAAAAATCTCTGGACCGAGAGCGGTGCTGGCGAAAAAATTGCTCTCTATGTCGGTTTTAATGATATTGATGAAGCGCGTTTTGTGATTGGAGAGATAAAAAAACGTCATGACGAGCAAGAGAGTTATGCAAGTTGTGCCATTCTCTATCGCAATAATGTCCAGTCGCGGCTGCTGGAAGATACGCTTCTGCAAGCAGGAATTCCATATCAAATATACGGTTCTATCCGCTTTTATGAACGGCAAGAGGTGAAATTAGCGCTCGCCTATTTGCGCCTTCTACATGATCGTAATAATGATATGGCATTTGAAGCAACGGTTAACACGCCAACGCGTGGCATTGGTCAAGTTACCCTTGATAAGATACGTTTTACCGCCAAACAGAATAGCCTCTCTCTTTGGGATGCATCACTTTTAATGATTAAAACAAAGATGCTAACCGAACGCCAACGTTCTGGTATTGGTCGATTTATTGAGTTAATCGAATCAATTCATACAGAAATTGGGCGCACTAATGCCATTAGATCTAAACAGAGTGAGATCCCATTTTATAAACAGTTAGATGCCATTATTAAATTATCAGGAATTGTTCAGATGTACGAACAAGAGCCAGGTATTAAAGGTCAATCAAGGTTAGAAAACCTAGACGAACTAGTCGCGGCTGCCGAGCAGTTTTATCGGGATAATGAAAATCGAGAGTTGACCGATCAAGTGACCGGTAAAACGTTAACTGTGTTGGAGTCCTTTTTAGCATTTACCTCGTTAGAGGGTCATGAAAATAGAAAAAAAGAGGATGCAGTGCAACTTATGACACTCCATGCTGCAAAAGGTCTTGAATTTAATTCTGTATTTATTGTAGGACTTGAAGAGGGGATCTTCCCGACAGATCGAGCGACAGCTGACCTATCCCGTATGGAGGAGGAGCGGCGGCTTGCCTATGTGGGTATTACTCGTGCACGCAAACATCTCACTTTGACGCTTTGTGAACTAAGACGCCTTTATGGTCGAGAAGCACGCAATTTGCCATCACGTTTTTTAGCAGAATTGCCAATGGATAATATTAAGGAGATCAGCTATCGGGGTATTACCTTCTCTACAGCATATCAAACCCATATTCCAAATAGTGAATTAATCGAACAGGAAACTAAGTTAGCAAAACTTTCAGAATTAAGAAAAGAGAGTAAACCTGATGGCTTTGCTTTAGGGCGTAAAGTGATTCATAACCGATTTGGTGAAGGGACAATTATTAATATGGATGGGGAAGGGGATCATAGACGCGTACAAATTGCATTTGTTGATCAAGGTATAAAATGGTTAGTCGTTAAATTAGCTAATCTAAAATTGGTCTAATTGCATCAAAATTAAACTGATAATATTTGTAATTGGGATGATAGCATCTCATAAAATAGAGAGGAAAAATCCGCTGATGATTATTAGCGGATTGTACTAAAACGGTAATTAGTGAGCTTGCTCAGCAACGGCAGTAGTAAAGATCTCATTAAATGATTTATCGGTGCGATTACAGATCCAGTCGCCATTAAGATAGTCAAAATGGTAACCCTGTTTACTTGTGGCTAACCAGATCTGAAAGAGCGGCTCTTGAGTATTTAGAATGATTTTACTGCCATTGGTAAAGGCGATGGTAATAACATTACCATGAATATCATAATCGATGTCGATATTATGTTCATCAGCATAGTTATCAAGAAAAGATTCGACAGAATTAAAAAGCTGATCAGTCAATGAATAAAATGTGTTTGCATCCATAAAATAGCCTCAAGTAAAGATAAACTGCCGCCATTCTAGCATAGATTAGTTTATAGCACCAAAATGGTGCTTTTTCGTTAAGTTTGTACTATTTGCTGGTACTATTTACTTGTACTATTGTTTATTCGGCTAAAGGTAATCCACATACAATAGTTAACTGATTATGCTGATTATTCCCTCTGACTGTTGTTTGCCATCTTCTTGGAAAGTTATCGGTATTTATCAACTCACCATTGCCAAAATAGTGTTCAAAATAGTGAATATTGCCTGTTGCTATCTCCATCTGATCACAATTTGCTTTATGCTCAAATATAGATGAACGGTATGCAATCTCTTTACCATCAGCAGTAGGTAACATTTGAGGAGGACCATAGGTAATCACTTCATTAAATAGACGGATATTGCTGTTATAAGGGTGAAGTTTAATTGAATTTCGATCAATAAATTTATAGGTAATAGCGTTACCAATCTCAAATTTATTAGTTGGAATATACCTCTGCCCAACAAGTGGATCTTTTAAACTCTCATTTCGCTCTTCGGCAAAAGATTCAATATCTGATTTAGTCGCTGTAGCAAATGCTGGTGATGAAAAGATCAATGTAGTGAGTGTGATTTTTAGTACTATTTTTTTAAGAACTATCTTTTTAAGTACTAACTTTTTAAGTACTAGCTTTTTTAGTAATGCTAAATTAGTTGGGAATAGGGTAAATAATTGGCAATGTTCCATTTAAATTGCTCCTTTTTCTGACTGTTTACGCTCAATTGACTGCTGTTTTAATCTCTTTTGACGTTCAGCTCTTTTCTCTTCTCTTTTTAATTTTAACTCTTGATGTTTTTTCTCAAGCTGTTTGTCGATAATCTTCATGTCAGGACGTAATTTATAAAGATTCTCTTTAGTTACATCACCTTGCAAAGTACAGAAAAGTCTAACTTGATTGCTATCAGGAACATCTTCAATATAGAGAATCTTTTCCATACTGCCAACTTTTGGCGCAATATCACTTATAGTGTAGGGATTTGGTCTCCAATTTGGTGAACTATCGTCAGATATTTGTGCGTTGGTGATAGTGATATCATCGCTATAATCCTGCCATTTATACTCATTTAATGCCTGTTTAACTTCATTACGACTATTATTAATAATAAAACCCCAATAATAAAAATGACCTAATGATGGAATATTGGCGTAGATATTTTGGTAGCTAATAAACTCTAATCCCCTGTATTTAAGGGGTTTTTTAAATTTAATGCTATTTTTCCCATCATTTTCTACATCTTCAACAGCTATATATGCAATCTCCTGATCACTTTTAATCAGATCAACATAAGGGCTTAATTCAGAGTGATTTACGGTTATATTTTTAAAAAATTGATCATCACATTGGGTAAAAGCAGTAATAATAGATTCTAATTGGTTGGACTCTATTTGCTTTTTATTTGATTGAGCCATAACGGACAGGGGAGTTAGTAATAAACAGATAATCGCAGAAATCTTAGTTTTAAACATGGTTTTTCCTTTTTCTATTTTTGTTCGATATTTTAATCGAAAAAAATAGAAAAATATAGTGTAAGCGTTTTTTAAATTTCAAATTTAATAACTAATTTTATATGCCAATATTTAAGTATCTATTTTATATATCTATTTCAAAGAAATAACTTATTAAAGTCTATTTAGTTATGATTACCAAAAGATCCCCCTTATCAAAAGTGATCTTTACTGTATCCTCAATAGCTTGATTTCGTAGGCTAATTAATTTACCTAACTGTAGCGTAGCATTGTTTAAAGGGTATTTAAATCCAATGAGAGTTAGTTTTTTTACTGGTGATAAAGGTATTAAAGTGATTATTTTTTCTTTTATATTACGGATTGCCTCGTTTTTCTGTGAAAAAAAGAGTGTGCAGTAGTCATCATAAAAGGTAAGTTTATACTGTTTATAGTATTGCATCGCAACGGAAAGATTACCCAAGAAGTGACCACTATCTCGCCCTGTTGCGCCAAAAATAGCAAATTTTTTTACCCCTTTATCGATTAAAAAAAGCAGTGCTTTCTCAAAATCTGTTCTGTTCTGATCGGGGGTAACAACAATCTCTGTTTCGGCAGGGACAGGACTACTTTTATCAATACTATCTAAATCACCAATAATAAAATTAGGTACAATTGCAGTTTTAGAGAGGTAACTATGATAAGCGCCATCAGTACAGGCTATATAGGTGTAGTTACCTAACTGTTTAGGTAACTGCTGTGGTGGTTCGCCATTTACAAATAGTAGTGCTGTTTTTGATATAGCCGTTTTTGATGTAACAACTGTATTATCAGCTTTATTATCAGTTTTATTAATAGCTGAATTGAGATCTGTCATAACAACTCCTCTGTTTTTTACGTTGCAACCCTAAAACATTAATCTATTTTATCAATTCACTTTATCAAACTAGATTATAAAACAAGATTATTAAACAAGATTATTAAACTACATTATCAATGCACTTTGTAAATAAGCTATAACATTAATGTGTAAGCCATAATGATTGCATCTTCACCATGACTACTCTCTTTAGTTGGGTAGTATTTTTTACGAACGGTTAACTCATTAAACCCTAAAACATTGTAGAGATTAATTGCAGCTTTATTTGACGCACGTACCTCTAGCCAGAGTGTTCTAATCGGTTTTGGCATGGATGATAACTGCGCAATAACTTCATTCAGTAGCATTTTAGCTAACCCTTGGCGACGGAATTTTGGATTAATGGCTATATTAAAAAGTGTGGCTTCATCGGCGACAATTTGACAGATCGCATAACCTATTAATTGATCATCATCGCTTATTTTAAGATTAAAATAGCGATCACCTTGGTTTGAGTAGAAAACAGACTCACTCCATGGGAAGGGGTGAGCAATTAGTTCTAACTGGTAGGCAGCAGGGAGATCTTCAGGAGTTAATGGGGATATTTTTTTCATATCGATTTAATCTAATAAAATAGTCTAAACAAATTATCTAAAATGTTGCAAAAAAAAATTACAAAAAAAAGTTATTGAAACAGATTTTGATAATGGCATAACTGCTGCCACAATTTACGTTTTTCTGCGGGCGAAGAGGCTAGTTGTGCTAAGTTACATGTCTTTATAGTGCAACTATTTTGCCAACTATCAGGTAGTGCTACATCGATAAACCAGACCACTCTATTAACGTTATCTTCTGCTATCATTAATTGCGCTGGGGTAAGGTGAAAAACCTGATCCTCATTTAGATGAATTGCCGATAAGATATCATAAAAGATCTTCTCAACCGGTTTTTGGCTAGCAACAACGATCAGTTTAACGGTTTCGTTTAGTTCGAGTAATCTTTCACTTTTTTGTACAGCAGATTTACGCAGTATATATTGGGTGATATTACATTGGGTTAAATACCAATCTTGTTGTCTCATCAGTTAACGTTTTTTGTGATTCATAAAGGTTAATTGTATAATCTCAACATCAATTTATAAAGTTATTTTATTAAGGTAACACCATGGCAATATTAAGCCCTATTTTTACCCCTGCAAGCCAAGTTCTTGAACGGCACGCTGAGCTTTTTACTCACCGCAAAATTATTATTGCTGGTGATATTCAAGATGACTATCCCACGGTAATTAAGTCAGAGATCTGTCGTATCCAATGTACCCAATTTCACACCTATCTTCATCTTCAAAAACGGGCACCTGATGCAGAGGTAATTTTTACCCTTAACCCTAAAACATCTTTTTATGATGGGATCGATACCATTATCTACTACTGGCCGAAAAATAAACGTGAAGCGCAATTTGAGCTTGCAAATCTACTAAGTAATATGCCACCAAAGAGTGAAGTTTTTATTGTTGGTGAAAATCGAACTGGTGTAAAAAGTGCAGAGAGCTTATTGACTGATTTTGGCAAAATTCAAAAGATTGATAGTGCTAGGCGCTGTGGACTCTACCATTTTGAGTTAGAAAAACAGATTCCATTTGATCTTACAGAGTGGTGGCAGGGTTACAATTTTACCATTGGCAATAACCAAATTAAGATTGAATCACTTCCAGGTGTTTTTAGTGCCAAAGAGCTTGATGGCGGGAGTGACCTACTTTTAAAAGCGTTAATTGAACATCCAGATTTAATTAAGGGTGATATTGTTGATATTGGATCTGGTGCAGCGGTTTTAGGCACCGTTATCGGTAAACTGTTTACTCCTACTACCCTAACTTTATCCGATGTGAGCGTCGCGGCTTTAGCGTCAAGTAGTGCAACATTAGCTGCTAATCAAGTAGAGGCTAAAGTTGTAGCTAGTGATGTATTTTCGCATCTACCCGATAAATATCACCTTATTATCTCAAATCCCCCTTTTCATGATGGGAAGCAGACAAGCTATGTCGCAGTTGATAAGTTGATAAAAGAGGCTAAAAAACATCTTAAGTTAAATGGTTATCTCTGTATTGTTGCTAATGCATTTCTCCCTTATCAGGAGATCTTAGCGGGCACTTTTAAGCAGGTAGATATTATTGCACAAAATAGTAAATTTAAAGTATACCTTGCAAGTCATTAGCAGGAAAACTTTTGATCTGCATTTTTTATATTTAAATAGCATTTAAGCAATCTATAACGTATCTACAATTAATATCAGTTAGAAAAAGGTTGAGTAACTAAATTACTGAATTCGATCCAGATTATTATATTATTATTTACATTTTTGGCTGATTTTATTAGAGTAGGCGTCTTAATAACAATCGCCAAAAAATATACAACTAACTATATTTTAAACTATATATCAAATAAATTTTCTAACAGTTTTACTAACAATTTTTATAACAATGTTTCGAACTATTTTAAACAAAAAAATTTAAGGATTTTCTTATGTTAAAAGAGCAAATGGTAGTTAAAAATTCAACTGGTCTTCATGCACGCCCTGTTACCGCATTAGTTAAATTAGCCGGTCGTTATAAATCAACAATTGAACTTGTCTATAATGACAAAACAATCAAATTAAAAAGTATGATGGGTCTGCTTGGCGCTGGTGTTAAAGGTGGCTCTACCGTTGAAATTATCTGTGATGGTGAAGATGAACAAGCTGCAATGGATGAGATTCGTGATCTGTTTGCATCTGGTTTTGGTGAATAATTTTTGTAAAAAGAATTAAGAATTAAGAATTAAGAATTCTCCGCTATCAACTCTATAGCGGAGATTAAAATCAATTTAAAATAGTTAATTTATATAACTTTAAATAATAGATATTTTACTTTATCTCTTTTCATCAATTTTAATCAATTTTAATCAATTTTAATCAATTTTCTTTCTTTACTCTGACTGAGTCTCTCCCACTTCTAAATATTTTGCTCCTCGATCTGTCACTAGAGAGAAGTAATAAAGATAGCAAACTGATTCCCACTATTTTTTCTTATCATTATAAAAAAATTGTCAAATGCAATTATTTTCTTTATTGTGTGAATGGATTATGCTAAAACTAATCGAAATAGTTACAGCGTCACAAAGGTAAAAGATGAAATATCAACAGTTAGAAAACCTTGAATGTGGTTGGAAATGGCACTATCTTGTGAATCGATATCGAGAAGGTGAGGCGATAACCCGTCACATCGAAAAAAGCGCTGCTGAACATGCTATTAAAGAGTTACTGTTATTAGAGGATAATCCCACTAAAGTTATCGAGTGGATCGCAAATAACTTGAATCCTGCTTTAACTAATCGCATGAAACAGACTATCCGAGCAAGACGCAAACGCCATTTTAATGCTGAACAGCAAAATATGCGGAAAAAATCGATAGATTTAGAGTTTATTGTCTGGCAGAGGTTAGCCAATTTGGCACAAAGACGTAAAACAACACTGTCAGAAACGGTTATTCAATTGATTGAAGATGCCGAACAAAAAGAGCAATATGTCACAAAAGTATCAACCATTAAAGATGATCTGCTCTCTTTACTTGATGCTAAACATTAAATATAAGTAGGTTGAATTATGGGTAAATCCCTTGTAATTGTAGAATCTCCAGCCAAAGCAAAAACGATTAATAAATATTTAGGGAAAGATTTTATTGTAAAATCGAGCGTAGGTCATATTCGTGATCTTCCGGTAAGTGGTGGTGGACGCAGTAGTAAAAAACTTAACGATTCTACGGATGAGAAGAGTGGAAAGAAGGTAAAACGGTCTGCCAAAGAGGCGCTAGTCGCGCGAATGGGGGTTGATCCTTATGATGGCTGGCAAGCAGATTACGAGATCTTACCGGGTAAAGAGCGCGTTGTTGCTGAACTTAAAAAATATGCGAAAAGTGCCGATATGATCTATCTCGCAACCGACTTGGATAGGGAAGGGGAAGCGATAGCTTGGCACTTGAAAGAGGTGATAGGTGGCGATGATTCAAAATATCGCCGCGTAGTTTTTAATGAGATCACCAAATCTGCTATAAAAAATGCCTTCAACCATCCCGCCATGTTAGATATGAATCGCGTCAATGCGCAGCAAGCACGCCGTTTTATGGATCGTGTGGTCGGCTTTATGTTATCTCCACTACTTTGGAAGAAGGTAGCACGAGGGCTATCTGCTGGTCGAGTACAGTCAGTCGCAGTACGTTTGGTGGTTGAGAGAGAGCGTGAAATTTGTGCGTTTATTCCACAAGAGTATTGGGATCTCTATGCTGATTTAAAGAGCAAACAGGGTGATCCGCTCACCATGCAGGTGACGCACTATAAAAATAGTGCTTTTGAACCGAAAGATAGAGCCGCAATTGATATAGCGCTGGCTGAGCTTAATAAGAGCAGTTACCAAGTTGAACAGATTGAAGAGCGCCCAACTAAAAGTAACCCAACAGCACCTTTTATCACCTCAACTTTACAACAAGCAGCTAGCACACGCTTAGGTTATGGCGTTAAAAAGACGATGATGTTAGCCCAGCGACTCTATGAGGCGGGTTATATAACCTATATGCGTACTGATTCAACCAATTTAAGCCAAGATGCATTAAGTATGGTTCGCAACTATATTGATAAAAATTTCGGCGAAAAGTACCTACCAAGTAAACCTAATTTCTATAGTAGCCGCAAAAATTCACAAGAGGCGCATGAAGCGATAAGACCATCCGATGTCAATCTGCTTGCTGATAATATGTCAGATGTTGAAGCCGATGCGCGTAAACTTTATCAACTGATCTGGCGCCAATTTGTTGCATGTCAGATGACACCTGCAGAGTACAACTCTACAACAATTACCGTTAAAGCTGGAGATTTCACCTTAAAAGCCAAAGGGCGTACACTACGATTTGATGGTTGGACAAAGGTACAGCCACAGTTAATTAAAAATAGTGAAGAGAATATTTTACCGCCAGTTGTTGCTAAAACGCAGTTAGAACTTATTAAATTAGATCCGAATCAACACTTTACCAAACCACCTGCACGTTATAACGAAGCCTCACTCGTTAAAGAGTTAGAAAA
The DNA here is from genome assembly GCA_029433365.1 of Orbaceae bacterium ESL0721. Taxonomy (GTDB): domain Bacteria; phylum Pseudomonadota; class Gammaproteobacteria; order Enterobacterales; family Orbaceae; genus Gilliamella. The sequence continues at coordinate 139,143 of JAQTHZ010000001.1, forward strand.
ACGTGAAATTGGGCGCCCATCAACTTATGCCACAATTATTTCAACGATTCAAGATCGTGGCTATGTACGGCTTGAAAATAGACGTTTTTATGCTGAAAAAATAGGTGAGATTGTAACAGATCGTCTCAATGAGAATTTCAATGATCTTATGAGTTATGATTTTACTGCGCGAATGGAAGAGGCGCTTGATGAGATTGCTAATAAAAAAGAGGAGTGGCGCGAAGTTCTCGACCAATTCTTTAGTGATTTTAGCCAACATCTTGAAGTTGCTGAACAGACGCCTGATAAAGGTGGGATGCAGCTCAATCCTTTAGTACTAACCCCTGAAATAAGTTGCCCAAATTGTCATCGTGAGATGGGAATTAAAACCGCAGGCACTGGCGTCTTTTTAGCCTGTTCTGGTTATGCGCTGCCACCAAAAGAGCGCTGTAAACAGACGATTAATCTCATTCCAGAACATGAGATTTTAAATGTGTTAGAGGATACAGAAAAGGCAGAAACTGATGCGCTACTTGCGCGTAAACGTTGCCCAATCTGCCACTCAGCAATGGATAGTTACCTCTTAGATAGTGAACGAAAACTCCATATTTGCGGCAATAACCCAATTTGTGACGGTTACATTATTGAGAAGGGGACATTCAAAGTTAAAAGTTATGAAGGTCCGATTATTGAGTGTGAAAAGTGTGGATCTGAGATGCATCTTAAATCAGGGCGCTTTGGACTCTATATGAGCTGCACCAATGAAAATTGTAAAAATACCCGTAAAGTCTTAAAGAATGGCGAAGTTGCACCACCTAAAGAGGATCCGGTCGATCTACCAGAGCTGCTATGTACTAAATCTACTGCCCATTTTGTGTTACGTGATGGTGCATCAGGCGTCTTTTTAGCTGCTCACACCTTTCCTAAATCCCGTGAGACAAGAACACCATTTGTTGAAGAGTTACAACGCTTTAGAGATCGTCTGCCAGAAAAATTCCTCTATTTGACCGAAGCACCAAGTGAAGATCCTGATGGTAATAAAGCTATTGTCCGATTTAGCCGAAAAAATAAAAAGCAGTATGTCACTTCTGAAGTAAATGGAAAAGCGACCGGCTGGGTGATGCAGTATGTAGACGGTAAATGGGTGAATGGTAAAAAATAGTTTACCCATCGATCCCATCGATAAAATGTACTTTTTAGTGGGTTCTATATGGTTAAATGATTTTTATTAGAAAAATAGCTAAAAATAGAGCTCACAAAAATAGAGTTCACAAAAATATTGTAAAAATGTTGCTGATATAACTCAGCAACATTTTAGTTTAACTGTAAGGAAACGAGATGAAGTTACAACAGTTACGTTATATTGTCGAAGTTGCCAATAATGATCTCAACGTCTCGTTAACTGCAGAAAAGCTCTTTACTTCTCAACCTGGTATAAGCAAACAGATTAAATTGTTGGAAGAGGAGCTTGGAGTACAGATCTTTACTCGCATGGGGAAACACCTATCGGAAGTGACACCGGTTGGGGCTAAAATAGTTGCCGTAGCCCGTGAAATTCTGACTAAAACACAAGATATCAAAATTATAGCTAAAGAGTTTAGCCAACCAAATCAGGGCTCTTTAACCATTAGCACTACAAATACCCAAGCACGCTATACCTTACCCGCTGTTATTCAACAGTTTATGCAAAAATACCCGACAATATCACTCCATATGGAACAGAACTCGTCAGCACAGAGCTTACAGAGTATTCGAAGTGGCTTAGCTGATATTGCTATCATTACCGATCTCACTGAACTTACAGATGATATGATTGCTCTGCCTTGTTATCACTGGAATCAGTCCGTAATTGTTATGCCAGATCACCCGTTGGCAAAAAATACCCTGTTAACTGTTGATGAGCTTGCCAACTACCCATTAGTCAGTTATGACTTCTCTAATGATAGCTCTGATCTACAGCTCGCCTTTACCCGTGCCGGAAAATCGCCCAATATTATCTTTAGTACAGTTGATGCTGAGCTGATTAAAACCTATGTTAGATTAGGTGTTGGTGTCGGTATTGTGGCTAAAATGGCGATCAATAGCAGCACAGATCACGATTTTGTCACCCTCAATGCTGGGCACATCTTCCCATACAGCACCACTTATATCGTCTTTATGCGTACGCTATTTTTGCGCCGTTATATGTATGATTTTATTAATCAATTCACACCACACCTCAATCAACAGACCATTGATAGGCTGTTACTTTGCGAACACAATAGTGAGGTATTAGCGTCGTTTAATGGTATTAAATTGCCAATTAAGTAATCGCGCTCTTATCAGAATTAAATAATAGTTAAATAAAATAACAGTTAAGTAATAGTTAAATCACCTTTAAATAACAGATAAATAACTACTAAATAACTATTAAATAGCGATTAAGCAATTTAATAGATGCGTATTAATACTCTTCTTACAATAATGTTTTAGGGTTGAAGGTAGGCAATTAAGTTAAATTTATCTGTTTTGGGTTAAAAATTTTTTTAAAAAAAAGTAGGCTATTAAACCTACTATTTTTTATGATTTTTTTAAATACTGTTTTTACGGCTATTTATGTCTGCTTTTTAAAATCTCAATCACATCTTTTAATGATAAATTCTGATCTTGTAAGAGTACCAGTAGATGATAGATGAGATCCGCAGACTCATTTTTTAACTCTTCACGATCATGCACTGTTGCAGCTAATGCTGTTTCAACTCCCTCTTCACCCACTTTCTGGGCAATACGTTTAGTCCCATCATGGTACAACTTAGCAGTGTAGGAGGTTGAAGGATCAGCGCTTTTACGGGATCCTAATAGATTTTCTAACTCAAATAGAAATCCCCAATCAGTTTGCGTATCACTAAAACAGCTATAATCTCCCGTATGGCAAGTTGGACCGGTTGGATCGACTAAGATTAGTAACGTATCATTATCACAATCAGTGCTGATACTTTTCACATTAAGATAGTTGCCAGAGCTCTCACCTTTTGTCCATAGACGCTGTTTTGTGCGTGAGTAAAATGTCACTTTGCCGCTCTGCTCCGTCTTGGCTAAAGCTTCTGGATTCATATAACCAAGCATAAGAACATCACCAGAGATATAGTGCTGAATAATGACCGGCATTAAGTTTGCCACTTTCTGCCAATCCAGCTTCTCTTTATCAACTCTGTTTATCATAATCGTATCTCAACTCCACTCTGTTTTAAAAATTGTTTAAGTTCACCAATATTAATTATCTGTTTATGAAAAACTGACGCAGCTAAGGCACCATCAATCCCGAGCTTAAAGGCATCAAGGAAGTGTTCCATACTGCCTGCTCCGCCTGAGGCGATAAGCGGCACATGGCACACCTCTCTTACTGCGGTTAACTGTGCCAGATCATAACCGTTACGAACGCCATCTTGATTCATCATATTAAGTACAATCTCGCCAGCGCCCCGTTTTTGAACCTCGGTAACCCAATCGAGCGTATCCCATTTTGTTGCGATGGTTCGCCGCTCATCGCCGGTAAATTGGTAGACATGATAACTGCCTGACGCTTTATCAAACCAAGTATCAATACCAACAACAATACACTGTACCCCATAACGGTCAGCTAAACGGCTAATTAAGGTAGGATCAGCTAGGGCAGGGGAGTTGATCGAGATTTTATCAGCACCAAATGAGAGGATTTGACCAGCATCTTCAATACTTTTAATACCACCAGCAACACAGAAAGGGATATCGATAACTTCCGCCACTTTGGCGATCCAACTTTTATCGATCACCCGCCCATCAGCCGATGCTGTAATATCATAAAAGACCAGTTCATCAGCTCCTTCTTCGGCATAGCGTTTAGCTAGTGGCACAATATCACCAATGATCTCATGATTGCGGAACTGAACACCTTTTACCACTTGCCCATCACGGACATCTAAACAGGGGATTACCCTTTTTGCCAGCATGCAATAGCCTCCTCAACCGTAAATTTACCTTCCAGCAGCGCGCGCCCCACAATAATACCCGCAACACCGCTCTCTTCAAGCGCTTTAATATCAGCCAGCGAACCGATCCCACCTGAAGCTTGTAGGGCAATTTGAGGGTATTTTTTATGAATCGCTTGATAGAGCGCAACATTGGAGCCAGTTAAAGTGCCATCTTTAGAGATATCGGTACATAAGACATGTTTTAAACCATAAGGTTGATACGCCTCAATCACCTGCTCTAAGGTCATCTCTGACGCCTCTTGCCAGCCATGAATAGCAACATTGTTATCACCATTCTCACTGATGCGCACATCAAGTGCTAAAACAAACTTCTCTGCACCATATTTGGTAAACCACTCTTTAACCACCTCTGGCTCTTTAACTGCAGTAGAACCAATCACAATACGGGCTGCACCTGCTGCAAGTAGTGTTTTGACATCCTCCTCGTGACGGATTCCGCCGCCAACTTGAACCGGTATAGTCACACCACTTATCAGCTTTTGGATGAGGGGAATTTGCCTTTTTGAGGGATCTTTAGCACCAGTTAAATCGACTAAATGGAGCAGTTTAGCACCCTGTTTTTCATAATTTTGCAGCCGTAATAGCGGATCAGAACCATAATCACGCTGCCTACTATAGTCGCCTTGATGTAGACGTACTACGGTACCATCAATTAGATCCAGCGCGGGGATTATCATAGGTGTATAGGGTATATTGTCATCTCTCATCACAACTCCAAAAAGTTTTGTAATAATTTTGCCCCAACCTTTCCAGAACGTTCGGGATGAAATTGCACGCCGTAAAAGTTTTCTTTTTGTACGGAGGCGGTAAAGCTTTCGCCGTAGTTGGTTTCTGCGATAGTTGCTGTGCATAGTGGTAATGCGTATCCATGAACAAAGTAAAAATAGCTGCCATTAGGAATATCTCGAAATAGAGAGTTTCCCGCCTTTGGATAGACCTGATTCCAACCCATATGGGGGAGAGGTAGGTCATGATTGGGAATTTTAATCACATCTTCATCAATAATGCCGAGGGTATCAACACCACCTTCAGCACTATGACGAGCAAGCAGCTGCATCCCAAGGCAGATGCCTAAAATCGGTTGGGTACACACTTTTATAAGATCTATTAATTGACGATCGGCTAAATTTTGCATCGCCGCAGTTGCTGAACCAACACCGGGTAACAGTAACTTATCTGCGGTAAGAATTTGATCAGGATCAGAAGTGATAATCGGTCTATATCCTAATCGCTCAACAGCATACTGCACTGATGAGAGATTAGCACAACCGGTATCTACAATGACAACACGCATTTAAAGCACTCCTTTTGAGCTAGGTAATAAGTTGCCTTCAATCTTAACTGCCTGTTTTAGGGTTCTTGCGAACGCTTTAAATAGGCTCTCCACTTTGTGGTGATCATTTCCAGCTTCACCTCCACACGCTGTTTTGATATGCAAAGTGATCGCCATCGCATAACTGAGGGAGTAGAAGAAGTGTTCCACCATCTGGGTACTCATATCTCCCACTTTAGGGTGGGTAAATTGAGCGGAAAATTGCAAATAGGGGCGACCAGAAATATCGATAGCGCACTCAGCTTGGCACTCATCCATCGGGATAACCGATGCATAGCGTGTAATGCCTCGTTTATCACCTAACGCAATTTTAAGCGCCTCACCTAGTGCTAAACCAGTATCTTCAATGGTGTGGTGATCATCAATATGGAGATCCCCCTCAACTTGAATATTAAGCTTGATGCCACCATGGGTTGCAATCTGATCAAGCATATGGTCAAAAAAGCCGATACCGGTATTAATTGTGCTACCACCTTGCCTATCGAGCCAAACCTCTACCAAAATTTTGGTCTCTTTAGTGTTACGGATAACTTTAGCATATCTATCTGGCGTAGTCAGTTGCTGGGCTATCTCACTCCAGTTTAAGTCGTTTGGATCATAACGTAATCCTTTGATCCCCATATTATCAGCCAAAGCCATATCCGTGACCCTGTCACCGATTACATAACTGTTCGCTTTATCAAGATCACCACGTGTCAAATAGGGGAGAACTAAGCCAAGTTTAGGTTTACGGCAATCACAGTTATCTGAATCAAAGTGTGGACAGATGAGAACCTCTTCAAAATGGACTCCTTGGGAGTTAAAGATCTGCATCATTAAGTTATGCGGACCATCAAAATCGGTTTGCGGATAACTACTGCTCCCTAATCCATCTTGATTAGTCACCATGATTAGCTTAAAGCCAGCAGATTGGAGTTTTAACAGTGCGGGGATCACATCATGCTCAAATGCCAATTTTTCAAAACGATCAACTTGGAAGTCAACCGGTGGCTCGGTAATTAGAGTTCCATCGCGATCTATAAATAGATATTTCTGCAACATATTTGCTCCTAACAGTTCATATACTATTACCTTTCATAAGGTAAACTCTTTTGCTGATGAGGTTTGGTAAACTTATAATAGTTATTTATAACGTCTATTTATAACTGTTCTTTATAAAAGTTATTTATAAAAGATCTACCTCTACTATTTTATCTCTTTAAGAGCAGCAATAACCGCATCGCATTCAGCTTCTGTTCCAATTGTGATTCGAATCATCCCCTCTTCTCCGGTAGAACGGCTCTGATCACGTAAAATAATTCCTATGCTCCATAACTGGTTAAAGACCGCTTTATCTGCTTGGAATTTAACAGAGAGGTAGTTCGCTGAACTCGGATAGATCTTCTCAACGATAGGCAGTTTTGCCAAATCAGCGATAAGTTTCTCCTTTTGTTGATTAATCTTAGCCACTTGTGATTGCATACTGGCTATACCTTTAGGTGTGAGTGCCTGTGCGGCAATATCGGCAACTGGTACCGCAAGTGGATAGGGGGCAATCACCTTTTGTAGTGCATCAATAACCGGTTTATTGGCGATGGTAAAACCACAGCGGAGCCCCGCTAAAGCAAAAGCTTTTGATAAGGTACGCAGAATAACTAAATGAGGATAGTCAGCTAACCAGCTTACAATTGAAGATTCAGGGCAAAATTCAATATACGCTTCATCGATCACCACAAGTGCACGATTTTTAGCTAGCTCAAGCAGTTTTTTAATGTCTGCTTGGTCGATTAAGTTACCAGTTGGATTATTTGGGCTACAGACATAGATCAGCTTTACCGTATCGAGGTTCTTCCTAATGGCGTTAAGATCCAACTGCCAATCTGACCGAGTGGGCACAATCTTGGTCTCTATTCCCAATGTTTCAGCACTGACTTGGTACATGCCATAAGTTGGTGGGCAATAGAGGATACTATCTTGATTAGGCTCACAAAAAGCGCGCATTAATAGTTCAATTGCCTCATCTGCACCACGGCTTACAATCAGCTGATCAGGCTTAACTCCCGCATAGTCTGCATAACGGTTGATCACATCTTCAGGCTGTGGTTCTGGGTAGCGGTTTAAACTTTCGATCGTTAAATTGAACTGTGGGGCAGTTGGGTACTCGTTGGCATTCAGCCAAACATCACCACTACCACCAATACGACGTGCAGATTGGTAGGGTGTAAGTTGTTCAATATTTTTTCTAACCAATTTATTAATATCCATCTTATTCACCCGCCTCTGTTTTGCTATTCTCTGTTTTATAGATTCCGGTTTTATAGATTCCTGTTTTATAACTTTCTGTTTTATAACTTTCCGTTTGAGAGTTTAATGCCGCAAGGCGTAGCGAAACAGCCTGTTTATGGGCAGTTAACTTTTCAGCTTGCGCCATAAGTTCAACTGCACCACCAATCGCTTTTAACCCATCAGGCGACAATTTTTGGATTGTCATCCGTTTTTGAAAGTCTGCCAGCCCTAAACTAGAATAGGTTGCAGTATAGCCATAAGTTGGGAGGACATGGTTAGTACCCGAAGCATAATCGCCAGCTGACTCAGGTGACCAGTCGCCTAAAAAGATTGAGCCGGCACTATTGATTCGATCTACCAATTTATCTGCATTACGGGTCTGAATAATTAGATGTTCAGGTCCATATCGGTTGCTAATATCGATACATTGATCAAGATCTTTAGCAACTATTAGGCGACTTTTTTGTAACGCTTTTTCAGCAATCGTCTGTCTTGAGAGCGTTGCTAACTGCCTATCAACTTCTCCGGCAACCGCTTTTGCTATCTCCTCATCTGGGGTTAGCAAAATAACTTGTGAATCAGGTCCATGTTCTGCCTGTGAGAGGAGGTCAGCAGCAATAAAAGCGGGATTGGCACCGCTATCGGCGATCACCAGAACTTCAGACGGACCTGCTGGCATATCAATCGCTACACCACAATCATTAACTTGCCGTTTAGCTTCGGTCACATAGGCATTACCCGGTCCAAAAATCTTCGCAACTTTTGGTACCGATTCAGTACCAAATGCCATCGCAGCAATAGCTTGAGCGCCACCAAGTTGATAGATTTCGGTAATATTACACAGTTTAGCTGCATATAAGATCTCATCAGCAATTGGTGGTGGGGAACATAAGATCACTTTACGACAACCGGCAATATGGGCAGGCGTTGCTAGCATCAGTACGGTTGAAAAGAGGGGGGCAGAACCGCCTGGAATATAGAGCCCAACCGACTTAATTGGACGAGTTACTAGCTGGCACTCTATACCCGGCATAGTCTCAACTTCAATTGGCGGTTTTTGTTGTGCTTGGTGAAACTTTTTAATATTGGCAACCGCAAGCTGCATCGCCTGTTTAAGATCTTCATTTGTACGATCAGCCGCCGCGTTGATCTCCTGCTCTGTAACTTTAATCTGTTTGATCTCTACACTATCAAATTTTTGACTTAAGGTTTTGAGAGCTGCATCACCTTCACTTTTTACCTGTGTTAAAATTTCAGTAACTGCTTGGCTAATTGTCTCTGATGCAGCAACAGCAGGTCGCATTAAAAGAGCCGCTTTCTGCTCGTCATTACATTGATTCCAATAAGAAAGTTTCATTCTATTACTCCATCATTTTTTCAATTGGTAGAACAAGGATCGAACTGGCGCCTAATATTTTTAACTTCTCCATCGTCTCCCAAAACAGTGATTCGCTGCTCACCATATGGAGTGCTACGCGATTTTTATCGCCCGTTAATGGCAGGATTGTCGGGTACTCTGCACCTGGTAACAACTCAACAACTTCATCTAATACAGCAGTTGGCGCATGTAACATAATATATTTTGAACCACGTGCTTGGATAACACCTTGCATACGTGTCATGATTTTATCGATCAATTGCTGCTTTTCAAAAGGCATCTCACCATCACGTTGGATAAGGCAAGCTTTAGATTTATAGATAATCTCAACTTCACGTAGTCCATTTGCCTCTAATGTTGCTCCGCTTGAGACAAGATCACAGATAACATCAGCAAGACCAGCACGTGGTGCGACTTCGACCGAGCCGTTAAGTAGACAGGTTTTAAAAGAGACAGCATTTTGAGCCAGATAGCGACGTAATAGGTGAGGGTAGGTGGTGGCAATGCGGAGATCTTGTAGACAATTGGCACCAGTATAGTTAAAGTCACGTGGTGCAGCGATTGAGAGCCTACAGCCGCCAAAATCTAATTGGCGTAATTTTTTATATTGCGGATTACCTCCTTCAGCCTCTCTTGCTAGCACCTCCTCCTCAAGTACATTTTCGCCAACAATCCCTAAATCAACAACGCCATCAATTACAAGTCCAGGGATATCATCATCACGTACACGGAGAATATCAATCGGCATATTTTCGGCAAAGGCAATTAATCGCTGCTCTTGTAGATTGATTTTTATACCACACTTTGCAAACAACTTTTTTGACTCATCGCTTAAGCGACCTGATTTCTGCATTGCAATACGTAAACGTGAATTATCCAACATATTTTTCTCCAATCAAAACGATATTTTACCATGCCATCACTCTCCAACAGTGCTTTATAAAAAGTGATATTTTTTACTGTTAACCATGGCAATAGATTCAAATTAACAATCAAACAGATATAAAAAAACCCTCGGAAGTTAACTCTTCCGAGGGTTCTCTTTTTAGCAATCACCGGAAGCGTTTATATCTTCCAGCACCAACTGCCCGAAGACTATTCAGGATGGTGGTGATGATGATGTTTAATAACGATACTAATCATTGTGCTAATAATCATATTTTAATCACTACTCATAATAAAGTGGTTAATTTTTAATTAAAATTCCAATTAAAATAAAGTTTTATTCTATTTTTTTCATGTTGCTTAAGTGAAACAGATGAAATAGTAACAAAACTGTCAGATAAAATATAACATAACCGATTTGTCGGCAACTGTTTTTTTCGTTTTTTGTTATTTTATAGCTTCTCGCTAAATTATACTCACTTATTTAATAAGAGAAACATGAAAAGATTTATGAAATTTTATCGAAATGTTTTAGGGTTGGCACTATTTTAAAGCTGATAAATATAGTTTATATAGAAGGAGCGTCTTTTAAGTAAGAGAAGCACATAAGGATCGCAATTATGTGCTTCTCTTAAAATCAATTTTTATAAACATAGTACGTTTATTTAAAATGTCTAATGTTTTGGTGATAAACCAAATCTACCACTACCTAATAAGGCTAAACTTAATGCTACTACGGCCATAAATGCTGGATATTCCCAACCACCACCGGCATTACTAAATGACCAACCATTATGGAAATGGACATATGTGATAACAATCATCTGTATAAATGCTAAAAATGCGATTAAACGTGTTAAAAGACCTAATATTAATAGGAGACCACCACCGATTTCAAATAGAATTGTTAAATATCCAACAAATCCAGGAAATCCTAATGATTCAAAAAAATGTGCAGTACCTGCTGGTGTAAACACAAATAATTTAGTTAAACCATGTGCTAAATACATTATGCCAAGGCCGAGACGTAATAGGAGAGCTGTAAAATCATTTGTCATACATATTTTCCTTTAATTTATAAACAGTTAGTAAACTTAATACTATAATAGTCGTAATTATTTTATGAGTAAATAACAAAAAAAATCAAATAATTAACTTATTAGGTGGTAAAGTGGATCTGATAAAAACTCAAAGCAAGGTTTACTCGTTGTTTTTTATATAGAATTTGTTATATTGAATACGGTCAATTATATCAATTCATATAGCCGTGATATATATCGAATCAGTATAATAGCTGTTTCTATGCAAATAGTGATCTCTATGCAAGTATCTAATTAACAAGAATCTAATTAATCAGTTAAAGAGAGGCATATTAATATGAGTGAAAAAACTATCTATTTGGCAGGTGGCTGTTTCTGGGGATTAGAGGCCTATTTTAAACGTATCAAAGGCGTTATTAGCGTTGAATCCGGATATGCAAACGGGAAGACTCAAAATCCAAGTTATGAGGATGTCTGTTATCACAATAGCGGTCATGCTGAAGCGATTAAAGTTGATTATGACACTAATATCATCTCGCTAACCGATATCCTGCGCCATTTTTTCCGCGTAATTGATCCAACCACCCTAAATCGTCAAGGTAATGATGTTGGAACCCAATATCGCACCGGTATCTACTACACCGATCCCAAAGATAGAGATATTATAGAAGCTGTGATTCATGCAGAACAGGGGCGTTACAGTCGTAAAATAGTGGTTGAGGTTGAGCCATTAGCACAATACTTCTCTGCTGAATCTTATCATCAACAATATCTTGATAAAAATCCAGGTGGATATTGCCATATTAATCTCCAAAAGGCGAGTGAACCACTGCCAGAACTGCCAGCAACAGATGATAAATTATCGCATTATGATCCATCCCATTTTCAAAAACCTACTGACAGTGATTTACGCCAAAAATTGAGTGACGAGTCCTATCGGGTAACCCAACAATCAGCAACAGAGCGCCCTTATAGCCACCAATATGATGAACTGTTTGCACCAGGAATCTACGTTGATATTGTCAGTGGCGAGCCACTATTTAGTTCAAAAGATAAATTTAATTCAGGTTGCGGCTGGCCAGCCTTTAGCAAGCCAATTAATCATGAATCAGTGAATAATTTCGAAGATAACAGCCATGGAATGAAGCGAGTAGAAGTTCGAAGTAGAGCCGCCGACTCCCACCTAGGTCACCTCTTCCCTGACGGACCAAAAGAGCGAGGCGGAATGCGCTACTGCATCAACGGATCAAGCCTACGCTTTATCCCCTATGAAGATATGGATGCCGAAGGGTATGGTGCTTTTAAAGAGTGGGTGGAGTAGGGACTGGTTTATTAGCATAATAAAGTCTGGAAAACAAAATAGTTATTACTGAGATACAAGATCTTTCGATGAGCTCACATTGCACTAAAAGGAAAGGGTTCAAGGAACCCTTTTAAGCAAATAACTATTTAAGCTTTTTTCTTTTTTTGCGTTTTGGTCTTGGATTTTCTAGTATTCCTAAAAAGATAATATATGAAATGGCAAAACCATACGCAATAAGAGCTATAGTAGAATTTTCTACTGGGTAGATGAATAAAGTTCTAGCACCTATGATCATTGCTTGTAAAAGTAGCATTACAACATAAGTTAAAATAATTACATATCTGCATTTTCTTCTTAGAGAGGGATTATATTCATAATCCTCTTCTGTAAAACGACAAAAATAGATATCAAGTATCACTGTAAATATCGATATTATGTAGTAAAAGATATAGGTTAATAGCATCATGATATTATCTATTTAAATTTATTTTTATTAAATGGATGTTTTATTGTTTCAATCCAATCAAGTAAAAAAATATAGATGATCATAAAAATGCAACCTGATACATTAATTATTGGGTCAGGTACAGCATAAAAAAATAGTATTTCTTTACGAGCCCAAACTCCAGCTTGTATAAACATAACAAAATAAGTCCAAATTATTGCTACACGTCTTTTTTTTGTAGAATTTTATTATGTTTATAATCTAACTCGGTAAATTTTTTAAAATAGTAACAGAGCCAAATTGTAAATATTGAAATAACATAATAAATTAGAACTATTACCATAAGATATTCCTTAATAACTACTCAATATTGTATTGTTCACCATTTGGACGAGTACAATGATAATAATGACGCGGTGTATTCTCATTTTTATCAAATTTTAAAACTAAGACAATTTCACAACTATCAGCAAGTTCACCAATATTAGTGATTTTTTCAGGTTCAGCAATATTTATTAATGATTCATTTTTTTCTTGGTAAGAAAAGAAAAGGGCTCAAGGAACCCTTTTTAATCAAATAACTATTTAAATTTTTTCTTTTTTTTGCGGGTTGGTCTTGGTGTCATTATTTTGCTCAATAGAAAAGAATATAAAATGGCAAAAACCATTGCAAAAAAACGGATGGAAGGATGAATTAGTGGATAGATAAACAAAGTTTCAGCGCCCATAACCATTGCTGCTTGTAAAAGTAACATCACTGCAAATGTCCAAATAATTACATATCTGCATTTTTTTCTTAGAGAGGGATTATATTCATAATCCTCTTCTGTAAAACGACAAAAATAGATACCAACTATTACCGTGAATATCGATATTATATAATAGAGAATATAGGTTAATAGCATCATATTATCTATTCTCCATAATCATTATCTGCATAAATTTTATATACTTCTCCACTTGGCTTTGTACATTGATAATAATCTCTATTAGCTGGATTATTATTATCAGTTACAACCATTACATATGTACAAGAATCAATGAGCTCACATTGCCTTAAAAGGAAAGGGTTCAAGGAACCCTTATATTCAAATAATTATTTAAATTTTTTTCTTTTTTTGCGAGTTGGTTTAGGTGCTTGTATTAATCCTAGTAAAATTATATAGAAAATCTCAAAGAAATAAGCGATTAGAATTATCAGAGGATGAATAATTGGATAAGTAAATATGATTCTGTTACTTATTACCATGGGTTGCAATATGCAAGCTACGGCATAAGTCAAAATAATCACATAACGACATTTTTTCCTTAGAGAAGGGGTATATTCGTAATCTTCTTTTGTAAAACGACAAAAATAGACACAAAGTGCTACTGTTAATATTGATATAAAATAATAGACTATATAAGCAAAAAGCATCATTTTGTTATCTATTCCTCGTAAGCATTATCTTCAAATATTTTATATACTTCTCCACTTGGTTTTGTGCACTCATAATAATCTTTATTAGCTGGATTATTATTATCTGTGACTACCATCACATACATACACGAGTCGACAAGCTCACCAACATTAGTAATGTTTTCTGGCTCTTTAATGCTTATAGCAATCTCTTTACTTTCTTTATCAACTAGAACTAAATTTTTTATTTCTTCACTAACTTTTGAAATTGTTAATGCATCATTTATAACTTCTGTAATTAAACTCCAATGACTTATCTGCTTATAGGCTCTCTCTAAATCTTGTTTTCCATGATACCAAAGTTTAAATTTAGTTGTATTGGTAAATTTATTTATTTTAGGTACGAGCTTAAGTAATCCATAACCAGAAAAGACCAAATCAGCTATATTATAGGCTAAATCACCAAACTCCTTATCTTTACCGAACCAACTCGCTACCGTATGGTAGACTGGTTTTAAAAAACCATCTTTACCTGTTATACCTTCTTGAATACTATTTGCGCCATGGGCACCTAAGTATAAACCAATTACACAGCCATAACCGGAGGTGCATATTGCTACGCCTGCTGTAATTAATCCCACGCCACCAAAAATAGATAATCCACGGGAAAGCCATTCAAAACTCTGTTCCCAAAGGCTTTTCTCCTCCTCTTTAATAGCCTCCGCACCCTCGGTATAAGAGATGTTATCGGTATCAACTTGGTAGATAATATCATCAGCAAACTGTTTAACTTCTGTTTTAAAGCTCTGTTTAATATCGTCGTGATAGAGGTGTTTGTCGCAAAGTTCATCAGCGCACTGTAATAGACGTTTTGCATCTTCACGGATTAGGTACTTTTTATCTACCGTATCATTTTGTTGTTTTACATCAGAGGATTGATAAGTAGATGCGCTATTTGTAGCTGTTTGGTTTGAGTTAACTATTGTAGATTTCGGTTTCTCGTTACGATCTTTCACTTCCATCATCATGGTGCAATGACTTGCAATAACTCTATTGCAACCAAAGGGTTTACATCCACAGGCAACAGCACAGCCATCATAGACAGCAGATTTGCCATCAATAATAAAAGTAGGCGCGCCTTCAACAATTTTACCGACCGTATCACATTTAGGGCAGTAGACCGAACTACCTACTACCGCCATCCCTTTTCCTAAGCATATTCTTGTATCAGAAGCATTGAGTACGCTACCACCAGTAGTTGTTGGGTCACCAAGTACAACCATACGTTTTAACATCTTATTTCCTTATTCATTGTTATAATTAAAGATTCGCCATTATATAGAAAGAAGTAAGAAAAGGAATAGTAAATAAATTGTTTTGTTGTAAAGGTTTAATTCATTTAAAAGATAGATGCAAAAGAGGAGTAAGCAGTTAAAAAAGGGTTCAATGAACCCTTTTATTCAAATGTCTATTTAAACTTTTTTCTTTTTTTGCGGGTTGGTTTAGGGGTTTCTATTGCTCCTAATAAAAACATATATAAAATAACAAAACAAATTGCAGAAAATAATATTATTGGATTATTTACTTGATATATAAACATTATTCTTGGTCCGGTAACCATGGCTTGTAGAGGAGTCATAATGAAATATATCCAAATAACCACATATCGTCTTTTTCTTCTTAGAGAGGGATTATATTCATAATCCTCTTCAGTATAACGACAAAAATAGATACCAACTATTACCGTAAATATCGATATTATGTAATAGAGAATATAGGTTAATAGCATCGTAATGTTATCTATTTAAATTTATTAAATGGATGTTTTATTGTTTCAACCCAATCTAAGGAAAATAAATAAAAAATTAAAAATATAACCGCTGAATATAAAATAAAATAATTATCTACATTATATGAGAATATTTTTCTTTCGGAAAAAACGCTTATTTGGAAAGCTGCAATTAAATAGGTCCAAATAATAATAATTCGTCGTTTCCATTTTAAAAGATTATTATATTTGTAGTCTTTTAATGTAAAACGACGGAAGTAATAACAAACAAAAAGTGTAGCTATTGAAGTAACATAATAAATTAGAACTATTACCATAAAATATTCCTTAATAACTACTCAATATTGTATTGTTCACCATTTGGACGAGTACAACGGTAATAATGACGAGGTGTATTCTCATTTTTATCAAATTTTAAAACTAAGACAATTTCACAACTATCAGCAAGTTCAGCAATATTAGTGATTTTTTCAGGTTCAGCAATATTTATTATTGATTCATTATTTTCTTGGTCTTTAAAAAAAGGGTTCAAGAAACCCTTTTTAATCAAATAACTATTTAAATTTTTTTTTACGAGTTGGTTTAGGTGTCGTTATTTTACCTAGTAAAATTGCATAAGAAATAGCGAAAAGTATTGCAAAAAAACGGACTGCTGGATGAGTTACTGGATATATAAATAACGTTTTAGTATCTGTAACATAACCTTGTAAGAATAACATCATTACAAAAATCCAAATAACCACATATCGTTTTTTTCTTTTTAATGAAGGACTATTGGCATAATCCTCTTCTGTAAAACGACAAAAATAGATACCAATTATTAGTGTAAATATCGATATTATGTAATAAAAGATATAAGTTAATAGCATCATAATATTATCTATTTTTAGATTCAGGTGGGTTTTCTAACTCAGCAATAAAAAAAGCATACATAATAAAAATAATAATAGCTGATATTAGAAGAAAAGTTTTTTGTAACAAAATTAACTCAGAAGCTAAATAAATAATAATAGCGCTTATAAGCAAAACAAAGTAATAGAATATATTAGCAGCAGAACGTTTAATATTAAGTGTTTTATTATAAAAGTTATTTGCAATAAATTGTCTAAAATAGAGCCAGAAAAAAATACCTAAAATCGCAAAGCAATAATAAAAAATTATAATTATAGTGAACATTAGTTTTCCTTTTTTTATACTTGGATACTACCAAAATTTTTTTATGTATTTTTTAGGGGCTTTTCATCAATCCTAAAAAAATAATATAAGAAATAAGGAAAAGTAATGCTATAAATGGTATAACAGGGTTGTTTACCGAATATATAAACATTTCTTTAGCACCAGCGACATTTGCTTGCATGGGAAACATAATAAAATATGTCCAAATAATTATATAACGATATTTTTTCCTGAGAGAAGGGTTATATTGATAATCATCACGTGAAAAACGACAAAAATAGATACCAATTAATGTCGTTAATGTTGATAAAATATAATAAAAAATATAAGTTAAAAGCATCATTTTGTTATCTATTCCTCATAATCATTATCTGCATAAATTTTATATACTTCACCACTTGGTTTTGTGCACTCATAATAATCTCTATTGGCTGGATTATTATCATCTGTAACTACCATCACATACATACACGAGTCGACAAGCTCACCAACATTATTAATGTTTTCTGGCTCTTTAATGCTTATCGCAATCTCGTTCGTTTTTTTATCGATTAATACTAAATTTTTTATATTCTGTTTAATATTTGATATAGTTAATAAATCATTAGCGGCTTCAATTATTAATCCTATTTTACTCATCTGCTTATAGGCTTTCTCTAAATCTTGTTTTCCATAATGCCAAAGCTTAAATTTAGCTGTATTGGTAAATTTATCTATTTTAGGTACAGATTTAAGTAATCCATAACCTGAAAAGAGTAAATCAACAGAATTATAGACTAAATCGCCATACTCTTTTTCACCGCCCGCCCATTCTGCTACATTTTGGTAGGCAGACCTTAAATAACCGTCGTTACCTGTAATTCCTTCTTGGATACTGTTTGCGCCATGGGCACCTAAGTATGCTCCAATTACGCAGCCAACGCCGGTCGTGCACATTGCAACGCCTGCGGTGATTAACCCTACGCCTCCAAAAATGGTTAAACCTCTTATTAGCCATTCTGAACTCTGTTCCCAAAGGCTTTTCTCCTCCTCTTTAATAGCCTCCGCACCCTCTGTATAGGAGATGTTGCCGGTATCAACTTGGTAGATAATATCGTCAGCAAACTGTTTAACTTCTGTTTTAAAACTCTGTTTAATATCGTCGTGATAGAGGTGTTTGTCGCACAGTTCATCAGCGCACTGTAATAGACGTTTTGCATCTTGACGGATTAGGTATTTTTTATCTACTGTATCATCTTGTTGTTTTGCATAAGTGGATTGATAAGTAGATGCGCTATTTGTAGCTGTTTGGTTTGAGTTAACTATTGTAGATTTCGGTTTCTCGTTACGATCTTTCACTTCCATCATCATGGTGCAATGACTTGCAATAACTCTATTGCAACCAAAGGGTTTACATCCACAGGCAACAGCACAGCCATCATAGACAGCAGATTTGCCATCAATAATAAAAGTAGGCGCGCCTTCAACAATTTTACCGACCGTATCACATTTAGGGCAGTAGACCGAACTACCTACTACCGCCATCCCTTTTCCTAAGCATATTCTTGTATCAGAAGCATTAAGTACGCTACCACCAGTAGTTGTTGGGTCACCAAGTACAACCATACGTTTTAACATCTTATTTCCTTATTCATTGTTATTATTTAAGATTCGACATTATATAGAAAAGGATAAGAAAAGAAATAGTAAATAAACCGTTTTGCTGTCAGGTTTATAATTTATATATGGGGTAGATGCAAAAGATCAGTAATCATTAAAAAAGGCTCGTAGAGCCCTTAGATTTGTGCCAAATTAGGTTAATCACCTGTAGTTAATATCTTATATTTAATGCTTTGTAATTAATGTCTTATATTTAATGGAACAGCGCAGACTCATGGTTAATCTGTTCATCACTCACTAAAAATAGGTGAGTGCCGCTGGTGATTACGGCTTGTTGTAAGCGCATTTTTTCTTTGGGATTAAGTTGATTAATAGAGGCGACTACATAGCTACAATTTTGACTTAATAGTGCTTTTTCAACCGTCGTAACAAGGTTATTTTCACAGATATTTGCCAAATGAATCACCTTTTGACGATCCAGACCAGCGCTATTTAGCCAAGTTCGTTTTAACATTAGCCGATCAGCAATCCACAACTGCCACTTATTTTTCTTATTAAACTGTTGTAGTAGCTGTTGTTGCTGCTCTAAAAGTTGTTGGAATGGTGATGTAAAGTGGTTGTTTGAAGGTTGTGATGTTGCAAAGAGATCCATTTGTCTGCTGTTAAATGTATCTTTTTTAATTTGCTTGTTCTTGAATTGCTTATTGTTGAATTGCTTATTGTTGAATTGGTTATTAAATTGATTGTTATTAAATTGAATGATATTAAGAGTACTACTATTTAATGGATATTGAATAGATAAACTATTATCAAGTAACTTATTTTGACGCAACATAATAACCTCTAACATGTATTAATATACAGTGTATATTAATACAGTATTTTTGGGTTGTAAATTAAATATTGTGCAAATTTATCTCAATTTTGTGCTAATCCTTATCCGAAAAGGGGATTTGGACTTGATCTATCTAACCAATTGCCCTATTTAAGATCGTAACCACTGATAGGTTAAGATACCCAAAAAGGTCATGAGAACTGATCCAATAAGATGAATAAAGATAGTTAACATTGCCCAAGTTATCCGCCCATCTTGCAGAAAATTGACAATTTCGGCAGAAAAGGTGGAAAAAGTTGAGAGTCCACCACAAAATCCGGTAATAACCAGTAGCCGCCACTCAGGCGAGCAGTTGGTACTATTAAAAAAGGCGATAGCTAAACCGATAATATAACCAGCAATTAAGTTGGATAATAAGGTACCAAGCGGAATGACAGAGGCAATAACATTTAATTTAAGGGATAAAAACCAGCGGAAAAGTCCGCCGAAGATAGATCCAATTGAGATAGCTAAAATGAGCTTTAGCATAGGTAGTGCTCTCTATTTTTAGAAGAGTTAAGATAATTTTTTGAAAATTACACGATTTATTAGTAAATCGCAATCTGATTACGTTAAAATATTCAACCAGAAAGAAGATGGGACCCTGATCAGTAGATTAATTAAATAAAAAGAGTATGGGGTTTTTGTGTTTAACAACCTCATTTTATAACTAAATCTAACATAGGAGCGAGAGATGTTTACAGGGATTGTCCAAGGCGTTGGTCAAATTACAGAAATCAGTGATCATGATAAATTAAGAACTTATAAAGTTCGCTTGCCAGAACAGTTAAGTCATAATATACAAATTGGGGCATCAATTGCCAATGATGGTTGCTGTTTGACCGTTACTTTTGTTAAAGATGGTTTAGTCTCATTCGATATTATGCAAGAGACGCTTGCCTTAACCACATTAGGTAGTAAAAAAGTGGGCGATAAGGTCAATATTGAACGGAGCGCTAAATTTGGTGATGAGGTAGGTGGGCATATCATGTCGGGGCATATTTCAACGACAGCAACCATAACCGATATTCAGAAAACCGCCACCAACTGCATGATGCAGATCACCTTGCCAGAATCATTGATGAAATATGTATTATATAAAGGTTTTATCGGGATTGATGGGGCAAGTTTAACTATCGGTAATGTAGAATCTAACCATTTTGAGATCCATCTTATTCCTGAGACATTATCTATCACGACGTTGGATGAGAAGAGAGTAGGGAACAAGGTGAATATTGAGATCGATCCGCAAACTAAAGCGATTGTCGATACGGTTGAAAGGGTTGTTGGATCAAGTCTAAACCGTTAATACACTATAATAGCCTCTATTTTCTAAACCTATATTGAGGTGGTAACGCCTGTTATTACCTTAATATAAACTATTAAATCAATCTCACTTTTAAACCCATAATATCTTTTAGAGAATCATCAATGCTTTACCTTTACTACGCTTAAATAAATTCTATTTTAACTTGACCTTTTTACAATCGTAGCAATGTTTTAGGGTTTTGATCTTAATAGTGGATTTGGCTGCTCATCTTCTCCTGCTCTCTCAATTTTCATCCTTAACCTATGTCAATTTATGGTCATATTTAATATTTGATATAACTCACATAAATTGACATGAGTTAACACAAATTATCATAAGATGTTATGATCTAGCTCTCTTGGCATCGCGCTTTTCATCCCTCTTTTAAATAAATTCACTTATCTAAAAACATTAAGGTGTAAAGATGATTAAACTGATAATTACCGATCTTGATGGGACATTTTTAAATCGTGCTGGTGACTATGATCGTCAATATTTTTCTGAATTATGGAAAAAGATTTCTGCACTAGGAGTTAAATTTTCGGTCTGTACTGGTAAGCAGTGTGAACGGGTGGAAGAACTTTTTGGTGAATACAGTAGTGATATCTGGATTATCGGTGATAGTGGTACGCGCATAAAATATAAGGGTGAATTTATCTATCAATCATTAATAAAAAACAGTTTGGGTAGATCCATCATTAATAGACTTAAACAGGTAAGTTCAATGCATCTAATTATTGCCTGTACGCCAGATGGCGCAGTGATTGAATCAAAGTCACCGCAACATCTAAAAGATATAGCAAGACGATCTTATGCGCGCATTATTGAGGTGGATGATCTTAATTTAGTAACCAATGATTTTGTTAAAATAACGGTTTATGATGAGCAAGGTAACTGCCCAGAAACCCGTTTACATCTTAACCCTTTTAATGATGATCTCTATATAGTTGTCTCTGAAGCGTCATGGATTGATATTGCTGATTTTGGCGTGCATAAAGGGAGTACCGTGCAGAAACTGCAAGAGATTGTTGCAGCGACGCCAGAGCAGACAGCAGCCTTTGGCGATGGCTATAACGATTTAGAGCTTTTGGGTCAAGCGGAGTATAGTTTTGCAATGCGTAACGCATTTGATGAGGTAAAAGAGGCAGCACATTTTGTTATTGGATCAAATGATGATAATAGTGTGATGAAGACTATTAATCGTCTGCTAGCGTTACAATCTTAAGCATATCAATCTAAATAAATATCCAAAAACTAGTAAGTAATTAGAGAGTTTAAATAGAAAAGAGCAGTAATAGCACAATTTTATGCTGTTACTGCTAAATGCCATTATAAAAGAAGAGGCTTTTTTAGTTAGAGGTTGGGTAAAACGCGTTATAGAGACCTGCAACAGCTTCGCCAACCCGTGGACCCATACCCAATAAAATTGCTTGATCAAAGGTGACAATACGGCCGTTTTTCCATGCTTTGGTCTGATTTAATCCCTGTATTTTACCTAACTGCTCCATTCCACCTAACGAATCAAGCCCTTGAGTTGTTAACACAATCACATCCGGATCCGAAACAATAAAAGATTCAGCGCTGATAATTTGGTAATTTTTATGGTTAACCACATTTTTACCACCAGCAAGGGTAATTAGACTATCCGCAACTGTTCCTCTCCCTGCTGCTTCTGCCGGTCCACCAAACATACTAAATAGGAATAGCACATTGGGGTGATTTTGCTCTTTTGCGACTTTTTTAGTGACAGCATCTAATTTCGATGTGATAGCGGTAGCTAATTTTTCACCTTCCATATCAAGATTAAATGCATGGGCAATGGTTTTGATATTTGTGACTAACTGAGTCGGTGTGGCAGGGACTCTATCTAACTGAATTACGCGAATACCCGCCTTTTGTAACTGTTTAATCGTATTTACTGGTTTTGCCTCTTGCCATGTGATAAGCATTGTTGGATTTAATGACAAAATCCCCTCACTACTTAATGTTGACCAGTAACCAATTGACTTCACTTTTTTTACAGCTTCAGGGTAGGTGCTACTTTGATCAACACCTACCACTTTATCGCCTAAACCTAATTGATAGACTATCTCAGTAAGCGATCCCCCAGCTGTAATAATTCGCTCATGAGGTGGTGACGCCGCTGCTTGAGCTGAAAAGCAGATTCCCAAAAATAGTATTAATAGATATTTTTTCATTATTGACTCCGTTAAAACCCTAAAACATTTATTTTTTAAAAAACATTGATTCTTTAAGGTATATTGATTGTTTAAAGTTGATTGTTTAAAAACGCATACCAACACTCAAAACAGCACCAAAACCCGATGCAGGAAGTGATTCGTTGGCTGTGATATAACGCTGATCAAGTAGGTTATTAAGTTGTATGCTGACTCGATATAGCCGATCTGTGCCAAGATAAGCATCTAATTCAAGATTGGCTGTTGCCCATCCTGCACTGTGGATAGCATTAATACTATTTTCGGCGGTATCATTGTCAGTTTTGCTTGCTAAACGTGTAAATAGGTTGCTCTCAAGCTCCCACTGCTCAAAGTAACTTATATTTTTCAGACCTACTTTTGCGGTTAACCATGGATCGCCGGTTTTATCGGTTTTTCTGGTTTTAAGATCTAGTTCACGGTGCATTAGGTTGCCAGAAATATAGGGGATAATGTCAAAGCCATTGTATTCAACTTGGAACTCAAGCCCGTAGGTAGTTGCTTTATGCGCATTTACATAAAATTGTGAAGGATCAAGGTTGCCATGGCAGACTTGCGCATCACCCGCTCCACATTTTATGGCGGTGATATAGTCTCGTGCTTTAGAGTAGTAAACGGCACTATCAAGCAGCCAGTTATCATTTTTATAACGGATGCCAAATTCAATATTATCTGATTTTTCCGCTTTTAAATTTGGATTGCCATAGGTAATCCCATCATTCCTACCGGCACTAGATTGGGCAAAAAGTTTAAATAGGGTAGGGTAGACATAGCCTTGCGCATAAGAGAGTCTAAGTTCACTATTTTCAAAACCGGAGTAGCGTAAACTAGTTGAGCCAACCATATGGTTATCCGAACTCTCCTCTCTACCTTGATCAGCTATTTTTTGTAAGGATTCTGATTTTAACCAGTATTGGCGAGCGCCAACCGTCCATGTCCAATCCTTAGCAAACTCCCACTCATTTTGGGCAAATAGCGACCAACTCTCCTGTTTCCATGCATCATACGTCTTCTCTATCGTACTCGGTCGTGGTCTGCCATTGATTGATGTCCCTTTTTCGGTTTGCGAGTGTTGATCAACATGATCCCGCATATACTGGGCGCCAATAATGAATCTATCACCTTCAAAAAATTGATAATCAGACTGGATATTTGCCCCTTTGGTCGACTGCCGATCATTAACACCATAATTTTGTTTAACTTGCATAGAGGGGATTGGTTGTAGAAGGATATTGTTGCGGAAATGGCGTATGATCTGCTGATCATAGTAGTCTAGATGTAGTTTTTTCCAAAATGTACCATTAGCCTCATAATCATAAAATGTGCCCACTTTTTTATAGATCATATTGGGGATATTGATACTAAATTTGACCATTGGTGGTGCCAATTTTGCGGGATCTGAGTAGGTTTTGGTATTTAGTTGCAAACGCTCTAAAGAGAGTCCAAACTTATGCTGATCTAACTGGTAACCAAGCCAACTACTCACGCTATGATTACCAAAGTCGGTATCTTTCAACTTACCATCTGGCGTGTGCCGATCACCATAATCGTAGTGGCTGCCACTGATACGGTAGTCAAAGCCACCGCTTGAACCATAAAGTGAACCTGACTCAAAGTTACCGTTGGCAGAGGTGTCATAGCCCATTTTTACATCGCCTTGAACGGTTTTTTCCCCGCCTTTACGCGTAATAAAATTGACCACACCACCAATAGCCCGCGCTCCGTAAAGTACCGAATGTGGACCTTTCACCACTTCAATACGTTCAACAGATTCACTATCAATCAATAAGCCAGCACCATTTAACCGCTGCTTATATTAATGGGATTGGCAATTTTCTTGCTGATTCTAACAGTTATTGCTATCTGTATGGGAGCGGTGCCTATCTCTTTTAATACGCTTTTGCATACCTCGTTTAATCAAGGGGTATGGCAGGTTCTCTTATCTATTCGTCTCCCACGCATAGCTCTCACAGTTTTAATAGGTGCTGCTTTAGCAGTTTCGGGTGCTATTATGCAGGGGCTTTTCCGTAATCCATTAGCTGATCCAGGGCTGCTAGGGGTGAGTACCGGCGCCTCATTGGCGGTCGCTCTGTCACTTGTTCTCCCTTTTTCCCTGCCTGCTGCATTGGCACTTTATGGGCACCTCTTTGCCGCTTTTATCGGTAGTTTATCAGTTGGTCTATTTATCTTCTCACTGAGTCGCCCAACCAATAGCTCATTAATGAAGTTACTACTTGCGGGGATTGCCATTAATGCACTTTGTGGCGCGTTAATTGGTATGATCAGCTATATAACCGACGAGCAGCAGTTGCGACAGTTGTCGCTCTGGAGCATGGGGAACCTCTCCCACGCGGAGTGGGCTTTAGTCATCGCTGCTATTATTATCATTACACCGACGCTGCTCATCACTTTTACTATGGCAAAATCACTTAATTTACTCCAGTTAGGGGGAGGAGGAGGCGCACTATTTAGGGGTAAATATTAGGCGGACTAAAGGGTTACTTCTGCTACTTAGTTCAATACTGATTGCTGTATCTGTCTCTTTAACTGGCATCATTGGTTTAGTTGTTCCGCATCTGATTCGTATGCAAATTGGTGCGGATCACCGCTGGTTGCTGCCAGCTTCAGCAGTTGGCGGCGCCGTGCTGCTATTAATTGCTGATACGACAGCCCGTACGGTTATCGCCCCTTCTGAGATGCCAGTAGGGCTATTAACCAGTCTACTTGGTGGTCCCTACTTTTTATGGCTGATTTTAAGGCAGAGAGGCTAGAAGATGATTAAAACAGAGAATCTTTGTTATGATTTAGGATCAAGAGCGCTGATAAAATCGGTCAATCTACAACTTAAATCTGGTCAATTAACAGTTTTGATCGGTCCCAATGGTGCTGGTAAAACCACGCTTTTACGCCTCCTAACTGGCTTTCTTAAACCGAGTGCAGGGCACTGCATGTTAAATGGGCGGGATATTGCGCAGTGGTCGCCTTTAGCATTGGCAAAGGTGAGGGCGGTGATGCAGCAACATCATCAGCTCAATTTCCCCTTCACAGTGCGGGAAGTTGTCGCGATGGGGGGATCACCTCATAGGCAGCAGGATCATCTGGATCAAATCATGCAACAGACCGAGTGCGACAATTTGTAGCATAAAGATTACCGGCATCTATCCGGTGGCGAGAAGCAGCGCGTGCAACTTGCTCGCGCCTTAGCCCAGCTCAATTTTGCAACAGGTAGCTGGCTCTTTTTAGATGAACCCACCTCGGCATTAGATCTCCATCATCAACAGAGTACTTTACGCTTAGTTAAACAGTTAACCAAAGAGCGGCAGCTTGGCGCCTGTGCGATTTTGCATGATCTCAATTTAGCAGCGCTCTATGCTGACAAAATTTTACTATTCGCAGAGGGGCAACTCATTATGCAGGGCACTCCACAAGAGGTACTCACAACAGCCTGTTTGACAGAGTGGTATGGTGCCGATTTAGTGACAACGTCACACCCTTATCACACCGCACCCCAAATTCATCTATTACCGTGAAGATCAAACTTAAATAGTAGAATTACAATTTTATTAAAATTTGATTGAAATGGATGTAAACCCTAAAACAAATTAGTAAGATTTGATCTTAAAAGCCTAAAACATTTTTATTGTGATAGACGATTATCTATTAAAAATTAATAGTAAATATCAAAATTTAAAAATCATAGATTTACGATTTTATTAAAAAATGGATTGAAATGGGTATAACCCCTTGGAATGTTTAGCTATTTTCATACAACAAAATTAAGGGGTATCTGTTTACAAAATGCCACTGGTGTCAAATATCCTAATGACGAGTGCAATCGTTTGTTCCAATATGCATAATCAGAAAAACGTTGTTGTAGCTCTTGGGTATTTTTAAAAGTTGTATTTTTCACAAACTCAGTTTTAATTGTCTTAAAAGACGATATTGTGGGCTGTGGATGGTACTTTATTTAGGAGCATTATTTTGCTACCAAGGTCTAGGTCAACCAGTCCGTAGGTGATCCCTTCATATCCTTTTGGGACGAGTCCCGACCAAGCTATAACATCCTCCCCAAGCGTTGTCACCTCGTGGTCAGTTAAGATGCGGCTCATGCCAGCAGCAATATTGTCACTACCAATAAACCCTAAAGCAATCGCAACAGCTGTCCCTGTGCCAAGTGATGCCGCTTCAATCGAACCTGCTACGGCTAAGGTTAATACTCCTCCTGCTACCTGTACGCCACCTAGAATCTGGTTTTCATATTTGTTGTAGGTTGATTTGATGGTATCGCCGTAAAGGTAACCGGTTATACCACCAATCAGCCCGCCAGTTGCACCAAGTAATGAGTGACCTATTTCTGCCCCTTCGGCTGCATTGATAAGTTTATCTGGCTCAATATGGCTAAAAAAATGGTCTATAAATGAGATATCAACCGCACTTGTCTCAAGCTGCCAATCATCAATATGCGACCACTTTTGGGGTACTTTGATATCTGCGAGACCTTCTGGATTAAATCGACCAATAAACCGATGCCCTTCACTAATCGATGTAATGGCATATTTATGGTCTTTATGAAATTTGAGATAGAACCCCTCGGCAGGCTTTAACTCAACATATTGATAGGTTAACTTTTTGGCTTTTAATCGATATTCTTGAGGAGTAGCTTAATCAGCCTCGCTACCCTCAAAAATTAGGAGGTTATGTAACTTGAATTTTTCTTATAAAATTAATGTCTCGAAAGTAGTTAGTAGATTACAATTTACTAACTAGATCTATATTATAACTCCACCTTTTCCTGTTTTAGATTTGCATATTTATCTATTTCTGCTTGCCATAATTTTATTAAACTGTCACGAACCTCCGCATCACCAGTTCTCTCCTTCCTTGCCTGTATTCTCTCTTCTATAGAGCGTGGAGCATATTTATCGCTCTCAATTTGTGAAATAAAATCTTTAAAGTCTGGGCATAAATAGTGATAGCTATCGATTTCGTGATCATAAAAATAGATCTTGCCATAGTTTAACTCACTAGTACCGATAACAATATAATTGCCAAAGCTATCCTCCGCAATTTGCAGATAACCATTTTCTATTGCAGAAGTGAAACTATCATCTTGCATTAACTGAGAAAAATCACAGTACTCGTCCTGTTCTTCAAAACCATAGAAGTATCGTATATTGCTGCTTTCACCATTTATATCAAAACTTGTTTTAGGGGTGTATCCACCATTATACTTTTTTAAAAAATCACTATATGCATCCGGTATTTTTATACCTAGTCTCTCTTCCAATAGCGCTATTTTTTCTGCAACATTTGAATTATCAAAATTAAAAATGAGTAACATTATCTATCTCCTCTATTTATATATACCGTGACCGTTTATATAATTAACTCTTTAAAGATCAAACCTTTAATAGGATTAATAATTTAAACTTCCAAAGCCCATAACTGCATAAATTCTGTAAATGTCGTGGAGATAAAATAGACGTTTTCATCATCATTTGAGTGTTCTAAAACATAAGCATTATCCCAATAGTAGATACCTCTATTTTCCTGATCTGTCATCATAATATATAGACCAGAACTATAATCCACCCCAATAATAAAGGCGTCTGAAGGCATATCGGTTCTATATTCGGCATTCCAATCTAATAGATCATAATTAGGATTTGAGTTAACCCCAAGTAAAACCCCTAACGTAACTTTTGCTGCCCTATGAGCTAACTGTTGGGTTAAATAGTTTTGCTTTGGTAAACCACCATTATAATTGGCTAAAAATTGTTTATAATCACCAGGAAAACTAATTTTTAACTCATTTTCAATATGCTCTATCTCTCTATTTGAAAGTGTTCCAAATCCATCAATAATATTCAAAAATAATTTTATACTCATGACCTAATTCTTGTTGTAGACGTTTTGCTAATAATATTCCGCTATTCTTAAAATCATTTTCATCTTCGATGGTGATAAAACCACTTAATGCAGGATCATCCATATTAAGTGTACTATCATATAAAGCAGCCCATTTATATAAATCCACTTTTAACGCTTTGGATATATTTAAATTATTTGGATCAACATTAGTTCCATCTTCACAATAAAAAATATCTGTATACCATAACGGATAGCACTGATAATCTGCCATTAATTTTATTTCGATCATCTTATTTGGGTACGTTATTTTTTATTGATGAAACTAATGAATAGGATTTATATTATAGCTCCACTTTTTGCTGTTTTAGATTCGCATATTTATCTATTTCTGCTTGCCATAATTTTATTAAACTGTCACTAACCTGAATATTACTATTGCACTCCTTCATCCCCTGAATTCTCTCTTCTATAGAGAGTGGTACATATTCAAGACTCTCTATTTTCGAAATAAAATCTTTAAAGTTTGGGCATAAGTAGTTATAGGTATCGATTTCGTGATCCCAAAAAGAGATCTTCCCATAGTTTAACTCATTAATACCGATAACAATATAATTACCGCAGCTATCCTCCGCAATCGGCAGATAACCATTTTCTATTGCAGAAGTGAAACTATGATATTGCATTAACTGAGAAAAATCACAGTACTCGTCCTGCTCTTCAAAACCATAGAAGTATCGTATATCGCTGCTTTCACCATTTATATCAAAACCTGTATCAAGTGTGTAACCGCCATTATATTTTTTTAGAAAATCAGCATATACGGCAGGTAATTTTATACTGAGTGCCCGTTCAAATAGTGCTATTTTTTCTGCAATATGTGAATTATCAAAACTAAAAATGTATAACATTAACTATCTCTTTTAATTATATAAACCGTGACCGCCAATATGATTTATTCTTTATAGATCAAACTTTTAATAGGCTTAATAATTTAAACTTCCAAAGCCCATAACTGCATAAATTCTGTAAATGTACTTGCAATCCAATAGGTATTACCTTCGTCGTTCGATGTTTCAAAATAGTAAGTGTCATCCCAATAATAGATACCTTTTAGTTCACCACTACAGATCATCACAAAAAAACCATGCATAATGCTGTCACCTATGATAATGGTCTCAGGTAGTAGATCCTCTTTTAATTTATCAGTCCAAAAATCAATATTTGCATTGTCGTAACCAGTATTAATTCCATACAACACATCAATGGTTACTTTTTCAGAAAGACCATCAATAGCCAATTGATTAGATTCATTAAGCTCAACTGAACCACCATTATAATTAACTAAAAATTGTTTATAATCATCAGGGAAACTAATTTTTAGCTCATTTTCGATATGCTCTATATCTCTATTTGATAGTGTCCCAATTGCATTTATGTTGCGAATAATACTCATTTTCTAACTTATGCCTTTAAGTGCGCTAATTAGTTTAATAACTCTCGACAGACATCGCCTGTTTGCAAGAACTCTCTAAAGGCTTTAATTACTAATGAAAAGTCATCAACTGTAGCAGCAATAGCAAAAGGTTCACCTAACATTAAAATAAACTCTCTATTGCCAGATCTGTCATTGAAGGTCCTAACATCTATATCGCCATCATCCATAACTGTTTCAAGTAAGATAAGATATCTTTTATTATCTGAATATAGCGTCATATTATTAGGTTTTAAATTTCCCTCTTGAGTGTTAGAGAGAACCAATTTGCCATCACAATTTTGAAAATGTAATAAATAGTCCATCATTTCATCTGTAGATGGATTTTTAATAGTAGAGAGATGAACTGGCTCATTGTTATTTACAATAAATCCGCCATAAATTTCATAAATTACTTTCATTGATTAACCTCTTGAATCGATTTCATTCCTGGTTTGTATTGGTAATGCTTTCTTATTCCTAAAATTGGATCAAAAGCCGTAATTGTCACTGACTTTGCCCCTGCTGCTTCTGCCATAGCTGCAATATCACCTTTACAATAGCTGCAAACATCTTTCCCTTCTACTATGATTTTTAAATCAGCACCTTTAACAAGTCCAGCATCATGAGCTTGTTGAATAACACCAATTTCTGCATGAGCATTTACCATATTACTATTTGGTAAAGGTAAATTATTTATTTTACCTCTATCCATTAAGTTCTTTTCTTTTAAAATGACTCTGTCATAAATTAATGTGTTTTTATTTTTATAAGTTTTATCTAAAATTCTTGCTGTTTGATTTGTATCATTAAATTTTATGCCATTAACTTCTAATTTAGCTGTAACTGTAGGTTTTATAGCAATAGAGTCCTTTTCTACCTTCAACTCATCCGCACTCTTAAAACTAATCACATGTCTCTGGTTTACGCTGATGTTCTCAACTGTGATTGTTATTTCAGTCGGTTTTACTATCTGTCCAGATTTGGCGCTATTAATTGTTTCGAATTTGACAATATTAGCTGTTTGATGAGTGGCTTTAAGTAGCGTGCTGGCTTTACCCACTGTGCCAACATCAATTAATGCGTAGGCAATTTCACCGTATCCTTTAGGTACAACCGCCCACTCTAAAAACTTTGCACCATAAGTTGTGGTGGTATCTTCTGAGAATAATGACCGCACCCCTGCTTGTATATTATCTATCCCAACAAAACCAATTGTTGCGGCTAATGGCGTACCAACACCTGTTGCGCCAATTGTTGCAGCGATATATAGATTAACCGCGCCACCCATTATCTGCATAGTTGATGCTAGATTATGTAGTGGTTTTTCTGGTCCCCCCATGATGTTTGCATGCATAATCCCTGCATCACTTTCACCAATAGTAAAGCCTTGCATGGATAACATATTTTGATACTGAGTTTTTAAGGCAGGAAAAAATTCATCTATAAAACTATGTTCAACAGGCGTTGCGGTTAAATCCCAACTTTTAACGTGAGACCATCTGGCAGGTATTTTAACTTTGACTCTATTATTCTTATCAAAGCGCCCAATAAATTGGTAACCATAATCTCTTGCTGTAATCTTATATTTATAATTTTTATTAAGCGTCAGCTCAATCGTATCAGCTGGCTTTAACTCAACATGTTGATAAGTTAATTTTTTGGCTTTGAGTTTATAAGCTCTACGAGTTTCAATATTACGAATGAGACTGGGTGTGCGAAGCTGTTTTAGGAGTTTAATAGTGGTGAAGTAGAGGTTTTCGATATCATTTAGCTCATCGGTTTTTACATCAAGACTAATTTGTTCTTTGAGTTTGGACTCGTAGTCGTTTTCACCCCCACTGCCATCAAGGACGAGTGGACTATTTAGGTACTCATTAGCAATTTTAGCAAGTTTATCACTCTTATAACTGTAATCGGTTTTATCAAACCCCTCACTATGGCGGATACTCCGGATAGATTTGATGGTTTGCCTTAGTAATGTAGGGTCACGGGTTATCGCCCCTTCGCTCTCATCATGACCCAAATCACCAATCCGCCCTACAGCTGTGATAAATTTGGTCTCATTTAAGATTAGTAGCATCTGATAAAAGAGCTCACCTATCTGCTCATCGGGGCGAAATGGCGCCTCACTATTATAGTTATACCTAGGGGAGAAGTGCTGCGGCGAGAAGCCATAGTTGATAATGCTGGCAAGTCTTTCATCTTGCTCAACTGTAAATGGTGAGTTACCCGAGCGCAGTAGGTTACTTAATTCATCAAGCCACGCCTGTGCTTGCTTTTTAACGTTTAGCTGCTTTTCGCCCCGTAGCGTTAAATCGGTATCCCCTTGATTACCACCAATTAATAGGTGCACCTTTGGCAGCACTTTAGTTGCCGAAAATGGGTCACAATGGCGTAAAAATATCTCCTCTCCGCTAGTCTCTATTGTAAAAAGCTGCTTATGGATGTTTGCACCATCTCGAATATCGATAAGTTCCGGTCTATGGTTGACCAAATCAACCGTGACCCAGCTATCATCAGGTTGATAGTAGGGTATTTTTTTAAACTTTTTCTTAACGTAAGCGCTATTAAATGTCGAATTATTGTAAATCCAACTGGGTGGTGGTAGCTCAAGCAGAATTGCGCTTTCAGTAAAGAGCGCGGTAGCTAAAACTTGTGCAACTTTTTCGGGGATTTTGTGGTAGTAAGTTTGGTAAGGGAGTCCAACTTGTTGTAATACTTGATAAAAATCTTTACACGACTCCGGATCGGCAACTAACTTTTTAACAACATCACGGTAATCTGAATCATAAAAATGTTTAACCCGCTTTGGGCGACTAAAATAGTCCAAACCGGCCAAACGAGCGCTCTCATCCTGCCACCTATCGGCTGACACTAATTGAAAATGATACATCTATCCCTGTTCCATTCTTGGTTTTATTGTTATTAGATTTAAGTTTGAAATTGTTCTTTTGTTATAAAAGTTTCTTGAAAAAAATCAGCGCGATCTTAGCATGGCGTGAATTAACCGCAAGTAGGAATAGATAATTTTTAGATCTTGATCACCAATACGGCTGTTTTTTTATATGTTTGATAACACTGAGATAAACAACTTTCCGCCATTATGGAGAAGGTTTTAGGATCAAAATCTGCAAAAATGTTTTAGGGTTGTTTTGTTTTGAATGAGCCGCTTTGAGTTGTCTGGGTGATCCAACGATCTAATGGTGTTAGAGCATATTCATTGATTAGTTCACTACGTGATTTACCATGCTGATATAGATTAACCAGTTGTTGTTTAAAATCATCATTAAATTTTCGTCTTGGTCGTTTAATCTATTCATCTTTATTTCCTCTTTTAAGTGATAAGTTTACCTTACCCCTAAAAAAATTGTATGAATTAGTGTAGCCTATCCACCCTAAAACAAAATTGTATAATTTGCCCCTAAATCCCTAAATCCCTAAATCCCTAAATCATTACGGAAATTATTAAAGAAGATAAAAAATGTAGAGAGTCAATTTTGTGGCGGCGGGGCTCTTTTATCTGGTCAAAATCTATAAAGGATAGAGGGGGGAATGGTCAATAGAGTTATACCTTTATTGACCCTAATATCTTTTTGTTTATACCATTTTACGATAGTCCTTTATCTATAAGTACTTCAAAACACTCCAATTCAGGATGTTCAATATACATGTTGCGATCACCATTTCCACTATGCGCTTTTTTAAAGTGATCAGACTGTGTCCACGCTTTAAATGATGCTTTACTATCCCAAGTTGCATAAGATGAGAAGAGTACATAGCCATCTAAATTTTTATCTAACTGGAAGAATTTAAAATCGATAAAACCGGGTACTTCACTTAAATTTAATGCGCTATTTTCCCAAATTTTAAGATACTCATCGGCATATTCTGGTTTGATTTTAAAACGGTTCATCGTTACGTACATAATATTGTTCCTCTTACTGTTATCTTATTATTGGCTTATTGTTTGTTAGCTTACAGAGTTATTATATTGCGCTAAATAGTGTTTTAAAGCGTCAATATCTGGCGAACTGTCTCCGCCTTTATGGCTAACAACATAGGAGGCAATGGCATTGGCAAAGATAGTCGCCTCTTTTAATCTCCAACCTGAAGCTAAACCGGCTAAAATGCCAGCACAGTGGCTGTCGCCAGCTCCAATTGAGTCGACCAATTGGGTTTTAAAAGCAGGGATATGGGTGACTGTTTTGTCATAACAGCAGTAGGCGCCCTCTTTATCTACCCGAATAATTAACGGTGTTGCCTGCTGCTGAAACCACTGTTCAGCGATCTTATCCACTTTAAGGGTCGGGGTGCCACCTTGTAGCAGGTGACTCTGTAGGTAGTACGCCTCTTGGCGGTTTAGGGTAAAAATGGTATTTAGTTTGAGTAACTTATTAATGATAATTGTGGGGATTTCGGCAATGCGCGGTCCAAAATCTACTAAAATCTGAACGGTAGGATCAAGTGATATGAGCCACTGCATGATCTGGTTTGCTGATCTGCCAATTAGTTGATAGCCACTAATTGAAACTAATGCCTCTTTTTTAACTTCGATATGCATTAGATCCTCAGTTGTGATCTGATCCTCAATGCCATCTACCGAGAGAAATGTGCGCTCTTTCTCCTTATCCACCAATGCTAAACACCACCCATTATCCCTCTCTGGTTTATGGAGAGAAGAGGTGATCGACTCAGAAGCTAAATGCTGTTTGATAAGATCTGCCCAGTAGCCACTGCCTATCGGTATGGCATTAGTGGTTGAAAATTTCAATCGATGGAGGGCGATAGCAATATTTAGGGCGCTGCCACCAATATGAGCTTCAGTACCATTTAAGGCGATATCTTCCCCTTTAGTTGGTAGGTGCGGAATATTGGCAATTAAGTCAACCACTGCAGCGCCAAAAATTACAATCTGTCGTTGTTGGCGAATTAGATCTTCAATCATAAAAATTACCTACCTGACTCACGAAGTTGATAGAGTGATTTTGCATAATATTTAAGAGAGACGCCATTGGTCTGGTCAAGTTGTTGACGCCACGCTTGGTCAATTTTTTCGATCCCATTTAGTGCACCACAAATTGCCGTTGCCATAGCGCCGATAGTATCGGTATCACCGCCTAGATTGGCAGATAAGATGGCAGAGCGGTTAGCATCGGTATTGGCTAAATTGACCATCGCAATAGCAGCTGGTACTGATTCGATGGTGCTGGTGCCGGCACCGATAAGATCGTAAATATTTTGCAGTGCGTCATCTATATCTGCCCCTGTTTGTGATGCGGTTAACGCTAATTCAATGCGCCTTGCTAATGAAGGGCTAAAAGTTGTAATGCCGACAGCTTGTGACGCTTTGGCAACTGTTGGTAGTTGATTCACGATCGCCTGCCAGCTTTCACCATCAATCGCTTTTGATATTGCCCATGCAATCACAGTTGCACCAGCGATAGCGATATCTGATTTATGTGTGATTGCAGATGCAGCAGCAACAGAATCAATAAACTTGGGTAACGAATCTACTCTTAAGAGGCAGCCAATTGGCATGATCCGCATAGCAGCACCATTGGTTACGCCGTTGTTGGTTAACTCGGCAATTGGGGTGCCTTGCCTAAATGCATTTAGCGCCTGTTTTGAGGTGGGACCTAGCACATTTTTGTTAAATGCATCAAAATTTTCTGCCCAAGTTAGAATATTTTTGCCAATATCTTCAGGATTGATCTCACCCTGATTACTGATAAGTGCATCGGCCAAAGCGAGTGCCATCGAGGTGTCATCGGTAAATTGTGCCGCTTTAAAGTAGCAGGCGGCGCTATTATCTTTTGGTCCATCTTGAAAGTGATCAATCCAACCAAAGTGCGCTTTTACTTTAGCGCGTGGCCAGAGTTCAGAAGGCATTGCCATCGCATCGCCCAGCGCTTGCCCATAAAATGCGCCAAGTATAGCGTTATATCTGCTCATTTGATAATTCACCCTTGGTTAATGAGAATGTTTTAGGCTTAAAACAGAAGAACATAATTAAGGCAATAACGGTAATCATCGCTGCACCAAAATACCATATGGCTGACCAGTTATAGGTGATGCCTGTGGTTGTTGTATGGGTAAATAGGCGATCGACAATATAGCCCCCTAACTGATAACCAAGCAGTCCACCGACACCTTGACAGCCTAAAACAATTAGACTCTGTGCCGAGCTGCGCATCTGTTTTGGTGCATGTTGATCAACATAGATAAAGGCACTCACTGAATAGAAGTCGTAACTGACACCGTGGAGCAAGATTGCGAAAAAGAGGAGCGCATAGTGTAGGCCATCATCAGCATTTCCATAGGCAAATGCGATATAGCGGATGGCGGCTGTGATTAATCCTAATAGTAGGACAGTCTTTATCCCAAAACGTTTTAGGAAGAGTGGTAGCACCAGCATAAAGAAGATCTCTGACGCTTGCCCTAAGGTCATCCAACCTGTTGCATTTGACATGCCGGTTGACTCTAAAAAGCCGTTCGCATAATTATAGTAAAATGCGAGCGGAATACTAAAGAGGAATGAGCAGATAAAAAAGATGAGAAATGAACGATCTTTTAATAGGACTAAAGCCTTTAACCCAAAACGTTCAGCTAGACTAACAGTTTTAT
This sequence comes from Orbaceae bacterium ESL0721, assembly GCA_029433365.1. Classification (GTDB taxonomy): domain Bacteria; phylum Pseudomonadota; class Gammaproteobacteria; order Enterobacterales; family Orbaceae; genus Gilliamella. The sequence goes on from JAQTHZ010000001.1 coordinate 176,112, forward strand.
TGGGATCTGGCGGAGTTGGCGGCAACCATAAGGCATAGAGTGCTAGCGCGATCGATCCAATAGCGGTAATAATTAGTGGAATTGTGGTATTTGCAATATCGTCAAATCCTAACCAACTCGGTAAAAAACCGCAGGTGATACCTGATACAATCCAACCAATTGTCCCCATCACCCGAATTCTTGGAAAGAGTTTTGCGCCATCGCTTACATGGGCAAAGACGATACTGTTGGTTAAGGCTAATGTTGGCATGTAAGTTAGGGCATAACAGAGGAGTAGTGGGAAGAAGGTGCTAAATTCCGTCTGCCTCATCACGAAAAAGAGGATGATGGCACCGGCTAACATTAATAGTGATAACAGTTTTTCGGCAGCGATAAATCGGTCAGCAACGGTACCAATAAAGATAGGTGAGATGATGGCGCCTATTGAGGTTGAGGCGAAACAGCATGAGATCTCAAACGGGGTAAATTGGTATGATTGTAATAGTTGAAAGAGTGGAACGAACCAAGCTCCCCAAATAAACCACTCTAAAAACATCATTATAGAGAGTTTATATTCTGTTTTTTTCATAGCTGATTATTGATAGAAAATATAGGTTTGCGTAGCTTATCACGCTTATAGAAAAAACTCGACAGCCTTCCATATTTTATCTCTATTTGCTCTTCTATTTATATCTCTTTTTCCCACTATTTCACCTTTAAAAGTTCGCTCCAACGGGTGGTATAGCGTTGACTAAGCAGTTCACGCCTAATCTGCCAAGGGGCGTCTCTCCTGATACCGCCAATCTGTACCGTATTCTTTCCCATTTTCTGATTAATACGATCTATGGTCTGCATCAATCTATTACTACGCTCGGTGTCAGATGCGGTAAAGAGGTCGAACTGGCGATTTCCCTCTTTAGGCTGAAGATCGAGCAACATCACGCCAGATTTCATAAATAGAAACCCTTTTTTATAGATCGATTGTAACCCTTTTTGTGCTGCCCGAATAATGAGCCTTGTGTCATCAGTTGGTGATAGCAGCGGGATTGCAATTGAGGGGTTATACTGCATAAGATCCTCACGGTAGCGGCTGGTTTTTAAAAAGATCAATACCCCATTAGCCACAGCATGTTGTCGCCGCAATTTTTCTGCGCCACGACTGGCATGAACCCAGATCGCCTCTTGGATATCATCAATATTACCAGTTAACCGCCCAAAACTGCGGGAGGTCATAATGTTCTGTTTTGGTGTATCTAGCTCATCTATCTCAATTGAGGAGATACCTTGTAACTCCAATATCGTGCGCTCAAGCGTGACTGAGAATTGTTGTCGCATCTGTTTGGGATTGGTCTGCTGTAGATCCCAAGCACTTTTAATCCCTAAAACATGTAGCCTTTTGGCGATACGATACCCAACACCCCAGATATCCCCAATAGGAAACTGTTTTAAGCGATCAGCCAGTAATCTGCTATCACTCGGTAGCACGCAGACACCTTGGTATTGAGCCTGTTTTTTAGCAAGCTGATTGGCAATTTTCGCGAGTGTCCTTGTTGCAGCAACCCCAATACTTACAGGGATACCGGTATGGCGCTTTACCACAGACCTAATGGTTTGGCAATGTGCCTGAATGTCAGAAAATCCCTTTAATATCATAAACGCTTCATCAATCGAATAAGGCTCAACATCGGTCGTGTAATGGCGTACGGTATCAAAGACACGTTGGCTCATATCACCATAAAGTTCATAGTTTGAACTTAACAGCGTGATCTGCTTACGGATAGTGGGGGTAATTTGATAGGCGGGTGTCCCCATTGGGACTAACGGTTTTAGCTCATTAGAACGGGCAATAACGCACCCATCATTATTGGAGAGGATACCAATTGGCATATTTTCCAATTTGGGATTAAAGACACGTTCGCATGATGCATAAAAGTTGTTGCAATCTATTAAGCCAATCACAGCTAACCTCAACGCCGTAGTGAGTGGATGGTGTGGATAACCACACCCCAGATATGCACCTCTTTACCAACTAGTGGAATAGGGGGATAGAGTCTATTCCCTGATAGTAGATGGTGTTCACCTTTAATTAATCCTAAACATTTGCAGGTCAACTCCCCATCAATCGCGGCAATCACAATATCATTGATCTGCGGTTCTAACGCGCGATCGACAATCAGTAGATCACCACTAAAAATAGCATAGTCAATCATTGAGTCCCCCACCGCTTTAATGTAGTAGGTAGCACTTGGGTGGTTGATCAAGTGCTCGGTGAGATCTAATTTTGCCTCTAGATAGTCATCAGCCGGTGATGGGAATCCTGCTTTTACTGGAATATCAACAAAGGGCAGTGGGTTAATGGTAGAGGGGGCAACATGCCCAAGCAGAATGCAGTTAACTTTTTGCAAACGGGTACTCCTAAAATAGTTATTCTAATCGTCATCAAGTTCGTAATATAAAACGAATTATGTATAAATATACAGTATAAAGTACGAACTTCAATAGATATAAGTGTAAAATATGGTAAAGAGTGACGAAAAATTTAGTAGAAAAATAGCGGGTAGAGTGAAAATAGAGAGCGTAAAAGGGAACTGTTAATAGTTAACTGTTAATGGTTAATTGTTGATGGTTAACTGTTGATGATAGAAAAGGGGAAGATAGCATCTCTTATCAAACTGTTATAAAGGAGTTTGATAAAATGTTTCATAAAAAAATATTATAAAAAAAGCATTATAAAACAGATTGATAGATGCGGTTATAGATAAGGTTATAGATGGATTTATAGCTGTATTTAAAGAGGGGTTGAGTTTATTAAATAGCGTGAAAAGGTAACAGAGCTAATATTACATTACATATTACATCAGATATTATATTAGATATTACATAGTATTACGCTTTAATCTTCTCTACCTAATAAAAAGTAGCGCGTTGCCCATAGATATTGGCACATCGACCAGAGAGATAAAAGGGTTGCAACGTAAAGCATAAAGAGACCTGCATTGATAACCAGATCGCAAGGGCGCCAGAGTAACCATGTTAATGCGGTCATCTGAGAGATAGTTTTGATCTTACCTAAAGAGGAGACGGCAACGTGGCTACGTTTACCAATTTCAGCCATCCATTCACGGAGGGCTGAGATGATGATCTCGCGCGAAACAATAACAGTTGCTGGAATAGTAATCCACCAGCTATCAAAATATTCAGTAATAAGAAGGAGGGCAATAGTGACGATAATCTTATCGGCAACGGGATCTAAAAACGCGCCAAATTTGGTAGTTTGCCCTAAGCGGCGGGCAAGATAACCATCAAAAACATCAGTTACCGCAGCAATTAAGAAGAGAAGAGCAGAGAAGAAACCAGACCAGCTATTGGGAATAAGATAGAAAGCAAAGACAAAAAAAGGAATTAAGATGACACGAAATAGCGTTAAAGCGGTAGGAGCATTTAGTTCTATAGACAGTCTCATGGATGTTGCTCTTTTTTCAGTTCTTGTAATAACAATTTTTAGAATTTGCTTGTAAATCAATAGATTAACTGATAACAGACAGCGATATTTAATAACGCTATATGGTGCCTTAAAAAGGCTAAATTTTCAATCTGTTATTGCCGTAAATTTAAATAAATTTTTTCTGCTAACAGGTTAGAGATTCCCTGCACCTGTGCGATCTCATCGATACTGGCATTTTTTAGTTCACGCAGTCCGCCAAAATGTTTTAACAGTGCTTGCCGTTTTTTAGGTCCAATACCTTCAATATGCTCTAATGCGCTATCGGTTAACTGTTTAACCCCTTTTTTGCGCTGCCCTGTTATGGCATGATCATGCGATGCGTTACGGATCTGCTGAATAAGTAGCAGCGCAGGGGAGTGATCATCGAGGTAGTGACCATGTCCATGTGCTTCAAAAAAGAGTGTCTCAAGCCCCTCTTTGCGTTCAGAACCTTTGGCAACACCAATTAGTAGTGGATGGGATTTGTCCCAGTTTACCTCTAAATTTTCAAATACTTGTATCGCTTGATTCAACTGCCCTTTACCACCATCAATAAAGATAACATCTGGGATTTTATCAGCAGGCAGATCTTTTTTATTATAACGGCGTGTTAAGACCTGTTCCATCGCTGCATAGTCATCGCCGGCAGTGATATTATTGATGTTATAGCGCCTAAATTCAGATCGAACTGGTCCAGTTTTATCAAATACCACACAGGATGCAATGGTATTTTTGCCCATAAAGTGGCTGATATCAAAACACTCCATGCGGTTAATCTCATCAATACCTAAAAATGCTTTGAGGGCATCATAACGTTGTTTTAGGGTTGACTTTTCGATCAGCCTATTTTTAACCTCTGTTTGGGCATTCATTGTGGCAATATTGAGTAGTTTAAGGTTATCACCTTTAGGTTCATCAACCAGTTTAACTTGATGACCGGCAACCATGGAGAGAGTCTCCTCCATCGGTAATTTACTTGAGAGCGAGAAGTTGAGCAAAATTTTCCTTGGGATCTGCCGATTTTGATTACCTTGTAGATAGAACTGCCCTAAAAAGGTCTCAATCACCTCTTCAAGTTCAGTATTTGATGGTACTTTGGGGTAGTAAGAGCGGTGACCAAAAGTCTGCCCGTTACGGATAAATAGCACATAGATACAGGCAATACCGAGTTCATAGTGGAACCCTAAAACATCGAGATTGTCGTTATTATTGTAGATCACCTGTTTCTCATTGATCTGTTTGATTAGCGTTAGTTGATCGCGAAGTGCTGCTGCTTTTTCAAAATTGAGATCCTCGCTCGCCTTTTTCATATCGGCGGTGATAGCTTCAACAATCAGATCTGAACGACCAGATAAGAAATGCCTAACATAATTTACCTGTTCTTGATAATCTTCATCGCTGACTAACCCAGCAACGCAGGGACCAAGGCAACGCTTAATTTGATACTGCAAGCAGGGGCGGGTGCGATTTTGATAGGTGGTATTGGTGCATTGCCGAATCGGAAACGTTTTTTGCAACAGCCCCAATATCTGTTTTGCCCCATAGGAGTTTGGATAAGGTCCAAAAAACTCATCCTCTTTGCGGTTAATGGTGCCTCGGTAGAGGGATAGTTGTGGATGGCGCTCCTTGCTCAGTTTGATAAAGGGGTAACTTTTATCATCTTTGAGTAATACATTGTAGTGGGGCTGATATTTTTTTATGTAGGTCTGTTCTAACAGTAGCGCTTCGGTTTCGGTGCGTGTGATGGTAAATTTTATCTGCGCAATGTGGCTGACTAAACGCTCGGTTTTTACCGTCTTTTTACTACTATTAAAGTAACTTTTGAGCCGTTTATTGAGATCTTTCGCTTTCCCCACATAAATAATGGTCTCTTTATCATTAAACATCTGATAAATTCCAGGTTTATGTGGTACTGTTTTTAAAAAAGTTTTCGAATCAAATTGGCTCATATCTATTTGAAGTGCTGCTGTTTAAAGTAATGGTTGATTTAAGTAGTTATTGATTAAGATAGCTGTTGATTAGATTAACTATTGATTAAAAATAACTACTTAAAAAACTACTGTCTCTCGAAAACGAGAGCACGTCTTTCAATAATTCTCATAATGATGCTTAATGATCCATTTATCAAGAGGTAGATCAGTCCAGCAGCAATAAAAATAGAAAAATCATAGTATTCGCCATTTAATTTATTGCTATATTTCATCACATCCATCACTGGAATCATCGAGGCTAATGCGGTACCTTTAATGACAAAGACAACTTCGTTAGAGTAGGTGGAGAGTGCCCGTTTTAATCCATAAGGGAGAATGATTTTTAGTGTCTGATATCGATTCATCCCTAAAGCATTACAAGCCTCCCACTGCCCTTTAGGAACCGCTTTAAGTGAACCGTAAAAAATTTGCGTCGTATAAGCTGCACTGTTTAAGGTTAAGGCTAAATAGGCACAGAACCATGGTGATGAGATCATCTTATAAAAAGTTGGAAACTGGCTTAATGTCTCTTGAAATTGTGATGGACCAAAATAGATTAGGAAAATCTGCACCAATAGTGGAGAGCCAGTAAATATGGTGATATAGCAGTAAATTACCCGATTTAAACAGGTGCGTTGTAAAGAGAGCAGGCAGGAGAGGATAACCGCTATAATACCAGCGGATAAGATCCCTGCAACGCCTAAACTTAAAGTAACCGGTAAACCTTGTGAGATGTACTGAAGATAATAGATAAAATTATCTGACATATGTAACCTTTTTAATGATTGCTATCTTGTGACTGCTCAAAATAGAGTGAGCGTTTTTCAATTCGTTGAATGATTTTTTTGCTGATAATTGAGATGGTTAAATAGATTAACAGAGCAACAAAATACCATAAAAAAGGTTGCTGTGTTCGGGCTATGATTCCGCGAGTCTGCATCATTAAATCATTAATGGCGATAGCCGAAACAAGGGCTGTATCTTTTAATAAAATTAACCACTGATTACTCAGCCCCGGTAGTGCGTGGCGCCACATCTGCGGTATGATGATTCGCCAAAATGTGCGTGCACGGCTTAGTCCTAGTACCTCAGCTGCTTGACGTTGACCGGGAGAGATCGCCATTAATGCTCCGCGTAGTGTCTGTGAGGCATAGACTGCATAAAGCAGCGAGAGCGCCAAGATGCCACATAAGAACGGGCTCACATTAAAATCACTAATATTGATCTGAATAGTTAATGAGGTAAAGCCAAGTGGAATGGTAAAACCATCATCTAATAGAATCAGTAACAGCGGCAAGCCATTATAGATAGCAACTACAATTAAGAGTTCTGGAAGTGCTCGAATAGTTAAGGTAAAGAGTGAAGTAAGCCAAGAGATAGGCTTAAATGATACCGACTCTAAAATTGTAAAGAGAAATGCTAATATTAATCCAACAATTAAGGAGACAATAGCCAGAGCAAGGGTGACCGATGTCGCCTCAGCGAGTGGAGAAATATAACTGATAAAATCCGAATGTAGTTTATCGGTAGCATTTAATAAAAAATCTGACATAAAAGTTAAACCAGCATAAAAAAATAAACTCGCCGCAAATAGCGGCGAGATGTTATTAATTAAATTAATTAAAGGTAAAAACGGTTATTTATTAAACCATTTTTTATAGATAGCCTCAAATTCACCATTAGCTTTTAATTTATCTAAAGCTTGATTAAATTGTGTTAGTAATTTGTCATTACCTTGACGAACAGCAATTGCTAAACCTTCACCAAAAAATTCATGATCTGTAATTTTGCCACCAACTGTATCAACATCACTGTTAGTGTTTAACCATTGTGCAGTAACTAATGAGCTAGCAATAATTGCATCAATACGTTTGGCTTTAAGATCTAAAAAGGCATATTGATAACTGTCATAGCTAACTGGGGTAGCATCAGGGAAGCGTTCAACTAAGAATTTTTGGTATGGGGTACCGTTTTGATATCCCACTTTTTTACCCATTAACTGTTCGAGATCAGTCAAGCCATCTTTTAAAACAATAAATTGCACTGAGCTGTCATCAAAATAGACTTGGGTAAAAGCGACCTGTTTTTTGCGTTCTGGCGTGACATCGATCCCAGCAATTGCTGCATCAATTCGACGTGATTTTAGACTAGGAATTAGTCCATCAAATGATTGATTAACAATGTTACAGGTTACTTTTATCTCATCACAGATTTTATGCATAATATCGACATCAAAACCAACAATCTCGTTTTTATCATTCAAAAACTCAAATGGGGCATAAGTTGCTTCAGTACCAAAGGTTAGCGTATCTGCTGCTGATGCAGTTGATGAGATTGCTAAACTACCAGTTAATAGGAGCGTTGATAAAATTTTTTTTGTTATATTCATAATCTTTCACCAAAATAGAGTCACATTATATAGTTTGAAATATTGTTCAAAATATAGTTCGAACTAATGTGATAAATATGATTTAAATTGTTCTGTTTTAGGATGTGCAAAACAGTCCAATTGCCCTTGCTCAACAATCTTGCCCTGCTCCATATAGATCACTTCAGACGCTACCTTGCGTGCAAAATCAACTTCGTGAGTAACAATTATCTGGGTAATACCTGTTTGTGATAACTCATTAATAATCTCAGCAATTTGTGCCGTAATTGCCGGATCAAGTGCTGCTGTTGGTTCATCAAAGAGTAAAATTTTTGGTTCCATCATTAACGCTCTAGCAATAGCAACACGCTGCTGTTGACCACCAGAGAGGTGAATAGGGTAGCGATCAGCCATCTCGCCTATCTGTAGACGTTTTAGAATTGACATCGCTTTTTCGATAGCCTCTTTTTTACCAATTTTAAGTACTTGGCATGGCGCTTCGATAAGATTTTCAAGTACGGTAAGATGTGGCCAGAGGTTGTAGTTTTGAAAAACCATGCCCACATTTTTACGTAGATCACGAATGGACTCTTGGCTAATTTTTTTGGTGAAATCAAACTGCATATTAGCGATAGTCATTGAACCTGAGGTTGGTACTTCAAGCAGGTTAAATACTTTTAATAGTGAGCTTTTGCCGGCACCGCTTTTACCAAGTAGAACAATGGTCTCACCTAATGGATAACTTAATGAGACATCATCTAATGCCTGACGGGGACCATAAAAATAGTTGATATGGCTTAATTCTATATTCATTATTAAGATAGGTTTTTATTCAAATTGACTAAATATTACTTTTTCTTGCATAAAAATGCAAATTAAAATGATCATTTTATCGATATTTGTCTAAAAAATGATACAAAATAGGGGCAACCCTAAAACATTGTATTAATTAGAAACTATATAATTAGAAACTATTTAATTAGAATCTATTATTTAGAGACGATTAATTAAAACTGTTAATTTACAATATTTAGTTAACAATTATTGGTTATCAATTAAAACTTTCTGTTAAAAGCTATCAGTTAAAAGCGGTCAGTTAAAAGTTATTAATTAAACGTTATTAGTTAAAAGTTAGCAGCCAAAAACGCTATTTCTCGCTTAATAGTTGCTCTTTATTGATAATCGGTATGACAGGACCTAAATATTTGGGTTGTTGATTGAGGAAGTAGAGATCAAAAAATGCGCTCACTCGTGCAAGCAGTTCGCGTATGCGCAGCATCCTCATTTTGGGGGTCTGTACTGCATAACATTGTGCATTGATCCCCTGTTTTTGCGCAATAAAAATGGCTCGTTCACAGTGGAACTCTTGGGTGATGATGGTGAAGTTATTTACATCAAAAACTTTATTGGCACGTACGATTGAGTCAAATGTTCTAAAACCGGCATAGTCTAAGACAATCGCATTATTTGGGATCCCCGCTTTTATGAGATCTTTACGCATGGTGATGGGTTCGTTGTAACTCTTTTGTGCGTTATCACCGCTTAAGAGTAGATAGTCAACTTTGCCAAGTTTATAGAGATTAATAGCACCTTCAATACGGTTACGATAGAAACTATTAATTCCACCACCACGAGTATATTTAGATGTGCCAAGAACTACCCCTATTTGGCGATAGGGCAGTTTCTCTGCATTATGGTAGATGTATGGTTCAGTTTTCTGACTGATCCAATAATCTAATATTAGGATAGATCCTATAGTAATTAATGTGAGAGCAAGCAGCGCGGTTATAATTTTTTTTAGCACGTTTTTTTCTTATGTGAATGTACTTATGTAAATGTACTTAGAACCATTGGAAGATAAAAACTATTATTGGAAATAAAAAAGGCGCTGTCAATGAGGTCATAATACCGCATAGCACGAGAGAGAGTGAACTGTATGCTCCCTCTTTATAATCTACTTCGATACAGCGAGCTGTACCTACCGCATGGGAGACTGCACCGATTGATAATCCCCTTGCTGCTGCGGTTCGTATACGGAGAAAGTTAAGCAGCTGATGGCCAAAAATCCCACCTAAAGTACCAACTAAAATCACCGATAACGCTGCAATAGAGGGGACGCCGCCTTGGTTTTCTGCGAGCGTTACAGCAATCGCGGTGGTAACTGATTTTGGTAGAATTGATGCAGCTATCTCATTACTACTACCAAGCCAGAAGGCGATACAGACTCCTGTCACCATGGAAGCAATAGAGGCAGAGAAGGTGATGATCATTATCGACTTCCAACGAGATTTAATCTGCGGCACAAGTTCATAAAGCGGGTAGGCTAAAGCGACGACAGAGTAGGGGAGCAGATCATTAATAATTTGTACATTACCCATATACTCTTGGTAGTTAATTCCAGCAATCAATAGAATGGGTATTAAGATGATTACAGAGATGACTAACGGGTTAAATAACGGATTTTTAATCTTCATGGCTAATTTACGGATCACCAAAAAGATAATGATAGTTAAAGGTAACATCCAGATCATAATTTATCCCCTTTTTGTTGATGATTCGTTAAGAGGTGGCTGCTTAGAATCAGAAAGATCGCTCAATTTTTCAGCTTCAATATCGCTATTATCAATAGCATCATCGTGTACCTTATAATCAAGAGTCTTATTAAGATCGTTATTATCAACACTCTTTACCCGATAATTAAAGAGGTATTCAGTTAAAAATGCGGTAAAAATTAACACAATAATTGAACTTACGATACAGCCAATAATAATTGGTACCCAATTTTGTAATAGTAGAGCGTAGTTATCCATAATCCCCATCGCAGCAGGAATAAATAGCAGTGTCATATAGCGCATAAAGAGGTTACAACTATGTTTGATCCAGCGCGATGGGATCAGTTGAAAAACCATCAGAAAGAAGAGCAGCAGAAGACCGATAATACTACCTGGAATTGTGATAGGTAAAATAAGAGAGAGGAGGTTACCTGCCCATAAGCAGAGGGTTAGGATTATTAGTCCACGGATATAGCTATATGATGTGTAATATAGGGAGTAAAGTCGATGCTTTATGGTTGCATGTTTAGCTAAAAAGTGTCTCATATCTATTTGTCTATATTAACAATTTCATTATCTAATTTAGGCTCATTTATCATGAGCAATCGTGCATATCATACGCCGGTAAAAAAGATTTAGCCAACCAAATAGTGGCAATAGTTGTAGAGCGCTTTAAGCAGTGCCAATTTTTCTGGCTGCTCTGCATAGTTTGTAGCTAGCTCATCAAGTTTGTGCAGATAGTGCTGTATGGTATCGATATTTAATCTATCTTGACAGTGAATTGCCCATTGGTGCGCCTCTTGCTCGCTTAAAGATTGTGGGTAGTTACGTGCTTTATAACGCAAAAATAGCGGTTTTAGCCTTGGATCATTAAATTGGATTGTTAATAGGGTTTCTAGATTTTTGGGTTCTGTTGCGGTAATTAAGTTACAGTGTAACTTGTCATCTGAATTAAGGAAGCCTTTATATATCTGGGCATCCACATCACGGTTTTCTGGATAGTTAACGGTTTGACAAAATAGTTCACCTATCTTTTGTTGCAGTAAAAGTTGATGCTGACGTAATTTTTCAACATTTGCTAAACAGTGTTCAATATCGATATTTAGACGCTTACCATTCTCTGGTCGTAAGGTATTAATTGGGGCAACAATAGGGCACTTATTGATATGGATCTGTTTGAGTGGGATGCGTGACTCATCGACCGCTAAATCTTCAGTTTTAGTATAGAGTTTTTCACGAATCTCATCGACCGAAAGGTTAATTAATGGGTCAAGATCTCCAGTTAAATCACAGACGATAGCCAAATTCCGTTGAGTAGGGTGCCAAGCAATTGGGCTGACAAGTGAAAGATTACCGCGAGAAGCGCCAAACATACCAGAGACGTGGACAATGGGTGTCATATTAACCACATCAATCAATTCTGCTACTCGGTTTTTATGGCGTAACTGGAAAAAATAGTCAAACAGTTTCGGCTGCTTCTCTTTTATCAGTTTGGCGATAGCAATGGTGGCATAGACATCTGACATGGCATCATGTGCATGTTCGTGGCTTATCTGATTAGCTTTGGTGAGATGCTCTAAACGGAAACTGGGTAATCCACTCTCATTTTGTGGCCAATTAATCCCCTCTGGACGAAGTGCATAACAGGCTCTGACCAGATCAAGCAGATCCCACCTTGAACTCCCATTTTGGTTACAGTAAATATAGGGATCATAAAAGTTGCGATAGAAGATGTTGCGCGTCACTTCATCATCAAAGCGGATATTGTTATAACCGACTATACAGCTATTTGGCACGCTAAATTGTTGATGGATCTGCTTAGCAAATTCTGCCTCACAGACACCTTTTTGCATCGCCTCTTGTGGTGTGATGCCAGTAATTAAAACTGCTTCAGGATTTGGAAGGTAGTCAGGGGCAGGCTGGCAATAGATAACAAGAGGATCATCAATAATATTAAAATCACTATCGGTTCGAATACCAGCAAACTGCGCAGGTCTATCTAAAGCTGGATTAATCCCAAAAGTTTCATAGTCATGGAAAAAAAAGCTGGGCGAACGGTTATTATGCATGGGTGTTTAAAAAAGGTTATTTTGTTAAGTGCTAATTATATTCATATATCATCCTTTTATATATAGAAAATCACCTAAACTTTTTTCTCTTTTTGTGAGTTGGACTTGGTTTTTCTAATAATTCTAAAAAATAACATAGGAAATGGCAAAAACCATTGCCAGTAAAATTAACATCACTGCATAATTCCAAATGATTACATATCTACATTTTCTTTTTAAAGAAGGATTATATTCATAATCCTCTTCTGTAAAACGACAAAAATAGATATCAAGTATCACTGTGAATATCGAGATTATGTAGTAAAGGATATAAGTTAATAGCATTATTTTATTATCTATTTAAATTTATTTTTTATTAAATGGATGTTTTATTGTTTCAATCCAATCAAGTAAAAAAAAATAGATGATCATAAAAATGCAACTAGAACCAATTATAACTGGGTTATTTACAGGATAAAAAAATAGGATCTCTCTATTTCCGCAAACTCCAGCTTGAATAAACATAACAAAATATGTCCAAATTATAGCTACACGTCTTTATTTTTGTAGAATTTTATTATGTTTATAATCTAACTCAGTAAAATTTTTAAAATAGTAACAGAGCCAAATTGTAAATATTGAAATAACATAATAAATTAGAACTATTACCATAAAATATTCCTTAATAACTACTCAATATTGTATTGTTCACCATTTGGACGAGTACAACGATAATAATGACGAGGTGTATTCTCATTTTCATCAAATGTTAAAACTAAGACAATTTCACAACTATTAGCAAGTTCACCAACATTAGTAATTTTTTCAGGTTCAGCTATATTTATTATTGATTCATTATTTTCTTGGTCATTAAAAAAAGGGCTCAAGGAACCCTGTTAATTAAATAATTATTTAAACTTTTTTCTCTTTTTACGTGTTGGTTTAGGTGTGAGTATTTTCCCTAATAGAATTATATAAGAAATGTTAAAAAAATACGCAATAAGAATTATAGTTGAATCATTTATTGGATAAATAAATAATATTTTAGCGCCAATAATCATATCTTGTAATATGAATGCTACAGCGAAAGTCCAAATAATCACATATCGTTTTTTTCTTTTTAAAGAAGAATTATATTCATAGTCCTCTTCTGTAAAACGACAAAAATAGATATCAAGTATCACTGTAAATATCGATATTATGTAGTAAAAGATATAGGTTAATAGCATCATAATATTATCTATTCTCCATAATTATTATCTGCATAAATTTTATATACTTCTCCACTTGGTTTTGTACATTCATAATAATCTCTATTAGCTGGATTATTATCATCTGTAACTACCATCACATACATACACGAATCGATAATCTCACCGACATTACTAATGTTTTCTGGCTCTTTTATACTTATAGCAATCTCATTCGTTTTTTTATCGATTAATACTAAATTTTTAATATCTTTGAAGATTGAAATAATTGTTGCTCCATCATTAATGGTTTCAGCTAATAAACCCCATTTACTCATCTGTTTATAGGCTCTCTCTAAATCTTGTTTACCATGTTTCCAAAGTTTAAATTTAGCTGTTTTGGTGAATTTATCTATTTTAGGTACAGATTTAAGTAATCCATAACCTGAAAAGAGTAAATCAACCGCATTATAGATTAAATCACCATACTCCTTCTCTCCGCCCGCCCATTTTGCTACATTTTGGTAGCCAGACCTTAAATAACCGTCGTTACCAGTGATTCCTTCTTGAATACTATTTGCACCATGCGCACCTAAGTATGCTCCAATTACGCAGCCAACACCGGTCGTGCACATTGCTACGCCTGCGGTGATTAATCCCACGCCACCAAAAATAGATAATCCACGTGAGAGCCATTCTAAAGATTGATCTTTAAGGCTTTTTTCCTCCTCTTTAATAGCCTCTGCACCCTCGTCATAGGAGATGTTTCCGGTATCAACTTGGTAGATAATATCGTCTGCAAACTGTTTAACTTCTGATTTAAAACTCTGTTTAATATCGTCGTGATAGAGGTGTTTGTTGCACAGTTCATCAGCGCACTGTAATAGACGTTTTGCATCTTGACGGATTAGGTACTTTTTATCTACCGTATCATTTTGTTGTTTTACATAATTGGATTGATAAGTAGATGCGCTATTTGTAGCTGTTTGGTTTGAGTTAACTATTGTAGATTTCGGTTTCTCGTTACGATCTTTCACTTCCATCATCATGGTGCAATGACTTGCAATAACTCTATTGCAACCAAAGGGTTTACATCCACAGGCAACAGCACAGCCATCATAGACTGCAGATTTGCCATCAATAATAAAAGTAGGCGCGCCTTCAACAATTTTACCGACCGTATCACATTTAGGGCAGTAGACCGAACTACCTACTACCGCCATCCCTTTTCCTAAGCATATTCTTGTATCAGAAGCATTAAGTACGCTACCACCAGTAGTTGTTGGGTCACCAAGTACAACCATACGTTTTAACATCTTATTTCCTTATTCATTGTTATTATTTAAGATTCGACATTATATAGAAAGAAGTAAGAAAAGGAATAGTAAATAAATTGCTTCGTTGTAAAGGTTTAATTCATTTAAAAGATAGATGCAAAAGAGGAGTAAGCAGTTAAAAAAGGGTTCAATGAACCCTGTTAATCAAATAATTATTTAAACTTTTTTCGTTTTCTATACTTTGGAGGTGATTCTAGATCTGGTATTAAAAATCCAAATATAATTAAAATTAGTCCTCCAGATATAACTAGAAAAGTTCTCTGTAATATAACTACTTGTGGTATTAAACCGAGAATAACAGCACTTAAAACTAAAATGAAATAAAAATATATAATAGTAAAAATACGTTTTCTATTAAGTGTTTTATCATTATAAAAATCACTAGCAATGAATTTTCTTAAGTATCGCCAGAAAAATAGCCCCAGAATTGCAAGGCTATAATAAAGAGTCGTAATTAAAATAATCATAATATTATCTATTTAAATTTATTTTTATTTTTATTAAATGGATGTTTTATTGTTTCAATCCAATCAAGTAAAAAAATATAGATAATCATAAAAATGCAACCTGATACATTAATTATTGGGTCAGGTACAGCATAAAAAAATAGTATTTCTTTACGAGCCCAAACTCCAGCTTGTATAAACATAACAAAATAAGTCCAAATTATTGCTACACGTCTTTTTTTTGTAGAATTTTATTATGTTTATAATCTAACTCGGTAAATTTTTTAAAATAGTAACAGAGCCAAATTGTAAATATTGAAATAACATAATAAATTAGAACTATAACCATAAGATATTCCTTAATAACTACTCAATATTGTATTGTTCACCATTTGGACGAGTACAACGATAATAATGACGCGGTGTATTCTCATTTTTATCAAATTTTAAAACTAAGACAATTTCACAACTATCAGCAAGTTCAGCTATATTTATTATTGATTCATTATTTTCTTGGTCATAAAAGAAAAGGGCTCAAGGAACCCTTTTTAATCAAATAACTATTTAAATTTTTTTTTACGAGTTGGTTTAAGTGTCGTTATTTTACCTAGTAAAATTGCATAAGAAATAGCGAAAAGTATTGCAAAAAAACGGACTGCTGGATGAGTTACAGGGTATATAAATAACGTTTTAGTATCTGTAACATAACCTTGTAAGAATAACATCATTACGAAAATCCAAATAACCACATATTGTCTTTTTCTTTTTAAAGAAGAATTATATTCATAATCCTCTTCTGTAAAACGACAAAAATAGATACCAAGTATTACCGTGAATATCGATATTATGTAATAGAGAATATAGGTTAATAGCATCATGATATTATCTATTTTTAGATTCAGGCGGGTTTTCTAACTCGGCAATAAAAAAAGCATACATAATAAAAATAATAATAGCTGATATTAGAAGAAAAGTTTTTTGTAACAAAATTAATTCAGAAGCTAAATAAATAATAATAGCGCTTATAAGCAAAACAAAGTAATAGAATATATTAGCAGCAGAACGTTTAATATTAAGTGTTTTATTATAAAAGTTATTTGCTATAAATTGTCTAAAATAGATCCAAAAGAAAATCCCTAAAATCGCAAAGCAATAATAAAAAATTATAATTATTATGAACATTAATTTTCCTTTTTTACATGTATAAAAATTTAGTAGGAAGGGTTCATTCATTGAACCCTTTTTGTAAACTAAAAATTAAATATCATTTTTTTATTAGTTTATTTGGGTGATTTAATAAAGCCTAAGAAAATTATATATGAGATGGTAAATAAATAAGCAATAAATACTATTACAGGATGAATTATTGGATATATAAACATTTCTCTTCCTTTAATAACCATTGCCTGCATAGGAATCATAATAAAAAATGTCCAAATAATTAAATAACGATATTTTTTCCTGAGAGAAGGGTTATATTGATAATCGTCACGCGAAAAACGACAAAAATAAAAACCAATTAAAGCCGTGAATGTTGATAACATATAGTAAAAAATATAAGTTAAAAGCATCATGTTGTTATCTATTCCTCGTAAGCATTATCTGCAAAAATTTTATATATTTCACCACTAGGTTTTGTACATTCATAATAATCTCTATTAGCTGGATTATTATCATCTGTAACTACCATCACATACATACACGAATCGATAATCTCACCTACATTAATAATTTTTTCAGGTTCTTTTATGCTGAGAGCAACCTCTTTAGTCTTTTTATCTATTAACAATAAATTTTTGATATTTGTTTTAATAGAATATAGATTAAATATATCACTTGTAGCTTCTGTTATTAATCCTATTTTACTCATCTGCTTATAGGCTTTCTCTAAATCTTGTTTTCCATGTTTCCAAAGTTTAAATTTAGCTGTATTGGTGAATTTATCTATTTTAGGTACAGATTTAAGTAATCCATAACCTGAAAAGAGTAAATCAACAGAATTATAGACTAAATCGCCATACTCTTTTTCACCGCCCGCCCATTCTGCTACATTTTGGTAGGCAGTTCTTAAATAACCGTCGTTACCAGTGATTCCTTCTTGAATACTGTTTACCCCATGTGCTCCAAGATAAGATCCAATTACGCAGCCAACGCCGGTGGTGCACATTGCAACGCCTGCGGTGATTAATCCGACACCACCAAAGATAGATAATCCCCGTGAGAGCCATTCTGAACTCTGTTGCCAAAGGCTTTTCTCCTCCTCTTTAATAGCCTCCGCACCCTCGGTATAAGAGATGTTATCGGTATCAACTTGGTAGATAATATCATCAGCAAACTGTTTAACTTCTGTTTTAAAGCTCTGTTTAATATCGTCGTGATAGAGGTGTTTGTCGCAAAGTTCATCAGCGCACTGTAATAGACGTTTTGCATCTTCACGGATTAGGTACTTTTTATCTACCGTATCATTTTGTTGTTTTACATCAGAGGATTGATAAGTAGATGCGCTATTTGTAGCTGTTTGGTTTGAGTTAACTATTGTAGATTTCGGTTTCTCGTTACGATCTTTCACTTCCATCATCATGGTGCAATGACTTGCAATAACTCTATTGCAACCAAAGGGTTTACATCCACAGGCAACAGCACAGCCATCATAGACAGCAGATTTGCCATCAATAATAAAAGTAGGCGCGCCTTCAACAATTTTACCGACCGTATCACATTTAGGGCAGTAGACCGAACTACCTACTACCGCCATCCCTTTTCCTAAGCATATTCTTGTATCAGAAGCATTAAGTACGCTACCACCAGTAGTTGTTGGGTCACCAAGTACAACCATACGTTTTAACATCTTATTTCCTTATTCATTGTTATTATTTAAGATTCGACATTATATAGAAAAATAGAGGAAAGGGAATAATAGATATTATGGTATTGGATAACGTTACGAACGTATATCTGTTTTAATCGACGTGATTTAATCTGTAAATTATGTAAACATCAATAAAATAAGTAGAAATCGCTATTTTTATCATTGGTTAAATAGATAAAAAAACTGAATTGAATTATTATCTATTTAAGACAATTAATTATATAAGTAAAATTAAATCAAAATGTTGATATGTAATAGTTAACTTATAAAGTACAATATTTACCAATTCATACAACTAGTAAAAATTGATTTAATATCGGTTTAACAATTTAAAAAAAAATTCAATTTATTTATTACTTAAATAAGATTATATAAAAAAGGAGAATTTATTATGGGTATATTTAAACGCCTTTTAAGAGGTGAGTATAGTTTAGCTACCACTTTTTGGGGATTTAATGTTTTAGGCAATATTATTTTTACAGTGATTGCTTTAGCAGTATTATTTATCGGCAGTTACTTTAAAGTACCTGGTATTCTTACAATAATAGTTATTATGATTATCATCTTACTTAGTTTTATCTATAGCAGTTTAATTGCATCTGGTATTTATTGCATGTTAAGACGTAAAATTACTTTTTGGAGAGTTTTAGCATTTATCTATATTATCTTTGGTTTAATATGTGTGTTTACATTTATAATTGGTATTGGCTACTCTATTAGTTACTCACTCTATTTTGGTAAATAGATATTGTTTTTATTTTGATAATATTTATTTAGAAAGCATTTATTTAGAAAACAATTATTCAGAAAACAATAAAAAAGAGCCCATGAAAGGGCTTTTTTTATCCACTACTGTTAGTTGACAACATACTACGTTCTATTAAATATTAATAAAATAGATAAGTTACAAAACAATAAAACTCTAATATTCAAATGGTTAAGTTGATTATTAAAAATTTTATAAAAAATCCCATTTTGACTACTTGTTTAACCTATTTTTATCTTTAGAATATCCACTCCTTAAATAATGGATGAGAATTAATATGAGAATACTCATATTAATAAAAAATATTAAATTGTAAAAAAAAGGTTAAAATTATTATGAATATGTTAAAACGAATTATGAATGGCGATTATAGTCTTGCTGTCACTTTTTGGGGATTTAATTTTTTAGGTAATATTATTTTTACAGTATTTTTTTGGACTGTAACGGGTATTGGCATTTACTATAAGTTACCTGTTATTGTGATAGTGACAGTGATAGTTGTTCTGATTTTAATTAATTATATCTTTAACTGCTTAATTGCATATGGTATCTTCAGCATGTTAAAACGTAAAATAACATTTTGGAGAGTTATAGCGTTTATTGTTATTGTATTTGGTCTGCTATATTCAATTATAGCTATAGGTTACATTGGCTATTCTATAATCTAATCATACTGATTTGGTTAAACAGAATTTCTTTTATATAGATGATATTTATTTAAATAACATGATAAAAACAGAAAGCCCTTATTAGGGCTTTTTTATTAACTTTAATATCCTTTGCTACCTTTTTTTAAAGGTGATACAAAATATCTGCTAGGGTTAGTAAACCATTCAATTTCTCTTTAATATTATCGTTATTGTTAAAATTGTTAAAATTGTTAAAATTGTTAAATTAGCCATTACAGATTTTATAAAAATTACTATCTATATAGCTTGTTTTACCTATTTTTATCTTTAGAATATGTCTCCTTGAATAATGGATGAGAATTAACATGGAAATTATAAAAAAACTCTATAAAGGCGATTATAGTCTTGCTGTCACTTTTTGGGGATTCCATACTTTAGGCAATTTTATTTTTTGCGCTCTTATTATAGTACTTATTTTACTACTTTTTTTAGCAGGATTATTTATTGACAGTAACTCTATATTAGTTATTCCAGCTATAATTATAGTTATTATGATGACTGTTCTCTGTTTATTTAATTTTATCTATAACTGTTTAATCGTAATTGGAGTTTTTCGAATATTGATGCAGAAGATAACATTTTGGAGAGTTGTTGCATTTATGTATATTACAATTGGTATCATATATGGCGTTTATTCCATAATAATTGAGATTAACTATTCTATTGTTTCTTCAATCTTTGCTGATTAAAAATATTTTTTATTCTTTGAGTAGTATTTTAAAAAAGAGAAAGCCCTTATTAGGGCTTTTTAGTTTGCTCAATGATGTTAGCTAACTTCTCTAATGTTGTCCGTATAAAGTGGGGCATTGATTCGAGTTCGATTGAGTCCATCAGATTTTTAACATAGAGACCAAGCTCAGTATCGCCTTCAACAATTAAACGGCGTTGAAAAAAGAGGGTGTCGGGATCTTGGCGGCGGGTAGCAATCATAATAAGATCATTCGCATTGCCAATAAAGCTGACATTTGGGTGCTCTTTCCGACTGACAACTAATTGATTATCAATTAAACTGACAAACCAGACTAGCTTTAGATCCGTCACTTCAATTTTAAGCCATTTATCCTCTAAAAAATCTAACTCTGCATCTTCTAGCGACTGTTTAAATTGCAGTTTTAAAAGTTGCTCAATTACCTGTTTTTTTAACGAAAAGGGGATGTAGCGGAGCGTTAGACCCAATGCTTGTGGCATTTTATTAACAGCTGTTGCATGTAGTTTAGTTAAAAAACTGTTTTGCATTGCAGCTGTTTTTAACGCATCAATATTTAGGAATTCCATATTGGCATCACCTTATTTAATCTGCGATGTAGTTTCATTTTATGCCTCTTCTGAGATCATTTTTTCATAAAAATCTAAATCATTATTAAGATGTTCAAAGATTTCGTCGCTCACTTTATCTTGAATTTTCATCTGCAATAGAGCCGTGCGTTCTGCACCGATTGCAACTAGGCGCATGCGGCGTTCTAGATTTTCAGCTTCAAGTGATTTCTGTTCTAAATTCTTAAGCCCAGTGCGACGTCGTAATGAGCCAATTACACGAGAGCCAACCTCATGGACGATCTCATTATCAATATTACTACCTTCAGTATCTTGTAATAGGTTATTTTGCATCTTCTCTAGGCTTACAATTGCCTCTTCTGCCATGCGACCTTTTACACTAAGGATCTCATGATCTTGTTCAGTATTATCTAATATTACTGTCCCGCGCAGAAGTATTGGAAGGACAATAACAGCTGTAACTAAAGAGATTAAAATGATACCGGTTGCAATAAAGACAAGTTCATAGCGACCATGAATTGTCATTGGTATTGAGAGTACACCAGCAAGGGTAATTGCACCTCGAACACCAGCAAATGTTGAGATAAGTAGATCACGTGTTGAATAGGATTTAAATGCCAATGGTTTTTGCTTACCAAATGGGAGTGGGCGGATATGTTTCATCGACCAGAGCCATGCAAAACGGGTTGCCATAAGAGCGATAAAGATAAATATAACAATGAGGCTGAGTTGCCAAATTTCGATTGAGTTATCAGTTTGATTCTCAATATAGGTGTTTTTTAAAATTTGTGGTAACTGAATACCTAATAAGATAAAAACAAATCCATTAAAGACAAAGGTTAACATCGACCAGATACTGTCTGACTGTAATCTTGTTGTCAGTGGCGCACTGCGCATCATACCAGAATGGTTAACTGTCATACCTGCACTAACTGCCGCTAAAATTCCTGAAAAACCGACATGTTCAGCAATAAGATAAACAGCAAAAGGTAGAAGGAATAAAAGCACCATCTGAATAGCTGGGTCATTATGGGTAAGCTGATTTATCTTTCGTAGAATAAAAGCAAAAATCCATGTACATAGTGCACCAATAGCTAAACCACCAATAGCAACAAAGAAGAAAGAGGCACTGATTTGAAATAGGTGAAACTCCATTTGCCCCATAGCAATAAGTATTGCAAACTTTAAACAGACCAGACCGGATGCGTCGTTCATTAACGCTTCACCTTCGATGATCTCCATCTTCTCTTTCTCGATACGCCCTTTACCAACTATACCGCTTAATGCAACAGCATCGGTCGGGGAGAGTACGGCAGCAAGCGCAAGCGCAGCAGGGAGACTCACATTTGGTAAAATCCAGTAGAGTAGATAACCAAGTGCAATAACGGTTATAACAACTAACACTAACGCTAAACCAACAATCTCTCGCACGTTATGAATAAAACTTTTTATGGATGTCTTACGTCCATCGGCAAAGAGGAGTGGTGGTATAAAAAGAACTAAGAATAGTTCAGGATCAAACTCTACATAAAAATTGAAGGCAGCAAAAACACAGCCCAGTAGAATTTGCATAAGTGGTAGTGGAATCTGGATAGGTAACATTTTAATAGCCACACCAGACAGTGATACGATTAATATAAGAATTAAGATTGTCGAGAATAGTTCCATATTGTTATTTATAATGATTATTAACGGTAAATTTTTATAGATTATAGCGGAAACTAAATAAAACTACAGGTTTAAATTGACAGAATCTCATAATTTTTTGCATCATAGCGTTACAATTTAAAATCAACCAGATCAAATTAGTTAGGTGAAATTAGTTAGGTGAAAATGGAAAACTGGCAACGTGCATTTGTCTTACATACTCGTAACTACACTGAATCGAGTCTATTAATTGATTTTTTTGTAGAAACAGAGGGCAAAGTAACAGTGATTGCTAGAGGTGCTAGACGCAAAAATTCTGCTTTGAAAGGGATTTTACAACTCTTTACACCACTTATTATTCAATATTCCGGTAGTGGATCTTTGAAAATATTACGCCAAGCTGAGGCGATATCACTTACCTTACCACTCTCCTCCACCTCGCTTTATAGTGCTTTTTATCTAAATGAGCTTATCCATCGTGTTATAGTTGCAGAGCAAGATGCCAGTAAACTGTTTCACCACTATCTACAAAGCTTACAACAACTTGCCAAGCAACAGCCGGCGGAAAATATTTTAAGAAGTTTTGAACTAGCGCTGTTAGAGCATTTAGGTTATCACGTCGATTTTTTTCACTGTGCAATAACTGGTGATGAGATTATTGCCTCTATGCACTATCAATATCAACCCGAAAAGGGTTTTGTTAGTAGTCTATTACAAAATAGTAGTAGTTTTTTGGGGGAGGAGGTACTCTCGTTTGGAAATCGTCAATTTAACAACCCAACCGTTTTGAAAGCTGCAAAGCGTTTTACCCGCCTTGCCTTAAAACCTTATGTAGGATCTAAGCCATTTAAAAGTCGTGAATTATTTATAAAAGTTTGATCGTAAACAGATAGTTTAAAAATCAGTTATTAAAAACTGTTATTAATAACAGTTATTGAAATTAAGTAGTAAAGTAGATTATTAGTACCATCAATTGTTATACCTCTTTTTGCATATGACATTGGATCAACAGACAAAAAGAGGGAGAGATAATCAAATTATTAAGTTGGATTATTTACAATGATATTTAACATGCTCTCGACTACTTTGGATGACTGTTTTGCCGCAAGCGCTAAAAATTCTTTAAAATCAATTGCAGATTCGTTATCACCATTGTCGGAAATAGCTCTAACTACTACAAAAGGTATTACTGACAACCAACATACATGGCCAATTGCAGCAGCTTCCATCTCAACCGCAACTGCGTTTGGAAAGGTATTTTTAATATTGGCTAATTGCTCTTTGCCATTAATAAATGCGTCTCCACTACCTATCGATCCAATAACCGCATTAACACCTTGAAGATTAATTGACTCTTTAGCAACTGATTGATAATAAGTATCAGCTTCAAATGCTGCAGGGCAACCTGACATCTGTCCTGCTTTATAACCAAAAGCAGTGAGATCTACATCATGATAAAAAACATCACTAGAGACGACTATGTCACCAATATTTAGTTGGGTTGATAGACCACCAGCTGATCCGGTATTGATAACCGCATCAACAGAATAATTATTGAGAAGTATTGCAGTGCCAGTGGCAGCGGCAACTTTACCTATACCTGACTGTAAAAGTACAACTTCGCAGCCTGCAATATTGCCTAAATAAAAGTTAAATCCCAGATGATTTTCAACCCGAAAATCGGTAATTTTGCTCTTAAGAATTGCCACTTCCTCTTCCATTGCAGCAATAATAGCAATTTTTGTTGTTTTTTTCATATTGTACAGCCTCGCTTTAATGTAAACCTAAAATAGTATTCAAAATTGATTTTTAAAACCATATTTCAAAGTATTCATTTAACCCTAAAAATGTAACCCTAAAAATAAGTGAAAAAGCACTATAATTAAAGTAAGTTTATTATTATGATAAGTACTTTACTAAACTTTACACTATACAGCGAACTATATGAATTCATCTACAAATAAATCTATATTTATTACAGGATGTTCCAGTGGTATTGGTTTTCTTGCCGCAACTGCACTGCAAAAACGTGGATATCGAGTAATTGCTTCGTGTCGTAAAGAGAGAGATAAACAGAAATTAGAGGAGTTGGGATTCGAGGTTGTGCTACTAGAACTTGATGATCCTGACTCCGTTCAAAGTGCAGCCCATGAGGTTTTTCGACTGACAAATGGTAAATTATATGCTCTTTTCAATAATGCTGGATTTGGTCTTTATGGTCGATTATCTACTATTGGTCGCCAGCAGTTAGAGGCGCAATTTAGCAGTAACTTTTTTGGTGTTCATCAACTAACACAACTCTTATTACCTGCCATTATCGCCAACGGTGAAGGTCGTATTATTCAAACAAGTTCAGTAGTGGGTATTATTGCAACTCCAGGTCGTGGTGCTTATGCGGCAAGTAAATATGCCTTAGAAGCATGGTCTGATGTGCTTAGGTTAGAGTTAGCAAATATCAGTAATATCAAAGTCTGTTTAATTGAACCGGGTCCACTTCATACCCAATTCTCAACCAATGTAAATCAGACTGAAAAACTCAATAAAGTGTTAAACCCGCCTATTGCAAAACGGTTTGCTTTACCACCAGAGGCTATTTTGCCAAAACTTTTTCATGCTTTAGAGAGTAAATCACCAAAAGTTCGTTACAGGGTCACAAAATTGACACAGCTAGCTGCGATTGCTAAGCGGTTACTGCCAGATAAATTAATGGATAGAATTTTGCAAAGTAAATGAGTTTAAAATAAGCAACCAACTTTTTATAATTCGTTAATAATTATCGTTATTACTTTTCGTTATTACTTAACGTTAATATTTACCGTTAATTAACGGATTTCATTGAATTAAATTTTATAGAGATAACTGTTATGCAAATTATTTATGATGTAACTGAACAGAATATTCAAGATATTATTCAGCAATCCTTCACAGTGCCAGTGCTTTTCTACTTCTGGTCCCCGCGAAGTCCAAACCACGAAGTGATGACACAGACATTAACACAATTAACCAATGCACATCATGGTCAATTTATTTTGGCGAAATTAGATTGTGATGAGCAAGCTCTGTTGGCATCACAATTTGGTCTGCGTGCTATTCCAACCGCCTATCTCTTCCAAAATGGGCAGCCAGTTGATGGCTTTCAAGGTCCGCAGTCGGAAGATGTAATCGCGCAATTTTTACAAAAATTTCTCCCTAATGAGGATGAGTTAAAGTTGGCAGAAGGGCAGAAATTGGTGGCAGAAAACCGTTATGCGGAAGCTCTGCCCCTGTTAAAACAGGCTTGGGAATCACTAAAGGACCATTTCGGTAAGTCACGGAGTGATATCGCACTACTATTAGCCAAGTGTGAGATTGCGCTTAAACAGTTAGATGCTGCTAAAGAGACGCTAGCAACAATTCCACTACAAGATCAGGACTCTACCTATCAAGGTTTACATGCTGAGATTGAGTTATTAGAGCAGGCGGCAAATTCACCTGAATTACAGCAGTTACAAGCTGAGCTCGATAAAGATCCTAATAATGTGGATTTGATGATCAAATTAGCTTCGCAATTGATGCAGGTGGGAAGACCTGAAGAGGCGCTAGAGCTTCTCTTTAATCCTCTCACAAAGGATCTAAATATAGGGGAGGGGCAGGTTAAAAAATCGATGTTAGATCTTCTCGCGGCGCTTGGTACAGCTAACCCACTTGCGGCAAAGTACCGTAAAAAACTCTATACACTTTTGTATTAACGGTTTATTGATTAACTATTTATCGATTAATTATTTTCGATTAATTAAAAGAGATAGCTGATATAAAAAAGGAGTCGATCGACTCCTTTTTTGTTCTATTATTTTTAATAAATTATTGTTATTAAATAATTTTTTCTGAATTATTTATACTTAACTATTTATGTTCAATCACTCTTGGGAAATCTTCATTACTACGCAAAGTCAACACTTCAACTCCATTATCAGTGACTAATAGCGTATGTTCATATTGTGCCGAAAGACCGTGATCTTTGGTTTTAACTGTCCAGCCATCTTTCATGGTACGAGTACGCCAATCACCTGTATTTATCATCGGTTCAATGGTAAATGTCATTCCTGATTTTAAGATAACACCCTCATCATCACCAGCATAATGTAACACTTGTGGATCATCATGATAGACGTCACCAATACCATGTCCACAATATTCTCGAACTGTTGAAAATCCAAAAGATTCTACATATTTTTGAATAGTTTTACCAATCTCTTTAAGGCGAATACCAGGTTTAATGATACTAATTGCTTTATAGAGACTCTCTTGGGTCACTTTACATAGCCTTTCACCAGTAACTGTCGGTTTACCAGCGATATACATTTTTGAGGTATCGCCATGATAACCATCTTTTATTACCGTGATATCAATGTTAAGAATATCGCCATCTTTAATCTTCTTCTCAAAATTTGGAATACCATGGCAGACAACGTCGTTGATTGAGATACAAGAGGTGTGTTGATAACCAAGATAACCAATATTAGCAGGGATCGCTTTTTGAACATTGACGATATGATCATAACAGATCTGATCGAGTTCGCCTGTGGTAATACCTGGTTTTACATAAGGTTCAACTACCTCAAGCACTTCGGCAGCCAGTTTGCCGGCGATACGCATCTTTTCAATCTGTTCGGGTGTTTTTAATTTAATAGACATGAGATCGTTCCTAAAAATTGAGAGCCGTTATTATATACCTATTACGTTATTGGTACATAAAAAGATATAGTGTTGATTGAAATGGTATAAAACCCTAAAACAAATTTGTAAAAAGATTGTTATGATAATATATATCTTATCTTTAATTATTTAATTTTATCTATTGATTGCGACAGATTTTCCCCTTAATCGTATATAATAGCGCACTCAAATAGAGGATATTTATTCATATGCAATGCCATTTTAACCCTTCAACTACTGACCATTTAACCCGTGATACTTTGAATAATCAGCAAAAACTGTGTTTCTCCTGCCCATGGATGAGTAGGGACTACACTATGCAGATAGCCGATAAACAGAAATTGCTCTCATCAGCGATGGTTGATCTTAAACCTAAATTTATTGCGCAACCTGTCGTGAGCGCTGAATCTGCCTTTCGTAATAAAGCAAAAATGGCTGTTTTAGGTACAGTTGAGAAGCCAATTTTAGGAATAAAACATGGTAATGTGGCGGTTGATCTCTGTGACTGTCCGCTGTACTCCAAAAGTATGCAAACTGTATTAAAGATGATTCGCACCTATATCCGTAAACAGGAATTGGTTCCATATAATATTGATAAACGCAAAGGTGAACTGAAATTTGTGGTGGTAACCGAAAGTGATCGTGGATTTATGGTGCGTTTTATATTGCGATCAGAGCGATTACTGGACAAGATTAAAAACACATTTAACGCTATAAATATTAGAGATTTAATTGTGTTCTCCGTCAATATTCAACCCACCCATGCTGCAATTATGGAAGGTGAGAAGGAGATTATTTTAACGCAAAATCACTTTTTACCTTTTACATTAAACCATGTGCCGCTATTTATTAAACCAAAAAGCTTTTTTCAAACGAACACGGAGATTGCGGCAAAGCTCTATCAGACGGCTAGTGATTGGGTTGCAGATTTAGATATTACAACAATTTGGGATCTCTTTTGTGGTGTGGGCGGCTTTGGTCTGCACTGTATGATGGTGCAATTAAATAGAGAGCAATTAGAAACTAAAAAGAGCAACATCAGGCAGCTTGTCGGTATTGAAATTAGCCCCGAAGCAATTGCCTGTGCAACCGAGTCAGCTAAATTATTGGGAATTAGAGAGCAGGTGTCGTTTAAATCACTGGATGTAGCAGATTATTCTTTAATAGATGACAAGTTTCCAGATGGTCAGTTAAAAAGGGGTGGGAGTTCAACCATTCCTGATTTAGTTTTGGTAAATCCGCCTAGACGGGGAGTAGGGGAGAAGTTATGTGCCTATTTACAGCAGATTAAACCTCGATATATTCTCTATTCCAGTTGCAACTTGGATACATTAGTTGCTGATATTAAACAGTTACCAGATTACCAAATTGAGAAAGTTCAACTGTTTGATATGTTCCCGCATACGCCGCATATGGAGATTTTAGCGTTATTAACATTGAATTAAAATTGAATTAAAGTTAGTAATAAAATTAGTAATAAAGTTAGTAATTAAAAAAATAATTGAGTGAGAAATTTGAATATCGGTTTATGATAAGATATTTTTAATAAATAGCGTTGTACATCAGCAATTAGTCATGAGGCAAACTATGATTCCAGACCTATCAAAATCACTTACTTGGCTAGAGAAACATTATACTATTTTACAGGGGATTCAACGAGGTATTGAGCGGGAAACATTACGTATTTTACCCGATGGATCGCTATCAAAAAGTCCCTTCCCAACAAATATTGGTTCTGCATTAACTCACCCTTGGATAACAACCGATTTTGCCGAGTCGATGCTGGAATTCATTACACCGGTTAATACCAACATTGATTATATGCTGAAGTTTTTACATGACCTGCACCGTTACGCAAATAGTAATATCGGTAATGAGGTGATGTGGCCACTAAGTATGCCTTGCTTTGTAAATAGAGAAGAGGATATTATTCTTGCGCAGTATGGTAGCTCGAATGAAGGCATCTATAAAACAGTCTACCGTGAAGGTCTAAAAAATCGTTATGGTGCGATGATGCAGACTATTTCTGGGGTTCACTACAACTTCTCATTACCGATGGCATTTTGGCAAGCGCGTGAAGGGGTTAAAAATAGTTGTGAAGGCCGTACAATCATATCAGAAGGCTATTTTAGAGTGATTCGTAACTATTATCGTTTTGGATGGATCATTCCTTATCTCTTTGGTGCTTCGCCATCATTATGTGCCTCATCTATCTGTGACAGTGCTAAACGAAAAGCCTTTATTGAGGAGACTAACGGGCACTGTTACCTACCTTATGCAACTTCATTACGTTTAAGTGACATTGGTTATACCAATAATGCCCAAAAAGAGCTTGGCATTACTTTTAACCATTTAGAGAGTTATGTTGCTGGACTACAACGAGCTACCCATACCAAATCAGCTGAGTTTAGTAAAATAGGGGTAAAAGTTGATGGTAAATATCGTCAATTAAATGATAATGTTTTGCAGATCGAAAATGAGTTTTATGCACCTATTCGCCCTAAACGGGTGCCAAGAGCAGGTGAGTTACCATCAGAAGCTCTACTGCGCGGTGGCATAGAGTATATTGAGGTACGGGCGCTGGATATTAATCCATTCTCTCCTATTGGTATTACTGAGGAGCAGATCCGTTTTATTGATCTCTTTCTGATCTGGTGTGCGCTAGCGCCGGCACCTGAAATGAGTAGTGAAGAGTTAAACTGTGCCAAACTTAATTGGAACCGAATTATTTTAGAAGGGCGTAAACCTGATCAGATAATCAGTCTCGGTTGTGGCGACTATCATGAACCGTTAGCAAAAGTGGGGCATGAGCTATTTGATGATCTTTTACGAGTCGCAGATGTGTTAGATCATCTAGATAGAAGTGGTTCATATCGACAAGTTTGTGAACGGTTAGATGTAATGTTTGATCAGCCTGAATTAACATTATCGGCACAAGTGTTACAAGCGATTAGTGATCTTGGAACTGATAAGTTTGGATTAAAGTTGGCAAATCAATATAAGCAGCAATTTTCTGCCGAACCGTTAACACTTTTAACTGAATCTGATTTTATCCAGCAGCGCGATCTCTCTATTGAGAAGCAGAAACAACAAGAAGCAGATGATACAATCTCATTTGATGAATTTCTTAAAATGCGAAATGCGCAGTAACAGTATCTAGTGTTGATCTATATATAGTTATTCGATATAAACTTATTTTATATACAGTTATTTTTTATACTGTTTTTTTAAACAGTTCTTTTTAAATATAGTTGTTTTTAAATGCAGTTACTTTGTGCATACCTTCTGTTCATAGCTTTTTTTTATAGTAATCAATATGTTCATCGTAACTGCAATAATATCAAAGCAATAGTGATTTTAAAATGAGGTAACAATATGCGTTTTGAGGTTCAAATTTATATGTGGTTAAGATGATATTTAATTGGCATAACTATATCTTAAGATATCAAGCTGGTAGTGATGTTAAACAGATATTTCCGCAGACACCTATCACGGTAAAGCAGCCTTTAACCGATCATAAACTCTCTATTTTAGTTTGGAATATTTTCAAGCAAAAACGTATCGCCTGTATCCCTGTTTTAGAAAAATATGTTGATCAAACAGAATTAATTTTGCTACAAGAGGCGCAAAATAGCCCTGATCTCCTCAATTTTATTCGCGATCATAATAAGATTGCTGATCAGGTGCCAGCGTACTCATTTAATGATCTCTCAACAGGTGTGATGACGATATCCAGCAGTACACCAATCTTAGCGCTCTCTTTTAAAGAGAGAGAACCAGTGATTCAGGTTCCTAAATCAGCCCTTATTACCCTCTATCCAATTGCAAATTCTGCTGAGACACTGCTTGTTGCCAATATCCATGCTGTCAACTTTAGTATTGGAATAAAAATCTATCAGAAGCAGATTCGAATTCTATTAAATAGAGTCAAAGAGCATAACGGCCCAGTTATTTTGGCAGGTGATTTTAATTCATGGAGTAGGCAGCGGCTCTTTTTACTCTATCGCCTTATTCGCTCAATAGAGTTAAAACCGGTCAGTTTTACTGTTGATATCAGGAAGAAATTTAGAGGAAAACCATTAGATTTCATCTTCTATCGAGGATTAAATCTTGAAAATGCAGAGATAATAGCAACTACTGCATCAGATCATAACCCGCTCTTAGTTAATTTCACTTTATAAAGATTATTTATTGGTAAGTAATTAACTGTTTATTTATTTAATAAATAACTATTACTAAATAACTATTAATAGATAATTATTAATCGATAATCATTAATAAAAATAGAGTTAACCTCTGAAAGTTAACTGTTATAAGTTAACTTTTATAAGTTAATTGTTAAAACATCTCCCTCTTTAATTCTTGGATTTTTAAGATTATTCCACATCACAATATCGGCAATTTTGACACGATAATTTTGCGCAATAGAGTAGAGATTGTCTCCAGATTTTACTAAATAGTTGATGGTATTATCGTTACTATCACTCTTCTCTTCTAGATAAGATGTTTGAGTTAGTTCAGTATTACTATATTCAGTATCAGTTATCGGCATCGCTTTTACTGAAGATAAACTATTTTTTACAGTCAGTGATGCTGCTGTTTTACTGTTTGAGGCGATCTCTTTATTATCTACATCTTTATTATCAATATTTTTATTATCGACAATATGTGTTGCGGGTGTTTCCACTATGACGCGGTTATGTGGTGCGTCTTGCAGTAACTCCACAATCTCGTTAGCAACTAAATTATCTGCTTGTAGTTTCTGATATAAATTTTCTGCATAGACATAAGGAATTAAAAGATGAAACGGACCATTTACTGTCTGTTTAACATATCCGGCATTAAAACTGATTAAATCATTAAGTGGTATGCCCGCATATTTTGCAATTTTGGTTAACGAAATATTTTTCGACATATCAATTTGCACTAATGAGTTTTCATAACTACATGTTGGAAGCTTGACATTGTACTCTTGACTATTTTTTACAATATCAATAATTGCTAATACTTTAGGAACATAGCGCATTGTCTCTTTTGGTAATTTTAAAGACCAGAAATCTGTTGGTAGACCTTTTGCTTGGTTCTCGGCAATAGCACGTCTTACACGACCTTCACCTGCATTATAAGCCGCTAAGGTTAATAGCCAATCGCCATTAAAACGGTTATTAAGATTTTGTAATAAGGTTATTGCAGTGCTAGTTGATTGGATAAGATCACGACGCCCATCAAACATATTGTTATGTTTTAGACCATACTCTTTGGCTGTAATCGGCACAAATTGCCACAGGCCAGCTGCTTTAGCAGCAGATGTTGCTAAAGGATCATAAGCACTCTCAATCAGAGGAATAAGCGCTAATTCTATAGGCAGATTATTTTGACTAAGTTGATTTACAATATAGTAGACATAAGGTTCTGATCTTGAAGCTATGGTTTCAAAATTATTTGATTTAAGTAGTATCTTTTCCCTTTCCGTATCGATACGACTATTATCAGGGATTTCAACTGTAATCTTAGTCTGAATAAACTTCCAAGGATTTTGTGTAATCGCTGCGTAACTATCTAATTCAATTTCGGCGGTTTGGGTGTTTGAAGATCGATAAGTCGAGCTATTGTATTTAGGACTGTTATGCTGACATGCTGCTAAACATGAGCATGAACATAACAGTATAAATAGTAATGATTTTTTCATTAATTTATATCGGTTATGACTTTAATTGGGGCACATTATACATAAAAATTCATCTCTTGGATCGAAAAAAAGCGTAAATAGTCTCATTTTATTGTTAATACTTTGTTGTTTATCTGTTTTAAAATTATAAAAAATATATATTTATCAATAAAATAGAATTTGCTAATTTAGACTTTAAGTTGAAATTGCATAAAGAGATTACTCATTAACCTTGTTATCACTTTTTTCAATATTTTTTTATGAAATAACAAAACCTTTATCTTCACTGATAGGATGGTTTGCGGCCTCTTTTGCAATAACATCACAACGCTCATTTTCGATATGTCCTGCATGGCCTTTGACCCAGATCCATTCTATCTCATGTTTCTGAACAACTTCATCTAAACGTCTCCAGAGATCAACATTTTTGACCTCTTTTTTTTGGCTTGTTTTCCAACCATTTCTCTTCCAATTTTTTATCCAAGTTAGGATGCCATTACGGAGATATTGACTGTCTGAGTAGAGTGAAACGTGACATTGTAACTTTAATGCTTCTAAAGCCACAATAGCAGCTAACAGCTCCATGCGGTTATTGGTCGTATTGTAAAATCCTTGCGATAATATCTTCTCTTGCTCTTTATATTTCAAAATAGCAGCATACCCACCAGGACCTGGATTACCTAAACAAGATCCATCAGTATAAATTTCAATTTTTTTAAGCATTGGTATTTGGTCAACTTTAATCGGCTATCATTTTGATGGTAAACTATATCATTAAACGCGACTTTTACCCACTGTAATCAAAAAGTGGGATAATGAATTCTTTTAGAAAGAGATTAAGATGAAACCAACACGCCAAATTGTTTTAGATACTGAAACTACAGGTATGAATCAGGGTGGGGCACGTAACCACTATGAAGGGCATAAAATAATAGAAATCGGTGCTGTAGAGTTAATCAATCGCCGATTAACAGGTAACCATTTTCATGTTTATATGAATCCAGAACGTCCAGTGGATGAAGCAGCTTTTCGAGTTCACGGTATAAGTGATGAAGATTTAAAAGATAAACCCATTTTCAAAAATATAGCTGCTGATTTTATAAAATTTATTGATGGTGCAGAGTTAATTATCCATAATGCCCCATTTGATGTTGGCTTTATGGATTATGAGTTTTTATTAGCTGGGGTCGATTTTAAGACCGCAAATCACTGCCTAGTGACAGACACCTTAGTAATGGCTAAACGGCTTTTCCCGGGTAAACGGAATAATTTAGATGTCCTTTGTGAACGTTATGAAATTGATAATTCACATCGTACACTACATGGTGCACTACTTGATGCCGAAATTTTAGCTGAAGTTTATCTGGCAATGACAGGTGGGCAGACTTCATTAGCATTTAGTAATGATGAAACTAATCGTTTAAATGGATCAAAGGCACAAAAAATAGAGAGGGTAGGTGGCAAACTACCGATAATCAGAGCATCAGCAGAAGAGTTAGCTGAACATGAAGCGATATTAGATAAAATTGTAAAGAAGAGTGGCGGCGCAAGCTGGAGAGTAAATTAACTATTTCTCCATAACGGGTTGTAAAAAAGCTCTTTTATACTGTTTGTATTTATATTTAAATGTTTTAGGGTTAGATGTTTGAAACTCACTTTTTACAGATAAAACTTTTTATAATTTACTATTGATTAGTATAAATTTACGAAATAATAGTTGGAATAAGGGTAGATGATGATTTTATATTCAATTAACTTTTTGTTTAAAAAATTTTATTGACGAGATTAGAAATAATCATTAACATCTGCACTACTTTAATTTTACAGCTTTAAGACGATTTAAAATCATTTTAAAACTATCTAAATTTAAGTGATCACTAAAAGCGGAGCGGTAGTTCAGTTGGTTAGAATACCTGCCTGTCACGCAGGGGGTCGCGGGTTCGAGCCCCGTCCGTTCCGCCACTTTTCACTCTATTTATTAAGCAAATCTATGCTGCATTTATCTGGTTTTCGCTTATCTGACAAAAATACTCCAATACACGAAAAAGTAGAGATTGGTCTATTGTTAGCATTAGTAGGCGGATTTTTAGATGTTTACTCTTTTTTATGCTATGACGGTGTATTTGCCAATGCGCAAACTGGCAACATGGTGCTGCTAGGCGTCTCGTTAATCGATGGCGATTATATTAATTTCTTCCAATATTTAGTTCCCATCTTAGCTTTCTCATTAGGTATTTTAATTACTGATTTTTTGGTTAAATATTTAAGCGGATATGTATTTATTGGTGTATTAATTACTGAAATTATCATCCTTTTTATTATCGCTTTTTTACCTAAAAATATCCCACATGTCATTGTAACTTCTGCTATATCTTTTATGTGCTCGATACAGATTGGCAGTTTTCGTAAAATATGTGGTGCCCCTTATACTAGCACCATGTGTACCGGTAATTTGCGTTCAGCAATGGAGCTACTTTTTGCCTATTTGACGCAAAGAGAGATTGGCTCATTAAAACTCTGTTTACGTTACTTAACTATTATTATTACCTTCTGTCTTGGTGCTGCTTTTGGTGCTTTTTGTGTCCAGATATGGGATCATAAAGCTGTTTTAGTCTGCTGTATTCTCTTTTCGATACTGCTAATCTTTATGATTAGAGATCTCATTTTTATTAGAAAGAAACAACAGCAATTAAGAGATTTTATAGATGATGCCAAACAACAAGTTATAAAATAGTTAATGCCAAAAAACAGTTAACTGTTAATAGTAAAAATAATAGTAAAAACAATTAATAAAGTTTGATTTAATAGGTTGAGATAATTAGCTCCCATTTTTTAGTTGCCTGCCAATACTGTTGTTCCTGCTCTAAATCCAATAAAATCAGTCTGTTTTTTTCAATAAAACGATGATCAATCTCAATAACTATTTTAGTATATTTATCATTAGCGATTTTTAACTGAAAAGCGTTGAGATCTATATCTAATGTTCGCTTATTATTGATTAGTGTTGCTAATCGAATAATTTGTAGTAATGGAAAAATATATTCATATTCAAATAGCGTAAAATTGGGGAAAACTAATGAGTTCATTGATTTACGATAATAACGGACTAATGTGGCTAACAATAATTGTTGCTCCTCATTAAATCCGGGCAGATTGCTATTTTGTAAAATATAACTTGAATGTTTATGAATTGAGGTAAAGTTAATATTAAGTCCCACTTCATGTAACTGGGCAGCTAAATAGAGAATAGATTCTAAATTTTTGCTAATTTTAATTGGTGCTTGGGCGCTCCATTGATTAAAAAAATGTTGCGCTGTTTTGACAACCTGATCAGCATGTTTTTGGTCGACACTATACTGTTTTGCAAGTGATTGTGCAGTATTTTCACGAATATCACGATCATCATTACCGGCAATTAATTCGTATAAAGTCCCTTCTCGTAAGGCGCTAGAGCAGTAGTGTAACTCTTTTAACCCTAAAACATTAAATAGACCATAAAATATCGCTAATCCACTAACAAAAAATGGTTTTCTCTGTTCAGAGAGTGATGGGTAATCAATATCATTAAAATTTTTAAATTCTAGTACATAACTTACTAAATCATCTAACCGTTTTCGTGTAATAATGCCATCTGAGACACCGAGATCGAGCAAAATTTTATAGATAGATTTAATTGTGCCAGAGGTACCAAAAGCTACCGAGATATGCTCTTTTTGTATTATGCCAACTAGCGCTTCCATCTGCTGTTCTGCAGCTAATTTAGCTCGATAAAATGCTTTATGCGTAATCTTTTTATCAGGAAAGAACTGTTTTGCATATGTGATGCAGCCCATGGGGCGACTTTCAACTATAACTGGTTTAAAGCCTCGCCCAACGGCAATTTCAGTGGAACCACCACCTATATCGATAATTAATTTGCAATCACTGGTTAATGTTGACTCTGATGTTATCATTCCTAAATAGATTAACCGAGCCTCCTCTTGACCAGAGATAACTTCAATAGGGTAGGGAAGTACTTTTGAAGCAGCATTAATAAAATCAGATCTATTTTTTGCAACACGTAATGTATGCGTTGCAATAATACGAACTTTTTTACGAGGAATTCCTTTTAGGCGTTCAGCAAATAGCGTTAAACAGTCAATACCGCGTTTTATACTTGAATCACTAAGCTCTTTTTTACTATTTAAACCAGTTGCCAAATGTATATTCTGTTTATTTTTATAGATGATCTGTATTGCACCATTAACTCGGCGCGCTATCATCATGTGAAAACTGTTTGAACCAAGATCAATTACAGCATATTCATTAAAATCATTCATTTTCTTGATCCTGCTCAAGTTTTTTTAAATAATCATAGATCACAGATTGCGAACGGATCTTCTTCTTATTACCACGTTGCACATATTTGTTATTATTATCTTTATCAATAACTCTTGCTTTCACATTATCATGACATTGGATATCAAAAATATTGTGGATTGTAGTACGAATCTTTTCATCAAAAATCTTTACACCTACCTCAACACGATTATCTAGATTTCGAGGCATCCAATCTGCTGAAGAGATATAGGTATCTTTTAATCCATTGTTTTCAAAAATATAGAATCTGGCATGTTCCAAAAATCGATCAACGATACTGGTCATCACAATATTTTCACTAAGATTGGGAATTTGAGGAACTAAAACAGACATCCCACGTACAATCATTCTAATTTTGACACCAGCACAAGAGGCATTATAGAGCAGATCTATCATCTCTCTATCTGTTATTGCATTTAGTTTTAGATAGATTGCTGCAGGTTTACCCTCTTTTGCATGCTTTATTTCACGTTGAATAAATTCACAAAATCGTAAGCGTGTATTTTGTGGAGAAACTAAAAGATAGTTAAAAACAACAGGTTTAAATGGATTTTCAATAAAGTTAAACACTTTTTTAACTTCATTAGTAATGGCGGGATCAGCAGTTAAAAGTGAAAAGTCTGTATAGAGACGTGCTGTTTTCTCATTAAAATTCCCTGAACCGATGTGTGCATAACGGACAATTTGTTCACCCTCTTTGCGATCGATTAAAAAGAGCTTAGCATGAATTTTTAATTTTGGTTGTGAATAGATAACTTTTACACCACTACTAATTAACCTTTTTGCCCAGCGGATATTTGCCTCTTCATCAAAACGTGCCTGTAACTCAACAACAACTGTTACCTTTTTACCATTATTTGCAGCATTGATCGCTGCATTGATAAAACGTGAATCTTTGGCAACTCGATATATATTCATTCTAATATTGGTAACATTGGGATCAAATGATGCTTGACGCATAATCTCAAGGACATGGCCAAATGAGTAATATGGGTAGTAAAGTAAAACATCACGATCTTTAACCGCTTCAAAGGAGTTGCGAAATAGTTTAAAACGTTCATAACGCAGGCTAGGTAATTTTTTGTTAAGCAGATTTTTTCTCCCTAAATCAGGAAAATTGGCCAGATCTTTAAAATTAGGGTACCGTCCACCAGGCATGGCATCAGATTCAGAGAGGCGTAACTTACTTATTAAAAGATCTAACAGTGCTTTTGGCATATCTTTTTGGTAAATAAAACGGACTGGCTGGGCAGTCAATCGCTGTTTTAAACCTTGCGACATCAATTCTAGCAGACTATCAAATTCACTATTTAACTCATATTCTGCATCACGATTGATTTTAATTGAGTATGCATTGAATTCTGTTGCATCAAAAAAGACTTTAAATATCTCCTCTAAACAGTAACGTAAAATATTATCAAGGAAGATAATATACTGATTTTTGGTTGATACTTCTGAAGGTAGGAGTACAAAGCGTGATACTTTATCTGTCGGTACTTCAAGTAGAGCGTAATTGATCTTATTTTCACAATTAATCTCGACAGCCAGATAAGCGTGATCATCTTTCAAAAATTGGATGAGTTCGGTATGGCTATCAAGCAGAATAGGGGTGATGTATTGCCTGAGATTCTGTTTGTAGTAATTTTTTATCCAGCTCTCTTGGTAGGTTGTTAATTGCCGTTCATTTATCAGGAATATCTGATTACGAGCCATCTCAAGTAAAAGTTCATTGTAAAGTTTATCAAATTGCAACTCTAGCTGAATTACCTTCTGATTCACTTGGCGTAATAGATATTTTGCATTAGATGTACTTTTTCGTTCTTGCTCAATCAGAACATCTTTTTTTAGATTAGCGTACTGAACTTTATAGAACTCATCTAAATTACTGGAGTAGATACCTAAAAAACGCATACGCTCAATTAATGGATTACTTTTATCGGCAGCCTCTTGTAAGACGCGTTGATTAAATGATAGCCAGCTTAATTCTTTAGGTAGATAAACTTTTTCTTCAACCATTTTAACTATTTCAATCCATTCATAATGCTCAACAGTTTTATATTATAAAGCATAAATCATTGAAATAAAAAATAACTGCAATAAAAAGAGCTAGCATTAAGCTAGCTCTCTATTTTCTACATTGTTGATATTAATATTATAGATATCAATAATATAGCTCTCAATAATATAGTTATCTACTTTTCAGTAGAAGAAGGAATTAAAGACGGTGTACTGAGGTGGTATTGGTGGTTCCACTTGGAACAAGTGCACCTGAAACCATAACAATAACATCACCAGCTTTTAAACCACCAACTTTAACTGCCATCTCTTTACCTAAACGGTAAAAATCATCAGTAGAGTTGATTGAATCAATTAAATAAGGTTCTACACCACGTGTTAACTCTAACTGATTTACAGTTTTTTGGCTTGATGAGAGTGCTAAAATGCGAGCTCTTGGGAAATAGTGACGCACTTCACGAGCGGATTTACCACTACGGGTTGCAACAACAATTAGAGGTGCATTTAATCGTTCAGCAATTTCAACTGTTCCGCAACATACTGCTGCTGTAATACGGAGCTGTTCTTGAACTGTGAGTTCAAATGATGCAGGCACAATAGCATCGGTGCGATTACAAATTGTTGCCATTACTTGAACCGCTTCTAACGGGTATTTACCTTTAGCACTTTCACCAGAAAGCATAACTGCATCTGTACCATCTAATATTGCATTAGCAACGTCGCCAGCTTCTGCGCGGGTAGGGCGTGGATTTTTAATCATTGAGTCAAGCATCTGTGTTGCAGTAATAACTGGTTTTGAGGCTTTAACACATTTACTGATCATCATTTTTTGTGCAAAAATAACCTCTTCAACAGCAATTTCAACACCTAGATCACCACGAGCAACCATGATTCCGTCTGAAGCTTCTAAAATTTCATCAAAATTATCTAGACCTTCTTGATTCTCAATTTTAGAGATGATCTTGATATCTTCCCCACCATGTTTTTTGAGGTGAGCACGAATATCTTCAACATCAGAACGTTTACGAATAAATGAAGCAGCGATAAAATCAACACCCTGTTCGCAACCAAAAATAAGGTCATTCTTATCTTTTTCAGCAAGGGCAGGTAGGTTAATAGAGACATTAGGGAGATTGATACCTTTATTTTCACCTAAATCGCCATTATTAAGCACAGTACAGATAACTTCGTTTGCTGTTACTTTTTGGACTTCCATAGCAATTAAACCATCATCGACTAATACTCGATTACCAGGTTTAAGATCTTTCGCAAAACCATCATAAGTGACGGCTACACGATCTGCATTACCTACGACAGATTTATCAGTAGTAAAGGTAAAAGTTTGACCAGCAGTAAGAGAGACATCGTTACCACCTACAAGATTGATGGTACGAATTTCAGGCCCTTTAGTATCCAACATAATGGCTGCTTTTAGACCTGTTTCACGTATCACTTCACGTAAATTTTTAATTCGATTACCATGCTCTTCATAATCACCATGAGAGAAATTTAAACGCATCACATTCATACCTGCTTGGAGTAATTTTGTGAGCATCTCTTTTGATTCAGTTTTGGGACCAATTGTACAAACAATTTTAGTTTTTTTCATAATATCATCTACTTATTTATTACTAGTTATTAACGTTAAATTAAAAAATATAAATACTTAAACTATGAGTCCAATGTTAG
The DNA here is from genome assembly GCA_029433365.1 of Orbaceae bacterium ESL0721. Lineage (GTDB taxonomy): Bacteria > Pseudomonadota > Gammaproteobacteria > Enterobacterales > Orbaceae > Gilliamella. The sequence goes on from JAQTHZ010000001.1 coordinate 217,159, forward strand.
TACATCGGTATGAAGATTTTTTAGTAACTTAATTTATCACTGTTACTGAATTTGAATTATTTTATAGGGGAACTATCTATTTGCATTCTATTTACATTAATTTGCATTAATTAAAATACACGATTTATATGATGGACGTTATTATAGTAGCAACCATACCTTAAATAAAGATATTTGTTATAATGGCAACTATTATTCTACTCATTAGTCGATTTGGTTAACTATGGCCTTTCCAGCAAAAAACAGCGAATATTTTAAGCATCGTCAATCACTTATTCCTAAACAGATTGATTACCCTATCAACCTGCCTGTGGTGGAGAAGCGAGAGAGCATACGAGAGGCGATTAAAAATCATCAAGTTGTTATTATTGCTGGCGAAACAGGTTCCGGAAAGACTACTCAGATACCAAAAATCTGTCTAGAGATTGGGTTAGGAGTTAAAGGTTATATTGGACATACCCAGCCAAGACGACTCGCCGCCCGTGCAGTTGCTACACGCATTGCGGATGAACTTAAGAGTGAAATTGGTGATATTGTCGGTTATAAAGTCCGATTCTCTGATCAGGTTAGTGATAATAGTTTAATAAAACTGATGACTGACGGTATTTTATTAGCCGAGATCCAGCAAGATAAACTATTACAACAGTACGATACAATTATTATTGATGAAGCGCATGAACGTAGTTTAAATATTGACTTTATTTTAGGTTATCTAAAACAGTTATTACCTAAACGCCCCGATCTAAAAGTGATAATCACCTCAGCAACCATTGATGTCGAACGCTTTTCAAACCATTTTAATCATGCTCCAATTATTGAAGTTTCAGGCCGTACCTACCCAGTTGAGGTGAGGTATCGAACGGCTTTGGATTATCATATTGGTAGTAGTGAATCAGATAGATCTGAAAATGAAGAGCGTCAAAAAAGGGAGGGTGATGATTTTCAGCTAATCACAGCTGCTATCGACGAACTCTCTTATGAAAGTGATGGCGATATTCTCATCTTTTTAACTGGGGAGCGAGAGATCCGTGATGTTGCAGATCAGTTAAATAAATTGGCACTTAAACATACTGAAATTTTACCTCTCTATGCACGATTATCGTCAAAAGAGCAGAATGCAATATTTAAACCGCATACAGGAAGGCGTATTATTCTAGCAACCAATGTTGCAGAGACATCATTAACTGTTCCTGGTATTAAATATGTGATTGATCCAGGTCTAGCTCGGATTAGTCGTTATAGTTATCGAACCAAAGTGCAACGCCTGCCGATTGAGCCGATCTCTCAAGCATCTGCTAATCAACGCAGTGGTCGTAGTGGGCGTACCTCAAATGGTATTGTTATTCGACTCTATGATGAACAAGACTTTTTATCACGTCCACAATTCACACAACCTGAAATTTTACGTACCAATTTAGCCTCAGTTATTTTACAGATGACTGCTTTAGGGTTAGGTGATATTACCCGATTCCCCTTTATTGAATCTCCCGATCAGAAACAGATAAAAGATGGTATACGTCTGCTAGAAGAGTTAAATGCGATTCACTTTCACCATCATCAGTTCCGATTAACAGAAATTGGTAAAATTTTAGCCCAGTTACCTCTAGATCCAAAACTGGCAAGGATGGTTGTAGAAGCAAGCAAACGTGGATGTACTAAAGAGATCATGATTATCACTGCTGCATTATCAATTCAAGATCCTCGTGAACGTCCATTTGATAAACAGCAAGCATCAGATGAGAAACATCGCCGTTTTGCGGATAAATCCTCTGATTTTATCTCTATCATCAATCTATGGAACTATATTCAAGAGCAGCAAGATGCCTTATCTAGTAATCAGTTTAGGCGGTTATGCCATAAGGAGTTTTTAAACTATTTACGAATCAAAGAGTGGCAAGATATTTATACGCAAATTAGGCAGACAGTTAAACAGTTGGCGATACCAATTAATAGTCAACCTGCCGATTATCAATCTCTGCATATGGCGTTATTAAGCGGGTTACTTTCACATGTAGGTATGAAAGAGATTGAAAAGCATGACTATATTGGTGCGAGAAATATTAAATTTGCCATCTTCCCTAACTCGTCCATTTTTAAAAATCCCCCTAAATGGTGTGTGGTAAGTGAACTGGTTGAAACCAGCAAACTATGGGGCAGAACGGCTGCTAAAATCGAGCCTGAGTGGATCGAGCCGATTGCAAAACATCTCGTAAAGTATAGTTATAGTGAACCAAGGTGGTCAAAAAGACGGGGCGCTACAGTTGCAAATGAAAAAGTGACGCTTTTTGGTCTTCCTATTGTGCAAAATCGAATTGTAAATTATAGCAATATTGATCCTGTCATAAGTCGAGAGCTCTTTATTCGTCAAGCATTAGTCGGCGGTGATTGGGTAACCAAGCACAGTTTTTATCTTGAAAATCAAAAATTATTAACTGAAGTTATTGATTTAGAGCATAAATCACGACGGCAAGATATCTTAGTTAATGATGATGAGCTATTTGATTTTTATCATCAACGCATACCCAATGATGTGGTCTCAGCAAAACATTTTGATAACTGGTGGAAGAAAGAGAGTAAAAAACGCCCTGATTACCTCAATTTTGAGAAAAATATGCTAATCAATCAATCTGCCGAATTGATTGATGAAGGTGATTTCCCTGATTTTTGGCAACAGAATGGGATTAAGCTCCCACTTATTTACCATTTTGATATTAATGATAAACGTGACGGCGTAACAGTTAAGATTCCGCTTAATATCCTTAATCAGATAGAGAATAGGGGATTTGATTGGCAGATAACAGGATTAAGAAGAGAGTTGATTATTGCTTTAATTAAATCTCTGCCTAAAACATTGCGCCGTAATTTTGTCCCTGCACCGAACTATGCTGAGGCATTTTTAAATCGTGTAGTTGATACCAATAGACCACTTCTTGATACATTAGCCGATGAGTTTCGTAAAATGTCAGGCGTTAAGATTGAACGTGAAGATTGGCAATTAGATCAGATTCCAGATTACCTTAAAATGCGTTTTAGTGTTGTTGATAATAGTGATAAAGAGATTGCTGCCGGCAAGGATCTAAATGCTATTCAGTTACAACTAAAAGATAAAATGCAACAAGCTTTATCAACAGTGACAGCAAATAGAGAGAGTAAATTTGATAAAAGCCAATTAACCGATTGGACCTTTGGTAATTTACCTGCAATATATGAGGAACAGCAGCAGCACTATACCGTTAAAGCTTACCCTGCTTTAATCGATAATGGCAATTCGGTAGCAATTAAACTGGTTGATAATCAACTCGAACAGCAGATTTTAAATGATAGAGGATTACGCCGTTTACTCATCTTAAATATCCCTTCGCCAATTAAATACCTGCATGAAAAATTACCTAATCGGGCTAAATTTGGTCTCTACTTTAATGCTTTTGGCACGGTACTTGAATTGATTGATGACTGTATCGCTTGTGGTGTAGATCTCTTAATCGAACGATTTCAAGAAGAGAGAAGGGGAGAAATACGTGATGAAGCAAGTTATCTAGCACTACTTGATTATACTAAAGCAAATGTTAATGAGATTGTAGTCAATATTGCCATGCAAGTTGAAAAAATTCTCACTCTATATTTCTCTATCAATAAACGTTTGAAAGGGCGAGTTGATCTCGCATTAGCATTTGCATTATCGGATATAAAAAATCAGTTAAGTCACTTAATATATAAAGGTTTTGTGACCGAGTCAGGCTATAGTAAGTTGGCTGATATTGCAAGGTATCTATCAGCAATTGAAAAGCGAATTGATAAATTGATGGTAGAACCGATCAAAGATCGTGCATCGATGCAAATTATTGAAGATGTTAAAAAAGAGTATGAGCAACTTCTCAAAAAAGCGTCTAAAAATAGCAAACCAGCAATCTATCTGCATGATAAAAATATTGTAAATATTCGCTGGATGATAGAGGAGTTACGTGTCAATCTATTTGCGCAACAGCTAGGTACGCCTTATCCTATCTCTGCAAAACGGATAAAACAGCAGATTGAATCAGTAAAAAGTGAGTTTTAAATATGTAACACATTAATCACAATATTTAAAATATGGTTAATAAAAACATTTATTAAATCATTTATTAAAACATTTTTTAAAACATAGAAATAATAGAAATAGAAAAGGGCGCAAATTAGCGCCCTTTATAGCGGAAAAGTGATCTTTATCGATAGAGATCAACATAAACAGTTACATTTGGACCACTAGTATCTTGAGCAATCCGAGCAATATGGTAATATTTTGCCCCTTTATCTAAAGCACGTTTACCGGCATTGTAAGCGATCTCTTGATCTGTGACATAGTAACCACGGAATTTAACTGTATCAAACGGCACCATTTTGGCGGCTGTTGCATCATTTAACTCTTGAATTTTTCGACCATCACCTAGTGTGACAGTGTAACGGGTAATTTTTTGTTCTGCTGCTTTAGCAGCAACAGTCTCAGGAGCAGTTATTGTTGTTGCTTCACTTGTAACTGCCTTTTTCTCCTCAGTTAATGTTGGGGTATCAATCACTTGATTATTGAATTTTTTAGCATAAAACTGCTCATTAAATGATGAAGGTGAGTAGAATCCAGGGCGCTCAACCTGCATTGCAGATTCACCACCTAAAGCTAAAGCTTTTTGACCAGCTTCAGAGTCATAAGGGATTGCATTTTCAGGTTGTAATTTACGTTCAGCTGCATCTTTTTTAAAGAGGTAAGCTGTAATTTGTTGATTACTCCCAATATCAGAGCGTCCATCAATAAAAAATGCATAAGCACCTTTCTTGGCGGCTTCTTTTGCAATTGATTGATTTACAATGATCTCATTAGGAAAATAGCCACGAACTCTTACAATATCAAATGGTTCTAATCGCAATGCTTTACGTTTAGGGTATTCATAAACTCCTTCATATTGGCTTAAGGTCTCTGCTTTTTGTTCCATTTGCGGCGCATCTGCTTTATAAAGTTTGGCATAGACTATTCGTAGCGTATCATTCGAAGGGCTAATATTGGTTGTTGTAATATAAAATGAAGCAGCGCCTTGTTTATCAGCTGCATGCGACATTGCCTGTACGTAATCGCTATCAGTATAAAAGGCGCCACGCACGGTAATCTCTTTAAAAGATTGTAGTTTATCTGCCTGCTCAGCAGTGAGTTGTTGTGCTGCAAAAAGGGAAGGAATAGGGAGGACAGTTAGCGCTGCTATATATAATGTTTTTTTTAAACTGATCATATTGATAGACCTTAAATTAAATTTCGACTATTTAAAATCAAGAGAAATTACTCACCTGAACTAACTAATGCATCTAAATCTTTAATAAAAATATATTTACCAGTAACTAATAATATTTGCTGTTCTTGAAACTTAGATAAGATACGGCTTATTGTCTCAATAGTTAACCCTAGATAATTGGCAATATCAGCTCGGCTCATTGATAATTTTATATTAAGAGAGGTATGACCTTGTTGCTCATAGCGAGAATAAATTGAATAGATAAAAAAGGCTAAACGTGCTTCGGCTCTCTTTTGTGAATAGAACAGTATTAATTTTTGGTAATTATAGATATCGTTACTCAAAAGATGAAATACAAGATCACGAAACTTTCTATTTTTATCTACTAATAACATAAATTCACTATAGTGAATTTCACAAACTTTTGTATTAGTTAAAGCTTTAACATTTTTGTTATATTTTTTGGTATAAATTGAATCTAATCCAACAATATCACCCGGAAGATAAAAACCATTAATCTGTTCGCTATTATCTTGAGCTACTTCATAGGATTTTAGCGCACCCGAATTAATAATATAAAAATTAGCAAAAGGTTCACCTTTATTTATCAATACTTCATCTTTGGCATATAATCTTTTGCATTCAATAATTGAATTAGCTGTATGATTCAGCATTAATGGAATACAAATTGGACTTAAGCTACATAATTCACACGAAATTGAGTAGCTATTTGAGCGGATAGATTTAGATATTTCGCGCATTTTTAATAACAAATAAAGTTAACCATCTAATATCAAGTAACCAGATTACCATTTTTCTAGAAAAACACAATTGACCCATAACTATTTTTTTATTCTATGCTCTAAATTTTTAAAATTATCGAGGTGGGGTATAGTGATGATATAGTTGTTACTAGTAGTTAATTATAATTATCTTATTTAACATAATATACATTATGCGAACTAATATATTGATAGAACCGTTTTATAATAATTATAAGTTAATAACTCACAAATATGTTATAAATTCGTTTTTTAACTAATTGAATTAACTTTAGATTTAATTTATAAGAAAAATTAACAATACTTATATTTATGATATTTAACAAAATTTAATAATATTTATAACAGATATTAACTCTTTTAAAATAACTTTTAAAAACACCACTCCATTTATATTGAAGTAATAAAATAAATGTATAAAATACAACTTCTAAAAACAAACCAACATAAAATGTAAGGATAATTTTAAAAATGATCAGCCAAATTAAAAATCTTTATAAAGATAAAAATAACGAAGATTCTTACTACGGATTTATAAAAGCATTAGATGGTGGAAATGATTATTATTTCAAAAAAATAGATTTTGATAATGTCCCTTTTGATGATCTATCAATTGGCTTAAAAGTATCATTTAATCATAATGAAAAAGAGTCAGGTCACAGATTTGCTACAGAAGTAAAAATGGTTATTGATTGTAATGATAGTAACAATACAGACTCTCCCCATTTAATTAAAAATATAATGAGTTTTAATGAATATAAATCCCAATTAATTGACTCTATAATGCAAATAAGATCAATTTGCGATCCTATACAATATGAAGATGCAGTCTTTGTTTTATTAAAAACAGTTGGAATTAATAAAATTTTTCAGTTTGATAGAGAGAAACAAGCAGGCAGAGCTGATGGTTTTTTTATAATTGAAAATCTAGCAGTTATGTATGACTGCACATTAAAAGACAATTTTGTATCCTATAAGGAAGAACAGATCGAAAATTATATTAATAAATTGAGTCAAAAAGCACAATTAACATTTAATATAAAGAAAATTGATGGCGGTATTGCACCAAAAACAATTCAATTAACGGGCAAAAACAAACAGGTTTGGATAATTACTAAAGGTGAAAGTAAAGAATTAAGTGATTTTGATAACGTAAAAGTTAAAGAGATATCGATATATGATCTTTGTGAAATATTCAAAAAGAGAATCGATGATATTACTTATGATAATGAAAAACTTGTAAATGACCTTATTTTTATTGGTAAATAAAATTAAAACTTAAATTTAAATTAAGGGCTTACAGCCCTTTCATCTCCAATCTGATATTTTTATTTTTTCTCTAATCACTCATATGTTGATAAATATTTATCAGATAAAAAAATTAATTATTATTCCTATCACCTAATTAAAAAATATAATTATTAATCATCAATAATTATATTTATAATCCCCTCCTTGTACTAACAAATTAATATTTGTTTATAAAACTCAAATTCAAAAAATTATGCGAGCAATTGATAGCCTTTCAACTGTCATCAGAAATGAATCTGTTAATGATGAATATAAACATATGGTGGTTAAAGTAGATAGAGCGGCGGCTACTGTTGCGCCTGGTCAATTTTTTAATCTTCTATGCCCTCAATCTGAATCAGATAAACCTTTTTTTCGCCGTCCAATGAGTACCTATTTTGCCGATCCTGTTTCTGGGCAGGTTGAGTTTTTATATAAAGTTGTTGGAACAGGAACTCGCACTTTAGCAGAGTTGAAATCTGGCGATATTTTGCCTATTTTAGGTCCGTTAGGTAAAGGATTTGTGTTAAAAGATCACTATAAACATATTTTGATTATCGGTAGAGGCGTTGGTTTAGCCACCCTCGCCCCTTTAGCTGAAGCTGCAGCAGATAGAAAAATTACTGTTACTGCCATTTTAAGTGCTCGAGATAGAGAGCACCTTATGTCACAACACCGCTTTACCAATATTTATGCCAATGTGATTGAGATTATTGATACTGATAACTCAAGCAGTATGCATAATTTAGAAAAATTGACTTTAGATCTATATAATCAGCAACCTTTCGATGCAATTTTCACGTGCGGATCAACTCGTATCACAAAATTGTTGCAACAACTTGTTATAGATTTAGATATTGATGGGCAAGTTGCAGTTGAGCAGCAGATGGCATGTGGAGTTGGGATGTGTTACTGCTGTGTAAAACCTTTTCAACTTAATAACGAGAATAAAAAAATGGTGAGCAAGCGTGTCTGTATTGATGGTCCAGTCTTTGATATTCGGGAGTTTGCCTTATGAGTGATCTCTCTGTCAATATTAATGGTTTTAAGTTGCAAAATCCTATCATGCCAGCTTCTGGTACGTTTGATACAGCATTAGGAAATCTGATTGATTTCAATCAACTTGGTGCTATTGTAACCAAAACTTTTACGGCTGACAAACGTGCTGGAAACCCGACACCAAGAGCTTGTGAACTGCCAAATGCTATGCTTAATGCAATTGGGATCCCTAGTAAAGGTGTCAACCACTATATAACTGAAACGGTACCCTACTATCAGCAATTCTCTGCTCCACTTGTTGCCAGTATCTCAGCAAATACTGCTGTTGATTTTGCTCATTTAGCAAAACAGCTTGATGCAGTTAAAGGCATTGCCGCTATTGAGGCAAACATCTCCTGCCCAAATATTGAAGAGGATGGTAAGGCATTTGCTATGCAAGCTGATTCAACAGCAAAAGTCGTGAAAGCTTTACGGGCAGCAACCAAGTTGCCACTCTGGGTAAAATTGACACCGAATACCGGCGATATTGTTTCGGTAGCAAAAATGGCTGAAGTAGAAGGCGCCGATGCTGTGGTTATTGGCAATACTCTTTTAGGGATGGCAATTGATATCACAACTCGCAGGCCAAAATTAGGTAATATTATGGGCGGGCTGTCTGGCCCTGCCATCAAACCGATTATGATCCGAATGGTCTACCAATGTTATAAGCATCTTTCAATTCCAATTATTGGCTGTGGTGGAATCAGTTCAGTTGATGACGTGGTTGAATATCTGCTTGCTGGCTCAACGGCGGTGCAAGTTGGTACCGCCAATTTTGTCGAACCAACAATAATGGCTAACTTAATTTCAGGATTAGAGAAATATTGTGATAACTACAACATTAGTCGGATTGCCGAGTTAACCGGTGCAATTGTTGATGAAAAATGCACACCTTTTACGGCTTTGCCTTATTAATTAAGTATGCAATAGTAAAATAATTATCTAATCACTCTCTTTCTGTAAAAGGATCAGATCACTACCCGGAAGTGGCATTTTTAAAATATGATTTTTAATTTTGCCCCACACCTGCATCTCACAAGCTCTACAGTTGAATTTTAGCGTTAATACTTCATCCCCATGATTACCGTTTTTATGAATTAACTGCATCGGTGTTGCTTTTATGCCCTGCACACCTTTCGCCTGTTTTGGGCATAGATTAAATGCAAAGCGTAAACAGTGTTTTGTAATCATAAGTGGCGTATCCTCTTTAACTTGATGCGCCTCATATGCAGGCTCTATTAAAGTGACGCCGTAACGTTTATAAAAATCCCGTGCTTTCTGATTATAGACATTAGCCAGATAGGATAATTGCTCATCAGGATAGATTGGTGCAGGATTACTGACCGCTTTCCGCTCTGCTCGTTTGTACTGTTTAGCTCTATTTTGATCAAGCTTTGTTATCAGATCTCTTCTTAACTGGTTTATTTGGCTAGCAGGAATAAAATAGATAGAGTTTAACTCAGACTGCTCATTGTTATTTATGGTAATTGAATGGGCACAATATATAGTCTGACCAAGTTTTGATAGATTTTCAATAATAGCCTGTTTAGCTAGCTCTGGCTGCTCAGCTAAAGTAAATCCATTATCAATAACAATTTGGGCGGTAATCCCCTCTTCGCTATTTGCTATTAAATAAATTTTGTCCTGACTCATCTGTAATACAAGATCAATGGCAATTCGCCTTTTACTTGACTCTTTTTGTAAAATTTGTTGCCAACTATGATCTAAATTACGGTTTACTGTTTGTGGCAATTTTAGTTTTAGTAACGACTGGGGTAACTCATTTGGAAAAATTCGATAAAGATTTTCAGCAAGTTTTTCAATCTTATCAGCTCTAAATCCTACAATATCACGTTTTACTAATACCGTAAGTCCATCACCATTGGTCAATTTTTCACTATTTTCGGATAATTGGGTAAGTTGAATATCGAGAAAATTTTTAGAGATATTCACAATTTCACCAACTTGTAAGCCAACAAATTTAGGTGAATCAAATGCACCGATGTTCTGCTGTCTGCCATGGACAAAATAGTCTGTCTGATTGCGGTGAAAGTTTTTAGCGGGATTAGGAGTAAAAAAGTGCTCAGTCTTACCACTTGATACTCGGGAAAATTCAGGATATTGTTCAATAATCGCATCCAATTTTTGACGATAAAAAGCGGTTATATTTTTTACATAACCCATATCTTTATAGCGTCCTTCAATCTTAAAGGATCGAATACCGGCATCAATTAACTGAAGTAAATTATTGGATTGATTATTATCTTTCATCGAGAGAAGATGTTTTTCATAGGCAACCACCCTTCCCTCACCATCTTTTAAGGTAAATGGTAAACGGCACGCCTGCGAACAGTCTCCTCGATTGGCACTGCGACCTGTTTGCGCATGAGAGATATAACATTGGCCAGAAAAGGCAACACAGAGTGCGCCATGGATAAAAAATTCTAATCGAGCATCGACCTGATCAGCAATTTGTCTAATTTGGGTAAGATTCAACTCACGTGCCAAAACAATTTGCGAAAATCCAACATCAGAGAGGAATTTTGCTTTTGATGAAGTGCGAATATCTGTTTGTGTACTGGCATGAAGTTCTATGGGCGGTAAATCCATCTCTAAAATACCCATATCCTGCACAATAAGTGCATCAACGCCTGCTTGATATAGTTGCCAGATTAACCGTTCAGCTGCCTCTAATTCATTATCATGCAAAATAGTATTTAATGTGACAAAAAGTTTGACATAAAAACGGTGCGCAAATTCAGCCAATTTGGCAATATCACTAATTGAATTACCAGCATTATGACGAGCACCAAAAGATGGACCACCTATATAGACCGCATCTGCACCATGTAAGATCGCCTGTTTTGCAATCTCAATATCTTTGGCTGGACTAAGTAACTCTAACTGTTTATCTATTCTAGGTGTCATTAAAATTGGTGACATTGCGCTCTATCTCTTAAATAATTACTATTTTTTATACCAGTACAATTTTGTATAAATGTTTTAGGGTTGCACTATTTTTAGATCACTTTTTAATAAAATATATATTGTTAATCTTTATAAAAGATACTTTTAGAGTGACTGTTTTTAGAACCATTATCAAAACTACTATTTTTAGAACCACCATTTTTATAACGGTTATTGCGTAAAGCCTCAATACGTTGATCTAATGGGGGATGTGACATAAAAAGTTCTGAAAATTTCACTTTTTTAGCACCATTAATACAAAATGCCATAATTGATGTATCTTCAGCTGGCTCATAACTTGCTTTTAGTCTCTCTAAAGCCGCTATCATTTTGTCTGTTCCGACTAAATTTGCTGATCCGGCATCTGCATAAAATTCACGTCTTCTTGAAAACCACATTGTAATAAGACTAGCTAAAAGCCCAAAAACAGTCTCAAACACCATAACAATCAAAAAGTAGATCATAGGCGATGAGCTACGATTACGTTCGGACATGGCTTGAGCAGCTACAGATGCTAAAAAACGGGAGATAAAGATAACAAATGTATTTAAAACGCCTTGTAATAGCGTCATAGTCACCATATCGCCATTAACTATATGACTCATTTCGTGGGCAATAACCGCCTCTGCTTCATCGGCCGTCATATTATTTAATAATCCACTACTGACAGCTACCAATGCGTTATCACGACGTGCACCTGTGGCAAAGGCGTTCATGTCTGATGCGTTATAGATTGCAACATCAGGCATAGTAATATTTAACTGTTTAGCTTGTCGACCAACAATATCAAGTAACCACTGTTCATCTCTATTTTTAGGTTGCGTAATAATCTTTCCATTAACTGAACGGAGTGCCATGCTCTTTGATAAAAGTAGCGATACAAATGAACCACCAAAGCCAAAAATAGCTGCAAAAATAAGCAACCCTAATAGACTATGAGCATCTACGCCCAAAATAGATAACACAATACCAAATACAAACATTACAGCTAAATTTGTTAAAATAAACAGCCCTATTCGCATCATAAAAGCGTCCTTTTTTTATTGATTGTGGAAGTTATATAACATTAGATATGAAAAATCGTGAAATTAAATAGAATTTATTGTTATGGCGGAGACTCTATCAGCTACATCCCACACACATAGAACTTACTTTGGCTGCTTCCTTCCGGATCTGACCTGTTAAGCAAGCTAATGTTGCAAGAGAACCCATAGAGTCTCCATTGAGGAGGGGGTATTATGCTTGAATATAGAGTTAAATTCAACTGCAATTAGTCACTCTATATAATAGATATGCACTTTATCAGTACATATCTATTTAATATAATGAATTTATTAAATTAATATTTACTCTGTTAATAACTTTAATAGAGATAATTAATAAAATAAATTGTAATAATTTTTGCTATTTAAATAGAAAATGGTTGAACTTATAAAGTTAAATTCTTTTCTACTCTTTCTCTAAATTTTATACCTGGGCGAAATGTTACTACACGTCGTGCTGAGATATCAACACTTTCACCTGTTTTAGGGTTACGACCGGGGCGAGAATTTTTATCTCTAATGGTAAAATTACCAAATCCAGATAGTTTTACTGGTTCACCCTTCTCTAAAGAAACACGAATTTCTTCAAAAAAGAGTTCAACCAGAACTTTTGCCTCTTGACGGTCAATATTAAATTTTTCAGAAAGACGATCTGCAATATCAGCTTTTGTTAGTGTCATAATTATTATTCTCTTAATATGGCTTTAAAACGATTTTGTAATGCGGTAATACATTTGTTCACAATATTTGTAATGTCTTCATCTTCTAGCGTTCGAGATTTATCTTGTAAAATCAAACTAATAGCTAGACTTTTTTGATCTCCTCTAATATTATCACCTTGATAAACATCAAAAAGATTTATTTTGATAAGTTGCTCACCACATGCATTTTTACATTCTGTTATAATATCTGCGGCAGGTATAGAATTCTGAACAATAATTGCAATATCCCGTTTATTAGAAGGATATTTTGATAGATCATGCGCAATAGGTATTTTTTTCCGGTTAATTTTAGCTAAATTTATTTCAAAAACAAGTGGTTTAGCATTTAAACCTAATTTTTTTTCAATTTCAGGATGCAAAACCCCTAAATAACCAATACACTCATTTTCAACATAGATCGCAGCACTTTGTCCAGGATGTAAAGCCGTTATCTCTGTTCTTTTAAACTGCACTTGATTTTCGCAACCAAGTATAGATAAAAGTGACTCAATATCACCTTTTACATCATAAAAATCGACCTGTTTTTTGGGTAGATTCCAATGATCTTCATATAGTGTTCCTGTTACAACCCCTGCTAACATAAGCTCTTGGGAAATACCAAGATCAGAATTTGTATCAGGTATGAAACGTAAACCTGTTTCAAAAAGTCGAACACGTGGTTGTTGCCTATTTTGATTATACAAAACAGCGCTTAATAGCCCACTCCATAATGATAGACGCATGGCTGACATTTCGCTGGAGATAGGATTAGGTAGAATAATCGCTTCTTGATCTGGATGTAATAGCTGCTGAATTTTAGGATCAACAAAACTGTAGGTTATCGCCTCTTGATAACCTTTATCAACTAATAATGTCTTTACTCTTCCTAATGAAATTTCCCCTTCTGGTTTGGATTTCATCACTGACTCAATTTTTAAATTAGCACTCGGAATAGTGTTATAACCATAAATACGTGCAATCTCTTCAATCAAATCTTCTTCAATCTCTAGATCAAAACGCCAGCTAGGCGGTTTTACTAACCAACTCTCAGCATCTATTTCGACTTTACAACCTAAACGAGTTAGAATATCAGTTATTTTTTGAGTTTCAATTACGCAACCAATAATACGGTCTATTTTTTTTCGACGTAATAAAATAACTGGTTTTTTAGGCATATCATTTTGGCTAGTAATTGCAACAACTGGACCCGCTTCTCCACCACAAATAGCAAGTAATAGAACGGTTGCACGCTCAATTGCAATTGATTGTAAAGCAGGATCAACTCCACGCTCATACCGGTGAGATGCCTCAGTATGTAGACCATACTCACGAGCTTTACCAGTAATTGCTAAAGGAGAGAAAAAAGCAGACTCTAAAAATATATCTTTTGTAGTTTCATTAACACCAGATGCTTTACCACCGAATATACCCGCTAAAGCCAATACTTTCTGTTCATCAGCAATAACTAATGTTTTCTCTTTTAATTCGACTTCATTCCCATCAAGTAAAATTAACTTTTCATTAGGACGTGCATAACGAACCACAATACCTTTTTCAATCTTGGTGAGATCAAATGCATGCATTGGTTGACCAAGTTCTAATAAAATATAGTTGGTTATATCAACTACAGCATCTATAGAACGGATACCACCACGGCGTAATTTTTCTCTCATCCACATTGGTGTTTTGGCATTTACATCAATATTTTTAATGATGCGACCTAAATAATTTGGCGCTGCTTGGGGTTCATCAACTTGAATGGAGATGGTGTCAGTAATTGTTGGTTGAACTGTGGTAATCTCAATTTCACGCATTGGAATATTATTTACCGCAGAGATGTCACGAGCTACACCGATAATACCAAAACAGTCGGCTCTATTTGGCGTAACACTAATATCTATTGAGTGATCATCCAGTTTGAGATATTGACGAATATCTTCCCCAAGTGGTGCATCTTCGGGTAGTTCGATGATACCGTTATGATCATCAGATATACCAAGTTCTGAGTAAGAGCAGAGCATCCCTTCAGATGGTTCACCACGTAATTTAGCTGGTTTTATTTTAAAATCACCTGGTAAAACAGCGCCAACCGTTGCACAAGCAACAGTTAAACCTAAACGGCAGTTTGGTGCGCCACAAACGATATTTAATGGTTCACTCTTACCAATGTCAACTTTTGTAACACGTAACTTATCCGCATTTGGGTGTTGGATACACTCAATAACACGTCCAACAACGACACCAGTAAATTGACCTGATACTGATTCAACATCATCAACCTCTAAACCAGCCATGGTAAGCTGATCGGTTAATGTATCACTGCTAATCTCTGGATTTACCCATTCACGTAGCCAGTTTTCACTAAATTTCATGTTTTGGTCTCCAGATATTAATTAAACTGTTTTAAAAAACGTAAATCATTTTCAAAGAATGAACGTAGATCAGTTACACCATAACGTAACATAGTTAACCGTTCTATCCCCATGCCAAAAGCAAAACCACTATATACATCAGGATCAATTCCAACATTACGAAGAACATTAGGGTGAACCATGCCACAACCGAGAACCTCTAACCACTTGCCATTTTTCGCTTTTATATCGACTTCAGCAGAAGGTTCGGTGAATGGGAAATAGGCCGGTCTAAAACGGATCTCCATCTCATCTTCAAAAAAGCAGTGTAGAAAATCGTGAATAAGACCTTTTAGATTACTAAAACTGATATCCTTATCAACTAGTAATCCTTCCATTTGATGGAACATTGGCGTATGTGTTTGATCGTAATCATTGCGGTAAGTTCGACCTGGAGCAATGATGCGGATTGGTGGTTTCTGATTTTCCATAGTACGAATCTGTACCGTTGATGTTTGCGTACGTAACAGACGTTTAGCATCAAACCAAAATGTATCATGATCCGCCCTAGCTGGATGATAAGATGGAATATTTAGCGCATCAAAGTTATGGTAATCATCTTCAATTTCAGGACCTGTCTCAACATTAAAACCGAGTTCACCAAAGAAATCGACTAATCGATTAACTGTTTTGGTTACTGGATGTAGACCTCCAACTTCCATTGCCCTACCAGGCAGCGTAACATCTAATGTTTCACTAGCAAGTTTTGCATCAAGGATTGCTCTTTCTAATATGGACTTTTTGCTATTTAGCGCTACAACTACCTCTTGTTTTGCATCATTGATCTTTTGACCAACGGCAGGACGATCTTCTGCTGGTACATCACGCAGTGAGGCCATCTGTAGGGTAAAAAAGCCCTTTTTCCCTAGATATTCAACACGGATCTGTTCTATAGCATTGATATCGCTGGCAGCATCAATTTCACTTTTTGCTCTCTTTACCAGTTCAATTAATTGAGACATTTTATTCTCCGACTTATAGAGTCTATGATGTTAACTTCTCTTTTGATTACTATGTTTTTTAATCGTTTTTTAATCAATGTATTTTTTATTAAAAATCATGATATTAAATATTAATTAGAATAAACAAAAAGGCCTCACTTAAGAGGCCTTCTTAATTATTTTTCGTTTTTTATTTTCTTCAAAAAATACCTACAAAACTAAAAAAATAAACGAAAAATAACTATGATTAAAATAGAGCACACCCAGTTTACTAATTAAATAAATAAAAGCCGAATATATCGGCTTTTATCAATACTTATAATGCAGCTTTTGCTTTTTCAACTAATGCAGCGAATGCATTTTTATCAAATACAGCAATGTCAGCTAAGATTTTACGATCAATCTCGATTGAAGCTTTCTTTAAACCATTAATAAAACGGCTATAAGATAGTCCACATTGACGTGCTGCAGCGTTGATACGTACAATCCATAATTGGCGGAATTGACGTTTACGTTGACGGCGGTCACGATACGCATATTGACCAGCTTTAATTACTGCTTGAAAAGCAACACGATAAACACGCGAACGTGCACCATAATAACCTTTCGCCTGTTTTAAAATTTTCTTGTGACGTGCACGAGCAATAACACCACGTTTAACACGAGCCATAATTTATATCCTCTATTAAATTACTATTCTATTTAATTAATCAGTTAGGCGTATGGAACACACGCTTTAACTAAACCTAAATCACCTTTTGACACCATGGTCAAACCACGTAAATGACGTTTACGTTTAGTTGATTTTTTGGTTAGGATATGACTCTTGTTAGCTTGTTTATGCTTGAAGCCACCAGAAGCTGTTTTTTTAAAGCGCTTTGCTGCGCCTTTTACTGTCTTAATTTTTGGCATTTTAAAAATTTCCACTTCGCATTGTTGATAACATAAAACAGTGGTGTATTTTTTATTCTATTTAAATTAAAACTAATTTAATAATCCATTAATGGATTATTAGAAAAGTCGATAAAACAGAATTAAAAATAGACTTGATAAACCACTATTTCTTCTTCGGCGCTAACACCATAATCATTTGGCGTCCTTCAATCTTAGTTGGATAAGATTCAACAACTGCCAAATCAGCTAAGTCCCTTTTAATACGTTCAAGCATCTCAGTACCTATCTGTTGGTGTGCCATTTCACGTCCACGGAATCGTAGCGTAACTTTAGCTTTATCGCCATCTTCAAGAAAGCGAATCAGGCTGCGGAGTTTTACCTGATAATCGCCTTCGTCTGTACCAGGTCGAAATTTAATCTCCTTAACCTGAACAACCTTTTGTTTCTTTTTTTGTTCTTTTGTTGCTTTACTCTTTTCATAGAGGAACTTGCCATAATCCATAATTCGACAGACAGGTGGCTCGGCATTAGGGCTGATTTCAACTAAGTCTAAACCAGCTTCTTCACTCTGTTTTAGCGCATCATTTAAGCTGACGATCCCCATCTGTTCACCGTCAACACCGGTTAGCCTTACTTCGCGTGCAGTGATCTCATCATTAATCTTATGTGCACGGGTTGTTTGAATTCGTTTACTGACTTTAATATCCAGTTCCTCCAAAAAAATTTTATGACTAATTCAGCTGTTCTAATGAACGAGTCTGAATTTCGTTAAGCAACAATTCTATAACATGTTCCACTTCAAAGCTACCAAGATCTTTACCTTGACGAGTTCGAACTGAAACAGTTCCTGATTCCATCTCTTTATCACCACAGACAAACATATATGGAACACGTTTCAATGTATGCTCGCGAATTTTAAACCCAATTTTTTCATTTCTCAAGTCTGCTTTCGCTCTAATGCCTGCTTTTTTTAATTTTTCAGTCAATTGTGTTGCATATTCAGACTGATTATTGGTGATATTGATCACAGCCACTTGCAGTGGTGCCAACCATGTTGGGAAAAATCCAGCACAGTTTTCGGTTAAAATTCCGATGAAACGCTCCATCGATCCAAGAATAGCTCTATGGATCATAACTGGCACATGGCGCTCATTATCCTCACCAACATAAGTTGCATCTAGTCGTCCCGGTAGCATAAAGTCAAGTTGAATAGTACCGCATTGCCATGCACGACCTAAACAGTCATGAAGAGTAAATTCAATTTTAGGACCGTAAAAAGCCCCCTCTCCTGGTAAATACTCAAATTTTATGCCGTTTTCAGTTAAGCACTCAGCTAAATCTTTTTCGGCCAGATCCCAAATTTCATCTTTACCGATCCGTTTTTCAGGTCTAGTTGATAATTTCACAGTGATATCTTTAAAACCAAAGGTGCTATACATATCGTATACCATCTTTATACAGCTATTTACTTCACTGCGAATCTGGCTCTCTGTACAAAATATATGTGCATCATCTTGGGTAAAACCGCGCACACGCATCAAACCATGTAGTGATCCTGATGGTTCATTACGGTGACAACTACCAAATTCTGCCATGCGTAGTGGTAGATCACGATAAGATTTCAGACCTTGATTAAAGATCTGTACATGCCCTGGGCAGTTCATCGGTTTTATACAGTATTCACGATTTTCAGAAGAGGTGACAAACATTAACTCTTTATAGTTGTCCCAGTGTCCTGTCTTTTCCCATAGCACGCGATCCATCATAAATGGACCTTTCACCTCTTGGTAGTTATACTCTTTTAGTTTTGTGCGAACAAATACTTCAAGCTCTCTAAAAATTGTCCAACCATCATTGTGCCAAAACACCATACCTGGAGCCTCTTCTTGCATATGATAGAGGTCAAGTTGTTTACCAATTTTACGGTGATCACGTTTTGCCGCCTCTTCTAACATATTGAGATAGGCATCTAACTGTTTTTTATCTGCCCAAGCTGTACCATAAATACGCTGCAGCATCTTATTTTTACTATCACCACGCCAATAAGCGCCTGCAACTTTTTGTAACTTGAAATGGTGGCAAAAGCGCATATTTGGTACATGGGGACCACGACACATATCGATATATTCTTGATGATGATAAAGTGCTGGTGTTGCATCTTTTGGAATATTTTCATCTAAAATGGCAATTTTATAGGGCTCATTACGTTCCCAAAAAACATCTCTTGCTTGCTGCCAACTCACCACCTCTTTTATCACATCGTAATCTTGGTTAGCCAGTTGATGCATACGTTTTTCAAGTGCAACAAGATCTTCCTCTGTTAATGAGTGACCTAAATCAATGTCGTAATAAAAACCGTTATCAATAGTAGGACCGATAGCCATTTTGGTATCTGGCCATAACTGTTTAATTGCATGACCAAGTAGATGAGCACAAGAGTGGCGAATAATCTCTAATCCATCTTCATCTTTTGCGGTAATAATCTCAAGTTTAGCATCATGATTAATGAGATCTGAAGCATCTTTACGTTCACCATCAACACGACCTGCGATACATGCTTTGGCTAAACCTGCCCCTATATCTTGTGCAACTTCTAAAACAGTAACGGGCTTATCAAATTGACGTTGACTTCCATCAGGAAGGGTTATAATTGGCATAATAGTTCCTTAATTACAGTGGTGCGCCATACGGAAGCGCACATGCATCAATAAATGGCATAGTAAAAAACTGACCGCGTATAATATCACTATTCATCAATGTTTTAAATACTATTTGGATCTTTGGTTTTGGGGTAAGTAAATGATATGCTAATAGCCTTTATTTTATACAGATCTCTATGCAGTCTTGACTATATGTGGCTATTTTATTAAAAATCAAGATAATATAAATAAAAAGATAGTATAAATAAATTTGTTTAGAACTTATTTTGTTTGTTTAATTTGATCAATCATAAGAAATAATAATTTAAGGCAATTAATATGGCGATCCCCTCTTTTTTAACAATTTATAATGAACTTATCTCCACCCCAACAATAAGTAGTGTATCAAATGAAAAATTGGATCAACCTAATAGACCAGTCATCGATAAATTAGCGACTTGGTTTAATGATTTAGGCTTTACAATCTCTATCGAAGCGGTACCTAATACTCGCAATAAATTTAATCTCTTAGCGACATACTCTAACAATGATAACCATAGTCAAGGTGGACTTTTATTAAGTGGCCATACTGATACTGTCCCTTTTGATGAGGGACTTTGGCATAAAGATCCTTTTAAATTAACGGAAGAAGATAATAAATTATATGGCTTAGGCAGTGCAGATATGAAAGGTTTTTTTGCCTTTATTTTAGAGGCTCTACGCGATATGGATCTCAAAAAGTTAACTAAACCTATCTATGTGCTAGCTACAGCAGACGAAGAGACCACAATGGCAGGTGCTGCTTATTTTGCTAAACATACTGCGTTGCAACCTGACTGCACAATTATTGGTGAACCAACCTCATTAATTCCAATCCGTGCACATAAAGGTTTTATCTCAAACTCAATTAAAGTGGTTGGTAAGTCAGGACACTCCAGCGATCCTGATAAAGGGATCAATGCGATTGAGATTATGCATTTAGTCGTTGGGCAGTTACTCAAACTTAAACAACAATTTAAAGATAAGTATCATAATGATGGTTTCACTGTCCCCTACCCGACGCTCAATTTAGGCATAATTCATGGCGGTGATGCTGCTAATCGTATCTGCGGTTGTTGTGAACTGGTGATTGATATTCGGGTTCTTCCTGAAAATGATATTGATACTATATTTAATCTGGTTTGCGATACATTAAAACCTGTTATGGATCAATACCCTAATCGTATTTCAGTCGAACATGCAGTCATACCGATACCAGGTTACGAGTGTAAAAAAGATAATCCACAACTACAGAATATTGAAAAATTACTATGTAAAACAGCAGAGACAGCCAACTATTCAACAGAAGCACCATTTTTAAATAAGATCGCCCCCACCATTGTTTTAGGACCGGGTTCGATTGAGCAGGCACATCAACCCGATGAGTTTATCTCGATGGATTTTTTAAAACCAGGGAAAATGACCATAGAACAGCTGATTAAAGATTTTTGTCTCTAATTTACTCTATTCCACTGTCGTTTTTTTGTTAAAAAGAGATGTTAATGCCTTCTCTTTTTAACTCCCTTTTTAAAACAATAAGCTGTAAAATAGATCTTATTTTGTCACACAATATGAGATCACTAACTTTATGCTACTCATCATATCCCCCGCTAAATCTTTAGATTTTGAATCACCATTACCAAGTAAAACGCATACATTGCCCAAATTTATGAGTGATACCGAACGGCTCATTAAAGATTGCAAAAAGTTGTCGGTTAGTGACATTAAACAATTGATGTCAATAAGCCCTAAACTGGCAGAGCTAAATTATGATCGATTCCAACAGTGGCATTCTAATTTCAATCTCTCCAATGCAAGGCAAGCAATTTTTGCTTTTCAAGGTGATGTCTATAAAGGGCTGCATATAGAGGATTTTGATGATAAAGATTTGCAGTTTTCACAATCTCATCTCCGTATTTTGTCTGGATTATATGGTTTATTGCGTCCATTAGATCTAATACAACCTTACCGTTTAGAGATGGGAATTCATCTCAAAAATGGCAATAATAGTAATCTCTATCAATTTTGGGGTGATCGTTTAACAGTAGCATTAAATCAGACTTTAAGTGAACAACAAGAGGAGAAGACATTAATCAATCTCGCCTCAAATGAGTATTTTAAAGCTATTACTCCTGCGAAGTTAAAAGCGACAATAATTCAACCCATCTTTCTAGATAAAAGTGGTGATGACTATAAAATTATCAGTTTTTATGCCAAAAAAGCACGGGGATTGATGAGCCGTTTTATTATCAAAAATAGCATTACTCAGGCAAAAGATATTAAAGATTTTAACCTTGAAGGATACCGTTTTGCACCATCTCGTTCCTCTGAATCTGAGTGGTATTTTATTCGTGATAACAGATAGCCCTATCTATTAATTACATATATATAGTTACTATTTAGTAAGGGCATCTGTAAAAGGTTAGCAGAAAAAAGTGTTATTAAGATAGATTTGTTACGTCACTCTCAGTTAATCAGTTAATCAGTTAACACGATTGTGTGCATGATGCCTGAAATAATCTATCTTACTTTTTAACTATTCTAACTATTTAGTAGAAACTGATTTAAGTCGATAGTGAAGAATTAACGCAAAAACAATTACTGCACTCCCTAACAGAAAACGTGGCCAATCTATCTGCTGATGCCAGATGATCACATTAACTAAAATACCGGTTGGAATAACCATATTATTCATAATTGCAAGCGTTCCAGAATCGACCTTAGTTGCGCCATAATTCCATAAAAAATAACATAATCCTGATGCAACTACACCAAGCCAGACAATAATAGTCCATTGGGTTAATGTTGTTGGTAATTTTTCAGGATTCCCAAATAGTAACCAACCAACCATTGCAACTATTACAGCACCAGCATAGACCCAAGCAAAAGCTTGATATTGTGGCATTGGATAGAGTTCTATAATACGTTTATAGCCGACTTGCCCTAAAGCAAAGACAAGATTGGCACCTTGCACTAATAAAAAGCCAATTAAAAAGTTTTGACTGATATGATCATAACGGATGATAGCCGTACCGATAACCGCAATTATTGCCGTAAATAGATAGCTTAACCGTAAGGTATGGCGTTGGAGGAGATCATAAATGATAGTGACATAGATAGGGGTAAAAATAGTAAATAGGAGCACTTCTGGAACAGAGATATATAAAAAGGAGTTATAGTAAAAAAAGTACATAATCCCCAATTGGCACGCCCCTACCCCCATCAAAAGCAAAATCTGTTTTAATGAGATGTTTTTAAAACGTAAAAAAGGGATAAAAGTGATAAAAGCGAGTAGAATGCGGCTAATAACAGCAAACCATGTATCGACCTGACCACTAAGATAGACGGCAATAAAGCTAAATGAGAATGACCAAATAATTGTCACAATAGAGAGATAGACCATTTTTTAAACCTACATAAAAATAAAATCACACAGAATCTTAACAAGTTAACAGTAATATGTAAACAAAATATAAAATTTAATATTTACAACTATTACCAATAATTGAAATTAATATAGCAATGATAATCATAAATATAGTGCAAATTTGTTTTAGGGTTTAGATCGTTATAATCAAATAAAATGCTCTAAAAATGGATCGCTTCATCATAGAGAGTATGAGAGTTAGCTGATATAATGTGCAGATATTTTTTCCAACTACTATTTTGGACGACTACTAAAATAGTGACCTTTACAATGAGAATCCCCTATGAGTGAACCTGTTATTGCTTTAACAAAAGCATTGATTGCTGAAAAGTCGATCAGTCCAGATGATAAAAATTGCCAACAAATTCTGATCGATAGATTGAAACCACTTGGATTTACAATTGAAAAGATGAATTTTGGTAATACAAAGAATTTATGGGCTTTTCATGGTAATAGCAGTGAACCCACTTTAATGTTTGCAGGACACACTGATGTTGTACCTGCCGGTGATGAGAGTAAATGGAGATACCCCCCTTATACCCCAACCATTGATGACAATAATAGACTTTATGGCCGCGGTGCATCAGATATGAAAAGTGGTGTAGCGGCAATGATCTGCGCAGCAGAGGATTTTGTTAAACAGTACCCAAACCATAGTGGTCGAGTTGCATTTTTAATCACCTCAGATGAAGAGGCGGACGCTTCTGATGGTACCGTTAAAGTGGTTGATGCCTTAATGTCAAACAATGAACGAGTTGATTACTGTATTGTTGGGGAGCCATCAAGCAATCAAATCCTTGGTGATCAGATTAAAAATGGTCGCCGTGGTTCCTTAACTGCTAATCTTGTCATCCATGGTATCCAAGGGCATGTTGCTTATCCAGATCTTGCCGAAAATCCTATTCACCGTTTTGCACCAGCACTCAATGAGTTGGTTAATACAGTTTGGGATAATGGCAATCAATACTTCCCACCAACAACAATGCAGATTGCCAATATTAATGGTGGAACTGGAGCAGAAAATGTGATCCCAGGAGATCTCACCATCCAATTTAATTTCCGTTACAGTAGTGAGTTGACAGAGAGTGAGATTAAGTCACGAGTAGAGCAGATTCTAACCAAATATAACCTAAATTACACCTTAACTTGGCGCCATTCAGGTAAACCTTTTTTAACCCCTAAAGGTCTGTTGACTGATTCGCTTGCAGAGGCGATAAAAACATTAACCGGAGTTGATACAGCACTCTCCACAACGGGCGGTACTTCTGATGGGCGGTTTATAGCTAAGATGGGTTGCCAAGTGGTTGAATTTGGTGTGTTAAGTAAAACAATTCATAAAATAGATGAAAATGTTGATTGCCAAGATATTACAGTTTTAAAAGCGATCTATCAGCGAGTACTCGAAAAATTGCTCCTAAAAGCGCCTAAATAGTATCTTTTTACAACTAACAAGCGAGTTTATTAAAAACGCTTTAATAAACTCGGTAAACTCAATGTTAACTATGAGGTATTAGTAGAGATGGAGTGGTTAAAAGATTATTGGTGGATAATTCTTATCATTATTATTGGCATATTTATCAATACAATAAAAGCACTGAATAGACTTAATTTTAAGTCCTATATTCAAAAAAGAAAGGGAATAAAACCTATTCCTTATGAAGATGATGATTGGTCAAAAAAAAGTTAATTTTTTCAATTGAATATAGGCTTTAATTTACTATACATATTTAATGGATTCTATAATCATCTTACTATTAAGATCTAATTAATATTATTTTATTAATAACAGTTATTTAATAACAATTATTTAATAATAGTTATCTAATATCACCTAACAGCGCCGGTTTACGATAACGATCCACCCACATTGCCGTAGATCCACAGACGGCAATCGGCATTATAATAAGATTTAAAAGTGGTAATAGCGTAAATAGCCCCACTAAAGTACCAAACAGTAGATTATCCACCCTATCTTGTCGTAATAACCTTTTCATATTATGAAAGCTGATTTTATGGTTATCAAAAGCATAATCAGCGTACTGAATATTGATCCACCACGCAGTAAAGAGAAACCAAATAATAGGGGTAATAGTTTGCCCAACGATTGGAATAAAATAGGTCAATAGAAGCGGAATTGCCCATAGTAGATAATTAACCAATTTTTGTAACTCACGATAGAAAATGCGAGGAAGATCAGTAATTAAACTCAACCAAGAGTTATTTGGTACAGTAATTCCCGTCAATTTTGCTTCTACCTGCTCGGCTAATAGTCCATTAAATGGCGCTGCAATGATATTCATTATGAAACTAAAAAAATAGCAGAATAGAATTGCTAGCGTTAAAGTGAGCAGCGCAGTAAAGAGGTGACCCAGCCAGTGAAGCCAACTAGGCAAAAAATATAATCCAACATCAATAATCGGTACAATTGAAGAAAATAGCCAATAGAATAGTGCTGACATAATCACAATATTTGCCAATAGTGGGAAAAAGACAAATCGCCTAATACCTGGCTTAAATGCAAGTGACCAACCAAGCAGAAAATAGTGAATACCATTTTTATGGAGAGTTGATCTATATTGGTTATTGAGTGCATTTTTATTCATAAATTTCCTATTCATAAATGTTCCTCAAAAAATAGGAATTAATCAGAAGATAATTGCCGTAAAAAGATAAGAGATATAAAAAAATACAGGGCAGATGCCCTGTAAAAATTACATAGTTTAGGCAATATATAATCTCTACCATTTTGCTAAAGCGTTTTCTTTAAATTATTTTTCAAGTAAAAAACCATTTAAAAAAACCATTTAAAAAACTATTTTAAAAACAGGTAGTAAAGATTATGGCGTCATAAAATATCAGCTATTTGATAATCATCAAGCAACTTTACAACTTCTTGTTTTAATCTTTTCAATACTGTTTTCTTCCCTACTGTTGCCTGTTTAAATTGCCATTTTTGCGGTTCAAGTAATGTAGACAAGATAGGGTAATCTGTTTTACCACTCTCAAACACATTAATTTTGCTCATTATAATTAAACGGCATAGTGCTGGATAACTTGCTTCAAATGGGCGGTAGTAGTTGGCAAATCCCTTCACCTCTTCATAATCTTGTAATAAAAAGTATTGATCTAAGCTAGCCACTATCGGAAGATCTAGATCGATAAGTTTTGATAACCAATACCAGTTACGTTGTAACTTATATTGTAAATTATCTCGAAGTAGATTACCCCGCTGGCTTAATGCTTTTATTACCATAATTGAGTAGTTACCACTACTTGACTCTTTATGGCTACTCACATGAACTAAGGTAAATCCGCATGCCTCCCAAAAAGCATAAACTGCTGGATCGTAAGCAAAACTTACTGAGATAAAATCGATCTGTTCTGTTACTGCATAATTTTCAATAAAGTTTATCAGCTGTTTTGCAATATGTTGCCTGCGAAATAGATGATCTACTGCAATGCGATTTACTCTTATTGATCTCAATTTTGCTGCCAATTTCTCACCAGCATGAGCAACTAAAGATTGCGCAACCAGATTACCTTTCGGACGCCTAACACCTTGCCACACTTGATCAATTAGCTCATCATCTAATCCGCCTTCTAATAGCGCAATCATAGCACCAAATAATTGATTTTCTCCCTTTGCCTCTGCAATAAGTAAATTTGGTGCATCGAATAGGCGACGAAGATCGGTTAAGGTTGTCCGGTAATGAGCTGATTTAAGTAACTGATAGATAGATATTAAATTGGTTAAACTACTACGATTAACAAAAGTAAACTCTTTATCTGCAATCTGACGAGATTCTTTACTCCTATTCTTTAAAGTTATCGGCTCATTTTTTACATTAAGCGATAGGTGATCTATAAATTTTTCAATAATATCGTCTCTATCCCAGCGTAGCGGTTGATCTAAATAGAGATAGTCAACATCTCTATTTTTCAACAATTTTAGTAACAACCCTTGCCCTGTCCCTTCATAACCATCGATCGTGGTGGTCAATAAAATACGGCAATGTAGCTTTTGTGATAGTTGTAATATTTTTTCTAATAGTTGTAGCGGTAACATTGCTGCTTCATCAATTATGATAAATTCGGGTTCTGTTTGCAGCGTGGTTAATAAAAGTTCATCAGGCGCATAAAAAGGTGTTGTGGGTGAAGCAAACTGATAGAAGGTGACTAATGCAGATCTATTAGGAGCAGTGACAATTGCGTTACGTTGATGAGTAAAACGTCCTGCAAGTGCAGATTTACCACGCCCGCGCCCAGCTATAAGTGCCAGAATATTTTTATCACTCTGCAAGAGGCGCTGTAAAGTAGTCTGCTGCTCATCAAGATTGAGGTCGCCATTTGGTTTTTTAGGAATAAAATTATCTTTACATAAATTATTTTTCTGAGTTAAGTCTAAAAGAGGAATATTTAATTTCTGAATAGTATCAAGAAGATGCGCTATAAAATTAGGTGTATGAATAGGGCTATTACCCTCATTCCAACGTAGACTATCGCCATCTAACCAACACTTATTGGGGAGCAGTAAAATTAATAGGCTCTCTTTAGTTAAGGTACCTGCTAGAATTGATAAAGCATCTAAATTGAAACTTGTTGTGCCATCAAAAATTGCATGACGATACGATTTACCAAGTAATAATTTTGCTTTACTGGTTAAACAGTGACTTTTCTCTATTAACTTTATGAAATTAGCAGGATAGTGTTGGTGGAGATCGGCATGTGGCGTGATAAAAAGCCAATCTCCATGATGATCTATTATCAGATCCGATAATGATGCAATTTCACCTTGAAAAATAAAAAGCTTTCGTGATTCCATAGTTATGGATATCACCAATTAACTTTTACCAATCATTAACGATAATATTCCGGCTGCAATTATTGGCCCTGCGGGTATCCCTTTAAAAAAGGCGACGCCAATCAGTGTACCAACAATTAAACCATTAATTATCGTAGGATTAGCACCTAAAGTCGTCACCCCTCTTGCACCTAACCAAGATACTAAAATCCCAACAGCTATTGCTACGATTGACTTCCAAGAGGCGAAGGAGGATAAAATCATCTTCACATTTAGTGAGCCATCGGCTAGTGGCACCATCATTGCAGCAGTCAAAATAACGATGCCGATAGTTAATCCATAATGGTTTAAGAAAGGGAAAAAAGTAGCAAGTGGTGTTAATTTAAAAAGTAACAGTAATAGAACTGCAAAAGTAACACTATTATTGTTAGCTAAATAACAGATAGCAGCAAGTGCAAGTAAAATGAAAAATGTGATATCAAATTGTGCAAACATTATGGTTTAGTCTAATCAGTGCTTTAAAAAGTCGTTTTAACTAGTTATTTTAACTGGTTGTTCTATCTAGTAATTTATATACTAGTAATTTAAATATTAGTAATTTAAATAATAGTGATAAAAACTAGATCATTAGAATCATTATAGGGTAACACCTATACGTTTTGCTACCTCTTCATAGGCTTCAATGACACCACCTAAGTTTTGGCGAAAACGGTCTTTATCCATCTTTTTCAAAGTCTCTTTTTCCCATAAACGGCAGTTATCAGGAGAGAACTCATCACCTAAAGTAATCTCACCTTTAAAGAGTCCAAACTCAAGTTTAAAATCAACTAAAATTAATCCAGCTTTATCAAATAGATCACTTAAAATTGTGTTAATTTTAAAACTTAGAGTTTTCATTTGACTAAGCTGTGCTTCAGTTGCCCAATTAAAAGCATAACAGAGTGAGTCATTAACCATAGGGTCATGTAACTCATCATTTTTTAAGAAAAGTTCAAAGGTTGGTTGATTAAATATAAAACCCTCTTCAACTCCAAGTCGTCTTACTAATGAGCCAGCTGCCCGGTTACGGATTACACACTCTACAGGGATCATATCCAATTTTTTTACTAAAATAGCAGTATCAGAGAGTAACGCTTCAACTTGTGTTGGAATACCTGCTTCATGCAGTTTATTCATAATAAAATAGTTAAACTTATTATTCACTAAACCTTTACGTTCTAACTGTTCAATACGCTGACCATCAAGTGCAGAGGTATCATTACGGAATTCAAGAATGAGGAGATCAGGATTCTCGGTAGAGTAAACAGTTTTAGCTTTTCCTCGATAGAGTTCTGATAATTTTTCCATTTTATAAGCCTTTTAACTTTATTTTAATAACTACAATCTTTTAATAACATCATTTTAATAACTTTATTCTTTCAATAATTAGTTACTTTTATCTTTATCATCATCTTCACTTGATGGCGGTATTAATGTTGGCGTCGGTGCAACAGCTTCCATGATCTTATTAGATAGGATTGAAGTATAACGTTGAATTTCCATTGGATTTGAGATATTTTGTCCAGATTGTCTCAAATTTGTTAATTTTATAGTGACAATTTCACGTTCATTTGAAATGCTACGTTGAATTAAGTAAGCGGCTTCGATTGGTTGATTTTCATCAGCGCGTACAAAGAGTGTATTAACAGTTTTAATTGTACTGTTATTATTTATTTCAACATTGATATTATTCTTTGCAAGTGTTGATGGTATAGATTCAAAGAGTCCACTATTCGCTGGCACATCTAATGTTATAACACCTTTATCATAGGTAGCGGTAGCATCAACAATAGTTGGAATAGGAAGAAGTGGCGGACGAATATCAACCTCTTTACCTAAGTGACCATCTTTGGATGTGCCAAATATATAAAACTCTGAAGATTCAGCTGGAATGACCATCCCTTTAGGTATAACCAATGGTTTTAAAGTGGGTGAATTTAGGTAATCATCATTACCTTCAACTTCACGTTGATAACGATTGTTACTACTACAGCTAGTTATAAAAATAGAGCTAAGTGTAATTAAAATAGCTGTTCTCTTTAAAAAATTTTTATTTAAAAAAGTATTTTCTTGAAAAATAGTATTAAACATAAAATATCTACTTATAAATTTAATAGTGAGATTAAAAAACCGTTTATCTCTATTAAGGTATTAGTAAGATCTCTACTTAATAGTAACTCAAACATTTTTGTTTTGACAAACGGATAACCATAACTGCCTAACAATTAATACAACTATAATAACTTACAACAATTTTGCATTTTTCAATGCAAATTCCATCTCTGGAATTGCATCTTCGGTTAATGGTGTCATTGGTAACCGTATTGCATTATCTTTAATTAAACCTAACCGTGCACAAGCCCATTTTACTGGAATTGGATTTGGCTCAATGAATAGGTTTTTATGTAGTGCAATCAAGCTATTATTTAGCACTCTAGCTTCACTAAACTGCTGATTTTCTGCCAATTGACAAATAGTTGCCATCTCTTTAGCGGCTACATTTGCCGTAACTGAAATAACTCCATCACCACCTAAAATCATAAAATCTAAAAAGGTGATATCATCACCACTTAATAATTTAAAATCTTTCCCAACCAATTGACGGGTTTTATAAACACGAGTGAGATCACCTGTGGCATCTTTTAGTGCAATAATATTTTTTATTTTTGATAAACGACCAACTGTTTCAGGTTTAAGATCGCTTCCAGTTCTACCTGGAACATTATAGAGAATTTGCGGGAGTGAGGAGTTTTCGGCAATGGCTTTAAAATGCTGATACATACCCTCTTGGGTCGGTTTATTATAGTAAGGCACAACAGTTAAACAACCAACTACACCAATATTTTCAACTTTATTGGTCAGTGCTATAGCCTCTTTTGTTGCATTAGCACCTGTACCGGCAATAATATCAATGCGTCCATCTGCATACTCTAAAGTCTGTTTAATCACATCGATATGTTCATCATGATCTAATGTAGCTGATTCACCCGTGGTACCTACCGAAATAATGGCTGAACTGCCACTTGTAATATGATATTCGACTAATTTTTTTAAGCTTACTCGATCTACTTTCCCTTGCGAATCCATCGGGGTTACCATTGCAACAAGACTTCCTGTAAACATAAAATAGACCTCTCATATTGGTAGTAATTGAATATTATTGTCAGTAATAGGCTTTTTTATACACTTTTTTACAACAATAAATTCGGTATAAACGATAAAAAAATGTGTTGCCAGTATGCGATATTTACTTATTAAATTCAACTTTGTTATAAAGGATTTATAGTATGAGTTCGATGATAATTTATATTTATACTAAACGGGATTATCAATATCGATAAAGATCACCTCTAAATCATATTGATTTGCCAACCACTCCCCCAGTTTTGCCACCCCATATCGTTCAGTAGCGTGGTGACCTGCTGCATAAAAATTAATACCATATTCTCGTGCGATGTGGATAGTCCGCTCTGAAACTTCACCGGTAATAAAAGCCTCATATCCCTGAATTGCTGCATTTTCTATATAATCCTGCCCACCACCACTACACCATGCTATACGCTTAATTAATTCTGGCGCATTGGTATTTGAAGTGAGAGGTTCTCGATAGAGTTGTTGAGTAATTTTATCTTTTAATTGAGCTGCCGTTAAAGGTTTGTTTAACGTTCCAGTAAATAGGAGATCTGTTATATTTTTGCGTGGATCTGGCTTGATATCAAGTAAATTAGCAAGCTGAGCATTATTACCTAATGTTGGGTGACCATCAAGTGGGAGATGATAAGCAAATAGATTTATATCATGAGTTATTAAAGTTTTAATGCGCTGATATTTAATGCCGGTGATAGTCTCTGGTTCGTTTTTCCAGAAATAACCGTGATGAACAATAATGGCATCAGCATTCAATGCTACAGCTTTATCAATTAACAGCTGACATGCAGTTACGCCAGTTACTACTCTTTTTATATTAGAACGCCCCTGAACTTGAAGTCCATTAGGCGCATAATCGCGATATAGGTGGGTCTGAAGCTCCTGATTTATAATTTTTTCAAGTTCAAAATTCTGCATGGAATCCCCTTTTTATATATTCTATTTCACACTCTATTGTTAGATTGTCATGTTTTGTGCCATATAGAGATAACAGTTTAAAATCCTTGAGTATTCTAAGAGTCACTACGTAGCGATATTTCACCACCAATATAGGCTTTAGTTGAACCATCTTGTTCCAAAAGCAGCGCTCCTTGATCATTAATCCCTTTTGCGATGCCGCGAACTACCTCATCCCCTATAAGTAGCTTTACCTTACGATTCGCAAAATTATCCAATCGATTCCAATCTGTAATAAAAGGGGCTAAACCTGATTGCTCAAATTTAGTTAATGCAATTTGTAGTGCATCTATAAGATTGGCAACTAATAGATTGCGATCTACTTTACCTAAATTTGCCCATGCTTGATTGACAACTGAGTTATCAGGATTTTTCATCATTATATTAATACCGATACCAATAATTGCATGCGCCATGTCACCTGCTTTACCTGTTAATTCAACTAAAATTCCCGCTAATTTTTTATCATTTAGATAGAGATCATTTGGCCATTTAACCTTAATATTTTGACCTGTTAATTTATTTAATGTATCCGCAACGGTTATACCAACAACTAAACTCATACCCATTGCCGCTGCTATACCTTGCTCTAATCGCCAATACATGGAGTAGTAGAGATTGCTGCCAAAAGGGGCAAACCACTGGCGCCCTCGCCTTCCACGTGCTTTTGATTGGAATTCAGCAATACAACAGTCACCAGACTGTAACTGGTTAACTCGATCTAAAAGATATTGATTAGTTGAGTCAATGATAGGTAATAACTCAATTTGTCGCATCTTAGCAGTAGCACTATTTAGGTTATATTTAGTTAATTTACTTGTAGCTTCACATTGTAATGATCGATTATGTGATAAAGAGTAATCGTGAATTTTTTGAATATCTAATAGATCAAGCGGCGAATCTAAACAGTAACCTTTGCCCTGTATTGAGGATAAAGATAGCCCCCAACCACGTAAAATTTTAATGTATCGGTTAATACCTGCACGCGTTATACCAAACTGCGTCGCTAACTCTTCGCCTGAATGAAAATGACCATCAGCTAAAATCTTAACTAGTTTGAGTGGATTGCTGTGATTGCGCATTGTTTCCTCTTTTGTATAGCAATAGAACAATATAAAAGAGCGAGATAAAAATAAAACTGACAAAAAGATATCGGTTATTGAATTTTTCCATCGCTAACGAGATAACTGCTGGTGCAATTAGACTTCCTACAGTACTGATTAATAACATCGCTTGGTTCATTGCAACAATTTCCTGTTTTTTTACAGTAGCACAGGCCCAAGCCATCGCTAATGGGTAAAGAGTATAGCAACTTGCTCCCAATAAAATAATAGCAAGCAGATCATTAAAACCAACTATTAATAGGATTGAAGCAGCAATTAAAATTAAACCATCAATAATTAAAATAGTCCTTCGACCATATCTATCAGCACCAACACTCGCTGGAAACTGCGCAATTACACCGGATAATATTAATAAAATAATCCAGTTAGCAACACCATTATCGCTGTAACCTAAATGTGAATAGTAGGCGGGAAGTAGAGAGTAGAGTGATCCCAATAACATCCCTGCAACTATACAGCCAATAAGACCTAACCGCGCCTCTTTATGTAAAATCATCGAGATAATTTCAAATCCTCTTTTTTTGCGTTTTGGAAGTTGATAGTGGGTTAAAAGAATAAAGAGGATCGCAAGTCCCATCAGTATAGCAATAACGAAACTAAAATAGAGTATCTCATTTGGAAAGTATTGCAGTAATACTTGACCTAATAATGTACCTAAATAGTAGATAGTCATATAGACTGCTAACAGTTTACCGCGCGTATGAAGTGTACCAGTTACCAAAACACAGCTCTCAACAACTACCCAAGTAATAGAGCAAGCAATACCAATTAAGAGTCGCCAAAAAGCCCAGCTATAAAAATCGATGGATAGACTCAATCCCACAGTTGCGATGGCAAAAAGTAGACAGGTATAAGCATAAGTATGTCTTGCAGTTAATTTTTGGATAAACCAGTTGGCAACAATGGTACCTATCAAGTTACCGACAAAATAGATTGATCCAATTAATCCAATTTGCCAGACAGGGAATTCATTATGAACCATCCATAAAGGGACTTGTGTATTAAGTGCTGATAATGAAATTGTGACAAAAGTTAAACTGACCAATAATAAAATAAATGAATAAGATCGTTTCATTTAATATACCTTATATAATTTGTAGATATATGTAATTAAATAATATAGTTAACTTTATTTTAATTTTTTAATAATTATAAACTTTTATTTAACATACATATAAATTTACTCTTTTAAAAACTTATCGGCATCGACTTCGCCTAACTTGTCTATAAACCGGATTTCGGGAGAGAGCTTGACGGAAAATTTTTGGTTAACTGTAGCGCATATATATCGGGCAAGATTAACCACATCTTGCGATGTTGCGTTATCTTTATTGACCAAAACTAATGCATGCTTTTGATCTACCGCTGCGCCCCCAATTTGGTAGCCTTTTAATCCAGATTGATCAATCAACCAACCTGCTGAAAGTTTATATTGATCATCTTTTTGATGATAGATTGGCATATCAGGATAATCAACTAATAACCTATCTACATCCTCACGACAAACAACTGGATTCTTAAAAAAGCTACCGGCATTACCGAGCATAGTAGGATCAGGTAATTTGCTTCGTCTAACTTTAGTTACAGTCTCATAAATCAATCTAGAAGTGACATTGTCACCTTCTAGATTTTTCAACTCACCATAACTTAAATTAGGTCGCCACTTTTTGGCTAACCGTAGTTCAACAGATATAACAGCATAGTTTTTAACAAATTTATGTTTAAAGATACTATCACGATAACCATATTCACCATCAGTAACCGTCACTTTTTTACCTGTTGTTAGCTCTAAAAGAGTAACCTTACCAGCTACTTGTTTTAATTCAACACCATATGCACCAATATTTTGTATTGCAGCTGATCCAATACAGCCGGGGATGAGCGCTAAATTTTCAAGTCCCGGAATCTGATTTTGAATTGTATATTCAACAACGTGATGCCACTTTTCACCTGCACCAACTTCTAAAATCCATTCTGATTCAGTCTCTTGGAGAGAGATGCCACCAATACGATTTACAATGATTACCCCTGCAAAATCAGAGACAAAAAGGGAGTTGCTCGCCTCGCCAATAATAAGAGCAGGTAAGTTGGCAGCTTGAGCCTCTTGCCATGCGCAAAGTAGTGCTTGGACAGAATCAACAGTGATAACCTGTTTAGCATATACATCAAGACCAAACGTATTGGGGATATTTTGTCTCATCACTTATTCCCTTTTTTAAATGCGGCAGCAAAAGCGTTACCCATGGCACTACTCATCCCACCACCGTTGGTGCTATTTGGTTGTGAGCTATGAGATGATCTAGATTTTGATGCTGTTGAATCTGTTTTACTGCCCTTCTGCATAGTCTGTTTATCATCTAGCCGCATCGTTAATGCGATACGTTTACGCGGTATATCAACTTCAACCACTTTAACTTTAACAATATCACCAGTCTTAACTACCGTTCTTGGATCATCAACAAAGCGATCCGCTAGTGCTGAAATATGGACTAATCCATCTTGGTGAACACCAATATCAACAAAGGCACCAAAATTGGTCACATTTGTTACCGTTCCCTCCATAATCATGCCTAGTTTAAGATCATTTAAGGTTTCGATATTTTCTGCAAATTGGGCAGTTTTAAATTCGGGTCTTGGATCGCGTCCTGGTTTATCAAGCTCTTTAATAATATCGGTAACAGTTGGTACCCCAAAATGGTCATCAACATAATCAACAGCTTTAAGAGATTTTAAAAATTCACTATCGCCTAAAATAGATTTTAATGATCTATCACTTTGTGCAAGAATTCGTTCAACAACTGGGTAAGCTTCAGGGTGGACTGCCGACGCATCTAAAGGGTTATCGCCGTTCATGATACGTAGGAATCCAGCGCACTGCTCAAATGCTTTAGGACCTAAACGAGAAACCTTTAAGAGCTGTTTACGGTTGGTGAACTGCCCTTGCGTATTACGGTAATCAACAATATTTTGCGCGATAACTCGATTTAGCCCCGCAATACGGGAGAGTAACATCACTGAAGCTGTGTTGAGGTTAACGCCAACAGCATTAACGCCATCTTCAACGACAGTATCTAGTTTTTTAGCCAACTGAACTTGACTTACATCATGTTGATATTGCCCAACACCAATCGATTTAGGATCAATCTTAACCAGTTCAGCTAAAGGATCTTGTAGGCGACGGGCAATCGATACTGCGCCACGTAGTGAAACATCGAGATCAGGGAACTCAAGCGCAGCAAGTTCAGAGGCAGAGTAGACCGATGCACCTGCTTCACTCACAATCACTTTTTGACCAGTAACATCAGGGTATTTTTTCTGTACATCTAAATAGAAACGTTCTGTCTCGCGTGATGCCGTGCCGTTACCAATAGCGACAAGTTCAACATTATATTTAAGGCAAAGTGCAGCGACAACCATAGCTGCTTTATCAGCCTGACCAGTATGCGGGTAGATTGTTTCAGTCGCGACCAGTTTACCAATTGCATCAACTACAGCAATTTTAACCCCTGTACGGAGCCCTGGATCCATCCCCATTGTCACTTTCATACCAGCAGGGGCTGCCATTAACATGTCGTGTAAATTGGCTGCAAATACATTGATCGCTTCTGCTTCCGCATTTTCACGCAAAGTGGTCATCAATTCCGTTTCCATATGCATTAAGATTTTAATGCGCCATGTCCAATTAATTACTGCTCTACGCCACTTATCAGCCGGTTGATCACTTAATTGCACAGTGAGATGTTCACGGATAATAGTTTCACAATAGCTCTCTTTAGGCGGTTCGTCAAAATGGGGATCAGCATTAAGTGAGAGCTGTAAAAAACCCTCATTACGACCGCGGAACATTGCAAGCGCACGGTGAGATGGTACTTTAGAGATAAGTTCATTTTGTGCAAAATAGTCTCGGAATTTTGCCCCTTCCTCCTCTTTACCTGTAACAACTTGTGAAACTAGATGGGCATTGTGCCAGAGATAGTGCCGAATTTTTGCTAACAGAGCAGCATCTTCAGCAAAACGTTCCATCAAGATATAACGTGCTCCATCAAGTGCCGCTTTACTATCTGCTACCCCTTTATCTACATTAATATAACTGACAGCTTCATTATCAGGATCTAAAATTGGATTATTCCATAAGGCATCAGCAAGCGGTTCAAGTCCTGCTTCAATCGCAATCTGACCTCGAGTACGTCGTTTTGGTTTATAAGGGAGATAGAGATCCTCTAATTCGGTTTTACTTAATGTCTTACTGATTTGATTAGCTAATTCTGCTGTTAATTTACCTTGCTCATCTATCGATTTTAAGATGGTCTGTTTACGATCTTCCAGTTCACGTAGATAGCTTAATCGACTATCAAGATTACGTAACTGTGTATCATCAAGCCCACCGGTTACCTCTTTACGGTAACGGGCAATAAATGGGACTGTACTACCTTCATCTAAAAGTTGAATGGCTGCTAAAACTTGTGCTGGTTTTACGGTGAGTTCATTCGCTATAATATGGCTAATTTGATTATTTATCATGATATTCCAATATCTTTGTACACTTTAAATAGGAACAATATAAATATTAATAATGAAAAACAGTAATTATATAACAAGAGAAGGCTATTTGGCACTCGATCATGAATTGAAATATTTATGGCGAGAGGAGCGACCAAAAGTGACGCAGATGGTTGCCGATGCAGCAGCAATGGGAGATCGGAGTGAAAATGCTGAATATATTTATGGTAAAAGACGATTACGAGAGATCGATAGACGAGTCCGTTTTTTAAGCAAACGGTTAGATTCATTAACCATCGTCGATTATGATCCAAGACAGGAGGGTAAAATCTTTTTTGGTGCTTGGGTAAAAATTGAAGATGATGTGGGTAATATTCAGACTCTACGCATTGTCGGGAGTGATGAGTTTGATCCTAAAAAAGGGTGGATTTCAATTAATAGCCCCGTTGCCAGAGCACTAATTGGGCATAAAGTTGATGATGAAATTACAGTAATAACGCCAAATGGGAAAACGTTTTATTACATTATTGAAATTAGCTATAATGCGTAGATGACAAACAATATGTAATAAAATAAGAGTTATAAGGTATGTCAAAAGGGACACTTTTTATTATTTCTGCACCAAGTGGTGCCGGCAAATCAAGTTTAATTCAAGCTTACTTAAAACAGCAAAATCTTACACCAGCCAAAGTATCTATTTCACATACAACGCGGCTACCTCGACCTGGCGAAAAACATGGTGAACATTACTACTTTGTCGATAATGATCAATTTAATACATTAATTAACAGTGATGCTTTTGTTGAACATGCTCATGTTTTCGACCACTATTATGGTACATCCAAAGCAGAAATTGAGCAGAGTTTAGCGCAAGGTATGAATGTTTTTTTAGATATTGATTGGCAAGGTGCAAAGCAGGTTCAAAAAATCATGCCTAAAGCAAAAACGATCTTTATCCTTCCCCCTTCCCTTGCAGAATTAGAAAAACGGTTAATTAAACGAGGGCAAGATAGTGATGGAGTTATCCAAAAAAGGATGAGAAAAGCGCGTTCTGAAATGTCACACTACAACAATTATGATTATTTAATTGTTAATGATGATTTTAATGAATCATTACAATCTCTTAGTGATATTATTAAAGCCGCTGGTTTAGAACAGGAGAGACAGGCAGAGAGATATCAATCATTACTGACTGAACTTTTAAAAGAGTAAAAAAAGCAAATTTTTAAAAACCCACTCATTAAGTTTATTTAATGAGTGGGTTAATATTTTCGGTATTAAACTATTTCAAATTCAGACTATTTCGTAAATAGATGCCGGCACCAAGTAGACCCGGATCACTATGCGTAATCAAATAGACAGGGATTTTTTTAAGTAGATAGGACATGCGACCTTTATTTTCAAATGCAGCCCTAAAAGGGGAAGCTTTAAAAAATTCGATAAATCTTGGCACGATACCCCCTGCAATATAGACGCCACCTTGAGTGTTTAGAGTTAGCGCTAAATTACCACCAAATCGCCCCATAAAAGTACAAAATAGTGTTAATGTTTGATGGCAAATATTGCAACTATTTGTTAATGCTCTTTCTACAATAATGTCAGGTGTTAACTCTTGTTGTGGTCTATTATGAATTGATAAAAGCGCATTGTAGATATTAACAATGCCTCTACCAGATAAAAAACGTTCAGCTGAAACGCGTCCATATTTTTTACGCATTTCAATTAATACTTTATCTTCGATCTCATTAGTCATTGGTAACTCTACATGGCCACCCTCACCTGATAAACTGATCCATTGATTATTATATTTAATGAGATGCGAAACACCAAGTCCTGTACCAGCTCCATAAATAGCTATAGGAAACTGCTCATTAGGATCACCACCGTCTATTTTCACATAATCTTGCTGAGTTAATTGCGGAACCGAAAAGGAGACAGCAGTAAAATCATTAATTACCTCTAACCGTTTAAGATTAAGTGCTGCTATTAATTGTGAGCGGGAAAAGGATAAACTATTGTTGGTCATCTCAACACGATCAGTTCCATCTATGGGGCATGCAATTGCAATACATGCGCTATTGATACCAACTGATTGTGACTCAATATAATTTTTAATTAAAGTTAAGAGATCATGATCTGGGTCTATCTCAATTTTTGTTATTGCTGATAGTTCGCCTGTTTGAATATTAAATAGAGCAAATCGAGCATTAGTTCCACCTATATCAGTCACTAACGCATAATCGGTCAATAATTGAGTCATTTTTACTTCACTACCCTTGCTGTTAACTTTTCTATAACCATTTCTTTGCTTTAAAATAGATATAAGGTGCAATACCTGCTAATAACATTAACCCTAAAGCAAAAGGGTAACCATATGTCCAGCTAAGCTCTGGCATCACCTCAAAGTTCATACCATAAGATGAAGCAACTACAGTTGGCGGTAAAAAGACCACTGATACTACCGAGAAAATTTTAATAATGCGACTCTGTTCAATATTGATAAAACTTGTCGCTGCCTGCATTAAAAAATTTACTTTTTGGAATAGCGACTCATTATGTGGAATCAGTGACTCAATATCTCTAATCACTTCTCGAGCTTGCTCTAATTGATCGGCAGGCATTTTGACACGACGTACAATATAGTTTATTGCTCGTTGGCTATCCATTAAACAGAGTCTGACCTTCCATGCGGTATCTTCAAGTTCTGCTAATGAAGTTATCGCTTCATCATAATGTTCTTGTGCAGAACGATCCATAATGATTAAACTTAACTCTTCAAGTTCACTATAAATATTCTCAATTTGGTCGGCTAACTGTTCTACTTTTACTTCAAAAAGATCGAGGAGAACTTCATAGGCATTACCATCAACCATACTTTGGTAACGTGATCGCATGCGATAGAGACGAAAAGCGGGTAACTCCCTCTCTCTAAGGGTAAAGAGTCGCCCATTATGAATGGTAAAAGCTACTGTTGAGTTACCAGCACGATCTTCTGCATCTTCATAAAAAAAGAAGGAGTGAACATGCAATCCTTCATTATCTTCGAAGAAACGAGCCGATGCTTCAATATCATCTAACTCTATACTGGTAGCTAAATTTTGACCTAAATGCGTTAATACAAAGTCGCGATCTTCTTCTTCTGGCGCAACTAAATCAACCCATATTGCATCCTTAATATTGCCTTCGTCATTAATCTTTACTAACTGTTTGTGTTTTAATCCAAACGCATTAATCATAAGGCCTCCTTTTTGGGATATTGAATAAATTTCGTATTAATAGCATTAGAAAAGTGATTGCATTATACCCGTTATAAGGCAAAATTCCTATGAAACTTGCATAACTAATTTTAACCAAATGTTTATTAACTAATCAGTTATATTGGCGGCTGTAATGACTTTTTGATAAGAGAGAAAATTGTCATTAAAAAATGGATAACAGCTCCCAATCTAATATTAAATTCAATGCTGTTATTTTGCTATCATGCTACAATGTTGCACTTAGTCGCTTATTATATGAATATTGTTAGGAGTTTATAATGGCAAATCGAGGTATAAATAAAGTCATTTTGGTAGGTAATGTAGGGCAAGATCCTGAAATTCGTTATTTACCAAATGGTAATGCAGTTGCAAATATGAGTATTGCAACATCGGAATCATGGAAAGATAAACAGACTGGTGAGACAAAAGATCGTACTGAATGGCACCGTATTGTAGTATTTGGCAAACTTGCTGAAATAGTTGGTGAATATGTTAAAAAAGGCTCACAAATCTATCTCGAAGGTCAATTACAGACTCGTAAATGGCAAGATCAAGCCGGTGTAGAACGCTATACTACAGAGATAGTTATCAATCCGATGGGTGGTACATTACAAATTTTAGGATCACGTAATTCAGCAAATATGTCAGACGATGGTAACTGGGGTCAAAGTACTAATAATAACTCTTCTGCTCCACGTCAAACTAAACCAACTGCTCCATCTGCACCCGCACCAAAATCAGCTGAACCACCAATGGATTTTGATGACGATATCCCATTTTAACTGTTTATAATCTCAATTAGTCATCTTATAAAGATTAAACAATGATATTAAAAAGGCGCTTAAATTGCGCCTTTTTGCCCTGCTTTATCTCTTCTTTTATAGCATTAAACTATTTTAAGATTAATCTATTTTAATTTAGCATAAATAGCACGAACTTTTTGTAGATCCTCTTCAGTATCAACCCCTATTCCAGGCTGCTCTTTAGCTACCGCTACATGAATTTTTTCGCCATACCACAATACACGAAGCTGTTCTAGCATCTCAATCTGTTCTAATGGCGATGTTTCCCAGTTGACATATTGACGAATAAATCCAGCTCGATAAGCATATATACCGATATGCCGACGATAAAAATCGCCAATCGTTTGAGTTGATTTTGCAAAACGATCGCGATCCCATGGAATAGTTGCACGAGAAAAGTAAAGAGCATAACCATTGCAATCTGTTACCACTTTTACGGCATTTGGATCAAAAGCCTCTTCTGGTGTCGCAATCGGTACTGCTAATGTCGCCATACCTGTCTTATATTGCATAAGATTTTGTGCAACTTGATCTATAATTATTGGTGGAATGAGCGGCTCATCGCCTTGAACATTAACAACTATCTCATCATCTGCAAACTTTTCAATATCAATTATCTCAGCTAACCGCTCAGTTCCTGATTTATGTTCTCTGCTTGTCAAAATAGCTTTTCCACCGTAAGTGGTCACAGTATCAAATACCTGTTGATGATCGGTGGCAATAATAACCTTTGAAGCTGATGATTTTTGAGCCTGCTCCATCACACGCACAATCATCGGTTTACCGGC
Organism: Orbaceae bacterium ESL0721; assembly: GCA_029433365.1. Classification (GTDB taxonomy): domain Bacteria; phylum Pseudomonadota; class Gammaproteobacteria; order Enterobacterales; family Orbaceae; genus Gilliamella. The sequence continues at coordinate 260,002 of JAQTHZ010000001.1, forward strand.
TATATCAGCTAACGGTTTTGCTGGTAGACGACTTGAGGCGTATCGGGCTGGAATAATAACTGAAAATTTTATCTTTTCACTCATGATATTATCCTTTATCAGTTTGTGAATCTATTATGACGGTATTATCACACTTTATATGACTATTATCAGTCGTTGTTTGACATACTGTTTCAACAATAATCGTTTCTTTGACCACTGTTTCTGTTTCTAATGGTGACGCTTCCTCAGTTAATAATAAAGGAATCCCATCTTTAATAAGATAGATCAATCTATCAGTGGGACAGATAAGTTGTTGATGCTCAGCATCAAATATCAACTTTCCATGACAATTAGGACAAACTATGGCATCAAGTAATATCTCTTTCATTTTCTACCCTATTTTAGTAAAAATTAACCGTTTTTAATTGCTATTTTTGTAGCTTTGCCATATCAATAAGCGAAATAAGTTGATCAATAGCTTGATCTGGAATAACTGCATCAATAGGTAAATACCACCAATTTGGTTGTGCAAAGCTTTGACATTTCACTGCATCTTTTTCGGTCATTAGTAAAGTTTGGTGATCATTAGCAATGCTTTTTAACAGATTAAAATTAAAATTTTGGTGATCTGCAAACGCTTTTGTTCCTATCAAATTAGCATTTAACTGTTTAAGCATTGTAAAAAATCGATTAGGATTACTAATGCCAGCCATTGCAACTATCTGTTTTAAATCTGATAATGCTTTTTTCTCACCTGATATTAAATTAATAGCATAAAGAGGCTCAAGTTGCATTATGTATGTTTTATCAATATAACGATTAACTATATCTTTTTGTAATGTACTATTTCCTATACTGCTCTCTTTACACAACTCGCTATTTTCACCATTAAAAATTATCATATCAACTGTTTGTAAACGATCAGCTTTTTCACGCATTGGTCCTGCAGGCAGCCACCAACCGTTACCAAATTTACGTTTACTATCAATGACAACAATTTCAACATCACGACCTAACTGATAGTGCTGTAAACCATCATCCGTTAAGATAAGATCTAATTGAAAATTGTCTAACAACGCTTTTACTGCTGCACAGCGATTAGCGTCAACAGCAAATGGGACTTTAGTACGTCGATAGATTAATACAGGCTCATCCCCTGCTTCGGCTGTTGTGGTTTTCTCTGTCAGAATCAGTGGATACTGTTTCGCATTACCGCCATAACCACGCGAAACTACACCCACCTTGAATCCTCTCTGTTGCAACTTATCAATTAATGTAATAACTAATGGCGTTTTACCATTGCCACCGACAGTTAAATTACCCACAACCACAACTGGAATAGATGGTTTCCATTGCTTAAATTTACGATATATATAACGACGCAATTTAGCAATTAAACCATATAAATAGGAAAAAGGTATCAATAACCAATATAGTTTACTTTTACCATACCAAAGTTTTTCGATCAGTTGATTCACTGTTGTTCCATTAAGATTAAATATGAAGATAGAAAGCAGCCATATTTTAGCTTGCTAACTGTAATAACAGACTATCAATTTAATAAAATAGCCTATTCTACTCATAATTTGCTAAAGTACCAAACCATTGATGATACCAGCGCGGTTTTAACTCTTGACGCATATTGACTACACGCCAATCGGAGTCAGAAAAAAATAGCGTAATTTGACCAGTATTGGCAGTAACATAATAAGGTAAATTTAACTTTCTATAATGATCAAGTGCCTTCTTTGAAGGGAGTTTCCACGGATTATAGCGGGATGTTGAGGCGAGTGATAGTTCTGGCTTAACTTTACTTAAAAAAGCATAAGTAGATGATGTACTACTCCCATGATGTGGAATTTGTAAAATTTGAGATGATAGCTGTTCACGATACCGCTCTGTTAATAAATACTCCTGTTTTTTTTCAAGATCACCGGTTAATAATATTGAAAATTTACCATCACTTATCTGTATGACACAGGAATCACCATTTTTTGCTCTATCAGTTAGTTTATCAGGCCATAAGATATTAAAGGTTAGTTGATTCCAGATGATACTATTACCAGCTATGCACTCAAAATCATTAGGAAGTTGATTAGATGAACTCATTAACCAAGCATCCGGATAGTAATTTTGAATAACAGTTAAACCACCAATATGGTCATTATCTTGATGGCTGATAATCACACCTTCAACTCTCAATCCATGCCACTTTAAAAATGGGATGATAACGCGCTCAGCAGCTGAACTCTTTTCCCATTTGGCACCCGTATCATATAAAATTGCTGACTCTCCATTATGGATAACTATAGCAAGTCCATGCCCAACATCTAACATATCTACTCGCCAGTTATACTCTTTTGTACTAAAAAAAGGGGTTAATAAAAGAGCTATTATAATTACTATTGTTACGTAAAATCGTCGCCAACAACCTGTTCGCCAAATAATAATCGTTAACCAACCAACTAGCGCTATCCATAAAAAATGGTATGAGAATGTAAACCAAAAATTATTTATATAATCCAAACTGATGAATAACCAGTTAACTGAACAGTCAGCAACTAATAAAGCCCAATACGCAATAGTTGAACATTGAATTAAGCTAAATAGAAGAGCGATTAAAATAGCTGGAAATGTGATAAATGAGATCACAGGAATAGCTAATAAGTTAGCTATAATTGATACTAAACTTGTTCCTTGAAATATAAAGAGTTGGATTGGCATTAAGAGCAGCGTTAATCCCAATTGTAGGTGTAGTAATCGTACAAAATACCACCTTTTTTTATAGGTGACATTAGGTAGGAATAAACTAAGTGGTACCCATTGAAAGAGGAAAATTAGGCACATTACCACATAACATGATAACCAAAAACTTTCAGAAAGGATCATTAAAGGATCGAAAAGTAATAATAATGCAATTATGCGTACTATTTTTTGCCAACCCGATAGCAATCTATTTTGGTAACGTAAAAAAATCCAAATAGATAAAGCTAAAATTGCTCTCATAGCGGGTGGATTAATTCCAGATAACCAGACATAAAATAGAGAACATAACCACCCAATTATGATAGGAAAAAGATGATGAATAAAACGGTTTGGTAAAAGAAATAAGGATGTTTTAGCAAGTGAAAACCCTAAAGCAAAGATTAAAAGGATATGCATACCTGATATTGCCATTAAATGTGCAATGCCTGTTTGCATCATAATCAGTTTTTTGTCTCTACTTAATTGTGATCGATCACCAAAAGCTAAGGCTAATATAATATCTCCATTTGCAAAAGAAGAGAGGTGAGGTAATAGCCTATTAACTATTTTTTGCCGCAAACTAAGATCATTTTTAATTAGTTCTGCTTTTTTTACTGTTCCTAATAAAAGTGTTCGGTTTGACATGGCAAAGCGCTGACTATCAAATCCACCTTCATTCAGGTAACTATGTACAGCTTTAGTCTGCACTTGTAGATGCCAAACCTGCCCTGCTAAAGGTTGAATTGCTTCATTCCAAAATAGTGAGATAGGTAAATTTAATGATTCTCCATCAATATAATCTATTTTAAATTTAATATAACGGCTTTGATCTTCTGATAGGCTTTCTGGTATTAACGTATTGATGTCAGTTACTGTTGCTGTTACTGATAATGTTTTATCGATATAAGGTGTAATTATAGTTAAATACTGTTTTGCATAAGCAGTTGACCATAAAAAACCAATAGCAAAAATGGTTAAATAGATACGCAATAAGGTTAAAAATCTGTTTTTAATAAAAAATAGACCACTAAAACAGATAATCAGAAAGGCATAACTGTACCACAAATTAGTTGTAAGTAAGTTAGGTAAAATAAGTAGTGGTAAACAGCCAGCAGCAAAGGAAATTGCTAACCAATCCCAAGAGGGTAATCGCCTCATCTATTTTATTTCAAATACTCTTATTGGAAAAATCAAAGCTTATCAGAAACGTAATAGTATCCTTGAAGATAAGTGCGTAATTGAGAGATAGATTCCAATTTTTGCTGTTTTTTTCTGTTTAAAATCTAATGCAAAATTTAAAATCTATTATTAATTAATATTTATACAATGATGTTTATTATTAAAGAATGTTTTAGGGTTAAGTATTTATTAAGTTAAGTATTTATTAAAAAGAAAAACCTCTATGATTAGATAGAGGTTTTTATAAATTTTATATTAATACAGATTGCAAAAAATATATTTAATTTTATTTATACAGCTGCGTTATTTACTCTCTCACGTAGCTCTTTACCCGGTTTAAAATGGGGAATATATTTATGTTTAACATCAACATTTCCACCTGTTCGTGGATTTCTTGCTTTGCGCGGAGCGCGATAATTTAAACCAAAACTACCAAAACCACGGATCTCTACTCTGTCATTTTTTTCCATTGATAATGAAATTTGTTCAATAATGTCTCTTACAACATCATCTACTAATTGAACAGGAAGATGTACCCGACAGTTTGCAATTTTTTCCGCTAAATCAGATCTATTCATAGCTATTTTTGTCCCTATTGTATCGTTGTTTTTTCATATAATTTGGATTATATATTAAACAAAAAACTTTTTAATAAAAAAAGAGGGAAACCCCTCTTTTTTTATTAGACAAATACCAATTACTCAGTTTTAGATGCAGCTTTAAACGCTTCAGCCATAGCATTGGTAAATGATGCTTCATCTTGCGTTGTCGTATTATTAACAGCAGCCAGTGCCTCTTTTTCATCAGCTTCGTCTTTAGCACGGATTGAAAGTGAAATATTACGTGTCTTACGATCAATATTCACAATCTTAGCTTCGACTTCATCACCAACTTTAAGTACTGTTGTTGCATCGTCAATACGATCACGTGAAATATCTTGTGCTTTTAAGAAACCTTCTACTCCTTTAGCTATTTCAATAACAGCACCTTTATCTTCAACACCGATTACTTGACCTTTAACAATAGTGCCTTTCTTATATGAAGATGCAAAATTGTTAAATGGATCATCTTCAAGTTGTTTAACACCTAAAGAGATACGTTCACGGTCAGCATCAACTTGGAGAACCACAGCTTCGATATCATCACCTTTCTTATAAGCTTTAACAGCTTCTTCGCCTGACATATTCCAAGAGATATCAGAAAGATGAACTAAACCATCAATACCACCGTCTAAACCGATAAAGATACCGAAATCAGTGATAGATTTGATTTTACCTTTAACATGATCACCTTTGTTATGTGTTTCAGCAAATTGTAACCATGGGTTCTGTTTACACTGTTTTAAACCTAAAGAGATTCGACGACGCTCTTCGTCAATTTCAAGAACAACAACTTCAACGACATCACCAAGACTGACGACTTTAGATGGATGGATATTTTTATTTGTCCAATCCATTTCAGATACGTGAACTAAACCTTCAACGCCAGTTTCAATCTCAACAAAACAGCCATAATCAGTTAAGTTAGTTACTTTACCAGTTACTTTAGTACCTTCTGGGTAACGTTTAGCAATTGAGACCCAAGGATCTTCGCCAAGTTGTTTTAAACCTAAAGAGACACGTGAACGATCTTTATCGAATTTAAGAACTTTAACTAATAACTCTTGACCAACTTCAACAACTTCACTTGGGTGTTTAACACGTTTCCAAGCCATATCGGTAATGTGAAGTAAACCATCAACACCGCCAAGATCAACAAATGCACCGTAGTCAGTAAGATTTTTAATAATACCTTTAACTTCTGCACCTTCTTGTAGATTTTCAAGAAGTTGTTCTCTCTCTGCACTGTTTTCTGATTCAATAACCGCACGACGTGATACAACTACGTTGTTGCGTTTTTGATCTAATTTGATCACTTTTAATTCAATTTCGCGATTTTCAATATGTGAAGTATCACGAAGTGGGCGAACATCAACAAGTGAACCTGGAAGGAATGCACGGACGCCATTTAGATCAACTGTAAAGCCACCTTTTACTTTACCATTAATCACACCAATTACGGTTGCCGCATCTTCAACAGCTTTTTCTAGTGTTTGCCATGCTTCGTGACGTTTAGCTTTTTCACGAGATAGGATAGTTTCACCAAAACCATCTTCAATCGAATCAAGAACAACGTCGACTTCGTCGCCAACATTAACTTCTAATTCGCCTTGTGCATTTTTAAATTGTTCTACAGGGATTGCTGATTCAGATTTTAAGCCGGCATCAACTAATACTACATCTTTGTCGATTGCAACGACAGTACCACGGATCATACTACCAGAACGGGTGTCTAATTGATTTAAAGACTCTTCAAAGAGTTGAGCAAAAGATTCAGTCATATTCTCTACTTTAGATTTAAATTAACGTCCACATTACTTCATGTTCTGTGGGGTTGTTTATCATGCTCCATACATCCATGCAATAGAGCTTTAATTTTATATATCTTTAATTTTATATATTAAGTTTTGCTGTTATATAGTTAATAGATTGATTAAAAACATCTTGGATGGAAAGTGACGTAGTATCAATGATTAACGCATCAACAGCAGGTTTTAGAGGGGCAACTGTGCGGTTACGATCACGTTCATCACGTTCAGTTATCTCCTGAAAAATCTGGTCGAATTTAGCATAAATCTGCTTATCTTGCAACTGTTTCATTCGCCTTTCTGCTCGTGATTTTGCACTAGCATCAAGAAATATTTTTACAGGTGCATCCGAAAACACAATAGTACCCATATCTCGACCATCAGCAATTAATCCAGGAGCCTTCCGAAAATCACGTTGTCGCTGTAATAATGCCGTACGTACTTCACTTAAAGCTGCTATTTTTGATGCCGCTCCGCCCACCTCTTCAGTTCGAATCTTCGCTGAAACATCAATACCATCTAAAATAGGTTTTACCTCTGATTGAGAAGTATCAAAAGTGATGGGTAATGTTGCAGCAAGTTTAATCAGATCTGCTTCACTCTCTAAAGGGATGTTGTTCTGTAACGCTGATAAAGCAAGTACGCGATAGATGGCACCAGAATCTAAAAGATGCCACTTTAGATGGTTAGCTAAAGCATGGCAGAGCGTCCCCTTTCCAACGCCACTAGGTCCATCAACAGTAACAACTGGAGTGTTATTAATACTATTCTTCATAGCTACTCATCCGTTTAAATTGTTCAAAATAGTCTGGAAAGGTTTTAGCGGTACATTTTGGATCCAATATGGTTATAGGTGTATTTGAGAGTGCAACAAGAGAGAAACACATTGCCATGCGGTGATCGTTATAAGTCTCAATTTCGGCATGTTTTAATTTTTCAGGTGGAATAATCGTAATATAGTCTTCACCTTCATCAACTGTTGCCCCTACTTTACGCAGTTCGGTTGCCATCGCATTTAACCTATCTGTCTCTTTAACTCGCCAATTATAGATATTTCGAATTGTAGTAGGTCCTTTAGCAAATAGCGCTGTGGTGGCAATTGTCATAGCGGCATCGGGAATGTGATTCATATCCATATCAATACCGTTAAGATCCCCTTTAGTACAGGCGATATAGTCATTGCTCCAACTTATTTGCGCCCCCATCGCCTCTAATACGTTTGCAAAATCCTTATCACCTTGCATACTCTCCTTACCAACTCCCGTTACACGCACAGTCCCCCCTTTAATTGCTGCCGCAGCTAAAAAGTAGGATGCTGATGATGCATCACCTTCAACCAGATAATTTTTTGGTGAGATATAGCTTTGATTACCGGCAATCACAAATTTTTGGTAGTTTTTATTATCGACTGTAACGCCAAATACTTTCATCATATTTAAGGTGATATCAATATAGGGTTTTGAAACTAGATCACCTTTAATGATGATTTCTGTATCTTGCTTAGCAAGAGGCGCAGCCATTAAAAGCGCAGTTAAAAATTGACTTGAGACCGATCCATCAACCGCAATTTTACCACCGACAAAACCACCTTTAATCTGAAGTGGTGGGTAACCCTCATTCTCGAGATAATCAATTTTGGCACCACCTTGCTTTAATGCATCTACAAGATGTTTGATTGGGCGTTCTAACATGCGTGGTTCGCCGGTTAAGGTTATATTATTGTTACCTAAACAGAGTGCAGCAGTTAAAGGACGCATTGCAGTTCCGGCATTACCTAAGAAGAGTTCAAGTGGATGATCTACCTGCAATATACCTCCTACCCCTTCAATATCACAGATCGTTCTATCATCTGAAAGTTGGTATTTTACACCTAACGCTGTTAATGCCTGTAACATATAGCGGACATCATCACTATCTAGTAAATTTGTTAAACGGGTATGGCCTTTGCTAAAGGCTGATAGGAGAAGTGCACGATTAGAAACGCTTTTTGATCCAGGTAAATTAATTGTTCCACTAAATTTTTTTATCGGTTGTAAAGTTAAAGATGACATAATTATCTCTGGCTAGTTACTGACTGTTTTGTGACTGTCTGTTTATTAAGTGTATAGTTTAATATTACTTATTATTTAAAATTTTTCCAATGTCTCTTTTAAAAGAGAGATAGCTTCACTATCTTTGGCACTTTCTTGCCATAATGTATCGAAGAGATGACGATATTTTTTAATCGCATTATCCGAAGAGGTGATTGACGCAATACCGGTGGTCACATTAGGTAGTTCACCTAACCTAAAAGGGCTTGATGCAAGTGAAATTGGTCTCTCATTTTGATAATAGATTTGAAAAGCGTGAGAAGGTGTAGACTGTTTAGTAATTGCAATTGTAGATGAGATCTTCTCTTGTTCTAATAAATTGATCAAATGATACACTTCTTGGCGCGCTAATAACATCCGTTCCGATTTTTTACTCGGTGAAATACTCAATTTACCCGTCAACCCGATATGTAAAAATCGCTCTATATTACGCAGACTAATTAAATTCTTAATTTTAGCTTCTGATTGATTAAATTGTGTTTGACGTGCTTTTAATATAGACAATATGACACTGTATTTACTACTATTTTCGTTAATTTCATCTGATTCGGCTAACATTATTGCAAGATGATTTAAATAGTTAGGGGACATAAGTAAAAATGAGAAAGGATCAAAATGGGAGTAGATATGGGTAGATTGCTCTTCCAGTTGTCGCATCCGCTCAAAAAAACCTTCGCCACTCGAGTAATATTCGGTATCTATGCCAAAAAGTGTCGCAAGCGATGTATCTAGTAATGCTGCTAAGCGACCTAATGTTTCAATCTTAACAATTTCCCCTTTCTCTAATCGATAGACAGCAGCGCGAGAAATTTTCAAGTTTTCTGCTATATCTTCTGCCCGTAATGAAGCAGCAATTCGATAGGCTCGTAAACGTTGACCAATAGCATAATAATCAATAAAATCAGAATTCATCACTCTCTCAACATTTTTATATAAAAAACTTTAATATCTGCGGTTAACTAGTAGAGTCAATGTTTTAGGGTTTTCCTACCTAAAATTGTTACTATTCTGTAAATAGTTATCTCTTTTTAAATACTTTTTATAATATCTTTTCAACTAACTTTTTTACTCATTTTTCAATAACTCCTGCTGTAATACTGATGCATCAGGGTAATCTGTGAATTCAGATATCTCTTTAGGTGCTTTCACAGAATCTACAACTTTACCCAATACTTGAGATACTAAGATTAGACCTCTATTTTCGATAACTGCTTTCTGATAAAATTTCACTAAATCCTGTTTAGTTATCTCTTTAGTTTGTTGAATTTTTTTATCACGCGAATCAAAACTAAATCGTGATAGACGATAATCGTTCATATAACGCGCAAACTCCTCATCTAATGTCTGCGGTGGCATTGTTAACTCTTCAACAACCCCTTTTTTATACTGTTCAATATCATCCTCAGTTAATTTAGCTAATTTTTCTAACATTGTTGGATAAAAATGCTGATAGCGTTGCTGTAAATAGTATGGATCATATTGATTACTCTGAATTAAAAAACCGATCCCTGATGATTCGCCCACATTTATCGGTAGTGCAAAAACAGCATACCCTAGCTGTTCATTACTTCTTAACTGATCATAAAACCATGAGGAGACTATCTTATAGAGTGTATAACTATATACTGAACTAGTTATCTCATCATAATTTTCAGGAATATAGCTCATCAATAACGCATTATCGGTACTCGCAGCATGTTGGGTAAATTTAGCATTCATACTCCTATCTATTTTAATCATAGGGTTAGGGGTGAATTCTTGCTGATTATCACTTTTGATAAAGTTATTTTTAACAGATTGATACATAGCAAGTGACGCTTGTTCTGAAATATTACCTAGACTTAACATATAAGGAACACTATCAGCGATAAGATTATGTTGATACCTTTTAATATCTTCAACAGTAATTGAAGCTACAACTTCCCGCTTTTGTTGACGAGAAAAATAGGGAAAAGATGACAAAGCATTTACCGGTTGCATTGCTAATAGATAACTTTTTGCCTGTTCAGAAGCATCTAACTGTTGTAAGTACCAAGATTTTGCTAATGTTAAACTCTGTTCATCAATTACACTATTTTGATAACTTGTTAAAACAGCTAATACCATTTCAGTTAAATGTTGACTAAACCCTTTCGCAGTAATAAGAAGTCCATTATCACTAGTGGTAGCGAGTGAGATTCCAGCAACACTAGCTTGAAATTGCAATTGCGCCAAATTTCGGCTAACGATATAGTCAAGTAAATTAAAGGCCACTTGTGATTTAGCATCATCTAAAGCTTGATTACTACGCAAAGATAACGCAATAGCTGCTTTAGGTTGATTAGCAAAATAGTGGCTAGCAAAATGGATATGATTACCCTTAGGGTTAAAAATTGTATCTGATTTAGATTCAATATTTTGCGGAACAATAAAAAAATCATCAGCAATATAAGGATTAAGTTCAGGTAAACTGAATTTAAACGATCTTCCCAAATTTAACCAATTAGCCTTCTGTTCTGAAGTTATATCACTAATTTTATATGGTGCATCAACAAAATAGGCAGTTTTATTCACCTCTAGTTCAGGCGCTATAGTCCAAATTCGAACATTATCTATTGTTAACTCTTTAAGGCGATTCATAATTGCTGTTTTATTAAAATTATCAGCGACATAATCAGCATCTAAAATATTTTGAATTGGGTAGAGTAACATCTGATCAGATAGCCACTCAACATAAGACATATCACGTACAATATTTTGATATTTAAAATCTAAAGTTAGAACCTTTTTGATCTCCTGATAATAGTCATTAGAGATCCCCTCTTTTTGAATTAGTTTTAAATAGTCAAATATTGCAGCAATAACCGTATCTTTCTGTGCAAGACCTGCATCAGTTAAGGTAGCTGTTATTGAAAAAGTACCACTATTACCATAACGAATTGGATCATTATCAGCATGAAGAGATTCAATTAATCCTCTTTTCTGTAATTGATCAAATAAGGTATTATGACTACGATTACTTAACATATAAGCGATATATTCATCACTCTTATCTGCAAATTTTGCTAAGTTATTTTCAATTGGAAATTGCAAATAGAGCACTTTTTTGGGCTGTGCAGGAATCATATTGATCTGTTTTGCAACCGTATTTACTGGCAATGCATTACCACTTATAGGTGACAACGTCACATTTTTATTGGCAATATAGCCAAAACTTTTTTCAGCTAAGTTATTAAGCGCTTTTATTGATTGATTACTATAAAGGACACCAACCATTAAATTAGCTGAATAGTAGTGTTGGTAAAAATTAACTAAGGCAGCATGTAATTTATCATCTGTTGAATGCCCATCACCCGTTTTATCGCTTAATGTCTCTAAATTCCCGCCAGAAAATTGGGCAGCAGGGTGGGATTGATTAATAGTTTCAGCATCGACTTGTTTAATTCTAAAACCATCATTAGAGCGTGCCATTGTCATTTCGGCATTTACCGCGTTGCGCTCTTTATCTGCAAATTTTGGATCTAAAAGCGGATTAGCAATTGCATCTGCAAGACGATCCAATGCAGCTTTAAAGGCACTATTTTCAACTTCAAAATAGAATGCGGTTCGATTCGCAGAAGTACTTGCATTATAACTTCCCGCATGTCTACTTAAAAATTGAGAAAAATTAGATGGTTCAGGGTATTTTTTTGAGCCCATTAAAACCATATGCTCAGTATAGTGAGCTAGTCCTTGTTGATTAATGGGATCATATAATGATCCCACAGGAACAGCTAAAGATGCTAATGATTTGACTGCGTTTGGATCAGAAACTAGCAATACACGCATTTTATTATTTAGTTCAATAACCTCATATTGACGATTATCCTGACTACTTTGGTCTATTTTTTCTAATAAAACTGGATGCATAAGTTTATTCCCAATTGCAGATGCCGATTTAATGGAAAAAAAACAGAGAAGCGTCAAAAGAGGAATAAAAATTACCGATAGCCTAAAAATAGTTGTTAACATTCTATTTTTATTATTTAAGCTAATACTATCTCTTTTCACTAATAACTCCTCAATCTACTTCATTGTATCTTCAACGATTAATGTTCACGTGTCTCTCTAAATTCAATATCTGGATAACGCTCTTTTGACAAATTCAGATTTACCATACTTGGCGCAATATAGGTAAGATTATCACCACCATCTAATGCAAGATTCTGTTCACATTTACGTTTAAACTCTTCTAATTTTTTTGCATCTTGGCACTCAATCCAACGTGCTGTAGAAACATTAATTGGTTCATAAATTGCTTCAACGTTATATTCAGATTTCAAGCGAGCAACAACGACATCAAACTGTAAAACCCCAACAGCGCCAACAATTAAATCATTATTAATTAATGGACGAAAAACCTGAACTGCGCCCTCTTCTGATAATTGTACGAGACCTTTTAATAACTGTTTCTGCTTTAATGGATCTTTTAAACGGATACGGCGAAAGAGTTCTGGCGCAAAATTGGGTATACCACTAAATTTTAGCTCTTCACCTTGGGTAAATGTGTCACCAATCTGAATAGTACCATGGTTATGTAGACCAATAATATCACCTGCATATGCCTCTTCTACATGTTCACGATCTCCAGCCATAAAAGTCAATGCATCAGAGATGACAACATCTTTCCCTAGTCGCACATGCCGCAATTTCATCCCTTTACTATATTTACCTGAAACAATACGCAAAAATGCCACACGATCACGATGTTTTGGATCCATATTTGCTTGAATCTTAAAAACGAAACCTGAACATTTATCTTCTTCAGCTGTTACTTTACGTTTATCAGTTTGTCGCGCTTGTGGTGGTGGTGCCCATTCAGTTAAGCCATCAAGCATATGATCCACACCAAAATTACCTAATGCGGTACCAAAAAATACCGGAGTAAGATCACCTGATAAAAAGGCGTCTAGATCAAATTGATTTGAAGCACCATTCACTAACTCTAACTCACTACGAAGTTGTGCTGCTAAATCATCCCCTACTGCTGCATCTAGATCAGCGTTATTTAACCCTTTTATCACTCTTAAATCTTGAATTGTATGCCCTTTACCACTTTGGTAAAGATAGGTCTCATCTTTTGCTATATGATAGATACCTTTAAATAGCTTGCCGCATCCAATTGGCCATGTTATCGGCGCACACATGATGTTAAGCTCATTTTCAACTTCATCTAGGAGCTCCATCGGGTCGCGAATATCACGGTCAAGTTTATTCATAAAAGTTAAAATTGGGGTATTGCGCAGGCGGGTCACTTCCATCAACTTACGGGTACGATCTTCGACCCCTTTAGCTGCGTCAATAACCATTAAACAGCTATCTACAGCAGTTAAAGTCCGATAGGTATCTTCAGAAAAATCTTCATGTCCTGGTGTATCTAGTAAATTGACAAGACAATTGTTATAAGGAAACTGCATAACAGATGTTGTGATTGAGATTCCACGCTGTTTTTCCATCTCCATCCAGTCTGATTTTGCATGTAATGAGTTAGCACCACGCCCTTTAACCGTTCCAGCAGTTTGAATTGCGTGACCAAATAGGAGAACCTTTTCTGTAATTGTTGTTTTACCAGCATCGGGATGAGAAATTATTGCAAAAGTGCGACGTGCATTCACTTCATCTAAATAAGCTTGTTCTGTCATAAAAGTATATTTTACCTGAACTATTAAGAGATTAACGGCGTTACATAAATAACTAACCCATTGTTAATTAATAACTATTTTTAAAGTTTATTAATTAACTTATGTAATCGAAAATAATTGGCAATTCTAACAGATATTGCTTAATATTTCCATGGTGGCAACTTTTATCATACCTATCTTATCAACACATATTAGATAATTTATGAAAAATCAAAATAAGATAAGATTTAAAAGAGTTTTAACTTAAAGTACTTATATTTAGTAATAGGGAATGCGAGTGAATATTCGTGATTTACAACTATATTTACATCTTTGTGAAACTTGTCATTTTAGTATGACAGCGAATGCAATGCATGTAAGCCCATCAACGCTCTCTAGGCAGATACAGCGACTCGAAGAACATTTTGGTTTACCACTTTTTTTACGTGATAATCGTCAAGTTCAACTGACCGAAGCAGGTGAAAAAGTACGTCGATTTGCTCAACAGATGATCAATTTACATCAACAATTGAAACATGATATTGAACAACGTGATCAACAGTTAATTGGTGAATTAACCCTTTTCTGTTCTGTAACAGCTGCTTATAGCCATCTTCCTGAAGTTTTAGATCGATTTAGACTTAATCACCCTTTTGTTGAAATCAAACTATCAACAGGTGATGCAGCTGATGCAGTTGCTAAAATTCAATCAAATAGTGCCGATCTTGCCATTGCTGGTAGACCCAAACAGCTGCCTGCGGGTATTGAGTTTTTCAAACTTGGGCAGATTGAGATGGTGCTGTTTATTCCTAAAATTAAGAGCTCTTTTAGTGATGTTTTGCATCAAAAAAAGCCTGATTGGCATAAGATCCCTTTTATTCTTCCTGAGCATGGTCCTAGCCGTCAGAAAATCGAGCTCTGGTTTAAGCAACAAAAAATTGTAACACCCAAGATTTATGCGACCGTCTCAGGACATGAAGCTATTGTATCGATGGTTGCACTTGGTTGTGGCGTTGCGCTTTTGCCTAAAGTTGTTGTTGATAATAGTCCAGAACGTTACCGAGAACGCATTATTGAGTGGTCATCTGATTTAATGGCACCTTTTGATATCGGTATCTGCGTCCAAAAAAGACGGCTATCTGAAAAAATAGTTGCCGCTTTTTGGCATCTCTGTGTGAATAAAGTATAATCATCCGTTAAAAATAACATTATTAAATTTTATTATTTAGAAGATGCAGGAATGAATACGAAAAAATTAACTTCTCTCCTTCTGTTAGGAATTTTTGCTACACCTTTATATGCAGCAACAAAAGTAAAAAATAATCAAAACACTTTACAACAGCCTAGTAGACAGTCAACGATTCCAGATGAAGATTCAAAATTTATTCAAGAACCGGAATGGTTATCTATTGATGGCGCTTTTTTTTATGATGGAGATCATGATGATCTTGTTACAGCAGGTGTAGGTTTTACCCGATTATCAATGCAAGCCATAAATACCTCTTTTGTTAACCCTAAAGCACCCACACCGCAAGAACTACGTAAAGCGAAATTAGCTAGGTATATCGATATACAAACTGGTGAAGGATTATTTTATGGTTTTAGGCAAAAAGAGTTAACGCCACTATTTGATGGGAAAATAGCCGGTACTGAAATTCAGGCTTATGATTATAGTGATGATGTCGGTATGGTTTTGCAGATCCCATTAGATTTCAATAAAGAGAGACCTTGTATTGTAGCAATTCCAACCATTGACTCTGACGGGATTTATAACTCCAAAGATATGCAAATTCGTGGACTTTGGGGTTTACGCCATAACTGTGCTGTCGTCTATAATGATAAAGGTTTAGGTAATGGTATTTACGATATTACAACTGGACTTGGTTTTGCACTCAATGGTGAAGTTGCCAAGGATAATCTGCCATTCTCCCCTTTAATGAGTAATCGTTCAGTATATAGCAGTAAATATCCGCATCGTTATGCAATTAAACAACTGCATTCTAAATTAAACCCAGAAGCCAATTGGGGTGAGTATGTTATAAAATCGATTGAATTTGCTTTCTATGCATTAAATATACAATTTAGTTCTAATTATGAAGTCAAATTTAATAAAAAAAATACGATTGTATTAGTATACGGTGCAACTGATGGTGGTGGTGCTGCATTGAAAGCAGGTGAACTAGATACATCAGGCATTATTGATGGTATTGTTGCTGTTAATCCACAAATTCAGCCTGCGCTACCAAAACAGAGTAATTCACTTAATATTCAATATGGCAGTAAATCTAAAAGTAAATTAGAACCTAAATCGATAGCTGATTATAGTTCATATGCAGCACTCTATATCCCTTGTGCTATTCCCGCTATTATTAGTGCTCATCCTAATATATTTATTCCTTATGCCGATCACTATATATTTTCACAAAATCGTTGTAATGCTTTAAAAAGTGAGAATTTATTAGCGACAAACAGACCTGAAGAGGCGTTAAAAAAATTGCATGATTATGGTTGGACTACTGATATGGATGTTCAACTACCCTATTTTTATTATCACACCTCAATTGCACTTCCTTATCAATATATAAGTGAATATGGGCGTTATGATGTGACAGAAAATATGTGTAACTACTCTGTAGCTTCTGTTCATCAAAGTCGACTATTTAATCAAGGTGACGTTGAACCTCTTCAACAGATCACATTTGAACAGTTGTGGCAAAAAAGCAACGGTAGTTTACCAATATGGATAGGTAACGATGCAGCAGCATTGGATTTAGTTAATACCCAAGATGCCAAAGCACATCGTCGTGAATTTTTCTCCATCTCAAAAAACGGTAAATTAATTGACTATAATACAGAAGGTGCCATCTGTGTACGTAATAGTTTAAAAGAGCCACGGTTAAAAAAAGGGTTAAATGAAGTTGCTGCAACAGGTAACTTAAATGGCATTAAAACTTTTATTATCCATGGCAAAAATAATGTTAAACAGTTACCTATTTATACATCTCGACCTTATGTAGCATTAAATAGTCTAATTGAAGGCAAAAAATCCCAATTACGCTATATTGAAGTTGATAATAGTAGCTATCTTGATAGCCGAATACCATTTGATAATCAACTAATACCAATTGAATATTATGGTGAAAGTGCCATGGATTGGTTATGGAGCCACTTAACTAAACAAACCACCCTACCGGAAAGCCAAGTAGTACGCACAAAACCAAGAGGCGGTAAAGGTGGTGCAGCACCAATGGTGACGACCAAAGAAAATCTATTACCTATTATGCAATCACCTGATCGTAATAACCTTATCAAAAAAGATAATGGAACGCTTTTTATGCCTACCAAGTGGTAAATAAAAAAGCATCAATAATGTAAATTACATTGTATGGTGCTCGTTTTTCCAAGCATAAATATAGTTAATTAAAATTGAATAATAACATAAGTGACGATAGAGAATTAATTATAATCTATTTATATAGTTAGGTAGTTAGGTAGTTAGGTAGTTAGGTAGTTAGGTAGTTAGGTAGTTAGGTAGTTAGGTAGTTAGGTAGTTAGGTAGTTAGGTAGTTAGGTAGTTAGGTAGTTAGGTAGTTAGGTAGTTAGGTAGTTAGGTAGTTAGGTAGTTAGGTAGTTAGGTAGGCAATTGTAAAGGCTATTTCCAATATTGGATAGCCTTTACATCTTAAAAAATATTAATAATATCTCTTATTAGCGTATCGTGTAGGCCAAATCACTTCTGGTTTAACCCCAATAGCCTCAGCAATAATTCTTTCACCTTTTGGCCATTTACGATCTAACGTATTTCTAAGTGTATTTTCAGATAATCCAGCTTCACGAGATAATTGGCGTAGACTCTTACCTCTTTTCTCTAATTCAGCACGGATATCTGCTCTATGCCAATCTTTATTTGGATCGTTATCAATCATTTACTTCTCCTTATCATAATATTTTATCATCTATAATATTATTTAAATGTATTTATTACACAGGTAATCTGTAGAAAATAGGTCATTAACTGAAAATATAATTTATTTAGATAAAACAATAGCAGAAATAATACTTATTCGCTATTATTTTCCAAAAAAAAATTTAGAAAATATAAAAAAAAATTTTTATTCCATAATAAACGAGATAAATACTCTTTTTCTCGTGGTTATTCCAACAAATTACAAATTTTAGTATTACACAAAAATTAAAAATAGATTGTATAAAGTTTACACCATCTAGCTAAATGTTATTCTCGATGAGGAAATTGACCTTCTGCAAACCCTGCTCGCCAATAACTAATAATCTGTATTTTATCCAGTTCAGAATAGCGGTTTTTAAGATTATTTCTTAATAATTGTGCTAAAGATCCCTCCATACCACCCCAAAAAAATAATTTTTCACTATTTGGTAAAGTTGTCAGCTTCATCACTTTCTCTATTAACTGACTTAAATTGCCTGATTCGCGAATAGTCCAATCTATAGTTATCTGCTCCCTATTTGGAAAATCAATAACATTTTCTCTATTATTAACTTCAATAAAAGCAATGGCTTTAGTGCTTTTCGGAAGATTTTCAAGCGTATAACAGATAGTTGGTAATGCTGAATCATCACCAATTAGAACTAAAGTTTGATCTTTAATATTAGCATCATTAAACTGACACTTTGCACCCATATTAACCAAACCAATCTGGTCACCAATTTTTGCTTGTTGCGCCCAAACTGTTGCAATACCAGATTGATGTATAATAAAATCAACAGTTAATTGATAAGTATCTGCATCATAGTTTCGAATACTATAGGTTCTGACTCTTTCTCGTAACCCATCTTTCCAATTAATTTTGTTATTTTCATCAAACTCAGGAAAAGTTAAGTTTTCTGTTTTTGGATCAGCAAAAAGCAATTTTAAGTGAGGACCAATCCATAATGGATTAACAGTTAATGGTTTATCGCAAGTAAAGCAGATACGGATAAAATTAGGCGATATTTGCTTAACATCACTTACGGTTAAACGTGCATTAATTAACACCCTTTTTTTATGCTCTTTCATACCAAACCTTGATAAGTAATAAACATTACATTAAGTAGTTAAAATAATACGTCTAATATTATAGACGTATTATTATCTTTTATTGCTACTGTTTAAAATGAAAAAAATTTCATCTTTGAACATTTTAGCATTTCATATTCTCTACTATCGAGGTGAAACATTAATCTGTTTACCATTAGTTACAATTCTTACAGGTTGACCAGCAAAGAAATTATTTGGTGAGTCTTTCTGGACAACAACAATTGTAGAACCACTGTCTTGCTTAATCTCTAACTGTACAGCATTAACTTTACTCATCTGATCTTGCACAGCACCACCAACTATAGAGCCACCAATTGCACCACCGGCAATAGCTAATTTATTACCAGCACCATGACCAATAGTATTACCTAAAAAGCCTCCAAGCACTGCACCACCTAAAGATCCAACAATATTATTATTTTGCTTATCTGTCGCATTTGTCTGAATTTTAACTGGACGAACAGAGACAACAGTACCATAAGTCACATGTTGAACCTGTTTAGCCTGATCCGATGTATAGACATCACCAGAGTAGATGTCACTATTTCCACAACCAGCTAATAATACAGGAAGAATTGTTAATGCAATAATTTTTTTCATATTTTATACCTCTTTAAGATGGATTGTAAGGTGCTTCTTATTGAGCGGTAAGCATAATCTTCTTTCTTTATAACGACAATCTTATTTTTTACCATTTTAGCAAACGTTAATACAATTTAATACGAACTTGAGTTATACTCACGCCTATATTTATTAATGCTCCAGATATTTTAATCTTACTTAATGATTAATGAAAATTATAGTTAATCTATTGTTTAATATAAAATCATTAAACGCAATTACTATTTTTTAAATAGGGACAATATTAGTGAAAAACAAGCTAAATTTAGCTCTAAAAATAATGCAAACAATGGTTAACTAAAGAATAAAAATGATATTTCGCTGAAAAAAACGTATTATCTGTTATATTATTTACTAAAAATAACTATTTTATTAATAGTAATCTAAATATTGAAGCAAACAAATAAAATCCGGCACAAGTGTGCTTTTTTATCAACTAAAATCAAGTAAAAAAAACATCACAGTTATGAAAACGAGTATGAAAAAAATAGAGATAGACGAAGAGTTATATCAATATATAGCCGCACAAACCCAACATATTGGTGAAGATGCATCAACTATTTTACGCCGTCTATTAAATATTCCTAACAAAACACCCTCTCTCTTACCACAAAAACAGATTTTAAAGAGTGATTATACTTCGTTAACTAATATCTTAAAGGATGATAAATTTACTAGTCAAAAATCTATCGTAAATCGTTTTTTACTTATTCTAAATACCCTCTATCGATACAATCCTGTCCTTTTCTCTCTATCATCTGTCTCTTTACATGGTAGTAAAAGAAAATATCTATCCAAAGATAGAGAGTCCTTAGAGAGTAGTGGCATAAATAGTAAGCCACGCGAAATTATTGGTACCCCTTATTGGGTAATTACTAATACTAATACAGCACGTAAAATTTATATACTTGAGTACATAATGAATCATATGGAGATTCCTTCTGATATTATTAATGTGATCATTTCTCATTTCAAAATGTAAATTGTTACCGATAAACAGTAGCGATCGAAGCAAACGATAAGTAAAAAGTAGTTTATGTATAAGGAGTAATTCAATGGTACAAAATAGTCGTGCTGGGTTATTAGCGGAGCCTTCTGATCTTATTGAGATCACTAAATTACAGAACAACTATTATCAGATACAACCAAATTGTGATGATGTAAGTCAATTAACCATTTTTGGTACATCAGGCCATCGTGGTAGCTCAAATAAAGGGACATTTAATGAAGCGCATATCTTAGCCATTGCGCAAGCTATTGTTGAATACCGCCAAAGACATAATATTACGGGCCCATGCTTTATTGGGCAAGATACTCATGCGCTTTCAGAGTTAGCCCTTAAAACTGTCCTTGAAGTTTTTGCTGCTAATGCACAAACCGTTATTATTGCCCAGAATTGGGGATATACGCCTACCCCCGTTATTTCGCACGCAATTTTAACCTATAATCGGGGGAAAAAAGAGAGACTAGCTGACGGCATTGTTATCACCCCTTCACATAATCCACCTGAAGATGGTGGCATCAAATATAATTCTATTAACGGTGGTCCTGCTGATACTGATATTACCAAACAGATTGAAAATCGTGCTAATGAACTGCTTAAAAATAAGTTAACTGGCGTTAAACGTGTGACACTGTCACAAGCCATGAACTCGGGTTATATTCATACTAATGAGTTTGAGACAGATTATGTGAATGATCTCACCTCTATTTTAGATTTTGAGGCAATTAAAGCTGCGGATCTTAACATTGGTGTTGATCCATTAGGTGGCGCTGGTATCACTTATTGGCCAAGAATTGCTGAAAAATATGGGATAAAACTTAATATTGTAAATGACAAAATCGATCCAACTTTTAGTTTTATGCATCTTGACCATGATGGGGTTATCCGAATGGACTGCTCTAGCAGCCTTGCAATGTCAGGATTACTGAAATTTAAAGATAAATTTGATTTAGCATTCGGTAATGATACCGATTTTGACAGGCATGGTATCGTTACGCCAAAAGGGTTGATGAATCCTAATGCCTATTTAGCAACTTGTATCCATTACCTGTTTCAACATCGACCAGAGTGGCATGCTAATATTGCAATTGGTAAAACATTAGTAACTAGCTCTATGGTTGATCGCGTCGCAACAAGTCTCAATCGGGAATATCTAGAATATCCTGTTGGATTTAAGTGGTATGCTGATGGACTCTTTAATGGTAAGTTGGGTTTTGCTGGCGAAGAGAGTGCCGGAGCCTCTTTTTTACGTACTAATGGGCAAGTCTGGTCAACTGATAAAGATGGTATTATCCTATGTCTTCTAGCCGCAGAGATGAGTGCTAAAGTGGGGAGAGATCCACAGCAACAGTATGAAGAGTTAGAGGCTAAATTTGGCTCCTCCTATTATGGAAGGATTCAAGCATCAGCATCATTTGATGAAAAACAGAAATTATCTAAACTAGATGCCAGTCAATTAACTACCGATAAGTTAGCAGGTGAAGAGATTATTCAAAGTTTAACAACCGCACCGGCAAATGGAGTACCAATTGGTGGTTTGAAAGTTATCACCAAAAATGGGTGGTTTGCGGCTCGGCCATCAGGTACAGAAGATGCCTATAAAATTTATGCTGAGAGCTTTATTGGTAATTCACACCTACAGCAAATCCAACAAGAAGCGCAGCAGATCGTTTCAGAAGCGATAAAATAGCAGCATGTTTGATAATGCGCTTATCAATAAAAAAAGCCTGAAGATATAAATCATCAGGCTTTTTGCTAAACGTTTTATTAAACAATTAATCTTTAAAAGAAGATATTATCGTTTAAAAATTAAGATCCAGCACGGTAGTTAGGTGGCTCTTTGGTGATAGATACATCATGCACATGACTCTCTTTAATTCCCGCACCCGTAATACGATAAAATTTTGATTGTGTCCGTAGCGCTTCAATTGTGGCACTACCTGTTAATCCCATACAAGAGCGCAAACCACCCATCTGCTGATGAACAATCTCTTTTAATTGCCCTTTATATGCTATGCGCCCCTCTATCCCTTCGGGAACCAATTTATCAGCGGCATTATCGGTTTGAAAATAGCGGTCAGAAGAGCCTTTAGCCATTGCACCTAAAGAGCCCATGCCTCGATAAGATTTATAGGCTCGGCCTTGGAAAAGCTCTATTTCACCCGGTGCTTCTTCTGTTCCTGCAAACATAGATCCAACCATTACTGATGAAGCACCAGCTGCAAGTGCTTTAGCGATATCACCAGAATAGCGAATTCCTCCATCTGCAATAACAGGAATATCATAACGATCTGCCATCTCTACTGCATCCATAATAGCGGTGATTTGTGGTACACCCACTCCAGTTACGATGCGCGTTGTGCATATTGATCCAGGCCCGATACCCACTTTAACGGCATTTACTCCAGCTTCAATAAGCGCTTTAGCACCTTCGGCGGTTGCAACATTACCACCTATAATCTGTAGTTCAGGATAAGCAGCTCTAGCTGCCCGTATACGTTGCAAAACCCCTTCAGAGTGACCGTGAGATGAGTCTATGAGTAAAACATCAACACCAGCTTCAACTAATGCAGCAATACGCTCCTCATTACCAGCTGCTGCACCAACAGCGGCACCAACTAAAAGTCGACCTTGCTGATCTTTACAGGCATTAGGTTTCTGCTCTGCTTTATTATAATCTTTTACCGTAATCATCCCTTTTAGGTGGAATCCATTATCGATAACTAACACTTTTTCAACGCGATGCTCATGCATTTTTTGTAGTACATTTTCCCGTTTTTCACCTTCATTAACGGTCACTAAACGCGCTTTTGGCGTCATAACCGCAGTAACAGGAAGAGAAAGATCAGTTGCGAAACGGACATCACGTGCAGTAATAATACCCACCAACTCTTGTGATTCGTTTACAACAGGGAAACCAGCAAAGCCATACTCTTTAGCTAAAGCGATCACCTCACTAATAGTTGCTGAAGGTAGAACAGTAACAGGATCTTGTACAACGCCACTTTCATGTTTCTTAACTTGTCTAACTTGATTTGCTTGTTCGTTAATTGACATGTTTTTATGGATAAAACCGATACCACCCTCTTGAGCTAATGCGATAGCTAATTTAGCTTCAGTTACCGTATCCATTGCAGCAGATAGCATTGGTATATTTAAGGTAATAGTTTGAGTTAAACGGGTACTGATATTGGCGGTATTAGGCAAGACGGTTGAATGAGCAGGAACTAAAAGTACATCATCAAATGTGAGAGCTTCTTTTACAATACGAGACATGACAATATTCACCATAGAGTTGAGTTTTAGATAAAATATTGCCGAAGTATTCTACCCGAAAATCTTGCAGGAGAATAGAAAAATAGAAAACCAAATCCTATTTTTTAATAAATAGTGGCTGAATGCCTATTTTTCAGCCATTAAAATATAGTTAACATCCACATTTGGACCAAGCTTAAACTTATTTTGTAAAATATGGTACTCCATACCAATAATATCGACACTTTTAAGACTAGCTTCATCAACCCAACTCATCAGTTCTGAGGGTAAAATAAAACGTTTAAAATCATGCGTCCCTTTTGGGACCAGACGGGCAATATATTCTGCGCCAAGGATCAATAAAAATTTTGCTTTATAGTTTCGATTAATTGTTGATAAAAAGAGTTTCCCATCTGGCTTTAAGAGTTTCGCACATGCTTGAATAATTGATGAGGGATCAGGGACATGCTCTAGCAGCTCCATGCAGGTGATAATATCATAAGCTTCACCCTCTTTAGCTAGATCCTCAATAGCGATATTTTTATAGATAATATTAAGACTACTCTGTTTCGCGTGATCTCTGGCAACTAAAAGCGACTCTTCGGCTAGATCAATACCGGTTACATTAGCCCCCAATTTAGCTAAACTCTCTGATAAAATCCCTCCACCACAGCCAACATCTAGAACCTTTTTACCGGCTAAAGTACCACATTTTTGTAAAATGTAATCAACTCGAAGCGGATTAATAATATGTAATGGTTTGCATTTACCGTTGGGATCCCACCATTCAGACGCTAATTTAGAAAATTTGTTAATCTCATCTATATCAATATTAAGTGACATTATTTTCTCTCTTATCATATATACGACTCTTAAAGAGTATATAGATAATTCTGATAATTTAAACTCTCTTTATGATAAAATTGACGCAATTAATAGCGGGAGAGAATAATTATGAACAGCGCTTTACCCAATGCGATTTCACTTGAAGATTGGCAGTTGATCAAAGTATCAGGTGCCGATAATGAAAAATATTTACAAGGTCAAATCACAGCCGATGTGACAAAGCTAACAGAACAAAATGCCCTATTTGCAGCACACTGTGATGCAACAGGGAAAATGTGGAGCAATTTATTACTCTTTAGACGTGGAGATGATATTTTCTATATTATTCGTAAAAGCGTCGCTACTAGGCAGATTGCTGAACTGAAAAAATATGCTATCTTCTCGAAAGTTACAATTGAGCCTACAGATGATCTCAACTTGCTAGGTCTACAAGGTATACCTAATGACCTTGCAATAAAGTTCAGTGATAACAATTGCATAACCGAAAACGGTATCACCTCAATCTTGTTACCCTCACCTTACGAACGTATTATTCAAATTAGCCCAGATCCTGCGCCAGTTAATGCCTTGCCAAGCAAGGTTTGGAAACTTCTTGATATGCAGGCTGGTTATCCAATTATCGATGAACCCAATATGCAAATTGCCCTGCCACAGGCATGTAATCTACAAGCATATAATGCCATTAGTTTTGATAAAGGGTGTTACTGTGGTCAAGAGATGGTTGCAAGAGCGCAATATCGTGGCATCAATAAACGTGGGCTTTATCTTCTTATTGGACAAAGCAATCTCTTGCCAGAAATTGGCGATCACATTGTATATAAAATGGGTGAAAATTGGCGTGAAGGCGGTACCATTTTAGCAGCTGAAAAGGATGATAAAGGTCAGACCTATATTCAACTTATACTCAATAACGATATGGATAAAGATACGCAATTTAGAGTTAAAGGGGATGACGAGAGTCACCTATCTATAAGGTGATCTCTTCATGTAAATATAAATTACTCGGCGGTATCACCCTCATCTTCAGCCGAAGTAGTAGGATCTGTAGATTCAGTGGCGTTGTAAGTATCATTTAAACTTGCTACTAAAACTATCTGAATCATCAGAACTATTTAAATTATCAGAACTATCTAAATCATAAGAACTTTCAAAATCATCAAAATTTTCTTTATTTTCACTATTTTCTGGATTATTAGTTGAAAGAGAACATGATAATTAATAATAGAATGATGAGATAAATGGGATATATCAAAATAAAAGGGGAAATATTGAAATTGTTTTTTGAAAAAGCGTTACAGAATATGAAATAAAAATTATTCAAAAAATTTGCATAAAACTCTCCTTTTACTCTTCTAAAAAATCAAATAATCCTGGTTGCTTTTGTTTTAACATCCGCTTATGTACACGATCAATGACCTTTCTAATATTCCGCTCTGTCATGTTGTATTTGCGACTCAATTCAGCATAGTTTGAGCCTCTAAATTCATCGTAGATTTGTAAATCACGTTGGTTTAGTTTGAATATGTAGTCACGTGGGAATGTGAAATTTTGCCCACCGAAAAGTTCTGAAATGGTGTTAGCTACATTATCGCCAAGTTGTGATGCAATGTCAGCAGATAAGCCAAAACCAATCGCGTCACTTTCTACTGATGATGCAATATGAGTTAATAACTCATGACGCTTTATTGACATTGCCGATTTAGTCATCATTTACCTGCCATTTTTTGTTTATACCATGCTAATGCACCTGGTATATTTTCATCTAACTTAGTAAAATCAGCTTTCATTTTAAGCATTTGTTCAAAATATTCTTCATTACTACTGCGCTGTGGCTTATCCTCTTCTTTGTGATCTGTATACGCAAATAGATGTTTGGTTGATTCATATACTGACTTTAGGTAGTTATGATTCTTAAATGGTTTACATTCACCAGCAATTCGTTTAACTCGAATATTATCGACTGTTTCATTTAACGCATGAGCTAGATGTCTACTAGGTTGATATAGATCCAGCACCTCGGTAACCAATTTAACTGCTCTAGAATTACTTAAATTAGATTTTGACGTGCGGAATAAACCAATATAAGCAACCATTGGTCGTGCACAACCATAGCCTAGTTGAGTAATTTTAGTAAGCAGTTCCCGACTTGCATCATCTTCTATCAATGCGTCTAAATTGATTTCATTATGACAAATTGGACAACGTGATAATTTCATTATGGTTCCTTATATCCGAGTAAGCCATTTCTTCAAACTTTCAATTACTTTCATTGTTTGAGCTGGGTTGAGCCAATCCATTAACTCAACTCCTGTTACCCGTTTAACATAAGCATTGATAGCTTTTTCAGAGCGATTTTTAACTATTCCAGCATCCGCTAACTCAAGCCATAAAGAACGAATTTTTTTGTGCATAGGTTTAGTTGCTGTGATTTTGCCCGCTTTTTTCGATGATGTAACTGTAAAACCTTTAGCTTTAAGGCTTACAATCACTTTTTCCAGTTCCCAAACTGTCATATCTTTGGTACTGAATTTTTTAGTTGCTGTTAGTAAGAGATGACGATAAGTTTCATCATCTAAATTGAGTTGTTTTTTAGCAATATGAATCAATTTGATATATTTAGATTTCATTTATTCCAAACCTATTTGCAAAATAGTACAGCCTGAAACACCATGATTAAGCTTTACATTTTTCCCAGCTAAATACCCTTTGTACTTTGCATTATCGGCACCATTACAACTCTTAGCACTACGAAATATTGATTTTTCTAAATCAAGTTTTTGTTTATATTGCTTCATTAAATTATTCTCATCATCTGGAATGATAAACTTGCTTAAAGCATTATAAATTCCACTAATCCAACCAATACAAAACTGATCTGCACGTGACATTTTTGTTGATTTTTTAACTCGTTTATTTTGACTATTTAAAAATTCTTTCCGTGCTTTAGTAATCAATCTAACTAGCACATCAAAGGCATAAGCAGCAAGTTGTGGGCGTTCGTTCATGCCATAAAAACTAACCGTGGTATGATTTGTTTCATCGTTATAATTGAAATAGCCTTGAACGCCAAATGATGAACAGATTACATTAGCAAGCATGCCCACATAAGATGGTTGTTTTTCGGAATCAGTAGGTGTCCGTTCAGCCATTGATTCGTTGATTTTTGATAATTCAACATCATTAGAATTGATGTTATGTTCTGCCATTAATTTAAGGGCGCGTTGCATAGCAAGAGCGGCTTCATGCGGATTAGTTGATTTCGCTAGAGCCAATAATTTTTTGATTTTTTCAATGTACTTTTCATTGTTATTTGTCATAAAAACACCTCAAAAAGCTAACAAAACGTTGTTTTAATGTTTTAGTTGATTTTAATTTTTTATATTCAGCGTAGAGTTCATCATATAATTTCCCATCAACGTAACCTTGACCTTTAACTTCACGCATAAATGAATGTTCGTGACTGATAGAAATGTGGTGATCTGGTGTATAACGAATTGGATTTGAAAATTTATTTATTTTCATATCATTGTTATCACTAGACAATTTCCACTTAATTGTCATTTAATGACTCCTCCAACTCATCAACAATTCGTTCTGCTTCACACTTAGATAAGCCACGATTCTGACAAAACTCAATAAAACAGATTATTTGGCTTAGTAAAAAGTAGTATAAAACTTTCAAATCTTGCTGTTGCATAGTTAAACAATCTCCTGTTCGAAAGGTACGATTGCAAAATCCTCAATATCTTTTTTGATTGTAATACCTGGAACGTTAATAACTGCATTAGGTTCATTAAGAATGGCTTCTTTATTAATTTCCTCTTTAATGCGAATAAATCGAGTTAAATTAAGCTGTTTGAGTGACTCAATAACAGATTCAGCACCACGGATAGTGCATGAAGGTGGTCGATTACGCCACTGCACTTCTCCCGTTACTAAATTTGCTGACTTAACTCTTCCGTTATTAGTAAGTTCATCGCGATTTGCTTCGCACCAAATTTGAATACCTGTCTGTAATTGGTTTGATTTAAGCTTTAATAGTTCAATAGTTGAAGAATAACTATCAGTAATATCGGCTATTTTGTCATTCATTTCAGTTTCTAAACGGGTTAATTCACGTTGAACATCACCCAAATTTCTAATTGATATTGTCACTTCTTCTTTTGATTGCACAACATAAACCGATGCAGCCGCTTTAATTCGTTTTTTTATTTTTGCCATTTCTATACTCCAATTATTAATGTAAACGACTTGTATCGCGTTCTTTCCACACGATACGGCAACCATTTAATTCAAATTGCCCAAAGCGATATAAGCCCTCATGACGATAATAAGCAGCTAGACCTGCTGCTATATATTTACTGCACTTAGGATGATGTTCGATCTCAATTGTGGGTTTAGAAAATGAATCATGATAAAAACCAATCACTGTTAGTTCCTGATCGGACAAAGATTTAACAGCTCTTTTAACGGCAGATAATCCGTTATTAATAATTTGATTATTTTGCATATTAAAAATTCCCCCGATCCTTGATACATTCACAAATAATTTCCCCTGTAACAACGGGTGAACTGATCCTTGCAGCTAGGTTTAGTGCACCTGATATTAAGTTATTAACTGCAAGTGGGTAACAAAGTGATCGAATTTGCTGTTCCGTACTGCCTCGTTTGCTTGATACAACACGAAGTCTATTAATAATTTCAGTAAATGCACTGGCATCAAAAAGTGTCTTATAATCGATCTCAATACGGATAAATTTATGTTTTACATATTCTTCGACTTTAAAATCTAATGGTTTAAGATTGACGATTTCGCAGCGCTGTACTACTTCTCTTACTTCTGGATTATATTCAGAGAGTTTGGTTTGCAATTCAGTTTGACCAATTAAGATAATTGACAATAATTTTTTAAAGCCTTCCTGTAGTTCATAAAATCGTTTCAAATGTTTTAAGGTTGGAATTGGTAAACCGTGCGCTTCTTCAATAATTAATAGATGTTTACGCCCCGATAGTGAACTATTTTTTAATAAAGTATGCATCTGTCTTGCTCTTGCTTCAGCACTGCGTTTTGGTTTGACTTGTGGATCAATAGCACTAATAATTGCACTACTAATATCCATACTTTTGAGTGATTTCCCTTTTACTTCATTATCTTCAAGACCAAGCACATATGGTTCAATCACAGTAATAGGTTCATGATTGATATTGATCCAGTCAATTAAATCATGTCGCAATGTGGTTTTACCGCTACCACTTTCGCCAATTACGGCAAGCATCCCGCCATGTTTAGCCGTTTGGCGCATGGCTGCACGAACGTAGCGAATATCATCAGATAGATAAACATCAGCATCATCTAACATTTCATCTGTGAATGGATCACGAGGAATGCGAAAATGTGCTTTGGCATCTCGATTTATAGTTTGTTTTCGTAGTAACATATATACTGACTCCTTTGTTAATTGTTCATTTGAGTCAACTGGCACAGCGTCCTCTGCCAAGATTTCTGCTGTGTCAGTTTCTTCAACAAAAATATCAATTAAATATTCTTTAGCTAATCCCATTGTTAATAATGCTTTTTCAATTTTTTGCTCAAATGTTGACCTTTCAATCGATTTTGGCCATCGGTTGTGATTAATGATCAGATTAATCACTGCAGGACTAATTGCATTACCCTTAAAATCAATATGTTTAGCAAGTTGAGCTTGCTTAATATTGAACTGTTTCATCACTGTTTTTAGTTTGATCATTATTTAATACTCCTAAAACCGGTTGTACCATCACCGGCCGCAACAGGTGTTGTAAATGAATGAATAAGTGATTCCAAAGATTCTTCGGGAATCCCATCTTTATATCTTGCTGATAGCCATCTATTTTCATCTGTTGTTAATCTGCGACCGATTGCTCCTGTTATTCGCATTAATGCAGCGGTTAACGTTAATAGTGTCGAAACCGATTTTAAATGCTCTGGTGTCACAATTTCATTACCTTTTCCGACCAAATAAAGTGGATGAACAACATTTTCTAAATAATTTAACGTATCTAATTTGCCCCCGAACGGCGCTGATTGTTTCTGTTTAGCCTTTTTGATTTCATCGGCAGTCATATTAGGGTAAGCAATGCCATCCATAGCTTTCGCCGCGTGCTCAATTTCCGTATCGCCTTTGGATTTAAATTCTTCACCAATGATAGGCGCATCTAAGTGTTGACCAAATTCGTCATAGTTGCGGTCAGGTTCAATGCGATAAATTAGTGCTTCGCCATCATAGCGTGGCACTTCGATTTGAATTGCACAATCGCCGTAAACTAGTGCCCGCACTGTCACTTTATCTTTTACCGTAATGCCATCAAAATCCTTCAAATTATAGATTTGTGAACTATCAGCTTGCGGATGTTTAAACGTAATTGTCAAATCAGGTCGCACTTGTCGTATCTGTTCTTTACTTGCCATTAGTGCTTTGCAAATTTCTACTGATGGCAATAAGCGTAATTGTTCAGCAGTGATTTTTTGCCATAGGCTTTGCCTTGAAATTGGTTCATCAAGTCCGACACGATGTAAGCGGGTATCTTGCCCTGGCAAAAGATTCGCGTTATACGCTTCCGCCCAATTCAATGCAGCTTTATTTAATTCATCAATACTACTAACAGGTTGGAACTTTAAACGGCTTTCGAACTGTGTCTCGATAATATTATTAGCATTTTCAACCCCACCTTTAGCACGCGCATTACCCGCTTCATGTTCGAAATATTTAACCTCAAGGTGATCCAGTAAATTCTTAATCGCACTGGAAGTATTGGCCGATCCTTTATCCCAATAGATTAGTTGAGGTACACCGTGAAATAGACGACCTTCTTGCTTACTCCAAACAAACATTAAGAACTGAAATAAACTGTGCTGATTTTCACCTGCAGCCTCTACATACCATGGAATGATCATGCCACTAGCACGGTCATATAACGTATAACGCCAGACCTTGTATTTCACTTTGGTATAATTTTCGAGTTTATTTTTATAAAAATCACGGTCACGCATAATATGTTGTCTATTCTTCATGTAATAAATTAGACATAAAGAAGGATCGATCTCATGTACATAATTCGGATGCAATGCACGCAATGTTTGCACTGGATTTGCCTGTTTTTGCGCTTTGACATTTAGTTTACGTTGACGCATCAAACGATTTAATGTGGCATTACTCACATTAATCTCATGTCCATTTTGTTCAAGAATGCTACGTGCAGTTGTGGTAAACAGTGTCTGTTTACCATTATCACGCACCGATTCACGGCTCATAGCAGCAAGGGCTAACAGTGAATCAGTTGGTACTGACATTTTGCCTTTATCAGCTCTTGCCTTACGTTCACTAGACCAACCACAAAGCTGTTTAAGTTGCCTATAGATGGTTTGCCGTGAATAACCCAAGAACGCCTGCGCCTCATCTAATATTGCGCCGCGCTCACCATGGCTAACATTATCAAGCTTGATAGCAACATTATTTAAATAATCACGAATATTAGAGGCTATCATATGTACCTACCTAAAAATTATCTTAAAATTAAGTGTTATTCACTAATTACACTATTTGCAACATTTGGATCAATTTCATCACTAAAGTTCATCCAAAGAGACTGATAAGTATTTTTACTTTGTGATACCGTCAATTTTAATGATTCATGTAGTGTAATAATCGTGACTAATAGTGATTGTGGTAGTTTGTATGGCTGTTCTGGATCATAATTGGGGTCATTTGCCATTACTTCTTTTTGTAAAGTGTCCATCATTTCCACATATTGGCGCTGCTTTTCTAGCAGTTCATCAATACGAGATTGAGTTTCTGCAATTTGCATTTTTAGCGGCTCTAACCGTTCATCTAGCGGTATTGCTTTCAAGACATATTTGTTAAGTTTTAAATTAAGTTCGGATTTTTCTTTTGCAATATCCGCTGAATGTTTACTTAATGCATCATAATCAGCTTTTAATTCTTTATTTTCCTTTTTCAGTTCTTCCTTTTCTTTTGTGCTTTTAGCAATAAACTCTTCGGCAAGTTCAACTAATGCTTCTTTATCGCCGGTTTTTGCTACTTCAATCAACGCTGTTTTTTGGTCTTCTGGTAATTTTCGATATTGACGCAATTCGCGGTAGCCGATACCTATACGAGACATTTCTTCAAGGGCTTGTTCACCAAAGTTTTTTAAATTAATAAGATCTTCGTCAACTGATGATTTTGAACTACCTAGTAATTTACAATATTCTTCCCAAGTGCCGACGAGTCGGCACTCTGTACCATCATGTTGTATAAAAGTTTTTCCTGCTAATGCCTTATATAACTTAGACTCTTTTACATGGGACAATTTAGTCAAACTGACGACATCGGCAAATTTTGCTATTGATCTTGCCATTTGAGCTTGACCTAATAATTGATTGGCTAAATCACGCTCATCACTATATTCACTTTGAATAGTTGTCATCGTATTCATTACATCCGTGATCCTTTGCTCATTAATAGCAGGTAGCTCAATTGCTTCTTTTTCGGTATTTGCTTGTCTAGCCATTTTTATTATCCTTATCTTGTGCCAGCTGTGATGCGCTGATTAATTTCTGTTATTTGATCTTGCATTTTTGCGATATGAATTGCATGTGCTTGGGCAATTTGTAACATCTGCACACTATGCGCAAAGAGTCCATTATCAAGTTTTATCACTAGTCCTTCCTCAATTAACACTTGTAATGCACGGGTAACATTCACCGCAGAATCATTAGTCATTTTTGCAATGTCGCCATTTGATAATCCAGTTAAGGTATAACCTTTAAGGGCTTTTAGTACTCTCAATGTTCTGGTGGCGGAAGTAGAAATTTGTGGATTACGCATCATTTTTTAGCCTTTTCTATATATGAAAAACTGTTACAATAAGCGCAATTAAACAGCTTGTTTTAAGCCAAGTTTTACTGCAATCTCGTGCATCTTGCCACGACTAGCTTTAGTAAAACCATTTGTCACTCGGTAGACATCAACTGGATGATAGCCGTTATCATGTGCCCATTGCGTGAATGTCAGCCCTTTTTGTCTAAACTGCTGTTTAACTTGTTGCGGGGTAAGAACTTTCGAGGTCATTTTGTTACTCCTTTTATTACGAATTAATTTTTAATTTATGTATTATATTATGAGAACTTTAATTCTCATTGTCAAGGTTATTTTTATGAACTTTAGTTCGCAAACAATAAAAAGATTAGTTGAAGAAAGAAAAAGATTAAAGCTTACACAAGCTGATATTGCATTGATATGTAACGTTTCTCGTGAAATGTGGGGTAAATATGAGCGTGGTATTGCAATACCAGGCGGTGAAATTTTAGCAGCATTAGCAAGTGCTGGAATTAATGTACAATTTATCCTTACAGGAGAAAGACAATCGGAAATATTTTTATCAAAAGAAGAGAAAGAACTAATTGAGTTGTATCGTGTTGCCCCATTAGCTATTAAGGCTGCTACATTAGGCGCTTTAACCGCAGGGACAGCACAGCAAACGGGTGTAAAACAAATTATTCATGGTAATAATCATGGTTTGGTTGTTGATGCTCCGTCCGAATTTCATAATCTCACATTTAATAATAATTCTGGAAGAAAAAGGAAATAGATAATCATGGAACAACATATTTGTGGTGATAATCTAGGAAATGTTGTTAATGCAAAAATAGTCAATATACATCATAGTAATCATGATAAGCGCTTACTTGTCCCTGCACAACGTCATACTCTACATAATTTAATTTCTGATATCGAAAACTATGGAGAATTAACTGATTGGCAGGTATGGTTAAAATTGCACGCGACACTTGGTGTGAGTAGCATAAATGAAATTACTATCTCCCAGTTTGAAAAAGCCTATAATTTTTTGATAGATGAACTTAACGCATCAAAAGAAAGGCGTGCATGTAATGTGTTAATTCATATGCTTTTGGTGGAGATAAATAAAAATAGCAATCTAAAAGATTGTATGAATTGTTATTGTAAAAAACAGTTTGGTACAGCTAATCTTAAACAGCTTACCAAAATACAGTTACAAGCTGTTTTAAGTTATGTTGAAGAGCAGGCTACCATGCAGCAAACACAATCTATCAATATGATTAATCAATTATCTAATTTAATAAAATATAACAAACAACCCGTTGCCATTATTGCGATAGTGAGCTTTGCTCTTGGCGCGATTATTTTTTAATTTATCTTATAAAAAATCAAAGAGGAAATAATAATGAAGAAACTTTTTTTATTTAGCACAATTATTCTATTAATTAGCTGTTCAACCAAAAATTATGGACGACAAGGTGAGTTAACATTATATGAAAAAGATCATTTATCTTGCCACGAAATCGCCCTAGAGGAAGCCAAAGTGCAAGGTTATTTAGATCACGTTGATAAAGAGAGCCAATTTGATGGGCGTTCGGTATTGTCATTCCTCGGTGATTTCGGTGTGGGTAACGTCATGGAAAAGAATGCAGCGGTTAAGAGTGCAAACACGAGACTTATACAGTTGAAGGATCTTGCTGTTATGAAAAAATGTGATGAGATTGTGAAATAAAATAATGATTAGATAAGATAACTAATCTGCCCCTGTTCAAATTACATTCCTAGTCATTAAGATCATACTAACCTCATATGTTTCGTTAACTTATGAGGTTTTTTATGATTCATTCAATTAAAGCTGTAATCAAAATTCGTCTACTTAAGTGGTATTTAGCTGCATTAGTGTTGTTTGCTATTATTCTTGCACTGTCACCTCAACAGATTCCTGTTGTTATATATAAATTTTCTCTGGTGTTACTTTCCGCGGTCGTTGGTTATCACCTCGACCGCTCTCTTTTTCCTTATGCATCCCCAGGTGGCTATCTTTATAACAAATGGAAAGAGTTCGGTCCTGATTTTTATACTCAAAAGTATATTGAAGAAACGCAACTTGAAGAGAGTTTAGATAATAAAATTCCAGCATCTCTACCGTCAAAGCTCTGTGCTGAATATCCTGTTTTAGATGAATATCGAACATTATTTGCTGTTGTGTTGATCCGTCGTGCCCTTATTGTCTTTGCAGTTATCCTCGGTGTTACACTTGGGCTTTAATAATGAAAATATTATTAAGAATTTTACTTTTATGGTGTCAATTATCACCTGCGCTAGCGGCAATACCACAGGAAGCTAAACAGTACCAACGTGAGCTAACACGTAATGCTAAGGCGATTATGGGAATTAATGCCCCAGTCTCCCTTTTTGCTGCGCAGATTCATCAAGAATCACGCTGGAAAACAGATGCTAAATCTCCCGTTGGAGCACAGGGATTAGCCCAGTTTATGCCCGCAACAGCCAAGTGGATTGCGGATACCTATCCGAAAATGCTAGGTTCTAATCAACCTTATAACCCATCGTGGGCACTGCGAGCATTGGTGCAATATGACGATTGGCTATATCAGCGCATTAATAATACTGCTACCACTTGCGACCGCTGGGCATTTACCCTATCTGCATACAATGGCGGCCTTGGTTGGGTTAATCGTGATCGTAATCGGACGGCACGTGAGCAGAAAGATATGACACATTACTGGGGTGTGGTAGAAAATATTAATGATGGACGCAAACCGATTAACTTCAAAGAAAATCGCGATTATCCGATCAAAATCATCTATCAACATCAACCTTTTTATATTGCCGAAAATTGGGGTTTAGGAGTATGTAACGATGATTAATACTTTATGGCAATTTGTAAAACAGTCCTTCATTACTAATAAGTATTCTTTCTTGCTAGGTTTAGCACTAATTGTAATCTACCAGTTAGGTCTTAATAATGGTAAGGAAATTGCAAAACAGGAATATATGACAATACAAACACAGCAATCGGCGGATGCCCTTAATCAATTTATTAATGGCACCAAGCAATTAACGCAAGCAGCAAATGAAGCCAGTCGTGCGTTATTGCAGCAACTCGTAGAAAGGAAAGTTTATGATGAACAGTCAACCAAAGCACTACAAGAGGCACTTAATAAAACATCGGATAGTCGCAGTGTTTGTGTGTTTAATGACAGTGTCTTGCAGTTCATCGACGCAGCCCGCGCACGTGCAGTACGTGCAACAACCGATGGTATTGCCAGCGACGTTAGCAGTACCGTGCGAAATTCCCTTGCAGCGCAAAAATAATACGGCAGATGGTTTAGCAGAAACATTAAAATTGCTCTATGACCAATATGGTGAGTGTGCAGGACGATTTGCCGAAGTACTGCGTTATATTAATGAGGTAAACAATGGACAACGCTGATTTAGCAGCTAGATATGAAATGGAAAATAGAGAACATGCTCTTGCAAAGCATAAAATAAAAACGGGGATATCAAGTTTATATTGTCGGCTTTGTAATGAGCCTATTCCGGAATCAAGGCGGCAAATAATTGTAACGGATCTATGTATTGACTGTGCTGCAATTGAAGAAAAAAGGAATAGAAAATGAATTTTACTGATCTCAATTTTAATTTTGGGCTTGTACAATGGCTAGTAACTGCAGCAATCGCCATTTACTCGTGGTTAATGAGTCGTCAGGCTGCCAGTTCTAAAGAATTATTAGAACTCCGTACACGCATTGTGTCGCTTGAGAATCAAATCAAACACGTACCCACCCAACATCAAGTGACCCAATTGATTGAAAAGTTAGGTCGAAATGAAGCGCATTTATCTGGGTTATCGGATCGAATTTCTGGGCTAGCTCATCAATTAGATACTATTAATCAATTTCTATTAAAGAGCAAGTGAGGGGTTATGAGCTACGCTGAATTTTTAAAAGAGGATCAACGACTTGTTATTCTGCGTATTTTAAATGAAATGCCATCTTATAGCAGCAACTCAAGCATTATCTATAGTGTACTTGAGCAATACGGACACGCATTAAGCCGTGATCAAGTAAAAACGCATATGCAGTGGTTGGCTGAACAAGGACTAATCAATATTGACATTCTCGGTTTAGTGTTTGTTGCCCATTTAACAGAGCGTGGCGCAGATGTAGCAACAGGTAAAGCTATTGTACCAGGTGTAAAACGTCCTGCTGCGGGAGCATAGATATGGGGCGAAAATCAACGATTAACAAATTAGATCCAGAAGTCAGAACCTATATTGAAAAACTATTACGTTCTGACCAGTTAACGCTTGATGAGATGATTGCTGAACTACAAGCAAAGTTTCCTAGCGGAGAAACACCGAGTCGTAGCAGTTTACATCGTTATCAAAAAGGTTTTAACGAAATGACAGCTAGCTTGCGTGAAATTGAAACCGCATCACGAATTCTAGTTGATGAGCTTGGTGATAATGTTGATGATAAGTCTGGCGCTTTACTAGCGCAAGCCGTTACAACTCTTGCCACACGAGCTGCCTTTAAAGCGCACGAATCAGAAGATATCACTATCAAAGAAATTAGCTTTTTGGCCAAGGCAGCAAAAGAGTCAATGCAAGCGCGTCAATTGAGCTTTAAAGAACGACAAGAGATTGAAAAGGCAGCACGA
This sequence comes from Orbaceae bacterium ESL0721, assembly GCA_029433365.1. GTDB lineage: Bacteria > Pseudomonadota > Gammaproteobacteria > Enterobacterales > Orbaceae > Gilliamella. The sequence continues at coordinate 298,348 of JAQTHZ010000001.1, forward strand.
GAAAAATTGTTGCGTGAACAAGAATCAAATCTTAACAGTGTTGCTAAGGCACAAGGACTTGATGAAGAATCAGTACTGTTCTGGAAAGAAAGAGTATTAGGAATTAAATGATGAAAAAGTTGGCGTCAACAGTGAGAGAGGTTGAATGGGATGAATTACCGCCTAGAGCACGTGATATTCCAGAAGGATTTAATCCTTTAGCTAATGGCGTATTGATGAAACATCAAATCGAATGTTTAAAAATTAAAACAGCTATTCTTGCAATTCCAAAAGGTCGCCGAACTGGCATCACTTTTTCATTTGGTTTTGAGGGTGTATTAACTGCGGCAGCTCGTAAATCGGCTGGTGGCATGAATGTATTTTATATTGGTGATACAAAAGAAAAAGGCCTTGAGTTTATAGGTTATTGTGCAAAATTTTCAAAAGTCATTGCTGAACAACAATCATCATTGGTTTCAAATATCGAAGAGTTTCTATTTGAAGATCAGGACGAAAAAGGTAATACCCGTAATATCACAGCATATCGTGTTCGCTATTCGTCTGGTTTTCAAGTTACCGCGTTATCATCCCGCCCTGCAAATATTCGTGGTTTACAAGGTTTAGTGATTATCGATGAAGCGGCTTTTCATCAAGATGTTCAAGGCGTTTTAGATGCAGCGACGGCACTATTAATTTGGGGTGGGCGTATTATTGTTATTTCATCACACAATGGTAAATCAAATCCATTTAATCAATTTATTATCGATATTGAAAATGGATTATACGGCGATACCGCAAAAACTTATCATGTCACATTTGATGACGCAGTTGAAAACGGTTTATATGAACGTGTTTGTTATATGAAGAGTGAAGAGCCAACCATTGAAGGTAAAAAGAAATGGTATATGACTATTCGAAATTCATATGGACCCAATAAAGCTGCGATGAGTGAAGAATTGGATGCGATCCCTCGTGATGGTCAAGGTGTTTGTATTCCAGGTGTTTGGATTGAACGCGCAATGCGAGAAGAACGACCCGTTGCTCGTTTGATTTGTGGGGATAACTTTGCTGCTAAAGATGAGTTAGATCGTATTGCATGGTGTGATAACTGGATTAAGCAAGAAATAGAGCCATTAATTCTATTACTGAATAATCAAAATGAACACGTATTTGGTATGGACTTTGCAAGACATCGCCACTTTTCAGTGATCTGGCCCATGGCAATAGAACAAAATTTAATGCGTAAAGTGCCTTTTTCAGTTGAACTCCACAATGTGCCTTCAGCTCAGCAACAACAAATTCTCTATTTTATTATTAGTAAACTACCTCGCTTGATGGGCGGTGCAATGGATGCAACAGGTCCTGGTATGGTTTTAGCTGAATATACCGCCGATAAATTTGGCCGACCATTTATTGCTGAAATCACACTTAATCGACAATGGTATGGGCTTTGGATGCCAAAATTTATTGCCTCTTTTGAAGATGGCACCATAGATATTCCTCGTGATCTTAATATCGAACAAGATTTGCGAGCAGTACGAGAAGTTGATGGTATTCCAATGGTACCGAAATTGGAAAGAAAGGATTTAAAAGATCCTGATTTTGTACGACATGGTGATTCCGCGCTCGCCGGCTGTTTAGCTTGGTATGCAACAATCAATAAAACAACGCAAATAGAAGGACAATCAACAGGTGAACGTGATATTTATCATCAACTATATGGTTATGTAAATGATTCATCATTTGGACAATTTACTGATACCGGTTTTGGAACAGTGCGCGGCGGTAACGACTTTGGAGGATTTATTTAATGTTTAAATGGTTTAAAAGTAAAAAACCACAAATTGAAACAGGACGTGAAATTGCAGGTACTGGAGATGGTTATGACATTACTCACCCTTATTTAGGTGCACTTGCACTACCAGATGATAGTGTGCTAATGAACCGTGGTAGTGGTCGATTAGATATTTACAAAGAAGTGCTTAATGATGAGGAAGTTAAATCCGTTTTTGGTCAACGTCAAGATGCTGTGATTTCTCGTGAGTGGAAAGTTGAGCCGGGTGGTGATAAGCCAATTGATAAAGAAGCTGCGGATGCCATGAGTGAGCTATTAAAATCCATCGGCTTTGATCGTGTCACAAAACTTATGCACTATGGTGTATTTTATGGCTATGCTGTTGCGGAACTAATTTATGGTATTAAAGATAATCTATATTGGATTGATGATATAAAAGTGCGTGATCGCAGACGTTTCCGTTTTACACCAAGAGGTGAACTGAGATTATTAACACCAACAAATATGAACGAAGGTGTCACCTGTGAAACTCCTTACTTTTGGCATTACTCAACTGGAGCAGATCATGATGATGAACCCTATGGCTTGGGTTTAGCTCACTGGCTTTACTGGCCGAGTTTTTTTAAACGCAATGATATTAAGTTTTGGCTTATTTTTCTTGAAAAGTTTGGTATGCCAACAGCAATTGGTAAATATCCTACTGGGGCAACACAGGAACAAAAAAAAGATTTACTTGCATTAACAAGAGCGATTCAAACCGATAGCGGTATTATCATGCCAGATGGAATGATCCTTGAATTATTGCAAATAACACGTTCAGGCGCTGGTGATTACAAAGCTTTTTACGATTCAATGAACGAAGCTATTCGCCGAGTGACAGTTGGGCAAATTACGTCATCAGGTGGCGCTTCAACCTCAATTGGTGGTAATGAATCACTTCAAGCTGCGGTACTAGCCTCAATTGCTAAATCGGACGCTGATGTCATGTGTGAAAGCTGGAACCGTGGTCCTGGCACTTGGTTTACGCAAATGAATTTCCCAGGTGCTTTTGTGCCGCAAGTATCACGTATTTTTGATGAACCGGAAGATCTTAAGTCACTGTCTGAACGAGATAAGAATATTATTGAATCAACAGGTTACCGCCCAACTCTTGCGTCTGTGCAAGATAGGTACGGCGGTGAATGGGAAGAAAAAGAATCGCCAGATCAAACTAATAAAAAAAATAAAGCTCTTGAATTTGCCGAAAAGCAAAATGATTATGCTCCTGCTTTACAATCAGCACGGTTAAATGTAGAAATGCAGCCAATAACTGATAAATGGATTAACCAAATTGCTGAATTAGTTAATAATGCTAAATCATTAGAAGAACTAAGGGATAATCTATATAAGCTGATTCCCGACATGCAACTTGATCAATATGCCGAATTAATGGCCCAGGCTCTCACTGCAGCGAATCTAGCAGGTCGCACTGAATTGCTTGAGGATAGTAAACATGGTTAATGCGACTTATGGTTCTCTACCGTTTAAAGAGCAAATTGCGTTTTTCAGACGAAAAACCAATGTACCGACTAATAGCTATACCGATATCTATAATAACGAACATGATTATGCATTTGTCGTTGCTGGTGCCAATCGTAATGCGCTACTGAATGATTTCAGAACCGCGATCGATAAAGCCATTAGCCAAGGCACAACACTTGAAGAATTCCGCAGAGATTTTGCTGAGATTGTTGAAAAACACGGTTGGAGTTATAACGGAAGCTTTAACTGGCGTACACGTGTTATCTATGAAACCAATTTAAATAGTTCATATCAGGCAGGGCGCTATCAGCAACTGCGAGATGCTAAATTTCCTTATATGGAGTATTTACACAATGATTATGTCGAACATCCACGGAAATTACATGAAAGTTGGGATCACTTGGTGCTAAATTTTAATGATCCGTGGTGGAATACCCACTTTCCGCCCAATGGTTATGGCTGCCAGTGTCGTGTTCGTGGGCGAACTAAAGGCGATTTGAAGCGTATGGGTAAAGATGAACCAGATACAGCGCCAACCATTAATTATATTGATAAAGTAATTGGAGTAAATAGTGATAATCCACGTATTGTACGCGTCCCTGAAGGGATTGATCCGAGTTTTGAACATATACCAGGGCAATCAAGACTTGATAACTTTGTACCTAATCCATTAGATACAGATCCAACTCTTAAACGTGGTGTACCGTCAAACAAAGCAATGGATAAATGGCCAACAATTCGTGAAATAAGCAAAGATAGGTTATTAGAAAAAGGTTTGACCGAAGAAGATTATACAAATATTTTTCTTAATGAATTTGGTGCCACTCTCAATAATCCAGCTATTTTTAAAGATGTTGCGGGTGAAACGCTAGTAATTGGAAAGCAACTTTTCACCGTTAGCAAAACTGGTGAACTGAAAGTGACCAAACGTGGACGTGAGCAGTTTTTACTGTTACTTGCTGACTCTTTAAAACAACCGGACGAAATTTGGGCAAGAATGGAATACTTTGATCACTTAGAAAAATCAGTAGTTCGCCGACGGTATATTTCTCGTTTTATGATTGATGGTGAAGTAAAACCTATGCTAGCGGTGTTTGAAGTCGGTGATGATGGATGGCTTGGTGTAACAACATTTGCACCCGACAACCCTGATTATCTAGAGCAGCTAAGGGTTGGCATTCGAGTTTATAAACGATAAAAAACTCAACCACTGCCACGGCTGAGTCTGTTGTGCGTGGGATTCGAGGTCTTGGCAGAGACTGCCCGCACATACAATAAATACAGTATAGGTGAAAAAATGGCCGGTGTCACGATTGAATTCAGTGCTAATGAGGTACTTAATAAACTACTCAGTCTTGAAGAGACAATTAATAATCTGTCTCCAATATTTGAACATATGGGTGAAGCTTTACTTGATATTCATGATGCTCGTTTTAAATCCCAAGAGTCACCGGATGGTATACCATGGCAAGAACTATCACCTTGGTATAAAGAATCTAAACCCAAGCAACAAGATAAAATCTTAACATTGGATGGAGTATTACGCAGTACACTCCATCCTCAAATTGAGGAAAATGTACTGCTATTTGGTACCAATGTACCATATGGCGCCATTCATCAATTCGGCGGCACTATCAAACCTGTGACAGCAAAAGCATTAAATGTTGGTGATCGCCCAATTAAGCAAGTTGTCATTCCCGCGCGACCTTGGCTTGGTATTTCTGATAAAAATGAATTACTACTTGCCGATATAGTACGTGAACATTTAGAAAACGCGCTATAACGCTTATTAAGCTATTTTATGTAATAGTAATATGATTTTACGACTCTACCACTGTCATCGCTTTATAAATGCTTTATAATACGTTTTAGCGCTATTCCTTTCTGTTATTTCATTTCCAAAGTTATTTACATAATACAATTATTATCTGTCCAAGTTCAGATTACCTTTTTCCCTAACAAGATCATGATGCTCTATATCATTTTGATGGAGCATAACAATGACCCTAATTCCTGTTTTCAAGCCCGGTACCCACACCGCTGTTGACGGTCGAAAAATTACATTTACTTTGGATAACTGTGTTGATTTGGCTGAAAGCTATGATCCAAGTTTATCTGAAGCGCCTGCAGTCATTGGGCACCCTAAGTTAACGGCTCCAGCATATGGCTGGGCTAAATCATTTGAGATTAAAGACGGTTTAGTCTACGCCAAGCTTGAACAATTGCACCCTGAATTTGCTGAAGCATTTAATGCCGGCAGCTATAAAAAACGTTCCTTATCTATTTACTTACCTGATTCACCAGGCAACCCTAAACCGGGACACTATTATCCCCGACATATCGGCTTTTTAGGTGCTGCCGCACCTGCAATTAAGGGGTTACCTGATGCAAACTTTGCTGAATCTGTCGGTGAACAAGGTGCAGCTGAATTTGCGATGGCATTTGATCTCAGAATTATCGACACCCTCAGATCATTACGTGAATATTTGATTGAAAAAGAAGGGATCGAAAAAACTGACCAAATTTTACCGACTTGGCGGATTGAATCACTTTCCGATCAAGTGGATTTTAAAGTGAATGAATTAACACAGGAGAGTTCAATGACAAAACCCAATGAAATCAATTTTGCAGAGCAACAAGCATCTATTGACGCCAAAAATGCCGATTTAGCGACTCGTGAGCAAGCATTACTTGCAAAGGAACAAAAAGCCAAACGTGATGAGTTTGCCTCATTTGCAGATCAGTTAGTTAAAGACGGAAAATTATTACCCATCCATAAAACATCTGTTATTGAAGTATTTATGTCGCTGGGTAATGAACCCATTTCATTTGCTGAAGGGGATTCCACAATTAGTTGTTCGCCAGCCGATTTAATCAAAAAAGTGCTAACCGAACGTCCTGCATTTATGGATTTTGCTGAAAAGTCAGCCGCTGATAAAGATCCAAATAACGATGATAATAAAGATGATCCAAAAGTCATTGCTGCTAAAGCCAAAAAATATCAACAAGAGCAAAAGGAGAAAGGAAATATCATTTCTATTTCGCAAGCGGTTGAGTATGTAACAAAGGATAAAAAATAATGGAAAAATTATCATTTGGGCAAAAAGCTGTTGGTATACATTTCACCCCATCAAGTAAAACTGAAGTTGATATTTGTAAACAACGATTTGCTGATGCTATTGATGAAATGAATGACTTACGAACTAAATCAACATCACAAGAACAAAAGCGTTTATGTTCTGTTGCGATTACAGAGTTACAAACTGCACAGATGTGGGCAGTTAAATCTTTTACATGGACTGATTAAACCCAGTCTTATTTTGGATCCTAATTGGAGATTATTTGACATGAATTTTCGAGGTTTAACAGTCGCAAAAATAGCCGAAGGTGAAGTAAAACCGCGCGTTATTGTTTGTCACGGTAGTAACGAAGGTACTGCAAAACAAGCAATTGATGGTGTAGAGCTACTAATTGGGGTGTCAACAATCGTTGGTGGTGGGGATGGCGAAGTGTTTGATGTGATCCGCAGTGGATTAGCCTCCATTTTTTATAGTGAAACGCTCGCAATCGGCGATCCGATTACTGCCGATGCCAATGGACGTGCTAAAAAAGCCACTACTGGCGATTTTATTATTGGTTATGCTGAAGAAGAAGGTGATACCGATGAATTAGGTTCGATTTGGATAGTGCCAGGTAAACATTCCTAATAGATCATCAAAACTTAATTATTAACCCATTTTGGAGAATATAACTATGCAACGCCCTTTTCCCGTTGAATCGCAACTAACCGCTATCGCCATTGCCTATCGCAATAGTAATTTAATTGCCGACGAAGTTTTACCACGCACTCCCGTTTCTAGTCCATCATTTAAATGGTTGGAGTATGATTTCTCGGAACGATTTACGTTACCTAATACGAAAGTTGGACGTACTTCACAACCAAATCAAGTTGAATTTGGTGCGAAGGAAAAAGAGAGTTCTGTCACTGATTATGGATTAGATAGTCCTGTACCGCAGGATGATATTGATACAGCAATCACAGGTTATAACCCGCTTGGTCATGCGGTCGAAGCCACAACAGATTTAATTTTATTAGATCGTGAAGTAAGAGCTGCCAACGTAATTTTCGACAAAAAAAATTACAACAATACAAAAAAATTAACTACACAAGAACAATGGAATAATCCAATTAGCGATCCTGTTTCTTTAATTACTGACGCTTTTGACACAATGATTCAACGCCCTAATATCGGCATATTGGGGCGACGTGTAGCTACAATTTTACGCCGTCATCCCAAAATTGTTGCGGCGTATAACGGTAATGCTGGAGAAAATGGACTTGTACCTTTAGGATTTTTATCTGATTTATTAGAGTTAGAAGCTATCTATATCGGTGATGCGTTTTTAAATAGTTCTAAACCCGGGAAAGCTCCTTCTTTATTACGTGCATGGGGAAATAATGCTTCTTTTATTGTTCGTAACAAACTAGCAAATACCAAAGGTGGGCTTACTTTTGGCTATACTGCACAATTTAAAGATCGTGTTTCAGGTTCAATCGCTGATCCTGATATTGGCTTGCGTGGCGGTCAACGTGTTCGTGTGGGTGAATCAGTAAAAGAACTGGTAGTTGCAAAAGATGCTGGATATTTATTTGAAGAAGTGATTCCGACCAAAAATAACGCTTTAGAAAATAGTTAAAAAAGTATTCCCGACCATTTATTTTTAATGGTTGGCTTTAAGGAAATATGATGAGTGCTGCTTATATTACATTACTGAATTTAGCTGAAAGTCCCGGACTCGTTGAATTGTCACAGTCGGTCGCACAAGATAGAGAAATCCCTGTTGATTGTAAATTGCTTGAAACTATTATCAATAATCAGGATACGTCTGCATGGTCATATGATGATATAGCAAGCGCTAATGTAGCCATTTCACGTATTAATGAAACTATTACTGATGCGCAAGCCGAGATTGATGGCTTTTTACGTCAACGAGGGCATAAGCTGCCGTTAATTAAAGTACCACGGCTATTAACTGATTGGGCACGTATTATTGTGCGTTATAAGTTGCATCGTAATCGTGTATCAGATGAAAAATCAGATCCGATTGTGCGTGATTATAAGCAAGTGTTCGGTTTTTTAAAACTAGTAGCTGATGGTAAATATTCTCTTGGTATTGATGATGCTATGCCAATTGGAGGCGGTGCACCGCAACATACTGGACCAGTTCGTGTTTTTAACATGGGTTCACTTAAGGATTTCGGACGATGAGCAGTGCACCGTTTGATGTATCAGTGATTGCCGAAAAACTAAAAATATTATTGAAAGATAAGACATTAGTTTTTGTCGGTACAAGCGCTGAATACAGTAAGTTAACAGATTTAACATCAGCACCAACTCCAGCAGCTTATGTATTACTTGGTAAAGAAATGCCCAATGATAAAGCAGTAGGAACAAGACAATCTGTTAGCGTGAATTTTGGTGTTGTAGTTGTTGCCCGTGATCTATCAAGCCAAGCAACTAACATCGAAAATGTTAAGCAGTTAGCTAATCCTATAATCGGTGCTGTTCGTGATTTACTGATTGGTAAAACTGTGCAATTTATCGATGGTGTTCGTCCAGTAAACTGGGTCGGTGGGCAAACTTTAGGTTTTATTAATGGGGTGCTGGTATGGATTGATTCATATCAGACACAACACTTTATCGGTAGCCGATAAAATAAATTAAAAATTTAGGAGTAATTATGGAAAAGAATGATTTATTAATGAGTTTACAAGGGCCAATTAATTTGGCCAAGCGAGATGTAAGTTGCATGCCAAACCGTCCAGGTGCTTTCCGACATGTTGGTGTTGCTGATTCATGTGAAATGGAATTAAGCGTTGATACAGTTCAACAAAATGAGTCATATACCGGACAACGTTTGCAGGTTGGTGAGCTAACATTAGGTAAAAATGGCACCCTTAACATGACACTAAAAGATTGGTCAATTGAGAACCTAGCCTTAGCTCTTTATGGCGAAGTGATCACAGTAGCATCAGGCATTATCACTGATGAAGCATTACCAAGTCGGCTTGTTGTTGGTGATCGTATTAAATTAGCCCATCCTTTTGTTGCTGATGTTGAGCTTAAAGATGCTAGTCATACAACACTAGTAGAGGGAACTGATTACGTTATTGAATCCGCGCATGCAGGACTGATCAAATTACTCTCAACAGACGCACTAACTGCTACTGTTGACTACTCTTATGCTAAAACAGAAAGCCTCGGTATTTTCACACGTCAACCGCCAGAACGTTGGTTTATGTTAGATGGCATTAACACTGACCAAGAAGATTCGCATGTGATTGTCGAACTATTCCGTGTCAAATTTAATCCCGTTTCTAATTTTACCCTATTACATAATGAAGGATATGGAGAACTCGCCTTATCTGCAACGGTATTAGCGGATATGACACAGACCAAAGATAACATGCTTGGCTATTTCGGTTCTTATACCCAAAAAGCGGAATAACAGTTAATAAAAAATTGCGGTGAGTGATCACCGCTTAAATAAGTATCAGGTGATCAAAATGGCAGAAAAAGTGATTCAAAAAGAGCAACAAGATGATTTGGCAATTTTAATGCCAAATCGTGAAATTAGTATAGCCGGTGAAACGATCACCGTCCGTGAATATTCATTTAAAGATGCGTTAACAATTGGTGCTGAGATTGAGCAGTTTACTGTACTTATTGTGGCTGCTATGAATGAATCAAATAAATTAACTATTGAACAAGCCGATGCATTGATTATTGATAATTTAACACTGGTTAATTCACTAATTAGCATTGCGATTAATAAGCCAGTTAGTTTTATTGAATCTTTAAGTTACACAGATGGATTGCAACTATTAGATTGGTGGTGGGTGGTCAATTCCGCTTTTTTTATGAACGCGGTAACGCGCAGAATCATCCGCCAAAACGCAATAAACCAGGCAAAACCGTAAGTTGGGGCGATGTTTTTACACTATTAATTAAAAACGGGCACAACGCACAGCAATTACCTAACTATACCACACGGCAACTGTTGCTCTATTACGACAAACTTATCAAACAGCAGCAGCAAGAACGGGCTAACCAGATCGAAGATATTTGTATCGGCTTTAATGGTGGTAAACAAGTCACAACATTTGTAAAACAGTTACGCGGAGAGCAATAAAAATGGCAAATAAGGATATGAATATTGCAATGAAGTTCACAGCTGATGTGAACCGAGCAAAAGATAATATCAGTCAATTGAATGCTGACCTTAAAGAGTCAGCAAGTGTTGTTCAAGATGCTAACAAAAAGAATGCTCAAAGTTATAAGGATGTTTATACAGCACAGACAGAAGCAATGAACCGGGGTACTCGTGCTGCAGCAGAAATAGAAAAACAATCCAAGGCACAAGAAACGGCGGCAAAAGCTGCTCAAGTTCATCAAAAAGAGGTTGAAAAATTACGTAACGGGCTAGATAAACTGCTGGGCAGTATTGATCCAGCAACCAAAGGGTTAGGTCGACTCGATGAATTAGAAAGCAAACTCCGTCAATCTAAAAAAGCGGGTATTCTTGATAATGATACCTTTGATGATTATCTTGGTAAAATCAATAACCAGCGTGCCGCACTTTCAACTGTCAATTCATTAAGTGAGGGTACCAAAAAATTAACACTTAATACAAAAACATCCCGACGTGAACTTAAATCATTTATTCAGCAATTAACCAGCGGCAATTTTGGTAATGCCGGTAATGCATTATTCAATCTAGGTAATACCACTGGACTACTGCCTCCTCTCTTTACCGCAGCAACTCTATCAGTAGGTGCATTTATTGCCGTAACATATGGCATTATAAAAGTAATTGTTAGTTTAGCAGCTGAGCAAGAACGATTTAATCGTGCACTAGCAGCCACCGGAAACTATGCTGGCACCACGGCCGGTAATCTAGCAGCAATGTCAAATCGTATCGGTAAAATCAACAGCAATTACAGTGATACGAGCAAAGTGATCACTGATCTGGCCGGAAAAGGTAATCTTACTGCGAAATCAATAGAAAATATTGCTGCAGCATCAGCATATATGTCAGCCGTTACTGGAGAAAATGCGCAGGACACAATCAAATCATTTAATAATATTCAAGATTCTGTTACAAAATGGGCACTTGAAAGTAATGAACAATACCACTGGCTTGATCTGGCGACCTATCAGCGTATTGCAACACTGGAAGAACAAGGCAATACTGAAGAAGCAATTGCGGTGGCAACAGGTAGATATGCGTCAGTCATGGAACAACGCGCAAAAGACATGGAAAATCAGCTGAATTGGTTGTCAAGAGGGTGGAAAAATCTAACTAATGATATTAGTGATTCTCTTGATGTTTTTTCATATCTTTCCCGTAGTGCATTGTCACTAAGTAGTGATGATGAAGAGCTTTCTCGGCTTGAAAACATGAAAGCTGAATTTGAAAAAAAAGTTGATGATTTAAAATCAAATAACGGCTCAAGTGGATGGATACAGCTGTACAGCAGAGATATAGAGAAACTACAGAAAGATATTGATAAACTGAAAGAGAAATTAAAACCAAAACAAGATAAAACACGTTTAGATAATGAACAACAAAAAATTAATGATAGAGCAAACGACTCACAAAAAAAACTTTCAGAACAGTGGAAACAAAATCGCACTGAGACTGAAAAACAGGCTGATGCAGTTGAAAATTTACGTAAAAATTATGAAGCGCTCTGGGCAACTGTAAAGGGTCGAGAATCACTACAAAAAAAAGGCGTTATGTCTGAAGACGGTAAAACCTTTTCAGGAGGTCAATATGATAAGGATAATAAACAGATCACAGATAGTGGACTTGAAAAATATAATGAAAATTTAGCAAGAAGTATACAGTTAGAAAAAGAGCACACAACGCTTGCGAAAGTGATGTTTGACATCACCAAAGGACAGTATAAAAACGCCAGTAAAGAAGAAAAAGATAGAGCCATTGCGCTTGCTAAACAGATTGATGCGCAGAAAGCAGCAAACAAAGAAAAAAATAAAAAGGTCAAAGATCCGTCTCTCAATAATGACAAAACTAATTTAGGATTGCAACAACAACTTAACCAATTGCTTTATGGCACAAAGGCAAGTGGTGAAGCTGTTGGACAGTGGTATAACAATTTACTAGCACAATTTAAAAAAACGGGTAATAACAAAGGGATTAATTTAATCGATCAACTATTACCATTAAAAAAGGCAGAAGCAAATTTAGATGAAATCATAACTAAAATTCAGCAGCAACAATCTAAGCAAGCGACAACAGAGCAAACGATACAAGCCCAAGTAGTAAATGGTGTTATTACCCAGATCGAAGCGCAAAATCAGTTAGTTGATGTACATAAAAAAAGTGCCGAAGAGTTAAAACAGTATCTACCTATTTTACAACAGATGACGACATTACCCGGCAAAGCAAGTGAAGATGCTCAAAAAGCATTAGTGGCGCTGAAGTTACAAATTTCTGGACTACAGCAGACCACAGATGCACTTACCAATGCATTTAAAAATGGGTTGCAAAATGGCATTCAAAGCAGCTTAGAGGGTTTGGCAAGAGGAACATTTAAGTTAAATGATGCTCTGCTTAATCTCGTGCAAAGTATTGCCAGCTCAATGGCACAAATTGCAAGCAAGGGCTTAGCAGAAATGGCAATGAATGGCCTTGGCAAATTATTTAATTCATCGAACGAAGCAGATGAATCAGATGGTACTGACACAAAAATAAAAACCTCATTAGTGGAAGGTAGTACAATATTAACAACTGCCATGGATGCGTCATTTGCTAAAGGTGCGATGTTAATTAGCAATGCTGCAGGGCAAACTACTGCGACAACACCTGAAATTCAAGGTACTCCCCTAGTAGAACCTGTTGCAACTACACCCGTAAAAGGAGTTCAAGATCAAGTATCAGCTAAGGCATCAGCGCAAGCATCAGCCCAAATGGGCGACGCTATTACTTCTGCAGCGTCATCAGGCGCAGTTTCATTAGGTACAGCTATTGCCACCTCAGCTGCAACGGGATCCAATATTTTCTCGGCTGCACTCAATTCGGTCTTTTCAACAGCCATATCAAGCATTATGTCAGCGATGGCAAGCAGTACTTCATCAGGTGTTGCCGGCGCAGCAGCGGTAATGGCAGCAACTGGAGGTTATATAAGTGGACCCGGCACAGCTACATCTGATTCTATTCCTTCCATGCTCTCTAACGGTGAATATGTCGTAAATGCAGCATCTGTTAAAAAATACGGGGTTGATTATTTACATGCCATCAATACAGGTCGTTTACATCATTATGCAACAGGCGGTTTAGTCTCTAATGTCACCACTCCAAATGCACCAAAACTCACTAATAGTGAGCGTAATGCATCACAAAATCAATCTAGTCCTGTTATTCAACAAACACTGGTTGTTGATGGTGGTGATCTGATTGATAAAGGAATGAATACGACACAGGGAAAACGGTCAATGATAACCTTTATCCGTGCTAATTCATCCACCCTGCGCCAAGTATTAGGAGTTAACTAATGGCTAACTTATTTTTATGGCAATCAGAACCCAATTGGGCTGACGGCGTGACCGAAACACTCGAATGGAGAACCGATATTTTGCAATCCTATAGTGGTGCAGAACAGCGCATTGCTCGCCGTTTATCACCCCGACGTACATTCGAATTTTCAATTTTGCTTGCAGGTAATGAGCGTGGCCGTTTTGAAAATCGCTTAGCTTATGCGGGTACTCGTACCTGGTATTTGCCGATTTATCCTGATATGACGGTTTTGAATATCGATATTCTGATGGGTTCTAAAATCCTACAGTGTGATACTACTGGGCGTGATTTTGTAGTTGGTAATAAAGTGTTAATTCAGAGTGAAAGTAACAAATCAGCACTATTGGAAATAGCCACAATTAGTGATAGTTCTATTACCTTGATCAATCCCATTACAACTGATTTTAAGGCAGGTTCTATCATCTACCCAATCCGTCTTGCTGTACTTACTGATGTTCCAGAGCTAACTCGTCATAATGATGATTTAGTGAGTAGTCAAATTCGTTTCCGTGTAACTGAACATAACGCATACAGTAACGACGTTTCATTTTTACCTGTTTACCGTCATTTTTCCGTGCTTAAGATGCAGCCAGACTGGTCTGGATCACTTAAAGGAAAATATGAACGGTTATTGTTGGAACTGGACAATAATTCAAGTATTCCGGTACGTATTGATACTGCTAGATTACCATTTTTTGTTCAAGAATTTAGATGGTTTATGACCGAACGGAATGAACAAAAGCAGTTACGACAGCTATTTTACTATCTAAATGGTCAACAAAAAAATGTTTGGATTACCAGCCAAAGCAGTGATTTTATTGTGCTGGATGTAAATGAAAGAATGCTAGATGTAGTCAATGTCGATTTTAGCAAAATTGGCTTGATGCCAGGGCGGCGAGATATTGCTATTGAACTCGTTGATGGATGCATACTCTATCGTCGTATACAGTCGGCAGCTGTGCTGTCGGATAAGGCGGAACGGCTATTATTAGATGAATCCATTAATGTTACTGTTAATGATATTGTCACTATCTCATTTTTAACATTATGTCGCTTAGATTCTGATTCAATCACATGGGAACATGTTACTGATGCTGATGGACTAGCTAATATTACTTGCAGTTTTAGAGGAGTACGTGATGAGCTGGAATCAATTTGAATATTCAACTAATGATGGCCGACCTGTAACGTTATATGAATTTATCCACAGTGGACAGAAATTTTACCGCTATACCAACGCCGACCGCAATATTGAGTTTAATCATAACTCATTTATGACAACAGCTATCAGTAACAACGGATTATCAATGGGCACAGGTAATAGTTTAGAAATTACTTTACCAGCTAATACAGAAGTGACCAAACTTTATCGAGGTATTCCACCTAGCACTGCATTATTAATTCGTATTTATCAACTGCACGCACATGATGGTGAAATTGATTTTCGTGTTGTATGGATAGGTAAAATCCAGGAAGTGAAGCGCGAGGCATTAGATAGAGCGAAATTTATTACAGCTAGCGTTGCAAGTTCATTTGAACGTAATGGTCTTCGGCTTACTTACGGCCGTTCATGTCCGCATGCACTTTATGATCATAACTGTCAGGTGCAAAAAGAACAATTTGCTTTATGTGATATCGAAATTATCAAATTAGATGGTGCCAATATTATTGTTAGTTTACCTAATCATATTAAAGATGGGTATTTTAGCGGTGGCTATATTGCGTGGTTTATAGATGGCATAAAAGAGATGCGCGGATTAAAAACACAATTAAACGGCAAAATGGGATTACTCGGTGGTACACATGACCTCAAAACGGGCATGAAAATTACAGTTTATCCGGGATGTGATCGCACCATTAAAACCTGCAGTGAAAAATTTGGTAATCATCTAAATTATGGTGGACAGCCGCATATCCCCGGTGTCTCCCCTTTTCAAATCATTAAACTATTTTAGGAGTAAACATATTATGTGGTGGGCTGTTGCTAAATTTGTTGCTGTACTTGTCGCTAGTTATGCAATTTCGGTTATGACTGCACCAAAGCAGAAAAGCAATCGTCCTTCAGCAGCAACCGAAGATGATTGGAATATGCCTATCCCTGACGAAGGTACGCCGCAATGCATCTTTTTTGGTGACTGTTGGAGCGCAGACTGGTTTGTACTCGGTTATGGTAACTATCGTTATAGCGCAATTCGTAAATGAGGAAATAGCCATGAAAATTACTATGGAACATATTCGTGCTGGCGGTGGTTGCGCGTGGGGATTACGAACCTTTTTTAACCGTTATGATTTAGATATTAATGCTTTTATTAAAAACGGTTATATCGAATCAGAAGAATTATTAGCCACACAGAATGATTTGGCTATCAAAATCGTTGAAAAAGCAATAAAGAACAAAGGTAATAAGTAATGGGTGGTAAAAGTTCAAAAAAGAAAGTAACCGTTGGTTATCGTTACTATTGGGATCTCTTTGCAGGACTTGGTCGTGGTCCAATTAACTCAATTGTGGCGATTTTGGCAGATAAAAAGATTGTCTATATTGGTAAAAAAGATGAACTATCAACCAACACCTCTTTTTATATTAATAAACCTAATCTATTCGGTGGCGAAGATACAGGCGGTGAAGGTGGTATTCAAGGGACGCTTGACATTTTCATGGGTGAGAAGAATCAAGTGCCGAGTGATAAATTAAAAAATTTATTGAAAGGATTAGTTCCTGGATTTCGCGGTATTGTTACTACCCTTTTTTCCGGTTTAGTTAGCTGCTATAGCGCATCACCTAAACCTTGGGTTTATCGAGTCAGGAGAACAAACAAAGGTTGGGATAACAATAAGGTTTGGTATCCAGAAAAGTGTTTGATCTTATTGCATGACGATACTGCTGAAGTGACTGGAATTAATGAGGAAATCAATGCTCGCTTACCCAAAAAGGCATCAGAAGCTGAAAAAAATGCATTATATCGAGAAATTGAATCAAATATCCGTGAAATTCATGCTATGAATCCAGCACATATTTTGATTGAATGTGCCACTAACCGAGATTGGGGTCGCGGTTTATCATTTGATGATATTGATTTAGAAAGTTTTAAACAAAGTGCTGATAAGCTTTATGATGAAAAATTTGGTTTATGTTTTCGTTACAATCGACAAGACAAATTAGATACTTTTGTACAGCAAATATTAGATCATATCGGGGCAGCACAGTATGCAGATCTATCAACAGGCAAACTTAAATTAAAACTGATTCGTGATGATTATGATGTCGATAAATTACCGCTGTTTACATATGATAACGGCATTTTATCAGTGCAAGATGATGATAGTGCAAGCATTGATGCTGCACCGAATGAGGTGGCGGTTACTTATCATAATCCTGTTACCAATGAAGATGCCGAAGTGCGTGCGCAAAATCTTGCCTCCATTCAAGCGGTTGGGCTTATCAGTAGCTCAACAGATTATAAAGCACTACCAACGCATGACTTAGCTGCACGTGTAGCACAACGCGATCTTGAAACTAGCGTTGCAGGGATTACTCGATTAGTGATCAAGTTTGATCGACGTGGTGGAGTATTGGAACCAGCATCTTGTTTTCGGGTATCGCTGCCTGATCGCGACATTGATAATATGATTTTGCGGGTAGGTAAGATTGAAGAGCAGGACGATGGCGCATTTTTGATCACGGGTGTGCAAGATGTTTTTGGTTTTTCATCCACATCATACAGCAGTAACCAACAAGGCAGCGAATGGATTGCCCCTGATCAGTCGGTTAATATTGTGACTGATGTCAAACTGATCGAGCTCCCTTATGCCGTTTTAGTTAACACATTAAGTACTGCAGATTTAGCATATGTTCACGAAACAGCAGGTTATATTGGTGTCATGGCAACTGCACCAAGCGCTTTATCCATTAACTATCTATTACAATCGAGGGCACAAGGTGCTGACTTTACAACTAAAAATCAGGGGGATTGGATTCCGTCAGGACAATTAATAACAACTATTGATAGATTAACTACGACATTCGAAATTGATTCTGATTATCTACCAAAAGTTGGCGACGGTATCATGATTGACGATGAAATTATGCGTATTGATACTATTGATGTTGAAAATCGGATAATTACGGCTGGTCGGGGTTGTTTGGATACACTACCAAGTTGTCACTATGCGGGGTCAACTATTCGTCTTTATGACAATCTAGATACTGACAATATCGAGTATATGAGTGGTGAAAAAGTTGACGTTAAACTACTTACGCAGACTAGCGTTGATACACTTGATGAAAATATCGCACCGATTGAAAGCATTATCATGTCTCATCGCCAAATTCGCCCCTATTTGCCTGGTAAAATTGCTATTAATACTGTGCTATATCCAGAAGAAATTACTAAATCTGATAAATATGTACTGACATTTGTACATAGAGATAGAGTAATGCAGGCAGATAGATTAATTGATTGCATGGCAGACAATATTGGTCCAGAGCAGGGTACTACTTATCATATCGAAATTACTGATACATCAAACAATGTTATATGGCAAATCAACACAGCTAACATTTCAATCGAATTACCATATCTATCAAATGCAGATACTGATGATATACATTTGCTGACTTTATATAGCGTACGTAATGGTTATGAATCATTAAATCGTTTTACTGTGAAATTACCAGAGGGGCATATTAATGGATGAATATTATTATGGGCAAGGTAAAGTTTATTTAGCACCTTATAAGACCAATGCCTACGTACAATGGCGTTGGATCGGTGATGTATCTAGTCTAAAACTTAATTTTGAATTTGAAGAAAAATACAGCAAACGCAGCATTGGTGGGCGATTAATCAATGATAAACGATTTATTACTTTTATTGGTGGAAATATTTCAGCGAAATGGTACGAGCGTTCACTTGAAAATTTAGCGCTACTTTTAAACAGTCAACAAACGACGAATAAACAAAGTTGGCAACAAGAAATAGTTAATAACATACAAATAGGTATGACTATACCACTTATGCATCAAAATATACGAAATATTACTATTGAGAATCTCACAAACGATATTGATTACATTGTGAATTATGAATTTGGATCAATACTCTTTTTAACTACTCCAATAAAACAGCCGTTTATGATCGAATATGATTATTCAGGTTGTACAGGAGTTGGCATATTAAATCAACAAACAACGGAACTCATGCTTCGTTACGAGGGTGTTAATCTTGCTAAAAATAATGAAAAAGTCTTTATAGAATTATATCGACTTTCATTAGATCCAGTTGATGCTATCAATCTCATCGATAGCGAATCCGATTTTTCAAATGTTGAAACAGTTTTACAACTATTACCTGATTTAACTAAATCACCAAAATCAGATTTTGGATTATTCGGTCGCATGGTCAATCTATCAGAATTTAAATTAATTACATATAACGGGGAAATTAATCATGATGGAAGCCACAATTATGCATATTAATCAAGGAGTATGAAATGGATAATATCAGAGAAAATTCATCAATATGGCAAGAGCAAATTTATTTAATTAAACGTGATGATCCAGTAAGTGGTGGACCTGATGGCATTGCGAATAAAGCCGCTATTCAGCTTGCAGATAGAACACAATACTTAAAAAAGGAGCTTGAAAAAGAGCAAGAACTCTCTAAACGTGCACTTGTTTATACTCCAGATAATCCAAACTATCAGGCCAACAATAAAACCATTGAAAAAGTATCTGAGCCAGTAAATGAGAGTGATGCAGCAACACGATTATATGTTGATCGCGGGGACGCATACTTACAAGATCAAATCAATGATATTTATGATAATGCTAGTTGGGGTTGGGTATTAATTGGTGAGTTTCAAACGGGTTGCACAATAACAAAGCGAAATCATATTGTTTATGACAATATCAATAAACAATACTATAACTGGATAGGCGTTCTTCCCCATGATGTCATGCCAGATACAGATCCAACTGATGAGATAGCAAATGGGCAACCTTGGATTGTTATTGATAACACTAATGAACTTGTTGCTGATGTGGAGGAAGCAAAACGAAATGCCAAAGAAGCCTTAGATAAAGTAAATAAGGCAAATTTACCTCAAGATTTAGAGGGACAAGCGGGCAAATTTCTGGCTGTAAATGATGAGGAAAATGGCTATACATTTATTCAATCTCTATCTGCTTTTTATGGTTTCAGAAAGAACGGAGCTAAGTTAATTTTGGAAACAGGCGAAGGTAATTATCCAGTAAATGATTTTAACGAATGTTTGATATCTGTTATGGGGCTTGATTTTTATATAGATAAAAACGGTAATTTATTAATTAAAATTTAGTATAGGTGATTTATGTCAATAATTAATTTAGGTAATATTCGATTCAATTGGCGCGGTGAATATAATGATTCAACGGTATACCAACAAGATGATGTTGTACGGTTTAAAGGCGACTGTTTTATAGCAAAAAAACAAATATCCGGGATAACTCCAGCAATTTGTGATGACTGGGATTTGATGGTTGCCGGAGCAGATCGGCTAGAGAAAAAAGGGGATATTGTTACACATGACGGTGTTCTTCCAGTTACAATTCCGATTGGCTCAAATTCGCAAACTTTGCAAGTTGTCGACGGGCTACCTGCATGGCGAAATCAAGCCACTCCACCCTCAAACTTTGTGCTAAAACTGCAAAAAGTCAATGGATTTGGAAGCATTAATACCCGCGTGTATTTAATGGCTGACGGTACAATCAAAGCATCAGGATCGGGGGCTAAATTTTCAAATGGAGATCCTGATGGTGGGCATAAACATTTACCAAGTCGTGTAGCTATAGAAGAGCAAAATATTAAGTTTACTGAGGTTTTTTCTGGCGGTCAAAACCATTATGCGTTAACAAAAAGTGGTGAAGTGTGGTCTTGGGGTGATAATGAACAAGGTCAACTAGGTCATGGGAACACAAAAAATGTAGCTGTTGCAAAACGTATTGAATTTTTTATTGAAAACAATATTAAAATTAAACATGTGTATACTAGCCGTCCAAATCAAAATGCTTTTCGTTGTGTTTATTTTCTATCAAACGATGGCAAATTATATGGTTGTGGGGCTAATAACAACGGAAATCTTGGCAATGGCACAACTGTGAATCAAACAACACCCGTCCGTTGTGGTTCTCTATCAAACATCTCATCAATGTCTATTTCAGGATATCCATTTAATTGTTGTGCAGTGCAAGATAATGGCGATTTATGGGTATGGGGTTGGAATGGTTCAGGTCAATTGGGGCTTGGTGATAAATTAGTTCGAGCAACTCCGATTTTGCATCCATCTTTAAAAAACGTCAGTAAAGTCATTACAACCTCAGGGGTTTCTGCAGATGGTCGCTTGGTTGCTGGCAGTAGTTTAATCTTATGTAAAGACGGCACAATATGGAGTACTGGTTATAATGCATTTGGTCAACTTGGATTAGGCGATACAACGGAGCGTACAAGCTTTACTCAAATTAATCTTTCTGACTTTGTTACTGATATCATAAGCGGGGATGGTATTTATGCCTCATCAGGTGCGATTACGAAAGATAATAATCTTTATTTATGGGGACATAATGCATACGGTCAACTAGGACAAGGGAACACAACAAATCAAACACTACCAAAAGCTCCTATTGCTGATTTTCAAGGCCATGTTACCAGAGCTGTATTCGGCGGTGGCATTGGCGTGGAAGGCTGTATTGTACAAGCAGGCAATCAGTTATGGGCAGCTGGTTATTCAGGAACATTTAATTTAGGAATAAACTCTAATCTTACTATTAACTCAAATTTTCAAAAAGTAATTGGTATCAGCGGCAATATTATCGAATGGGGGGCATTTGGTGCAGGATATACAGATTGGGGGCTAGGTGTTTTATATGATGATGGCAGAGTTGATGCATGCGGGTTTAATGTAACATTTGGGGAAACAGGAACACAATCAGCAACACTACACAACGTTGGGGTATTAACTAACGTTATTTTCTAAATAAATTACCATTAAGATAACTTATTGTCTTAATGGTAATTCCATTTCATATATAGCAATAATTATAATTTCATTTATCAAGTTATTTTTGGTTTAATTATCGCGTTTCGCATCAATTAGTATTCTCTAAATTATCTTGATCATTGGTACTTTCAGAAACTTTTGAATCAGTTTGCGCCTCGTCTTTTGTGATAGCTTCCCTATTTGTTTCAGTATTAACAGATTCTGTATTAACAGATTCTGAATTAATATTGCGCTCTCTTTCTGTTGAAGATGACCCTATAGAGTCAGTTCGAAGATAGACAATTTTATGTTGCCCAACATTACAAGTACCAACTATCTTGCCTTCAGTTTGTTGCGCTTGCTTTTCAGTTGGAATAAGTTTTAACTCAAAATTAGCAGCTGGAACACCATTATTTCTAATTTTTTCAGCAATGCTAGCACTGATTTCATCACAGTTTGAAGCAGCAGCCATTAGTGGCATAGATAATAGTAAAGTTACACAAACTTTTTTCATTTTATTTACCTTTTTAGAAAATTACTTTTCATAGCATCTCATTAATAGTGAATTTATTATAAATTTTTTGCTTAAACTGTCTATACGAATCTTTTCGATTGTTGATGACTATTTTTATATTATAAAAAACAAATAAACCATTTATTTATATAATAATTATAAAGTTATGTTTTTACTTATCTTAACGCTTTTCTAAATTCCTATAACCCACTAATTCTGAAATATTTACCTACTCTATTTTTTGGCTAATTTAGCTAAAAGTTTAAATGATGGGACAAAAAAGAGTGAACCTGTCAACGCGGTACTAAAATCCAATAATCTATCGTGATTACCTTCTGGAACACCAATAAACATATTGTGTAACATCCTCTCAGTCACTGTAGGATCTTTTGCGTAACCGATAAAATAGGTGCCATAAATACCTAAAGCAGGGCTTCCATATGGTAAATTGTCACGGAATATTTTCAGATCATTACCATTTTCATCGGTGATACTGGTTAAGACATTATGCGCATTAGATGGCTTCTCTTTTTGGCTTAATTCAAGGTCATCAAATTTTTTACGACCAATAGCTAACTCTTGCTCTTCAACAGGAAGTCTATTCCAAGCATCTAAATCGTGAACATACCGCTGTACAATGACATAACTTCCACCTTTAAATTGTGGATCTTCATCACCAACAATAGCAAATTCAATAGCATCATTGCCAATTGGATTTTCTGTCCCATCAATAAATCCGATCATACTTCTTCCATCAAATGAACGAAAACCAAAAGTCTCATCTTGATAAGTGACAGCATCACCTATTTTTACCATAATCTGCCGTGCAAATTCGAAACAGTGATCCATACGATCAGCACGAATATGAAAAAGAATATCAGCTGGTGTTGATGGTGCTGTGTGAGTTCTCCCCTTTATCTCTTTAAAAGTATGTAATTTAGCTGGTTTTTTTATAGAAAAGAGTCTCTCCCATGCCTTTTCACCAAATCCAATAATACCCCGAAAATGTTTCTCAGGATCACGAAGTAACATACTACGAACAAGTGCAGGGAAATCAGTACAGAAATTTTTTACGACAGTTTCAGCTTCTGGCGTTTGTCTAATATTTAAAGTCAAAAAAATTGCAATATTACCTTGTGGAGCGGTAACAGGTTGTGGATTTTGGCTCAATTTATCATACATAAGGAATTCCTATTATTAATCGACCGTTTATACGCTTAACATACAATTATTTAATTTAATCAGACTTTATAAATTGGTAAGTTACTGTTTTATATTTTATTAATTAATAGCATACTATCTTACTCTCACTAAACAACGCAACCAACATGCTCTAATCTTTTAGCATGACAATATATAAACCTATAAATGCACTTATAATTATGCACTGAATAACTTAATAAGTTATCAATAAACCTGTTGATAACTTATTAAGTGTATGATTATTAACATTAATATTTCAAGATTAAAAATCAATCATTTTAAAAAATTATAAAATTAATTATATAAATTGATCTTTATTGAAAAAACAAAAAGGTAAAAATAGCAGCTATTTTTTCTACTCACCTGCTGATTCACTTTTTCTATAATGGGCATAACTAAATCGAATAGCCCCCGATTTATCACCAAAATCTTCCCCTTGCGAGACAATAATACCTTCAGCAAGCAGTCGATTTAATAAATTGCTCTTCTGTTTACTATCAATAAAGTGAGCATAAAGGTGGTAACCACCGTGTGGCTCTTTATAACTTAGCTGATCAGCAAAATGGAGATCTAACCATTGGCGCATTTTTGCTAACCGTTTTTGCAGGGTAACTCGTAAAAACTTTTGGTGATCTTGATAGTGATTTTTAAGGTAATCTTCCGCCAATAGTTGCGGTAAAATACTTAATCCAGAATCGATCTGCTGTCTAATCTCTGCCAATTTTGAGATGATCTCTCGTGGTGCAATCATCCAACCAATACGGATTGTACGCCCGATATATTTTGAGAGTGATCCTAAATAGATAACTTGATTTCCGCTATCCAATTTTTTAATTGGTGAAATATCTAATATAGGATTAAATGCAAGCCCACTATAAGCATCATCTTCAATAATACCGATACAGTTAGTGCGACAAAATGCGAGTATCGCCTCTTTGCGCCGCTTACTCATCACATAGCCAGTTGGATTTTGAAAAATTGGATTCAACAATAACCATTTTATATGGTATTGATTAACCGCTTGTTTTAGGCTTTCGATCGTAATCCCTTCATCATCAACTGTAATTCCATAAAGACGTAAACCTGCTGCCTGAAATAGCGGTAAAGAGTAAAAATAGGATGGAGATTCAATACCGATCGCATCACCCGGTTTTAACAAACCTTGGGTAATTAAAAAAAGTGATTGCTGAGTCCCCGAGGTGATTAATATCTGATTGAGATCTACCGTCATACCAAAAAGTTGCTGCATATAGTTGGCAATCTGCTGTTTAAGTGATGGCAAACCAAGCTGTAAATTATCGCTATTTTTTTCGTGACCAACCAGTTCAGAGATCGATATATTTGATAATGTCAATTTAGGGAAGAGCTCTGTTGGCAAATCACCATTGCCTAAATCTTGAATAATATTGTTGACCTCACCTTCACTACTATTTTTTGTTAACTGTTGTGATCTTATCTGCATCACCTTTTGCTGATAGAGATTAGATTTTTGGCTATGAAAAGTGGCTGGAAGGCGCCAATTAATTGTTGGATGAGTCTGCAAACCCCACTTCTGATCATTAACAAAGGTGCCACTTCCACGACGCCGAATTAAAACTCCACGTTCAGTCAACAGATCCAGAGCATGAATGATAGTGGAACGATTTAACGCCAATTTTTGTGCGAGATCTCTCTCAGAGGGTAGACGCTCACCAGCAATTAATAGCCCTTGCTCAATATAAGATTCAATAAGTTGCTGCACTTTAACAAAGAGCGATCCCGAAAATTGCGCTAATTTACTACTCTCCCACATTAATAATTCTCCCCACATCAATAACGCCATTTTTATACAAAATGACAATATTAAAAGATGTTAACCCTAAAACATTTTTTAAAATGTTTTAGGGTTAATAAAATTGGATGGGTTAATTATAGTCCAATTGGCTCTTTCTCGTTATATTTTTCTCATCAATAATAGTGCAGATCAAAATCAATCCAGAATTTTTTCTTAAAGGAGTTAGCATGAGTATGCAATTTAAAACAGGTACCGAGACCGTTAAACGTGGTATGGCGCAGATGCAAAAAGGTGGCGTGATTATGGATGTCATTAACGCTGAACAGGCAAAAATTGCTGAACAGGCCGGCGCTGTTGCAGTAATGGCTTTAGAACGTGTCCCTTCTGATATCAGGGCGGCTGGTGGCGTTGCTCGTATGGCTGATCCGACAATTGTTGCCGAAGTGATGGAAGCGGTAACGATTCCGGTAATGGCAAAAGCACGTATTGGGCATATTGTTGAAGCACGAATTTTAGAGTCAATGGGTGTCGATTATATTGATGAGAGTGAAGTACTAACCCCTGCTGATGAGCAGTATCATCTCCTTAAAAATGAGTTTACTGTCCCTTTTGTCTGTGGCTGTCGTGATTTAGGAGAAGCTCTGCGTCGACTTGGTGAAGGTGCATCTATGCTACGCACCAAAGGTGAACCTGGAACCGGAAATATTGTTGAAGCGGTACGCCATATGCGTAAAGTGAATGAGCAGATTCGCCAAGTAGTCAGTAAATCAAAAGATGAGTTAATGACTTATGCGAAAGAGATTGGCGCACCCTATGAGCTGCTGCTCGAGATTAAACAGTTAGGCAAACTACCGGTAGTTAATTTTGCAGCTGGTGGCGTTGCGACCCCTGCTGATGCAGCCTTAATGATGCAACTTGGTGCAGATGGTGTATTTGTTGGCTCAGGAATTTTTAAATCAGAAAACCCTGAAAAGTTTGCTCGTGCAATCGTTGAAGCGACCACCTATTTTGATGATTACCCACGTTTAGCAGAACTATCTAAAGGTCTTGGTCAAGCGATGAAAGGGATCGAAATTAGTCGATTAAGCGACATTGAGAGAATGCAAGATCGCGGTTGGTAAGGGGTAAAAAATTATGTCTACATCCCAGCATCAGACCAAAAAAATTGGTGTATTAAATCTACAAGGTGCAGTGAGTGAACACCTTGCAGCGCTTAATCGAATTGAAAATGTTGATCCTATTGCTATAAAAGATCCTAAGCAGCTTGATGATATAGATGGATTAATTATTCCGGGTGGCGAGTCAACTGCTATTAGCCGATTAATAAAGCAAAATGGCTTAATAGCACCTATAAAAAATTTTGCCAAACAGGGTAAAGCAATTTTGGGCACCTGCGCTGGTTTGGTTTTATGTGGAAAACAGACTACACACAATGAGGTTGAGTTACTTGATCTGCTCGATATCACAGTCGAACGTAACGGTTTTGGTAGGCAGATAAACAGTTTTGAGACAACTTTAGAAATCGAAGCAATCGGTCAAGCAGTACCAGCGGTATTTATTCGGGCTCCCTATATTGCAAGTGCAGGCGAAGGGGTTAGACAATTAGCTTTTGTCGATGATAAATGTGTTATGGCGCAACAGGGCAATATTGTTGTCTGCTCATTTCACCCAGAATTGACTCAAGATGATCAGATAATCCGTTATTTTATTAATCTTTGTTAAGTTTTATAACAATTCAAATTTAATAAATATAAATTAAATAAATATATTTAAATATATTAATGAAAAATAAAAAAAGAGGGTTTATCGCCCTCTTTTTTTTACAGGATAATCAAACAGGTTTTAATAAAATGCGTATAACCGAACGCATAATATTAAAATGAGAGATTTGTACCAATATAGAATGAACGCCCTGGTTCATTATAAGTTGCAGCACCAGCACCTAAAGTTGGTACACGCCCACCAGTAACGCCAACCGCATTACCACGACGGAATAGACGCTTATCAAAGATATTATCGACTCCAGCTGTGACACTAAAATTCTTGTTAAACTGATACTGTGTACTTAGATTCACAATCGCATACGGACTTAATTGGTCAGTGGCACTGCCTGTCTGTTTATTATTTTTATAATCATATTTACGTGGCTTCTGTTTACCGTACCACGTTAATGATGGGGTTACAGATAGATTATCAGTTGCCGTGATATCCATCGCGGTATTTAAGGTATATTGAGGAATAATTGACAAATATTCACCTGTCTTCTTATTTTTGGTCTGTAGCATCCATGTTAAATTATTACGCCAATTGATTTTTGAATTTACAGGAACCGTTAAACTCCCTTCAAAACCTTCAATAACTGCTTTAGGGATATTTACCCATTTATAGACATCAGCATTTGCAAAGTTAGGGTTACCGTTTCCACCTTCAGCATTAAAGACCGGTTTATCCCCTGATTGAATCTTATCGCGATAGTCATTACGGAAATAGGTCAATGCTGCCACTAATCCTTCGTTATCATGAAACTCCAAACCGATCTCTTTATTAACACTGGTCTCCGCTTTTAAACTTTTATTACCCATTAAGTAGCAGCTATTTTGACCTGCACAACCGTTACCACGGCTAGTTAATAGATAGTTTGGATTAGTTTGATACAGATTTGGCGCTTTATAGGCTCTTGCAATACCCATTTTTAAGGTGAAATAGTCACCTAACTCTTGGAATAAATTTGCACTAGGGCTCCAGTTACTACCAGTTACATTATGATGGTTAAATCGAATGGCAGGCGTAAATACAGTTGATTCCGTCAATTCAATATTATCTTCAATAAATGCTCCCCACAAACTTGAGGATGATTTATCACTTCTATCATTTGTTAATCCCGGAATCTGTCCACCCTCATCCATTTTCTGTTTAACTGAACTTGGATCTCTCATTTTTTGGTGATTATACTCCAAACCCACTGTCATCGTCTGAGGCACATAGAGTGTAAATGGTAAATTTGTCTCACTATGTAAGGTTACATTGTTAGCTACATTGGTTGACCACTTATTTTCATCTTCAAATTTCCCCTCTGTCGCTCCTGCTAAACCTTCATTAATACGACTATTATGTGTCTTCTCAAATTGCACATATGACAACGTACTTGCGCCACTATCCCAATGGTTACGATGAGTTAAGGCATAGTTAGTTCGATACATCACATTGGTCTCATGACCATATAGACTTTTAACTAATGAGACAGGATTATTTGGATTTGTTGCAGAAGCATTATTATTTTGAGTATCACCCGCATAGATGTTTCCTTGGCGGCTAGTGCTAGCTTCAAATTCTAAGGACTGTTTATCTGAAATATCCCAATGGAGTAAGCCATTAATATCTTTATTACGGACACCTTCACGTCCGGCGCTGAGCGATCCTTTATTGATTTGATGATTAGCATTGATATTTAAAGCATCAGGTTTTGTCTTATTCAAATTACCATATAGACGCATACTTAAGTTATCAAGGAGACCACCAGAAAGAACAAACCCAATGCGTCTTGATGATCCATCATCACTGTGTGTCGGAGCATTGATATAATCGTTTATGGAACCGTGCCACTCGTTAGTGGTCTTTTTAGTAATAATATTAACTACCCCACCGGCAGCACCATCACCATAACGGGCAGCAGCAGGGCCACGAATAACATCTATTCGTTCAACAGCTTCAGCAGGTACCCAGTTAGTATCACCACGCGTATCACGTTCACCACGCCAGCCATAACGTACTGACATTCGGCTCTTAACTGGTTTACCATCGACTAAAATAAGGGTATTTTCTGGACCCATACCACGAATATCGATCTGGCGATTATTACCACGCTGTCCACTACTTGAGTTACCTGTTAAGTTGACACCTGGCATAGTGCGAATAATTTCTGATAGGTCATTTTTGGGCGGCATACGTTGAATATCTTGTTCAGTAATAACTGATGAACCCAATGCTTGCTTCGTCTGTTCTGCTGCGGTTACTACAATAACATCTTCAGAATTCTTTTTATTATCAGTGCTACTACTATTATCATTTACATCATCTGCATAAGCACTGTTTATATATGAGCAGCTACAAGCAACAGAGATAAGCAGTGATAATAGGTAAGTTGATTTACGTTTTAACATGAAATTTTATCCTATTTCATCTATGAAAAAGCGCCCACCAGTTAAGGGTGAACAAAAAATATAGGGATTAGAAAATAAAATGCGATAACATTATTTCTTAAAGTTTTTTGATGGTTCTAATCAATAAAAAGCGCTACATAACATCTATTCTCAAATAATATATCTATTATCACTATTGTTAATAGTAATGATAACGGTTCTTATTATCAGTAAAATAATAAGAATGTAAATAATATTTGTAATAATCAATTTTAGTTGTCTGTTTTTAAAACAGATGTAAAAAAATGGTTAAGATTAACCCTAAAACAATAGTTTTAGTCTATTAAATAGACAAAGAGGACAAAAATTAGGCAGAATAAATGAGATGATAAATAGAGGAACAGCCCCCTATTTATCTATTGTGGATGTTTAGTAATTGTCTATTATAAAAAAGTCCGTAATCACTCTATTAAATTAGAAAGAGAGATTAGTTGTGATAAAGAGTGAACGACCTGGTTCATTATAGGTTGCTGCTCCAGCACCAATAGATACCGGTTTTGGATTATGCGGATTGGTAATAGTTGTAGAGTTCCCACGTCGGAAAAGACGTTTATCGAAGATGTTATCAATACCGGCTGTCATACTAAATTGCTTAGTAAACTGATATTGACCGCTGAAATTAACAATTGCATATGGGCTTAACTGATTGGTTGAACTATCATGCACTTTATCGCCCGCAAAATCATATTTGCGTGGTTTCTGTTTACCATACCACGTTAATGAAGGGGTCAATGATAACTTATCAGTAGCCATAATATCCATTGCGGAATTTAAGGTATATTGTGGAATAATTGATAGATATTCACCTGTCTTCTTATTTTTTGTTTGCAACATCCAAGTGAGATTATTTTTCCAACTAATATTTGAGGTAATTGGTGCACTTATACTACCTTCAAACCCTTCAATGACAGCTTTTGGTACATTCTCCCACTGGTAGATCTGAGATGCTGTACCACCGATAGCTGTACCAATTGCGGTATTACCTGCTTCAATTTTGTCGTGATAATCATTGCGGAAATAGGTTAAATTAGCAATAAGTCCTTCATTATCATGAAACTCTAAACCGATCTCTTTATTAAAACTCGTCTCAGCTTTTAAATTTTTATTACCTAAAATATAGCAACTTGATCCACCTCTACAGCCATTTCCACCACTAGCAAGCAGATAATTAGGGTTAGATTGATAAAGATTTGGAGTTTTATAAGATCGCGCAACACCCAGTTTTAAGGTGAAATAGTCATTTAACTCTTGAGAGAGATTTAGCGCAGGACTCCAGTTACTACCAGAGATAGTTTGATGATTAAATCGCAGCGCTGGCGTTAATATGGTGCTCTCTGTTAACTCAATATTATCTTCAACAAAAAGCCCCCATAAACCAGCTGACGAATCTTTACTACGATTTTCTGCTCCAATACCGGGAATAGCGCCACCAATTGCAGTAGTTTGATTATTAGAAGCAGGATCTTCCATAGTTTGATGATTATATTCAACACCTAATGTCGCAACTTGAGGAGCAAAAAAAGTGAAAGGGAGATTGGTTTCATGGTGCAGTGTTAAATTATCATATTTTATGGTCGACCGCTTATTGGCACTATTAATCTGCCCTTCAGATCCCCCCGCCATACCCTCATTTAAACGGCTATTATTTGTATTCTCATACTGAATATAGGATTTAGTGCTAACACCACTATCCCAATAACCATTATGGGTTAGCGCATAAGAGCGGCGATACATTACATTGGTCTCATGTTTATAGAGCGATTTTATGATCTCACTACTATTATTATTTTGCGTATCGCCAGCATAAATATTTCCTTGTCGACTCACACTAGCTTCAAACTCTAAGGACTGTTTATCTGCAAAATCCCAACGTAGTAAACCATTGAGATCTTTATTACGCACCCCTTCACGCCCTGCCGGCTTTACTCTTGGATCAATGGCATGATTGTAGTTAATATCACGTGCATCAGCACCAGTACGATTTATATTACCGTATAGACGCATACTTAGATTATCAAGAAGTCCACCATTTAATGAGAAGTTAGTCCGTCTGGTTGCCCCTTCATCACTGTGCATTGGTTGATTAATATAACTATTCCATGTTCCATGCCACTCTTTAGTCGGCTTTTTAGTGATGATATTAACCACACCACCTGCAGCACCGTCACCATAGCGAGCAGCCGCAGGGCCGCGAATAACATCGATGCGATCAACCATTTCAGCTGGAACCCAGTTAGTATCGCCGCGGGTATCTCGTTCACCACGCCAACCATAACGTACTGACATACGGCTCTTTACCGGTTTACCATCAACTAGAATCAAGGTATTTTCTGGTCCCATACCACGGATATCAATTTGGCGGTTATTACCACGCTGTCCACTACTTGAGTTGCCCGTTAAGTTAACACCTGGCATAGTGCGTATTATTTCTGAGAGATCACTTTTAGGTGGCATCCGTTTTATATCTTGCGCAGTAATTACTGAAGCTCCTAATGCCTGTTTAGTCTGTTCAGCAGCGGTAACCACAATAACATCCTCTGCACTCTCTTTTTTATCACTATCACCATTCTCTCTATTATCAATAATGCTATTATCGGCATAAACATTGGCAATAGATCCGCAATGGCAAGCAGAAGCAATAAGCAGGGATAAGAGGTAAGTTGATTTGCGTTTTAACATAAAAAAGACCTTATAGTGAGTCACTATTTCTAGATGAATAAATTAGAGATAAATAAAATTTAAAATTTAGGTAATGATAATTGTTCTCAATTATCAACTTCAGGGGTGAAATGTAAATCTAAAACATAAAAATCCACGGTTATTTGATCAAATTTAACACAAAAAATAGGGATTCAATCTTAAATCACAAGATTTATAGCGGCAATCCTGTTATAAAAAAGGATAAATATCACTATTGGACTATTTTACTTGGGCTAAATTGGCAAATCCAACCTGAATACCATCTTGCAGGGCAACAAATTGTACCGTTTTATGTGTCTGATTAGGATAAACTTCAAAATTTACGTTTAAATTTGCTACTTTTGCGGAGGCTAGCTCTTTAAATAGATCTGTTGCCGATCCAACCATTTTGCGATTTAGCCGATGTTGTAACAGTAATTTCTGTTTCTCTAAAGGTAATGTTTTCTCAAATGCTGTCAGTGACTGTTCAGCGCCACCTACAGAGAGCAGCAGATTAATAGGAGAGCTGAATTTTGGCTTATTGGCTAAAAAGGTGGCGACTTCTGTAAACATATAACCATCGCTAAACCACATGGATGGACTTGAAGCGATATAAGTATTAAAGGTAGTTGGTTTTGTTAAAAGTGCATGTAAAACCCATAATGCACCATAAGAGTGCCCAAAAACCGTCTGCCTTGCAGTGTTAATCGTAAAGCGTTTTTCCATTGCTGGTTTTAGTTCATGCTCTAAAAATTGCCAAAAATTATCTGCGCCGCCATAAGCTTCTGGGATATTAATCTTACCGTTTGGCAAAATCTCTAATTTTAGCTCTTTAGGTTTGGGCAGATAGTCTAATGATCGCCTAGAATGTCCAAAATAGTCAATGGCAACCACAATACCATCTTGAATAACACAGCGATTACAAACCTGTGTAGTCAATATATTATTTACCGTAAAAAAGTAACTATCACCATCTAATAGATAGATAACTGGCCACCCCTCTTTTGGTGCAGGTTCACTTGGCCAGTAGGTGGTAATTTTATAATCACCAATATATTTAGAGTGAAACCGTTCTACATTCGAATTTTCTATAGTTGCCTTGGTTATATTTTTTACCACGTCATGATGTTGCGCTTTAGATTTAGGTAATTCAGTTTGGCACCCGCCAACCCCTATTAAAGTAAAGAGTGAAAGAATAGTAAAGCAGATCAAATAGCGCATAATGTCACCTAAACTATAAAAATAGCTTTTCCAGCTCTTTTGCAATAGCTGACGTATTATTATCACCAATTGCGTAGTTGGCTTCAGCTTTTACATCTTTATCGGCATTCCCCATTGCAATACCTAAACCAGCTGCTTTTAGCATACTTATATCATTATAACTATCACCAAACGCAACAATTTCACTAAGTTCAACTCCTTCATTTTTTGCCCAATGTGCTAAACCATGACCTTTGGTATTCCCTTTTAACGCTACATCAGCACGATTTGACCAAGACCATTCACAGGAAAAATCACCATCAGCAATAACAGCATCAGAAAAAGCTTTAAGTGCTGGGATATTATGGGAACTGGTCGCAAATTTAAAAATGGCATCCGCTTGATCAATCAACTTCTCAAAACTCGCTACTTTTTTAATTTCAGGCTGTAAAAATTGAGGTAACGACGCAATCCATTTAAACAGTCCCTCTAGGTGGTCATCTAAAACTTCATAGGTCATATCTTTGTCAGTATAGATTAAAGTATGGATCGAATAGTCATTTACCAATTTTAATAATTTTTTAGCTTGTGATTTAGTTAGCGGATTCGCATCGAAGTAACACTGTTTATTAAAATCATAAAGATAAGCGCCATTACAACAGATGACAGGAGTGGTTAATTTAAGTTGATAATAGTAAGGGTTGATAACTGAATGGTGACGACCTGAGACGAGAATTACCTTAATCCCTGCTGCTTGGATTTTTTCAATGGCGGCAACGGTTTCAGGTAAAATAAGACGGTTACTCCCTAATAGCGTACCATCCATGTCAAATGCGACTGCGCGATATTTCATAACTATCTCCTCTTAAAGGTTGCTTCTGTTTATTGTATTTGAGATGTTTTGTGATGTAATTTGTGATCTAAATTGATTAAAACTCTATTTTTTGGCGCCCAACAAAAGAGTGAGATAATGTCGTACCATCAACCATCTCTAACTCACCACCAACTGGCACACCATGTGCAATACGCGATGCAATAATATTATATTCAGCACATAACTCGGCTATATAGTTTGCCGTTGCATCACCTTCAACAGTTGGATTGGTTGCTAAAATCACTTCAGTTATGTTCTCGGTTGCCAACCGTTTTTTAAGTAGATCTAGACCAATATCGGACGGTCCAATACCATCTAGCGGGGAGAGGTGACCAAGGAGGACAAAGTAACGACCACTATACTGCCCTGTCTGCTCTATGGCAACAATATCAGCTGGTGTCTCAACAACGCAGAGTTGCCCACTCTCTTGCCGACGCACATTAGCACAGATGGCGCATAGTTCCTGTTCAGTAAAGGATCGGCATGATTGGCAGTGACCAATATTTACCATCGCCTCTTCTAAAATATGTGACAAATTGATGCCACCTTGGCGATTGCGTTGTAGCAGATGAAAAGCCATGCGCTGTGCCGATTTAGGTCCAACACCAGGTAGGCAACGTAATGCTTCCATCAATGATTCTAATAGTGGGCTTATTTGCATAAATTTAATCAGTCTATTTTTTCTGTTTGTACTAATAGGTTTATATTAATAGGTTCATATTAATCGTTTAATAGTTGAACAATTAATAGTTAAGCAATTAATAGTTAAATAATTCGGTTAATCATACAATGTTTGATAGTTGAGGAAAATAGCTAAGCGTAGTTATATTTAAGCTTTCAAAATTGTGGTTCTCTTTTGTCAGGTGAGTTCAAATTATCACTATTTTTAACAATACTGTTTTTGATAATACCGTTTTTTATAATACGATTTTTTATAATACTGATTTTAACAATGACGGTTCTAACATTTTTTATCGTAACAACCACCTTTATTAGTTGACCGATTTTGCCAAAATTTTGTTTTAGGCTCATCACCTTTTAAGAGTCTAGCAATATTTCGATTATGTCGAATAATCACCAGACAAGATAGCATAGCAACTGGTAATGTGAGTTCAGGTTTAAAAAGCCAAACATAGAAAGGGGCTAATAGAAAGCCGACAATTGCAGCTAATGAGGCGTAACCACTTATCAGTAGTGTTATTAACCAAGTAGCGATAAAACAGCAGGTAAAATCGAAGCCGATGGGTAACATAATGCCAATTGCAGTAGCAACCCCTTTACCACCACGAAAATGGAAAAAACAGGGGAAGATGTGACCTAAACAGGCAGAGATACCGACAAAACCTAAAAAGTAGGAGCTAATCCCTAATCGATATGCAATATAGACGGGAATTGCCCCTTTTAACATATCAAAAAGCAGTACCAAAGTAGCGGGCAACTTACCGTTAAGCCGAAACACATTTGTTGCACCAGGATTATGGGAACCATTTTCGTAAGGATTTGGGAGATGCATTAACTGGCTAATAATCACCGCCCCCGAGAGTGACCCACATAGATAAGCGATGATAATCATCACAATAATTTGTAATGTCAAAATAGTCCTCTCTTTATATAGCTACTATTAACAACTTAACCCGTTAGGCTCCTGTCAAATAGAAGAGCGGATGATTTAGTTATCACCCCTCTCTACTTAAACTTAATATATAGATCTTTTATAATATTAATAAATATATGTTTTTAAATATAATCTTTTAAGACCAACTGCAATAAAATCAGTTGTAAAACAGTTGATTTTAAAAACTGTTGGTTATAAAAACCGTATTGCTGTAAAAGGTTCTGTTATAAAACAGCGATCACTTTTTCGCTAAAATTGGTTTAAGGTATTTACCCGTATAAGATCTTGCCACTTCCGCAACAGCTTCAGGGGTACCTTCAGCGATAATCTCACCACCACCGCCTCCCCCTTCAGGACCGAGGTCAATAACCCAGTCGGCAGTTTTTACAACATCCAAATTGTGTTCAATTACCACAATTGTATTGCCTTTATCGCGTAATAGATGTAGTTGAGAAAGTAACTGTTTTACATCGGCAAAATGGAGACCGGTAGTTGGTTCATCAAGTATATAAAGTGTACTACCAGTATCACGTTTAGAGAGCTCTTTAGCCAATTTTACCCGCTGTGCTTCTCCGCCTGAAAGTGTTGTTGCCGACTGCCCGATGGTGATATAGGAGAGTCCAACATCAATTAAAGTCTGCAATTTACGCGCAATCATAGGGACAGCATCAAAAAATTCACGGCCCTCTTCAACTGTCATATTTAAGATCTCGTTGATCGCTTTGCCCTTATATTTAATCTCGAGTGTTTCGCGGTTATACCGTTTGCCATGGCACTGATCACAAGGGACATAGATATCAGGCAAAAAGTGCATCTCTACCTTAATTAATCCATCACCTTGGCAAGCTTCACAGCGTCCACCTTTCACATTAAAACTAAAACGCCCTGGTGTATAACCACGCGCTCTTGACTCAGGTACGCCGGCATAGAGTTCACGAATAGCCGTAAAAAAGCCGGTATAAGTAGCAGGATTTGAACGTGGAGTTCGTCCAATTGGGCTCTGATCAATCGCGATAACTTTATCAAAAAAGTTGAGCCCTTTTATCTCTTTATATGGCGCAATCTCGCTCTTTTCCGCACCATTTAGCTCATTTTGTGCTAATGGGTAGAGTGTATCATTAATCAGTGTCGATTTACCTGAACCAGAGACCCCAGTAATACAAGTAAATAGCCCAACAGGAAGATTCAAAGTCACATCTTTTAGATTATTACCCGTTGCACCAATAAGGGATAACATCCTCTTTTTATCAACTTTAGTACGGGTAGTTGGGATTTCAATCTTCTCTTTACCAGCGAGATATCGACCAGTTAAAGAGTTTTTATTCTCCATAACCTGTTTTGGTGTACCTTGTGCCACAATAGTACCACCATGAACACCGGCACCAGGACCAATATCGATAAGTTGATCGGCAGCTAAAATCGCCTCTTCATCATGTTCAACCACGATGACGCTATTACCTAGATCGCGAAGGTGCAGCAGTGTCTCTATTAAACGGGTATTATCACGTTGATGTAGACCAATTGATGGTTCATCAAGCACATACATAACCCCCACTAACCCAGCCCCAATCTGGCTGGCAAGGCGAATACGTTGCGCCTCCCCACCTGATAGAGTCTCGGCAGATCGTGACAGTGTTAAGTAGTCCAGCCCAACATTGATTAAAAACTGGAGGCGATCGTTAATCTCTTTTAACACTTTCTCAGCAATTTTAGCGCGCTGCCCAGTTAGATGGAGATCATCAAAAAACTGTTTTGCCTGTTGAATACTTAAATTACTAATTGTTGGTAGATTTGTATCATTAATAAAGACATTACGCGCATCAACACAGAGTCTTGTACCTTCACAACTTGGGCACGGTCGCGTACTGATATATTTTGCTAAATCCTCTCGAATTGTTTGTGATTCAGTATCTTTATAGCGACGGGTTAGATTATTTACAATCCCTTCAAATGGGTGTTTGCGTTTAACTGTATCACCACGATCATTGGTATAGGTAAACTGAATGTCGGTACTGCCAGAACCATTTAGGAGCACATCTTTAATTTTTTCTGGCAGATCTTTATAAGTGGTATCGATATCAAATTTATAGTGAGCTGCTAGTGACTTTAACATCTGGAAATAGTAAAAGTTGCGTCTATCCCAACCTTTAATTGCACCAGCTGCTAAAGACACTTCAGGCATCTGAACAATCCGTTTAGGATCAAAATATTGTTGTACACCAAGTCCATCACATTCAGGACAAGCACCAGCAGGATTATTAAATGAAAATAACCTAGGTTCTAATTCAGGAATACTATAACCACAGATTGGGCAGGCAAAATTGGCTGAAAATAGCAGCTCTTCCGCTTTTGGATCATCTAAATTAGCAACTTTAATAATGCCATGCGTAATAGATAACGCAGTCTCAATCGATTCTGCAAGACGTGATTTAAGATCATCACGAATTTTAAAGCGATCAACTACCACTTCAATAGTATGTTTCTTCTGTAACTCAAGTGTTGGCGGATCTGTGAGATCATAGACATCACCATCAACTCTTACCCGAATATAACCACTAGCTGCTAATTGCTCGAAAAGTTTAACAAATTCACCTTTCCGCTCACTCACAACAGGTGCAAGTAACATATAACGATTTTCAGCTGGTAGCTCCATGACAGTATCAACCATCTGCGAGACAGTTTGCGCTGCTAATGGAAGATGGTGAATCGGGCAACGAGGTTCACCAATTCGCGCAAAAAGGAGGCGAAGATAGTCATAAATTTCAGTAATTGTTCCAACAGTTGAACGGGGATTGTGGGATGTTGATTTCTGTTCAATAGAGATTGCTGGAGATAGACCTTCAATATGGTCAACATCAGGTTTTTCCATTAATGATAAAAATTGCCGCGCATAAGGTGAGAGTGATTCGACATAGCGACGTTGACCTTCAGCATATAAAGTATCAAACGCTAAAGATGATTTACCTGAACCTGATAGCCCAGTGATAACAACCAATTTGTCTCGCGGAATAATAACATTAATATTTTTTAAATTGTGCGTTCTTGCACCACGAATATCGATAT
Source organism: Orbaceae bacterium ESL0721 (assembly GCA_029433365.1). Classification (GTDB taxonomy): domain Bacteria; phylum Pseudomonadota; class Gammaproteobacteria; order Enterobacterales; family Orbaceae; genus Gilliamella. Next base: position 337,379 of record JAQTHZ010000001.1, read on the forward strand.
TTTTTATTGACATATATCTCTTCTTAACACTCTCTGTTATTAACTTACTTAATATATCTCGTAACTCTCTATTTTGGCAAGGAAAACAAAAATTTAGCCCTGCCAAACCCTTTTAAAACTGACTTTTTTTGCGTTTATTATTTATACTAATTGTTTGCGTTCATTGAGCAGTTAATAGTAGTTAAAAAATGTGATTAAGATTGGCATAAAAAGTGTAAGTAAAAAACCTTGCACAACTGCAGGTGGCACAATCGTAACGCCTGCCCCTTTTTGTAACATTGGAAGCGTAAAATCCATCGCTGTAGCACCGCACAATCCAAGTGCAGTTAATGTGTGACGTTTGATTAATGTTGGAATTAAAATAATGGCGCAGAGTTCTCGAAGAATATCATTTAAAAAAGCGACGCCACCAATCATAGCACCCTCTGCCTCTGTCATTAAAATACCAGATAGAGAGTACCAACCAAATCCTGATGAGAGTGCCAAACCGACCTTAATTGGCAATCCAACGATCCAAGCAGCGATTACACCACCAAGCAGAGCTGATAGGATCACAATTATGGTTGTCATAATCCCTATTTTATTAAGTAGAATTTGTTTTAGGGTTATATTATTACTGCGTAATGAGATCCCAATTAGGAACATCATAATTATTAGCACAATTTTAGTAAAATCTTCACTATAATCCCAAATCGGTAACGGTACTAATCCACAAATAAAACCGATTAAAATCGCGATACAGACGCGTAAAGATTCTAAGATCATTTTAAATCGAGAACCATAGGACGCATTGGTAGACACTATTTTAGAGGGTGAAAATTTATCTAAAACAAGTAGTGCTATAAAATTGAAACCAAATGTGGCGACAAAAAATAGTCCAGTATAAGTTAAAATGGTTAGCAGATGGGTCGAAAGATTATCTAATCGTGATAACTCCGCACCCATGACAAAAAGAATAAGATAGACAATCCAACTTAAGAGGCGATTGATCTGTACCAGCAGATTGAGTTTTGTTAATTTAAAGAGATAACCTAAAAAAAGTGGTACCAATGCAATAAAAAGACCAAAATACATTGCAACTCCCTATCCTTCTAATCCTAAAAGCAACTTAATTAAGCTGATAATATAGAAACAGTTAACGCCATAAAAAAATAATAAAACTATTTTGAATCTGTTAATGATGTCAGCGTTGCTTGAATATTTTCAGTAAGCTGATCTAAAAGTATATATCGATTGCGATATTCAGATCGCTTTTTACTCGCAACATCTTCTAATGATTTACGAGGAATTTTATTTGGCAAAATATAGAGCTGATTAGGACTTTTTTGCGCATCTAATGTTAACCAGAAATCATCATAATCAGAGTAGACACGTTCATTACGACTGCTATAGCGCCAGTTGTTATAGACATGGGTTCTATTCCCCACCGCCATAATCTGTTGTAACTGAAAATAGTTAGCAATAATTAGTGCAGCATCAACTACAATTCGTTTGGGAAAGAGTCCATAACAGGCTTTGGTTGTCTTTTGGATAAGTGATTTAGCATCTTTACGCTGGGTACCTTGCAGACCAGCTATAAAAAGTGTCGATTTTTGTTGATACTTAATAATCGAAAAAGTGAGGGTAGCTAAATCTTTGCCCTCTCCATCAATAAAGTAGAGGCTTATTTCGCCTTCTCGAGCAAATTTATTACGTGATTGAATCTGAATAGAGATATTCATCTCATTTTTTACTGTTAAACTTGCCAATAAAAATGGACTTTCAGGATTATAAAATGCCTTAGTTACCCGATCTGATTTAGCAGTTAAAAAATCGTAATGGTAACTTAGCGCTAAAAAACGCTCTCTCTGTGACATACATGCCGCTAAATATGGGCGCTGTAATTTACAAGGTAAATTTGTTTGACATGAAAAAAAGTCGCCTAATAGGGGATATTGATACAGTTTATTTAGCCATTTCAAGGTGGTTGGACTTAAAAAAAGGGTTCTAAAAAAGAATTTATAGCGATAACTACGCTGAGACCATAAAGAATTAAGCTGTAATTTACCACTACAAAGCCAATAAAATAGCTGCCATCTACTTTTAGGTTTTGGCATATTTTTAATATTTTGCATAGATTGAGATGTCATAATCCGAAAATTGAATCTAGGTTAATTGATAACGCATACTTCTTGTTAAAAACCATTTGTTAAAAACCATGGTTACAAAGCATTGCCATAAACTATATTTATAAACAACAGTAACCAATGTAAGATAACAGATTAAAACCTAGCTTATTAAGTGTGAGTCAAAATAAAATAGCGTTAGAGTATATCACAATTTCACTCTATACAGCTATGACGTAATTTGTTGGTGAGGGGCAGTGTCAAACAAAATATTATTACTGTTTTAACTTTTTTAATAGACACTAGCGTGAAGAGATTTAGAATTAAAAAAAAGATTATAGACTACTCTTTTCCAAACCCTGTTTCGCCATAGCAATAACATTTTTGAGATCAACGCCCTGTGCTTTTGCTGCAAAAATGCAGCCACAATAACATTGCCGATAGACATCATACTCTTTACAAAGTTCAATCGAACGTTTGTAACCGTTATTTTTTTTAAAATCAGAGGGGAGATAATTAACAGAAAAAATCTCTTGAATCTCTAATCCAATTTGATTAATTTTCTGACTATTTTTTTTAGGGCTTAAAGTTAAGGCACTAGCAAAGTAGTCAAAACCGAGCTCTTTTGCTTTAATTGCAGCTAAATCTAAGCGCATTTTATAGCAGAGATGACAACGTTCTCCGCCCTCTTTCTCATCACGAAGATGCGCCACCTGCTTTATAAACTCAGCCGGTTGATAGGGAGCTTCTAAAAATTGCACACTGTTGCCCGTCTTTTCATTAAAATCGGCAATAAACTTCTGCTGCACCACACTTCTATGCTCATATTCAATACGTGGGTGAATATTTGAATTAGCAAAATAGATTGTTATATCAGCATATTGCGCTAAATACTCTAAAACATAGGTACTACACGGCGCGCAGCAGCTATGAATTAACAGTTTTGGGCGTACTGTTGAGGCTTGCCATGATGAAACCATCTCTTGAAGGACTGAATCATAGTTAATTTTATTGTGAGGATTGAGTTTATCTAGAACAACTTGAGCATTAATCAGCATAAGAAATTTTGACAATAGAACGATTGAAATGGTGGGTTGTGAGGGGATCGAACCCGCGACCAATTGATTAAGAGTCAACTGCTCTACCGACTGAGCTAACAACCCACGTAAATTGCGGCTATTCTATTAAAATTTTTATGAGAATGCAAACAAGATAGTCAAAATATATTTCCTGCATAAGCTAAACAAATGACAGAAAATAGATTTTTTTATGATAAAATGACATTTATGCCATAATTTATTATGGCATTTCTACATAATGGTTAAATAATTTTTAAATAATAAAAAAAAGGGATAAAAATGAAAATTTCATCAATTGCTATGCTGCTATCTTTAGGATTAGCAAGTTCTATGGCTTATGCCCATACTGCTGGCGATATTATCGTTCGTGGTGGTCCAGTCTATGTCAACCCAGAAGATAGTAGTGATCATGTTAAACTTGATGGTATCCGATCTGATATTAAAGCTAAAGCAAGTAATGACACACAGTTAGGTTTAAACTTCCAATATATGGTTACTGATAATATTGGTATTGAGTTATTAGGCGCTACACCATTTAGCCATAATTTAAATTTATCTGATCCTAATGGTCAATCTTCATTTGGTAAAATAAAACAGTTACCACCTACCTTAAGTGCAGTATGGTACCCTCTTGATTCTTCATCTGCCTTCCAACCTTATTTAGGTGCCGGTATCAACTATACAATGTTTTATGATGAGAAGTTGAGCGGATCTGCTAAAAATGATGGATTTAAAGGTTTAGATCTAGATAATTCATGGGGTTACGCTTTACAAGTTGGTGCTGACTGGGAGCTTGATGATAACTGGTTAGTCAATGCGCAATTACGCTATATCAATATTGAAACTAAAGCAACTACCCATTTAGGTGACACTAAAGTCACGGCAGATTATAATCTTAACCCTGTTGTTGCAATGGTTGGTATTGGTTATAAATTTTAATTTTAATCTTCACTCCGCTATATCAAAATAACGGAGTGAATTTTTTTCGTCTACCGCTACTATTAATAATACTAACCTACTAATAGTAACGTTTTCTGAAGTTAACTCATTACAGTTTTTCAATTTCAGTAACTTGTTGTTGAAGTTTTACTTTATCTTCCTGATAACCACTCAATTTCTCTTTCTCTTTGGCAACTACAGCCGCTGGAGCTTTATCGACAAAACTGGCATTTGAGAGTTTACTTTCAATACGTGAGATCTCATTATCAATACGCTCAATCTCTTTACTGAGCCTTGCAAGTTCACTCTCTTTATTAATCAGACCTGCCATTGGAATAAGCAGCTCAGCACTGTCAATCAGTTTAGTAACAGATATTGGAGCTTTATCCCCTTGTTCTAAAATGGCAACCTCAGAAAGTTTAGCTAATGATTCGATAAAGTTAATATTATTATGCACAATACGGTGAACTTCTGGTGATGCCTTACGAATAAATAGCTGTAGTGGTTTACTTGGGGCAATATTCATCTCTGCACGGATATTACGTACTGCAACTACTAGCTCTTTTATCCAATTAAGCGCCGCAACTGCTTCACCATTTTCATATTTTTCATCATATACAGGCATCGGTTGTAACATAATGGTATCTGCATCAATATTCATTACTTTTTTAACACTTTGCCAAATCTCTTCTGTAATAAATGGAATGATTGGATGAGCAAGGCGTAATAGTGCTTCGAGCACCGTAATTAATGTGTGACGGGCAGCGCGCTGTTGTGATGGTTCACCGTTAGCTAATATTGATTTAGTTAACTCTAAATACCAGTCACAAAATTGATTCCAAGTGAAGTCATAAAGCGTATTGGCTGCTAAGTCAAAACGGTAAGTATCAAATGCTTCTCGGTAATTTTTAACAGTTTGATTAAATTCTGCTAAGATCCATTTATCCGCTAGGGAATAGTCAAGATCACCACCATTAAATCCACAATCATAACTGTCTGTATTCATTAAGACATAACGGCTCGCATTCCATAGCTTGTTACAGAAATTGCGATAGCCCTCTAACCGTTTAAGATCCCAATTAATATCGCGACCAGTTGTAGCAAGTGCAGCTAGTGTAAAACGGAGGGCATCGGTACCATGCGCCTCAATCCCATTTGGGAACTGTTTTTGTGTCCGTTTAGCAATTTTTTCAGCTAACTGTGGCTGCATCATATTGCCAGTCCGTTTAGCTAAAAGCGCCTCTAAAGAGATGCCATCAATCATATCTAAAGGATCGATCACGTTTCCTTTAGATTTTGACATCTTCTGCCCCTCTTCATCACGAATTAGCCCAGTTACATAGACAGTCTTGAAGGGAACTTGCGGTCTGCCATTCTCATTTTTTATAAAATGCATTGTCATCATGATCATTCTGGCAACCCAGAAAAAGATAATATCAAATCCGGTAACAAGGACATTGGTAGGATGAAAAGTAGCGAGATCAGCCGTCTGATTTGGCCAACCTAATGTTGAAAAGGTCCAAAGCGCGGATGAGAACCAAGTATCTAACACATCTTCATCTTGATGTAATAGATGATCAGCTGATAAATTATGCTCTTTTCTAACCTCTTCCTCGGTTCGACCAACATAGATATGCCCTGCTTCATCATACCAAGCAGGAATTCGGTGCCCCCACCATAATTGGCGAGAGATACACCAATCTTGAATATCATTCATCCATGAAAAATACATATTCTCATACTGTTTTGGTACAAAGGTGATATCGCCATTTTTAACTGCGTCAATAGCTGGTTTCGCTAGAATTTTTGCGCGGACATACCACTGATCGGTTAACATCGGCTCAATCACAACACCACCACGATCACCATATGGAATGGTGAGATCATGTGGTTCGATCTTCTCTAAAATACCTTGCGCTTCACACTCAGCAACAATTGCTTTACGTGCAGCAAAACGCTCTAAGTTCTGGAACTGGGTAGGAATCTCGGTTGAGTAACGATCACATTTTTCGCCATTAGTATCAAATACCTCAGCTTCAGATCTAATATCACCATCAAAAGTGAGTATATTAATCATCGGCAATTGATGACGTCTTCCAACCTCATAGTCGTTAAAATCGTGTGCAGGCGTAATTTTAACGCAACCGGTACCTTTGGTCATATCGGCATGTTCATCACCAATAATAGGGATTCTGCGATTAACAAATGGGAGAATTACATCTTTACCAATAAGATCTTTATAACGCGGATCTTCTGGATTAACTGCAACTGCCGTATCGCCAAGCACTGTTTCTGGTCTAGTCGTTGCAACGACAAGGTAATTTTTACCTTCAGCCGTTTTTGCACCATCAGCTAATGGGTAACGCAGATGCCACATTGAACCTTTAACTTCACGATTCTCAACTTCAAGATCAGATATAGCTGTGCGTAATTTAGGATCCCAGTTAACTAAACGTTTACCTCGATAGATAAGATCCTCTTGATAGAGACGAACAAAAACCTCTTTAACCGCATCAGAGAGCCCCTCATCCATCGTAAAGCGCTCACGATCCCAATCTACAGAGTCACCTAACCTTCGCATCTGCTTCGTTATATTGCCGCCAGACTCTGCTTTCCACTGCCAAATTTTCTCAATAAATGCGTCACGACCATAGTCATGACGGCTCTTACTCTCTTCAGCCGCAATTTTGCGCTCTACCACCATCTGGGTCGCAATACCCGCATGATCAGTACCTGATTGCCATAAAGTATTATCACCTTGCATACGGTGATAACGGATCAACGCATCCATAATAGTCTGCTGAAACGCATGCCCCATATGTAAACTACCAGTAACATTTGGGGGAGGAATAGCGATAGAGTAGCTAGATTGCCTTGTATCACCATGCGGCTTAAAATAGCCACTCTCCTCCCAATGTTCATAAATTGGTTGCTCTATTTCATGAGGGTTATAGGTACGATTTTTTATGGAGTCATTGATACGATTAGTCATAACAGCGATAAGATCCTGAGTCGAGAAATAAAATTTGCCACATTTTACCGTAATTTAATAGAACAATAAATTGGTTGCACTATAATTTGATAGAACTATAAATTAATAGAACTGTAAATTGATAGCACCATAAATTACGAGAACAATAAAAAAGAGAGATGCTAAATGCATCTCTCTGCTTTTTCGGCAAAAATAGATCAAAGGTTGAAGGAAATAATCTTTTTTAATCGATATTTACTATAAATTTACCAATATAAATCTTTCAAAACTAAAATTTTCAACCTAAATTTATCTATTTAAATGAGATAACCCTAAAACATTTTAATAATCTTAACTGGTTACGGTTTTTAACATAAACCCGACAGTTTTATAAGCTTTATAGCGCTCTCTTGCCAATGATTTAAGATGCTCATCTGCTGGCACAAAATCGATCACATCTTGAAATAGTGTCGCAAAATCAGGAAACGACTCTTGAAGATTGATTAATAGTGGACGATTAGTATGACCTCGCTTATCTCGCCAACAGATCTCAACAGCTGATCCCCCTTTAAGACCTTCTCCAACCAGATTATGCGGTACAAAATTGTCGGTATCTAACTGCCATAGGTACTCATCAATTCGTTCAGCTTGCGCCTGATCTTGACAAGCAACTAGCAACCTTGTACGAGCTTGCCACGCTTCAACAATTTTTTCACAGGCAAGCTTCTCATGCGCAAAAACCAAACCTTTATCAGACTGGTTTTTGTTCTCATCCTCATTTTCAATCAGATAGAAAATCGCTTTTTTTATCATATTATTACGCTACTTTTTCCACTACTTTTAAGTAGATTGATTTAATAGATACTGTACTAATAGCGCAACTGGACGACCAGTCGCCCCTTTACTCGCTCCACTTCGCCAAGCAGTTCCGGCAATATCTAGATGTGCCCAGCGATATTTACTGGTAAAACGGGATAGAAAACAGGCCGCAGTAATCGTACCACCATCACGTCCACTAGCATTCATAATATCAGCACAGGTAGATTCAATCTGTTTTTGGAAATCATCATCGATAGGGAGTGACCATGCTTTATCATCAGCATCTTTTGATGCGGTAATAAGATCGGTAATTAAATTATCATCATTGCCCATCACACCAGTATAGTGGTGACCAAGTGCAATAATACAGGCACCAGTTAAGGTTGCCATATCAATAACTACTTCAGGATTATAGCGATCAACAAAGGTCAATGTATCACATAAGACTAAACGCCCTTCGGCATCGGTATTCATCACCTCGACCGTCGTTCCTGACATTGTGGTTAGAATATCACCTGGGCGATAGGCATTACCATCTGGCATATTTTCACATCCAGCCATTACACCAACAATATTAATGGGCAGTTTGAGTTCGGCAATCGCCTGCATAACACCATAGACAGTTGCTGCTCCGCACATATCATATTTCATCTCATCCATACCGGCAGCTGGTTTAATTGAAATACCACCCGAATCAAAAGTGAGACCTTTACCTACAAGCACATACGGTTTGGCATTTTTATCTGCTGCGCCATGATAGGTTAACACAGTCATAATTGACTCATTTTGTGAACCGCGTCCAACAGCTAAATAGGCATTCATCCCTAATTTTGCTAGCTCATCTTCACCAAAACAGCTCACATTTAAACTAGAATAAGTTTTAGTTAATGATCTACCTTGCTCAGCAAGATAGTTCGCATTACAGATATTTGCAGGCATATTTGCGAGATCTTTAGTTGCAGAGATTGCACGAGCAATGATCTCACCATGTTTTAACCCTTCACTTGCCTCTTTAACACAATCTTGATCAGTTATAATTAATGTAATCTCATCTAAAGCTATTGCGTCATCTCGCTTAGATTTGAACTGATCGAAACGGTAAGTCAACTCCCCTGTAATTTCGGCAAACTGCCTAGCTACAGTGTAGCTAACTGTTGGATCTACAGTTAAGAGATCACAACTTGCTGTTTGTATTTTTTTTGCTATTAACTCTTTAACAGTAGCCTGAATTATCTGCTTTGCTTTACTACTATTAAACTCCCCTTTTTTGCCACAACCAACAAATAGCAGCCTATATTTTTTCGAACTATTTCCAACAACATTAGGTAACTGATATAAAAAAGTAGTTTTACCTAATTCACCACTTATATCACCGCTCTCAATTAATTCAGAAATTGAACCACCGCTTAACTGATCAAGATCTGAAACAAAATTAGACTGTCTGTTATCTGTTGTAACTGCAACAACAAGACATGCGCTATTCTCTCTATCTAGAGAGCTATTTTTATCCAGAGTTTTTACTGTTAATTTCATAAGATTTGCTACCTATTCACCTTTTAAAGCGCTCAATTCATATCGAGCGCGAACTTTAAATACTTTTAGTTAATTAAAACTTTGATAATCAAAATATTGCTAATTAAAACATTACCAATTAAAACATTAATAATAAAAAATGATAATTAAAAAACTGATAAATCTTTATTCTATCTTTTCAATGTTGGATAGCAACAAAAAGATAACTATACTTATTTAGTTTACGCTATAATAGTGCGATTTTTCTAGGACATAACAGGTTTCATGTGATTATCCGTCGATATTTGATAAAAGAGACACTAAAAACACAATCAGCAATACTATTTATACTATTGCTGATTTTTTTCTCACAGAAATTGATTCGCATCTTATCAAGCGCAATTGATGGAGATATTCCAAACAACATAATCATGCCGCTATTGATGCTTGGCTTATCAAGTATGTTTGATCTCATTTTACCATTAAGTCTCTTTCTAGGGGTATTAGTCACTTTTGGTCGACTATATGCCGACAGCGAAATGGTTGCAATGTATGCGTGTGGTGTAAAAAAACGTATAATTTATCAAGTGGTTGCTATTCTTTGTCTCTTCACTACTGTTTTGACGATTATAAACTCGGTCTGGTTCAATCCTTGGTCAAATATAAAACAAGATCAACTAGTTGAAAATGCCAAACTTAATCCAAGTTTAGCTGGGCTTTTAGCAGGTCAATTCCAACAAACACCAGATGGCAATTCAGTTATCTATCTTGGCAAGGCTGAAGAAAATCAGATTCGTAATGTCTTTATTGCGCAAATTAATCCTAAACATGGGCAACGCCCATCTATTATTTTGGCGGATAAAGGGACAATTTCACAAGATAGAGAGGGTAATCAGTTAATTAAACTGGATGAAGCTAACCGTTATGAAGGTAGTGCTTTGCTTAAAAACTTCCGGATCTCCAATTTTCATCACTATACAGGCATTATTAAGCCTAAAACATTGATCGAAGATGATTCAGGGCAGATTGATGTTCAGCAGCTCAGTTTTTCAGAGCTATATGCAACTAAAACAGCAAAAGCAACGGCGGAGTTTTTTTGGCGATTAACGCTTATTATCTCTGTTCCACTTATGGCTTTTCTCGTTATTCCTTTAAGTGTCTCTAATTCACGACAAGGGCGGTTAACCCAAATTTTACCTGCACTACTACTCTATTTAATCTATTTTCTTTTATCTAGCACAATAAAAGCCAATGCGGGTAAAGGTCGTCTAGATCCAGCGTTATGGTTCTATATTATTAATGGCAGTTACTTTATCATTGCGCTCATTCTCAACTACTGGGACACCCTTTTTATGCGTAAATGTAGATTAAAATTTTTAAGATATGGAGCATAGAGAAAGCGCATGTTTTCAATTTTAGACCGTTATATTGGTAAAACAATTTTAAACACAATCGGATTGAGTCTTTTCCTGCTGATTAGCCTCTCAGGAATTATCCGTTTTATTGAGCAGTTACGGAAAATTAAAGTGGATTATGATGCGATCTCTGTTGGCATCTACACCTTATTGATGGTACCAAAAGATTTAGAGATATTTTTCCCGATGGCAGCACTACTTGGTGCTTTAATTGGACTTGGTACCCTCGCCTCTCGCAGTGAACTTATTGTGATGGAGACCTCAGGTTTTAGCCGTTATAAAATTGCATTAGCTGTGATGAAAACAGCGATTCCCTTAGTGCTTATCACGATGGCTATTGGTGAATGGATTGCGCCAATCGGCGAGCAGTCAGCCCGTAATATGCGATCAGAAAAACTATACGGTAACTCATTATTGGCAGAAAAGAGCAGTTTATGGGCAAAAGATGGCAATAACTACATCTATATTGGTCAAGTAAATAGTGATGATTCAATCTCAAATGTCAATATTTATACGGTTAATAACAATAGTTTAGTATCAATGACCCATGCAGATCATGCCAACTTTAGTCATGACAGATGGACATTAATTCAGGTTGAAAAAAATGAATTAGGTAATCCTAATAAGATTATCGGTAACTCCATGCTATCAATGCCATGGCATACCAATATTACCCCAGATAAATTGAGTGTTGTCGCGTTTGATCCCACTGCCCTTTCAGCTTCTGGACTCTACCGATATTCGCAATATTTAAAAAGTTCAGGTCAAGATACCAAATATTATGATCTGCTATTTTGGAAGAAGATAGTAAAACCGATCTCAGTTGCCGTAATGATGTTACTCGCACTCTCTTTTATTTTTGGTCCTCTTCGCTCTGTCTCAATGGGGATTCGAGTTGTGATAGGGATCACTTTTGGTTTTCTTTTCTATATTGCTGATAGTCTTTTTGCACAAATAAGTATTGTTATTGGCATCTATCCAGTAATTGGTTCATTGATTACTAGCCTAATATTTTTAATCATCAGTTTGATACTTTTTAAAAAGAAGAGTTAGTAGCTATCAAATTAATTTAATATAGATCAATCTTAAATAACTGATCTATATTTTAATTGACTGATGTTTTAATTGATTGACTAAATTGAACAGCGAACTATTAAGTTCAGCCATAAAATCTTGATAGGAGAACGCTTTTTTACTAATCGCATCAAGTTGGGACTCCCAGTGTGCTGTCATATCTGGTGAGGACATCATCTCTGGTAGTGAGCCGATCAGTTTACGACCGATCTCTGTAGCGCGAACTGCTCTATTTTGACGAACTAAAAAAGCTCTTTTAAAAAGAAGCTCAATAATACCGGCACGGGTTGCTTCTGTACCAAGTCCATCGGTATCACGTAATATTTTTTTAATGTGCGGATCTTTAACAAAACGGGCGATACCGGTCATAGCTGAAAGCAGAGTCGCATCGGTAAAAGGTCGTGGTGGTTGCGTCTCTTTATCGATCAATTCACTATCAATACAGTGCAGATCCTGCCCCTTTTTTAATGATTTTGTGAGTAGGCTACTATTCTCTTCCTCTTTATCACTATTTTTTTCGATACGATTTTTATGCTGTTTGAATAACTGCTTCCAACCCAGATCGATCACCTGATTAGCTTTTGCTATAAATTTCCCGCCCTCAATATCAACATCAATCTGTAATTCAGCAAATTTATAAGCAGGATAGAACTGTGCTAAATAGTATAAAGCAATCATCTGATAAACATTGCGCTGATTTTCAGTTAGGCTACTGGTATCCATTTTACGCAGTGTGGGAATAATGGCATGATGTGCTTCAACTTTTTTATCATTCCACGCTTTGGAACGCAAAGAGAGATCCGCTGCATCAATAAAAGTAGTCAGATCTGAACAGTTATTGGCTATCGCCTCTTTAACCGCTGTTATCTGGTTTAAATGCTCTTCGGGTAGAAAGCGGCAATCTGAACGGGGATAGGTGATTAACTTATATTTTTCATAGAGTGTCTGGCAGATATCTAAAACTTCTTGCGCTGTCAGTGCACATTTTTTTGCCATCTCTATCTGTAAAGTTGATAAGTTGAGTGGTAAAGGGGGGGTAAGTTCTCTCTTTTTATTACTTACATTACTGATTTTGGCGGGTTTATCTTTTATGCGCTGACACACATTTTCGGCTAACTTTCGCAGTAAAACCCTCCCCTCTTCATCTTGATAAGGAGCACAAGCTTCACTCGGTTGCCATTTCGCTTTAAAAATCTCTCCTTCTGATGTCTGCAAAATGGCATAAACCTCATAAAAGGGTTTTGCCACAAAATGTTCAATCTCAAGATCACGCCGAACCACTAATCCTAAAATAGGGGTCTGAACACGCCCGATTGACAACACCCCGCTATAACCATGCTTTTGCCCTAAAATTGTACATAAACGGCTCATATTGATGCCATAGAGCCAGTCGGCACGTGCTCTAGCTAAAGCCGAGGTAGAGAGTGGTATAAAATCACGATTACTGCGTAACTGCTCTAGTGATTTTTTAACTGCACTACTATTAAGATCACTAATTAGACAGCGTTTAATTTTTTTCCGCTTTTCAGTTGGAAGTTGACAGTAATTTAATAACTCATCAACCAGCAGCTGCCCCTCTCTATCTGGGTCACCAACATGGACAATCTGGTCACTCTGTTTAATAAGATCAGATAGGATGTGAAACTGTTTTTGAGTTGAACTTTTCGGCTGTAATATCCACTTTTCTGGAATAATAGGCAGGTCTACTATCTGCCACTTTTTGTAGCGTGGATCATAAACTTCGGGAGTTGCCTGCTCAAGCAGATGACCAATACACCAACTGACAACATCGCCGTTACCTGTTTTAATAAACCCATTCCCTTTTTGGTGAGGTTTAGGCAGTACCTCAACAATTGCTCTGGCTAAACTTGGTTTTTCAGCAATAAATAACATACTTATTATGCTTCCGTTAATCCCTATTATATGAATTTTTTACGTTATTTTTTTGTTGTTAACGTATTCCATTACTCGTTTTCTAAAGCGCTTTTTAGATCTAACTTTACATTAGATCTAACCTTAAAAGTTGCTATCTTCTATAATCGCCATTTCATTCATAAAGCAGTTATAAATATTTACCCAATAATCGGTCATAGATCTATAACCATTTTTTAAATTTCAACCAGAAGATTAAAACTACTCCAACAAACATTAGCACTATGGCAAATATACCAAATGCCCACCCACTATCACTAAAAGGGATACCAGCTAAATTAACACCCAGCAGACTGGTTAGAAAAGTGATTGGATTAAAAATTAAGGTAAATAACGTCATAAAATAGATACGTTTATTCATCGATTCAGCTAACAGTGAATTGATAAGCTCCATAATTGATGAGATACGTAATAGTCCATTATCAATATCAGAGACACAATGGCTTAAGCGAGTAGAAGTATCATGTAGATGTTGACGATCATTATCATCGATCCATGAGACCCGTTCCGTTGCTAATTTAACGATAATATCTTGCGAAGGAACCAGTAATCTGCGCAAAATAATGAGCTCACGGCGGACAAAACCGATCTCTCTATGCGATAAAACATGATCATTAAGAACCGTATCTTCAAGTGCAATAACACGATTATGGATATGATCAAAAGAGAGGTTAGCTTTATCGGTCAATGCATCAGAGATCTGAATTAACCAATCCGCAACATCAACAGGACCTACCCCTTTCTTAAGATTCTGCTCAATAATATCAATTGCATCGATCTTTTTATTGCAACTTGAGATGATAAGCTTATCCATAATATAGAAACGGAAGGTAATAATTGGATCTGGATAGCGGTTAGCGGTAACATTTACCCCTTTTAAGATAACTAACATACCGGTATCAAAACGCATCTCTTTCGGGGTTGGATCCTTACCAATTAACGCTTTTTTAGCCAGCGGTGGAAGAAGATCGGTGTGGTTAATCCAATCCCGTGTAGCAGATTTAGAATAATCAAGATGAATCCAGCAAGGATGAGCTACGGTTGCCTCTATTTTATCTTTATCTTTTTTAGAGTTAATCGCTTTACCTTTACCATCAAGCTGACAGAAATAGACAGGGTCAGAAGCCATAAATAACGAACTAGAAAGTGAATCATTACGCTTAACAGTGCTCATAGATTAATCCCATTAGTTGTTACAGAATAAAACGATAAATAATTTGTATCTCTTTATAAATAAGTAACTTTTATGGATCTGTATATTTTTTTAATTGACCAAGATATAAAGAATAAAATAGATGCAATAGAAAATAAGAAAATTAAACAGACAGCTTTTTAAATAATATACTGATAAAATTTTACCACTATTTTATAACGTCCTAAATGGTATCGGTGCAAGTTATCATCTATAAAAAAACCATAAAATGGTTAACTGTCTGCTGAACTTAAAGAACAATTTTTATTATATATTTAACTCAATTGATCAATTTTTAACATTAAAATGGGCAAAGATCTTCTCTGCATCACGCTCTTTTATTACTGAACTTGCGATCTGATCTAATAACCACGCTTCGGAAAAAGGGATAGATTTAATCTGATCTTCATTAATCTCTTCAGCTGTTTTAAGTATAGATGGTTTTAAAATTGCACCCGACCACCATGAATCATCCACATTTTGCCGTTTTTGATTACGTTTAAGTTTATAATAATATTCAGTACCATCGGCTAATTTAAAATTGGTTTGGAGAAGTAATAATATGATCAATCCCCACAGTTCAAGACTCTTATAATTATAAATTTCAATAGCATCTGTTGATTCAATAATCTTAATAAAATCTTCATCTGTAAAAGATTCACCAGATTCACTTTTTATTTTATGAAAAAGTTGATAGGAATGAAGTAAACTCTCTTTTGTAAAAAGTTTTTCACGTAACAGTTGACCGGCATCTTTATCTAGCGGAGCAGTACTTAAAAAATTGTACCTATTTGACGAACTGTGTAGTGGGCAACGCAAAGCACTCTTATCTGGTGTCTTATAATGTTTAAAACATTCAGTGACTGTTTTACTATTTACACCATATGCAAACACACTACCATTACAGCTGACACATATTGCAGGATGCTCCTTCTGATCACCAGGATTTTTTTCACGATACTTAGAAGGGGTAACCAGCTCTCCACCTATTGTTTTGTAATAAGCTTTAAATAATATCCTCATATTTCATACTCTTAAGTTATCAGATTAAAAATTAATGAAACTCTATAAAAAAACGACTTTTTATAGATAATTTTTTAGATTATCCACCTATAGAATTACAGCGTAAAAAATCAGTCAAGACGATATCCTTTTAATTTTTTAACTTTTTATTTTGAATATCTGACAGCAGGCTTAGCTTATAAACTTACTGTTATATCACCAAAAAACCTGATTTATAGTATACTAGCCTAATTAAAATTTACTACACTCTTTACGCGACTTGATAGAAAGTATATATCAAATTTTACAACTTTATTAATATAAAATAAGGTTATACAAAATCTGACAAGACTAATTATAGAGAAAACCAAATTATACCATGACTGAAAACGCAAATTTTAGTAACCATACCCCGATGATGCAGCAATATTTAAAAATAAAAGCAGAAAATCCTGATATTTTGCTCTTTTACCGTATGGGGGATTTTTATGAAATGTTCTATGAGGATGCTAAACGCGGAGCGCGACTCCTCGATATCTCATTAACTAAAAGGGGTGCTTCAAACGGTGAACCAATTCCTATGGCAGGCGTCCCCTATCATGCCGTTGAAAGTTATTTAGCGAAATTGATCGCACTTGGTGAATCAGTTGCAATCTGTGAACAGATTGGCGATCCAGCAGCAAGTAAGGGTCCTGTTGAACGGAAAATTGTACGCATTGTAACACCTGGTACGATTAGTGATGAATCACTACTTGATGATCGTAAAGATAATCTCCTCGCGGCAATTTGGCAGAACAACAACCACTATGGTTACTCAACTTTAGATATTAGCTCAGGTCGTTTTTATCTTTTTGAGTGTGCAAGTGATGAAGCGATGCTAGCAGAGTTACAGAGAACCAATCCTGCCGAGATCTTATATCCCGAAGAGTTTTCCGCAATTGCCCTAATTGAACATCGACATGGAGTCCGGCGTCGTCCACTATGGGAGTTCAATCTAGAAACCGCTAAACAGCAGCTCAATTTACAATTTGGGACTAAAGATCTTGCCGGTTTTGGCGTTGAAAATGCTAACTATGCACTCTGTGCCGCTGGTTGCCTCCTGCAATATGTGAAAGATACCCAAAAAACAGCTCTACCGCATATCCGCTCTATAATTATGGAGTCCCCTAATGATTTTGTTATTCTAGATGCTGCAACAAGGCGGAATCTGGAATTAACCGAAAATCTTGCAGGTGGTACAGACAATACTGTCGCCTCAATCTTAGATAACACCAAAACCGCGATGGGTAGCCGTATGTTAAAACGGTGGCTACATACACCTATTCGCAATACAACCATTTTGCAGCACCGACAAACCGCTATTTCAGCGCTTCAACCTTACATTGATACCATTACCCCACTATTAAAACAGATTGGCGATCTTGAACGCATCTTGGCACGAATTGCTCTGCATAGCGCCCGCCCGCGTGATTTTGCCCGTCTTCGTGATGCCTATCTGCTCTTACCTGATCTACAGCAGATACTTAACACAATTGATTCCCCTTACCTTGTCACATTACGAAATAAGATCAATCAATTTGATGAGATTGCCGATCTGCTAAATCGCGCGATTATTGAAGCACCTCCAACCCTTATCCGTGATGGAGGTGTAATTGCTACAGGTTACAATGCTGAACTTGATGAACTAAGAGATCTTGCCGCTGGCGCAACGAGTTATCTGGAAAAGCTGGAACTACGCGAACGTGAGCAGTTAGGGATTGAGACCTTAAAAGTCGGTTTTAATGCAGTGCATGGCTACTATATTCAGATAAGCCGAGGTCAAAGCCATTTAGCCCCAATTCACTATATTCGTCGTCAAACCTTAAAAAATGTTGAACGTTATATTATTCCTGAGTTAAAAGAGTATGAAGATAAAGTACTAAGCGCAAAAGGCAAAGCATTAGCACTTGAAAAACAGCTTTATGAGCAGCTATTTAGCCATCTTTTACCCCATTTAGTCACACTGCAAACCAGTGCTGAAGCGATTGCTGAGCTTGATGTCTTAACAAATCTTGCCGAGCGGGCATTAACCCTTAACTATCACTGCCCGACGCTCTCATCTCAAACTGGTATTACAATCAATCAGGGTCGCCATGTTGTCATAGAGCAGGTATTAAAAGCGCCATTTATTGCCAACTCATTACAGCTCTTATCCAATCGGCGCATGTTAATTATTACCGGTCCAAATATGGGCGGCAAAAGTACCTATATGCGACAAGCTGCCCTTATTGTGCTCCTTACCTATATTGGCAGCTTTGTTCCGGCAGAGAGCGCCATAATTGGACCAATTGATCGTATATTTACCCGCATTGGAGCATCTGATGATTTGGCTTCTGGTCGATCAACATTTATGGTTGAGATGACCGAAACCGCAAATATTATGCATAATGCGACAGCAAATAGCTTAGTTTTAATGGATGAGATTGGTCGCGGCACCTCAACTTATGATGGTTTATCACTCGCTTGGGCGTGTGCTGAAAATCTGATCAATGAGATTAAAGCGATGACACTATTTGCAACGCACTATTTTGAATTAACCCAGCTACCAGAGCAGATGCATGCCGTCTATAACGTCCATTTTAATGCTGTTGAGCACGAAAACAGTGTTGCATTTATGCATGAGGTTAAAGAGGGGGCAGCAAACAGAAGTTACGGTATTGCAGTTGCTGGATTAGCAGGCATGCCTAAAACAGTTTTAAAACGGGCAAAACGGAAACTTAAAGAGTTGGAGCTAATATCACAACAACATAGCCACGTTGATCAGTCACAACTCACGCTCTTAACTGAAACAGAACCATCTGCCGTTGAAAATGCGCTGGCCAAGATCGATCTAGATGCCCTAACCCCAAAAAGTGCATTAGATACGTTATATAAACTAAAACAGTTATTGGATTAAGAGATAATAGCTTTTATTTAGTAGCAAATAATTATTAACAGGTAGTGTAATTTACAAAAAAAATAGTTAAGGCGAGTTTAATGTTTCAAGATAAATTAAACTTGCCTTAAAATTAAGATCAAATTAATTACAATGTTTTAGGGTTACTGTTTTGGGATTGATGTTTTAGGGTTGACGTCTCTATTGGTTGAGAAGTGAAATCAAAATATTAATCTTAGTCTAATAATTAATAAATTCTCTTATGTAAATCTGTATCTCATTAAGATTGCTTATGCTAAAATAGCGCCGTCCTATATTCAAATAGATAACCATTTAAATTTCTCACATCTACTCTTTAATCGTAAAAAACTATATTAGTAAAAACTATAACCGTAAAACTTTAATCGTAAAAACTTTAATCTTAAAAACTATGAATAATATCTCTCCAACAATTGGGTTTGTTAGCTTAGGTTGTCCTAAAAATTTGGTTGACTCTGAAAGAATTTTAACCGAACTACGTACGCAAGGTTATCAAGTTGTCCCAAGTTATGACAATGCTGATTTAGTTATTGTCAATACTTGTGGCTTTATTGATAGTGCTGTGCAGGAGTCACTTGAAGCGATTGGTGAAGCGCTTGATGAAAATGGCAAGGTCATCGTAACAGGCTGCCTAGGTGCTAAAGAGGATCAGATCCGAACAGTGCACCCAAAAGTACTCGAAATCTCTGGTCCACACAGTTATGAAACCGTGCTAAGCCATGTTAATAAATATGCACCAAAACCTAAATATGATCCCTATACCAGTTTAATACCAGAACAAGGCATTAAACTTACCCCTAAACACTATGCCTATCTAAAAATTTCGGAAGGGTGTAACCACCGCTGCACATTCTGCATTATCCCCTCTCTACGTGGCGATATGGTGAGTCGACCAATTGGGAACGTCCTTGATGAAGCAAAACGGTTAGCCGATAGTGGGGTTAAAGAGCTACTCGTCATCGCTCAAGATACCTCCGCCTATGGGGTTGATACTCAAAATAGAACGCACTTTTGGAATGGTATGCCACTAAAAACGGATATACAGACACTCTGTGAGCAACTAGCCACTTTGGGTATTTGGGTTCGTTTACACTATGTCTACCCTTACCCATCTGTTGATAATCTCATACCACTTATGGCTGAAGGCAAAATCCTCCCATATTTAGATGTACCACTACAGCACGCTAGCCCAACTATTTTAAAGTCAATGAAAAGGCCAGGAAGTATTGAAAAAACGCTTGAACGAATTCAAAAATGGCGTGAGATCTGCCCTGATATTACATTACGTTCTACCTTTATTGTTGGCTATCCAGGTGAAACTGATCAAGATTTTGAGATGTTGCTCGATTTTCTAACTAAAGCAGAGTTAGATCGAGTCGGCTGTTTTCAATATAGTCCTGTTGAAGGCGCCGCCGCAAATTCATTAAAATACCCAGTACCAGATGAGATTAAACAGCAACGTTTCGACCGATTTATGCAGTTACAACAAAAAATTTCGGCCAATAAACTGCAACGCAAAATTGGTAAAACAGTTCAGGTCATTATTGATGAGATTGATGAAGAGGGTGCCATCGGTCGTAGTATGGCTGATGCCCCCGAAATTGACGGTGTTGTCTACCTAAATGAAGAGCAGAATGTTAAAGTCGGTGATATTGTGCAAGTTACCATTACACATGCTGATGAGTATGATTTATGGGGAACGGTTGAACCGTAAAAAGAGATAAAAATGTTTATTAAAAACAAAAATCTTAATGAAGCTGGCAATATAATCAAACTTGCTGTACCTGTCATTTTGGCGCAAATTGCGCAAACTGCAATAACCTTTGTTGACACCATTATGGCGGGGCACTATAGTGCCACAGCGCTATCTGGGGTCGCTATTGCTGTCTCAATCTGGTTACCAACTATCCTATTTGGTCAGGGGCTACTATCGGTATTAACGCCGATCATTGCCAATCTTAATGGTGCATCCAAACGTGAGCAGATTGCTGTTCAGACGAGGCAAGGGCTAATTATTGCGACCATTTTATCGATATTGATGATGATCTTTCTCTATCACGCCGATAAACTTATCACCATCCGCAGCACGATCGATAACCCAATTGATCCAGAGATGGTCACCGTTGCGGTACACTTTTTACGCGCAATAATGTGGGGCGCGCCTGGTTTCCTCTATTTTCTGGTTTATCGCAACCAATGCGAAGGGCTATCTAATACTAAACCGGCAATGGTGATTATGGCTATTGCACTAATCGCAAATATTCCGATCAACTATATCCTAATTTACGGGAAATTAGGGCTACCCGCTTTTGGTGGAGTTGGGTGTGGAATCACAGCTGCTATTATCTTCTGGTTAATGTTTATTTTGATAAAAATCTTCACCTTAATAACTGACAGCCAGCAGGATATTCGAAAGAGACCTTATACAAAATTTATCGATATTCATGTCATTAAAAGAATTATTGTTTTAGGGATTCCACTTGCTTTAGCCTACTTTTTTGAGGTGAGTCTTTTTGCAGTCGTCGCACTATTGATCGCACCACTTGGGCAGATTGTGGTAGCTGCACATCAGATCATTTTTACCATTAGCAGTATGACATTTGCCATTCCGTTATCTTTAGGTGTCGCGACAAGTATTCGAGTCGGTTACCTACTTGGTAAGCAAGAGCCGCTATTAGCTAAACATACAACCTACATTAGCCTCACAATTGCGTTAATCATGGCAACGGTTATTGCCCTATCGCTAGTCATCTTTAAATCATCATTTATTGGTGTCTTTACCAATGAAAGTGCTGTTTA
Source organism: Orbaceae bacterium ESL0721 (assembly GCA_029433365.1). Classification (GTDB taxonomy): domain Bacteria; phylum Pseudomonadota; class Gammaproteobacteria; order Enterobacterales; family Orbaceae; genus Gilliamella. Next base: position 359,171 of record JAQTHZ010000001.1, read on the forward strand.
TACAATCTGTATGCAACTCATTATTTTATTGGCAATCTATCAAGTGTTTGACTATTTACAAGTGGTTGCAAGTAATGTACTTAGAGGATATAAAGATACCAAAAGTATCTTACTTATCACGCTATTTTCATACTGGATTGTCGGCTTACCGGTAGGTTATGTTTTAGGGTTAACTAATCTACTCACCCCTACTCCACTTGGTGCGGCTGGCTTTTGGATTGGATTTATTACTGGATTATCAATAGCAGCCGTTTTATTGATGAGCCGAATGGTCTACATCCAAAAACAACCTAACTCGGTAATTTTAAAACGTGCAGCAAAGTAGATTATTGATTGATTAATTAACTGATCGATTGATCTATTAATAAATAGATATAAAAAAAGAGGGGCTAAAAATCCCCTCTTTTAATTTTTCACTTATTTATTATCTTTTTTCCCCATTCAAAATTCTTTATTTCAAAGCTTTTTGTTTAAAGTAATGAACCGGAAAAGAGCGATGCTATTTTAATAACTGCTCAGCTTCAGCTAAAACATGTTCAACGGTAAAACCAAACTCTTTAAATAATTGCTCAGCAGGACCTGATTCACCAAAGGTGGTCATACCGATGATTTTGCCATCTAAGCCAACATATTTATACATTGAATCAACAATTCCGGCCTCAATTGCTAAACGTGCTGTTACTTTAGCCGGTAATACTGACTCACGATATGCTGCATCTTGTTTATCAAAGGTATCGGTTGACGGCATAGAGACAACACGTACTTTTTTCCCTTTTTCGGTTAAAACGGTATAAGTTTCAACTGCAAGTTCCACCTCTGAACCTGTTGCAATTAAAATAAGTTCTGGTGTACCAGAACAATCTTTTAAGATGTAACCACCACGTGCAACATCTAATAACTGCTGCTCGGTTCGATCTTGCTGTTTTAAATTCTGCCTTGAGAAGATCAGTGCAGTAGGTCCATCTTTATATTCAACGGCAAATTTCCAAGCAACTGCTGACTCCACTTGGTCACAAGGTCGCCATGTACTAAGATTTGGTGTCACACGTAAAATTGCCATCTGCTCAACAGGTTGATGCGTAGGACCATCTTCACCTAAACCAATAGAGTCATGCGTATAGACAAACAGTGTACGGATCTTCATTAATGCTGCCATACGTACTGCATTACGGGCATACTCCATAAACATTAAGAATGTTGCACCATAAGGGATAAATCCTCCATGCAGCGTAATACCATTCATAATTGCTGACATACCAAATTCACGCACACCGTAATGAATATAGTTACCATCTGGATTGTGTAGAATCTCTTTTGAACCCGACCACATGGTAAGATTACTTGGTGCTAAATCTGCTGATCCACCTAAAAACTCAGGTAGTTCAGGCGCATAGGCTTCAATGGCGTTTTGTGATGCTTTACGCGTAGCAATTGTTGCTGGATTTGCTTGTAGTTTTTTAATAAATTCAAATGAACTCTCTTGCCAATTATCAGGTAGATCGCCACTCATACGGCGCGTAAACTCTTTTGCAAGTTCAGGAAATGCTTTTGCATAGGCTGCAAAACGTTCATTCCACTCTGATTCAATCTGCTCGCCTTTAGGTTTAGCATCCCAAGCAGCGTAATAATCTTTAGGAATCTCAAATGGTGGATATTGCCAACCTAATTGCTCTCTTGTTGCCGCAATTTCGGCATCACCTAACGGTGCTCCATGGCTATCATGGCTACCCGCTTTATTTGGTGAACCAAAACCGATGACAGTTTTACACATTAAAAGTGATGGTTTATCAGTAACCGCTTGTGCCTCTTCAATCGCCTGCTTAATTGCCTCTGCATCATGACCATCAATATCACGAATCACATGCCAATGGTAAGCTTCAAAACGTTTAGCCGTATCATCAGTAAACCACCCATCAACCTCACCGTCGATAGAGATGCCGTTATCATCATAAAAGGCAATTAATTTACCTAATTTTAAAGTTCCTGCTAATGAGCAGACTTCATGAGAGACACCCTCCATCATACAACCATCACCCATAAATACATAAGTGTGGTGGTCAACAATGGTATGTCCCGGTCTATTAAACTGTGCGGCTAAAGTTCTTTCCGCAATTGCCATACCTACTGCATTGGCAATACCTTGACCTAGCGGACCCGTTGTTGTCTCTATACCAGAGACATAACCATATTCAGGATGACCAGCTGTTTTTGAATGTAACTGACGGAAATTTTTAAGATCATTAATAGAGAGATCATAACCAGTAAGGTGTAATAGGCTGTAAATAAGCATCGAAGCATGCCCATTAGAGAGGACAAAACGGTCACGGTCAGCCCATTTAGGATTAGATGGATTGTGACGTAAAAAACTGCGCCATAACACCTCTGCCATATCTGCCATTCCCATTGGCGCACCCGGATGCCCTGATTTTGCTCGCTGGACACTATCCATGCTAAGCGCTCTTATCGCATTGGCAAGCTCACGATGTGAAACTGTTGTTGCATTCATCTATTTTATTCTCCAAAAAAATTCGAAGAGCTTGGCAACAGATCGCCATCACTCTTTTTTTAATCTATTCAATCTATGGTTAACTTTAAACTAATTTGCTTTAACTAACGTTACTTTAATAATGTATTAACCATATCTTCAAGTTTGCCCTGATCCACTGCAAAAGCACGAATACCTTCGGCTAATTTTTCAACCGCCATCGCATCACTATTGTGCTGCCATCTAAATTCTGCCTCACTCATCGGCGCAGGACGGGCAACTATTTTTTGATCTGGATTTAATTGACGGGTAACTGGTGCATTTGACTGCTTCATCTCTGCCAAAAGATTTGGAGAGATAGTTAATCTATCACATCCAGCTAACGCTAAAATTTGATCAACTTTACGGAAACTGGCACCCATTACAACAGTTTTATAGTCGTGCTGTTTATAATAGTTGTAAATATTACGCACTGATATAACACCTGGATCCTCAGCAGCAATATAGGGTTCTAGTGGTTTTCTCGCTTGATACCAGTCATAAATACGACCAACAAATGGGGAGATCAAGAAGACATTTACCTCAGCACAAGCTCTTGCTTGGGCAAAAGAGAAGAGTAGCGTTAAATTACAGTTTATCCCCTCTTTCTCTAACACTTCGGCTGCTTTAATTCCTTCCCAAGTTGAAGCTATTTTAATCAAAATTCTCGATTTATCGATACCCTTCTCTTTATATAACTCAATTAATTTACGTGCTTTATCAATACAAGCCTGTTTATCAAATGATAGACGTGCATCAACTTCAGTGGATATGCGACCAGGAATAATTTTTAAAATTTCAGCACCAATATTAACAGCAATAAGATCACAGGCGTTACTTAGTACCGTCTCTTTTGATCCACCGATCGCTTTTGCCTTCAGAATGGCAGACTGAATTAAAGATTGATATTGAGGTAGTTGTGCAGCTTTTAAAACTAGTGAGGGATTGGTTGTTGCATCTTCAGGAGAGAACTGTTTAATTGAATCGATATCACCAGTATCAGCAACAACAATGGTAAACTTCTTTAATTCATCTAATTGACTCATATTTTTTCCTTATATAGAGTTATATAAATAGAGCAGACTATAGCGGATCAATTATAGTAATATTTAATCCAGAATAAAATGCTTTCATTATGATGGATATCGCAAAAAATAGGATCGACTATTTTTAAATTTAACAAAAATTCTTATTAAAACAACCATCAACCCTAAAACATTGGCTTTAATTTATCTTTTGAGATTTAGCAGATCTATTTGTTGGTTTTGGCGTTTTGTTAGATTTAACGACGCTATTTTTACCCCCTCTGCCACCCCTCTTAATTCTCAATTTTTGGTCACTTACGGTGGGTTTAATATTTGGGTTAACAGCAAAACCATCTGTTGTCAGTTCTGGAATTTTTGCTTTTACTAAACGCTCAATCGCTTTTAACTGCGGTAATTCATCAATAGAGACCAATGATATGGCTTGACCGTGATTTTGTGCTCGACCAGTACGACCAATCCGATGGACATAATCCTCTGCTACTTGAGGCAGTTCATAATTGACCACAAATGGAAGCAACTCAATATCTAACCCACGCGCAGCGATATCGGTCGCAACTAAGGCGGTAATCTCTCCACTTTTAAAATCAGCAAGTGCTTTTGTTCTTGCACCTTGACTCTTGTTACCATGAATTGCAGCCGCTTTAATGCCATCTTTATTGAGTTGGTCGGCTAAATGGTTTGCACCATATTTGGTACGCGTAAAGATCAACACTTGTCGCCACTGATCACGCCCAATCAAATAGGAGAGCAGTTCTCGTTTTCGGCTCTTATCAACTCGATGAACATACTGTGTAATCTGTTCAGAGGTGCTATTTGTCCTAGCAACTGCCACAACTTCGGGTGAAGTTAATATTGATTTTGATAACTGTTTTATCTCATCAGAAAAAGTGGCTGAAAAGAGCAGATTTTGCCGTTTTTTTGGTAATTTAGCGATTACACGGCGAATGTCATGGATAAATCCCATATCCAACATACGATCAGCTTCATCAAGGACTAAAATCTTAACCGTTGAGAGATCAACAGCATTTTTTTGAACAAGATCTAATAACCTACCTGGCGTTGCAACCAAAATATCAACGCCACCACGTAACTTCATCATCTGGGGATTAATACTTACACCACCAAATGCAACTAAAGATCGGACTGATAGATAACGGCTATAGTCACGAATATTCTCCCAGATCTGGGCAGCTAATTCCCGTGTTGGTGCCAAAATCAGTGCATATAAAGGGCGTTTCCCTTGCTTGAACTCTTTTTGTTTATCTGTTTGTAAATTAACTAGTTTTTGTAAAATAGGGAGCGAAAAACCAGCCGTTTTACCGGTACCTGTCTGGGCACTCGCCATTAAATCTTTACCAGCTAAAATAAGAGGAATTGCTTGTTCTTGGATAGGTGTTGGGTTTTGAAACTGTTGATCTTGAACGGCTTTTAAAATCTCGGTATCTAAACCGAGCGAGTCAAATGACATGGAGTGATCCTTGCATATCAGAAAGTTACTCACAGCATTATAAAATAATTATGTGAACCTGCCCACAAATTATAGATAAGAAATACACGACTGCTTGGTGAGGGTATAAAATTAATCTGTTTTAAATTGATACATAACTTCATCAACACTAACTAGATGGGAGAACAATATGCAATTTAAATTTAGTCATGCCGCAGTCACACTATCGTTACTATTATCAACCGCAGTCGTTGAAGCCAATCAAACAGAAGATAATTATACGCTCGAACAGGTAGTAATCTTTAGCCGACATGGCATAAGAGCACCACTAGCAACACCAAGCAGTTCATTAGGTAAATTAACCCCACATCAATGGGCAAATTGGGAGACACCAGCAGGCTATTTAACTGTCAAAGGGGGCGCATTAGAGAACTATTTTGGTCACTACTTAGATAGATGGCTAATCAACAATAAGTTGCTCAATGAGAATAAATGCCCAAGCGAGAAAGATGTCTACATCTATGCTAATGGTTTCCAAAGAACTATCGCGACCGCACAAAATATCGCCGTCGGCGCCTTCCCTGGATGTAACGTTACTGTTCACCATAATGAAAAAATCAACACTATGGATCCACTATTTAGTTTAAATATTAAAGATGACAGTGAAAAATATAGGCAAGAGGCAACCGCATCGATCAACCAATCAGCTGGCGATGGCGGTGTCAAAGGTCTTAATCAACGTTTAACACCGATCTATCAAACCATCACCAAAATCATCGACTACCCAAAATCAGCAAACTGTTTAGTTGACAAAAAATGTGACTTCCTTGCAGAAAATAGCACAATTAAAATTGAAAAAGGTCAAGAACCTAGCATTTCAGGACCACTCGACACAGGGAGATCAATCGCGGATGCATTTATATTGCAATACTATGAAGGGGCACCTCTAAATGAGATTGCATGGGGTAAAATCAACTCAACTAAAGAGCTAGATCAAATAGTATCAATTAAAGAGTACTATAATAATGTCATATTTGGCGCGCCGGTAATTGCAAAGCAGGTGGCGAAAAATCTCTTAACTTTTATTAGTAATACCTTTAATAAAACGGATAATAAGGTGACACTCTTAGTCGGTCATGACTCAAATATCGCCTCAATTATCTCTGCTTTAGGGATCAAACCGTATAAACTCCCAAACCAATTCGAAACCACTCCAATTGGCGGTAAAATCCTATTTGAAAAATGGAAAGATAACAACACAGGTAAAAATCTATTGAAGATTCAATACTTTTACCAATCAACCAAACAACTAGCCAACATGGAACAACTAACAGAAAAAAATCCACCTCAAATAGTCACCCTCGAAATGAAAAACTGCCCAATTGATAAAAATGGTTTTTGTGATTTTGATAAGTTTATCAACTATCTAAATAATATTACAAGTTAAATTAATTATTTAGCTTGCAATAATAATCTGCATAGATATAATCCATAACAATATATAGTGTAATATTAAAAAATAAAACACTATATATTGTCCCTCTTATTAACAGGAAATAGAACAATATTGAAGATTAAATGAAAAATACTAAAAAAACATCCGCTAAAGTTACGTCTCAAGCTGCAAAAATATTGCATGACCCTAAAACATCTGCTATTCAAAAAAGCTTAGCGGGCTCTGCCCTCTCCCAAAGTGGAACCGATCACCAAACCGGCAAAAAAATGGAAGCAGTAGCCTCCAAAGTATTACATAGCCCTAAATATAGTAAAGAGACTAAATCATTAGCAGCATCTGTTTTATCGCAATCTAATAAAGAGCGCTAAAATAGACAAAAATGGCCAATTATCCTGGTCATTTTTTTGAATAAAAAAAGAATTCTTAAATTAGCCACCAGCATCCCATTAGGTTCTTGGTTCCCTCTATATTTGTGATGACTCATAATAAAGGTAATATCATCGAGCAAATCACACAGTAAACCCATCGCATTATTGACCATCTCATTATATAACACATCACCATCGACTTTTCTAAAACATTGGAGATAAATGCCTCTCGAGTGCTTGATTAAGTGAGTTTTTTCATGACTTCATCAACTGATTTTTCCGTCACTGTAACGAATGGATTATTCATAGCTATTCCCTTTTATGACAACCCAGTAAAAATGATTGAGAGGTATCATGCTAATTTGAGTGACAAGAATTATTGATCGAGACGATTTTAAAAGGGCATGCATGAGAGCTGGAATTGAAAATTTCCGTTTTCATGACTTACGTCATACATGGGCGAGCTGGCATGTCCAAGCGGGGACACCACTCTATACGCTCAAAAATCTTGGCGGATGGGAGACGTTAGAGATGGTGAAAAAATATGCCCACTTGAATGCTGATCATATGCTCGAATATGCAGATCACGTCACATTTACGGCACAAAACGCTATTCCTAATGAAACAAAGTACATAAATCAAACAATAAAATCTGCGTAACCCATTGATTTTATTGGTGCCTGAGGTCGGACTCGAACCGACACGCTTTTAAGGGCGGCGGATTTTGAATCCGCTGCGTCTACCGATTTCGCCACTCAGGCAGAGGAAGATATGAGAAAAGAAATAGACGTTGGCATTATACCGAGCTGGCAATTATCTGCAATAGATATTACCTTTAAGTCAATTGCTTGACTAAAAAAACAACATTTATTTGCAAGGTTTATATATAGATTAATTACCTGCCCCGCCAAGCTGGCAATTTCCTTAAAACACGATAGGCGATATCTTTTGCGATCTCATACTCTATATTATGGTGATTAGCGTAATGAATTGAGAGGATTGTCAATTTCTCGTGAAAGGTTTTCATTGTGCCATCAGCATGTGCACAATATTTGCAATAATTTTTAGAGATATCTTGTAATGGATAATCAGAAATTGAGGTCATCGGCATACCGCAAGAAATACACATCTTCATTAAAAAAATCTCTTTTAAATTTTATTGTTACGCAAAATCCTACTCTGATTATAGGGATATTGCAAGCTACTCACCTGTTCGCTATCTTACGATAAAAAAGAGATAAAAGAATCAATTAACCTTTTTTAATCCCAACCCTTCACTTAGAACTTTAAAGCAGTCATCACACCCGTGTGAGGCTGCTTGCAGAAGTGTCTGAGTTGGTGCATGAATCAGTTTATTGGTCAACTTATATGAAAACTCAGCCAAAACATCATCTACGTTAGCGCCCTGCTTGATTGCTTTTATCGCTTTACTCTCTAATTCACGTTTAATTTGATCGGCATTATTACGATACAGTTTTATAAAATCGACTACATGACGTGTTTTTTGCCACTCAGAAAAGCGATCCGCCTCTTCATGAATAATATATTCTGCCTCTTTAGCTGCTATAGCGCGCTGCTCTAAATTGGCTTTTACCGTATTTTGAAGATCATCAATAGTGTAAAGATGTACATTTTGTAAAAGAGTTATCTCCCCTTCTACATCACGAGGGACGGCAAGATCAATAAATAGCATTGGCTTATTCGATCTCGCCTGTAGGGATCTCTCAACCATACCTTTACCAATAATAGGTAAAGGACTTGCAGTTGAACTGATAACTATATCTACCTCTTTTAGACGATGAGCAATATCTGGAAGTGAGATAATTTCAGCATCAATTTCAGAAGCTAATTTTAACGCTTTTTCACGGGTACGATTAGCAACAATGATGTGATTAAAGCCATGTGGTTTTAGGTAGCGAGTAATCAGCTCTATTGTCTCCCCAGCACCAACTAACATTACGTTAAGTTGCTTTGTATCAGTAAACAGATCTCTAGCGATTAGACAGGCAGCATAAGCAACCGACGCCGTATTACTACCGATATCGGTCTCTGTTCTTACTATTTTGGCAACATGAAAAATGCGTTGAAATAGTTTTTCTAACTCATGTGATAAACAGTGGCATTTATGAGCAAGCTCATAGGCCTGTTTTACCTGTCCTAAAATTTGTGGCTCTCCAAGAATTAATGAATCAAGTCCACATGCTACACGCATGATATGCTCTACCGCTTCCCGCCCTTCAAACCAGTAGAGTGATTGACGATATTCATCTATATCAACCTCATGAAACTGAGCCAACCACTGTAATGTAGCCTGTTTTAACTTAGGTAGATCAGTTTCGGATTCATAACTTAGGTAGATTTCGCTGCGGTTACAGGTTGATAATATCAGACACCCCTCAACCAGCGGATGTTGATACAAACTATAGAGAGCCTTGTTAATAATCTCATTAGGAAAGGCGATTTTTTCACGTAATGATACGGGGGCGGTTTTATGATTAACACCGAGTACTGTAATTGGCATTGCTTCTAATCTTTTTTATAAGATATAAAAATAGTTAATAAACTATTAATTTTAGGAAAATAGCCTCTATTTTAAGCTAAAAAAACTAAAAAGAGAAATATGATATAACCTTGAAGATTGATAAAACAGATAACAACATGTATAAAAATTGTAAAAATTATCAATTAATAATCTCTCGTTTTATCTATTGCATAAAATAATAGAATAGCTATGATAATATAATACATTAATAATTTATGTATAAAATCATAGATGTATCGTTAGTTAGCTTAACCATTTACCCAAAAGGACAAGGCTTATGTTTACGATTATTTCTGCACCTACCAGCATGGACTTCGACCGTCCGGCATTAACATCAACCCATACTCAACCTCAATTTTTAGATCAGAGTAAAATATTAGTTAATTTATGCCGTAAACTTTCGATTGATCAATTAGAATCAATCATGAAAATAAGCCCTAAACTTGCAGAACTTAATCAACAACGTTTTCATGATTGGCACACCCCTTTTACGCCAAAAAATGCACTTCAAGCTATCTTTGCTTACAAAGGCGACATCTATAACAGTTTAAATATTAGTGATTTTTCAAGTGAAGAGTTAAATTTCACCCAGAAAAACGTGCAAATTCTATCAGGATTATATGGTGTACTTAGACCGCTTGATCTTATTCAACCTTACCGCCTAACCATGAATACTCGCTTAGTAAATCCTAAAGGAATTAACCTCTACCACTTCTGGCAACAGACTTTAACCAACTATTTTAATCAATTAGAGAGTGATATTTTAGTTGATCTCGCCTTTGATCAATATTTCAAAGTAGTAGATCAAAAATCACTTAAAGCTAAAGTGATTAAACCGGTATTTTTAGATGAAAAAGTGGGCAAATATATGAATGTTAATGCTTATGCTAAAGAAGCGATGGGATTAATGACCCGCTATATTGTGAAACATCACATAACTTCACCAGAAGATCTAAAAGCATTCACACTACACGGTTATCAATTTGATAAAAACGCCTCAAATGATACTGAATGGGTATTTCGCCGATCAGAAAAAACAGCAGAATCCTATTCAGCACAATAATTGTGGCATTATTTAAATATCGCTATTGTCGATTTTTAGACAGTTAAATCTTTCACTCTATTGGTTGAAAGATCAACAATTATAATTTTGTTATTAAAAGAGAAAGAATAATTCTAAAGCGGTCAACAACTGATAATCAATCGCATGATTATCAGTTGTGTTATTATGCGATATAATCTGCTCAATATAATCAATATGGTTTAATATGAAAAATCCCTCTATATTTAATTTAAAATATATCTATTTGTTTATACTTATACTTTTTCTATACGGCTGTAAGTCAGTTTTGCCTGAAGCACAAATTACCGAGAAGTGGCAGCAACATCAGCAAGAACTCAAAGGGATTAAAACTTTCCAAGTAAACGGTAGTATTGCGCTTATCAATGATCGTTCCAAAAGTTATAGCCGCTTTTTGTTGTCTCAATTCGCGCCAGATAGTTACAAAATCAGATTAACTACTCCAGTGGGTACAACGATTGCTACCTTAACTGCACAACCAAATTATGCTGAGTTGATTGATAGGGATGGTAGACGTTATAGTGACCAGAATGTTGAAAATTTAATATTTAGATTAACTAAAAGTAATATTCCACTTAAATCGCTACACAACTGGTTAATTGGTCTCTCAGATAATCCAAACAGTGATAAGTTAGATAGTTTAGGTCGTTTAGTCTCGACCGAATTTATTGAAGACAATAATCGGTGGGATCTTAAAATAGTGAGTTATAAAAGCAGAAGTTATGACAATGGTCAAAGAGAACTTGACCTACCTTCAATAATTGAATTAACCAATAAAGATCAACATGTTAGACTAAAAATAGACAAATGGCTTATACCCTAAAACATTAGAATGATATAAGTTGTTAACAATATCCTTCTCAATAATTTATTAACGTTACTTTAAAAATAAAAAACCGAAAGATAAAATCCTATGAAAAGTTGGTTATCCCCTGCTAAATTAAATCTATTTTTATATATAACTGGACGAAGAACCGATAATTACCATAATTTACAAACTCTTTTTCAATTTATCGATTATTGCGATACCTTAACCTTTACTGTTCGCGCTGATAATCAGATCAATCTGCTCACCGCTTTTAACAATGTGGAACACGATAAAAATTTAATTGTGATTGCAGCAAAACTATTGCAATCTTATCAGTTTAAAAATGGATCTAGTGAACCGTATGGTGTTGATATTAATATTGATAAAAAGATCCCTATGGGTGGCGGTTTAGGTGGTGCATCTTCTAATGCTGCAACAGTATTAGTTGCCTTAAATAAGTTATGGAAGATCAATTTACCACTTGTTGAATTAATTAAGATAGGCGCTAAAATCGGGGCAGATGTGCCAATTTTTATCTTTGGCCACGCAGCTTTTGCTGAAGGTGTTGGTGATCAGCTACAAAAAGTGGAGATTCCTGAATTTTACTATCTAGTCACCTACCCTATTGTCGAGATCTCAACAGCTAAAATTTTTACTGATCCACAATTGACTCGAAATACACCTGTTCGATCAATAAATCAGTTAATCTCTTTCAAAAATTTTAAAAATGATTGTGAAAACATTGTACGTAAACGGTACCCACTTATTGATGAGATAATTACGACATTATCAACATTTGCCCCTACTCGACTTACTGGTACAGGTTCGTCAGTTTTTACACAATGTCGTGATAAGGCTCACGCACTTGAACTACAAGCGGCGGTGAAGGAACTCCCTATAAATCAATTTATTACAAAAACTTTTATTGCCAAAGGGGTAAACCGCTCACCGCTCTACAGTTCCTAATTATAGTTCCTAATTATTTTTCTCGTTGTCACTCGTTTCGTCGTCACTAGGTTTAACTGATTCACATGGAATGACAAAAAGTTTGCCATTATAATACTCAACACAGAAGAGATCTTGATAGAAGTTATTATCATCCCCTTTTTTGGTATTACCAAAACCCTCTTTCTTTAAGTGGCGTTTTAACCACGCTTCATCTTTGCCACTCTTCTCTAACGCATCTTTATTAACCTGCTCATTTTCTACAACAATTAATCCAATATCTTCATCGCCTTTTTTGATAATGGTTAAGTGACCATTTGGTTCTATAAGAGCTTTATTAACTTCACTAATAGTCGTTACGTTATTCATCCTTAAAAGGGTAGAAAATCCCGACATATCAAGTTTTGCCGTTTTAAAAGCATCTAGATCAATTTTGCCGTTTTCCATTAAAACAATAGGATTACCCACTATAAAAGCTTTAGCATATTGGCTCTTTCTCGTAAGAAAATTCGAAATGAACATAATTGCTGTCCAGATGATAAGGACAATTAGGAAATCAAGAATAGAGATTTTTGAATTGTAGATAATGCCACCAGCAATACCACCTAAAATCATATTACCAATAAAATCAATACTGCTCATTTGTGACATTGAAGATTTACCAGTAGCCTTTAAAAATAGGACAATACAGATAAAAACAACAAATAGTTTTAGTGCAATTACAGCAAAGTCAAACCAATTCATTCTCTTCTCCAATATTAATTATTGTTAAATTATCTTTTTAAAAGATAATAGTAGATTAAAATTCGGTTACTCTCTACACTACTTATAGTTAATAGTAGTTACTATTATACCAATAATTTTATCTGTTAGTAATTGAATATTATAAAGATTAATATTTTTAGACCTTTTCTACTAAAGCTATTTGTTTTCTCTTATCTGCACAATTAAATAATATAACCATAAGAGAAACCTAATATAATTATTATCAAATCTTTTCACTTTTTTTATCTAGGATCGATTTTTAGCTGATATAATAGCAATTTAATCATTTCATTAGAGCATTTATTAATGAACCAACTTGAAGAGAAACTTTTATTAATTAAAAACAGTATTCTCACTATTCCTAACTACCCAAAAGAGGGGATACTCTTTCGGGATATCACGAGCCTACTTGAAGATCCTGTCGCATTTAAAACAACTATCGACCTATTAATTGCACACTACCGTCACAAAAAGATTGATAAAGTTGTTGGTACAGAGGCGCGTGGATTTATCTTTGCTGCCCCAATTGCGCTAGCATTAAATGCTGGATTTATTCCAGTTCGCAAACCTAATAAGTTACCGCGTCACGTTTTTAAAGAGGAGTATCAACTCGAGTATGGTACAGATACACTCGAGATCCACACCGATGCCATAGAACCCGATGAACGGGTATTAATTATTGATGATCTATTAGCAACAGGTGGTACCGTTGCCGCTACCACTAAACTGATCCGCAAAGCGGGCGGCATTGTTGAAGATGCTGCATTTGTAATTAATTTACCTGAACTAGGCGGACAAACAAAATTGACTAATATGGGGGTTAACTGCTTTACCCTAGTTAATTTTGGTGATGAGTAACGATTTCTTATAACTTTTTTATAGATCCATATTTATAGGTCAATTCTTTATAGAGCAGTCTTGTTTTAGAGTAATAAAAAAACTGTTAAAAGCGCAAATAGAACGCTTTTAACAGAGTCCGAAACGCCTCTGTATAGCTATTATCGCTATGGCGCATACAGAGCGTCTCATACCGGTAACTTTGACCAGTTTCAATCTCTTTATTCCCCTCATTAAGCGATAAACTCCTAATAAAAGTGAGCAGTACTAACGAAAAATCCTTTATCTCACTATAACGCACATCTACCCGTTGTTTTATCACCAATTGCGACTGTGCTGCTAACTCAATAAATTTTTCAGCCAAATTAAATGGCAATACTAGCGAGAATCGCCCCCGCTTTGACAACAATTTTTCAACTGCTATACAGAGTTCGGCATGAGTAAGCTGCTTTGTATAACGTGCCTTTTGTCGCTGCTCATTTCGGCAAGCTGTTGCTACATTAAAATAGGGGGGATTACAGACGATCAGATCATATTGATGATGATTACCATCACGCCATTTTTTAATATCATCATGAATAGCCTGAATATTGGTAAATGGGGAGCTTGCAATATTCATCTCACATTCACGAATTGCATCTGCATCAATATCAAGCACATCTATCTGACTCTCATTAAACTGCTCTAACCGCTGCGCTAACATTAATCCAATTACACCGCAACCTGTCCCAATATCTAAAATACGTTTAGGATGATTATCGATAGGTGCCCAGGCGCCTAATAGGACACTATCGGTGGTAATCTTCATTGGGCTACTACTGTGTGCGACAAAAAAACGTTTAAAGGTAAAACCACCGCTTTTTAGTGGCGGAGATGATTTTACCTCTTCTATGACTTGTTGAATCTGATGTGGCATAATTTCTACTGTATATTAAATAATTATAATAAATACGACGCTACCGTCTATTTTTGTGCTGTTAAGCGTTGAGATTTCACGATCTATGATGTTGTAAATAGTTTTTAAATAACGGTTTATTAGAAGCAACCGCATCGGCCCATCTGGTTGGTTCCGGAAGTCGATAACCACGTAAACAGCTCGCAACTATCTGTAACGCTGTCTGCTGACTCACCTTATGTCCAGCAGAAATAAATAGCGGATTACAGCGATCTTTACTCTGTAAAACCCAACCAAGCTGATCTTGCCAATCTGCCTCTTGATGACTAAAATCGGGGCGACCTAACGCAATATTACCTAACATTGGTTGTTCAAATCGATCATGATCAAAAAGTGGCGTTATACTTCCAGCTACTTTGGGAAGAGGTTGATAATACCCACAAAGCCGTTTTTTTGCCACCCCTATTGTTGGCATATCAAGTAACAGCCCCAAATGGCTTGCGATACCTAACCGCCTTGGGTGGGCAACACCTTGACCATCACAAAGTAGCAGATCTGGTCTCTCTTTTAGCTGTCCCCATGCGGCAACTAAAGCGGGTGATTCACGAAATGATAGATAACCAGGGATATAAGGAAGAGTTGTTTTAATCCGCGCAACCGTATAATCAACCAACTGTAACGCGGGATAGGTTAACACCACAATTGCTGCGCGGGTGACAGCACCCTCCTCTTCAAATCCAACATCGGTACCCCCTACTAAAGTGATGTTGTGAGGAAGCTCATCATGTAGAATAACCTGTTTTGCAAGTGTTAACTGCTGCTGTTTAAGTTCCGCTAAATGGATAGACATTTTTGCACCGTTCTATATGATAGATAACCATAAATTTATTGTAACAGAATATAGATGCCATATACATTAACCACGCCAACACAAATAACTGAAGAGATTAAAAAAAGCCGATTCATTACCCATGCTGCCCCCATAACTGATGCCAAGCAAGCAGTGGCATTTATTGAGCAAATTAGTGATCCCACAGCAACCCACAACTGCTGGGCTTGGAAGATTGGGCAACAGTACCGTTTTAATGATGATGGTGAACCAACAAGTACCGCTGGGCGCCCTATCCTCTCTGCCATTGAAGGGCAAGATTGCGATCAGGTAGTCGTTGTGGTAACACGCTATTTTGGTGGGATTAAATTGGGGACTGGCGGCTTAATTCGTGCCTATGGCGGTTCTGCGAGCCACTGTTTACAGCAAGCAGAGCTGATTGAACTTATTCCACGTATCAAACTCAATTTCCACTGCTATTACAGTGAATGGCCAATTATTGAAAATCGCCTAAAAGAGTTCGATGCAATCATTGAAGATCAGAACTTCGATGCAGAAGGCGTAAATATTACAATCGCTATTAATAAAAATAGTACACCCATCTTACAAAAATTAGTTGCTGATATTACCCGTGGGCGAGTAGTGATTGAAATTGAAAAAGTGTAATCAGTTTATAATATAACCATTTACCCTTGCGGCTGCCAAGTTGGAGGTAACACAATCTGTTGAACAGGGAGCTCGACACCATTTAACCGCTGTAACAACCGCATTGCGGCATGCTCGCCAACCATTTTTGCCGGTGTCGATATACACTCTAAAGCCAAAGATCGCAAAGATTCTGCTGGCGTAACAGTTAAACTAATAAGTGAGATTTTCTGCTCATAATAGGTATCAAACTTACCTGTTGCAATCGATTTACCCAAACGTAATAAGGTAAAATAGGTACTTAACGTTGGCGTCATCTCATCACAGATAATGGCACTAACAGTTGGCCAACGTTGTAATAACTGCTCTGTCGCTCTGGCAATTAATGAAAACTGTTCACCTTCAACCACCTTTTCGGCATTAAAAGGGAGTTGATGTTTAATTAAACTTGCCAACATACCCGCCAACCGCTCTGCACGTATCATCGAATTGGCATCACCACCAACATAAGCAATATTCCGGTGTCCCTGTTTAATCAGATAGTCAGTAGCTAACTGAGCCATTAAGGTATTATTTGGGCGGATCAGATCGACTCCATCAATCTCACCAGCTGGCGCCAGATAGACTTTTGGCAAATTTCCACTTTCAGCCATAATTGTTGACAAAACAGCCTCATCTGGATAGCTAGCAATAATTAGACCATCGATACCTTGATGGTAGAGCTTCTGGAAAGAGTCGCGTAAATGGTTAGGATCATTTTTACACTGCGTGAGGAATAGAATGCGAGAGTGTTGATTTAAAATGGCATTAATACCCGAAATCGCTTCGGCATAAAAAGGGTTAATCTCATGTTGCAAAATCATCCCAATTACACCCGACTGCCCTCCCCGCAGCATTGATGCTTGGCGATTGGGGGTATAACCTAGCTTCTCAATTGCCATTTGCACACGATCAATCGTTGCCGTTGAGATGCGCCCTTTACCACTTAACACTAACGAAACAGTTGAAACAGAGACATTTGCTTCATTAGCTACTTCATAAATAGTCGTTTTTTTATTAGGCGGCATCATGCTATATCTGTAACAATATTAGTAACAATTTTTAATAATCTTACAGTCTAACTAATTCTACTTTGGCATGTGATATTTTTTTTCAGTTTTGTGATCTAAATCTAATTTTTTAATGATAAAACGTTTTATCTTCTGTTTATCACGCTATAATCTACCGTTTTTTTACAACCTATATTTGATTCTTAAAATTTGTCAGGAGACAGTATGTCGACAAGTACCAAACAAAAAGTCACTTTTTGGGAGTTTTTCCAGAACTTAGGTAAAACTTTCATGCTACCAGTAGCACTACTCTCTTTTAGTGGGATTATGATGGGAATTGGTAGCTCCCTCAGTAGTGAACACGTAATTCAACTCATTCCGTTTCTAAACCACACTGTTTTCCAACTGATATTTACTTGGATGAGCAAAATTGGCTCATTTGGTTTCACCTATCTACCCGTTATGTTTGCGATCGCCATTCCGCTTGGTTTAGCGCGCGAAAATAAAGGTGTTGCTGCATTTGCAGGTTTTGTTGGCTTTGTGATTATGAACCTTGCAACTAACTTTGTTTTACAACAAAAAGGGTTAGTTACCAATGCTGGAATTGTCGATCCAAGTAATAAAGAGATCTCATCAATTCTAGGTATTCTCTCAATCGATACCGGTATTATAGGCTCTATGATCTCAGGGATTATCGTCTATCTACTCCATGAACGTTTCCACACCATACGTCTTCCTGATGCATTAGCCTTCTTTGGCGGAAACCGCTTTGTTCCAATTATCACTGCAATTGTTTTAGGGTTAGTCGGCCTCATTATTCCAACAATTTGGCCCTACTTTGCCTCAATCATCGGACTATTAGGCAAATTAATTCACAGCACGGGTGTATTTGGACCAATGATCTTCGGTTCTGGAGAACGTCTACTCCTCCCTATTGGACTACACCACATTTTACTTGCAATTGTAAGGTTCTCTGATGTTGGCGGAACGTTAGATGTCTGTGGTCATACCTATAGTGGTGCCCTAACTATTTTCCAAGCTGAACTATCTTGTTCAACAGTCTCTCACTTCTCAGAGAGTGCAACCCGTTTCTTAGCACAAGGCAAAATGCCATCATTTTTAGGGGGATTACCGGGAGCTGCCTTAGCGATGTACGTATGCGCTAAACCACAACTGCGTCATAAAGTGAAAGGGCTTTTAATCTCGGGTGTTGTTGCCTGTATGATTGGTGGTACAACTGAACCACTTGAATTCCTATTCCTATTTGTCTCGCCTCTGCTCTATGTGATTCACGCAATTTTAACTGGTTTAGGTTATACCGTTATGGAGGTGTTAGGAGTCACAATTGGTAATACTGATGGTACCTTAATCGACCTTGTCGTATTTGGTGTTCTGCATGGCACAGCGACTAAATGGTATCTTGTCCCTGTCGTTGCAGCAGTTTGGTTTGTTATCTACTTCCTCATCTTCCGTTACATTATTATTCGTTTTAATATTAAAACGCCAGGGCGTGATAGTGATAACGCAGCTACTGCAAGTACAACAGCAGCCACTAACGGCAAATCAGGTTATGACTGTGCAGCAATTTTAGCGGCATTAGGTGGTGCAGAAAATATCGAATCACTAGATAACTGTATTACCCGTTTACGTCTCTCAATTAAAGATATGAGTTTAATTGATGATAATGCCTTAAAAGCTAACCGTGCCATCGGTATTGTGCGTCTAAATGAACACGGATTGCAGGTTGTAATTGGTCCACAAGTGCAATCAGTAAAAGATGAGTTAGCAGCCTTAATGGCAAAAAAATAGTATTCTAACAACAGATTATTTATAGATTTCAAATAAAAGCAGCTATTCAAAATAGCTGTTTTTTAAATTGTTGTTTATAAAACTATTTATTATAGAAGCATCGATTATTAATATTTATTAAAGTATTTTAAAAACTGTTTTTAAATAACCGTTTATTAAATAGTCATTTATCAAATAAATTTTTAATTAAATAACTGTTTTAATACAATTAATTTAAAAAAGTAAATATTATCAAAAATAAGTTTTAAAAAATATCTTCTAGCAAAACTAGGAGATATTTTTATTTAATCAGATGTGCAGCGCACATCAATAGCTGGAGATAACAATGTTTAATTTCGATAAGGTAGTTGACCGCCATGGCACATGGTGTACCCAATGGGATTATGTTGCTGACCGTTTTGGTCATGCTGATCTCTTACCTTTTACTATCTCTGATATGGACTTCCCAACTGCTCCTTGCATTATAAAAGCAATGGAAAAACGGCTTCAGCACGGTGTATTTGGTTATAGCCGCTGGCAGCATGAAGATTTTTTAGGGGCAATCCACCACTGGTACCAAACTCAATTTAACGATGCAATTGATACTAAAATGGCCATCTATGGACCATCGGTCATCTATATGGTTGGTCAGATGATCCAGATCTGGTCTAATATCAATGATGGCGTTGTCACCTTAACCCCTTGTTATGACGCTTTTTTTAAAGTTGTTGAAGGTAATGGGCGCCGATTAGTCTCTTGTCCACTAATCAAACAAGGCAGTGAGTGGCACTGTGATATGGCAAGCTTAGAAGCAGAGCTAGCTAAGCCAGAAAATACCATCTTTCTACTCTGTAGCCCTCATAATCCCACCGGTCGTGTCTGGAAACGTGAGGAGCTAGAGAAGATTGCCGAGATCTGTAAACGCCATAATGTCAAAGTAATTAGCGATGAGATCCACATGGATATGGTCTGGGGTAAAAATCACCACACGCCATGGAATCAAGTTGCCAAAACTGACTGGGCGCTACTTACCTCTGCCTCTAAAAGTTTCAATATTCCTGCCTTAACAGGGGCTTACGGTTTTATTAGTGATCCAGCAAGTCAGGAACGGTATCTACATAATCTAAAAAGTCGTGATGGATTATCATCACCAGCAATCTTATCGGTTATTGCCCACATTGCCGCCTACCGTGAAGGTCTACCTTGGTTAAACGAGTTAAAATCTTATCTTGAAGGCAATTTAAATTATGTCGCCGAGCGCTTAAATGACGCATTCCCACAACTAAACTGGCAACCACCAGAAGCGACCTACTTAGCTTGGATTGATCTAAGAGCGCTGAATATAGATGATGCAGCGCTACAAAAAATCCTTATCGAGCAGGAAAAAGTGGCGATTATGCCAGGTACCACTTATGGCGCTGAAGGCAAGGGATTCCTCCGTTTTAATGTAGGCTGTCCACGTAGTAAAGTGGAAGCTGGGGTAAACGGTATTATTAACGCCTTAAAAACGTTAGCCACTAAATAGTTATATTAAAAGTGTTTTAAACAAGAAGTTAATTAATAGAAGAGGAGCTAATCGTGGTAACAGTAAGTAGCTCCTTTTTTATGTTTAAATTTTTATGGTTAAATTTTAAAATATTGATTCCTAAAAAAGATTATAAAAGTAATTTTTTAACCCATCTTTTTAAAAAAGAGCTATATAGAAAAATCATTTAATAGCGATCTGTTAATAATATTTTTTAAAAACAGCCAGTTATTAATTCTTGCAAGATATAAATTCTGCGAAGCAGAACAATTGTCATCTTACAACAAAGCCACTATAATGCTGCAAAATTTACAGCTGGATGAATTTATGATCACCTACACCAATGCCAATTTAGATGATCTCCCCTTTATTGTCGAAGTCTATAACTCAATCATTCCAAGCCGCTCAGTAACTGCTGATACTGAGCCTGTCACAATAGAGAGTCGCCTTGACTGGTTTCAACAACACAATCCAGAAACTCGCCCACTCTGGCTAATAAAATATGATAATCAGCCAGCTGGCTGGATCAGCCTATCCACCTTTTATGGACGCCCTGCTTTTTATAAAACGGTTGAAATTAGCCTCTACCTCCATGCCAATTTTCGTGGCAAAAAAATTGGTCAATTTATGTTAAATAAGATCGAAAAGTTTGCTAAATCTATCGGTATAGAGACCATCTTAAGTTTCATCTTTGCCCACAACCAACCCAGCATACAGCTCTTCACCAAAATGGGGTATCAACAGTATGGATTACTCCCCAAAATAGCTGAAATAGACGAAAATAAGTATGATCTTGCGATCTTAGGAAAATCTTTAATAAAATCTTCCATAAATTAGGATTAGGGCAGTCGTGGATGGTATCAGCAGCGCTTTCACTGCCAGCAGTACCGACGGCGCCAACAATAGCTGTTTTGAACTGTTTGGGATTATTCGTTCGCTAAGCAATCAAAGTTGCCTTTACGATAATGCTGTGTCAGGAGCGACATTTATGACAATTAAAACTGAGTTTGTAAAAAATACGACTATTAAAATTATCCAAGTGTTACAGAAACGTTTTTCTGCTTGTGCATATTGCATACAATTATAGACGATTGCACTTGTCATTAGGATATTTAACACCAGCTTCCTTCAGTAAACAGATACCCTTTAATTTTGTTATATGAAAATGGGTAGACATTCCATTGCTTTAGGGTTGATGCTTTAGGGTTGATGCTTTAGGGTTGATGCTTTAGGGTTGATGCTTTAGGGTTGATGCTTTAGGGTTGATGCTTTAGGGTTGATGCTTTAGGGTTGATGCTTTAGGGTTGATGCTTTAGGGTTGATGCTTTAGGGTTGATGCTTTAGGGTTATTCCAAAATATTATTAAAACATATTATCTAATATAAATAATAACTATTTGATAAATATTTTTTTATTAAATCTATCTAAAATAGTCTCTTACTAAAAACTATGGCTGTCATCACTAACAGCCATATTGATAAATTACAGAAGCAATTTACTATTTTTTCTTCGCTTTTGGATTTGGTAGATCGGTAATTGATCCTTCATAAATTTCGGCAGCCAAGCCAATTGATTCATGTAAGGTTGGATGAGCATGGACGGTTAATGCGATATCTTCTGCATTACAGTTCATCTCAACACCAAGCGTAATTTCACCTAGTAGCTCACCACCATTTGCACCAACAACAGCGCCACCTAAAAGGCGACCGCTATTTTTCTCGAAAATAAGTTTAGTCATACCTTCAGCACAGTCAGATGCAATTGCACGTCCTGACGCAGACCAAGGGAAGATGGAGACTTCATAAGGTACACCTTTTTCTTTAGCCTCTTTCTCTGTCATACCAACCCAAGCAACTTCTGGCTCAGTATAGGCAATTGATGGAATTGTTTTTGGATCAAAGTAGTGTTTCAAACCAGCAATCACTTCGGCAGCAACATGACCTTCATGGACACCTTTATGCGCAAGCATCGGTTGACCAACTACATCACCAATCGCATAAATGTGTGGTACATTAGTACGCATCTGATCATCAACTTCAATAAATCCACGATCCGATACATTAACACCCGCTTTCTCGGCGCCAATTAGTTTACCATTTGGTGCACGACCAATTGCAACTAATACCGCATCATAAGTGTGTGTCTCTGTAGAACCATCTTTCTTCTCAACAGTGACATAGATAGCATCATGTTTTGCCTCAACAGTTGTCACTTTGGTCTCAAGCATCAGATTGAATTTCTTCTGGATCTGTTTAGTAAAGACTTTAACCACATCTTTATCGGCAGCTGGAATGACTTGATCAAACATCTCAACCACATCAACATCTGAACCAAGAGAGTGATATACGGTACCCATTTCAAGACCGATAATTCCACCACCCATTATTAATAAACGTTTTGGAATAGTCGTTAATGCTAGTGCATCGGTAGAGTCCCAAATACGTGGATCCTCATGTGGAATAAATGGTAATTTGATAGGGCGTGAACCGGCGGCAATAATTGCATTATCAAAAGTGACCTTGGTAATACCACTTGATGAGGTAACATCCATAGTATGACTGCCAGTAAATTGTGCTTCACCTTGAATCACATTTACTTTACGCATTTTTGCCATCCCAGCTAGACCATTAGTTAACTGGTTAATTACCTTCTCTTTCCATTCACGAACTTTATCAAGTTCAAGATTTGGTGTACCAAAATGGATACCATGTGCGGTAAGTGATTTTGCTTCATCCATCACTTTTGCTACATGTAAAAGTGCTTTAGAGGGAATACATCCAACATTAAGGCAGACACCGCCTAAAGTTGAATAACGTTCCACTAAGGTGACATCAAGTCCAAGATCAGCTGCACGAAATGCCGCAGAGTAACCTGCGGGACCTGCACCTAATACGACAACTTGGGTTTTAACATCTTGACTCATTTTAACTCTCCCATTACATCACTAAACGACGTAAGTCGGATAATACTTTAACAATATGACTTAAGAAACGTGCACCATCTGCACCATCGATTACTCGGTGATCAAATGAGAGTGATAAAGGTAACATTAAGCGTGGGGTAAACTCTTTACCGTTCCAAACTGGTTTCATGCTTGAACGTGACACACCTAAAATACCCACTTCTGGCGCATTAACAATTGGGGTAAATGAAGTAGTTCCGATACCACCAAGGCTAGAAATTGTGAAACATCCACCTTGCATATCACCACCTGTTAATTTACCATCACGCGCTTTTTTAGAGATTGCTGCAAGTTCGCGGGAAAGTTCATTAATACCTTTTTTATCAACATCTTTAAAGACTGGTACAACCAGACCATTTGGAGTATCAACAGCGACACCAATGTTGATATATTTCTTAACAATTAATGTTTGTGCATCTTCAGAAAGTGAACTATTAAAACGTGGATAAGCAGTTAATGCACTTGCAACCGCTTTCATAATGAAGACTAATGGCGTAATTTTAAGATCCAATTTACGTTTTTCAGCTTCAGCATTTTGCTGTTTACGGAACGCTTCTAATTCAGTAATATCGGTCTCATCAAACTCTGTTACATGCGGAATCATGACCCAGTTACGATGTAGATTTGCCCCAGAGACTTTCTGAATTTTAGTTAATGGTAACTCTTCAACTTCACCGAATTTAGTAAAGTCAACTTTAGGCCAAGGTAGAAGTCCTGGCATTGAACCACCAGCGCCACCACTTTCAGCCTGTTTAACTGCTCTCTTAACATATTCATGTAAATCTTCAATTAAGATACGCCCTTTAGGACCAGTCGCTTGTACTTTAGCTAAATTAACACCTAACTCTCTCGCTAGACGACGCACTGAAGGTGTTGCATGTACATATGCATCATTTTTAACAAATTCATCAGTTTTTGGTGCAGACGTATTTGATGCTGGTGCAGAAGGTGTTGGTTCTGACGCAGCAGTGGCAGTAGGTGCTGGTATTGATGGCGCAGCAGATGTAGCTGTGGTCTCAAATTCCATAATTTTAGAACCAGTTTTGACCTTATCACCAACTTTTACTAAAATCGATTTTACTGTACCTGCAACTGTTGCTGGTACTTCCATTGATGCTTTATCACCTTCGACAGTAATAAGCGAGTCATCAATAGCAACTTGATCACCTACTTTGACTAAAATTTCAGTCACTTCAACTTCATCACCACCGATATCAGGGACATTAACATCAACAACTTGCGTTGCTGCTGGTGCAGCTGCTGCTGGTGCCGGTGTGGATGCAGGAGCTGGCGCTGCTGCATCTTCGGTATCAAATACCATAATATCGACACCTGTTGAGACTTTATCACCCACTTTTACTAAAATGGATTTTACAACACCTGCTTGCGGTGCAGGTATTTCCATAGAGGCTTTATCGCCTTCAACAGTTAATAGTGATTGATCAGCTTCTACTTTATCGCCCACTTTCACTAAAATCTCGGTCACTTCAACTTCATCACTTCCGATATCAGGTAACTTAATAGTTGTACTCATCTGTTTAAACCTCTTATGCTAATCGTGGATTAATTTTATCTGCATCAATATTGAATTTTTGGATAGCGTCATTGACAACTTTTGCATCAATATCGCCACGTTGTGCTAGTTCACTTAATGTTGCTACAACAACATAAGTTGCATCAACTTCAAAATGATGACGTAAATTTTCACGACTATCACTACGACCAAATCCATCAGTACCAAGAACTTTATAACTTTCAGCTGGTACAAAAGCACGAATCTGTTCAGCAAATAGTTTCATATAGTCGGTTGAAACCACTGCTGGATTGTTATTCATTACTTGAGCTACATAAGGAACTCGAGGTTTTTCTGATGGGTGTAACATATTGTAACGATCACAATCTTGACCTTCACGAGCAAGTTCAGTAAATGAGGTGACACTATAAACATCACTACCGATACCATACTCTTTCGCCAAAATATCAGCTGCTTCACGCACGTGACGTAACATTGAGCCAGAACCTAATAGCTGTACAGACGGTTTACCTTTTTGACCAACAACAGTATCAAGTTTATAGATACCACGACGAATACCCTCTTCTGCACCCTCTGGCATTGCTGGTTGGGCATAGTTTTCATTAAGGGTTGTAATATAGTAGTAGACGTTCTCTTGCTCACCATACATACGGCGTAAACCGTCTTGCATAATAACCGCAACTTCATACACATACGCTGGATCGTAAGAGATACAGTTAGGGATAGTAGCTGATAAGATGTGGCTATGACCATCTTGGTGCTGTAGACCTTCACCATTTAAGGTTGTTCGACCTGAAGTACCACCAATCACAAAACCACGTGCCTGCTGATCGCCAGCTGCCCACATGAGATCGCCAACACGTTGGAAACCAAACATTGAGTAGTAGATATAGAATGGAATCATCGGTAGATCATTGGTGCTATATGATGTTGCTGCTGCAAGCCATGAAGCAGTTGCACCACACTCATTAATTCCTTCTTGGAAGATTTGACCTTTCTCATCTTCACGGTAGTAAGCAACTTGTTCCCTATCTTGCGGAGTATATTGCTGACCATTTGGATTATAGATACCAATTTGACGAAATAGCCCTTCCATACCAAAAGTACGCGCTTCATCAGCTAAAATTGGCACTAAATGTGGCGCTAATGCTTTATCTTTTAACATGATATTTAACGCACGGACAAAAGCGATTGTTGTTGAAATCTCTTTAGTCTGCGCTTCTAATAGTGAGCTAAACTCAGATAGTGGTGGAATAGAGAGTTCACCTGAGAATTTACGTAAACGTGATGGTACATAACCATGTAACGCTTTACGATGCTCATGAATATAGTTATATTCTGGTGAATTTTCTTCGAACTTGATATATGGGAGGGACTCTAACTGCTCATCAGCAACTGGTACTTTGAAAAAGTCACGAACATGACGCACACCATTCATATCCATCTTCTTAACTTGGTGAGCAATATTTTTACCTTCTGCTGCATCACCCATACCGTAACCTTTGACAGTATGCGCTAAAATAATAGTTGGGCGACCTTTTGTCTCTTTGGCACGTGTAAATGCTGCGAACATTTTAGCTGGATCTTGACCACCACGATTGAGTTCAAAAATCTCATCGTCACTCATATCTTTAACAAGTTCTGCTGTTTCAGGATAGCGACCAAAGAAGTGTTCACGCACGTAAGCACCATCTTTTGATTTAAAGGTTTGGAAATCGCCATCAAGTACTTCATTCATTAATTGAATTAATTTACCTGATTTATCTTTCTGTAATAGCGCATCCCAGCGGTTGCCCCAGAGCACTTTAATTACATTCCAACCTGCGCCAGCAAAAATACCTTCTAACTCATTAACGATTTTGCCATTACCGGTTACTGGACCATCTAAACGTTGTAAATTACAGTTAACCACAAAGACGAGGTTATCTAGTTTTTCACGCGTAGCAATGGTAATCGCCCCTTTTGATTCTGGCTCATCCATCTCACCATCACCTAAGAATGCATAAACAGTCTGTTCAGAGGTATCTTTCAAACCACGATGGTGCAGATATTTTAGGAAACGCGCTTGATAGATTGCGCTGATTGGACCTAACCCCATTGATACGGTTGGGAATTGCCAAAATTCAGGAAGTAATTTTGGATGTGGATAAGATGGAAGACCTTTACCATGAACCTCTTGGCGGAAGTTATCTAACTGCTCTTCAGTTAAACGGCCTTCAACAAATGCTCGTGAATAGACACCTGGTGCGATATGACCTTGGAAATAGATTAAATCACCGCCATCTTTCTCATTACGGGCACGGAAAAAGTGGTTATAGCAGACTTCATAAAATGTAGCAGCTGATTGAAAAGATGCCATATGACCACCGAGCTCAAGATGTTTCTTGGATGCTCTAAGCACAATCATCATCGCATTCCAACGCACAATTGCACGAATACGTCGCTCTAACTCTAAATCACCTGGGTAAGCGGGTTCATCTTCTTTTGAAATCGTATTTACGTAATTATTAAGTGATGAACCAAATTTTAAGGGAACTCCCTCTTGACGTGCTTTATTGGCAATCTGCTCAATAATGAACTGTGCGCGTTCGACGCCCTCTTCGCGAATTACTGACTCAATACTATCTAGCCAATCCTGCGTCTCGATGAGATCACTATCTTTCATCTGCATGTCCGACATATATTTAAAGCCTCTTTTTAGTTACAAACTCTTTTTTACTAGAGCCCTTTTGTGAAAAAATGCAAAATTGATTATACTCAATTTATATATAAAAAATATAATTCGTACAATTTTACATTACGTAGCTTAATGAACGCAAGTATCGTATTTGGAAGAAAAAAGATAAATAGATACCTTATTCGATAAGATGTTATTTCCTATCGAATTAATTCACCATTTCAATATTACTAAATCTGTCGTTATTGTTACGTAGTTATTAATATATAGATTTGATATTTATTTATTGATATATAGTTATTGATATATAGTTATTATTACGTAGCTATTATTATGTTAGTAACAAGAAATTGCTTAAAGGTTAAATTTTAAAAATCGGCTGGCAACTTTATACAGCGATTGACTATCAATTGTCAACCTATAATAATAGCTCACACTTTAATCATTAGATGGCAAACGTTAAGATAAAACTGTTTCAAAAATCTAGTATCAATGTACATAAAAAAATGTAGATAAAAACTGTAGATAAAAAATAGAGATAAAAAACGTGAACAAAAAATGTGTTCAGAAACAATGTCTTTAGAAACAATAGATAAAATATGAATAGTGTAATCATTAAAAATTTGGGTTTAACACCATATATGCAGACCTACCAAGCGATGCATGATTTTACCAAAAATCGCAATGCAACAACTCTTGACGAGATCTGGCTAGTAGAGCACCCAGCTACGTTTACCCAAGGTAAAGTGGGGAAACCAGAACACCTCCTCCATAAAACAGAAATTCCAGTAGTACAGAGTGATCGTGGTGGACAGATAACCTACCATGCACCTGGTCAACAGATCATGTATATTTTGATTGATCTGAAAAGACGACATTTAGGCATACGTGATATCGTAAGTTATCTTGAAAATAGCGTTATTAACACCTTAGCTGCTTACTCACTGACTGCATATGCAAAAGCCGATGCGCCTGGCGTCTATCTTGATAATAAAAAAATCTGTTCACTTGGTTTACATATAGATCGCGGCTGCACTCTGCATGGATTAGCCCTTAATATAGATATGGATTTAAAGCCGTTTCAAGATATTAACCCCTGCGGCTATGCTGGATTAGAGATGACGCAAGTAAAAGAGTATGTAAAAAACTATGATCCTAAGAGTGATCGTACTAAAATAGCGCAGTTATTAACTGACAACTTTATTAATCAGTTAGCCAACCAATCCATTACCAAATAGGTAAAGTTTTTACTATGCAAAACCCAATAATAGAAAATACAACTGAAATAGATAAAACAACTATGTCAACCACGCCAGCTCGGCAAAAAAGTGTAAAAAGTTCAAAATACCGTGATGCCGATAAGACTCGCTTAATTCCCTCTATAACCGTTGAAGAGAGCGCACAGTTACCTAAACCAGAGTGGATGAGGATTAAACTATCTGCCCACTCTGATAATATTGCCCACATAAAACAGACTCTGCGCAAACATGGTCTACACTCTGTCTGTGAGGAGGCATCTTGCCCCAATTTAGCAGAATGTTTTAATCATGGCACAGCAACCTTTATGATTCTTGGCGATATCTGTACCCGTCGCTGCCCATTTTGTGATGTGGCGCATGGTAGACCACTGCCACCTGATCATGAAGAGCCCAAAAAACTGGCGGCAACAATTGCAGAGATGAAACTCCGTTATGTAGTTATAACCTCAGTTGATAGGGATGATCTGAAAGATGGTGGAGCTAGCCATTTTGCCAATTGTATACGTGAAATTCGTGCATTAAATCCGCATATCAAAATTGAGACATTAACCCCTGACTTTCGTGGCTGTATTGATGAGGCAGTCGCTGTTTTAAGTGACAATCCACCCGATGTATTCAACCATAATTTAGAAAATATCCCGCGCCTTTATAAAAAAATTCGCCCAGGAGCAAGCTATGAAGGGTCACTTAAATTATTGGCTGCATTTAAAGAGAGACATCCTGATATTCCAACAAAATCTGGATTAATGGTGGGATTGGGTGAGAGCAACGCTGAACTCATTCGTGTATTAAAAGATCTCAGGTTACATGGTGTAACCATGTTAACTTTGGGGCAATACCTACAACCAAGTAAATTTCATCTACCAGTTGAACGTTATGTTTCGCCTACTGAATTTGCTGAATTTAAACAGTTAGCATTAGATATGGGCTTTACCCATGCTGCATGTGGACCTTTTGTACGCTCATCCTACCATGCCGATCTGCAAGCACAAGGTCGAGAAGTAAAATAGCACTACAAACAAGTTGTAAACCGCCTAATTTGAGAGCACCATAAAACGGCGGTTTTCAGTTATAATTTGCAAAAATTGTGAAAGATCAACCTGCTCTCTTTTTTGCACACGATTATTGAGATCATAAATTTTAGTTCGTCCAAAAGCATCAATCACTACTGTTTTATCGGCATATAGGGCTGCAATTTCATTTTCATTACCAGCAATTAACCAAGTTCGGGTTACCACTGTTTTACCTATACTTAACTTATTATCATCACGATTAAATAGATTAAATCCTTGGCTGTATTGCTGTGCGGGTGTGATGACATTTAATGCATCTTGCATAAGCGTACGCATCACATCAGTATGCGTGGTGGCAAAACTCACCTCTTCAGCTTTTTTATCTGGCCAAGCGATAATTAGTGGCACTCTTAACTGCTCTCGTGCAAATTTATTTTCACGGCTAGCTAAGACTGTTTTTTTCGCCTCGTCAATAGTAATTCCATTTGAACCGGTGATAATAATTACTGTTTTCCGTTGTGACTGTTTTATACGGTTAATTAATGCATCAATATAGTGATCCACGCTTTTAGCGCTACTCTCCCAATCAGAAAGTCTACCCATAGTTAACTCAAATTGTACTATTGAGAATAGCGGTGCACGATTTTGAATCTGATTCTGCTCATCACTCCAAGCTAACCAATAATCGGTAATTTGTCGATTAGACTGCCGTTCTGCATCAGGCAGCGTAAAATTGGATAATAGTGCGTGCCTGTAGAGTGGCTGTGCAAAACCATCTACCGAGAAAAGCCCTAAATTGTAATGTTCATTAACAAAGGTATCTAACAGTGCGGAAGATTTATGGTTAGTTAAGATACTGTTGTAATAGTTAGGATCAATGCCATAAAAGAGGGAAAAATTATTTAAATAGGGTTGGGTACTAGCACCATAGTGGTTAGTAAAATTGATATTCTGTTTAGCAAACTCCGTTAATAACGGCATATTATGTGTTAACAGCTCACGATTCCAATTATCTACAATCACCATGAGTACATCATATAGAGAGTCATTAGGTGTGTATGCAATTTTCCCTAAAGGATACTCTACTGCAATTGCGCTTGGGTTACCCTCTTCAACCATTCGTGTTTGGTAATCATCACCAATAAAGCCGTAACGCTCAAGTAGGTGACGTGCTGTAAGCGGATTTGATAGAGGTAGACTTGAACGCTGCATGGTAATTGGGCGATAAAAGTTAGCATCTGCCCAAAGGTGGATAAGATGTGAGCTTACAAAACAGAGTATGACAATAATCACTACTGGTTTAGCATAACGGCGGCGTTTATTTAGGCTGCGTAATTTTTTCCAGCTCCAGATAGAGAAGAGAATTTCAAAAGCTAAGATAAGTGGAATAAAAATAAATGTATGATTTAAAAAAGAGGTTCCCGTCGATGTTAAGATATTCCAGATTGAGACATTAAGATGCATCCTAAAGTGCAAAAAAACTTGTGTATCAATAAGTAGTAAGGTAATGCCTACAGTTGCAACAGCTACCGCAATGATGCGCTGTGCCCTTGAAGATCCAATAAAAAAACTAAAGGGAAAGACTAAAATAAGGTAGACAATAAAAGAGAGAAAACTAAAGTGACCAATAGTACTAATAATCCCATAAAAACGCCCCATAAAAGTGGGTGGCCAATCAGCAATAAAAAGATATCGACTACCTAAAATCGTGACGACAAAAATATTAAATAGCGTAAACCAGTGCCCCCAACTCACAATTTGTGAAGCCCGATCATCTTTTAAGTGACTATTTTTTAGTTTAAGCATAATGAATAAATCTTAAGCTATCTATTAGCTTGATTTAATTTTAGTTTAACCAATATGGGAAATAAGAGAGAATAAATTGCCAATTAGTGTACCCGATTTTAATAAATCTTTCTGTATATTTTTTATGTTGTTAAAATGTTTTAGGGTTGCCTATTTATTTACTTTAATAGTTGCTCTATCGTGATAATTAAAATAGAGAAAATGCAGCTATATTTTTAGTAATAGATCGACTAAACCACTCTCCCTCTCTGTCTCATTTTTTATGGTTTGTGACAAAATGGCATCATTGGCATAGATAGTTACTGATTTTTTAGCACGCGTAATAGCAGTATAGAGCAGTGACCGGTTAAGTATAGGTGTATACTCATTTGGCAACACAATATTGACATGATCAAACTCAGAACCTTGCGATTTATGTACTGTCATCACATAGGCCGTTTCATGTTCAGGGAGTCTAAACGGTGAGAAACCGCGAATCGATCCATCAGGGAAAGGAAAGTAGACACGTAATTTAGGATTTGACCTATTATCAATATAGTTCGACTGTTCATCAGTAAACTGGTTTGGATCTGTTTGAACCTGACTACTATCGGTTGGAAAGGCGATGCCGATATCACCATTAAAGAGCCCAAGTGCACGGCTATTACGTAGAATCATCACCGGTCTACCCACATACCAACTTCCAGTTAGTGTAATAAATTTATGTTTTGCCAGCTGTAACTCAATCTCTCGATTTAATCCCACTACCCCATAAGGCCCTTCTCGTACTGCACTGAGCAGTCGATATTGAGCAAATTTTTGTAAAATAAAGGCAATTTCTTGGCTACTGTAATTGCCTTGTAGATTAATAGCTTGTAGATACTGTTTATAGTGATTAACGCTATCTGCTAATACCTTTTGAAAAGAGCGCGCAAGTGAATAGTGGTTAATATCATCAAATGTTGCTGAATTAAGCAGCGTTTTCACCGTTCTCATCTCTCCAGCATTAACTGCTGTAGCTAAAAAACCAATTCCAGATGAATCATTAAATCGGTAACTTTTTTGCAATAAACAGAGGCTATCAGCGAGTGTTGCAGTTTGATGGGGCAATTGCAGTTCAGGCTGTTCACCAGTTGCAATGGCATACCCAGTTAACTCGGTTAACTCTTTTGCCCGTAAGTCAGTGTACCCCGTTTTCATTAATGCACAGAGATCACCAAATACAGCACCCGCTTCAACTGATGAGAGCTGATCTTTATCACCCAATAAAATAAGCCGCGCTGCCTCGGGCAGCGCATCTATAACACGTGCCATCATGTTGAGATCGACCATTGAAGCTTCATCAATAACTAAAAGATCAAGGTGGAGCGGATTATGTCGATTATAGACAAAGCTACTACTATCAGCTTTAGCCCCTAACAGGCGGTGTAAGGTAATCGCTTCGCAACTTAACTGCACGCCATTTAAGGCTAGTTTGGCAAAAGCTGTGGTTAAAGATTCTGTTAAACGCGAGGCAGCTTTACCTGTTGGGGCAGCAGTAACAATGCGTGTTTTAGGCTGCTGTAGCAAAATTCCAGCTAAGATTTTCGCTACTGTTGTGGTTTTACCAGTTCCAGGTCCACCAGAGATAATAGCGATTTTACGGGTTAATGCCACAGCTACAGCCACTTTTTGCCAATCTATTTCAGGAGTTGAGTCAGAATGTATTGCGTAATTATCATCATCGCTACTCTTGGTTAAATTATTCACAACTTGATCGGTAAAAAGTTGATCAATAATCGCTTTAATAGAAGATATCTCTTCATAATCGGCTGCTCTACACTGTTCAGTACTCTTATAAGTGAAAGCTCTATTATTGATGATACTATTTTGACAATTTTGAATAGAATTGTTTTGAATAGAATAGTTTTGAATACAACTGTTTTGGATGCAACTGCCTTGGTTAATGACACTATTGCGCTTAAAAAAAGCAGCGACCTGCTTCTCATCAAACCACATACGCTGAAAATAGAGCCGATTATTAATTAAGATGAGCGGCGTTAATTGACTTCCATCACTAACAAGCTCTTTTTCTGTAGCTAACTGTAACAGATATTGCCAATCTTTTAGATCAGGCGCCTCTATTAAATACCATATCTCACTATCTTGATAACTAAGACGAGATAGATCAAGGCAGACATGCCCGGCACGTACCTGTCGACTTAACTCTAAAATTAAAAAAGAGAAACGCTTAATAGCCAACTCATCATCAAGTGCCATCTTCTCAGTTAAAAACTGGGCGAGATGGATATCTAATAAGCTAATTTCACTGTGGTTATAGCGCTTTGGCTTAAACTGATTTAACCACTCTGTTAACATGTCTCTCCTTTTATTATTAACGGTATAATTTATTATTTAGTTATCGTCTAGTTATAGTTTAAATTATAGACCAGTAATCACTTTATCCTTTGGATAGGTCAATTTAAAGCTGAAATGGATATCTTTTGTCTCATCTGGTTGTAAAGATAAATGCCACTGTAATAAACCACTCTCTTTATCATAAGTAGCATTATCATATTTTGCTTCATCCAGTACAATATTTTGATTTTGGATTACTGGCAATTGATCATTAACCATAATCTCAATTGGTAATGATTTACTATTTTTTACAGAGATCGTATAACCAATTTTTTGACTGACTTTACCGTTTGGAACAGCCGCAATCTCATTGAGATCGCAATTACGCTTTACAATAATATCCTTATCTTTCCCCAACATAATATTAAGATCTTTCTCATCTCTATTTGCTGGAATCGAAAAATCACCAATATAACTATTCGCAAAGTAAATTGTAGCCATGCCAGAGAGTAGATTTAACGATTGCCAATCTGGAATAGTCGCTTGTAAAAACACTGAACTATCAACTTTTGGTGTTGTTAAGAAAAGATATTTAGCATCGATCTCTTTGGTTTGTAAAGTGACCCTATTATCATACGTTTGGCTTTTAAGCGTATAAGGGAGATTAACTTGGTAGGTTGCACTTACTTCACTTTTACCGAGGTCTGCTTCAAATGCGTCATTATCGGTTTTTACTATCTCATTATGATCACCTTTTGAAGTAGCCACCTTTGCGGATGTTCGGCTCTTATCCTTATTTGGCATATCAATTTGCCACAGATCAAGATTAGGCATATTTAGCCTATAAGGCGAACTTTTTTTACTGACTAGCGCAGTAGATAGGGTAAGATTAATATTTTGCCAATCTAGACCACTACTTTGAAAAAGATGGGCATTATAGGTTAGTTGTAATGGCGAATTAATATCAGCCACGCGCACATCATACGATGGCGTCCAACCTGAGTTCATCCTCGCATCTTCATTAGTAATCGTGTAAGAGAGCGAAAGTGGTACAGTGATATCACTATCGGAATAGATTTTTAAGCCAATAATATTATCAAAAATTACTGGATTACTACTTTTTTGTTCTATCTGGGTCTCATAACTACCAACTTGCGCATTGAGATCTTCCAATTTAGTCTGTAGAGCTGCCTGCTCATTCAAAGCAGCAGTGAGATTATTTTTTACAAAATCTAAAACATCGCCCATATCTTTATTTAGATCCGTACTATTTTTTAAAAGACTCTCCATATGATTGCCTTGTAACAGTGCGATAACCTCTGACACAGCGGCAAACTCCACTTCGGTTGCTTGATATTCCGCCTCAAGTTTCCGTTTCTGATCCCGTAATGCTTTAATCTCATTATAAAATGCTACTTTACGAGGATTATCGTAGAGAAGACGATCACTCTCATCAGAGATTACACCCATTGGATCGCGTTTTTTTACCGATAAAATCTTTACACCAGGCGCATTAGCAAAACCGATCTGCATATAATTTTGTTCAATATTTTCACTAATACCATTGATATAAATATCGTTTTCACCTTGAACTAGCGTAATATCTGTTTTAGCATGTAGCTCTGCGCCATCTAAAAAAAGTGTTGCATTGTCAACAGTCATACTATTTAGCTTCTGATCAGCACAGATGGATGTTGAAAAAGCTAATATAATTAATGCTAATTTACTCATCTTCATTACGATCTATTCCTTTCTTAACAATTTTTTTATTTTAAATATTTTTTGTAAAAGATATATTATAAGTGTCTACTAATCAAACAGAGCTAACAAAACGAAAAATACTATTACACATAACCTTAATGGTTACAAGTAAGATATCTTTAACTTTTTATTGAAATTTTTCTTATGTTTTAGGGTTATACTGGTTATAAAAGTGATTAATAGTAAATGGAAAATATCTCCGCTACTTCAAACATAGGTGATGCTATGCACCATAAATCTAACCAAATGCAGTCAGAAAATGCTAAGAAAAAAGTGGGCGTGATTTTTGGTAAATTTTACCCACTCCATACAGGACACATTAATCTTATTCAACGAGCAATAAGTCAATTAGATCAACTCTATGTGATCTTATGTTCAGATACAGAGCGTGATTTAGCGCTCTTTAAGCATAGTGCAATGTCACGGCAACCAACCATTAATGATCGATTTCGCTGGTTACTACAAACCTTTAAATATCAAAAAAACATCCATATTGAACTCCTGATTGAAGATGGGATTCCACCATATCCAAATGGCTGGCATGAGTGGAGTAAACGGGTTAAAACGTTATTTGACGAAAAAGGGATAAACCCCGACTGCGTCTATTCAAGTGAGCCGCAAGATGTTGCGATGTACAAAGCGCTATTTAACTTAGATACCATCTTAGTCGATCCAGAGCGCCACTTTATGAATGTCAGTTCGACACAAATAAGGCTCGCACCACTTAAAAATTGGCAATATATTCCCACCGAAGTGCGACCATTTTTTGTTAGAACAGTTGCCATTTTAGGCGGTGAGTCTAGTGGTAAGTCCACTTTGGTGAATAAGCTAGCAAATGTATTTAATACCACCAGTGCTTGGGAGTATGGGCGTGAATATGTCTTCTCACAACTAGGCGGTGATGAACGAGCGCTACAATTTTCTGATTACGATAAGATTGCTTTAGGGCAGGCGCAATATATCGATTTTGCCATTCGACATGCAAATCGTATCTCTTTTTTAGATACCGACTTTGTAACAACTCAAGCTTTTTGTAAACAGTATGAGGGGAGAGAGCACCCATTTGTGCAGGCGATGATCGACAACTACCGGTTTGATCTCGTTATCTTACTAGAAAATAATACCCCATGGATTAATGATGGATTACGTAGTTTAGGCGATCCTAATCAACGCAAAGATTTTCAAAACTTACTTATCTCGCTCTTAGAGAAAAATCAGATCGACTATATTAAAATTGATTCGCCAAACTATGATGAACGCTATCTACGTTCAATAGACCTTGTTAATGCGTTGATCAATGATGGAGATCACCATGATGCCAACTAATTACTCATCTTCAAATACCCTATTTCGGATCTATCAGCACCGTAAACAACAACTATTTTCAATGATTATCACTATTGGGCGTAACCGATTTTACCCTTATATATGCGTACTGTTTGTTACCCTTGCCTTCATATATACAGATCCCCTTACGAAGTTTAGTCTCCGCTATACTGCCTCCTATTTTGGCGCGGTTTGTGGGCTTATCTGTGTAATTTTACTCGCCAAACGTAAAAACAGCGGCAACATATTTGGTATGTTTGCCGTGCTTGGAGAGGCGAGCGGTAACTTTTTAGGTGGTAATATTGGTGCCAGTTTGCCCTCTATCTACTATTTTGGATCGCATATTTATGGATTAATCACTTGGCACCGCAATCAGGATAATAACCATTATGTGAAGACGCGAACACTGACAGAATCCGCCTTTTTATACACTCTGATATTTTTAATTTGCGCTATCTTCTTTAATGTCTATTTAACAAACGCATTAAACGTCAATAATACTATCTATCAACTACTGATAAACTGCTTTATTTTCGGTTTAGGCGTTGTCGCACAACTACTACTCATGATGCGTTATAGCTTCAACTGGTATCTGTGGGTGCTATTAAATTTGCTCGTCATCGGGTTAAATATCTATACAGATAACCCAATAATTGCTACACAATATCTTATCTACCTCTTCAATTCACTCTACGGTATTGGGGAGTGGAAATTGTCGGAGCAGTTGCAAACAAAACAGCAAATAGATCGAGAGAAATAGATTAAAAAAGAGATAGAAGAGAAAAATCAAACTGTAAACCCTAAAACATTACCTAAAAACATTCAATATTCTAGCAATGTTTTAGGGTTTATGTTTTTTTAAATTAAACTGCAACAATAAAATAAAAAAGAGATCTATAATTTGTTGATTGAAGAGGCTATTTGGTTAAAAAGTTAGCCCATTTTTTTATAAATAGTTTTATTTCATCAATAGTTTTATTTCATCAATAGATAGACCAGTAACAGAACAAATTAGAGTAAGATCAACACCTTGATTTAATAGATTACGTGCAATTGTCTTAGTAGTTTCAGTTGCCGCTTCTTGCCTGCCAGCTAATATACCTTCACGAATGCCCTCTTCCCGACCAATCTGTTTTAAATATTCTGTAAAAGTCACTGTATCGCCCCCTCTGTAAAATTCTGAATTACTCTCTAGCGCTTCAATAAGTTCATCATAGTTGTCGATTTTACCATCATCAAAAAGATAAAGTAAGAGCATCTTTATCTGTTCATATGCCAATTCACCATTGCAGAAAAAGAGCCTTGTAGATTCTAATATCTCTATAACTTGTTTTTGTTTGAGATCACGCATCACATAGAGTAGAGCCCCTAAATTTTTTAAGTTATCGATACATTTATCCTCAATTTTTGAAAGATCTACTATTTGAAAAGGGGATGTATAAATCTCTTTAGCTTTACCTTTAAAATGAAATAGATTTAACCAATTTAGTGTTATTGATTCTGGATGCTTTCTCTCACCGCTATAAAAAAGTATTGGGTAAATAAGCGGTAAGGTTATCTGATTTGGATATTGTGCAATATGTTGCCTTAGGACATCCATTGCATAACTCATCAATCGAAAACTGATCAGTTTATCGGGCGTACTTTGATGTTCGATAAGGAAATAGATATAGCTATTTTCACCCTCTTTGGTATCAACACTGTAGAGAAGATCGCTATAGTATGCTGAAAAATTGGGTTCAATAAATGAGTTAGGCGATAATTTAATCGTATCTAAATTGCATAGTGCAAGTAGCTCCGCATCGACACCAAGCACAAAAAACTCCTTTGCCGCTTTATTATAAGAGAGATATTTTTTAAATAACTTATCATGTGGTTGATGTATTGATGAACGTTTATCATTCTCTTTCACTTTTTTATTGTTCTCTTTTTCCACAATCGTCTCTCTTTTTAGCTAACTAATCGCTCATATTATTTTTAATTAAAAGATATTTGTCTTAATGTAACAGTAAAAATGGGTGACAGATCTCAAAAATAGCGCTTAATTAAGACACTATTTTAAAAACCTTGCGATCGCTATTCAAAAAAAGAGACTATATTATGTCGATTTTAATCATTTGCTTTTGACTGTTAATAGAAAGTTATAAGGCAATTTATAACTAGAACCAAACATAACTAAAAAATAGTAGATTAGATCAAACAAAGCGCCAAATCAGACTCGAAAATAGCGACATAAAACGGTATGATAGTGCGATATTTTTTGTTAAAAGGATAGAGAGTATGATCGTAGTCACTGGCGGTGCTGGTTTTATTGGTAGCAATATTGTTAAAGGGTTAAATGATCAAGGATATAGTGATATTTTAGTGGTTGATGATCTCACAGATGGGACTAAATTTGCCAATCTGGTTGATCTCAATATCACCGATTATATGGATAAAGATGAGTTTATTGCTGCCATTTTATCTGGAGAGAGAATGGGCATTGAGGTGATCTTCCATCAAGGAGCCTGCTCATCTACCACCGAATGGAATGGTAAATTTATGATGGAAAATAATTATGACTACTCCAAAGATCTCCTCCACTACTGCTTAGAATCAAACATCCCTCTCCTTTATGCTTCATCGGCTGCAACCTATGGCGGTCGTCATGATCACTTTATCGAAGAGCGTCAATATGAGAAACCTCTTAATGTCTATGGTTACTCAAAATTTTTATTCGATCAATATGTAAGGGATATTCTACCTGAAGCAAAATCACCTGTTTGCGGTTTCCGCTATTTTAATGTCTACGGTCCACGCGAATCCCATAAGGGAAGCATGGCTAGTGTCGCTTTCCACCTTAATCAAGAGATTAATAAAGGTGAAAAACCGCAATTATTTACTGGTAGTGATCAATTTAAACGTGATTTTATCTATGTTGAGGATGTGGTTGCGGTCAATTTATGGTTCTGGCAACATAAAATCTCTGGCATCTATAACTGTGGTACCGGCAAAGCGGAATCATTTCAAACCGTAGCTGATGCAGTATTGAAGTACCATAAAGATAGCAAGATCGACTATATTCCCTTTCCTGATCATCTAAAAGGTCGCTACCAAACTTTTACCGAAGCAGATCTAACAAAATTTAGAGCCACAGGCTGTCCAATTAAATTTAAAACTGTGACCGAAGGTACCACGCTATATATGCAGTGGTTAAATCAGAAATAGAGAGGCAATCTCTTGAAAACATTAATTATTGGACCATCATGGGTTGGCGATATGATGATGTCGCAAAGTCTCTATCGCACCTTAAAACAGATAGATCCAGATAATCAGATAGATGTAATGGCGCCAGCGTGGTGCCGCCCTTTATTGAGTAAGATGCCAGAGGTAAATCTTGCTATCCCAATGCCGCTAGGTCATGGTCAATTTGCATTAACTAAACGTTATCAACTGGGTAAAGCATTGCGGGATAACCATTATGATCAGTCGATTGTTTTACCTAACTCTTTTAAATCAGCTCTGATCCCTTTTTTTGCTCAAATTCCTAAACGTACCGGTTGGCAAGGTGAGTGCCGTTATGGTCTATTAAATGATCGGCGCAAATTAGATAAGCAGGCATTCCCTTTAATGGTTGAGCGTTATATTGCGCTTGCCTATCCTAAAGCTCAGATTCACTCTGCTAAAGATCTCCCCGCTCCCCTGCTCTATCCAAAATTAGCGGTAACCGAAGGTGAGATGAGTGACGCGCTTAAAGAATTTGCCATTAAAGCAGATGGTAGACCTTTAATTGGCTTCTGCCCTGGGGCAGAGTTTGGACCCGCTAAACGGTGGCCTGACTACCATTATGCTACATTGGCGGATAAATTGATCAAAGAGGGTGCAACCATTTTACTATTCGGATCAGCAAAAGATCACCCTGTTGGCGAACAGATTAAATCGCAAATATCAGAATCAAAAAACTGTATTAATCTAGCCGGTAAAACACGCTTAGAGCAGGCAATCAGTTTAATTGCAGCATGTAGTGCGATTGTGACTAACGATTCAGGTTTAATGCATGTTGCTGCTGCATTAGGTCGTCCATTAGTTGCACTTTATGGTCCAAGCAGCCCAGATTTT
This sequence comes from Orbaceae bacterium ESL0721, assembly GCA_029433365.1. GTDB lineage: Bacteria > Pseudomonadota > Gammaproteobacteria > Enterobacterales > Orbaceae > Gilliamella. The sequence goes on from JAQTHZ010000001.1 coordinate 400,473, forward strand.
ACCCCCCCACTCTCAAATAAGGCTAAAGTGATCCGTTTAATCAGTGGCTATCAGCGAATACGCAAAGGGGATGGTTTGCAGGGCTATCATCAAAGTTTAATTGATATTGAACCGAATATGGTTTTTGATACGCTAATGGATCAATTAGTAGCTACTGATCAAGAGAAAATTATTAATAAGAAAGGCAATAACTGATGCATGTACTGGTTGTTAAAACATCATCCATGGGCGATGTACTACATACCCTGCCAGCATTAACCGATGCAGCAAATAACCTTCCTGAAATCACATTTGACTGGGTAGTCGAAGAGAATTTTGCCCAGATACCAGATTGGCATTTTGCCGTAAAAAAAGTTATTCCCGTTGCCATTCGCCGTTGGCGAAAAAACTGGTTTGCTGCAAAAGTAAAGGAAGAGCGGCGGCAGTTTATTCAGGAATTACAATCAACACACTATGATGCCGTAATCGATGCGCAAGGGTTAATTAAGAGCGCTTTTTTTATTACCCGTAAAGCGCGAGGCATAAAGCATGGGCTAGATTGTAAAAGTGTTAGAGAGCCGATTGCCAGCTGGTTTTATGATGTTAAACATCATGTTGCAAAAGAGTTGCATGCGGTTGAGCGAGTGCGGCTCCTGTTTGCGCAGTCATTAAATTACCCCTTACCGCAAAACCAAGGTGATTACGCCATTGCGCGCCACTTTTTTTCGCAATCTACTGTTGAGGATGCGCCCTATCTCACTTTTTTACATGCAACAACGCGGGATGAAAAACATTGGACGGAATCCTCATGGCGTGAATTAATTGCGTTAATTGAACCTTTAGGTTATAAGGTAAAATTACCATGGGGCGCCCCACATGAGTATGAACGGGCAGAGCGCCTTGCAAAAGGGTTTAAGCATGTTGAAGTTTTACCTAAGTTATCACTTAGTGAAGTTGCCGCTATTTTGGCAAAAAGTAGCGCAGTAGTCTCAGTTGATACCGGCTTAAGCCATTTAGCAGCTGCTTTAGATAGACCAAATATCACCCTTTTTGGTAAGACGGATCCTAAATTGATTGGTGGATACGGCAATAATCAACATACTATTATTTCGCCAGAGAGAAGTATGGCAACCATTACACCAAAAGAGGTCTATCAAAAGTTGCTTACTGTTATAAAAGATTAATCTTTTAAATTAATCCATTTATTGAATAAATTAAATAAATTGAATTGAATAAACTAAATTAAATAAACCGAATTAATATTAACTAATAAGCTCTTATTAGTTAATATTAATTATATTTGACCCCCAAAAATTATAAAAATATTTATCCGATTAATAGTTTTAAATAGTTTAAATATAGTTTTTACAGAGGTTGGATAATGAGAGTGTTGATTCTATTTTGTCTCTTTAGTTCCAATATTTTGAATATTGGTTGGTAATTCAATAATAAAACGCGTGTGATGCTCATCTGACAGCACATATATTAACCCTTTATGTGCTTCGATAATTGTCTTCACAATTGCTAAACCAATGCCCGCCCCTTCACCATTACGTTGTCTTGACTCATCAACACGATAGAAGCGATCAAAAAGATGATCTAAATGGAACTCATCTATCTTTTTACCCGGATTTGCAATAACAATTTTTACCCAATTTGCACTAAGCTGATCTAACTCAATAGTAATTTGACCATTTATTGGCGTATGTCGTATGGCATTTGAGAGAATATTACTAACTGCTCTTGAGATCATATTCCTATCACCTTGAATCGGTTTACAGTCACCAAGCAATTTGATAGTGATATTTTTCTCTTCACTTAATGGTTCAAAATAGTCAATAAAATCAATCATAAATTGATGAAGATCAATCATAATCAAGTTGGGGATTAACTGTTTATTATCAGCCTGAGCCAGAAATAGCATATCGGTAATCATCTGTGATAATCGCGAATATTCTTCTAAGTTAGAGTAGAGAATTTCACGATATTCGTTGGTTGTACGCGCACTATTTAAGGCAATTTCGGTTTGCGTAGTGAGATTGGTAATTGGTGTACGCATCTCATGGGCGATATCTGCGGTAAAATTCTGCTGCCGTCTGAAAGTATCTTCCATGCGGTGCAACATATTATTGAATGCTTTTACTAATGAAGCATATTTAGGTGGCACTGAGGTTGTTGAAATTCGGCTATTGAGATTCTTCCAATTAATTTTCTCAATCTTCTTAATCAATAGGTTGATCGGTTTTTGGGTAAAATAGATTGTGGTCAATGTTGCTAGAAGCGCAATAATGCAAGAGAGAATAATCAAAAGCCTCAAACCATCATGCAGACGCTTAATAAACTCAAGCTGTAGATCACGATTAATTGCAACAATGGTTGTAAATTGATGCTTATCATCAATAACTAATTTAGAGGCTGCAATACGATATGAGGATCTACTGGTCTCCCAAATGGTCGACGTGTGATCTTGCATAATTTGATCTAAATTGATCTGGGACTGGGCGATGGTGAGAATTGGGCCTCGCGTACGATAGATAACTTTACCTGTATCATCAATAATATAGACAAATAGACGCTGATGCCTAGCCAAAATAATTAGCAAATTTTGCAAAAACTCTTCACGATTATCTATGGGGTAAAAGTAGGTAATCTCACTCTCTATTGAGTGAATCACTGAATTGAGTTCACTAATATTTTGTTGAATAGAGAACTCCTCAAATGATCGTTCAATCAATTGGCTCAAACTATAGAGCAGACCACAGGTAAAAAGGCAGATAATTATAGGGAATCGGACCAAAAATCGTCTATTTTGTTTCATCTATTATTTATTCAGTTTCGTCAATCACATCTAATTTATAACCCATACCGCGCACAGTATGAATCAATTTTGGTTCGAATGATGCATCGATCTTATTGCGTAAACGGCGAATTGCCACATCGATAACATTGGTATCACTATCAAAATTCATATCCCACACTTGCGAAGCAATTAGTGAACGTGGCAACACTTCACCGGGATAACGTAAAAAATACTCTAATAACAGGAACTCTTTATTGGTGAGATCAATCCGTTTACCTGACCGAGTCACTGATCGTTTTGGGAGATCCACAACTAAATCAGCAATACTTAGTTGATGATTATTGACCTGAGGGACATTACGTCTTAAGAGCGATTTCACCCGCGCTAATAATTCAGCAAAAGAGAAAGGTTTAACCAAATAGTCATCAGCACCTAGATTTAACCCTTTCACTTTATCGTCAACATTGCCCATTGCAGTTAACAGCATAATTTGCGTCTCTTTACCTGCATTGCGTAAGGATTGTAAAATTTTCCAACCACTTATATCGGGTAACATCACATCTAAAATAATAAGATCATAATCTTCAGTCATTGCCCGGTGATAACCGTCTAAGCCATTACCAATGAGATCGACAATAAAACCTGATTCAACTAAACCTTGACGAAGATATTCACCGGTTTTGATCTCATCTTCAACAACTAATAACTTCATCTTAGATATTTTCCTATGTATTTTTATCAAGTTAACATCTATATTAGCATAGATTATAAATTAACATTCAATCATGATCTGTTAATGACTTTTTTGTAACAGATTTGTCATACACTTATAAGATTAAATCTGTTATAGTATTCACACAATAACCCGTGAGACTAGATAGTATTGTTTCATTGTTTTATTGTTTTATTTCCTTTCATCCATTCCTTGCAATTTAATGCAGCCCTAGTTTACTAGGGTTTTTTTTTGCCTAACTATTTTGTAAATACCTTATCCCATCTCATTTTGCGGACATTTTGTAGCTAGTTTTTAATACTCTATTTTTAAGACTAAATTTTTAATAAATGAAAATACATCTTTACATCATATTACTGTTTTAGATAAAAATTACGGATGATAATCATCTAGTAAGCATAAAAATATATTTAATCTTAAAGATTTTTTAATTTGCTCATCTCTTTTTAATTAAGCATAATTTCAAAATTATCGATAAAATTCAGCTAATCTTCAATTTAGTTAATCTATACTTTATTAATCTATAGTTTATTAATCTATAGTTTAGCTAATTTATAGATAATTAATCTAAAATTTAGTTAATACCACACCGCTCTCAATATGATCGGTATAGGGAAATTGGTCAAAAAATGCTAAATCTTTTATCGTATGTGTTTTACAGAGCTCTTTTAAGTTGTCACGCAATGTTGTTGGATTGCATGAGATATATAAAATAGTATCGTAATTTTTTAAATGGTTAAGCGTATCAACATCAAGCCCACCCCGCGGAGGATCAACTAAAACGGTATTACAATGGTAATCATCAAGATTTATCCCTTTTAAACGTTTAAATATGCGCTCTTTATTTAAGGCTGTGGTAAATTCTGCTGCTGAAAGGCGAATAATTTTTAAATTATCAATTTTATTAACTTCAATATTATGCTGCGCCGCACTAACCGATGTTTTCGCTATCTCAGTTGCTAATATTTGTCGAAAGTTTTGGGATAGCGCAACTGAAAAATTACCATTACCACAGTAAAACTCCAGCAGATCGCCAGTTGATCCTCTCGTCGCTTCAACTGCCCAAGTTAGCATAGCAATATTAATCGCAGCATTAGGCTGGGTAAAACTGTTTTCAACTTGGCGATAGGTAAAATTCCGACCAAGAATTGTTAAATTTTCATCTACATAATCGACATCTATTGCGATTTTCTGATTAGTTGCGCGACCAACTATATGGAGTGATAGACCTTGTTGCAATAGATCCTTTCGCAATTTTTTCGCAGCAGTGACCCAACTTTCATCCAATTTTTTATGGTAGATAAGTGTAATGACCAAATCACCACTTAAAGTAGCCAGATAGTCAATTTGAAATAGGAGTTCACGTAGTAAGTCATTCGCTTTTAATAATGGAATAATCTTTTCCATTGCTAAATTAATAGTGGGTGATGCAATAGGGAATGTGTCAACTCTAATTCGCTTTTTACTCTCTTTATCATACATTACATGATAAAGCTCTTCCCCATTATGCCAAATTCGAAACTCTGCTCGCATACGATAGTGGCTTATTGGTGATGGGTAGATTTTCAATTCCGGCAACGGGAATTCTGCCAATATCTGTTTTAAATTGTCCGTTTTATTATTGAGCTGTTTGGTATATAAATCATTAGAAAAAGCGCTATAAATCATATTTTAATGCGAAAACCCAGATCAAAAGAGAGCGGCATTATATACTAATTTTTGGCAATGATGTAGCACTCTTCATTTTGTTTATCTATAAATTTTTCTATCTTATTTTATTGAATCTTTATTATCTAAACTATTAAAATAATGTAACTATTTTTAAACAACCTCCCTAGTTTTTTGAATATTATATCTTGTTAAACCCTAAAACATCACGAAATAGTGATATTACAAACATCAACCCTAAAGCATTCTTTAAAGCTGTTTTTTAAAACAGTTTTTTTAGAGCTGTTTATTTAAGGCTGTTTATTTAAGGAATGATTTTTTAAAATTATCTTTTTAAAAATGGTCTTAAAATCTTTTAATAGATTAGCGGCGAATAAGCGTTTTATACATATGCAATAACGCTTTAGTAGGATGGTAGATAAGCATTCTTGGTCCTGCAAAACGCATCACCTCTTTTACACGCGCTTTATAGTCGCTACGGTAGCAATGTTTAGGACAACGTTTACACGTTGTTTTCTGCTCGCCAAAGCGGCACATACTTAAACGTTTATGCGCATATTGTAGTAAATCTGCGCACTCATCACAGAGTTGACTATTTGACTGCTTTTCTGATACATGACGATGTTTAGAGCGACAATAGATGGCAATCATCATGTCTCCTGCTCTTGTCTGATTTTTGGACCTAAATTTTTCACAATCATAGTTAATATCCGTAGGTAAAAAACCCAATTAATAACGACAATAAACTACTTTTTAAAACAAAAGATGCTAAAATAATTTCCCTTTGATTACCATCATTAAAAGCAATCACCACAAACTATTACGATGGATTATTTCGATTAACTATCAACTGTCATCAAAAGGATTGATAACTATGGCAAGAATAATCAATAAAGATACTGTTGTATGTATGTCACTATCTGCCCGTCCCGGTAATTTTGGCACGCGGTTTCAGAACTATCTATTTGAAAAACTTGATCTTAATTACCTCTATAAAGCATTTACGACTAAAAATTTAAAAGATGCTATTTATGGTATAAGAGCCTTAAGTATTAGGGGCTGTGCTATCTCAATGCCATTTAAACAAGCTTGTATAGAATTTATCGACGAGCTTGATCCATCCGCAGAATCTATCCATGCAGTCAATACGATTGTTAATAGTGATGGATACCTTAAAGCCTATAATACCGACTATATTGCTGTGCAAAATCTAATCAAACAGAATAACATTGATAATAGCACCCCTTTTGTACTAAAAGGGAGTGGCGGTATGGCAAATGCGGTGATTGGCGCTTTTTATGATGCTGGTTTTAAAAATGGGGTTGTTGCTGCCCGTAATCAAGAGCGCGGGGCTCAGTTAGCTGAACGATATGGTTATCAGTGGGTAAGTGATGAGAGTGAAGTTGCGCCATCGAAAGCAGAGCTGATTATTAATGTAACGCCAATTGGGATGGCTCATGGTATTGAAGCTGACGATTTAGCTTTCCCTGAAGCGATGATCAAGCAAGCAGAGATAGTTTTTGATGTTGTTGCCATACCTGTCATGACGCCAATGCTAAAATATGCGACTCAGTTGGGTAAAAAAATCATCTCTGGTGCTGATGTTGCAGCTATTCAAGCAGTAGAGCAGTTTGTTTTATATACTGGAATTCGTCCATCAGAAGATCTCGTCCAAGAGGCGGCTGAATTTGCCAGAGCCGGTTAACGAGAAGTCTAATTAACAAAATCCACCACAATTGTATTTAGTGCATACTTGTTTATCGGTATGCACTCAAATTTTTTGTTGTACTAACACCTATTTAAAACGTCATATATTATATTTACGCCCGCCAAAGATAACAAAAAATCCTACATTTTTTTATGCGCTTATCTTTCATCTTTAGTAGTGTAACTGGTGAATTGATGCTATTTTAGCTACTGTTATATAGGGTTTTTACTTATGAATTGAACAAAATAGAGGAGATAGAATGATGAAAAACTATATTGCACTACTGGCTCTCTTTTTAGGTTCGCTTTTACTTACTGGCTGTGGTAACCCCAAACCGGACGAGGTGGCAAAAGATTTTTACCTTGCTATGGTAAAAAAAGATGTGAATAAACTCTATAACATGATGTATATCTATGACAATAATCAACCCAAGAAAGAGGTCGTTAAAGGTAAAATGACCACTGCGGTTAATGACGCATCAGACAGCATAGCGTCAAAAGGTGGAATTAAACAGATTGCTGTTGATAAGGTTTCTGAGAGAGATGACAACGCTATTGTGGTACTCAATGTTGCATATAATAATGGTTCAACTGAAAAAGCGAAGATCATATTACATAAACAAGATAATAGTTGGAAAGTTGTACTGCATTAATCTATATCATCCAATATTTAGTTAATTAATTGTCATTTTTTATCATGACCCTACTTAAAATCGTAGGGTTTTTCTCCTCTCTTTTCTCATCTATTGTGGTTAAAAAATAAGTAGCAAATAGTTCTTCTTTTCTATATTATTTTCGGCGCTTTTAACTAATATTATTAACTGATATTTCAACTAACCAATAAAAGAGTAAAAGGAGATACAATAATGAAAAAATGGGTTGCTACTTTTTTGATTTTTATTTTTGCAGTAATGATAAATGGTTGTAATAATTCAAATTCTGATCCTGGGGCAGTTGCAAAAGAGTTTTATGCAGCGGTAATAAATAAGGATTCCGACAAAATTTTTAAAATAATGTATATCTCTGATGATAAGACAACCAATAGTCTAATGAGTAAAAGTTATATGGATAGTAAACTCAATATGATTATTAATAATGCAGCAAGTAGAATGGAAGCTAGAGGTGGTGTAAAAAGCGTTGATGTTACAGATGTTGAGATTAAAGATGGAAATGCTATCGCTACGATGAACGTTGTTTACAACAATGGTACCAAACAGACCGATTATGTTGTATTACACAAAACAGATGATGGCTGGAAAGTGGTATTACGCTAAATATAATCTTGCGATATGGCAACTTTCAAGATCTTAATAAGTAGTCTCTCTCTACTATTGTGGTTTCCGCTTAATGCGTGGGCAATCACAATTCCCAAAGAGATAGTGGAAGGCGATCTGGTTTTCCGTACTGGTGATGAGCCGATTAGTGCTATCATCAAATCCGTAGATTCAAGTGGTTTTAGCCATGTTGGGATGATCTTTTTTCAAGATGGAGAGCCATTTATTATCCACGCTACACCTGCCGAACATCAAGAGCGTAAAGACGGTGTTACGGTCGATACGCTCGATTTTTTTATCTCCCACGCAATAGATCAATCTGTCACTTACTATCATGTCGATGCAACAGCCGATGAGCGTAAGCAAGCTGTTGCAGCGGCACTTACCTATGTTGGCACCCCTTTCTCAATTGATCCAGATCAAGGTACCTACTGCACAGAGCTAGTGGTAAATGCTTGGCAAAATGCGGGGATAAATATAACAACTGGTAGTAAGGAGATACACATACCCGGGTTAAAGAGTCAGATTATTTTTCCTGACAATGTGATAGCAGCAGATAGAGTTATCTATATTGGCAGTAGTGATAATTAACACTATCACTACTTTTATACAAATATTAACTGCTATTAACTTCTATTAATTACTTACTTTTATTAATTACTCACTAGGCTGTTTTTAATGCTTCATGTAACTTTTTATAAACAGTCAATAACTGCTGATGGGCGGTAAACTGTTGTTCATTTTTATTACCATTTGAACAGTGATCGTCGGTTAAATTACAGTTATCTAAGCCGAAGAACCGTTTTTCCCCTGTTGCATATTGCCACATTGTTGTTACCAATTTTTCACCATACATCATATTAAAGGCGTCTTGATAATTGGCAAATTCGTCTATTCCGCGTGTTAATATAAAATCGACTAAAGTTTGTAGCGCGCGATAGGCTTGATATCGAGACTTAGAGAAGACGGACTCATTCATCTCAAGCGTCCAATCGATCCACTCTTTCGCTTGATCAAGATCGCCACCAGCCAGAGCAAGCATCGCCTTTAACTCGCCGATACGCAGCGTCCACCACACCAAATCACCCTCTTTACCGGTCGCAAGTCCAAGCAGTTCACGCAGACGCGCTGCATCATCAAGGCTCGCCTCATCAAGCGTCTCAATCATTGATAGATATTGCGCTTTTGACAATTTTGTATAAGGGAGTGAGAGAATCTGATCGCGTAAATTTATCGCCATATTATTATTGGCATAGATGAGATCTTCAGGCGGGTAGATTTCTGACATCCCAACTGCCAAAATACGGCAGGCATAAACACCAAGATGCTGATAATCCATAATTAAAACATCAACATGGTGTTGCTTGCAAATAGCCATCAAACTATCGAACTCCTGCTCGGTTTTTTGTATCGAATTTGTTTTTATCGAACTGGTTTGTGCTGCACTATTTTGGTCTGATATGGCAGGATCGACAGAAAAATTCCAATCAACAAAATCATAATCGTGCTGCTTGTTAAAGAGATCCCATGAAATTAAACCACTTGAATCGATAAAATGGGTCTCTAAGTTGCTGAGATCAGCAACCTCATCATTATCAAAACTTGGCGGTGAAAAGACATCTAGATCTTTTAAACTTCGCCCTTGCAATAATTCTGTCACTGTTCGCTCTAACGCGACACCAAAATTGGGATGGGCACCAAATGAGGCATAACAAGTCCCATTGTTAGGGTTAAATAAAACAACCGAGATAACAGGGAATTGACCACCTAGCGATGCATCAAAACAGTAGATCGGAAACCCCTCTTGCTTTAGGGTTTCAATAGCTGCAACAACCGTTGGATAACGATTTAAGATATCATCAGGAATGGTTGGCAGACTGATAGCTTCGGCAATAATCCTATTTTTAACATACCGTTCAAAAATTTCAGATAGCGCCTGTACCCGTGCCTCATTTTGGGTATTACCCGCTGACATACCGTTAGAGGCATAAAGATTTGCAATAAGATTGACAGGCAGATAGATGGTTTGCTTATCAGTTTGATTAATGAAAGGTAAAGCTACGATGCCGCGCTCACGATTACTCGACTGTAGATCAATTAAATCGGTTGCAGAGAGTTCACCATCGGGATCATAAAAAACGCGTAACTTTTCTGATAAGATCCCTTCTGGGAGCGAGTTATCATCAGGAATAGGGAACCATTTTTCAGTTGGATAGTGGACAAAATCTGCATTAGCTGCCTCCTTCCCTAAAAAGAAGTCAGAGAAAAAATAGTTGGTAGATAAACGTTCAAAATACTCCCCTAATGCCGATGCTAAAGCCGCTTTTTTACTAGCACCTTTACCGTTAGCAAAGCAGAGTGGGCAAGCAATATTTTGGATATGTACTGACCAGACATTGGGTACGGGATTTAACCAAGATGCCTCTTTAACTTCAAGTCCATATTTTTCTAGCTGTTCATAAAAATAGTTAATAGAATCTTCTAGGGCGGCATCTTTACCAGTAATATAGGTTTTCATAAGTTCTCTTATCAGTCTCTTTTAGGTCTCTTAAATAAATCTTGTAAAATGAGTGATATTGCGCATAAGTTCCAGATAGGTGCGCTAAATATCATCTAAAGGGTTTTTTACTTATTTAGTTAAAATCTAACTAGTTAAAATCTAGTTAGTTAAAATTTAAGTTAATTAGAATCTAAGTTGGTTAAATTATTCAGTGGCCAACGCGGTTTGACCTCAATCGACAGTGGAGCATTTTGCCCCTCTTTTAAATGGATCATTCCCGCATAGGCAATCATGGCACCATTGTCGGTACAAAATTCCAGTCGCGGGTAGTGCACAGTGCCATTACGTTGCTGCATCAACTCTTTTAACTTATGACGTAAAGTTTTATTAGCACTAACACCGCCTGCAATTACCAGCCGTTTAAATCCCGTATGTTCAAGTGCTCGCCGTGATTTGATAACTAACGTATCAACTAACGCATCTTCAAATGCTCTGGCTATATCGGCTTTGGTCTGCTGATCGAGCTCCCCTTTTTCACTATTTTTTATTAGCGTGTTAGCCGCAAAGGTTTTGAGTCCAGAAAAACTGAAATCCAATCCTGGTCGATCAGTCATTGGTCTTGGAAAGTGGAAACGGGTGCCATCCCCAGACTCAGCAAGTTTTGACAATTTAGCGCCACCTGGGTAGTCAAGCCCAAGCAGTTTGGCTGTTTTATCAAATGCTTCGCCGGCCGCATCATCAATGGACTCACCCAATAAGGTATATTGACCAATTCCAGTTACGCTAATTAGCTGGGTATGACCACCCGAAACAAGCAGAGCTACAAAGGGGAATTGTGGCGGATTTTCTTCAAGCATCGGAGCAAGCAGATGCCCTTCCATATGGTGCACAGCAATGGCTGGAACCTGCCATGCATAAGCGAGGGAACGACCTATTGAGGCACCCACTAATAACGCCCCGATTAAACCGGGACCTGCGGTATATGCAACAGCATCAATATCCTTTGCTGTGAGGTTGGACTCTTTTAGTGCAGCTTGAATTAACGGGATCGTTTTACGAATATGGTCGCGCGATGCAAGTTCAGGAACAACACCACCATAATCGGCATGTAGTTTAATCTGTGAATAGAGTTGATTAGCAATTAAACCTTGTTGATCATCATATATAGCAACGCCAGTCTCATCACATGAGGTCTCGATACCCAAAATTTTCATCGTTAATCATCCCTACCTGTTTGGTCTGAATTTAAGGGCTGCTCACTCCAGTACTCCTCTTCAGAAATATCTTTATCAGGAATCCGGTGTGATTCAGCTGCCCATTCACCTAAGTCAATCAATTGACACCGTTTACTACAAAATGGTCGAAACGGGCTATTTTCGCTCCATTCAACCAATTTTTGACAGGTGGGGCATTTAACAGTAAGTGTGGCGTTGGAATCTCTATTCATATCTAATTGGTATCTAAGTTAGTTGGAAATAAGTTAGTTGGAAATAAGTTAGTTGGAAATAAAATTATTTTAAAAAAAGTTAATTGGTTAAACACAGTTTTGTTATATAAAATTTTGTTAAATAAAGTTTAATTAAATACATTTTAATTAAATAACATAAGGTAATGTTGATGTAATTTGGCAACTTGGTTCGCTAAATCGGCTAAATTGCCCTCATTCTTAATCACATCATTGGCGAAGGCAAGCCGTTTTTCGTTCGAAGTTTGTGCTTGTACCATCTTCATCGCTAATGGTTCATCGATATGATCACGCATAATCAGTCTCTCTAGCTGTAATATCGGGGAGGTCTCGATGATTAAGATGCGATCAGCAAACGAAGTTAGCCTATTTTCAATTAATAGTGGAATCACCCATAGTAGATAAGGGGCATTAATCTCCGCTATCTGTTTACTGGTCTCAGATGCAATAAGGGGGTGTAATAGACTATTTAACCACAAGCGCTCATGATCGTTATTAAAGATGATTTCACGAAGCTGAGAACGATCTAACTCGCCAGTAGGTAATAGGATCTCATCACTAAAGTGGTGAACGATCTCAACAAATGCTGCGCTATCAGGTGCTACCACTTGCCGAGCGATAAGATCAGCATCAATAATCGGCACACCTAACTTTGCAAAAAGGTTGGCTATGGTGGTTTTTCCACTAGCAATGCCACCACTTAAGGCAACAACAAAAGGCATAATATAGCCCAAATTCATCAAAAAATATGGCGGTATTATAACATAGGAACTAAATAGTAGGAACGAAGTAGCAGGAACATTGTAAGCAGAACAATGTAGCATCGACAATGAAACAGGTACAAAATAGCAAGCGCTAAATAGCAATGAATAAGTAGACTGAAGCGTATCGTTCAATATAGATGTGGCTAACTTATTATCGTTAAGCTAATTAAGACCTATTTAAAATAAATGATTAGCAACAAAGTGATAACTAATGTTAAAGTTTAATTATCACTTTTTTCAAGTTCATCCAAATAGGCTTTGGCATCAACATCGCCTTGATCGGCTGCCTTTCTAAACCAGTAGAGTGCCTGCTCTCTACTCTTCTTGATGCCTTCACCCTCGAGGTATTTGATTGCTAAATTGTATTGCGCATCAACACTGCCCTGCTCTGCTGCCTTAGTGTACCAAGCTACAGCTTTTGAGGCATCTTTCTCAACGCCACCACCAACATCATACAAAACACCAATATCATATTGGGCATCAGTACTGCCCGCTTCCGCCGCTTGGGTAAACCATTTAGCTGCTTTAACATTATCTGGTTTTGTCCCTGTGCCGGTCGCATACATGATGCCAAGATTATACATAGCAGGTACATAACCCTGCTCGGCTGATTGGGTATAAAAATAGATAGCGGCAACATAATCCTGTGTGAGTCCATCACCATATTGTGACATCAAACCTAAATAGTATTGTGCCTCACTGTTGGCATATTTTGCTGCCTTACTAAACCAATCAGCAGCAGCCATCTTATCCTCTTTAACACCATCACCAAAATAGTACATCACCCCAAGATTAAGGTAAGCATCTGAGATACCTTGATCCCCTGCTTTAGTGAAATACCAGATTGCTTTAGGGATATTTTTATCTGTCCCTTCACCATTTTTTAACATTAGACCTAAATTATATTGTGCTAGCGCGTAATTCTGTTCTGCTGCTAATTTATAAATAGCTAAAGCCTGTTTTAAATCTGGTTGAACACCATATCCATTTTGATACATATAAGCTAAATTATTTTGCGCTTTTGCTAACCCCTGCTCAGCCGCTTTTTGAAACCAGAAGACAGCACGAATATTGTTCGCTTCGACCCCTTTACCTTGTTGATAGATATTGCCTAGCTGAAATTGGGAATCTTTATCGCCCCGTTCAGCAGATAAGGTTAAAGTTGCGATGAAAGATTGGGGATCTTGAATACTCACATCTGCTTCTATACGAGATTTATTGGACTCTTTTGGGTTAAGATCAGCCGAAACAGTAAAGGTAAAGAGTAATATCAATAAGCAAGACAATCTTTTCATATTTAATAAATAGCTTTTATAATCGATAGGTGACAATTTGTGGCAATTATACATAAATGTGTTACTAACGAACAGCCTTATTCGTTTGCAAATAGTACAAATTATAAAAAAGTTTTCTTCCACTTTTTTAGTTTTTACACATTAAATTTTGGCTATCTATGCAACTTTTTTGATAAACACACACAGATTTAATTGATTCATAAACGTTATTTATATCAATAATCTTATTCAGCCAAAAAATCTTTATAAATAACTATGTCAATTAATAAGTCAGTTAATAATCCCATTACTTTTACCAATACATTATTAATGATGTTATCAATATGATTGCAATAATTTCTGTTAAAAAATAATCTATTGCATTCAAAATGGTTATATTATAGACTGATTTATACGATAAATTGTTAACATTAAATTAACAAAATATTTACATTCACATCTTTTCATAAGATGGATCACGATGAGCCGAAACCGGTGTCACCTATTCTAATCTAAATAGTAAAAGGAGACGGTTTATGAGTTGCACAAGAAATGACATCAAGTGGTGTCTGCCCCACCAAAAGTTCACTTAAAAAAGTTCATATAATAAAAGTTCACATAACATTCACATAACAACAGTTAATTCTATACAAAAGTAGTTAGTTCCAACACAAGGTATTATTAAATTTTAGTGAGGATTATTGCTATGTTAGATTGGATTCAAAAGGAGCTGCAACACTCTCCAATAATATTACTTTTCCTATCAGTCGCTTGTGGTTATCTGATTGGTAGAATTAAGTTTGGTAAATTTCAGTTAGGTAATGTTGCAGGCTCTTTGATTGCAGCTGTTATCTTTAGTCTTGTCGGTGTCTCTGTTGATAGTGGAATAAATGCCCTACTATTTGCACTGTTCATCTACGCAGTTGGTTTTCAAAGTGGACCACAATTTTTTAAATCACTAGGTATTAAGACACTTCGCGAAATAGTTCTTGCCCTCTTTGTTGCTATTGTCGGACTAATTACTGTGGTAGTAATGGCAAAATGGTTCCATGTGGACAAAGGGTTAGCAGCGGGTCTTGCCGCTGGTGGATTGACACAATCAGCCATAATTGGTACAGCTAGTGATGCACTTACCCATTTAGGTTTATCAGCTGATCAAGTACGACTTTTACAAGGCAATGTTGCCATTGGTTATGCAGTTACCTATATTTTTGGTTCATTAGGTACCATTATTATCTGCGTTAATATCCTCCCATATTTTATGAAAAATGGTATTCGTGATGATGCTGTAAAAGCTGAATCTGAACAACTAAAAGGTGCGGTTATTCTGCAAGATGGTCAAGTTAAAAGTCTGCATGACCTCATTGGTCGAGTCTATCGACTCTCATTAGCAAATCCGCAAACAGTCCATATGTTGGAGCAGAACTTCCCCGGTATTACTGTTGAACGAATCAAACGACGAAATAGTTTAATTAATGTCACCCCAGATACTAGGTTGTCAAAAAACGATATTATTTTAGTTGTTGGAGCACGTCCTGCGGTCATCTCAGCAGCACCAAAATTGGGTGAAGAGTTACAAGATGAGTCAGGAATGGATGTGGTTATGGATAGACGCGAAGTGGTGTTACATAATCAAAAATATGAGCACTATAAACTCTCTCAATTATGCAATATTGGCACGGTGATTAATATCGCTCATGGTGTCTACCTTACTGGTATTCAACGTGACGGCAAAACAGTACCGCTTAATGATGATACCGTTTTAGAAGAGAAAGATGTGCTATCTCTGTACGGTTCTGAACGCGATCTACAGAATGTCGTTAATGAACTTGGTGACATTATTCCTATTAGTAATAAGACAGACTGGACCTATCACGGTTTTGGTATTGTCTGCGGATTACTTATCGGATTAGTGGTAATTACAGTCGGTGGTATTCCTATCACTTTAGGAGCTGGTGGTGGTGCGCTACTATCTGGGTTAGTTTTTGGTTGGTTCCGCAGCCGTCATCAATTAATCGGTAATATGCCAGTTGCTGCCTCTACGCTACTTAAAGATTTTGGTCTAGCTGGCTTTGTTGCTGCCGTAGGTTTGCAGACAGGTTTACAAGCGATTACCACTATTGAGAAGAGCGGATTCTCCCTCTTTTTAATCGGTTTAGTTGTGACTATTGTCCCACTTATGCTTGCTATCCCATTTGGTAAGTATATTTTAGGTTATAAAAATACCGCCGTTTTTGCCGGTGCCTTAGCAGGTTCCCGCAGTGCAAATCCGGCATTTGGCGGCATTTTAGATAAAGCTGGTAACTCTGTACCAACCACACCATTTGCCATTACTTATGCTTTGGCTAATGTTTTCCTTACTTTACTCGGACCTTTAGTGGTCGCACTGGTATAACTGGTATAAAGAGTTGAGACATTATTAATTATCAATCTGGAGCAAAATATCATGGCTAAGAAAAATATTGATGTAGCTTATAGTAAATTAAGCCCTTTTGAACTTAAAAATAAACTTATCAGTCTCGCGAAATCAGCTGTCGAACGTAATATGCTAAATGCTGGGCGTGGTAATCCTAACTTCTTGGCAACAGTGCCTCGTCAAGGATTCTTTCAGCTTGGTCTCTTTGCTACAGCTGAATCTGAGATCTCATTCTCATTTATTCCGCAAGGCATTGGTGGCTATCCCGAAAAACACAATCTCCTTGACCGTTTTGAACATTTTATTATACGTAATCACGAAAAAGAGGGGGTTGCGTTTCTTGGTAAAGCGTTATCTTATGTTCGAGATCAGATGGGGCTTGATGCAAATCTATTTATCCAAGAGATGAGTGAAGCGATTCTAGGTTGTAACTACCCAACACCAGATCGTATGCTTACTATGAGTGAACATATTATTAAAAAATATCTGATCCAAGAGATGGGTATGCGTGGTATTAGTAGCGATGATTTCGACCTCTTTGCTGTTGAAGGGGGAACCGCTGCAATTGCCTATATCTTTAACTCATTAAAAGAGAATCACCTAATTAAAGCAGGCGATAAAATAGCAATTGGGTCACCAATTTTTACCCCATATCTTGAGATTCCTGAACTTAATGATTATGAACTTGTTGAGATCATGGTTGAAGCGGATGCAGATAAAAACTGGCAATATCCAGAAAAAGAGTTACGTAAACTTGAAGATCCATCAATTAAAGCGTTCTTCTTGGTAAATCCATCTAATCCACCATCAGTAAAAATTGATGATAAAAGTCTGGATATCCTAGCTGATATCATCAAAAAACATCCAGATCTTATTGTATTAACTGACGATGTTTATGGTACTTTTGCTGATAACTTCAGGTCTCTATTCTCAATCTGCCCACAAAATACGATTTTGGTCTACTCATTCTCAAAATATTTTGGCGCGACAGGTTGGCGATTAGGGGTGATTGCATTAACCAAAGATAATATCCTTGATAAGAAGATCGCCCATCTACCACGTAAAGAGAGTGCCGAGCTTAATAAACGCTACTCTTCACTATCTTTAGAACCTCAAAAGATCAAGTTGATTGACCGTATGGTGGCAGATAGCCGTGCAGTTGGTTTGAACCACACCGCTGGACTATCAACCCCACAACAGGCACAGATGGTACTATTTGCCCTCTTTGAGATGATGGATATGCAACATAGCTATAAGGCGATGATTAAAACACTTATTAGGCGTCGACATGCTGCGTTATATAACCATTTAGGTGTGCCACAACCTGATGATGAAAATAGTGTTGATTACTATACATTATTAGATTTAGAGAAGATCTCAAGTCAGCTTTATGGTAAAGATTTCTCACAATGGATTATGAAGACCCAAGATCCATTAGATATCCTCTTCCACATTGCAACTGAAACTGGAATCGTGTTACTGCCAGGTAAAGGATTTGGTGTATTACACCCATCTGCGCGTGCTTCACTTGCAAATCTTTATGAATATCAATACATTGCAATTGGTAAAGCAATTCGTGGTTTGGCAGATAAATATTATGAAGCTTATCTTAAAGCTAAGAAAAAATAGATTAACTATTTAACAGCAAAAAAGCGAAGTCAATCTGGCTTCGCTTTTTTTTACTGTTTTTTATTTTTTGCTTTAGGGTTGATGAATCTATCACCATTTATTAATAGTGATATGTTTGGTATGAATAATTTTGTATGAATTAATTTGTTTGAATAAATTTGTTTGTAGAGACATCTATATTCATACTTATATAAATAAATATATCCCAACTTACATAAAAAAACGACATTATCGAATAAGTTTTGAAATTTAGATAACTTATTCTATATAATAGACCTGTTTTTTATTCGACTCGGGGTGCCAATTATCAATAGATAATCGGCTGAGATCTCACCCGCAGAACCTGATCTGGATTATGCCAGCGTAGGGAAGTCTACTTAGTGTGCAATCTTTATCGCACCTACTTTAGTTACCTTCCCTAAGCTCAATTTATGAGGAAAGTAACAATGCAACAACTATTCCCATCATCAACAGTTGATTTTCTAAAAACAGATAGCTCGCAACCCTACTTAGAAGCAGTTCAAACTAAACGCCCGCTCATTCACTGCATAACCAATAGCGTTGTCGAGAACTTTACTGCCAATATGCTACTAGCTATTGGCGCAAGCCCAGCCATGGTTACAGCTGAAGAGGAGGTGGCTAATTTTGTCAACATCGCTGATGGACTCTTAATCAATATTGGCACTGTAACAGCAACCACCGCTAAAAGTATGCTACTAGCTGCAAAAACAGCAAATATAGCTAAAAAACCGTGGGTCTTAGACCCTGTTGCAGTTGGCGCAGCGCTCCCTTTTCGGACTAACCTTGCCAAACAGTTACTCACTTTACAGCCAACAGTTATACGTTGTAATGCCTCTGAAATTTTAATCTTGGATCAAAAACCGTCTAACGGGAAAGGGACAGATAGCCAAGATAGCCTCGCCTCTGCAATCTTATCGGCTGACGCTGTCGCTAAAGCGTTTAATAGTTGTGTGGTTGTAACTGGTGAGATTGACTATATCACCGATGGCACAACAAGATTTTATGTGACTGGTGGTACGCCTGCTCTAACGCGCGTCACGGGTACTGGTTGTGGATTGTCAGCCTTAGTAGCTGCTTTTATTGCTAGCCACCAAAACCACCTATCAGCTGCTGCAACTGCTTGTGCCTTAATGGCTAAAGCATCAGAAAATAGTTTAACAGATAGAGGTCTTGGCACTTTTGCCGTCTCACTGATCGATAACTTATCGCAGCCACTATTTAACTAGATCTAGGAGAAGCTGATATGGATAAAAAACTTGATCTTTCGCTCTATCTAATCCTTGATCCCATATTGTGTGGTGGGATTGATGGCATGTTAGAGACAACCGCAATCGCCATAAAACATGGTGTGACCATAGTACAGTTAAGATCTGAACAAGAGTTGAGTCGACGAAAATGGTATGAGTCTGCCAAAGCGCTACAGTCGTTATTAGCCAATACTCCAGTTCCACTTATTATTAATGATATGGTGGATATCGCATTAGCAGTTGACGCCGATGGTGTGCATGTTGGGCAGAGTGATCTCCCAGCAGATGTAACAAGGAAGTTAATCGGCGAAGATAAATTTTTAGGTCTATCTGTCTCTAATCAAAAGCAGATGGCTTCTGTATCTTGGTGTACGGTCGACTATGTTGGTATTGGACCTATCTTCAAAACCACAACCAAAGCAGATGCTGCGCCTAATTTAGGTTTAAAAAATTTGGCGGATCTAACCAAAATATGCCAAAAACCTGCGGTTGCAATTGGGGGGATTAATAGGAGTAATACCAAAGAGGTATTGCTGTGTGGTGTTGATGGTATTGCAGTTATCTCTGCCATTTGTGGTCAACATGATATTGCCGATGCGACTGCTCAACTCGACTCAATTATAAAAAATAGTAAAAATAGGAGATAACGATGACCATTACCTGTTTAACCATTGCGGGTTCAGATCCGAGTGGTGGTGCTGGTATCCAAGCTGACATCAAAACTTTTTCCGCCTTAGGAACTTACGCTATGTCAGTTATCACAGCTTTAACGGCGCAAAATACGTTAGGTGTAAAAGATGTTTTTGCCATTCCTCCTCAATTTATTGCTGAGCAATTTTCAACAATTATTGAAGATATCACTGTTGATAGTTTAAAAATTGGTATGTTAATGAATAGTGAAATTGTCGAGAAGGTTAGTGAACTTTTAAAACATAATCCAATCCCTTATGTTGTTCTCGATACGGTTATGATTGCCAAAGGTGGCGCCCCACTTTTAACTGACGATGCCATCAGTACAATACGGGATAAGCTCTTACCATTAGCAACTATTATTACGCCAAACTTACCTGAAGCAGCAGCACTGTTAGGAATAGATGAGGCAAAAAATGAGGATGAGATGGTTGCGCAAGGAGTTGCTCTGTTAAACCTTGGCTGTAAAGGGGTCTTGATCAAAGGTGGGCACCTTGTTAGCGAAAATAGCCCTGACTATTTTGTAACTCAACAGCAGATTATCCGTTATAGCAGCCCACGCATTCATACCAAAAATACCCACGGCACAGGCTGCACCTTAAGCGCCGCTATCGCAGCCCTTCTTCCCCAAATGCCGATGGAAGATGCGATAAAAGAGGCAAAAAAATACCTCTACCAAGCGATCTTACATGCTGACTCGTTAAAAATTGGTAATGGCATTGGACCGACGCACCATTTTGCGGGTCTCTGGAGTACAAAATATTGCAAATGAGTTCAAAAAACAGTTTTACCAAAAAAGTAGATCGAAAAGAGATTAATAGATGTTAATATCAATACTATTTAATTAGTATTTAACAATTATGTGAACTGTAATAGTTGTTGTTGATTAAAAAAGTTATTGAATAAAATAAGTCTCTCTAACTAAAACAATTTATAAAGATCAATCAATATAAAAAAGGTATTGAGTATGAGAAGTAAAGCAATTCTATTAGAGAAAAACGACCGTGAATTTAGCTGCTCTATTACCAATCTTACCAAAAGTGATCTACTAAAACAGGTGGGTGACACCTTAATTCAAGTTCACTACTCCAGCCTAAATTATAAAGATGCTTTAGCGATTACTAATAAAGGCCCAGTTGTTAGAGTGTGGCCGATGGTGCCGGGTATTGATGGCGTTGGTACAGTTGTTCAGACAACAAATAATCAGTATAAAGAAGGTGATATCGTTATCTTAAATGGTTGGGGATGTGGCGAGACGCATTGGGGCTGTTTGAGTCAATATGCCTATCTAAAATCTGAGTGGTTAATCCCTATCCCTAAAACATTAACACCACTGCAAGCGATGAATATTGGTACGGCTGGTTACACCGCCGCACTTTGCGTGCAAGCAGTTATCAACCATGGCATCAAACCTGAACAGGGTAATATATTAGTTACAGGTGCAACGGGTGGCGTTGGTTCGATTGCTATTATGTTACTGGCTAATTTAGGATATAAAACCACTGCTGCAACCTCAAAAATTGATAACACCGACTATTTAGAGCAACTAGGCGCAACCCATTTTATCGATAGCCGAACATTACGCGAATCTGGGAAACCGTTACAGAAAGAGCAGTGGTCAGCTGCAATTGATGTTTTAGGGTCACATACTTTAGCCAATATCTGCGCTCAAGTTAAATATGGTGGCATTGTTGCTGCTTGTGGTCTGGCACAAGGTTTAGACTTCCCATCCACCGTCGCCCCTTTCATTTTACGCGGTATTAGCTTAGCCGGTATTGATAGCGTGATGGCTCCTTACCAAAAACGGGTAGCCGCATGGGATTTTCTAGGTAAAAATCTCAATAAAAAACAGTTAAATCTTATTAGCAAAATCATCTCACTTAACGAGTGTCAAAAAGTGGCGGAAGAGATGATAGCGGGGGAAATTAGAGGTAGATTTATTGTTGATGTTAATCTTTGATTAATCAATACGATAAGTTGGTTTTTGAAATTCATTAATGGCTATAATGATAGTATTGAATATAGTAAATATTATGATTAACCATTTCATACACTCAATTTATGACGATAATAATCTATCTAA
The DNA here is from genome assembly GCA_029433365.1 of Orbaceae bacterium ESL0721. Classification (GTDB taxonomy): domain Bacteria; phylum Pseudomonadota; class Gammaproteobacteria; order Enterobacterales; family Orbaceae; genus Gilliamella. The sequence goes on from JAQTHZ010000001.1 coordinate 422,723, forward strand.
TATGCTAAACTAGCCAACAAATTTTTATCAAATTAACGACTATTTTATGGCTTATCTCTATCCCCTTATTGCTGCTATTATCTGGGCTGGTAACGCAATTGTTAATAAATTATCGGCTGGTGCAATTGAGCCAGCTGCTATCTCGTTTTATCGATGGTTATTGGCACTTCTACTATTAACCCCTTTCATATTAAAAGGAATAATTTGCCAGCGCACAATGATCTACCCATATCTCTTAAAATTATTGGTACTGGGTCTATTAGGCATGGCGCTCTATCAGAGTCTCGCCTATTACGCAGCTTATACTATCACTGCGTTAACCATAGGTATTATCGTCTCAACGATTCCATTATTAACCATTCTATTAAGTTTAGTGATTTTACGGGTTCCACCAACAGTTGGGGTATTAATTGGGAGTATTGTCTCTTTTTCTGGTCTGGTCTGGCTTATTAGTGGCGGTCAGCCGACTACACTGCTTGAAACTGGTGTGGGTAGAGGGGAGATTATGATGTTTACAGCTGCCCTAGCCTATGCGCTTTATGGTGTATTAACCAAAAAATGGGCAATGCCGATCCCTAATTGGCACTCTGTATATATGCAGATCCTTTTTGGCACAATCACTCTATTACCTTTCTTCTTAATGACCAAAAATACGGCACTAAATTTAGACAATATAGGTTTAGTACTCTATGCCGGTATCCCTGCCTCAGTCATAGCACCAATCGTTTGGATTATAGGCGTGCAAAAACTTGGTGCCAATAAGGCTTCACTATTTTTAAATTTAACACCCGTTTTTACCGCTATTATCTCTATTCTATTTCTTCACGAAACTTTACACACCTACCATATTATTGGTGGTGGCATGTCACTATGTGGAGTTATTTTAGCGCAGAGTATTAAAAGACCGCTATTTAATCGAAAACCCACTATTACAGATTTGGAAGATAAGTAATAATTTATTGCCTCTAAAGTGGTTACTATTTAGTGGAATTATTTAAATCTAAAGTAAAATTAGTCAAATTGTAATTTTTCATGACTAAATTAAAACAGAGAATATTATCTAGTTATTAATTAAAGGTAAAATCACAAAATAGTTATTATTTAATAAAATTTAAAACAATAAAAATCAACCTAATTTAAATAGAATAAACCCTGTAAAAATATGTCACATCATTTTCAAATGTTAAAAATCAATACAATTATATAGCATGAGTTAAAAATAAAATATTATCTATCTTAATCTTTAGAAGACCAAAATTGTTGAATATCTTCCTCTTCCAGATCCCAAAATCGTTTGCAAGCTTCGGAATTCTTATAATCACAACTTTTTTGATAAAACTGTTTGGCTGCATACCGATCTTTCTCAACTCCTAAACCTTCTTGATACATAAATCCAAGCATAAAAAGTGAATTTTGATCTTTTTTTATAGCAGCTAATGTAAACCATTTTAATGATTTAAGATAATTTTGTTTAATCCCTTCACCATTATAATAAATTACACCTAAATTATATTGTGCTGTAACATTTCCTTCATTAGCAGAGGGTAAAAATAAATATATGGCTCTATTATTATCTACCTTTACACCTAGACCTCTAGTATACATATACCCAAGATTAAACTGTGCCATAGTTATACCTTGATCTGCTGATAATGAAAACCATTTAGCAGCTTCTTCATAATTTATATCAACACCATATCCATTATAATATCTTACTCCTAAATTAAATTGGGCAATGGCATCACCTTGCAACGCATTAGATAGTTGAATCTGATAATCTTTCGTAAGTTCATATTTTTCAGTATTAGAGAAAGCTAGGTTAGAAAATATTAAACTACAAATTTGTAAACATATAATTGTTATTCTTTTCATAATCTACCTAATGTAATTGTAATTGATATAACTGAAAAATTTATAATAAAATATATCTCTTTTTTGCTAAAATATTATCAATTTTTGGGTATTATTTTGATTTTATGGTTACTATATTAAATAATTTACAATCTCAATATATTTATATCTAAAATAATTATAAAAAGTATAAAGTAGTTTTCTTTTTACCTCATCAATATTTTTAATTATAAGTTTAGTACTCTATGCCGGCATCCCTGCATCAGTCATGGCACCAATAGTTTGGATTGTTGGTGTGCAAAAACTTGTCGCCAATAAAGCCTCACTATTTTTAAATTTAACGCCTGTTTTCACTGCAATTATCTCTATTCTATTTCTTCACGAAACTTTACACACCTACCATATTATTGGTGGTGGTATGTCACTATGTGGAGTTATTTTAGCGCAGAGTATTAAAAGACCGCTATTTAATCGAAAACCGATGGTTGTTGATATAAAGAACAAGTAATAAACTATTGGTTATTAATGTATTTTAACAATATCTTTATTCAATTAATCATCATCACCATTTTTTCAGAACCGTCAAAATTAATGATTTTAATGTATACGGGGTGATAGTAGGTTAAACAGAAAAAATATATTATTTTTAAAACTTTAGGAAGTTATCAAATAAAATAAAAATTTAAATTATCAATTATTGTTAACACAGTAAGAATACAAATTAAAACGTTTTAGATGTGCTAAGTAAAGCTCATTTGCAACTTTTAATAGCTGATAATCTCTCTTATCGTCATTACCTTTTTGGTTAATTAGGTTGTTAAAATATTGAGTGTTAAACTCAATACGCTGTTTATAAATATTTTTTTCATTAAAAGAGACAATAAAATCTAAACTTTCTATAAATTTGTGATCTTCATGTTTTACAGTGTGTTTGGTTAAAAACCAAATTAATTTTGCAAACTGGTCTGTTTCATTAATAACTTTATTATATTTATCTAAAGTTAAAGAAGTTTGCGTTATTATAGTTCTCTTTAATGCTTCATTCTTATGGATTATACGATAAAACAATGAGTGTGAATTAGCAAAGTAAGCAAACATCCATGGAATGTTATGCAAAGATGAATATTTATAAAGATAAGCTCTTTCAGCCAAATAGTTTTCCAACATATCAATTGCCAGTTTAGAACTGATTTTTATACCGATATCTTTTTCAAGTAGATAGACTACTCGGTCTAACTGTAGAACAAGAAGTTTAAGAATATCAAGTGAGAGTTGATTAACTGTCGATCTGTAAACTGTTTTTTTAAAATGTTTACCATATGGTTTAACTCCATCACGTAGACGAATAATTTCAATTGGATTATCACAAGCTGGGCAAACAGCAAAATGTCGCATCTCACCATTATTAGACAAGGTTTCATTATAATAAGGCTTTTCTTTTTTAGTCTTCATCTCAAAATCATTTTTTGTAATTAGGTATGCAGAAATTTGGCGAGGGGCAAGTTTAAATATATCCACGATTTTTTCCTATTTTAGTTATTTATAGATAAATGCAAATGGTTAATAAATATATCTATAAATATAGAAAAAGATAAAAATATTATTTACCCTTAATATTTTTATCTCTCTTTATTTTTTAACTAACAGACTTAATAAAATGTTTATAAAGTATAACTACTAATTAAAATCTATCTTTTCAACCACACTAAAACCTACCCCTTTTTTAAATGACATATTATGTAAAAAGTTTTTCATAGAATCTGAAGGATCAAGGGTTTCAAAATTGAGTTTTCTTAGTGTCTCTCGGATAAATAGTACTGACAAAATAGGCGATGTGGCAAGATGTCCAGTTGATCTATCTAATAGTTCATCAATTGCGGTAACAACTATTTTATCAACAGGAAGAAGCCCAAAAACTTCTCTTGCAACTCTTATTACTACACTACAAACATAATCTTGATGAAGATCATAATATTTACTTTTAGGTAGATCTTTTATTGATATCCTCCCTGATTTTAATAAAGTTTTTATCTCTTTAGGGATAATTTCTTCGCTATGAAGAAAAATATCTACATGTAATTCATTATTATCTTTCATTTCAAAAATGATATTAGAACCTAATAGCGGAATTTTTTCTAATAGTTCTGATTCATTAATAATAGATTGTAATATCTCTTGTTCAAACGCTAACACTCTTTGCGCTTTTAATCTATTTTGCTCCCAAAGAGTATATTCATGTTTAAATCTGATTGATGCTTCTTTAAAGTTCCTCTCGTCTAAGAGTCTTGCTGTTTCAATTTGAATTGCTAATTTTACTTTTGCTTTATCTACTCTTTTAAATAGTTTTTGAAATAGACTAGGCCTAAAGTTATCATATCTATCTTGTGCTATTTTCTCATTAGTTGATAATTTTATAGGCTGGATTGGAGCTGCTTTATTCAGTACTTGACTCCAATTTATATTATTAAAAGTATCTTTGTGGATAGACTTTATCTCTTCTATATAATCTTGATAATTATTGACCTCTTCTTGTGCAGTCAATAATTCATTTAACTTTTGCTGTAGTTTCTGTTCTTTTATAACTTCTCTCTCTGCTCTCTCCCTTTCTCTCTCCATTCGATTAATTGAAGCTTCCCAAGATCTTAATGTTCCTTTCCATCCCATTTTATTACTCCTTAAAATAATAGAGATTTTTGATATTTTGATATTTTGATATTTTGATATCAAATAATAGCATTATAAACAGTCAAAAACGGAAAAATCCATATACAATTAACTAAGTTTTACTGCCTAACTAATTAATGCATATAGAAAAAGGTTAATAATAACTCAATAAATTTTATTAGAAAAATAGATTTTTTAAAGAAAATTAGTTAATTGATAAGAATTGATCAAAGAGTTGATATATCATAAAACCCTAAAACATTTAACTTACCGCTCTCTTTTTACGCCAAACAATTTGCGGTTTGATAAAAATTTGACTATTTTTTAATGGTTTAAAATTGATCAATTTATTCGTAGCATTGACGCAAGCTTTTGCCATAGTTGCGTAATCTTGGGCGATCGCATCGATAGGGTAGCAGATAAGATCAAAGTAACTATTATAATCATAAGAACAGAGAGAGATATCATCTTGTTTGGCATTGATCTCAACCAGATAACTGAGTATCTCTTGTAATATGTTACAAGATGGTGTGAAGATTGCTTTAGGGAGTCGACCCAATTTATGATGCACTGCTTTGATTAATTCATAACCGATATTTTCGTTATAATCTGCACTCACAATCCAATCACTATTTAATTTTAATCCTGCTGTTTGTAATCCCTGCTTAAATCCCTCTAATCGTGAATTAATTGTGGTTAGTTGCAGATCATATATATTGTAAAACCTATATGTACCAAGCACATAGACTACAAAGATCCAAAATTTAGGTAATTTAAAAACCGATATAATTTCTTGAAGAGAGAGCGGCCTTTTTTCTGAAACATTGAAGAGGATTAATACTGATTAAAATACCCGAAATAAATATCCTGTCCCTACCGTATAGTAAACAATGCTATAAAAGGAGGCAAACCAATAAGTTGATTTCTGATAGAGTGGTGTTCCCATAATAGATACTTGATAAAGTTTTATTGATGGAAACAGTATAACTTGCTAAATTCTTAGCTTAAAAAAGGTAATGTGATAATTGTGATCGCCTTCAAAATATAAAGGATGATTATTATGATTTTATTAGTGTTGCTTATTTTAACCCTGCAATAGTTTTTCTGTAAATATAATAATTTGAAATGGAAACGTAACGCATATAATCAAGATAAATGATTAAAAATAAATAATCCAAATTAACATCTGATATTTTTTATCCTTAATTATGTTTTTATATAAAGAAATGAACTTCATTGGAAGATTATAAATTAATTATATTCATTTTTATCATTTGGTTTGGATTCAATTCTGCATTTTTAAGGCTGTAAAAAGTCTTCTATTTTATTACTAATAATATAGCCAAATACTAGGATATATAGAAAAAAATCATTTATTATTCATACTTTTTATTTGAGATAGTTATGCTATATTGATAGAAATTATAGAATACCTTTAGAAGAGTAGAACTTGACAAAAATTCAAAAAGCTATGCAAATTATAAAAATTACTGATTATTATAATCTCTTCTTAACAGATATCAGGAACTTTTCAAGTATTGTTTAAATTATATTAAATGTAAATATAGTGAAGTTAAAAAATACTAATATGGATAATTTAACTGGTTATAAAATATGATTAATACGACTAGTAAAAAACAAATACCTTTCAAAGTCTCTGCTCGAACTGCAAGATTGATTGGTAGAGAAAATATAGCAACATCTAAAGGCGCGATTATAGAGTTAGTTAAAAATGGTTATGATGCCGATAGTAAAATAAGCATTGTTTACTTTGATAATAAATTTTCTGTATTACATAATGAAATTTCTTCACTTTTTTATGATGATTTGAGAAATCAAATTAAAAACCACTATTTAAAATTAATTAAAAATATTTCTATTAATGCCCATATTGAAATTTTTGAAAAAGAAAAATTTGAGTTTGAACAACTTTTGTCTCAAATATATATTCAAAATAAATTAGGTAATTTTGTATTAGATAGCAGAACCAATGAAGATTCTATAAAGAAATTACAACAATATTTATCTAAACTTGCCACTTTATATCTTATAGATAGTGGCGAAGGCATGACTTTGGATATTATTGAAAAAAATTGGATGGTAATTGGCACTGATAATAAACATGAAAACTATGTAACCAAATCAGGCAGGATAAAAGCGGGAGCAAAAGGAATAGGTCGTTTTGCTTTAGACAAGTTAGGGAATCATTGTGAGATGGTTACTATTTACAATCCTTCATATCATAAAAATTCAATTATTGACAATGCAGCAGGTTATATATGGCGCGTGAATTGGGCAGATTTTGAAGGAACATCGAAAACGATTGATAATGTCAATGCAGAGCTATTTCCATTAAAAGAGGCTAATTTTAAAGAATATATAGAGCAGTTATTACCTAAAAGCATTATTAATCAATTAGACAAAAATATAAATTTAAAATTTGGAACTATCTTAAAAATAAGTAATTTAAGGGAAACATGGACTGATTATTATGTAAATCAAGTTTATGACGACCTTGAGGCGCTAGTTCCCCCAAAGGAAACAGGTGATTTTCAAATTTATTTATTCAGTTCATTAACTCCAGATAAATATGGTTCAATACCAAGTGTGCTTTGCGATGATTTTGATTATAAAATAATTGCTAAAGCTGACAATAGTCAAAATATAAAAATTAAAATTATTCGTAATGAATATGATGTCGATAAAATCCCGCCTGATTTTTTTAATCGTGAAAACCTTACTAAATATCCATTTAGACTTGAAGATTTCCAAAAAGGAGAATGGAATTTACAAAAAACATTCTCACAATTAATGCCAGGATATGAAGATGTTGATAAAGAAGGTATTTTTAAATTAATAGGAGAATTTGAATTTAGTTTTTACTTTTTAAAAAAACAAAAAAGTCCAGATGCTGAAAAATTTTTTCATAAGGATAGTTCACTCAGATTTAGAAAAGATTGGTTAGCTAAATTTGGTGGAATAAAATTATTTCGTGATAATTTTAGAGTGAGACCTTACGGAGAAGTTAAAGATGTTGCTTTTGATTGGCTGGGATTAGGAATGAGAAAAGCAGCAAGTCCCGCCGGTATTGGGAAAAAAGAAGGCGGTTACCGTGTTGAACCAGATAATATTACAGGAGCCATAAGTATTTCTCGTTTAGCAAATATTAACTTTGAAGATAAATCGAGCAGAGAAGGATTACAAGAAAATAAAACTTTTCTCATTTTTAAACAATTAATTATTTCTCTAATTAATATATTTGAAGAAGATAGGGCATATATTGCAAGAGAAATGGTTGACTATGATAATCAAAAATATTCAGAGAAAAGGACAAGGGAAGAAGCTGAAAAAATAGCACAACGTATATATGAAGAGTCTAAAAAATCTCAAAAAAATAATAATGCAAACTTGTCAGATAATAATTCTGATCAACAAGAGAAATTCATTTTAGCAGAGTTAAATGCAAAAAAAGATGACGAGATTGAACGTTTGCGTGAAGAACAAAAATTACTTCGAGGTATGGCTAGTGGAGGAATTGTTCTTGCTGCATTTACACATGACCTAAGCAATCTTAGTAATCAATTAGAATCAAGAGTTAATAAAATTAAGACATTATTACAAAATAAAATTCCTGAAGACGATTATGAAAAAGAAGAAGAAAGAAAAAACCCTTATATTTTACTTGATCGTATGAAAAGCCAAGATTTGAAAATGAAAAATTGGCTTAATTTTTCACTAGGAGCCGCTCGTAAAGATAAAAGAAAACGGAATCAACTTTATTTATCCAGATATTTCCAAGATTTTAAAAATGATTGGAAAATTGTTTTAGAAGAACGTGCTATTGAACTTGATATTAAAGATATCGCAAATATTAATTTAAGGATGTTTGAAATTGATATGGATAGTATTTTTAATAATTTAATTATTAATAGCTTTACTGCTTTTACTAATTCCAAAGCATCAAGAGATAGAGTTATAAATATAAAAACAAAAGAAATATTAAATGAAATATATATAATATATCAAGACAATGGACCTGGATTATCAAAAGATATTCTCAAGCCTGAAGATGTGTTTAAACCTCTATTTACTACAAAAAGACATCCTGACTCAGGAGAAGAAATAGGTACAGGACTGGGTATGTGGATCATTAAATCAGTAGTTGAAGAAAATGATGGTTCTGTTAGGCTTCTTTATCCTAATGAAGGTTTTTGTTTAGAAGTTAAACTTCCAGCTAAATATAAAAGATAAAATTATGTATAAGATACTATTTATAGATGAAGAAAAAGAAGTTTTTGACGACTTTCGTGACTATATTGATAAAACTGGTAGTGACAAAAAATTTCAAGTGATAACAGAATATCCTTTAGAAAATATGGAAGAAATGATTGCAAAAATTATTGATATATCTCCAGATGCCATCATTACAGATTTTAAATTAAATGTTATAAAAAAATATATATCATACAATATACCTTATACTGGTGTTAATCTTATAGAAACTTTTTTGGATATTAGAGAGGATTTCCCCTGTTTTGTTATAACCTCTTTTGATGATGATGCTATTTTAACTTCCAAAGATGTTAATAAAGTTTATATAAAAAATATATTGCATGAACAAGATATAGATAAACAATCAAGAGCTAATTTTCTTGAACGAGTTGAAAAACAAATTCAGCACTATAAAGCTAGAATTAATACATCAGAACATCGTTTAAAAGAACTACTTGATTTACGACAAAAAGGGAAAACTACTTTAAAAGAAGAAGAAGAGATCATTACCTTGGATAAATTTCTTGAACACTCTATTAATAAAAAGGATGCTATACCACTACAACTTATCCGTAACAAGGAATATTTACAGGAAATATTAAAAAAAGCTGATTTATTAATTAGTAAACTCGAAGGTAATAAATGATTAAGTTTAGAACAATGACTCCAATCCGTACTTATCAAATAAAACATAAAAATTATAGAGACTATAAATCATATTTGGCAAAAGATTTTAATAATCGTTGTGGTTATACTGATTGTCTTGACTCATGGTTTGGAGGTCAACGTAATTTCCATATTGATCACCTCTTACCTAAAAAAAAATATCCTCACTTAGAAACAGATTATAATAATTTAGTTTATGCTTGTTCGTACGTTAATATATTAAAATCAGATGATGATGGAGATTATCTAGATCCATGTAATGAAGATTTTAATCTCCATTTTTATAGAGACCATATGGGTCGTATTTATGCTCAGAAAGATTGTGCACAAGCTACTTATATGCATGAAAAACTTAAATTATACTTAGATAGGTATTCTATTATCTGGGTTCTTGAACAACTTGATTTAAAATTACAAAAATTATTCTCACTCCAAAAAACTATCAAAAAAAAAGAAATTATAGATGAAATTGATGCTTTAATTGTTAATTTAACACGTATATTCTTAGAGTATAAACAATATTTAAATGGTAATTTTTGAGTTCAAAAATAGTGAAAAAAGATATTCTAGCATTTTTAAAGAAAAATGAATTGTTTGCCCCAGATGATGTTAATAGTTTAATTATATCATCTTTTATAATTTACAATAAATTGACAGTCAAATTTAATCAACTATTAATACAATGTATTAATCACAAAATTACACAAAAAAATAGACTATTAAAAGGGTTGTTAGATATAATTTCATCCCATCAAAAACATTTTAATTTTGAAGACATCATCCAACTATTTGAATTCGTCATCTCCCCTGCTAATCGCATTACTAATGGCGCTGTTTATACGCCAAATTCAATTAGACAGTTTATTATAAGAGAAACACTTGCAAAAAAGAATAATAATCTAAATACTTATTCTAAAACCGCTGATATTGCATGTGGTTGTGGAGCATTTTTAATTGATGTCGCTCTATATATGAAACGAAACTTTCAATTAACTTATAAAGATATATATTTAAAAAATATATATGGTATTGATATTGAAGAATATGCAATCCATAGAGCAAAACTATTATTATCGTTACTGGCACTGAAACAGGGAGAAGATGATAATTTTTCTTTTAATCTTTTTACTGGTAATACTCTCTCATTTAATTGGCATGCAAAATTACCTGAATTCAAAGGATTTGATTTTATTTTAGGAAATCCACCATATGTTGCTGCTCGTCACTTAAGCCAAACCACTAAAAATCTTTTATCAAAACTAAAAACCTGTCAAACAGGTAACCCTGATCTATATATACCTTTTTTTCAGATTGGTGTTGAAATGCTGTCATATTCGGGTGTATTAGGTTTTATTACGATGAATAGTTTCTTTAAAAGTTTAAATGCTAGAGGAATAAGACAATTCTTTATAGAGAAATTACTTGATTTTAGAATATACGATTTTGGGGCTGAACAAGTTTTCAAATCTCGAAATACATATACTTGTATTTGTATTATTAAAAATATAATTAATGAAAAAATAAAATATATAAGACTTATGCCGACGCTTCTTAGCAGCAAAAACATAACATTATCTAGTATTGAATATAAGAACTTAGATTCTCATAAGGGTTGGAATCTAAAAAATCATGAATTAATTGAAAGAATTGAAAAAACAGGTAGACCATTAGGAGAACTATTTAGAACAAGTCATGGATTAGCAACTTTAAGAAATAATATTTACATATTTAAATCTATTAAAGAAGATAACGATTTTTTCTACTTAAAAATGGACAAGAAAATTTACCCAATTGAAAAAAAAATTTGTTGTGAAGTTATTAATTCTAATAAGTTAAGTAGAACAGTTTCATTAAACCAGTTAAAAGAACTACTGATATTTCCTTATACAAACGAAAAAAAGCCTAAGTTGATTAGTGAAATTGATTTAAAAAATAAATTCCCTAAAGCCTATGCTTATTTAAAGGTTAATAAAAATGCTTTATCTGAAAGAGATAAAGGTAAAGGAAAATATTTAAATTGGTATGCTTATGGGCGCTCTCAAGGATTAGAACAAGTAGCCTACAAAATGTTTTTTCCTAAGTATTCAGATATTACACCTCATTTTCTAATAAACTCTGATAAGCGTCTTTATTTTTATAATGGATTAGCTTTTTTTGGAAAATCAGTGAGAGAATTAAACGTTCTAAAAAAAATACTTGAATCGAAAATTTTTTGGTTTTATATACAAAATACAAGTAAACCATATTCTTCCAGTTATTATTCTTTAAATGGTACATATATAAAAAATTTTGGGATTTGTAGCTTAACTAAAACAGAAGAAAACTTTATTTTAAAACAAGATAATAATAATATTTTGAATGAATTTATAGCAAAAAAATATGATATTAATTTAAATGATTTAGAGATTAACTAATTTATTTTATATATCTAATATCAGATTAAATAAATCAGATGCGACTTAAATTCATTAACTCTTAAACTAATGACCTTATTTGTTTTCAATTATTTATTTATAATTAATAATAAGTATTATGAATAGCTATTAAACAACACATACTCATATTCTTTTGATAAAGATTAAAATTAAGTAAAATCAGACTAAATTACATAATTATTAATAAATCATTTACATAAAAAATAACATTCTTAGTTGACACATATTTCAATAGCATTATCATGAATTTGAGATATTTATTACATATCTTGTAAAACATTACGCAATATCTATCTATGAATTATTGGAGCGGGAAACGAGGTTCGAACTCGCGACCTCAACCTTGGCAAGGTTGCGCTCTACCAACTGAGCTATTCCCGCATTTAGAAGGGCTTCGTAAGAAGTGAGTGCATTATACAAAAATTTACTCTCCTCGCAACCCCTTTTTAGCTATTTTATTATCTAATGGCGATTTTATTAGCAACTATTGTTGATTTAACTGGCATCCACATAATAAGATGCGAACTAATCGGCTACGCTTTACTTCTTATCCTGTTTTTTCCAACTTAAGGTTTCAAAGATACCGAAGAGGAAAAGGCGCAACACTTTAAAGCGATCTTTTGTCTTCTCCTGTTTAGTCATGGTAGAGCTTAGCAGCCACGCTTGCAGTCCATGCATAATCACAAAAGCGATTAAGGCAATATTGGCAACAATATTTGCCGGCCTAGGAAATGGGTGGATTAGGTTAAAGAGTAAAAATAACCAGATACAAGCAAAAATGGTTTTACCTAAAATAATAAACATAATTTTCTCTTATGACACGTTATATAGGGTTAGTTGAATAAATGATTTTTGACTAAATGACATTTTAATAAAGTTTATATCATCAAAACAGTATCACTCGCCATCTCTAATAAACAGATAACTATGCACCTGCCCCGCAACTTTTTCACGATGTAACTGCCAATTTTTTGGGATATAAGTTAACAGCTCATGATCGATCTCTGTTTCAATATAGATGTAACCGTTTTTTGCTACCCACTGATGCTGTTCAAGTAGTGACACGGTCTTTTCTACTAAAGCGTGATGAAAAGGGGGATCGATGAATAAAAGATTAAACTGCTTTTTAGCTGGTTGATTCAACCAATTTAAGGTATCCACATGGAAAATAGAGATCTTATCGGTATGACATAAATCTCTATTTTTCTCAAGCTGTCTGAATGTTATTCGCTCTTTTTCTAACAGTGTGACCTCTTTTGCGCCGCGTGATGCAGCCTCAAAACCCAAAGAGCCACTACCAGAAAAACAATCAAGGACAGTAGCGTCTTGAATGATCGGCATAAGCCAGTTAAATAGGGTCTCTTTTATACGATCCGTGGTTGGACGTAGTCCTGCTTTATCTAACACAGGCAACTTACGACCACGCCATCTACCACCAATAATTCGAATTGATCCGCTCATTTATATACCTGTCAAAAAAGTTCTGAGCTATTACCTTCAGAATCAGTCACTTTAGTCCCTACTTCGTGGCTACTATATTGCGTTGGTTCCGTCCCTTTTATGAAATACTCATCGACTGCTTGGGTATCTGACTGAGGTAGTAAGCCAGTTACAGGATCGATAGGAACAGTAATCACATTATCAGGTACGATATCATCTTCAATCGGTGCATCTTTTAGCGCTACCCGCATATAATCAACCCAAACAGGGTTTGCTGTTACAGCCCCACCTTCTACTTTAGCAGTACTACCTAATTCACGACGATGATCATCAAATCCCATCCAGACTGTAGCAACAATATTACCGCCAAATCCTGAAAACCAGACATCTTTAGAGGAGTTAGTCGTACCTGTTTTACCGCCAACATCAGAGCGACCTAAGGCCTTAGCACGCCACGCTGTCCCTCGCCAATCTTTACCTCCAGATACAGCTGTCTTTAATGCATCTTTCATAATAAAGGCTACATCACTGCTCACGGTATGAGGTGCATATTTTTCTCGACTATTGGTATCTGACAGAGCCAATAGATCATCATCAGCTTTTAAATTATCCTGTTCTGGCTCCTCATTATTAGCGTTCGTGCTCTCATTTTCAACCTCTCTATTTAAAGCAGGGTTAGTAAATTTCAGATTTTCAATATTTACCTCAGTAATACAGTCACGACAAGCAATTTTGGGTTGATGTTGATAGATAACGGTACCAGTACCACTTTCCTCTATTTTATCAATTAAATAAGGTGTAATTAAGAAACCGCCATTAGCAAGGACAGAGTAAGCCCTAGCAACTTGTAGTGGTGTAAATGATGCAGAACCTAATGCCAATGACTCATTATGGGATAGATTCTCCTTTGGGAAACCAAACCTTTCAAGATACTCTGCCACATAATCAATACCCACTGTACGCAGTGCACGCACCATCATCACATTCTTTGACATTCCTAAACCTACTCGCAAACGGAGTGGGCCGGCATAGTTAGGGGGGGAGTTTTTAGGTCGCCAAGCGTCAGTGCCTGCAAACCGCAAAATAGGGGCATCATTCAATAATGTTGCCATGGTTAACCCCTGTTCAATGGTAGCAGTATAGATAAAGGGTTTGATGTTAGAACCTAATTGACGTATAGCTTGCGTTACACGATTAAATTTACTCAGATTAAAATCATAACCACCTACAAGCGCCTTAATAGCGCCATTATCAGAATCTAAGGAGATCAAAGCCCCATTTACCGATGGAATCTGAGCTAAATGCCAACTTTTATCAACATTTTTAACCCAAATTAACTGACCTGTTTTAAGGGTATCAGTCACTTTTTTAGGATATGCACCTTGATGATTATCATCTAAATAGGGGCGCGCCCACCTCATCCCTTCATAATCGATTTCGATTTTACTTTTATTTGCTAACAGTGCTATTGCCTCTTGATCTGTTGTTTTAATTACAACTGCTGGGCACATACTGTTATAACACATATATTGATTAAGTTGATTTTCTATCTGTTCACTGTTCCATGGCGCCTCATTTGCCTTCCAAAGTACTTTTTCAACTCCCCGATAACCATGTCTTATATCATAATCGATTATATTTTTTTGCACGGCAAATGTTGCAGCATTTTGGTCATTTTTAGAGATAGTGGTATAGACTTTATAACCATCTGTATAGGCGTTCTCGCCAAACTTATCATACATAAATTGGCGTGCCATCTCGGCAACATAAGGTGCATGGAGCGCAATTTTAGGGGTGTGGTAACTCACATTTAATGGTTTTTTGATCGCTTCATCATACTCATTTTGCGAAATATAACCCTGCTCCAACATCCGATGTAGTACCCAATCACGGCGCATCAGAGCACGATCAGGATGCGATATAGGATTATAGGCGGAAGGTGCATTAGGTAGACCTGCAAGAAGCGCCATCTCATCAATAGTTAAATTATCTGCTGCTTTCCCAAAAAAGGTGTAGGATGCCGAGGCAATTCCATAAGCACGTGAACCAAAATTGATCATATTAAGATAGAGCGCCATAATCTCCTCTTTTGAGAGCGCTTTCTCCATCCGTATGGCTAAAATCATCTCACGCATCTTACGCGAAATACTTTTTTCAGGCGTCAGAAAGAAGTTTTTTGCCACCTGCTGAGTAATCGTACTTCCACCCTGAGAAAACTCTTTATGTTTCAAACTGACATAAGTTGCCCGCAAAATACCGACTGGATCGATACCGTAGTGTTCATAAAAACGGGAATCTTCGGTGGCAATAACTGCTTTGACGATCATCGGTGGAATTTGATCATATTGAAGTGGTGTACGCCTGCGCTCACCAAAAATAGCGATTAAATCGCCATCTGAACTATAAACTTGTAACGGAGTTTGAAAGCGAACCTCTTTTAAAGTGGTTACATCGGGTAGATCTTTAGAGTAGTAGAAGTAAACAGCAATACCTGCTACTAAACCAAATAGTAGGCAACCAATAATAAATTTTAAAAAAAATTTGATGATTTTAAAAATAATCACAGAGGATTCCTATTTCACTTTATCCAACAATATTTTTTTGATTCAACATTCGCGCACTAAATGTGCGATGCGAGTATATAACAGATAAAGCGATCAAAAAATGATTATCTGCCCTATATTTTTTCTACATCATAAAAAAAATTCTGTTCAAAACATTATTTTATAAAAACATTATTTAAAAAAAACAGTGCTTGATAAAAAAGTGTTTGATAACAAAGCAACTATTTTGCGTGCCACCTTCCAAAAAATCGCTCTATTTTAAACAAAATTTTATCAAGATGCGAAAATAACTTTCTAACTAGCAATGATCAATAGTTATTATTAATAGTCATTATTAATAAAAAGTAGGAATAACATGATTTTTACAGGTGATTATAGTATCCCAATTTGGCAACAGACGTTATAAGGGCAGAGAGACGATAATGTGGCAAACTACTCTTACCCCCTCACTTCATCAGGCTATTTTAAGTAGCTGCGGTTATCTTTTATTACTCCTTATAACCCTTTATCAATTCTCTATCATTTACTGGGTCATTTTAGTGCCACTACTATTAACCGAATGGTGGCGATCGATAGGCTATTTTCAATCTTTGAAAGGTGAGATGGTGATCTTTCACATCATCAATCAACTCTATTGGCAACATGAACGATTTTATATCATTAGCCAACCGTTACTTTTACATCCTATTACCATTATTCACCTCAAATCACGCAAAAATGGCAAAAAACGGACACTCTTTCTATGCCGAAGTAATTTTTCACATAACGATTGGCGATCCTTACACTACTATCTACAACAAATTATTTTATAATGCTATTTTTAAAATAATCTTTTAAAAATGATTTTTTACCAATACAGCTCTTATAATACTGGTCTATAAAACTATTTTTCTATACCGTTATTTATGATGATAAATTGTCAATGTTTTAGGGTTTGGTCAAATAAAATTGAGCAATATTAATACTAAATATCAATCCTAAATATTAACTATAATTAAATCTATAATACTATCTCACTGCTTTTACCGCTTGACCTAACTGCCATACCGCCATGGCATAATGGGTGCTATGGTTATAACGGGTGATGACATAGAAATTTGGCAGACCATACCAATATTGATAACGGTCTCCCATATCAAGTTTTAATAGACTTACTTCACGATAGCCATCAACAGATTTTTGAGGTTTTAGACCAGCTTGCTTCAATTTTGTAACTGAATATTTACTTTTAAAACCGTGATCTAACTGTGGTGCCTCTCCATCTGCCATAATGGCAACAGTGCGCCCTTGTTGCCACCCTTGAGCACTAAAGTAGTTAGCAATACTCCCAATTGCATCAACCGGATCCCAGAGATCGACATGTCCATCTTGGTTGAAATCAACTGCATATCGCCTAAAAGCTGAAGGCATAAATTGCCCATAACCCATCGCACCAGCAAAAGATCCCGTTAATGCAAAGGGATCAATGCCCTCATCTCGAGTCATCAGTAAATAATCTTCTAGCTCCTTTATAAAATAGTCAGCACGTCTTGGGTAAGCAAAAGATAGTGTTGTTAAAGCATCAATGGTTGGAGTATTACCCATTACACCTCCCCATCTTGTCTCAACTCCGATGATACCGACAATAATTTCTGGCGGTACACCATATATCTGATGTGCTCGTTCTAAATCAGCTTTATATCTATTCCAAAACTCAACCCCTTTTGTAAGGTTTTTTTGGGTAATAACTCTATTTTTATAACGGATCCATGCACCATTTGGCGCGTCTGTTGATGCCGTTTTAGGTGCCTGTTTATCCATTAATCGGATAACTGAATCTAACTGTTCTGTCTGCGATAAAATAAAACGGAGCTGACTATGGTTAAATCCATGTTTATTTACCATCTGTTTAACGAACTGTTCCTTTTCACGACTTAGCGGTTTAGAGACGCGTTGATTTTGGGCAGGTTCTAAGTAGATCCCCCCTTTTATAGGCGACAAACCTCTATGTTGTTCTTCTAACGTCATTTTGGTGGGATTTAATCGCGGATTTTGATCACTGCTACACGCTACTAATGATAGCATTAAGATTAAAACAAGACCTATTTTTGTACTGTTTACTAAGCTTGTTGCTATATATTTGCACCACATAGTTGATCCCAAATAGAGTAAAGAGATAAGTTATAATTTGTAAATTGAAAAATAACAAAAGGTAACAATTATTGATCAGATTTTATCTATATCAGGATAGGCGATCTACCCTGATACATTTATGATATGTGACATTAAAGAAGTAATAACCACAATAATTATGAATAAGTTACATAATTAACCGAACTACAAGATCAATGGTTAAGCTATTTTTTCTCCCATTCAACAATATTTGGACACGGTTTATCCTCAATCACATTACGAATATTGTTTAACGTAGTATCAGAGATATTTAAAAGTGCCTCTTGGGTTAAAAATGCTTGGTGACCGGTGAAAAGGACATTATGGCAAGAGGAGAGGCGGCGAAATACATCATCTAAAATGACATCGTTTGATTTATCCTCAAAGAAGAGATCACGTTCATTTTCATAAACATCCATCCCTAAAGCACCAATCTTCTGCGCTTTTAATGCATCAATAGCGGCTTTAGAGTCGAGCAGAGGACCACGGCTAGTGTTAATGATCATGACGCCATTCTTCATTTTAGCAAAAGATTGTTCGCTTAAAAGATGGTAATTTTCAGGGGTCATTGGGCAGTGTAGGGTGATAACATCGGATTTGGCATAGAGCTCATCTAACGAGACATAAACGGCACCTAACTCAACTACCGCATCGGTTGGATAGGGATCATGCGCCAGCACTTGCATACCAAATCCTTTTAAAATACGAATTACCGCTTGCCCAATCTTACCGGTACCGATGACACCAGCAACGCGACCATGCATATTAAAACCGGTTAATCCATCGAGCGAGAAGTTAGCATCACGAGTACGCTGATAAGCTTTATGGGTATGGCGATTTAAGGTCATCATTAACGCAACGGCATGTTCTGCAACCGCTTCTGGTGAATAAGCGGGCACCCGCACAACTGTGATACCTAAACGTTTAGCTGCGGCAAGATCTACATTATCAAAACCGGCACAACGGAGAGCAAGAATATTGATATTTAACGCTTTTAACTCTTTTAACGTCTTTTCATCCACTTCATCATTAACAAAAACGCAAACTGCATCAAAATCTTTAGCCGTGATGGCCGTTTTATGGCTTAATTTATGTTCATAATATTCAATATCAAAACCAAACTTTTTATTAGCAATCTCTAGATGCTCTTTATCATAATCTTTACTACTAAAAACAGCGACTCTGATTGGCTCTCTCTTCATGTAAATTTACCTCTTAATGGATCGTTTTATTCACGCATGTGGTATCATAACATTTTGAAAAATATCTGACCAACATGTTATTGTCACTCTCCTCCCCGTTTTACTTTAAAAAATAGATATAAAAAACTGATATAAATGATTGATATGAATAATAGAGATGATCTAGAAGAATCTGAAGCACAATTAAAAGAGAGATCTAAAATTTTTAGATCAAAAATGGTCATCTGCCTATTTACCGGTTTTGCGTCAGGTTTACCTTTCTTTCTACTCATACAATTACTGCCAGCATGGCTTGAGAGTGAGGGGATCTCAATAGCGGCAATTGGCGCCCTTTCATTGACACAGTTCCCCTATATTGGTAAATTCCTCTGGGCACCATTTATGGATAGATTTTCACCTTTAGGATTGGGACGCAGGCGTGATTGGATGGTAATTTCACAAACTAGTCTATTACTCTTAATCATCACCTTAGGTTTCTGTTCACCAAAATGGGATCTAGCATTAATATCGATAATCTCATTAACCATTGCCCTCTTCTCGGCAACACAAGATATCGCATTAGATGCATTTCGGCGCGAACTACTCAGTGATAATGAACTTGGATTAGGTAACAGCATCCATATCAATGCCTTTCGCCTTGCAGGACTTGTTCCTGGCTCACTTTCGCTTATCTTATCGCACTATCTCGATTGGGAGAGTGTATTTATCATCACAGCGCTGTTTATGCTCCCAGCCATTATTCTGACGATTGTGGTGAAAGAGCCAATGACAATCGATGCAGAAGCTAAGGTATTGATTATTAAAGAACCAAAAGATCCAAATCTTATTAATTTCAATTTAAAAAATATTATCAGCAAACCCTTCACCGAATTTATCAATCGCAATGGGGTAAAATCTGCGCTGCTGATTTTACTGTTTATCTTCCTCTACAAACTAGGTGATAGCATGGCTACTGCCTTAGCTACCCCCTTCTATCTACAGATGGGCTATAGCCGAATTGATATTGGGCTGATCGCTAAAAATGCCTCACTATGGCCAAGTGTCTTCGGTGCGCTTATTGGTGGGGCATTGATGATTAAAATTGGTATAAACCGCGCCCTCTGGCTCTTTGGTTTTGTGCAACTTTTTTCAATATTTGGCTTTATCTGGCTCTCTATTAATGGGCCTTTTACAACAATAGCGAGAGACGAACTAATTTTACTCGCAATTGTGATAAGCTTTGAAGCTTTAGGCGTTGGACTTGGCACGGCTGCTTTTGTCGCTTTTATAGCAAAAACAACTAACCCCCTATATACAGCAACACAGTTTGCTCTATTTACCAGTATTGCAGCCATCCCACGTACTCTTATCAATGCCACAACCGGTTTTATGGTGGAATTTTTAGGCTGGACAACGTTTTTTGGATTATGTACAGTGCTTGCTATTCCCGGAATATTATTACTATATAAAGTTGCGCCTTGGCATGACAAAAGCGAATAAGTGGCAACTTTAAGGAGAATATAATGAACAAATTAGCCCAAGCATTTAGTTTCCGCCATGCTTGCAAACAGTTTAATGAAGATCGAAAGATCACCTCTACTGATCTTAATGCAATCTTAGAAGCGGGGCGCTGCTCCCCCTCCTCTTTTGGTTTAGAGCCGTGGCATTTTGTCGTAATCGATAATCCAGATCTCAAAACGCAGATACGCGCTGTCTGTTATGATCAGAAGCAGATCACCACCTGCTCCCAATTAGTTATTATCCTCTATCGCAAAGCGAGTCAATTTACCTTACAGAGCGACTATCTACGGCGCGCCGTTGCCCGTGAACTACCAAATAGGGATGATGAAACAGCCATTGATATTGTTAGCCAATCCCTTATTAACTTCCTAGAGCAAGGTTTAGCCGATGGACTCACAATAGATCACTGGTCTGAGATGCAAGGCTACATTGCTGCTGCCAATATGATGACAGCTGCCGCCTATAATGGTATTGACTCCTGTGCAATTGGTGGGTTCCAGCACAATAGCTTAGTAAAGATTCTAGAAAAATCTATACCACAATTTAGCGGTGATGCATGGGGTGTAACGCTCTGTTTAACATTTGGTTATCGTGTTAAACAACCTGCTGATCATATCCGTTGGCCACTTGATGACCTCTGTACATTTTTATAACTTAATCTTTAGTAGATGGAGCAGATGATGCAAACTAAATATGCAAAATTATTAATTTTAGGATCAGGGCCAGCTGGTTATACCGCGGCAATCTATGCTGCAAGAGCCAACCTCTCCCCCGTATTAATTACCGGTATGCAAGAGGGTGGTCAGCTCACAACAACAACTGAGATCGAAAACTGGCCATCAGCACCATTTGACTTAACCGGTCCAGAGCTGATGGTTAATATGCGAAACCATGCCGAACGATTTGATACCGAAATTATTTTAGATCAGATTGATCGCGTCGATTTTAGCCAAAAACCGTTCAAACTCTATGGTAGTGATACCGAATATCAGTGTGATGCGCTGATTATCGCAACTGGCGCTAGCGCACAATACCTTGGTCTCCCATCAGAAGAGGCATTTAAAAGTAAAGGGGTCTCTGCTTGTGCTACCTGCGACGGCTTTTTTTATCGCAACCAAAAAGTGGCTGTAGTTGGTGGGGGTAATACCGCCATTGAAGAGACACTTTACCTTGCCAATATTGCGAGCGAAGTGCACCTGATTCACCGCCGTGATACCTTCCGCGCCGAAAAAATTCTGTTAAAACGTCTACATGAAAAAGTAGCGCAAGGTAAAATTATTCTTCACACCAACCATGTGGTTGATGAAATTCTCGGCAATGAGATGGGTGTTACTGGCATTCGTATTCGCAGTACGGTAGAGAGTACACAAACGGAAGAGATCCCTGTTTTAGGTGTATTTATTGCGATTGGTCATAAACCTAATACAGCTATCTTTGAAGGTCAACTAGCGCTTGAAAATGGCTATATCAAAGTGAAATCAGGCACCGAAGGCGAAGCAACTAAGACCAGTGTTGAAGGCATTTTTGCAGCGGGTGATGTTGCTGATCACACCTATCGTCAAGCGATTACTTCGGCAGGAACTGGCTGTATGGCAGCATTAGATGCTGAGCACTATTTAGATAAACTCAGCAACAACTTAACCTTTACAAAATAGTATGTAAACGCACTAGGTAAAAAGTCACGTAATATTATGTCTCTTGATAAAAAAGTACAAACTCATCTTTTACATTGGTTAAAACAGCAGACTAAAATGCAAAAAAGTGCATTACGTTATGCTGTGTTAATCGGTTTTTTTTCGGCAATTGTCATCATCATGCAAGCTGCACTATTAGCAACGATTTTACAAAAGCTGATTATTGAAAAACAGGGTTTTGGATCGGTAACTCACTATCTGCTCCTATTTATTGGCACACTCCTATTACGTGCACTTTTCACCTATCTACGCGCAAAAATCAACTTTACCATCGGGGTAAAAATACGGCAGCAGATTCGGCAGCTGCTCCTAAATCGTATTGAGACATTAGGTCCTGCCTATCTCCAAAATAGTGGTAGCTCAAGCACCCTAATAGTTGAACAGGTTGATAAGTTGCAAGATTTTTATGCCAACTATCTACCACAAATGCGCTTAGCGATGATAATACCGATACTCATTGTGGTGGCGATTCTCCCGTTCAATTGGGCAGCAGCTATCATCTTATTAGCAACCGCGCCGTTAATTCCTATATTTATGATCTTGGTCGGGATGGGCGCTGCCGATGTCAATCGGCGCAACTTTAAGGCACTGGCGCACTTAAGTGGTCACTTTTTAGATCGTCTCAAAGGGTTAAAAACGATCCGTCTTTTTAATCAAGGGGCGGCACAGACAGTAGCAATTACTGCAGCAGCCGAAGATTTCAGGCAAAAAACAGTCCAAGTACTTAAATTAGCCTTTTTATCCTCCGCTGTTTTAGAATTTTTCACCTCTATTGCCATTGCGGTAGTTGCAGTCTATTTTGGCTTCTCCTACTTGGGAGAGTTCCATTTTGGCGCCTCATTTTTAGAGAGTGACCATAATCTCAATGGTGGCATCATCTCGCTATTTTCCGGATTTTTTGCCCTTATTTTAGCACCGGAATTTTTCCAACCACTGCGTGATTTAGGTACATTCTATCATGCGAAAGCGGAAGCGGTAGCTGCAGCAGATAATATTGAAAACTTCTTAACCGCGACTCAAAATGCGACCAAAAATAGTAGCGGTTCGACTGAATCAAAAGCGGGTACAGAAAAACTAGATCACCCATTAGATTCAATTGTGGCAGATCATCTATCTGTCTTATCTACCGATCAAAAACCTCTAGTTGGTCCGCTCTCGTTCAACTTACAGGCGCCATTTAATTTAGCCATTATTGGTACTAGTGGCGAGGGTAAAAGCTCAATATTCAATGCACTACTTGGCTTTTTACCCTACCAAGGATCACTAAAAATCAATGGCATTGAGTTGCGTGATCTCGATTTAACTGCTTGGCAACAGCAACTGAGTTGGATTGGGCAAAATCCCTATCTGCTTAATGCAACGGTTCGGCAAAATATCCTATTAGCCAAACCAGATGCGACCCAAAGTGAGTTGGATGCAGTTATTGATAGAGCACAGCTGACCGAGGTTATTGCTAAGTTGCCAGATGGGCTTGATACCAATGTTGGTGAGAATGCCGTGCGGCTCTCGATAGGTCAAGCGCAGCGTATTGCAATAGCTAGAGCGATGTTAAAACCTTGCCAGCTATTACTGCTTGATGAACCAACTGCCAGTCTTGATAAAGCGACGATAGCAGAAATTCCGCTCCATGATATTGCTGTTAATAGCATCACCATTACGCATCAGATCGAGGATAATTTGGAACAGTTTAGTGCGATTTGGCAGTTAAAAAATAGTCAAATTTTACCTCTTACTACCCTACAAAATGGGGTAAAAACAGATAATCTTGATAACTTAAATAATCTAGGTAATTTAGATAACTTACATAATTTAGATAATAAGGGGTCTACATGTTAAAAATCTTACTCCCTTATCTCAAAATTTATAGACACTACTTTTGGCAAATTGTTTTAGGGTTGACCCTCTCAATTATCACTTTAGCAGCTTCGGTATTTCTCCTCTCCCTCTCAGGGTGGTTTTTAGCATCAACTGCTGTAGCGGGTCTCGCTGGGCTCTACACTTTTAACTACATGTTACCTGCTGCCGGTGTTCGTGGCGCTGCAATTGTACGTACTGCGGCTCGCTATTTTGAGCGGCTTGTCGATCATGATGCAACATTTAAAATTTTGACCTATCTACGCACTTTGGCCTTTAAAAAGATCTTACCTTTAAGTGCTGGGCAACTAGATCGTTACCAAAAAGCGGATCTTCTGAACCGTTTTATTGCTGATATCGACCACTTAGATCACCTCTACTTAAAACTCTTTTCACCAATTGTTACGGCGCTAGCGATTATTGCTCTACTATTTGTTGGATTGAGTTTTATCGACCGCGAAATTGCACTAGTTATCACAGCCATTTTAACTTTATCACTTATTACCCTCCCGACACTATTTTACCAAGCAGGTAAACAACTTGGGATAGAGTTAGCAGCACAACAGCGCGACTATCGCCAAAAGTTGATCAACTACCTTGATGGTCAAGCGGAATTGACGCTGTTCAATGCCCGTGAAAAGTACCGCAAGCAGCTTGATCAGCTTGAATCTGCTTGGTTAGCGAATCAGCAGCGGCAATCTTCCCTAATGGGGCTATCCACTGCTTTTATCATTATCATTATTGGGATCTTAACGCTACTGGTATTAGGTTTAGCAACCCTACATGACGCCACGCCACTTGTTGCACTGTTCCTCTTTGTGGCGCTCTCTAGTGCCGAAATTTTAGCCCCAATTGCAGGGTCATTTATCTTTTTAGGGCAAGTTGTGGCATCAGCTAAAAGGACTAATGAGATTTTTAATCAGCAGCCAGCCATCACCTTTGTTAATCACGGTGCTAAATTAGATCTTAGTGCGATCACCTTAAATCTAGAAAATATCACCTTCAGCTACCCAAATCAGCCTTTTGCCGTACTGCGCGACTTTTCACTCAACGTTAATGCAGGTGAACATATCGGTATTATTGGGAAAACGGGTTGTGGTAAATCAACCCTATTAAGTCTGATTACCCGTGAGTGGGAGCCTAAAAAAGGCAAAATCCTATTTAATGGGATCTCGATAAACGATCTTGATGAAGCAACTCTACGTCAATCTATGGCTGTTGTGCCGCAAGTGATCACCATTTTTAGTGACACCTTACGCAATAATCTGCTGCTTGGTAACCCTAATGCCAGTGATGAATCGTTAATTGAGGTACTAAAAGAGGTTGAGTTAGATAAGTTACTCACTAGCGAGGAGGGTCTCGATCTCTGGCTTGGTAGCAGTGGGCGCACCCTTTCAGGAGGCGAGATGCGACGAATCGGGATCGCTAGAGCACTACTGCATGATGCACCACTGGTGTTGATGGATGAACCGACAGAGAGCTTAGATAGTGCAACTGAACAGCAGATTATCAAATTGATTAAACAGACCTGCGCTAAAAAAACCGTCTTAATTGTGACTCA
This sequence comes from Orbaceae bacterium ESL0721, assembly GCA_029433365.1. Taxonomy (GTDB): domain Bacteria; phylum Pseudomonadota; class Gammaproteobacteria; order Enterobacterales; family Orbaceae; genus Gilliamella. The sequence goes on from JAQTHZ010000001.1 coordinate 448,577, forward strand.
CCGTTTAACCGAAGAGCCACTATTTGATCGTGTTATTGCGCTGTAAGATCTCAGCTCTGTTAACTTACTGGCAACTGTTTTCTTATCAACATCAGGCGCAGATAACTATAGATCTGCGTTAATAAAAATAGCGTTGCTTGTAAAATAACAATACAGGCACCTGTTGCGGCATCGATATAGAAACTAATTATGGTGCCCAAAACCGTTGATGAGACAGAGACAACAATGGCAATTAATAGCATCCATTGAAAGCGTTTACAGAGTGAGAAAGCGGTGATACCAGGTGCAATCAGCATTGCGATAACTAAAATTACACCAACCGCTTGTAGTGAGGCGACAATGGTTAACGCCAGTATACTAAGTAGACCATAGTGTAAAAGTTTTACTGGTAACCCTACCACTTTTGCCTGCACTGGATCAAAACAGAAGAGCATTAGATCCCGTCGTTTTAAAATAATAATGATTGAGACCACAATCGAGATAACTGCAATCTGGGTTAACTCTGCCGCCGTTGTCCCTAAAACATTACCAAATAGAATATGGTTTAGATGTTGTGTCGTATCCACTTTTGAGAAGAGGACTAAACCAAAGGCAAACATCCCCGAGAAGACAATACCCATCACCGTATCCTCCTTCACTCGGCAATTCTCTTTAATATAACCAGTTGCAACAGAGCAGAAGATACCTGATGTAAAAGCGCCGATGATGAGTGGTAACCCCAATAGATAAGCGATCACAATACCGGGTAAAACGGCATGCGAAATAGCGTCCCCCATTAAAGACCACCCCTTTAAGACAAGGAAGCAGGAGAGCAGAGCGCAGACAAATCCTGTTGCTAGCGCAGCTAATATTGCCCGTTGCATAAATGGAAACGAAAATGGCAAGACAATAAAATCCCATATCTCTAACATAAATCCCCCACTGCTTAAGTTCTATAACCTGTTACTGTTAAGACTATGAATATCACTGCTATAACAGATATAACAGTTAACGATGATAAACAACGCTAGCTGCTCTTTTGTAGTCGCCTTATACGTAATCGTCTTATTCGTAGCCGATTAGGGAGCAGACCATGCTGTGGTGCCAACAGAAATGCTAAAAGGAAGATTAAAGTCTGTAATGTCACGATAACCCCACCGGTAGCGCCATTCACAAAGTAGCTAATCCATGCGCCGACTGCTCCAGTTAAACCGCCAATAATAACGGCAATAATGAGCAGTGTCCGGAATCGATTAGTTAAAAGGTATGCAGTTGCCCCAGGGGTCACCACCATGGCGATAACTAATATTGCACCAACTGTCTGTAACGCTGCAACGGTGCAGGCGCTTAAGATCGTAAAAAAGATGATCTTTAGCCAAAATGGATTGAGTCCAATCGATCTCGCGTGGATCTCATCAAAAAAAGTTACCAACAGATCTTTCCAGAGCAGCAGCAGTAGTAGAAAAGAGATAACTATAATAATCACTACTTGAACCATATCTTCATCCGCAATTCCTAAAATATTACCAAAGATGATGGTTTGCACATTCACCGATGTTGGATTGAGCGAAATGATAAGCAGACCGAAGGCAAAAAAGGTGGTGAAGATAAAGCCGATAATGGCATCCTCTTTTAAACGGGTAAAGCTGCGGATAAGCGCAATTGAGAGCGCCGCCAGCATACCAGTAAAAAAAGCGCCAATAGCATAAGGCAAACCAAGCGCATAAGCACCAGCTACACCGGGCACCACAGAGTGCGATAACGCATCCCCCATTAAAGACCACCCCTTTAACATTAAAAAGGCAGAGAGAAATGCGCAAGCAGCGCCAACCATACCACTCACCCAGATCGCCCTTAACATATACTCATATTGGAACGGCTCAAATAAGATCATCACGCTTACCTCGTTCTGGTTCAGTATGATAGGCACCATCTGTCCAAAGTAGATTTTCATGTGGTGAGTCATCTTTACCCTTACCATAAAAGACTGCGGCACGCTCATCATCAGTCAATACTGAGACCATTCGCGGATCCTCATCTTCATGTAATCTACTACCCGATAGACTTAAATAACGGAGTGCGCCACCAAAGGTGATCATTAAATTATGCGGTGTAAAAGTGGTTTTGGTTGGACCAGAGGCAAGAACAGTCTGATTAATCAGAACTACATGATCACAAAATTCTGGCACACTACCTAAATTGTGGGTGGAGACCAAAATTAGATGCCCCTCCTCCCGTAGCCGTTTGAGTAGATCTATAATTGCGTTTTCAGTTTTAACATCTACGCCAGTAAAAGGTTCATCTAACAGTAATACCTTACCTTGCTGCGCTAAAGCCCGCGCTAGAAAGACCCTCTTTTTCTGCCCGCCTGAAAGTTCACCAATTTGCCGATTTTTAAGATCACTCATATTCACCTTCTCTAAAGCGAGATCGACCTGTCGCCTATCCTCTTTGGTCGGAATCCGTAAAAAAGTCATGTGACCATATCGCCCCATCATCACAACATCAGAGACCAAAACGGGGAAGTCCCAATCGACCTCCTCGGTTTGGGGGACATAAGCGATTAAATTCTGCTTTAGCGCCTGTTTTATAGGTAAACCATTAAGCGTTACCGAACCGTTAGTTGGGCGAACCATCCCCATAATGGTTTTAAACAGGGTCGACTTACCACTACCATTGATCCCAACGAGTGCACAGACAGTACCACCTTCAAGTGAAAAGCTGGCATCATGAATGGCGGTGTGACCATTATTATAGGTCACAGTAATATCATTAACGTCTAATTTGATGTTGGTCATTACTTTTCAGCGCCCCTTACGGTTAATAAAAGTTATCTATGATTAACTAAAAGTTAAATAAAAGATTCCGATAAGATTAAAGTGATCTACTCACGTAAAAACCTAATCATCAAACCCTTTAGCAATTGTCTCAACGGTCACTTTTAAAAGATCAATATAGGTTGGAACAGGTCCATCAGCGGTAGATAGCGAATCAACATAGAGCACGCCACCATATTTAGCACCAGTCTCACGGCTTACCTGAATCGCCGGCTTATTTGAGACGGTACTTTCACTAAAAACAACCGGAATGTGGTTAGCGTTGACTAGATCAATTACATGTTTAACCTGCTGCGGTGTGCCTTGACCTTCGGCATTAATTGGCCATAAATAGGCCTCTTTCATATCATAATCGCGCGCTAAATAGCTAAATGCTCCTTCACTTGTTACTAGCCAACGATTCTGCTGAGGAATCTTGGCTAATCTTGCCCGTAGTGGTGCATCTAATTCCCTAATTTTATCGGCATAAACTGCGGCATTGTGGTTATAGGTCTCTGCATTTTTTGGATCATACTCGCAGAGTGCAGCGCGGATATTTTCAATGTAGGTTAAGGCTAAAGTGGGTGACATCCATGCGTGGGGATTTGGATTTCCCTTGTAACTCCCCTCTTGAATCGGCATTGGGGTAATACCTTTGGTGACAACAACAGCGGGGACATTTTTAATATCTTCAAAAAAACGTTTAAACCATAACTCTAAATTTAAACCATTCCATAACACTAAATCAGCAGACTGTACTTTAACAATATCTTGCGGCGTCGGTTCATACTCGTGAATCTCAGCTCCCACTTTAGTGATTGACTCTACTACGGCGGCATCCCCAGCAATATTTTTTGCCATATCTTGAATCACGGTAAATGTGGTGACCACTTTAAATTTTTTTTCTGTGGCATAGGCGGAATTAACCATTGTAGATATCAGGAAAAACGAAGAGATTAGCGCGATAAGAACTGTTTTAAAACGGTTGTAAGTAGTAGGCATTAGAGAGAGCTCCTAAAGTAGCAGTTAACGATAATGAGAATTATTATTATTTAGATAAGATAAGTCAACGACTTTTACCAAAGTATTTTACTTAACAGTAGCAACAAAATAGTGAAATTTAGATATCTATTATTGATATCTAAAATATTGTTAATATTAGACTTTTATTAATATTGAGCCTATTATCAAGTTTAATATCAAGCATGCTTGTTATCAAAAGTTAATCGCTTTTGTCAGTTAACTCTCTATCTCTATTAATGCTCAATCTCAATTAACTTTTGATCTAAATAAGATCAGTTTATACCATTCTGAGGCTATTTTGTTCTATCACAATTGTAGTATAGTAAAATTAAACCAAGATAAATAGTGCTAATAACAGAATAACCGCGCAAAAACAAAGTTATGCGTTTATTACTATTTTATTTATAACCAGCATATTTATAACTATCTTATTTATAACCATATTCTTTATAACTATATTCTTTAAAACTACATGCTTTAAAACTACATGAATTTATAACTATATGCGGTTATAACCAACGGTTTACATTGGTTTATTTTTAATATTTACATTTTTTTGCTCTATCTATTCAGAATGAGTAAATCTGCTCTTAAAAAGTTTGTTTGTGCAAAAAAGATCTAATCTTTTACTTAACAGTTTATCAAAACCAGACAAGTGAGGCTCAAAATGAAACTACGTAAAGTGATGATAATTGGTGTCGGTAATGTGGGTGCAACAACCGCTTATACGTTAATTAATCGCGGCATCTGTGAAGAGATAGCATTAGTTGATATTAATAAGGAGTTAGTTTACGGTCAACAGCAAGATCTCTTAGATGCAGCAGCTTACAGACCTAATATGATCAAAGTGACACTACGTGAGGCAATCGACTGCGCTGATATCGATATCGCTATTTTAGCCGTTACCTCAGGCATAGCAAAAAAGAGCCGCGCTGAAGAGCTTACCGGTACCTCTAAAATTATCAGCTCAATAATACCTGGGATGATGGCAAATGGCTTTAATGGCATCTTTCTCATTGCCACCAACCCTTGTGATGCCATCACCTATCAAGTCTGGAAGTTGTCAGGTCTGCCAAGGCAACGTGTGATTGGTACCGGCGTTTGGCTTGATACAGTAAGATTACGCCGTCTACTAGGTCAGCAGATGGATATTGGCCCACAAAGCATCGATGCGTTTGTCGTTGGTGAACATGGCGACTCTCAGTTTCCGGTCTGGTCTCACTCATCCGTCTACGGTATTCACCTCAATCAATTAGTGAAAAATAGAGTTGATTTTGCAAAAATCGGCTCGCAAGCAAGGCATATGGGGTTTGAAATTGCTGATCGTAAACATTGCACCGAGTATGGCATTGGCAGTACCATCACCGAAATTTGCCAACAGATCTTAACCAACAGCCACCGCGCCCTCGCCCTCTCCTGCATCTTAGATGGCGAATATGGTTATCATGATGTGGCAATAGGCGTACCTGCGATATTGGATCAAAACGGAGTGAAAAAAATCATTCAACTCGATTTTGCCCCTAATGAAAAACAGCTTTTTGAGAACAGCGTCGATATTGTTAAAGGCTATATTAAACAGATCCAGTGGTAAGGAATTTTATCAATTTGTTAGATAACAATTTTTTAGAATTAACGATATTTTAAAAATAACATGTTTTAAAATTAACATATTTTAAAATTAATAATGTTTTAGGGTTAGCATTGCTTTAGGGTTGATCATGTTAGGGGTAAAAATGTTTTAGGGTTAACGATCTATTTTTACCGTAAAACGTCCTTTTTTAAATTAATGTTTTTAAATCAATGTTTTAATTCAAAGAAAAACTCCATCAGTAGATCTGATGGAGTTTTTTTCTTTCACTATTTATTCATACAAGTTAACACAACAATTCAATACTATAATTCTAAACTATAATTCAATACAAAAAGTTTATTATTACTGCTAACTATATATGAATAAATTATAAAGTTACTTTTCAATATCATCTGGCAGCGCATAGGCAATCACATAATCACCACGAACTGGGGACTGTCTTGCACCACTAGCCGAGATGACAATATACTGTTTACCTGTTTTAGGTGAAATATAGGTCACCGGTGTACCTTGGCTACCAACTGGAAGGCGCGCTTTCCAAACCTCTTTACCAGTTAAAGTATCAAAAGCTCTTAGGTAGAAGTCTTGGGTTGCCGCAAAAAAGAGTAGCCCCGATTTTGTTGCCATTGGACCACCAATTGTCGGCATACCGATTGGCGCTGGTAGGTGCATTGGAATACCCAAAATACCGGTATCCATCACGGTACCTAACGGTCTTTGCCATACAATTTGGCGTGTGTTGAGATCGATTGCGGTCATGGTGCCAAATGGTGGTTTTTGGCAAGGAATCCCTAAAGCAGAGGTGAATCTTAAACGCATTGCGCCATAAGGTGTCCCTTTTTGTGGAACGATACCCATCTCAATACCACTTGCATTTTTAGGAATATTCTCTTGTGGAATCATCCAGTTGGTTAAACCAATTCGCATATCATTCACAAACATTAAATTAGTTTGCGGATCAACGGCAACGCTTCCCCAGTTCATACCACCTAAAGAGCCTGGATATTGCAAGGTTTTATGCATATGTGGCGGTGTAAAGAGACCGTTATAGACTGATCCGGCAAAGTCAACACGGCAGAGAAGCTGATCAAAAATGGTCGCCCCCCACATATCTTTTTCAGTTAATGTCTCATTACCAATTGATGGCATCCCGACCGAGAATGGCTGTGTTTTTGAGTAGTACTCACCATCAACATCACCTTGTGGAACCGGTCTCTCCTGCACTTCGGCAATCGGTTCACCAGTTTCTCGGTTAAGCATAAAGATCTCACCCGATTTAGTGGTCTGTATCAACGCTTTTACCGTATTACCTTCGCTATCATGCACATTATAAAGGAGCGGTTGGGATGGGAGATCATAATCCCACAGATCATGATGTACATTTCTAAACTTCCAACGAATTTTACCAGTTTTGCGATCTAAAGCGACGATAGATGAGTTATATTCATCATCATATTTAGTACGGTGACCACCAAAAAAGTCAGGCGTAGCATTACCGGTTGGTGCATAGACAAGATCTAACTCTGGATCATATGCCATGGTCGCCCAGACATTAACTGTACCGCGGGTATAGGTCTCATTTTTAGGAGGCACTGTGGTTATTGATGGATTACCCGGATCCCAAGCCCAGACAAGTTTACCGGTATGGACATCAAAGGCACGCACCACGCCACCTGGTTCACCAACTGAGTAGTTATCTGCCACACGCCCACCAATAACAATCACATCATTAGCAACTAATGGTGCTGCGGTTGGTTCATAATATCCTGGAGGAATATCACCCATGTTCTCTTTCAGATCAACAACACCTTTATCACCAAAATCACTACACAGTTCACCTGTTTTGGCGTTAATTGCCATTAAACGGGCATCAATGGTGTTCATAATAATACGTGCAGGGCAGACGTTGTTACTACTGTTGTCACTAATATTATTACTAATGTTGCCACTAACGTTATCGTGGTCGTTATTTTCATGACTTATAGTGGCTACCGGCTTATCAGCTTTATCTTCATAGTAAGCTAATCCACGGCATCGCTGCCAATTTGGCGAGGTTGCTTTTGGATCATAGCGCCACTTCTGCTCTCCACTATCGGCATCAATTGCAATAACTTCATTGATTGGTGTACATATATAGACAGTATCATCAATCTGTAATGGGGTATCTTGATCTTCAGGTCCAGAACCGCTATTCGATGGGATATAGCCAGTTCGGAAAGTCCACGCAACTTGTAGTTTGTTAACATTATCTTTGGTTATCTGATCAGCACCAGAAAAACGTGTACCCATCGTGGTATTAGCATACTGTTTCCAGTCAAGTGGCGCTTCGTCAGCGGTTAATGTTTTCTTCGCTAAATCGACAGGATTATAGATAACATTATGTTCTTTAAACATCAAACCTAGGGAGATAGCAAGTAAAATAGCCATCAAAACCCCTAAAATATACCCTCCATTACCTGCAGTTCTATCTTTTGCTTTAGCAAGCATTGGGTAGGCAAAAGCAACCAACATAGCAAAGCCACCAAATACCATTAAACGGGTAAATAGTGGCCAAAATTGTAAACCTACTTCGTAAAGCGACCATATAATAGTTAAAAGAAAGGCAAGACCATATAGGCTGGCGCCTTTAGGGCTTTTTAAAAATAAAAGCACCGCTGAGATAATCTGTACAATTCCCATTAGGGCATAATACCAACTGCCATCAAGAGCAATAAGTTTTATACCTAGAATTGTACAAAATAGTCCGCTCGCGAGCAGAATTATCGCGACTAACCATAAGTAAAATTTCTTAAAACCCGTTATCTGCATATTTCAAGCTCCTCGTTTTTATAATCATAGTTCTATAATCCTCTGCGATTGGCAAACTATCATTACAGCTTAATAATTGAATATAAAGTACATTTATTTAGTAAATATATTTAATTAATGTTATTTAATTAATGTTACCTAATTAATATTTGTTAATTCTTGCATATTTAAAGGATTTACTGCTTTTAACACTTTTTTTACTGCTTTTTTATCTTACTACGTCTCAATCGTATGCACTAGTAAATTGATGTAAATGATCGTCACGAAGTATTAACGAATTATTAACTAGGCATTAACCTGTTATTAACTAAGTATTGACGTTGTATTAACGTAGTTTTTACTATCTTGTTGAGTAAATACAGTTTCGACTACATTGCTTCAAAACGATATTATGGTATTGCCATAAATAGTAATTTAATACTTCTTTAGAAAAATCGTAGAACGACTATTTTTTTTGATTAGTTAAAAATATGTTGAGCGAGGGATCTGCGCTCTCATTATGGAAAGCATAACCCAATTTTGCTAGATGTTGGTTAAACGCCTTATCGCCGCTATCAACCTCAAAAGCTGCCAACACGCGACCATAATCAGTGCCGTGGCTACGGTAGTGGAACATGGTGATATTCCAATTGGTGCCGACCGTCTGTAGGAACTTAAGCAGCGCCCCTTGTGATTCTGGGAATTGGAAACTGTATATCTGCTCATTAAGTGGTTTAGCCGGTTTACCACCAATCATATAGCGGACATGCAACTTCGCCATCTCATCATCGGTGAGATCAACAACCTGATATCCGGCACTATTAAGTTCGCTAATTAGCGCTGCTTTCTCGTCTGCTTTATGGATTCTCACGCCGACAAAAACTGATGCGCTCTGCACTGGGCTATTCTCATCATAACGGTAATTGAACTCAGTGACTGATCGACCGCCTAACAGCTTACAGAAAGTTAAAAAACTCCCTTTCTGTTCGGGAATAGTAACAGCAAGCAGCGCCTCTCTCTTTTCACCCAATTCACAACGTTCAGAGATGTAACGGAGATTATGGAAGTTTAGATTTGCACCCGACAAAATATGCGCCAGTTTTTCGCTATGAATATTGTGCATTGCAACATATTTTTTTAAACCAGCTAAGGCAACCGCACCTGACGGTTCAGCTATCGCGCGCACATCATCAAAGAGATCTTTAACTGCGGCGCAAATTTCATCACTATCAACTGTAATAGTGTCATCAATATATTGCTGGCAAAGGCGGAAGGTCTCATCACCAATACGCTTAACCGCTACACCTTCAGCAAATAGCCCTACATGCTCTAGATCTACCGGCTTACCAGCCTCTAAAGCAGCTTTAAGGCAGGCAGAATCTACCGGTTCAACTGCAATTACTTTTATCGATGGCATAATCTGTTTAATCACAGCGGCAACACCTGCTGCAAGTCCACCTCCACCAACTGGTACAAAAATACGATCTAATTTGGGATTCTGCTGAAGGAGCTCCATCGCTATGCTGCCTTGTCCAGCAATAACGAGCGGGTGATCAAATGGGGGGATAAAAACGCGATTCTGCTCTTTGACTAACTCAATCGCTTTGGCTTTGGCTTCATCAAAATTGGCGCCATAAAGGAGTACATCACCACCAAAACTTTTAACCGCTTCAACTTTTATATCAGCCGTAGTTAATGGCATAACAATTAGGGAGCTGATCCCAAGTTTAGAAGCTGAAAGGGCAACACCTTGGGCATGATTACCCGCTGAGGCAGCAATCACGCCACGTTTACGCTCCTCATCAGTAAGGCTTGCGATCATTGCTTGTGCACCACGAATTTTAAAGCTATGTACTAATTGCCTATCTTCTCGTTTAACAAATACTTGGTTATCGATTCTCTCCGAGATCTTCTCCATCTCTTCAAGTGGGGTAACTTCTGCAATATCGTATACTGCTGCGCAGAGTGTCGCTTTTAAATAGTCGGCACCTGTTAACTCGCTCTCTCTTTGTTCACTCATCTTATATACCGTTACCATTCAAAATAGTTATCTTATAATAGCTATCTTATAATAATTATCTTATATATGATTTGTTAGCCTCTTACCGCTAACAAATCATATAGATTATCCACCCAATTTACTTTTATCACGTACCGCACCTTTATCGGCACTGGTCGCAAGTGATGCATAGGCTTTTAGAGCGTAAGAGACATATCGATCACGATTATGGGGTGTAAATGCTTTATCCCCACGCTCCATCTCTGCAACACGTCGCATATCCAATTCAGCATCCGAAACATCTAAAACTAATTTACGATTTGGGATATCAATATCAATAATATCGCCATCACGCACTAACCCAATAATACCGCCATTGGCTGCCTCAGGTGAGATATGCCCAATCGATAGCCCTGAAGATCCGCCCGAAAAACGTCCATCAGTAATCAGTGCACACTTTTTACCTAATCCCATCGATTTAAGGTAGCTAGTTGGGTAGAGCATCTCCTGCATACCCGGCCCCCCTTTTGGACCTTCATAAATGATGACAACCACATCCCCTTCAACTACGCGACCACCTAAAATTGCATCTACCGCATCCTCTTGGCTCTCAAATACTTTTGCTGGCCCTCTAAAAACCAGATTTTCAGCAGCAACGCCGGCGGTTTTTACAATCGCACCATCAAGTGCCACATTGCCATACAGGGTCGCAAGTCCACCATCTTGGCTATAGGCGTGCGCTTTATCACGAATACAGCCTAAAGTGCGATCTTGATCCAGCGTATCCCAATAACAGTCTTGCGAAAATGCTTTGGTGGTACGGATTCCAGCAGGTCCACTACGATACATCTTTTTAACTGCTTCATCGTCGCTCTGCATAATGTCATATTTGGCTAACTCTTCAGAGAGGGTCAACCCTAAAATATTATGAACATTACGGTTAAGCAGACCAGCTCGATCAAGCTCAGCTAAAATTGCCATTACACCACCAGCGCGGTGAACATCTTCCATATGATATAGCTGGGTACTTGGGGCAACTTTACATAGGTGAGGAACTTTACGAGACAATCTATCGATATCTGACATCGTAAAATCGATCTCGCCCTCTTGGGCTGTTGCGAGTAGATGCAGTACGGTGTTAGTTGATCCGCCCATCGCAATATCGAGTGACATCGCATTCTCATAAGCGGCTTTGGTTGCAATATTGCGCGGTAGGAATGAGGCATCATCCTGCTCATAATAGCGTTTGGTAATATCAACAATTCGGTGGGCAGCTTCGATAAACAGTTTTTCACGCTGCTTATGGGTTGCAACAAGTGATCCATTACCCGGCAGCGCAAGTCCAAGTGCTTCGGTTAAGCAGTTCATAGAGTTTGCGGTAAACATCCCTGAGCAAGATCCACAGGTTGGGCAGGCTGACTCTTCAATCTGCTCACTCTCGGCATCACTCACATTGGGGTTAGCACTTTGAATCATCGCATCGATGAGATCTAACTTAATGATCTGATCGGAAAGCTTGGTTTTACCAGCCTCCATCGGACCACCAGAGACAAAAATAACGGGGATATTAAGACGCAGTGCCGCCATTAACATACCCGGAGTGATCTTATCGCAGTTCGAGATACAGACCATCGCATCAGCACAGTGCGCATTGACCATATACTCAACCGAATCAGCAATAAGTTCACGCGAAGGGAGTGAATAGAGCATTCCGCCATGCCCCATCGCAATACCATCGTCTACTGCAATGGTGTTAAACTCTTTGGCAATACCACCCGCTTCCTCAATATGTTTTGCCACCAGCTGCCCAATATCTTTTAAGTGGACATGACCTGGTACAAACTGCGTAAATGAGTTAACAACTGCAATGATAGGCTTCCCAAAGTCTTCATTTTTTACACCTGTAGCGCGCCATAAAGCGCGAGCACCCGCCATATTACGGCCTTGAACGGATGTTGCGGAACGGTATTTTGGCATCTCTTGCCCCCAATTTTTTGTTATTTATTTGTGGATATGCGTATATCTTGTAATGAGAGAGTTATAGGGCAGCGCCCTATAACCTCAACCCCCACTAAAAGAGTGGTGGGTGTAGCTATTTGACTGGATCTAACCAACCATATTTATCTTCAGTTTGACCATTAAATAGACCAAAGAAAGCTTGTTGAATCTTTTTGGTGATTGGACCACAACGCCCAATACCGACCTGAATACGGTCAACACTACGCACTGGGGTGATCTCGGCAGCGGTACCGGTCATAAAGACCTCGTCAGCAAGATAGAGTGATTCGCGCGATAGTATCTGTTCACGAATTTCGATCCCCATGTCACGCGCTAAAGTTAAGATTGCATCACGAGTAATACCGGGTAGTGCAGAGCATGAAAGGACAGGTGTATAGAGAATGCCATCTTTAATAATAAAGACATTTTCACCTGCACCTTCTGAAACATGACCGTGAACATCAAGCGCTAAACCTTCCTGAAAACCGTTTGCACGCGCTTCAGAACCAATTAAAAGTGAAGACAGGTAGTTACCACCCGCTTTTGCTGCAGCTGGGATGGTATTTGACGCTACACGATTCCATGATGAGACCATCGCATCAATCCCTTGCTCTAATGCATCCTCACCAAGGTAAGCACCCCAAGGGAATGCGGCAATCATCACATTAGTCTGGTAACCAGCTGGTGGATTAACCCCCATACCAACATCACCAATAAAGACTAAAGGGCGAATATAGGCACTTTTCAGACCATTTTTCTTAACTGTTTGGCGAGTTGCTTCCATAATCTCATCGATTGAGTATGGGACTGGGAATCGGTAAATTTTTGCAGAGTTGAGTAGACGCTGTGCATGTTCATGATGGCGGAAAATTGCAGGGCCTTTATGCGTATCATAACAACGCACGCCTTCAAATACTGATGTGCCATAGTGCAGTGCGTGTGACATAACGTGAACTTTGGCATCCGCCCATGGAACCATCTCACCGTTAAACCAGATATAGTCAGATTTTGCTGTAGTACCCATTTTAATTTCCTCTTATACTTTTAAATAAACTATTGTTTGTAAATGTTTTTAATAACTATTGTTTAATAACTGTTGTTTAATAACTGTTGTGTAATAACTATTATGTAATAGTTGTTTCGTAATAACTGTTTGTAATAATTGCTTGTAATAGCTGTTTTAATAAGAATTGAGATGTTGCTATATTTGCTAAGTTTTATACCTAAACTGAACAATAAGCGCGCATTATACTCTCAATTCAATTTTTGTTCTATTCTACTCACCTCAGTTATCAGGGAGAAAAGTAGACGTTTTCTCATTAAAAATCGACCTGTTAAATTGATGAATTAAATCGATCTTTAAAACTGATTTAATCGACTTTTAAAGCTGTTTTAATTGACCTTTAATACTGATAAGACATTTGCCAATTTTGCAATCTGATTGACCAAACTCTCGATTGCCCTTTCGGTTGTCAATACCACATTTAAGGTAAAGGTGGTACCTTCTCGCGCCATGGTTAACTGATCAATTGCCCCCCCTCGATGGCGGATGACGCGTAAAATGCGTTCTAACTCACCCAATCTATCATGGGCAGTAATGGTAAGTTGGTGGTTACTCTTCATGGCTGCTCCCCTCTAACATATTCTCATTTGCGGCACCTGGTGGCACTAACGGCCAGACATTGGCAAGTTCATCAATACTTACCTGCAAAAGATAAGCAGTTTTGGCGTTAAATAGCTCATCTAATGCACTCTCAATCTCTGATTTTTGGGTGATTCGCCTACTGGGGATATCAAACGCTTTAGCCAGCATTAAAAAGTCAGGATTATCAGAGAGATTGGTCTCGCTATAACGTTCCGAAAAAAAGAGCTGCTGCCACTGCCGCACCATGCCAAGGCGTTGATTATCAATCAAGACGATTTTGATCGGTAACTTTTTCCGTTTAATGGTCGTAAGTTCCTGAACATTCATCATAAATGAGCCATCGCCCGAGATGCAGATTACACAATCATCAGGGCGAGCCAACTGCGCACCAATTGCCGCCGGCAGACCAAAACCCATCGTACCTAGCCCACTAGAGCTAATAAAATTTTGTGGATTGCTAAACTGCATATGTTGCGCTGTCCACATCTGATGCTGCCCCACATCAGTCGTAATAATAGTACTGGCTGATTTACGTTCAGAAATCCGGCGCAGTAGAGCAGGCGCATAGATCGCATCTCCTGGGTGATCATAACGAACCCGATGGCTGCTTTTTAAGCAACTTACCGCCTCCTGCCATGGCGCAATTGCCAAGGTAGTTTGGTTTTCTTGTTTTAAGGTCGGTTGCAAAGTCTGTTGTAGAGCCAGCTGTAACTGAGGTAACACTACTTTGAGATCAGCGCAGATACCAAGCTCAGTTTGATAGAGCTTATTAAGTTCAGCTGCATCGATATCAACATGTAGCACCTTCGCCTGTTTGGCAAACTCATTCAATTTACCGGTAACGCGATCATCAAACCGCACACCAAAAGCGATCAGTAGATCACATGCTTGCACTGCTAAATTGGCCGCTTTCGTTCCATGCATACCAATCAGACCTAAATAGCCGTCACTATCAGACAGAGCTGTGCCTAAACCTTTAAGAGTAACCACGGTTGGAATCTCGGTAAATTTAATAAACGCTCTAAGTTCAGCCACCGCATCAGCCAGCCCAACACCACCACCAACATAGAGAATCGGTTTTTGTGCTGCCATTATCATAGCGACGCCTTGCTGTAGTGTTTCTGATGAGAGGGTGGAATTAAGAGAAGAAGAAGTAGGAAGATGTTGATCAGTCTGATTTAAACTTTTGCTACTTTGATGATTGGAATCTGAGCAGTCGTTAAGATCATATTTTGCAAGCTGTATATCTTTCGGAATATCGATCAACACCGGACCTTTTCGCCCGCTGTTTGCAATCGCAAACGCCTCATCTAGTATTGTTGGCAAACTCTCTGGTTTATCAATTAAGTAGCTCTGTTTAGTACAGGCTAATGAGAGACCAAGTACATCAATCTCCTGAAAAGCATCGGTGCCAATAAGTTGATTGGGCACTTGCCCAGTGATAGCAATAATGGGGACAGAGTCTAACAGCGCATCAGCAAGTCCGGTAATAAGATTGGTTGCCCCCGGTCCTGAAGTGGCAAGGCAGACGCCAGTTTTACCAGTTGCCCTTGCATATCCAATCGCCGACATAGCTGCCCCTTGCTCATGGCGGCAGAGTACATGTTCGATACCACCATCATATAACGCATCATAGAGCGGCATAATCTGACCGCCAGGGTAACCAAAAACGGTCGTCACGCCATGCGCTTTTAAGGTTTTAATGATCCACTCTGTTCCTAACATGAGATCCTCGCTTATTTTTGTCGTTATCGTCTGTCGTTATAGACTATTTTTTTATAGTCTCTTATTAAGGAAAATAGCAGGCAAAAAAAAACCCTCGCTTTATGGCGGGGGTTTTACTGAAAACAGTTTTTAACTCAAAAGCGCCCCCGCGTCGGTATAATGACCACGCTAATAATGACAATAATGAGGAGTGCTTTAAGGGAGTTATACATAACTTAATTTTTACCTGATCTATCTATAATCTTTCAAATAACATAATAAAAATTGTGCTAACCAAAATACTCGTTTTAAAAAAAAGTGCAACTATTTTGTGCAGAACTTTTTTATTTAACGATTTTTTAGCGCTGCTTATTTAATAATAGTTTATTGATAGTTTAATCATATATTGATGATTAATTGATCTGAATAGTTCACCAAAAAAGAGCAGAATATTTAACAAAAAAGAGAGAAGAAAAGATAATTTAAATATTTAAATCAAATAGTTATAAAAATTAATTTATCACTACATTAATCATAACAACTGAATAACAGTTAATATTTAATGGATGTAACGCACTACCAAGGTAAGTTGATAGTGCGTTTTTTAAATTCTAATCGAGCGCTTTACCTTTAGTCTCTGGAATTAAGAAGATAAAGGCTAAAGCCGAGAATAGATAAGCAGCCGAGAGTAGCGCCAACGCATAACTAATTGAGTAGGTATCAGCCAGATAGGCAATTAAAACTTGGGAGATCCCCGCAATCCCGCGCCCTACATTAAAGATAATATTTTCAGCACTTGAACGGGCATCGGTTGGGTAGTGTTCTGCCAATAACGCACCATAACCACCCATCATACCATTAACAAAAAAGCCGATAGCAGAACCAAAAATGATTAAGATTAACATATCGGTCTGTTGGAAATAGAACCAGATCGAGACTGCAGAGATGAGTAAAAAGATGATATAGGACGGTCTACGACCAATCTTGTCACATAACCAGCCAAAAACCACAATACCAAGTGACATACCAATAGTGGTTGAAATCGTCCAGAACAGCGTATTTTTAAAAGGAAGATTAAGCTCGTTTGCGATCATATTTGGCATCCAAACCATCAAGCCATAAAAGCCAAAATTCTGCACTGCACAGGCAATAATCAACCCAATTGTGGTCGCCGCAACACGTGGATTTTTGAATAGTTTACCGAGCGAGATCTTATTCTTCTGCTCCGCTTTTAGATTTTGCCAAATTTCTGGCTCTGCTAACCCTTTACGTGTCCAAGCGACAAATAGAGCCGGCAACACACCAACCGCAAAGACCCAGCGCCAACCATAATTCACACCAATAAAATTGACAGTTAAGGCAGCTAAGATGATCCCAACCTGAAACCCTAAAGCAACAATTGAAGTTGCGCGTGAACGGCGATCTTTCGGCCAGCTCTCAGAGACTAAAGTCATACCGATACCAAACTCACCCCCTAGCCCTAAGCCACTTAAAAAGCGGAAGAGAAGAAATGATTCATAGTTGGGTGAAATGGCACAAAGACCGGTAAAAAGTGAAAAGATGATAATTGTCCAAGAAAATACGCGCACACGCCCATATTTATCCGCCAACACCCCAAATAAAATCCCCCCTAACACAGCGCCTAACAATGTTACCGAGGTTAAGGTACCTAGGTCACTATTGGTAAGATTAAAACTGACGGCAATTAAACTAAAACAGACGCCAAGTAACATCATATCCATACCATCTAAGGCATAGCCAATGGTTGACGCAAAAAGGGTCTTTTTCTGATAAGGGGTGATAGTATCACCTGACGATGAAGGAGCTAATTGAGATCGCATGGTTACCTCGCTAGTAGTTTGCAAAATATAGTAGATTACCTATTAAGTCTATATTGCCTATTAAGTCTATAACGAAGATCACTCAATAAAGGCAGCAAAGTATATAACAATAATCACAAAATTTGTAGATCCTGTTTGCTGATGATGGTAATAGTGAGTTGTTTTATAATAGTTGGAAAACTTAAGAGATAATGGTAAACCCGATATTGGCAGAACTAATCAATGGATTTTAAATAAAGGGAATTAACATATGAATCATATAAATGATTTGATAAATGAATTAAAAATACTGTCACAAGTAAATAATGCTCCTTTACCTGATAATAAATTTTTGTATGCTTATGAAAAAGATATAGGATTTAAATTTTTAGAAGATTATTAAAAAGATTTAAAAAACTGAGTAATATTTTTTATGGAAACATTGAACTATTGTCTGTAATAAAAGAAAAAGTATTCTTCTAAATTAGCAATTGTATTAAAAGAGGTACGTCAGCAATAAGTGTCTTTAGACTGATTACCTATTTGTGAAGATAATTGTAATTAATTTTTTAATTTAATAACATTTAGCACTACCACTTAAAACAGATAATTACTCATCATATCCCGTTAAAACTGACGGGATATGATGAGGGTTGCTAACAAAACATGGTTTGGTTGATAACAAGGATTAAGGTGTTACGCAAGCAAAGCGACCTACCTTGGTAGTTGGATTATCATAATTGATGTAACCGATGTACGAATCGACATCACGCTGCCAACTAAGATACTTCTCAGCTACCCAGTACCAATGGTAGTCGAAGTCGCTAGTAGTGTAGTAGTTAAAATTACGTATATCGCCCCATTCAGCAAATAGTCCGCCCCCAATTCGTCGTTGATAGTTATTAGGTTGCCCTGCAAGTCCTGCTGTCCAGTTTTGAGATGGAAAATTAGCATTGGTAAAGTCCGAAACACCCGGTACGCGATATTTAGAACCGTAACTACTTGAACAGTAATTTTCTTTATAACCCCCACCTTCACCAGGTGTTGCGATAAACCATCTATTTATGGTAAAGCTATAAATTTTATTTTTTTTCTCTTTGTCTGAATAAAGAATAAAAGTGGTTGGCACGGCTGTACTAGCATTATTGGTGTTGTACCTTGGTCCAGTTAACGCAATTTTGGCAATATTGCTACTGCCCCCAGTACTTATTGAGATATCTATTCCTGAGTCGCTTGGGCTCTTATCGTAAGTAACATTCTGCCAAACATCCCAAGCTATAGTTAAATTGAAAAAGAGTCCATGCGCCCCCATAGTTGGGAAGTTGGATGAGGGATTATTTATATCTTGAGGTAAAAATCCTTTTTGATTATTCCACTGGCTAGCAGGCCCATCCCAATTATAAAATGTATTACTATCACCGAATGGTTGACTACCGCTGTATTGCATGTTTGGTTTTACATAGCATGTATAAGGCTGTGTATTGGGATGAGGTTTGATGTAATAAGTGGTATTAGCGGCGGTAAAATTAGTGCTATTTGGGTGACCATATTTTGTCAGTAATGTCCCTGCCGTATTACTTATTCCTACTTTATAATAGGTAGCGCCATCACAGGCTGATAGAGTATCACCACGGTTTAAAATTTTACCGTTTGAATCCTCAATCTGAAGTATTAAGTTGCCAGTAGCAGTAATACCATCTACCCCTTCGCCATCACCATCATCATCATGCCAATAGTCGTGTGAAGAAGAGAATAACTCATTTAAGCTGATTGAGTTTTTCTCTTTTGGTATTAACATATCGACATCAGCTAATGTTTGCCCTACCAGAGCTAGCTCAATTGGATTGGTTACCGTTGATAGATTATTATTCGGTGTGTAGAACCGCCCATCCGATAACTTTATACTAAGTAGTTGTGTAGTGTCGGCATCTTTGGTTTCACCACCATCAAAGGTTAAATAAGGTGCTGTACCGATAATTACACTTTGGGTCACCGCAGCACTCATTGCAGCACTTGTCGGAAGCGAGATGAGTAGCATCAGAACTGTCAATAATGGGATGTGCGGAGTCTTGAAAATTGGGTTAAGTGGGTATATTTTAAGTCGCTTATTAATGGTAAATAGCCTTTGAACTTTGGCTTGCGTCAATAGTTGTACTCGGTTATTTTGAGGTTTTATTAGTAACTGTTTCCGGTTGCGCATTTTATTTATCTTACCTATGTTTTTTAACAACTTTTTTAAGTTACTCTATATTATCACTAATTTTATCTTTTTTTACCCCCTCTCATCTATTTTTTTAACTCTTTGTAATGATTGGTTTTAATTTAATGCAAATTTGTTTTAGGTTATACACCTATTTCAATCAAAATTTTAAAAAAAATAGTGTACAAAGGGTGACAGTGATTTAATTTTCACCCTTTTTCACTGAATTGAAATTTTACGGATTGATCTAGCACTCACTCATTCTGGTTAAGTAACTAGAATGAGTAAATACTTCTTTGGTTGGTAATTGTTTTTAATAGTTATTTTTAATAGTTGTTTTTTAATAATTAACCTGATTTATTAATCGACCAAGTTTTGGATTACTGAACTTAGATAAAATCATCACACTCGCAATTTTAATCTTCATCTTCAAAGTACCAATAGCCTCTGTTTATAAGATCTAACATTGCTATTTCGTTATCGCGGATATCTTGGTGGTTGACTGTCTGTTGGGTGCAGAGTTTATTGATAAGATCTATTGGTAGATTGATCTTTTCGCCATGAATGTAGCCATTATTGCCCACTTTTAAGATCCGGATACTTGGTACTTTATAGAGGAGATCACCGGCTTGCAGTCGAGCTATAAATTCCGCTAATTGATACGGTAGATCAATTGGGACAATATTGAGTTCATGCATTGGTTGGGTGATATGTTTGCCAAACCAGTCGTTAAAGAGCGTTTCGTCTTTGATGAGTGCGATCATCTGATCTTGTAATTTAGTAAGTTCGTACTGCTGAAGTTGGTAGGGATCCGCCGGCAGTTTTAGATCTGGATCTTGGTAGAAGATACCACGTGGGAGGTTGTCGATCACATAGTCGGCAAAATTGCTGAGCAGATCTTGCGATGTCTGAGTTCGAAATCCTACCGAGTAACTGAGTGATTCATTGAGTGATTCACCATTATGCGGGAAGCCAATCGGAATGTAGAGGATATCGCCTGCGGTCATCACCTCATCAATAATCGGTTCATAATCTTCGACATGGAGCAGCGCTTTATGGGCGTTAAATTGTTTATAATTTTCGTTACGATCACCAACGCGCCAACGCCTTTTACCTTGACCTTGGATGATGAAGACATCGTAATTATCAATATGCGGACCCACGCCCGCCCCTTTGGTGGCGTAGGAGATCATCAGATCTTCAAACTGCCACTGCGGGATCACCTTAAAAGGTTCGACAATAGTTGCTGCCTCTTGATGCCAGTGATCAACCGCTTGTACTAGTAAACTCCAGTTGCTATCGCCGAGTTTATCGTAGCTGGTGAAGGGACCAAATTTCGCATCCCAAACACCATTTTTATTGGTGACAATACGGCTATCGAGCTCCTCTTCCATCGCTAGACCTGCCAGCTCTTCTGGTGTGATTGGATCGATAAAGTCGGGAAACGCTTTGCGTAAAATCACCGGTTTTTTCTGCCAGTAGTTGGCTAAAAAGTGATCCCAATTAATCTGTAGTCTATTTTTCATTTAACGCGCTCCGCTATTTAAATCAGTGACATTTTGTATCTGTTACAAGTTAAATCTCTTACCAGTTAAATCTGTGACAATTTAAACTTTGATAATTAAAACTTTGATAATTTAAATTGTGATAAGTTAAACTGTGATATTGAATAGTTTGCTAAAGTTTTTTGTTGTCTGCTCAGCAATAGTGGTTAAGGGCACCCCTTTTAGCGCAGCTAGGTACTCTGCCACTTCGCGGACATTGGCAGGCTGATTCTCCTTACCGCGGTATGGTACAGGGGCAAGGTACGGTGAGTCGGTTTCGATTAAGATCCGATCTAACGGTACATAACGCGCCACTTCGCGCAGTGACTCAGCATTTTTAAAAGTAAGAATACCGGAGAAGGAGATATAGAAACCAATATCAAGCAGCTGTTTGGCAGTATCTAGATCTTCGGTAAAACAGTGTAAAACACCAGATAATACCTGCTCCTCTTTCAAGATTTTAATCGTATCTTCACGAGCATTTCGTGTGTGAACAATTACCGGTTTACCCAGTTTGCGCCCAAGTCGAATATGTGCACGAAATGCATCTTGCTGTTTTTCAATATTATCTTGCTGATAGTAGTAGTCGAGCCCTGTTTCACCTAGTGCGACTACGTTATCACTCTGCGCTAAAGTTTCGAATAGCGCGAGATCAAATGGCTCATCATCAAGATTTAAGGGATGGACACCACAGGAGAAAGAGAGGCATTGCTGGTAAGGGTTTAAAATCTGGCGCATTGATCTATAGCCAGACAGAGTGGTTGCCACCGCTAAACAGTGCTGCACATCGCGCTCGGCAGCCACTGCTAATACCTGTTCTACTGTTTTAGTAGTGTAATCGAGTGTATCTAAGTGGCAGTGCGAATCGACTAAATATAATGGTTTATTGTTACTAATATTTTGATTAGTGATCTGGTTATCTGTTTGGTACATAGTTGACATATTTGACATAGTTTTTAAAATTACTGTCTCTTAAATATAGAAAGTTTAATATGGAGTAAGCAGATTGACCAATAATCTTCTTACAGTTGACGACGTTTATAATCTTGATGAAATTGACAATTTTTGCTAAAACTTAATTTTTATAGTGCTAATTATTCAGATCTATTTCACCTCTACTACCGGTTATATAAACTTACTTAGGGTGGTCAAAATCACGAATCGGTTTAATGGTTGACCATGAGCGGCAACCCGGGCAGAGCCAGTATATCGAGTTAACAGTAAATCCGCACTTTTCACAGCGATAGTTAGGCACGGCTTTAATCTGTTCTCCCACCATATTACGTAATAGGAGCAGACTCTCCTTTGCTCTGCCCTCTTCGGCATCGGCAACATGGTAGTCCATTAATCGGTAAAAGCCTTTTAGGTTGGGGTGTTTTATTAGTTCACGATAGATGTAGTACTGGGCAGCATCAAGCCCACTCTGTGCTTCTACCATGTCAGCTAACATCAATTCAGCTACGCTGCCGGTATCTTGTTCAACACACCGTTTTAAAAAGGTTTTTAATCGATCCTCTTGGTTTAACTGTTGGTAACAATTTTTTAAAAATGGCAAGGCTTCGCCAATAAAGTCTTTATCTTGTTCTAAAATCTGTTCGAAATAGGGAATCGCTTTAGCTATCTGATTTTGTGCCATGAGAACTCGACCAAACATGAGTGAAGTTCTTGCACTATTGCTATCGGCGGATGCCGATTTTTGCAGTAGCACTAATGCTTTATCTAGATCATCACTAGCGATGGCAAGTGCTGCCAGTTCACAATAAAATTGAGCAATCTCTTGGCTATATCTGCTGTTACCAAGTTTAACTAGCTTGGTTGCGACATTGATGGCATTGAGCCACTCACTGGTAGATTGATAGATGGTAATCAGTTGTTGCAGAGCATATTGCTGAAAATCCTCTTCATCGGTCAGTTGAAGGAAGATCTCTTCAGCACGATCGTAGAGACCAGCTGCCATATAGTCACGACCTAGCTGCTGAATTGCCAACAATCTTTGGTCAAAAGTTAAGGATGCACTTTCGATTAGTGCTTGGTGGATACGAATTGCCCGATCTACTTCACCACGTGATCGAAATAGATTGCCTAATGTAAGATGTGCTTCAATGGTGCCCTCATCCTCTTTTAGCATATCTAAAAAGAGATCAACCGCTTTATCTTTTTGATTAGACAAGAGGAAATTCAAACCATCAACATATTCACGAGTTAAACGGTTTGAATCATTGAGATATTTCTGTTTGGTGTTGCGGCTCCCCATATACCAGCCGTAAGCGGCGGCAATAGGTAGTAGCAAAAATAGCAGTTCGAACATAGGTCTCTTTTTATCTAATTAACATTGCTATTTAATTAACGCATTATTTAATTAACTATTGTTTGTTAAATCTGCTTTCTGTTTATCAGCAACTACTTCGTCATGTTTTTTCTGTAACTTTGTCAGTTTACGTTTGGTTGCGCTTAGGTGTAATTTCACTCTTAAATAGAAGATGCCAGTTAGGATCCACCCGACTAAAAATCCTGATCCAAAAAGCGCAGCTAAGAGTGTTGAGAGCCTTACCTCACAAGATCCTATCAGATAGTTAAAGTTAACTATCTGATCATTGCTTGAGCCTAAGGTGATAGCAAAGGCGAATATAATAATAATTAATAAAAATAGTAGTATGAATTTCATCATCGTATCCTCTATTTAACCCGTAGCCATTTTACCTGTTATTCAATGAGATGCCATTTTTTTATACAAAAATAGGCAATTACTGACATGAGCCAAGCGATGAATGTCGCTAAGATAAGATCTTTTGGAGAGTGCATCCCTAAAGCTAAGCGGCTTACTTCAATCAGTAGTGACCAGAGAATAGTAAGTGAAATAGTGATTGGGTGACGTTTAAAACCAAGAAATAGCAACGCTAAAAAGGCAAATGTAGCGGTAAAAATGGTATGACCTGATGGTAAAGCGTAACTTACCTCTTGCTGCCAATATTTAGTTAGCCAACTTGGTCTGCTATTTTGGTTGGCAAATTCAGTTATTAAGCTATTTTGTTCAGATTCTGGTAGTGCGTAAAAGTTGTTCTGGTTTGTCTGCTTCTCAATCGCGGAGATGTAAGGCCTTGGCTCTTTGGTTGTCTCTTTAATCACTGTTTTTATTAACTGCCCAGTAAATAGGGATAGAAATAGTATTAACCAGAAGAGGATAATTTTTGTTATACACTTCATAGCAAGGAAAAAAGAGAAGAGTATAAAGAGGAATAACATGATAAATCCTGCAAATGGAAGGCTGACAGTTTCAGTTATCAGTAATAAATAGTATGATAGCGTGGTTGAAATGTTAGGTTGCCAGTGCCAATTGATTGCCATCAGTGGAATCGTTATAAAAAGGACGAAAGCGAAGATTGTTTTTTTGAGAATTAACCCCATTTACAATGCCTATTATGTAGTGTTAATTTGCTAGCTAGTTTAACATAGTAGTCCTTGTTTATACACTAATTCTAATTTGAGATGTCGAGATTGAAAAATCAGTAATTTTTGTTATCTATCTGTTTTTTAATCGAAGTAGTAGTGTTGCAACTTAATTTGTCGTTTAAACTGTCTTTTAAACAGTATGTTAAACAGCCATTAAATGTTATTTGAACTGTTATTTAAACGGTTATTTAAAAGAAAGGGAAAGAGTCATGCAATTAAAACGCGTTGCAGAAGCAGAGCTGCCAACCAAATGGGGTACTTTTACAATGGTTGGATTTGAAGAGATAGCAACCGGTAAAGATCATGTTGCCTTAGTTATGGGTAATCAATCCTCATTAGGGAGTCAACCTGTATTAACGCGTATCCATTCAGAGTGTTTAACCGGTGATGCCCTTTTTAGTTTGCGTTGTGATTGTGGATTTCAACTTGAAGCAGCACTGAAACAGATCTCACAAGCGGGGAGTGGTATTTTACTTTATCACCGTCAAGAGGGGCGTAATATTGGCTTGTTGAATAAAATTCGTGCCTATGCGCTGCAAGACAGCGGTTTAGATACGGTTGAAGCAAATGAACAGTTAGGTTTTGCAGCTGATGAGCGTGATTTTACAATTTGTGCCGATATGTTAGAGCTGTTAGGCGTTAAGCAGATTCGGCTACTTACAAATAATCCAGAAAAAGTGCGTGTTTTGACTGATTCTGGCATTGAGATTGTGGAGCGTGTGCCATTAGAGGTGGGTGAAAATCCCAATAATGAGCACTATTTAGAGACTAAAGCAGCTAAAATGGGGCATCTGCTTCATCTACATCATTAAATTGATCTAACCTTAATTGATAAAAAAATTAATTGATAAAAAAAATTGCTATTTATTAAATTAAGCGTCAGTAAATTACAGCAAGCTTATTTTACTGACGTTCTGTTAAATCATTTTTTAAATCTTTGTTATTTAAACAGTTGTTATCTAAATAGTCGTTATTTAAATCATGCATCAACTATTAAAGCTGATAAAAAAGAGATTTTG
Organism: Orbaceae bacterium ESL0721; assembly: GCA_029433365.1. Lineage (GTDB taxonomy): Bacteria > Pseudomonadota > Gammaproteobacteria > Enterobacterales > Orbaceae > Gilliamella. The sequence continues at coordinate 474,152 of JAQTHZ010000001.1, forward strand.
ATAATCAGTTAACTTTTGTCAGGGCTCTTTTTGTCACAACGTAAAGTACCACCATTGGCGATCTGGTCAGTACTCACTTCGTGGATCACAATTTGAACCGCTTCAGGTTGGCAATTGAGAGTCTCAACCAGCGCTTCGGTCACCTTTTTTACCATCGCCCTCTTCTGTTCTAGCGAACGACCCTCTAAAAAATCGATAACTACATTTGGCATAGTTGTGCCCCTTTTTGTTTTTTGGTTATATTTTTACTACTGATCATTACTGATCTCGGCTAACTGCTCATCAGTTAAGGCAATATCTTGGTTATGACAGATGCCGATACCAGAATGGATAATGGCCGCTGCGATCGCTTTTGCTTCATCTAATGAGTGCATTTTATACGATCCACACTGGAAGCGGTTCAGTTCTGGAATCTTGTTTTGGGATGCAACTTTAAGAATATCTTCCATCGATTTAAACCAAGCATTAGCAACTAATGACTCATCAGGTGTGCCAATTAAGCTCATATAAAATCCGGTACGGCACCCCATTGGTGAGATATCTATGATCTCAACGGTTGGGCTGTTTAGGTGATCACGCATAAATCCGGCAAAGAGGTGTTCGAGTGTGTGAATCCCTTTTTCAGGGAGTTGCGTTTCGTTTGGGGTGGTAAAGCGGAGATCAAAGACCGTAATATTATCACCTTTTGGGGTCTGCATGGTTTTGGCGATTCGTACAAAAGGGGCATGCATTTTAGTATGATCAACTTTGAAGCTATCTAATAGTGGCATAACAGTTTCCTTTTTTTACATTCATTGGTAATGAGATCTATTAATCTGAACTTTTATTAATAGATCTCTTTAATTATTGATCCTATTAACACTCTTTTTACTCAGTAAACCATTTACTCAGCAAACAACCTTAACATCTCCTCTTCATCGATGACTGGAATACCTAACTGAACTGCTTTCTCTAATTTGGATCCGGCTGCTGTACCTGCAATGACAAGATCACTTTTTTTGGAAACACTACCTGCAACTTTGGCGCCTAACTGTTTCAGTTTCTCTTTTGCTTCATCACGTGTCAAGGTGGTAAGTGATCCAGTTAATACCACCGTTTTACCTAAAAATGGTGATCCGCTAGGCACCTCTGGCGGCGTTACCGGATCCCAATGGATACCGATCTCATCACTAACTAACTGTGCTATCACATCGCGATTGTGAGGCTCTTTTAGAAAGTCACTAATACTTTCAGCAATTGTCAGTCCAATATCTTCGATGGATTGTAACTGTTCGAGTGTTGCTTCTTCAATCGCTGTTAGGCTACCTAACTGAGTGGCAAGGCTTTCGGCAGTCACTTCGCCCACATGCGGGATGCCAAGGGCATATATAAAGCGGCTTAATGTGGTATGTTTTGAGTTTTCTAGTGCGTTTAAAAGATTATCAGCCGATTTTTCGCCAATCTTATCAAGGGAACAAAGTAGGGGTTTGGTTAATTTATAGAGATCTGCTGCATTTTTAACATAATCTTTATCCACTAACTGCTCAATTATTCGATCGCCAAGTCCATCAACATCCATCGCTCTGCGAGAGACAAAATGTTTTAACCCCTCTTTACGTTGTGCTGGACAGAATAGACCGCCTGAACAGCGGGATATGGATCCATCTTCATCTTTCACAATAAGTGATCCACAAACTGGGCAGTGAGTTGGGAAGTGAATCGCAGTGGTATTTTTAGGTCTGCGATCGATAAGTACCGAGACAATTTGAGGGATTACATCACCAGCACGGCGAACTGTAACATAATCTCCTTCACGAATGCCTAACCGATCAATCTCATCTTCATTATGTAAGGTCGCATTGCTAACAATAACACCTGCAACAGAGACCGGTTTAAGGCGAGCTACTGGCGTGATTGCCCCTGTTCGCCCAACCTGAAAATCGACGCGCTCTAGCTCTGTGATCTCCTCTTGAGCGGGGAACTTATAGGCGATTGCCCAGCGGGGAGCACGTGCAACAAAGCCGAGTTCTAGCTGTAGATCTATCCGGTTTACTTTTATCACCACACCATCAATATCAAAATCGAGCGACATCCTTGCTTGGCTAATCTGGTTAAAATAATCAATTGCGCCAGTTGCATTGATACATTTTTTTACTCTATTGCTGACCGGTACGCCCCACTTTTTAAACTGCATTAATCTATCGTAGTGCGTATCAGGGAGAGTTTCACCGTTTACTAACCCCTCTATAATGCCATACCCATAGCAGTAGAACATTAGCGGGCGTTTAGCTGTGATTTTAGGATCTAACTGACGTAATGATCCCGCTGCGGCATTGCGTGGATTGGCAAAAATTTTATCACCACTCTTTTCGGCATTATGATTTAATCTTTTAAAACCCTCGTGCGACATAAATACTTCACCACGAATCTCTAACCGTTCGGGGATGTTATCACCGTGCAATTTTAGAGGGATCGATTTTATGGTGCGTACATTAGCAGTGATATCTTCCCCTGTTGTGCCGTCACCGCGGGTTGCAGCTTGCACTAATTCTCCATGCTCATAGAGGAGGCTTACTGCAAGTCCATCAAGTTTTAATTCACAGCAGTATTCAATTTTATCATCTTCTGAGAGATGTAAACGCTCCCTTACCCGCCTATCGAAAGCGAGAAATCCAGTTTCATCAAAAACATTGTCGAGAGATAACATTGGTAAGGTATGTTTGACAGTTTTAAACTGTGATAACGGTGTACCGCCAACGCGCTGTGTTGGGGAGTCAGAAGTGATTAATTCAGGGTTCTCATGCTCTAACTGCTGTAATTTTTTGATTAATTTGTCATATTCAGAATCTGGTATTTCAGGCGCATCTTGTACATAATAGCACTGTTCATGATGCCTTATCTCATCACGGAGTTGATTAATAAGTTGCTTAATCTCTTGTTCTGTTTGTCCATTAAGATCTGATTGAATATTAACATCAGTAGTTAGTGACATAATCTATTTACTCTTGTTGGGTTCAAAAAGGCGTTTACCTAATATATTTCTATATACAATAATTTTAAATAACCTGTTGTTATTTAATAGTTTATATTCGATATAATAGTAGTATAACCCTAAAACATTATTACAATATATCAATATTACAATAACTATCTACACTTCTTGACACACCTTTTTGATGCGCATTTTATAACTGTCTATTTTTTGTGGCGTCAACATATGTTGGGAGTCATCTAATACTACTCCATTTACATCATCGGCAATGCGCTGCGCTGTCTGTAACATTAATTTAAAATTTTGTTGATTGTTCCCTTTTGCAGGAACCACCATAAAAAGAGAGATACCTTGAGTCGTAAATTCATGCATCATTTCAGGATCAAGATAACCCGGTTTTAACATATTGGCTAGGCTAAAGAGGATTGGTCCATTACCTGCGGGATCAACATGACGATGGAACATCTTCATATCACCAAACTGAAATCCACTCTGCATTATGCTGTTTAAAAGCAGATCGCCTTGCAGTAACTGACCATTAATGCCAGTTACATAAAGAATAAGTATATCATTTTCAGGTTTTTGTGGTGCTTTTGTCTCATCTATTGGATCTTCTTGAGCTATTTTATTTTGAGTTGTTATTTGCTCTTTTTCAGGAGTGATAGAATCTGTAATAGTTGATTTTTCTATAGTTTTATCTTTAATAATTTCCATATTTTCTGAGTTAGAACTCACTTGTTTAGAATGAGTAAAATCAGTCGAATGATTTTTATTATCACCATCTACTTTAACCACAGTATCACTATTAGCAATTTTTACAGGTTCAATTGACTCTTTAATTCTACTATTTTCAAAGAGATCATGCTGTTCTGGATTTTCTGGAGTTAAAGTTAATTCAACATTTTCACAACTATTATAATGAGGTTTGTTATTAATAATATTTTGCTTTTTTGTAGAGGAGATTACTCTTACGTCACCAATAATACCGCAGTCATCTGTATCATAAATATTTAGGTTAGGCGCACTTTTTTGTTTTTCACGATTGGTCACCTTATTACCGCTAAATAAGGATGCTCCCTCTCTCTTATTGATCAAAAATCCATGAATTAATAGCGCAATAATAACTAATAAAGCAACTACAATTAGAACTATACGTAAATTATCCATAATACCCATCTCAAAATTAAATTAACTATCTACTCAGCGATCTCTTTTGTATATCATTGAAGTTATTACTTCTGATATTACAACTATAAAATATATTTTTTGAGCAACATCTACATATATTACTTTATTTCGATAAACAATCACAATTCCAAAAGCATAATTTTTAGAATCCTGTGCTATACTTTATTAAGCCACTTACAATAACACCCTTTTTTTTGTAAAATCCCTCTTCAATTTAAGTAAAATCAAGCATTTTTATATATCTTAATCTGTGTTATTTTTATGTAATTGTTTTTATATAAAAAAATTTGTTATAACATAATTTATAAGTACTACTATACATATATAGGCAATAAATTTACTGAGGTCATTCTTATATGAGATCTAAAAAATTATTTTCACCAATAGCGTTAACTTTGGCTTTTACGAGCCTTTTTTTATTATCTGGGTGCGATAATCACTCATCACAGGGAGGTGGAGATCAGATACCGACAGTAAATGTTAAGGTTTTCAAGGTAAATCCACTTACATATACCCTTAAAGTTCCTCTTCCTGCTCGTGTTGTAGCATCGCAAATTGCTGAAATTAGACCACAAGTAGGCGGTATAATTTTAAAACGTGAATTTGCTGAAAGTTCTAATGTTAAAGCGGGGCAGTCTCTTTATCAGATCGATCCTGCCATCTATCAAGCCAATTATGATAGTGCAATCGCTAATTTAGCGAGCAGCAAAGCCAATGCAAATATTGCCCATTTAACTTTAAAACGTTATGCAGGCCTTTTAAAGACTAAATCAATCAGTCAACAAGATTATGATAAAGCGGCAGCAGATGCTCAGCAAGCTGACGCGGCGGTATCAGTTGCAGAAGCCTCTGTTCATACTGCAAAAGTGAATTTAGATTATACAAAAGTATACTCACCAATCGATGGCTATATCGGTAAATCTAATGTCACTGAGGGTGCTTTAGTTTCAGCAGGTCAATCTACCCCTCTTGCCTCTGTACAGCAGTTAGATCCTATTTACGTTGATATGACCGAAGCAGCAACGGCTTATAATAAATATCTGCAAGATAAAAATGTTATTTATGAACCAGCACCGAAAGATAACGTGAATATCATCTTTAATGATGGTTCGAAATATCAATATCCGGGTTATATTAAATTTTCAGATATGATCGTAAATGAGACAACAGGAACAGTAACCCTGCGTGCTGTATTCCCAAATCCTAATGCACAAATTTTACCTGGTATGTTTATCAAACCACAAGTCACTTTAGGCTACATTAAAAATGCAGTTTTAGTACCACAACAAGGTATAACAAGTAATAACAAAGGTGAATATACAACGAAAATTTTGAACCCTGACAACACTGTTGAATACCGCACAGGTATCGAAGTTTATACTGGAATTCCAGGCTATTGGGTTGTGACTAAAGGGATCAATGTTGGTGAGCAGGTCATCGTTGCTGGTCTACTTAACTTATCTACTGTCGAATCTGGTGGGAAAATAAACGGTAAAGCCACCGAAGAACCAACCACGCTAACACAAGAAGAGTTAGATACACTTATTAAAAATAGCGTGAAGTAAACAGGAGTAAACCAAATCATGGCTAAATTTTTTATCGATCGCCCAATTTTTGCTTGGGTAATTGCCATTATGATGATGCTAGGTGGTGCCCTATGCATTAATTTATTGGCGGTTGAACAGTATCCTGATATTGCACCACCTGCTGTTACAGTAACAGCAAACTATCCTGGTGCTGACGCACAGACCATTGAAAATACTGTTACACAGCTGCTTGAACAGAATCTAACCGGTCTTGATCACTTGATCTACATGAAATCAACCAGTAGCTCACAAGGTACGGTGCAGACAACATTAACGTTTGCGCCGGGTACTGACCCTGATTTTGCACAAGTGCAGGTGTTAAATAAAGTTGAGAGTATCAAATCACGTCTCCCTGATAGTGTTCAAAAAAATGGTGTAGGTGTTGCTAAAAACAATACAAATATTTTGAAAGTTATCGGTTTCTACTCTACTAATCCCCAAAAAACACAAGCAGATATTGCTGACTTTATCTATTCATCAGTGCAAGATTCTATCCGTCGTGTACAAGGTGTGGGTGATACAACCCTATTTGGTTCTGAATACGCAATGCGTATCTGGTTAGATCCAAATAAATTGAACTATTTTAAACTCTCGATGGAAGAGATTATTTCTGCTATTCAGGCACAAAATGCGCAGGTTACTGCTGGGCAGTTAGGTGCTTCTCCTGCCGAAAAAGGTCAAGAGTTAAATGCAACAATTACAGCACAGTCTCGTCTAAAAACAGCTGAGCAGTTCCAAAACATTTTAGTTCGTGTGAATACTGATGGTTCAAATATTCTTCTAAAAGAGATTGCAACGGTTGAAATAGGTGCTTCTGATTATAGTTTTATCTCAACTTATAATGGTAAGACATCTGCTGGTTTGGCGATCTATTTAGCGACAGGTGCTAATCAGTTAGATACCTCTGATGCGGTAGATAAAAAGTTAGCTGAGCTAGCTAAAATCTTCCCTGAAGATATCCACTATGTCTTTCCTTACGATACAACTCCATTTGTTAAACTATCTATCCACAATGTTGTTGAAACTTTAGTTGAAGCGATAATTTTAGTTATTATCGTAATGTATCTTTTCTTACAAAATTTACGTTCAACATTAATACCAACTATTACTGTTCCTGTAGTACTGCTTGGTACATTTGTGGTGCTCTATATATTTGGTTTTACCATCAATACCTTATCTATGTTTGCTATGGTATTGGCAATCGGCTTGCTGGTAGATGATGCCATCGTCGTTATCGAAAACGTCGAACGTATTATGCATGATGAGGGACTTTCACCTTATGATGCAACGGTAAAATCGATGCAAGAGATTACACCGGCTTTAGTGGGTATTGCTGTTGTTTTATCTGCTGTTTTCGTACCAATGGCATTTTATGGCGGGGCAGCTGGGGGAATTTATAAACAGTTCTCAATAACTATTGTAACGTCCATGATACTTTCAGTGATTATGGCAATTGTATTAACGCCAGCACTCTGTGCGCAAATACTGAAAGCGCCTTCTAAATCAAAATACAAGAAAGCTACTTGGTCTGAAAAGCTAATAAAATTGCCACCATTTAGTTGGTTTAGTGCTGGGACTTCATTTATTTTTAAATATTTTAATGCTTTTTATGATAGCAGTTTACACGCTTACCAAAAGGGTGTGGTAAAAGTTATACGTAATCCAATTATAAGTGGTGTAATTTATGCATTGATATTGATTGCGTTAATATTTGGTTTTTCACGCCTACCAACAGGCTTTTTACCTGCAGAAGATCAGGGTGTTATTATCATGTTGGCAGAGTTGCCACCTGGCTCGACGATTGATCAAACTAATAATATATTAAATAAAACAACTGACTACTTTATGAAAAATGAAAAAGAATCAGTTGATACCATTTTTGCGGTATCAGGATTTAGTATGGTTGGTCGTGGTCAAAATATGGGTATGGCGTTCGTTAAATTAAAAGATTGGGATGAACGTACTACTGCTAATCAACGTGTAGATGCAATCATTAAACGGACAAATGGATTTTTACGAAGTTTAATTGAAGCACGTATTTTTGCAACAAATGTACCAGCAGTACCAGCTTTAGGTATGGCTAATGGTTTCTCTTATATTTTAAAAGATAGTGGTGGTAATGGACATGATGCTTTAATGCAGGCATTTTACCAAACACTAGGAATGGCAATGCAAAATCCTAACTTAGTTCAAGTTAGACCTGATAGTATGCTTGATGTTCCGCAATATAAGATCAATGTTGATTTTGAAACTGCACAAGCGTTAGGCGTATCCGTCAGTTCTGTGAATAGCGTCTTATCTACAGCTTTAGGTTCAGCGTATATCGATGACTTTGTATATAATAATCGTGTTAAAAAAGTCTATCTGCAATCTGATGCTCCTTACCGTATGTTACCTGGTGATTTCAGTTACTGGAATGTAAAAAATAAAGATGGTGAGATGGTTCCTTATGATGCCTTTGCAGTAACCACTAAAACATTTGGTTCACCATCTTTACTCCGTTATGACGGTGTTTCAGCAATGGGTATTACAGGTTCTGCAGCACCTGGACAAAGTTCAGGACAAGCAATGCAGATAATGGAAGAAATTTCTCAAAAATTACCGAAAGGGTTTACTTTTGACTGGACTAATATCTCTTACCAAGAGCGACAAGCTGGTTCACAGACAACAACACTCTATATCATCTCCATTATTGTTGTCTTCTTGGCATTGGCTGCACTTTATGAGAGTTGGTCAGTTCCGATCTCAATTCTCTTTGTAATTCCTCTAGGTATCATTGGTACTGTCTTTGCCACAATGTTTAGAGGATTAGATAATGATATCTACTTCATTGTTGGTCTATTAACCACTATGGGGCTTGCGGCTAAAAATGCGATTCTAATTGTAGAGTTTGCTAAAGATGCACTTGAAAAAGAGGGTAAATCACTGATTGATGCAACTCTAGAAGCTTGTCGTCTACGTTTACGCCCTATCTTAATGACCTCATTCGCCTTTATTCTTGGGGTTGCACCATTAGCAGTAAGTACTGGAGCCGGTTCTGCAAGCCAAAATGCTGTAGGTACTGGTGTAATTGGTGGTATGTTAACAGCTACTTTCTTAGCTATATTCTATGTTCCGTTATTCTTCGTATTTATCACTAAGACATTCACTAAACATAGAAATAAAACAGTATTACCAACCAATAGTAACAACGCTATAACAAAATAGCCTAAGATTATGTAGGGCAAAAGTCCTACATAATTTTTTATTTAAAAATATATCATTAATAAAATAGAGAGAATCCTTACTGTGCAGATAGTAAGGATTTTTTTATCGACGTGAAGTGAGTAGACTAGCAGTTAAATGGGCATGCGTTATAGCAATACCAAGCGCATCGGCAGCATCTGCTTGTGGAGTTGCTGGGAGTTTTAATAGTAGTTTAACCATATGTTGAACTTGCTTTTTATCAGCTGCCCCGCTACCCACAACACTCTGTTTTACTAACCTAGCTGCATACTCAAATACTGGAATATCACGGTTAACAGCAGCAACAATAGCTGCACCACGGGCTTGCCCTAGTTTTAGTGCAGAATCGGCATTACGTGCCATAAATATTTGTTCTATGGCAAACATATCAGGATTAAATTGTAGAATAATTTCAGTTACGCCAGCGTAAATTCGTTTTAAGCGTGTTGGAAGATCTTCGGCTTCAGTTCGAATACAACCACTACCAAGATAACTTAATTGACGTCCTGTTTGACGGATTACACCATAACCCGTCAAACGAGAACCAGGATCAATGCCAAGAATAATGGCCATTAAAGTGTTGCTGCAACCTCATCAGATACATCGCCGTTGTGATAGACCTCTTGAACATCATCACAATCTTCAAGCATATCAATAAGTCGCATCAATTTTGGAGCTGAATCAATATCTAAATCTATTTTGGTTGCTGGAATCATTGATACTTCAGCAGCTTCAGCAACTAAACCAGCTGCATCTAATGCATCTTTTACTTCTCCAAATGCCTCTGGAGAGGTATAGACATCAATAGCACCATCATCATAAGTGACAATATCATCAGCACCAGCTTCTAGTGCCGCTTCCATCACCTTCTCTTCATCAGAACCAACTGGGTAAGAGATTACCCCTTTTTTAGTAAAAAGATATGAGACAGAACCATCAGTACCTAAATTACCACCTGTTTTAGTGAAGGCATGGCGCACTTCTGAAACAGTACGGTTACGATTATCACTTAAACATTCAACCATAACGGCCGTGCCCGCTGGCCCATATCCCTCATAAATAATCGTCTCCATATTACTATCATCTTCACCACCTACCCCACGAGCAATCGCACGGTTCATGGTGTCGCGTGTCATATTGTTAGAGAGTGCTTTATCTACTGCGGCGCGTAAACGTGGATTAGCGGCTGGATCACCCCCACCTATTTTTGCTGCTGTTACGAGCTCACGAATAATTTTAGTGAAAATTTTCCCGCGTTTAGCGTCTTGCGCTGCTTTGCGATGTTTAGTATTGGCCCATTTACTATGACCTGCCATAAAATTCTCCAATGAGTTAAAATATACTATCTATTGATCCGCGCATTTTAACAAAATTTTTCGTTTAATTCAGCTTAATTTCCCGCAAATTTTTCCGTTCTTAATGACACTAATGCTACTCATCATCCATAAATTTGCTTGCATCGGCATAATTATCAAACCGTGAGAATTGACCCTGAAATTTTAATCGAACTTTACCAATTGGGCCATTACGCTGTTTACCTAAAATGATTTCTGCTATCCCTTTATATTCTGAATTTTCGTTGTAGACTTCATCGCGGTAGATAAACATGACAACGTCTGCATCTTGTTCGATCGATCCTGACTCACGTAAATCTGAATTTACAGGGCGTTTATCACCTCTCTGTTCTAAGCTACGATTCAATTGTGACAAGGCGACAACTGGTACAGATAACTCTTTAGCCAATGCTTTAAGTGAACGGGAGATTTCGGCAATTTCAAGCGTGCGATTTTCAGAGATTGTTGGAACACGCATTAACTGCAAATAATCAACCATGATTAAGCTAATGCCGCCATGTTCGCGTGCAATACGCCGTGCACGAGAACGCAGCTCCATTGGTGTAAGTCCAGAAGAGTCATCAATAAAGATATTTTTCTTTTCAAGTAGTAAACCCATAGTGCTTGAAATACGAGCCCAATCATCATCTTGTAGTTGACCAGTTCTGATGCGCGTCTGATCTACTCTTGATAATGAGGCAAGCATACGCATCATGATCTGGTCAGCTGGCATCTCTAAACTAAAAATAAGAACTGGCTTATCTTGCAGCATGGCTGCATTTTCGCATAGATTCATAGCAAAGGTTGTTTTACCCATAGATGGGCGTGCGGCAACAATAATGAGATCTGAATTTTGTAAGCCTGCTGTTTTTTTATCTAAATCGATAAAACCAGTTGAGACACCTGTTACGCCATCATGAGGGCGTTGAAATAACTCCTCAATTTTAGCAACTGTCTCCTCTAAAACTGTGGTGATACTCTGTGGACCTTCGCCAGATTTTGTGCGACTTTCGGCTATCTGAAATATTTTTGACTCTGCAAAATCTAATATATCTTCACTTTCACGGCCTTCAGGAGCATAACAGCAATCAGCAATCTCATTTGATGCGGAGATGAGTTCTCTTAAGATGGATTGTTGGCGAATAATTTGTGTGTAAGCAACTACATTTACTGCACTAGGGGTATTTTTGGATAATTCGGCTAAATAGGCAAAACCACCAACATCAGACAAAATGGCTCTGTTTTCTAAACTCTCGGATAAAGTGATAAGATCAATTGGAATACCTTTACTGATTAGTGCATGCATTTCAGCAAAAATAAGTTGATGGTGACGAGAGTAGAAATCTCTCTCATTAATCATCTCAGATACAGTATCCCAGCGCTGATTATCTAGCATTAAACTACCTAAAACAGCTTGTTCTGCCTCAATTGAGTGTGGTGGTAATTTCAGACTATGGATTTGAGATGAGGAGTTAGTTAATGAATTGGTAAATTTTCTATTTCCGCTACGTTTATCACCTGTTTTGTTATAATTTATATAACTTCCATCATTTATATCTTCAGTTTTCATTACAGTTAATACTCAATCTATGGTAAATACTAACTTATATTTTAACTGATTTTTATTTTTCATGCACGATGATAGATGAATATAGCAAAGTAGTTTACTTATTACATTTTACTAATAGGAAATTAGATCATTAATTTAAACAATAAATCATTTCATAATTAGGTGTTATAACCCTAAAACATTTTTTTAAATTATTATAAAAAAACCACTCCGAAGAGTGGTTTTGATAAAGTCGAAAAACCATTATTGGTAAGAAACTTTAAGTTTAAAGCCTTGGATACCAGCTTCTGGTGTTTTACCACCAAACCATGTTGCAACATCTGAGTTAAGCGCAGGTAAAACGATTGTATCAGTTGTTTGACCTACTAAATCAACATCGGCTGCACTTGCACCATTTGCTGCTGCATTACCACCAGCTGCTGTCCATTGGATATTAGTTGGAACAAATGTTGTTTCACCGCTATCTACTGCATAATTAGTATTTGCGTCATCCCAAACAACTAACTTGAATGTTTCACCTAGTTTAGGATTTGCAGTGTTAGAACTGTAGTTATTATCAGCAGTTAAACCTGCAGCGTTAACTCTAAAGATTGCACCGCTAACGCCATCACTTGGGATTGGGTTAAATGGACCATTAGCATTACTATCTTTATCACCTGTACCACCAGTTCCACCAAGATCTTTATCTTTATTCTCATTAGCTGCAGAACCATTATTAGCATCAGGTTCTGATCCACCAATATTCGCAGTATCTGCACCTAAAGTTGGACCAAATATCCAGTTACCGATGTTTGGATCACCATATTGAGTTTTAGCAGCGATTTTATAACCGATTTTGTCTGCTCCACCAGCATCTTTACCTAAAGTAAAGAGAATTTTACCATTTGCTTCATAAGTATAGCTTGTTGGATCAGCTTCTACCCATGTACCATTCTTACGGTATAAAACACTAAATGTACCTTCAGAACCGGCAGAACCTTTTTTAGGATTAGCTGCTGGAGTATCACCATCTTTATCGACAGTTACAAATTCAAATCGGACTTGGTCGCCGATACGACTAACTTGACCATCAATAGTAGATTTTACAATTGTCGATCTAATTGAGTTTGTAACTTTACCAGAGATAGGATCAGCACCTGGAGAAGCTAGCCCTGGTGCATTACCTTGGATTGAATTATTTGTTGTTGCCGTTAATGCAAATGCACCACTTGCTGCATAACCTGCAAGAAATACACCTAATGCAACTTTTTTAATCGTTAAACTTTTCATGTCTAAATTTCCTTCTTTGATCTTCAAATTAACATGTTATTTTTATATCACTACACCCAATTTTAATTGGTGTTCCTTTATGATTTATCGAATAAATCAATAAATCAAAACCTTTACATTACTACTATTTGTTTGTTGCTGTTACTTTCAACACATACCCTTGGTCACCAGCACATGAAGCTCTAATTGCTTTATTGGAACCAGTTAAGTTAGGGCTAATTCTCTCTTTCGGGATATATTTAGTTGAATATGCATAATCAATACTATTTAGAATCTTATCGCTATCAGTTATTGGATCTGCATCAACTGCTGTCTCAACTCCATCTGTTTCACATGTTTTACCATTGGCGCTGACAAGAGACCAGTCATATTGAATATAACGATCATCTATCTGTCTACCATCAACATCAACTGCTAATGCATAATAGCTATCACCTAATACAAGGTTATCAGTCGAAACGGATACTGATGACAAAGTATTTTGAAGCTTATCTAGTTTAACGCCAGATGCAACCAATGAGTGACCGATAGTACTTACTAGTTCATGTTTAATGATGTTTCCACTTTTATCTTTACTAACGTGGATAATATCAACAAATTTAGGAATACCACCTGAAATATTAATCGAAGTTGTATCACTATATGGACCTAAACCGAGTGTAACTTTAACCACACCTAATCTAGCTGTTGCTGTAAAATCGATACTAAAAACATCACCATTATTAACTAAATCTTTTTTTACTGCTGTGACTAAAAGGCACTCATCTTTGCCTGTTGGACAGGTATTATTAAATCCAAATGGGATACGATTACCATTTGCATCTACTGCTAACCAGATAGGATTATCAGAACTATTTAATTCATCAATAAATGCTTTGGTTACTTCAGTAGGATAAACGAGAGATTCATCTCTAAAAGGAACATTATTATTCATTAATGAACCTTGCACAGTGATGGTTCTACCCGCTGCAATTTCCGCACCTGATGGTTGAGTTATACCGCCCCATATAGGCTCTACTTTAACTTTACGTGCTTGATAATCTGGCACAACTTCAAAGGTAACAGTATTAGATGATGCTGTTTTACCTTTTGCATTAGCTACAGTTACAGCAAATGAGTATTTGCTGGTATTCTTCTGTGGTCCATTAACAGGATTTTTTTGACCTGTTGGACTTAGGTAAGATGGCGCTACAACCGACCAATTTTGTACATCTGTAATTGTTGTATTGAACCAAGACGAACCCGATGCTGAACAGAGATCAGTTGATGATGTTGCTGCCGGTTTATAGTTATAACATAAGAAGCTAAGCGCTGGATCAGTCATAGAGAGATCACCTGTCCATGTTATCTGATTAATATTATGCGCATTATGCAAACTTATACTTACTGGCATTGTTTGACCTTCTTGAATCTGAACTCGTTCAAGACCTAAGTCAACACTCATCTTCTTCTCTTTATACTCTAAAACAATATAGTTATTACGGTCGACTAGATCATAACGACTACCTTTAAGAGAGCGTGCATTTTGTACCATACTTGGATCTATTTGATCCTTAAATGGTGTACCAATACGGTAGTTCATTGTTAACTGTGCACGAGTATCTTTTTTACCATCTTGACCTCTTTTATGATCTGCTTTCACTGTAAATAGTGGAACAGGTGTATAGTCAAGACCAAGTGTTACCGCTCTTGGATTTTTCTGTAAGTTATCTTTACCAAATAGGGCAACTTTATCACCAAAATATTGTTCATAAACAAAAGAAGCACCTAAATGTGGATATTGTGGTAAATAGCCTTGGAACCTTACATCAAATCCTTTTGCTGCACGTTCTAAATATTCATCAAAATCTCGTGACTGCTTCCAACTTGATAAAGGATGGTAGTAGTTAGCTGCAAACTTCATGTTATCTGTCCACGCTTCTGCACCAATACCTAAACGGTTATGTGAACGTTGAAAATCATGATCAAAAAAGACGTTATATCCTAATAACCACTTTTTATCTGCAACTTCGAAACGTTGACCAATACCAAAGTTACCAATCCGACGTTCATTCTCATACTCTTGGAACGTTAACTGTGAAAACAGAAGCATCGTTTCTGAGTCATACCATGGGCTAAATAGTTTGACATTAAAGTTATTGAATTTACCTTCATCACCAACATTAAACTGTAACTGTGCTGTACCAAAACGACCTAAAAAGTCTTGGGCTGCACTACGTATTGGATCAATTACTTGCGACTGAACACCACTGCGCACATAATCGGTTGCATAATCTTGACCTTGCGTCTTTAATTGAGATGAAAGTGTATTACCTGATGAAGTTAACTGTTCCCAATTTTGAGCTGCCATCTGTAATGCCGCAGCAACTTGTGCAGCATCACTAGTATCTACCCCATCACCGCCTAAATCTGTTGAACTTAACTCTGGTAAACTTTTATATTTATCATCTAAATTATCATCAACTTTCACTATTGGCGGCAATAGTGGAGAATCAATAGGAAGAATAAGGCGTTCACCAACCTCAACAACATCTTTTTTATTGAATCGCCCTGCATTAATTTCACGCAATTCTGCAATTGAAATATTGCTAAGCAATGCAATTTGATACAGACTATGCTGTTTATTGTTGATCATTTCACGAACTTTAACGCCATTTTTAAGTTCAATAATTTTATTAGTATCAATTGGTGCATTACTACTCTGATTAGATTGGGTAGATGCAAACACTAATGGAGAACTTAATGCTACGATTATAAATGCTGCTATAGACGTTAAATTAAGATTCTTTTTCATCTTAATTGTTCCTTATCCTTTTTATCATTACAACTCTGTAATAGTTATTATTGTATTTTTCCATTCTTTCATAATGTTTTATGACTTCTTTATCAGAATAAGTAATTTATTAATTACTTTTTACATAAATCATTAAAAAATCTTTAAAAAATTGGCGATTCTTAAATAAAATTTGATATATATCAAATTTGTAATTTATAAAGTATTTTACATGAAAAATCAATCACATAACAACTTTCAAAACTATCTTTAAATAGTATTGAAACAGCTAAATTTGACTAATTTACCCTTTGCGTCTTTCCGATATTTACAAATCTTTACAAAAGTTCATTTAAAAAACATTGCAGATTCTATTACAAAAAAGTCATTTAGCAAATATTTTTTTTAATTTTTTTATAAATTTTATTTTTTTATTGTTTTTCAGGTGGATATTTACACAAAAATTATAATTAACAGTAATATGCTAACATTATAAAGATATCTTATTAAATAAAAGTTAAAATTACTTGCCTTAAATTAACTTTTTTGTAATGTAATAATATTAATAATTTTGAGTTTGCAGTAAATGTTTGTAGTTAATGTTTATGGTTAATATATGTAGTAAATAATGAAATGAAACTATTTATGAAAGCTAAGCCATCTTTATAAAAAATGGCTTAGTAATTTGTGGTGGAATTTATCTATATGCTAAAAATTGTCTACAATACTTTGACTTTTGCTACTATCATTACGTTTGAAATTTAATGATGATAGATAGTTATCATCAATACCATCAGTGATATAGTTGCCATCAAAAACAGAACAGTCAAAATGTTCAAGTTCTGGATTTTGCTCTCTTACTGCTTCTATAAGATCATGCAGATCTTGGAAAATAAGTTTGTCAGCCCCAATATTTTGGGCAATTTCATCTACAGTACGATGATAAGCAATCAATTCACTTGCCACCGGCATATCAATGCCATAAACATTTGGGTAGCGTACAACGGGGGCAGCAGAAGCAAGGTATACTTTTTTGGCACCAACAGCACGCACCATATCTAGAATCTCTTTAGATGTGGTACCGCGAACTATTGAATCATCTACAAGTAGGACATTTTTCCCTTCAAATTCAATGCGGTTAGCATTTAACTTGCGTCTAACTGACTGTTTACGAGCATTTTGCCCAGGCATGATAAAGGTGCGACCAATGTAACGATTTTTTACAAAACCTTGGCGATATGGTTTCTTTAAAATATGGGCAATTTCAAGAGCTGCATCGCATGATGTCTCTGGTATCGGTATCACTACATCAATATCTACATCTTGCCATTCACGAGCAATTTTTTTTCCTAACTTTTGACCCATTAAAATTCGTGACTGATAGACAGAGATACCGTTCATTAATGAATCAGGACGAGCAAAATAGACATATTCAAATATGCATGGATACTTTTGTGGATTATTAACACACTGACGAGAGAATAGTTCTCCCTCTTCGGTAATATATATCGCTTCTCCTGGTTCCACATCACGCATAAATTCAAAATCTAGTGTATCAAGTGCAACACTTTCTGATGCAACCATATATTCGGTTTTCACCGTGCCTTTGTTTGGATCTTTTATTTCACGTTTACCTACTACTAATGGGCGAATACCGAATGGATCACGAAAAGCAATTAATCCATGTCCGATAATAATTGCGACACAAGCATACGCACCTTTAATAATCTTATGTACATTGTGAACTGCATCAAAAATATTCTCCGCAGTTAAAGGATAGATGGGGAATTGTGCCAATTCACTAGCTAAAATATTTAATAGTACTTCAGAATCAGAATCAGTATTAACATGACGATGTCCCTGTTCAAACAGCGCTTCGCGGAGCTGATCTGTATTAGTTAAATTACCATTGTGCGCTAATGCGATACCATAAGGAGAGTTAACATAAAAAGGTTGTGCTTCTAAAGGACTTGAGCTACCAGCTGTTGGGTAACGAACATGTCCAATACCCAAATTACCTTGTAAACGCTGCATATGATGCTCTTGGAATACATCTTTTACCAATCCATTAGCTTTACGTAGACGAAAACGATTTTGATCATCAATAGTTACAATGCCAGCTGCATCTTGTCCACGATGTTGCAATACGGTTAATGCATCATAAATTGACTGATTAACAGAATCACATCCAATAATTCCTACAACACCACACATAGCTACCTCAAATTTAAAATAATATTGATATGCAATTAAAAAATAATGCACCAATTAGTGCGTTAAAAATGACGATGTACTTTGTAAATAATCGAAAAACCAACGAATTAGAAAGTGAAAATGGGGGATCAACTTAGATTCCGTCCAAAATTGACTCTTTGAGAGCGGTGTAAAAGTGTCCACAAAAAAGAGTACTGCAGCAACAATTAAGATACCTCTTAAAATACCAAAGCAGACACCTAAGACGCGATCAGTACCTGATAATCCCGTTTTCTGAACTATCTCGCCAATGATATAATTAATAATAGAACAGACGAGCAATGTAGCTATGAATAGAATAATCATTGCAGCTGCATTACGGACTAGATCACTATCAAAATAGGTTAAGTAAGGTGTAATTCGGTAGTAAAAATGGCTAGCAACCAAAAATGCTAATATCCAACTTACCAGTGATAATGCTTCCTTAACAAAACCTCTTACAACACTTGCTAATGCAGAAAAAACAATCACACCAATAATAGTAAAATCAACCCAATTCATGATAATCACCTTCTATTATTTATTAATACAAAATTGTCAATTAGCTACAATGATTCCTTTTAATTTTGTTAAATTATTTAAATCCATAATTACCTGTTCAGCTTGTTCACGTTTTGCATAAGGCCCAATAACCAATTTTATTAATTGATCTGGAGCCGGTTTTTTGGGTATCGCTTTCACGTCATAACTATTTAAACGTAACAACGCTATTAGTTCATCTATTTTTTGTCTATTTTTTAATGCTACTAATTGAATAAGATAACTTTTTTGATCAGATATTGACGACTTAGCATCATTTGCGCCTAAATCAGTTATGTTACTTTCAGTATCATCAATATAAGGGATATCAATAGCTCCATTACTACTTAAATTATTATTAATACTGTTATTTATACTATTAAAGCCATTCACGGTATCTATTGAATCAAGTTGATTGGTACTATTTAATGTTGAAGGTGTAAAAATTGGTGTTGTTTTGGTGCGGGTTCTAGATTTGTCTGTAACAATCCAAGGAAAGATAAATGCAATTATTAATAATAATGTCGAAAATCCAACAAGCTGATTATGTATTCTGCTATTTTTCACAGGGGTTTTTAATACTTTTGGCATTTTTAATTCATCTGTTTCACAATTTATTTATCATCCATTTATCTATCATCCACTGTATCTACCATCTAAGTTGACCAAAATTGGTGATATGGTATGAAAAGAACCTAACACAACAATCATATCCTCTGGCTGCGCATCCAATTTTGCTTTTGATAAAGCGGCCTGTACATCACTAAATGATTGAATATGCGTAACCCCTTGTTTCTGTAACAGTTCGACTAAAATAGCTGCATCACATCCACGCTCGCCATAAAGTGAGGCGCAATACCATGCATCGCCTTGTAGTTGATCTAATGTTGCGGCAATATCTTTATCTTTAAGCATCCCTATCACAAAACGCAATTTGCCACCCTCTTTCTGTTCTAATTTGAGTTGCTCTAATTGTGTCTGTAAGTAGGCAGCCGCATGGGGATTATGGGCAACATCTAAAAGAATTAAAGGATTTTCAGCAATTTTCTGTAATCTGCCTGGCAAACTGGCCTTGGCTAATCCGACGTTAATTGCAGTTGGTGGAATATCTAACGCCGAATAGGTTAAAGCAGCTAATGCTGTGGCTGCATTAGCTAATGGTAGATGGGGTTTTGGTAGCTGGTCAAATTCTCTATTAGCAGCAAAAAAAGACCACTCTTTTGGATTAAGATGATTAGTTATATAAGACCAATCACGATTTACAGCGTAAAGGGGGCAACCCACTTCTGTTGCAGTCATCGAAATAGATTTAGGCATATCAGGTTCACCAACAACAGCAATTGCACTCTTTTTAAATATCCCCGCTTTTTCGCGCCCAATACTTTCACGTGTATTACCTAGATATTCGATATGATCGATACCAATTGAGGTGATAACTGCGACATTTTCGTCAACTATATTCGTAGCATCAAGGCGACCACCTAAACCGACTTCTAAAATAACAACATCTAATTTTGCTTTCTTAAATTGATAAAGCGCTGATAAAGTACCATATTCGAAATAGGAGAGTGATATATCACCACGTTGCCGTTCAATAGCAACAAACGACTCTACCGTCTCCTGCTCTGTAGATTCTTGATTATTAATACGAACCCGTTCAGTAAAACGGATTAGATGAGGGGAACTATAGACACCAACTCGGTACCCTGCTGCCAACAATATCATCTCTATGGTGCGGCAAGTTGTCCCTTTTCCATTAGTACCGGCTACGGTAAATAGATAGGGTGCTGGTTGCAACAGGTCTAAACGTGTTGCAACCTCTTTGACTCTCGTTAGCCCTAATTCAATCGTTTTTGGATGAATCTGTTCTAAATAAGAGAGCCAAGTCTGTAGATCTGAACTGCTGCGGGGTTTAGATAACATAATCCACTAAGCCGTTTTATCATCCGAATTTTCATTAAAAGGATCAGGTAAACGCATTAATTTTGCTATTAAACTAGCAATTTTAGGACGCAACTCTTTACGATGAATAATCATATCAAGCGCCCCTTTTTCTAATAAAAACTCACTACGTTGGAATCCTTCGGGTAACGTTTCGCGTACTGTCTGCTCAATAACTCTTGGCCCAGCAAAACCGATTAATGCTTTAGGCTCAGCTATATTAATATCACCTAACATTGCTAAACTAGCTGAAACACCACCCATGGTAGGATCGGTCATAACCGAGATAAACGGCAACCCTTCATCTTGCATTTTCGCTAATATGGCACTGGTTTTAGCCATCTGCATCAGAGAAAACAGTGCCTCTTGCATGCGCGCACCACCACTTGTTGAAAAACAGATTAATGGGCACTTATCTGCAATTGCTTGCTCCGCTGCACGTACAAATAGTGCACCTACAACAGATGACATAGATCCACCAATAAAAGCAAATTCGAAGGCTGCGGTAACAACAGGAATACCCATTAAGGTACCTTTCATCACAACCATCGCATCTTTTTCATGTGTCGCTTTTTGTGCAGCGGTAAGACGGTCTTTATATTTTTTCGTATCTTTAAATTTGAGAATATCTTTTGGCTCTAATTCAGTACCAATCTCAACATCTGATCCATCATCTAAAAAGCGGTACAAACGTACGCGCGCAGGAATATGCATATGGTAATCACATTTTGGGCAAACTTCTAAGTTACGTTCCAGTTCTGCCTGATAGATGATCTGACCACAACTACTACATTTTGTCCAAACACCACCAGGAATATTTGCCTTTTCATGATCTGATGAGATGTTATTTTTATTCAAAATTTTTTCAATCCAGCTCATTATTAATCTCTCGTTTTGAAACTTCTTTAACTGCTGTTTAAGATTTAGATGGCGATATTGTATAATATTTTGTTCTGATTCTTAATAATTATTTGCAAATATAGTAATAAGTAAATTAAAACCATCTAATTTATTGAATTTAAATGAGTTAAATTATATTCAACCACCCTTTGTTCAAATGGTTAATCACTTCATTCTACTATATCAGCACTATCCATCGCTCTGGTTTATTGATTTTACATAGTGGTCAATTTACCTTTTGTGATCATTAAGTTCCGTTTGCAATATCGCGCTACACTATTATCATGGGTAACAATTAAGAGTGCCACACCACGTATATTGATATTGATAAGAAGCTGCATAATCTCATTGATACTCTCCTCATCTAATCCATTGGTTGGTTCATCCGCTAGAATGAGTTGTGGTTCACAAATATAGGCACGTAAAATTGCTAGTCGACGCATTTCACTTGTCGACATATCAGCTGGATAGAGTTCACTTAGATGGCTAACTTTAGCTTTTTTTAGCAACTTTTGCGGATCAAGTGAGTGTACATTTTTACAATGTTGATATAGCGAACGTTGATATAACGAACAAGGAAGCTGAATATTCTCTAAGCCAGTAAGTATTGGTAAAAGCGTATCTCCTTGTGGAATATAACCAATATGTTGATTCCGAAAAGCAGAGGCTAAATCATCATCTAACTCAAATAGATTTGTCGAATCAACGGTAATTCTACCTTTGGTAGGAGTAATAAGACCCGCTATCATATTTAATAATGTTGTTTTACCGCTACCTGATGCCCCCATAATAGTAACAAATTCACCTCTCTCTAAAGAGAAGTTAATATTATCCAATACAGTAATCTGCTCTTTACCATGACGATAATTTTTGCAGAGATTTTTAACCTCAAGTAACATACTAATCTTCTCCATTAAAGGTATTATAAGTATCAAACTTTGTTATTGAAAAGATAGAGTAGATACTCATTAATAGAATAATGATTAAAATAAGTAGAAAAACTAATAGTGCATAACAACTTGCTTCGAATGGTGTAATAATCAAACTTGGAAAACCGATTGATTGACAGATAAAAAGATTAAAAGCATAAAGGAAAATACCAGCAAAAATAATGCCTGCGATCCCACCTAATGTAGTGAGAATTACCGATTCACGTAGCAACATCTTAACTAACATTCGACGTGAAGCGCCTAAAACTCTTAATAATCTAATCTCCCGTTTACGTTCATTAAGAACAGATGAGAAAATAATAAAAATTACAATTACAGCTAATACCCAAAAGAGTGAAGATAAACCATAGACAAAAAGATTAAAGCGATTAACTTTTTTTGCTATATCACTTATTACATCTTTTGTCATAATCAAATCAACATTATAAGCAACTGCATATTGAGAGATAATCTGCTTCATAATAGATTGGGGATTAGAACTCTTACTCACTTTAATTAAGATAGAAGAGGTAAAATCACTAAAATTTTCGATACCACCTTCAACCAACTCAGCGTACTGCATTAAACTATGTCCTGCATTCATGGTCATAAAAATTGATGCATCGAATCCCATCCCACTACTCCCCATTTTGGCAACTACTTTAAATGGGCGATTAAACAAGGTGATCGTATCCCCTACTTTGGCATCAATTTTAGAACCTATAACAATCTCATCATCAGATAGTGTGTGCTTAATTTTTGTCTGTAACCAAGGTTTAACCACAAAATCACCTTGTTGATCAAAACCGATTAACTGCACTTTAGAACTACAGCAGTTGTTACTCAAAGAGGCGATAAAAAGTAGCGGAGATACAGCCGCAATCCCATCTATTTTTTTAAGTTTATTAACAAGATCTAATTTAAGATAAAAACTACTCGGCTCAGCACCAAAGAGGACTTTTTCGAATTTTTTTTCATGTCCATAGGGAACAATTAAAATATCTGCCCCAAACATATCAGTCATACTGGATAAAGTTGAGTTCAAATTTTTTAGTAGCATACTACCAGCAAAGAGGGTAGCTGAAAAAAGCATAATAACAATAATCAAGCAGCAGCTTCGAAAAAGTCTACACTCAATATTACGCCAAGCTAAATGGGATAGGGTAAGCAATTTTTCTTGCATGGTTAAATCCTATTGTTAGAAAACACCATAACATGAACATATTTTAACCAATACATTATGAATAATATTTATAATATTATCAATATCTTATTGAATTGAAATAGAATGTATTAATTAAAATCATAAGAAAAGTTCTAATAAGAGTGACTCATACTGAATAACAAAAGTGATAAAAAATGGAATAGAGATGACTAAAAAGTAAATATTTCTTCAAAAAATAATCTTTAGGATTGAAAAATGACTGAATTATTAAAATTTTGTTAGTAAGTGGATAAAATTTGCCTTTGTCTATATCATACACACCACTATGAGTTAATTGACTATTAGTAATAGTTATTACCTTTTTGTTTACAGGATATATATGAAAAAAAGTGCACGCTATTTTATATTCACGCCACTATTAATGGCAGCTTCGAGCCATACCTTTGCTTTGAGTTGCGGCTTAGATAGCAAACGAAATCGAATAGAAGCGAATAACTATATTTTTCAACTACTCGACTACATTGATACCCCTATAAATGGTATCGCTACAGAGGTTCGCACCTCCTCTATCAATGATAGACCTAATGAACCTCATGCAGTTCAGACCATTAATTATGATGTTGATGGATTAATTATAAAAAGTGATTACGATCTCTACTCCAGCAATAATACGCTGCTCTATACAGAACGACTCAATAAGACAAAATCTGGTTGGAAAAATATTATTGAGGATTATGAAGAAAAACGCAGTAGTATCATTAAATTTGTCACTGATTATCAAGGTCGTATAGTACAGTCTCAACAAGAGAAAAATAGCGCCGATTTTATCTTTATTCAGACAGATAGCTATATCTATAACAATAAAAACTGCCTCATCAATAAACGAGTCGAATGGCAGCTAAAAGGGCAAGATGGCAACGGTAAATTTACCGGTAATGATGATTATGGTGCATCAAAATATACTTTTGAATATGACTTCAAAAAAGGAAGCGATCTACTCCAATCTCAACCATTAGTTAAAATTGTATATAATTTTAGCAATAATAGTGAAGCAGAAAATCGTTACAGTTATCAAAATGATAAACATGAACGATTAACCACATTAGAGACAACTTATATTTCTAAAGCAGGCTCAACAACCTATTTGACTCAATTTATCGCTTTTAATGATAAAAATGATTGGCTGACAGCAATGAAACATAATGCCACTCAAAATGATAATCGAGTAACAAAAACAGTAAGAGAGATCAGCTATTATTAATAAGTTATCAACCCCTCTATGAGATCCCTTTTCCCCCGCTCTACTCTTTCAATCACTCATGATAATATCAATGAGTGATTGAAGAAGTTGTATAGTGCGGTAATTAGATAAGCTCTGCAATCAGAAGAAAGCTAATCTATCCTATCTAACAAATAGAAGATAGATTGCATGTGCACTCCAAGCAAAAGCCAATACTAAAATAAGCATTTTTTCCCGTTTAGGGTGGATATTAAAGGTGTGGATTGTCTCTAAAATTCTTGGTAAAGCATACCAAATAGGTAAAATAATCATTAAACAGAAAATAATTTTACCATGCATAGTTCCCATCAATTTTAATAGATAAGAGCGCTCAGCAACATTACCAAAGGGGATGATATATCCAACAATAACCATCATAATCGGCGCAAAAATAGCTGCCCACGTACCACAAAAAAACATCAGTTTTGATAAATTGCGGCAATTTTTTGAAAGATCTTTAATCCAAATAATCAGATGAATCGATAATATCAGCAGAGCAACTACATTAATCGCAACAACCAGATTATTACGCAAAAAGAAGATCACCCGATAAAATTCATCCTGCCCCATCTGATTGGTATACGAACAGATAGCAGCATAGAGCAGTAACATACTGAGCCAGATCAGAAAAAATGCGGGAGTTTCACGAATATAAAAAAGTAGTTTTTGTTGTTTATTCATACCAATTGATCATCTATTACTAGGGAAGCGGTGAGTATAACAATATGTAAATCACAATAACAGCACACCTTAAAACATTCGCATTTAATAACAATCACATTTAATAACAGTTTGATAAACATGCTAACCCTAAAACATTTTATTACTAACAAGTTAATGATAATTTTAATAATAGAAGTTTCGAAAAAATGTTTTAGGATTAATAATGTTTTAGGGTTAAGTGATATTTAAGAATAAAAATGTTTTAGGGTTAACACTAATTATCGAAGTGTAAACTAATAAAAAAGAGAGAAAATAGGATTGCACAGAAAATAGAGTTACTTTATACTGTATAAAGATACAGTTAAAGGATCCAAAAATGAGTGACAATATTACCAAAAAACTTGAGATACTAGCAGAGTCTGCTAAATATGATATCTCCTGCGCATCAAGTGGTTCAACCCGAAAAAATAGCCAAGGTGGCATTGGGGCAGCGCATCGGTCTGGGATTTGCCACTCATTTACCGCTGATGGACGCTGTGTTTCACTGCTAAAAATCATGCTCACCAATTACTGTATCTATGATTGTGCTTACTGCATCAATCGCCGTAGTAATGATATCCCTCGCGCTGGATTTACCCCAAAAGAGCTTGCCAATCTAACCATTGAGTTTTACCGCCGCAACTATATTGAAGGCCTTTTTTTAAGTTCTGGAATTATTAAAAATGCCGATCATACCATGGAGAGGATGATTCGCGTGGTCTCGCTTTTACGTAATGAACACCGTTTTAATGGCTACATTCATATGAAAGCGATACCAGGTACCAGTAGTGAGCTCATATCACAAGCGGGTCTTTTGGTTGATAGAATGAGTGTAAATTTAGAGATTCCAACCGAGGAGAACCTAAAGTTATTAGCTCCTGATAAAGATCACCAGACTATCTATCAACCTATGCGTCATATACACCAAAATATATTAGAGAATCGCGAAGATCGTAAAAAATTCCGTTCAACTCCCAAGTTTGCACCGGGTGGGCAAAGTACCCAAATTATTGTGGGAGCAACTGACGAGAGCGATCAACAAATTTTACAGTTAACATCGAAATTATATAAAAGACCAAGCATGAAACGGGTCTATTACTCAGGTTTTATACCGGTAAATAGTTATGATAAACGGTTACCAGTGACCAAAGATATACCTCGTGTACGTGAGAATAGACTCTACCAAGCAGATTGGTTATTACGTTTTTATGAATTTGATGTCAATGAGATTGTAAACAGCGAATACCCCGATCTTGATCTCACCATGGATCCTAAACTGGCATGGGCAGTGCGCAATCCGCACTACTTTCCTGTTGATATCAATCGCGATAGCTACCAAAGAATTCTACGCGTCCCTGGAATTGGTGTTAAATCGGCTAAACTGATTGTTTTAGCACGCAGGCACCGCAAACTAAATTTAGAGGCGCTAAAAAGGATTGGTGTAGTATTAAAACGGGCACAGTTCTTTATTATCTGTCATGAGATGCGGTCATTTAAACTACAAAATGCCTCGCCTGAATATATTAGATTATCACTGCAAGAGCGACCACTGCTGGAGTCACAACAGAATCAACAACTGGTTATGGCACTTTAATCTATGCTTATCTACTATTATGATAAAACCTTTGAAGGTCTCTTAACTGCTATCTTTGATGCCTTCAAATTGAAGCAACATGTTGATCAGCTACTAGTTGAAGGTGATGTGGAACCCCTTTTTGTAGATAAAGTACATCATGTTATAACCGACAATCGTAAATATGAACGGGTGCAGATTGCATTAAAAAAACGGCTATCACGCTTCTCATTGCGTCAATTGATGGCAGTCTGGTTTTCAGAGCTACCAGAAAGTGATCTACTTATCTTCCGTTATCTACATAAACTATTTAAAACTCAAAATGCTATCGAAACCGACTTTGCTGATCCTGATATATTAGCTATTCGAAAAATCGCCAACAAAGTGAGTAGAGAGTGTGAAAATTTACGGCAATTTGTCCGATTTAACCTAATAAAAAATCCTGACACTGACTCAAAAGCAGAGAAGATCTACTTTGCTGTGATTGATCCCATCTACAATGCACTACCATTAACTATCGACTTCTTTTATGACCGTTTTGCTGATCAAAAATGGGCAATCTATGATCAAAAACGGCAATTTGGCTATTTTTATGACCTAAATAAACTTGAGATCATCAGCTTAAATGATGATCTACTTGTTAATCAAAAAATTAATGACGCCTATTTAGATGAGGATGAAAAACTGTTCCAAAAAATGTGGTTCCGCTACTGTAAAGCGCTAACAATAAAAGAGCGTATTAATCCAAAACTTCAACGCCAATATATGCCAAGGCGATTTTGGCACCATCTCCCTGAAATAGTGGGGGATAAACCCTAAAACATTAGAGATAAAATCACTCCATTTGCCTTTTATCTTATTTAATCATGTAATAATTTGTAAAATTTTGTCCTTATAATTTCTTGTTATATCGATGTGATTTTTTATTATTTAACGACGACTTTCATTATTGTTAGAGTGTTCAATAACTTTAATGAATAGATGTGATAAATCGCTGAAACAAGCAGCTAAGATAAACAGTCACTATAACGAACCATTGCCTTATGGAGAATAAAGATGAGAATAAAACTATCTATTATTATTGGAACCCTTATTGGTGCCCTTTTTACAACTCAAGCTGCCTACGCGGATCGGCTGGATGATATTGAAAAACGGAGTGTAATTAAAATTGCAGTATTTGATAGTAACCCGCCATTTGGTTTTGTTGATGAAAAAACGCATAAAATTATTGGTCTAGATGTCGATTATGCCAATGCGATCGGCAAAGCACTTGATGTAAAAGTAGATTTAATACCAACCAACCCAGCTAACCGAATTCCTCTCTTATCATCACAAAAGGCTGATCTTATAATAGCTAACTTCACTGTGACCGAAGAGCGCGCGAAAACGGTCGATTTTAGCCTCCCTTACTTTGCCACAGGTCAAAAATTTATTGCTCGCAAAGGCGTGCTTAAAACAGCTGAAGACCTAAAAAACCTCCGAATTGGTGCCGATAAAGGAACGGTCATGGAGATTACACTACGCGAAAAATTTCCATTCGCCAAAGTGATCTCCTATGATGACACCCCTTTTGCTTTTACCGCTCTACGTAATGGCGTGGTACAGGCTATAACGCAAGATGATGCAAAATTAGTTGGTCTATTAGCAAATGTTCCCGCTGATCAGCGCGCAGCATTTGAGATCTCCCCATTTAGTATTACAGAAGAGTATCAAGCCGTCGGCATTCCAAAAGGTGAGGCACGTCTTAAAGAGAAAGTTGATCAAACATTACTTAATCTTGAGAAAGATGGCACCGCAGATCAGATCTACAGCCGCTGGTTTGGACCAGATACCACATCGGCTATACCGCGCGGTGATTTTAAAATTGGTGAAGTAAAATAACAGTATAAAAAAACAGAGATATAATATTTAATAATATTTAACAATAAGTTACAGGGAATAACCATGTTGGATCACGTATTAGCGCCACACTTCTTGTGGATGCTATGGGATGGATTTTTAGTCACGCTAGCAATCTCATTTTTAACCATTATATTTGCGACCCTATTGGGATTTTTGATAGCCATAGCACAAAAAAGTGACATTAAAGTGATCCAACAACTCATTAACAGTTATACCGCTATTTTCCGTTACTCACCGTTATTGCCACAACTCTTTTTCTGGTATTTTGGCATTGGCAATCTACTCCCGCTTGAGTTTAAATTATGGCTATTTGATGAGCCGCAAATTGAGTTGGGAATTATCACCATAAAAATGCCATCATTTGAATTTATTATCGGGTTAGTGGCACTCACACTCTATTCAAGTGCCTTTATAGCTGAAGAGTTCCGTGCCGGTATTTCAGGTGTTAGACGCGATCAAGAGCAAGCCTCTTTAGCACTTGGATTTACTTGGTGGCAAACGATGCGTTATATCGTTTTACCCCAAGGCTGCCGCATCGCCTTCCCACCACTCATTGGTCAATATATGAATGTGATTAAAAACTCCTCTCTCACCATGGCAATTGGGGTGTTAGAGCTATCCTATGTATCAAGGCAAGTAGAGACAGAATCACTAAAAACCTTTCAAGATTTTGCGATTGCCACATTTCTATATATTGTTGCAGTTGCCATAGTTGGCACCGCTGGCAACATCTACCAAACCAATTTTTTAAATAGAGAGAGGATAATATAAGAGATGGAGCTCAAAGGATTTGAGGTAATCTGGAATAATCTTGATTACCTCATGTGGGGTAATTTACCTGGTGGGATTGCATTAACGCTAATCATGAGTCTATCTGCAATAATCTTTGCAACGCTTTTAGGTATTCTGCTCGGAGTGGGCTTAACCCTAGCAAAAGGGGGAATTCGTCAAATATTAGTCGTTTTTTTAGGATTTTTACGTGCAATACCTATTATTATGCTCATTTTTTGGACCTTCTTTCTACTGCCGATCCTATTTAATATTGATGTTCCTGCAATTGCGACCGTCATCTTTGCCCTCTCATTAGTCGGCGCCGCCTATATTGGCTACTCTGTTCATGCTGGAATGGTAGCCATTAGCCAAGGTCAGTGGCAAGCAGCTTTCTCTTTGGGATTAGGAAAAAAGCAGGTAATTTTTTATATTATTTTACCCCAAGCAGTTAAAATGATGATGCCATCTATCGTTAACCAGTGGATCCCTTTAATAAAAGATAGCTCGCTGGCCTATATTGTTGGTGTAGCCGAACTTACTTTTGTTGCAACCCAGATCAATAATCGAAGTATGATCTACCCAACCGAAATTTTTATCTTTGTAATTCTGGTCTATTTTGTGATCTGCTGGTTTGTTAACTTTGTAGTAGCACAGTTCTTAAAAGATAGAAGCTATTAAATAGAGCGAGAACCTACCCTCAACACATTTTTGATAAATATATTTATAAGATCTCACTACAAATCTTTCTACATTAAAAAACAGATAAAAAAAATCCCTAGTAAATAGGGATCTCTTAATAAAATCATAAATAGTAAAAATAGCGGATGGTGTACTAATAACTACGATATAACGGACTACAATAAAACGAACTATAATATAATAAAGTTTAAAACGGTGGATCTTAAATTAATAATAGTTCTTAAATCAGTAGTTAAAATAAACCGTTATAGTGCATCGATATCACTGATAATGCCATTTAAACTCTCGCTACGCTGCTGTTGCCTCTTCTCATCAACTTTACCGCCTTTAGAGAGGAAATCGTGACGTTGAAAGTAGGCATTACGCATAAAATTATAGGGATCATCGCTATTTCTAATTAAATCTTCATACTCAATGGCAACAGCACGTGCTTCAATGCCATCGACAACACCACGCACTAGCGCCCACTGCCAATCCAACCAATATAGCGGCGGATAGAGCGTATCAACAATATTACCGCCATCATCACGCAGTGTAGCTTGCCCATAAAACGGCAGAACAACATAAGGTCCATATGGCACATCATAGTGACCTAAAACATCACCAAATTGACGTTTATTACCCTTTTGCAACTGCGGATCTGCCATACTTGCCACATCCATTAAACCTGCAAAACCAAATACCGTATTAAGGAAGAAACGGGCTAGATGAACACCTGCTTGATGCCCCTCGCCTTGCAATAGACTATTAACCATTGATGCAGGTTCAGATAAATTTGATGAAAAATTGACTACACCATGGCGAATCGGTTTTGGGACATTATCTTTCCAAACAACAGCAGCAGGTCGTAAAATATAGGGGTCAAGCACATAATAGTTAAAATCAAACATCTGTTTGTTAAAACCTGACATTGGATCACTATAACTATCAGTTTCTGGATTATACGAAGCGCAGCTAGTTAGCATAAATAGTGCAGATAAAAGGGTGGCTAATCTTGTTTTCATAAGGTATGGGGTTAAGTTGTTATTAAGATTTTGCGATTGTATCATGTTTGTACAAAATAGAAAATTCCTTATAAATTGCTTGGCATTATCCAGATAAATTTATTAAAATAGCGCCTCGATGACTTCATAGTTAAACGGATATAACAAGCCCCTCCTAAGGGCTAGTTGCTGGTTCGATTCCAGCTGAGGTCAAAATTTCAACCATGAAAGATAACGACCATCAACGATAAAAACCTTTTGCAACTTGGGTTTAGCGATATAACAACAAGATTAGTTATGACGCAATACGATTGACGATAACGTTATTATTAACGGTATTGTCCAAGGTATTTTAAACGCGACTTTAAAAATTCCGTTATGTTAATAATCAAATCTGTAAAGGTAAGAATTTTCCTTGCTGTTACGATTTATGATCGTTTAAAAAAATTAATCTATCACCCATTAATTACCAACCATTACAGTTGATTTATCACACTTTTCACGTTCTGTCATATATCTTAATCTAACAGCAAATTTACACGTTATTTAATAAAATAAATTATTTCTCTATTGTTCAGCTTACAACTGTACGCTATAATCACGACAATTTTTGTATGAAGATAAATGAATTTAGGAGCAGAGCATTAATGAAACGTGTTGTTATTACCGGATTAGGGATTCTTTCTAGCATTGGTAACAATATCAAAGAAGTTACCGACTCACTAAAAGTGGGACGTAGCGGAATCACCTTTTCCCCAGAGATGAAAGAGAGTGGTATGCGTAGCCACGTATGTGGGAATGTTAAACTCGACACAACTGGATTAATCGATCGTAAAGTAGCGCGTTTTATGAATGATGCTTCTGTATATGGATATTTAGCTTTACAACAAGCAATCGAAGATGCCAAATTGACCCCAGAACAGATCTCAAATCCACGTACTGGATTAATCGCCGGTTACGGTGGTTCAACCAAAAATCAGTATGCTGCTGTTGAAGGGATGAAAAATAAAGGGTTACGTGGTGTGGGTCCTTATGCCGTTACACGCTCTATGTCTTCTGCAATCTCTGCCTGCCTTGCGACCCCATTTCAAATAAAAGGGATTAGCTATTCAATGACCTCTGCTTGTGCAACTTCAGTACACTGTATTGGGCATGCAGCCGAACTCATTCAACTTGGTAAACAAGATATTGTATTTGCTGGTGGCGGTGAGGAGCTCTGCTGGGAGATGTCTTGTGAGTTCGATGCAATGGGCGCACTCTCTACCAAATATAACGACGAACCAGAGAAAGCATCGCGTGCTTACGATGCAAACCGTGACGGTTTTGTTATTGCCGGTGGTGCTGGTATGGTTGTGGTTGAAGAGTTAGAGCATGCGCTTGCGCG
This sequence comes from Orbaceae bacterium ESL0721, assembly GCA_029433365.1. Taxonomy (GTDB): domain Bacteria; phylum Pseudomonadota; class Gammaproteobacteria; order Enterobacterales; family Orbaceae; genus Gilliamella. Next base: position 507,068 of record JAQTHZ010000001.1, read on the forward strand.
TGGTGCACATATCTATGGTGAACTTGTTGGTTACGCCGCAACATCTGATGGTTATGATATGGTTGCACCATCGGGTGAAGGTGCAATGCGCTGTATGCAGCTTGCTATTGCTGATCTTGATGCGCCGATTGATTATATTAATACTCACGGTACTTCAACACCTGTTGGTGATGTTAAAGAGCTCTGGGCAATTAAACAGGTATTTGGCGACAATATTCCTGCTATCTCTTCAACCAAATCGATGACGGGTCACTCACTAAGTGCAACTGGCGCGCAAGAGTTAATCTACTCATTACTGATGTTAGAGAACAGCTTTATTGCACCAAGTATTAATATTGATACCTTAGATGATGCTGCTATCGGTATGAATATCATCACTGAACCGACAGAACGTGAATTAACTACCGTTATGTCAAATAGTTTTGGTTTTGGTGGTACTAATGCCTCAATAGTAATGAAGAAATTTCAAGGCTAATAATAACAGCGTTTTTTAAAATAAAAATTTAAACGACAAATTTAATCAGACAATCCTTAAACAGCAATGTTTAAGGATTTTTTTATCTCTAAATCTTTTATTTATAAATATGTTTATTTCTCACTCTTTTTATTTCTAACTTTTTTATTTATAAGATAAAAATGTTTTAGGGTTGAGGGTAAAAATAACCATGAATAGAGCTGAATAAATTGCGATGATTACTTCAAGAATTTAAAAAGAGAGTAATTGTTGATATCCATCTATGATATCTACGTAAGATCTCTATTTAGGATACCCTACTCACCCCAACGTGGAAGTGATGGAATATCGATATCAAAAAGATCCAAAGCCCGTGCGACACTATGCGCAATAATATCATCAACCGTTTGAACAGGTTGATAAAGCGCTGGAACAGGGGGGAAAACAACGCCACCCATCAAGGTAACCGCTTCCATATTTTTAATATGCCCTAAATGCAAAGGGGATTCACGAACCATCAGCACTAATCTACGTCGCTCTTTCAGCACCACATCTGCCGCTCGCGTTAAAAGATTATGGGAAAGACCAGCTGCAATCGCTGCAAGGGTACTCATTGAACAAGGGGCAATTAACATGCCAGACGTTTTAAACGACCCACTAGCAACCGCAGCACCAATATCATTAATATCATAGACGCGATCTGCTAACGCCGTAATCTGATCCATCGCCATCTGTGGCAGTTCATGTTCTGCAGTAATTTTTGCTGCATTAGTGATAATAAGATGTGTCTCAATCTCAACTGATTTGAGCAGAGTCAAAGCTTTAAGACCATAAGCAAAACCCGACGCGCCACTAATACCGACTATTATTCGTTGCATGAAATCTCCTTAATAACTCATGGGTGATTTTAGCAGATATTATTTACAGTTACAGTAGCGGGTATAGAATTAATAGCGATTGGGATAAAACAGCTAACTTATTAATAATAAAGGAGTAGTGATAGAGTAAGAAAGATAAATAGAGAGAAAAATAGAAAAATAAAAACTTAACGATCTATTTTTATCACTGTTTTTTATAATCGTTTTTTATCATCGTTAAGTTTTTAATTAAGCGCCGAGTAAAATTAGTTACTCAGTTGCCATTGGCTGTTCAAATAGATCGGTGGGTTGATCACCCTGAATCGCTTTTATCTGCTCTTCATACTGTGATACCGCTTTTACACTATCTAAAACGGTATAAGTTAAAAGAAACTCGCTGCTCTGACCCGCTGCCAACTGTGGAATCCTACTATGTTCCCGCTCAATGGTAACTGGATAGGCAAAATTGGTACCGGGTTCTATTCCTGTCACATAACCCTGTTTTAAAGTATCGGTATTTTTCCATAATGATAGAACAGGTAACTGGTTAATATTAAATGCGATACCAACCCCCTTACTACCATCTCGATTTTTTAACATCACCTCTGTTTCACCTTCAGCATTAGCATAAGGGTAGATGTTAAATACCATCTCATCGAATCCTTTGGTTGGACCTAAATAGGTCTGCCAACTCTCTAGCCCCTGTTTTGCATAGTCATTAAATGGTGAGACCGCTTTTACAGGCGCAACAAATTGACTCCCCTCTTCTAAAATTGGAGTACCAAAATTACTGTGATAGATGATCTGATAATCGCGCGGATAGTCCCCTTTATTGGTTAACTTATCATGTACAGTAAACTGTTTTGATTCCGGTACATAACTTAATGTTGCCCATGTCTCTAAATTACCCTTTTTAAATGCCTTCTCTTTAATCAACCCTTTTATCGTAATGGTATAGGGGGAATTATCTGCAACCTCAACAACTAATTTAGAGACTGGCGTATTACCCGCTCTACCGTGGAGCGTGTAGATCATCCCATCAGCTGTAACAGGGTGACCTGTCCACTCAAAGCCGCAACGCACCATCATCTCATTAAAGCCATCAAGCCAGCCTGATCCGCCGCGGCTTTCAAGATTAATATATTTTGGATTTACCACTTCATCAACGGGGGAGTCCCAACCTAATCGGATCCCTTCACTTTTAACCGACAAAATTCCCATTCCGCGCGTAGGCGATAATTTAATTGTTAAACCATCATTACTGCTTATAGTAACAACTTCACTACCCTCCTGTTTGCCACCAGTAAGCAGGCGATTTTCAATCTTAAATTGTACGTCATCAATCCCTAAATCATGACTAGAGAGACTCCAATCGCCTCGGGCAATACCATTTTCACTATCAGTAAGAATAAACTTTTTTGCATAGGCACTATTTGAGATGACGCCTAATATGACTGCTATCAATATTAATTTGCTCTTCACTCTGTTCTCCCATTTTTTAAAAGATAGACTATGTTGCGATTTCGACTACTATTTATACTCAAAGATAAAAAATTACCGTAAAAATATAATAAAAACAATTAGTTTAGCTTAAATATGAGAAATTATGCACATTATTAAGAGTGGTTGCTATATAAAAAGAGTTCTATTTAGAAAAAGAGAGATAAAAAAGGGAGAGGCGCATATTTTTTAAAAAGTTTTATAAATATAACTTATTAAAAATAGCTTATTAAAAAAAGAGTGTTAAAAATAGCCTGTTAAAAAAGGCGTTCAAAAAATCAAACGCCTTATAACTTAAATCTAATAACTTAAACCTATTTAGCTTTACCTTGGTTAGCAACAGCTGCTGCTTTAGCTGCGATCTCATCAGCATCACCTAAGTAGTAGTGTTTAACAACTTTCATATTATCGTCAAACTCATACACTAATGGCACACCAGTTGGAATGTTTACATCAATGATGTCATCATCGCTGATATTATCAAGATATTTCACTAAAGCACGTAGAGAGTTACCGTGAGCAGCAATAATAACGCGTTCACCTTTTGCAACACGTGGTGCAATTGTTGATTCCCAATAAGGGAGAACGCGATCAATAGTTAATGCTAAACTTTCGGTAAGTGGTAGTTCTGATTCAGGAATATTGCTATAACGTGGATCATGACCAGGGAAGCGTGGATCACTCTTTTCAAGTGCTGGTGGAGTCACCGCAAAACCACGACGCCATAATTTAACCTGATCATCACCATATTTTGCCGCAGTCTCAGCTTTATTAAGACCTTGAAGTGCGCCATAGTGACGTTCGTTTAATTTCCATGATTTTTCAACTGGCAACCAATCTTGATCAACCGCATCTAAAATACGCCATAAAGTATGAATAGCGCGCTTTAATACTGATGTATAAGCAAAATCAAAGACAAAACCCTCTTTTTTAAGCAGCTCACCCGCTTCGGTTGCCTCTTTTTCACCTTTTGCAGAGAGGTCGACATCTGTCCAACCACAAAATCGATTCTCTTGGTTCCAGACGCTCTCTCCGTGTCTGATAAGTACTAATTTTTTCATAAAATAGCTCCTTCGTTACATAGTATGAAAATTTTTTTAACGCTTTTTTAAGGTTAATTTTAAAGTTAATAATTATGGGTTAATAATTATGGTTAATACGGTTTATACAAACTGCTTTATAGAATCTATATAAAACATAAAAAAGAGTTTATAAAAGTAGCTTTTATAAATTCATGCCTCTTTTATAAATTTATTGCATCTTTTTTAAATTTATTTCATAAATGAGGTAACTTAAACTATTTTGCCGACAACCGTCGGCAATGATAAATAGCAAAGATAAATAGCAAAATAAAATAGTCCAACTACCTATTACTCATACGGCGATTCAAATTTAACCTACAATATTGTCATCAATATTTCCAAATAGAATAACGTGAATTATGGTAGATATTTTTGTGGATCTACCGATTTCCCTTTATAACGAATCTCAAAATGGAGACGTATCGATGATGTACCTGTCGCCCCCATTGTTGCTATCTGTTGACCCGCTTTAACTGTCTGCTGCTCTTTGATCAAAACAGACTGATTATGTGCGTAAGCAGTTAGATAGTCATCATTATGTTTAATAATGATAAGATTACCATACCCCGGCAGATCATTGCCTGAATAGACCACACGCCCATTAGCTGCAGCAACTACTTTATTCCCTAACGAACCGGCAATATCAATCCCCTTAGTTGCATTCGAGAATTTCTCAATAATCTTCCCTTTTGCTGGCCACTGCCAAGAGATATTTGATCGGGTAGATGTACTATTATCAACACGGATAGGGGTCGATACAGTGCTACTCGTTGCTGGGATAGCCATTGTGGACTGTTTTATTGGTACTGCTTGGTTTGGCGTTGATGTCGTTGTTGTTACAACTGATTTAGATCGATATGTGGATGGCGTGGTAATAGATGAATTCCCCCCCGTCACATCCAATACTTGCCCAACATTTATACTATAAGGTTCGGTCAAATTATTTTTTACTGCAAGGGTTCGAACATCATTACCGGTTATCCATGCAATGTAGTAAAGCGTATCGCCACGTTTGACAGTATAAAAATCGCCTTTATATCCTCCTTTAGGGATAGAGTCATAGTTACGATTATAGACAATACGGGGGGAACTCCCATCTACAGTTGATTGATTCTCTGTGGTGACAGTTGAGGATGTTACACTTGGAGCATAAATTGGTTGTGAATAGTTATTATATTGCGGCGATGAACTAATTGATCCACCGGTTGAGATATTGGCTGGCGGTTTTATATACTCTGCGGATCTATCATTTGAGGAGAGATCAGAAATATCACTCACTTCAGCAGGGGTATTTTGAGTACAGGCAACAATTAATATACTTAAACAACTTAATGTGAAAATTTTTTTCAAAGTCATACCTATAAATTAAACCGTAATCAGGGCTACATTTTATCGCTTTTAGAAAAAAAAGGCATTATATTAATTTGCAATTATGCTAAATCAGAACATTTTAAAACAAATTTAATCAGAGCTTATTTCATGACTTTATACATTGTTGCCACACCAATTGGTAATTTAGATGATATTACCCTAAGAGCCATTGAGACACTTAAACAGGTAGATCTTATTGCTGCAGAAGATACAAGGCATAGCGGTCTACTGCTGCAACATCTTGGAATTAAAGCCAAACTTTTTGCCCTTCATGATCACAATGAGCAAGAGCGTTCAGCTTTGCTGGTCGAAAAATTGCTAGCTGGTGAATCAATTGCCCTAATCTCAGATGCAGGTACGCCACTGATTAATGACCCCGGTTACCACCTTGTTAAAATGTGCCGTGAAAACGGTATTCAAGTCGTCCCAATCCCTGGTGCTTGTGCCGCAATTACCGCCCTATCTGCCTCTGGTCTACCCTCTGATAGATTCAGTTACGAGGGATTTTTACCGGCAAAAAGTGGCGCCCGCCGTGAAAAACTGACCGAATTAGCCCACGAACCACGTACATTAATCTTCTATGAATCGACTCACCGTCTACTTGACTCAATTAATGACATGCAGTTAATTTTTGGTTCTGAACGTGAGATTGTGTTAGCCAAAGAGTTAACCAAAACATGGGAGACCATTGTCAGCTTTACCATAGCGCAGCTGATTGAATGGCTGAATGAAGATAAAAATCGCCTCAAAGGGGAGTTTGTTTTAATCGTGGCAGGGGAGCGCGCTAAAAAAAGTGAAATTAGCCTTGACGCGATAAAAACATTACAAATTCTGCAAAAAGAGTTACCGCTAAAAAAAGCGGCCGCGATCACCGCCGATATATATGGCTTAAAGAAGAATCAACTTTATCAACTAGGATTAACTTTAGATTCACAATCAAATTGAACCATATTAAAAAAACGTAGGCTTAACGGATTACTACACTTCTGATGGCGTAAAACAACATTAGTAAACATAGCGCGATTTGGTATATAATCCCCGACAATTTTTTGTTAATTTTTTTGATAATTTTAGATTAAAAGGTGAGAAGTAATATGGGATTTAAATGTGGGATTGTGGGATTACCCAATGTAGGAAAATCAACCCTGTTCAATGCCTTAACAAAAGCGGGTATTGAAGCAGCAAATTTTCCATTCTGCACTATCGAACCTAATACAGGCGTTGTGCCAATGCCTGATCCTCGTTTAGATAAACTAGCCGAAATTGTAAAACCGCAGCGCATTTTACCAACCACCATGGAGTTTGTTGATATCGCTGGTTTAGTTAAAGGTGCCTCAAAAGGTGAAGGGCTAGGCAATCAATTTCTATCAAATATCCGTGAAACTGAAGCGATTGGGCACGTTGTTCGCTGCTTTGAGAATGAAAATATTATCCATGTTGCAGGTAAAATCGACCCTGCTGAAGATATTGATATCATCAATACTGAACTTGCTTTAGCCGATTTAGAGGCGTGTGAACGTGCTATTTTGCGTCTCCAAAAACGGGCTAAAGGGGGCGATAAAGAGGCAAAATTTGAGCTTGAGATCCTTGAAAAATGCCTTCCACATCTTGAACAGGGTAAAAAACTGCTGCTGCTCGATTTAACGCAGGAGGAGATTAACGCCATCAAATATCTCAGCTTTTTAACCCTAAAACCGACCATGTATATCGCCAATGTTAACGAAGATGGTTTTGAAAATAACCCTTACTTAGATAAAGTGATGGAGATAGCCAAACAGGAGAAGTCAGTAGTCGTGCCTGTCTGTGCCGCTATCGAAGCAGAGCTATCAGAGCTTGACGATGCCGATCGTGATGAGTTTATGCAGGATCTTGGTCTAACAGAACCAGGGCTAAACCGCGTCATCCGTGCTGGTTATAAATTACTTAATCTGCAAACCTATTTTACTGCTGGTGTAAAAGAGGTTCGCGCTTGGACAATCTCTGTCGGTGATAGCGCACCACAAGCAGCAGGCAAAATTCACACCGATTTTGAAAAGGGCTTTATCAGAGCACAAACCATCGCCTTTGATGATTTTATCAAGTATGGCGGTGAGCAAGGCGCCAAAGAGGCGGGTAAAATGCGCTCAGAAGGGAAGGACTACATTGTGCAAGATGGCGATGTGATGAACTTCCTCTTTAATGTTTAGTGTTTAATATTTAGTGTTTAATATTTAATCATCATAATAGCTAACCACCGCTAATTTTGCTACTACTGTGGTAAAAAGATAGGGACATTTTTATGTTATTAACATTTGTAGAAGCCAAAGAGAGGCTGCACCATGCAGCTACAGTATCGATTGCGACTAAAATGGTTGAACATGAAACTATCCCTATTGATGAGGCGGTCGATCGCATTAATGCTGCTCCAATCATCTCCCCAATAGATGTGCCGGTATTTGATAACTCCGCAATGGATGGCTATGCCGTTAGACTCTCTGATTTAGCCAATCCCCTACCAGTTGCCAAAGCCATTTTTGCCGGTGATGATATCAAAACGCTTAACTGGGAAAAAGGGAGCTGCCTTCGCATTATGACCGGTGCGCCGGTTCCAAGTGAAGCTGATTGTGTGATTATGCAAGAGGAGTGTGAAAAAACGGCTAATGGTATCACCTTTTTAGGCGATCTCACCAAAGTAAAACGCGGGCAAAATATTCGCCGCGCTGGTGAAGATGTAGCAAAAGGATCGACGCTCTGCCCTGCTGGTGTAAAATTAACTGTTCCCCTCTTATCAACCATTGCAACCTTAGGCATTGCTAATTTAACCGTATATCGACCACTCAAAGTAGCACTATTTTCAACCGGCAATGAGTTAACTCCACTTGGTAACCCACTACCACATAGTGGAGCAATTTATGATAGCAACCGTTTTACCTTAAAATTACTACTAAAAAAATTGCAGTGTGAAGTGATCGATTTAGGGATAATTCCAGATGATCTTAATAAGATTAAACAGACATTAATCGATGCATCAATGTCTGCTGACTTGGTTATTACTAGCGGAGGCGTCTCTGTTGGTGATGCAGATTATATCAAAACAGCTTTAACTGAATTAGGAAAAGTCGAATTTTGGAAGATCGCAATAAAACCAGGAAAACCATTCGCTTTTGGGCACATTGGTAACGCGCTATTTTGTGGATTACCGGGTAATCCGGTGTCAACTTTAGTCACCTTTTATCAGTTAGTTCAGCCTCTTATTCTCACTCTATCTGGATTATCTGATAATGAACAAAATGAGCAGAGAGAGCTGCTCACTTTTCAAGTAAAGACAGCGACTGATCTCAAAAAAGTAGTTGGGCGATTAGATTTCCAACGTGGACTATTACAGACTAATGGATCAGGTGAATTAGAGGTGACAACTACCGGTGCCCAAGGTTCACACATTACCCACTCAGTTAATAGCGCCAACTGCTTTATTATCTTAGAGCAGGAGCGCGGAGCGGTAAAAAAAGGGGAATGGGTAACGGTTGAGCTATTTAACCATCTACTCTCTTAATTGCACTATGCTGTTTCTATAAAACAGTTCTATAAAATCAGTTCTATAAAATCAGTTCTATAAAATCAGTACCAAAATATCAGCACAACAATATCAATATATCAGAATCTAAATATCAGTACTAAAATAGCGCAACTAAAATTGCACCAATTGCGATCATAGCTACCCCTAATCCTGCGGTTAAAGAGATCTTCTCGCCAAACAGAATAGCGGCAAAAATGACAGCAAAAACAACGCTTAATTTATCGATTGGGGCAACTTGTGACACCTTGCCCACCTTAATTGCCATAAAGTAGAATAGCCAAGAGAGCGCACCAGCAACGCCACTCAAAGCAATAATGAATAACGCTTTTTTATCATTCAAAAAGGTACTAACCAAATTAAGTTTGCCCTGTACAACCACAACACCCACTAAAAAGATCGCCATTACGATTGATCGAATGGCGGTTGCAGTATTAGCATCTAAATGGTGTAGACCAATTTTACCTAAAATAGCAACAAACGCTGCCATCAGAGCTGAAAGCAGTGCATAAATGAGCCATGCACTCATTTTACTCTCCATTAATTCGATTTATTTCAATCATATACTGTTTATTATTCGGATTATTTTCACACTGCTGAGAGTTGCTCATCACCCCATCACACCCCTCTAATACGCCATGCGGTTTAGACCATTTAGCCCTGTTCTCGCCCTCTTGATTACTATTTTTACCACCACAGCTGATTAAGCCAATGCTAAGAAGAGTCGCTATTAAAGCAATGATTGTTGTTTTCATAAATTTCTCCGATTTGGTTAACTTTTAATTTGATAGAACAGTATTTAATAGAACGGTATTTGATAGAACAGTATTATTAGTAACAGTCGAAAGTATATACTGATTAGTGGTTAAAATGTACTCTTTTGTTTTGCTTGTAGATTTCCATTTAGCACCACTAAAAGGTAATATATCAAGATGCAGCAATTCGGCATTAACTATATAGACTATTGCACAATTATTACTAACTTCTTCTATTACAAATCTATTTTATTTCTAAGCTCTTTTATTACTAACTGATTGATGACGTTCAATCTTAACCGCAACACTGTTAGCATTCACAACTGCAGTTGGTTTAGAAACTTTGACAGTTAGCCAGCTAACTTGAAACTGATCTATAACCAGATTAGCCACCTCTTCCGCAACCCGCTCGATTAAGCCAAAACTATTTGCCTCTACATAATGGGTAATCGCTTGGCTCACTTTAAAGTAATCTAAACAGAGGTCAACATCATCACTACTGCCCGCAGGCTGATTATTCCAAGCCATCTCTAGATCGATCACCAACTTCTGTTTAATCTCTTGCTCAAAATCATAAACACCAATGGTGGTAATTACGGTTAATCCTTCAATAAAGACGCGATCAGTTGGCACTGTCATTATAAAACTCTCCTTAAATAAAAATGGGTAATTTGGATAAATAGAGATTCTCGAATCTTGGCAAAGTACGCTATAATTCAGATTATATTATCGAATAGTGATAGATAATAGTTTGAAGTAGATAATTGTTAGAAATAGATAATTGTTATAAATTGATAATAGTTTGAAATAACCAGATTAAGCTAATAATTTTTTAGGTGACCTCTTTATCATGCCCCGAATTTTTCAACCCTATACCATCCCCGAAAACCAAACTATCACGTTAGATGACGACGCATTTAATCATCTCGTCCGTGTACTGCGGATGCAAAAAGGTGAAACAGTTATCCTCTTTGACGGATCAAATCGGACGACTAGCGCCGAGATTATCGACATTACTAAAAAAACGATCTCGGTAAAAACCGCAAGCTCGGTGTTAGATAATCGCGAGTCACCGCTTGCGATCCATTTGGGGCAGGTGATCTCACGCGGCGAAAAGATGGAGTTCACCATCCAAAAAGCGGTCGAGCTAGGGGCGCAATCGATTACCCCGCTACTCTCTGAAAGGTGCGGAGTCAAATTAACCTCAGAGCGACTAGAGAAAAAAGTTGAGCAGTGGCAAAAAATTATTATTTCAGCTTGTGAGCAGTGTGGTCGTAACACTATCCCAACCATTAACCCCGTTATTAAATTGGAGGAGTGGTGTCAACAGTTACCAGATGGCTTAAAATTGACCCTAAACCCTAAAGCAAAACAGGGAATTAAAGGGTTAACCCTAAAACATTCTGCTATTTTCCTGCTTATTGGCCCTGAAGGTGGACTATCAGATTCAGAGATCGCACTTACCCATAATTACCAATTTACCGATATTTTACTTGGCCCGCGTGTACTGCGTACCGAAACAGCAGCCCTAACCGTGTTAACCGCGTTACAGGTTCAATTTGGTGATTTAGGTTAAAGTTAAATGGTGAGATCATTATGATCACGCTTTGCAACAGCGCAGGTTGCGCGTATGATAAACCCAATTAATAAAGCCAGTTAATAAAAACAGTTAATAAAACCAAGAGAATAGATAAGTTGATAAATTAAATAGTAACTTGCAGTTAACTGCAAAACAGATTTAATTATCAACTATAGTCGTCAACATTAATCATCAACAGAGGAGTCGCCATGATCAAGCTCGGCATTGTGATGGATCCCATTAGTCAGATAAAAATCAAAAAAGATACCAGCTTTGCGATGTTGCAAGAGGCGCAAAAACGGGGCTACCAACTCTACTATATGGAGATGAATGATCTCTTTTTACGCGACGGCGAAACCTATGCCACAACACGCACTATCACAGTTTATAACAGTACCGAAAAATGGTTTGAGTTTGGTGAAGAAAAGACCCTCCCACTTGCTGATCTTGATGTGATCTTAATGCGTAAAGATCCCCCTTTCGACACTGAATTTATCTATGCTACCTATCTCCTCGAACGCGCTGAAGAGCGGGGCGTTTTGATTGTCAATAGGCCACAAAGTTTACGCGACTGTAACGAGAAACTTTTTACTGCATGGTTCGCCCAATTCACACCACCAAATCTTGTTACCCGCCAAGCCAAACAGTTAAAAGCTTTTCATAAAGAGCATGAGGATATTATCCTCAAACCGCTTGATGGTATGGGTGGCTCTTCCATCTTCCGCGTCAAAAAAGATGATCCAAATCTATCAGTTATTATTGAAACACTCACCCATAACAGTACTCAGTTCTGTATGGCGCAAAAATTTATACCAGCAATCAAAGATGGCGATAAACGTGTTTTAGTTATTGATGGTAAACCAGTCCCCTACTGCCTCGCACGTATTCCGCCACAAGGTGAGACACGTGGTAACTTAGCTGCTGGTGGTCATGGTGAAGTTCGCCCACTATCTGAGAGTGACCTACGTATTGCCAATGCGATAGCCCCAACCCTAAAACAGAAAGGGCTTATTTTTGTTGGACTCGATATTATTGGCGATAAGTTAACCGAAATTAATGTTACCAGCCCAACTTGTGTTAGAGAGATCGAGACCGCAGTACCCGAACTCTCCATTATGGGCATGTTAATGGATGCCATCGAACAACGATTACAATTGAAAAAAAATTAAGCGAGAAAAATATGATTAGAGAGTATCAACCAGCAGATTTAGATGCAATTATGAAGATCTGGCTACAGGGAAATGAACAGGCTCACCCTTTTATTGATCCGGAATTTTTTAAACAGAACTATGAGATGGTGAAACTATTTATACCTATGTCAACCGTCTACGTGCAAGATCTCGATGGTGTGAAAGGATTTATTGGATTGACTGAAAATTTCATCTCTGGACTCTACGTTGATGAAGCTTACCGCCGCCAAGGCATTGGTCATGCATTAATCACCAAAGCTAAACAGTTACATAATGAGTTAGTGACAACCGTTTATAAACAGAATCCTGCTGCGGTTGAGTTCTTTGAGGCGCAAGAATTTTTTATCACATCTGAATCGATCAATGAAGAGACTGGCGAGCTTGAGTACATGATGGTCTGTAATGTCGCCCATACCATTAAAATTGGTAAATGCGCGCTGTAACAGTTGTTAATACTGTATCTATAATAACAAACGGTTATCGATCATTTATTAGTTACTAATAATAAATTATTAATAATTAATCAGATGAGTAGATAACAGAACGGTTGAGTTGTTAATCTCAACCGTTTTTTTACCCCTTTTGGCAAAGTTTCTTTAACTGTCTATGATTTGCAGTAACCATATAGATAGATAACGGAATAAAATATTACATAAAGAAGACAATATAAGTTATCACCTTATGAATTTAAAAAACCATTTTATTGTGGCTATGCCAACGTTAACTGATCCACTATTTAGCCAGTCAGTCATCTACATCTGCGAACATAATCGTGAAGGTGCTATGGGTATCATCATCAATAAACCGATCTTTGATCTCAATATCGCAACACTCTTAGTTAAATTAGATCTTACCGCACCCAAAACCTGTGCTGAACTTGAGTTCCCCGTTTTTGCCGGTGGCCCACTCTCTGAGGATCAAGGTTTTATTCTCCACACCCCGCAAGCAGGTTTTGCTGCAAGTATTCAGGTCTCAGATGAGGTGATGATCACAACAACCTTAGATCTATTGAAATCAATTGCAACGCCAGAGCAACCAAAAAATATGTTGGTCACGCTCGGTTATGCCGGTTGGCAAGAGCTCCAGCTTGAGCGTGAAGTTGCCGAAAATGATTGGCTGGTGACCAAAGCAGATCCGCAAATTATTTTTGAGACCCCAATTGAAGATCGCTGGCAAAAAGCGGCACAGTCACTTGGTATTAATATCCATACCATCTCGCAGCAGATGGGCAAAGCCTAAAACAAAAAAAGCTATTTTTATCATTTTTTAAGGAATCTCACACAATGGCAACCATTATTGCGTTTGATTTTGGTACCTTTAGTATCGGCTCAGCTATTGGGCAAGATATCACCAAAACCGCCACTGCCCTACGCGCCTTTAAAGCCCGCGATGGTGTCCCCAACTGGCAAGAGATTGAAAAAACCTTAACCGAGTGGCAACCAGACTATTTAGTGGTAGGGCTGCCACTCAATATGGATGGCACAGAACAGCCATTAACAGCGCGAGCGCGCAAATTTGCCAACCGGTTACATGGTCGATTCGGTTATCAAGTCCATCTGCAAGATGAACGTCTCTCAACGGTTGAGGCGAAAGCAAACATGTTTGCCTCCCGCGGCTTTAAAGCGCTGCAAAAAGGTGACATTGATGCGACATCTGCCGTGATTATTTTAGAGAGCTGGTTTGAGGCGCACTGACCAAACTCATCACTTAAACAGATATTGATAAGCTTTTTAATTAAATGGTTTACGTTTGAATAGTAGATTTGGATAGAAGCTTTAAATAAAGATTGGTGTAGTAGAAGCAGTTAACTCTATGTAACTGCCTCTATTTAAAATTGGGATTAATAAAATTGAGGTTAATTAAGGTGTAACACAGGCATTTGCATACCACTCGAACATGGAATCAGCATAATTTACCCAGCCACCATAAGAGTCAGCATAGTACTTATTATTGGCATCATAACTTTCAGCCGCCCAATATGAGACAACATCAAAATCACTCTCTTGATAGATACTTTTATCACTTTGATCACCAGAATTATCCATATTGCCCCACTCAGAGAATAGCCCGCCACCAATTCGGCGTTGGTAAGTGGTCGATTGCCCTGCAAGTCCACCCGTCCATCCCTTGTTTGGTTCATTAGCATTAGTGTACTCTACTATCTTAGGAGTACGATAACGACTTCCATAAGTGTTTTGACAATAACTATTATCCCATCCACTAGTTGCTCGTCCTGGTTTTGCAATAAACCATTTGCTAATGGTGAAACTGTAAATGGCATTACTTTTAGATGAGTCTGAATAGAGGATAAAGGTAGTTGGAGTAAAGGATTGAGCATATTCTGGTGTTGCGCCATTACGCGGACCAGTTAGCTTAACTTTTGCCATATTACTACCCGCATCAGTGATAACTAAATTTACCGGTGAAGAGGCAGGACTTTTGCTATAAGTGACATTTTTACCTAATCCATCAGTTAAGATGAGATTAAAAAACAGCCCATGCGCCCCCATGGTTGGGAAGTTAGCTGACGGATTGGTCAGTGATTGCAGACGAAAGCCTCTATCTGGCATCCACTGTGAAGCAGGGCCATCTACATCGACAAATGATGCCCAAGGTCCCAACCCCTGCCTAGAGTGTTTATGCGTACTACTGTAATCAAGATTGGGTTGTGCAAAGCAGGCAACCGGTGAACCTGTTTTCGGTTTTATATAGTAGTCAACTGTTGCACTACCTAACTCCTTGACGCGGGGATTACCATATTGGGTGGTTAATGTCCCTGATGCTGATATTGTCACTTTATATGGCTGATTACAGAGCGACGGAATAGATGCACGATCTACCGCCTGCCCAAAAACATCACTAATTTTCATCGAGATATTACCAGTCGCAGTGATACCATCTTGCCCATCACCATTATCATCACCCCAATAGTTATAGGGTTCATGCACTAGATCATTTAAGTTAATACTACCCAATGTTTTAGGGATGAAGGAGGTAATATCGGCAAAACTTTGCTTCTCGACCGGTAAAATAATCGGTTTCTCAACTGTTGAAGGGTTGTTGGTTTTGTTGAATGATCTCCCGTCTGATAGCGTGATATCTAATAACTCCTCTGCACGCTCTACTTTTGTTTTGCCCTGATCAAAAGTGAAATAGGGCTCATCACCCATAACTGTTTGATTAGTAACAGCAGTTAATGCGGCTATCGCTGGAAAAATTGGTATAAAAAGAGGAACGATAATAGATGGGGAATATGTGAGTAGTGAATAAAAAAAGTTTAATATATTACTGGCGTTTGGCGTTTGGCGTTTGGCGTTTGGCGTTTGGCGTTTGGCGTTTGGCGTTTGGCGTTTCAAGCATTTTAATTTTTCCCATCTTTCTCTGCAAGATCTTTTTTGAATGAAAAAATTATATGTTTTATTAATTTTAATAGAAAGTTTTTGAACCAACTTTATTGTAAAGAATTGTAAATATGATAATGAGTTAGAAGTTGCTAAATTGAAAAGCGTCAAAAAATAGCATTTTACATTGATGAACTGTTTTCAATTGATAATTAGTTTTAAAATTGATAAAAAGTCAGAATTGTTTAGTTATAAACTTCACTTTTTTGGATAGGCTACACTAATTCATACAAATTTTTTAGGAGTACGGTAAATTTATCACTTAAAAGAGGAATTAAAGATGAATAGATTAAACGACCAAGACGAAAATTTAATGATGATTTTAAACTACAGATGGTTAATCTATATCAGCATGGTAAATCACGTAGTGAACTAATCAATGAATATAATTTAACACCATTTGATCGTTAGATCACCCAGACAACTCAAAGCGGCTCATTCAAAACAAAACAACCCTAAAACATTTTTACAGATTTTGATCTTAAAACCTTTGCCACAATAGCCGGAAGTTGTTTATCTCAGTGTTATCAAACAGATAAAAAACAGCCATATTGGTGATTAAGATCATAAAAACATCTACTCTCACTTGCAGTTAACTCATTCCATGCTAAGATCGCGCTGATTTTTTTCAAGAAAATTTTATAACAAAAAATAATTTTAAACTTAAATCTAATAACAATAAAACCAAGAATGGAATAGGGATAGATGTATCATTATCAGTTATTGTCAGCCGATGCGTGGCAGGATGAGAGCGCTCGTTTGGCCGGTTTAGACTATTTTAGTCGCCCAAAACGGATTAAACATTTTTATGATTCAGATTACCGTGATGTTGTTAAGAAGTTAGTTGCTGATCCAGAGTCGTGTAAAGATTTTTACCAAGTATTACAACAAGTTGGACTGCCTTACCAAACTTACTACCACAAAATCCCCGATAAAGTTGCACAAGTTTTAGCTACCGCGCTCTTTACTGAAAGCGCGATTCTGCTAGAGCTACCACTACCCAGTTGGATTTACAATAATTCGACATTTAACAGCGCTTACGTTAAGAAAAAGTTTAAAAAAATACCCTACTATCAACCTGATGATAGCTGGATTACGGTTGATTTGGTTAACCATAGACCAGAGCTTATCGCTATTCGAGATGGTGCAAACATCCATAAGCAGCTTTTTACAATAGAGACTAGCGGAGAGGAGATATTTTTAAGGCACTGTGACCCGTTTTCGGCAACTAAAGTGCTGCCAAAGGTGCACCTATTAATTGGTGGTAATCAAGGGGATACCGATTTAACGCTACGGGGCGAAAAGCAGCTAAACGTTAAAAAGCAAGCACAGGCGTGGCTTGATGAATTAAGTAACCTACTGCGCTCGGGTAACTCGCCATTTACAACCCTACAAGATGAAAGATTAGCTAGCATTATCAACTATGGCTTTTCCCCGCAGCACTTCTCCCCAAAATATAACTATAATAGTGAGCCCCCATTTCGCCCCGATGAGCAGATAGGTGAGCTCTTTTATCAGATGCTACTACTCTTAAATGAGACCAAATTTATCACAGCTGTAGGGCGCATTGGTGATTTGGGTCATGATGAGAGTGAAGGGGCGATAACCCGTGACCCTACATTACTAAGGCAAACATCTATCCGGAGTATCCGCCATAGTGAAGGGTTTGATAAAACCGACTACAGTTATAAGAGTGATAAATTAGCTAGAATTGCAAATGAGTACCTAAATAGTCCACTCATCCTTGATGGCAGCGGGGGTGAAAACGATTATGAGTCTAAACTCAAAGAACAAATTAGCCTTGATGTAAAAACCGATGAGCTAAATGATATCGAAAACCTCTACTTCACCGCCATCAAACTGCTAAAACAGCTTCGCACACCCGGTCTCATTCGCAATATTGAAACCCGCAGAGCTTATAAACTCAAAGCCAAAAAATTAACTTATCAACATGTTGAGTTAAAACCTGCTGAAGGGTTCTATCTCAAATTTCATAAAGACCATAAATATGCCATTACATCGATTAGCGAAGGGCATAGGTTTATTGGTCGATTTAATCCGCAGGGTCTCGCCGATATCAAAGTACCACAAAAGTGGTCGCATATTGATGATTGGCAGCTTGAGACAAGCGCGGTTGATGTCTCTTTTATTGATGAATATTTTAGCCATATCGAGCCACAAAACCTTATCAACGCAGTCGAAGGCGTAGAAATAGGTCACTCATTACTTGGTGCAACTGGCGGGCTGATTGGTGGTATAACCGGTTACCTTTACGGCAACACCATCAAATCGACCTACACCAAATATGAGAATCAAATCATCGGCGGAGCACAGGTAGCAGGTGGTCTACTAACCTTAGGCGTTGCCGGCACAATTGAAGGGGTATCACTTGGTACAGGGAGTGCTGTTGCCATTGCTTTAGGGTTTATTGGTAGTGACAATATTGCTGCTGGCATGAGCCGCATCTTAACAGATGGAGAGGTGACAACGCTTGGGGAGGATGCCATAGCTTGGTCAGGACTCGTCCCAAAAGGTTATGAAGGGATTACCTACGGACTTGTTGACTTAGCTCTTGGCAGTAAAACGATGCTCCTAAATAAAGTCCCATCTGCTGCCCACAATATCGTCTCCATCAAATACGCAACCCCTGCAGGGCTGCAGCCATCATTAATACGAGACATCAAAGTCCATATTGAAAAACTCTCTAAAAATAACCAAAGGTAACGGCATGAGATTGAACTAAAAGAGCCAACATTCAACCCCCGCGGCTCAGTAGGCGCAGCTGATGGAAGTGGTGCTCGCCAACCTTTGCAAAAGCCAAGGGCTGAAAAAGGAATAAATGAGCAAATTTCAAGCAATTTGATCCCTGATAATTTATCTTCACAAATCGTAGAACATAACAGTCAAATTGGAATATTAAATCGTAAGCAAGGAACAATTTCTGGAGCGCATAAACAAGATGCATTTTTAGAGTCTGTAGAAATATCAGGAGCTAAGGTAAATCTCACTATTACCGATAAAAATTATCCTGGTATTATTGAATATAAGTACCAGATACCAACAGTAAATAGTAAAGGACAACAAATAGGATTTAAAACTGAACAAACAAAAACAACATACGATCCCTATATACTATCAGACTCTAGAGTTACATCTATGTCTAATAAAGCTGCCCAGCAGGCAGAAATTTACTTTAAAGCAAATCCTAATAATAGACAGTATTCTGTTAAAGTTGATGGGTACTGGTTTCAAGTAACTAGAGACGCAAAAACAGGACAAATTAATAATGCATTTATTACAATGCCACCAAGGAATTCAAAATGAATGAAAATAAATTAGATTGGTTATTGGATACTAAAGATTATTTATATCAAAATGATGGAAGAGATCTATATGATATTATTTATACAACCTTATCCAAAAATAAAATGGATTATAAAACATTCTTAAAAATGGCTAGTGAAGGGCACGGTTTTTCGCCGTCAGAAGGTTTTAGTTATGCATTAGATCAAGATTGGGATATACCTGAAGAATTTAATGAAGTTACTTTTTTTCTTGGAGAATATGAAACCTTATCCATATCTCCAAATCATTTTGTGAAATTAATGGATTATATTACTTATGCTTATATTAAATCATATCCTAATGATAAGATATTGGCAGAAAAATATATGGAGCAACTAAGAAGACGTTATTCTTAAATAACTACTTCTTTCCTAAGTAGTAAGATTTATTCAAATTGCAAACAGGAAAAGTTGCTCCTCAACCAAATTTTAGTGCACCAAACAAAGGAGGAACTCAATATCAATTATTACAGGAAATACATAGTAATAATTTTCATAATATGAGGCCGATTAAATGATTAAATATATTAATAAAAAAGATATAGTCGAAAAAATATGTTTACCTGCCAACTTGTATATTGTGCGCATAGATAGTTTTAATCCTATATTTAATAACCAGTTAAATGATAGAGTAAGAAATATTTTTAAAATAGATAGTGAGGGAAAAGTAATATGGCAAGTTTTTTCTAACTCTGATACTAAAAGAGATGGAAGTTTTCAAGGAATTAAAATGGATGGTAATAATTTGAAAGCCTATAGATGGAATGGCGGGCAATATGACATTGATCTTGAAACAGGTTTTGCTACTCCAGAAATTTTATTAAAATAAGGTTGCATTTATTGAAAAATTCATTCTGAAAACTAGTTTTTTTATCTGAGTGATCTGTATCTTAAAACTAAGTAAATTATCTTTGGATTATATCAATAGGCGGCTAAACAGTTAGATAAACTACGAGAGCAGGTAAAAACGGAGTTAGGGGCAAATGAATCTTTTAAATTATTAAAGACAAAATAATGATTACTTTTGATAATGCCGTGCAAAAAGTAAACGAATATATAAAAGATTCTGATATTCCACTTGTTATTACTCTACAAGGTCGTTTCTCTGAAGGATGGTTTTTTTTGTTTTCAATCAAAAGAATATCTTGAAACTGGTGAATCATCTTGTCAATTAATAGGTAACTCTCCTTTTATAGTAGATAAAGATGATGGAAAAATATATGAATTGGGAACAGCATATCCTTTAGAGAAATATTTAAAAGATTATGAAATAAAAAAACAGAAGATGCCGGCGGACATTTTAACGGAGTAAATGATTCTCAAAATAGAGGTCCTCACTTTAATGACGGCAAGGGTAACCACTATGGTTATTAACTATACAATTAAAAAGACCGATAATATTCGGGGTGAAGATAATGGCACTCTAAATTTTAATTATATAAAAAATATCATAAAATTATCCTGCATTTAGTCTAGAACATTTCTACCAAATCGACCTACACTAAATATGAGAATCAAATCACCGGCAGCGCACAAGTTGCTGGTGATCTGTTAGCGGTTGCTGGCACAATTGAAGGGGCATCACTTGGCACAGGGACTGCTGTTGCCTTTGCGTTTATTGGTAGTGACAATATCGCTGCTGGTATGAGCCGCATCTTAACTGACCAAGAAGTGACAACGCTTGGGGAGGATGTTATAGCTTGGTCGGGACTTGTGCCAAAAGGGTATGAAGGGATTACTTATGGACTCGTTGACTTAGCCCTTGACAGTAAAACGATGCTCCTAAATAAAGTCCCATCTGCTGCCCACAATATCGTCTCAATCAAATATGCAACAGGTCAAAAACCATCATTCATACGAGACATCAAAGTCTATATTGAAAAACTCTCTAAAAATAACCAAAGATATCGGCATGTGATTGAACTAAAAGAGCCAACATTCAATCCCCGCAGCTCAGTAGGTGCAGCTAAACCATGGATTATTTCACAATGGTTAAAATATGCTAAATTACCGACGAAGATAATGCACAAATAGAAGATTAAAAAATGGATAGATTAAATTTTAATGCAGAAGTAAAAGTTTTACCTAATTGTGAGCACAAAGAGCTTATTAGCAAAAAAAGGGTTGTAATTGGGAGAAGTGAAGAAGATGGCATTATTACTGGTTATTCAGTTGATCTATATGATAAAGAAAATGGATATTGTTTCGAATCAGATTGCTTAAAACCGACCGGCAAACAATTCAAGCGAGAGGATTTTTACTCATAAGGATATAAATAGGAAAAATAAAAACTTATCACTTCCCAATAAAAACATCATTATCACACATTATATTTTGAAGATGATCACATTTATCACATTATCTTTTTTAAGCTAAAAATTTAGCTAGTCATACTGTTTCCATCAATAAAACTTTATCAAGGATATATTATGGAAACACCATTCTATCAGAAATCAACCTATTGGTTTGCCTCGTTCTATAGCATTGTCTACTATGCAGCAGGTAGTTTTGTATTTTCATTTTATGCAATTTGGTTAAGTAATGAGATATGTTTAACCGCAGCTCAGACTGGCATAATTTACTCTTTTAACTATTTTATCTCATTAATTATTATGATCTTTTACGGTATCTATCAAGATAAATTGGTTTTAAAAAAGAATCTAATTTGGTTCCAAAGTATTATTATCACCTGTGCCGCACCATTTTTAATTTATGTTTATGAACCTTTATTGAAACAAGATTTTTATCTAGGCGTAATTTCAGGAAGTCTTTTTTTAGGTCTGGGTTGGGTTGCAGGGATGGGGCTTATTGACTCATATTGTGAAAAGATAAGTCGTGCATTTAATTTTGAGTTTGGTCAATGCCGTACATGGGGTTGTATTGCCTATGCAGCAGGGACATTTATTGCGGGTATCTTGATCAGTATTAATCCTCATCTTAATTTTTGGATGGCATCGGTGGTGGGGATTGTTTTTATGATCTTAAATATCACCTTTAAACCTGATCTTTCAAAATCATCCTCATCACTGTTTCAGAAAAAAGAGCCGCTCTCTCTCCAAGAAATTATATCGGTTTTTAAATTACCCAAATTCTGGATCTTTGTGATCTATGTGCTTGGTACATATAGCCTATACAATATCTATGATCAGCAGCTTTTCCCAGTCTTTTTTACACAACAATTTGAAAATCCAAATGAGGGTTATCAACTATACGGTCTATTAAATTCTGTTCAGGTATTTTTAGAAGCAGGTGTGATGTTTTGTGTACCATTTGTGGTAAATCGGGTGGGTGCTAAAAATGCCCTGATTTTTGCTGCATTTATTTCAGCTTCCAGAATCTTTTTGACTGGTCATGTTGAGAGCATAACGCTTCTTTCAATTATTAAACTGATGCACTGTTTAGAGATCTCTACTATTTTGGTCTCCGTATTCAAATATATTGAAATTAATTTCGACTCCCGCCTCTCTGCAACTGTCTTTTTAATCGGTTATCAAGTAGCCGGTTCTGTCGGGGTAATACTGTTTTCTACTTATGTTGGTCGTACTTACGATGACATTGGACCAGCTATAACATTCAATAACTTAGGTCTTGTTGTTTTAGGCTTTATGATCTTTGCGGTTCTATTTTTAAGTAGAGATAAAAAAATAACTAATCAACACTAATAAATAAGGATAAACCATGAGTCTATTAAGTTCGGTTACAGAGTTTCATTTTGAGCAGACAAGAACAATTTCACCCGAAAATCTTACTGGAGAAAAGGGTAAATCTTGCATGAAAGCAAGTGCGTTAGGTCCATCACGCAAAGGGCAAGGATTTATCAGAATGCCAGCAGGAGAGAGTATTACCATCGCAGAGATTGAAGGACCTGCTGAGATCCGTCATATGTGGTTTACCATTACCGATAAAACAGCACGTGGTAGCTTTGTTTTACGTGATGTCGTTATTCGTATCTATTGGGATGATGAAACTGTCCCTTCAGTTGAGAGTCCAATCGGTGATTTTTTCTGTAATGGTTTTGGTGCACGTTGTGATATTAATTCGATGCCAATTGTGGTTAATCCAACCGGTGGTTTTAACTCCTATTTTAGAATGCCATTTAATAAAAAGGCTAAAATTGTTATAACAAATGAACATGAAGCTGATATTGAACATCTCTTTTTTACCATCAATTATGCACTAATGCCCCAACCTTATGTTAATCCGCTCTATTTCCATGCTCAGTGGCGACGTCAAGCGATTACTCATCATGCAGAGGATTATGTTTTATTAGATAATGTTAATGGGCAAGGTTACTATGTTGGTACCTATTTAGCGCTTACTGCATTAGAACGTTACTGGTGGGGTGAAGGAGAATTTAAGTTCTATCTAGATAATGATAGCGATTACCCAACTCAACATTCAACTGGTTCAGAGGACTATTTTGGCGGGGCGTGGGCATTTCATAACCGTGATAGTAATGGACGGCCTAAAGCAAAATGTTTCCAGACCCAATTTATGGGCTATCCTTACCAGACAAATCGTGATCATACACGCGACTTCTTCCAGACGGGTGACGCTAATCCTGTTCATGGTTTTGGTGACGATGCCTTACCAATGCACGGCTTATATCGTTGGCATTTACCGGATCCAATTGCTTTTCATGAAAATATTAAAGTTGCCTTCCAACAAATTGGTAATGATGATATAAGACTATATGAACGGTGTGATGATATAGCTAGTGTTGCTTATTGGTATCAAAATCCATCTGTGAATAATAATCCACCTTTCCCGAACAGACAGCAGCGCACACCACGTTAATTTCAGGAGCAAATTATGGCGAGTAATAGAGTTACCATCAATGATATTGCTCGCCTTGCTGATGTTTCGGTCACAACGGTAAGTCATATATTTAACAAACATGATAAAAAATATCGAATTTCTGAATTAACCAGACAAAAAGTATTATCGATTGCTGAGCGGTTTCGCGATCAGCCGCATATTCATCGTTATATTATTAAAGCTAACTGTACCAATACTATTGGTGTGATCATCCCAGATATGTCAAATCTCTTTTTCTCCATCTTTTTACACCATTTAGAGTCAACATTCGCACAAAAAAATATCCAACTACTTATAACTTGTAGCCACTACGATAAACAACAAGAGACTGAAATTGCACAAAATCTGTTAGAACGGAAAGTCGATGCAATGATTGTGGTTACCTCACTTGATGATGATCGTTTCTATCTTGATATTAATAGGCATACCCCAGTCCTATTTTTTGATCGTTATATAAACAATACCGTTTTACCATTTATAACAAGTGAAGCAGTTCAGTCGGTTGCAAAATTAATCGCATTACATGCAAAACAGTTAGATGAGTTTTACTTTATCGGTTGCGATCTGCAACTAACCACCATTCATTCAAGATTGGAAGGTTTTAAGCAAGGTCTACAAACAGCAGGATTAAAATTAAATAGTGATTGGATTATTAGTACAGAGTATAGCGAAAATATTGGTTATGAATTGATCAAAAAAGTACACCATAAATTGGGCCGAATCCCTAAAGCAATCTTCACACCATCATGTAACATACTACAAGAGATACTCAGTTATCTGGTTGAGATCGATGCAAAAAAAGAGGATATCTGTCTCTGTTCTTATGATTATAATAGTTACTTCGATTTCATCTGCTACCCCATCGATGCCATTGCCCAAGATTACGCAACTATGGCAAAAGCTTGTGTTGATACCACCAATAAACTGATCAATTTTAAACCATTAAAAAGAAGTACAATTTTTATTAAGCCGCAGATTATATGGAATAGAAAGAGATAATTAAATTAATGGCGCTTTTGTGACCTAAATGGTGGGAAATTACCTATCACTGTTTTATCAAACAATCATATTAGTGACTCAGATCATAAAATTATCTACTCTCACTTGCAGTTAACTCAACCCATGCTAAGATGGCGCTGATTTATTTCAAGAAAATAGCTATATCAAAAAAAATTACAAAATAAAATCCAATAACAAAAACCAAGAATGAAAGGGAATAGATGTACCACTATCAATTAGTGTCAGCCGATAGGTGGCAAGATGAGAGCGCTCGTTTAGCAGGTTTGGACTATTTTAGTCGCCCAAACGGATTAAACATTTTTATGATACCGATTACCGTGATGTGGTTAAGTTTTTAGTTGCAGAGCCTGAGTCATGTAAGAATTTTTACCCAGTATTACAACAAGTTGGGCTGCCTTACCAAACTTACTACCACAAAATCCCCGATACAGTATCCGAAGTTTTAACCACCGCGCTATTTACCGAAAGCGCGATTCTGCTAGAGCTCCCACCGCCAAGTTGGATTTATATTAATTCAACAAATCAGCCCTTTAAAACTTCTCAATCTGTTATTAAAAAAAACATCAAAAAAATCCCCTACTTCAAACCTGACTATAGCTGGCTTACGGTTGATTTGGTGAACCATAGACCAGAGCTGATGGATATTCGAGATGGTGCCAATATCCACAAAACGCTCTGTACAGTAAACAGTGGTGCTGAGGAGATATTTTTAAGGCCTGATGATATATTCTCAGCAAGTCAAGTGTTACCAAAATGGATGGTCTACACTAATTCATACAATTTTTTTAGGGGCAAGGAAAACTTATCACTAAGCTGCATTTTGTAAATAGATAACCCTTAATTTTGTTGTATGAAAATGGGTAGAGATTCCAAATTTATTCTAAACTCACTAAGTTAAAGTAATTTATCGTTATTTTGTAATCTGTTATGGCATAACTATGGCGTAACACAGGCAAATCGGGTTTTTCCAACCACTTTTTGGGTGTAATTGACCCAACCACCATATGAATCAACATAGCGCTGATTGTTAGCATCATACTCCTCTGCTGCCCAGTACCAGACATCATCAAAATCACTATTAATATAGATACTTGGTCGACCCCATCGCCCATAATTGTCCATATTCCCCCACTCTGAAAAGAGTCCGCCCCCTATTCTACGTTGGAAGTTGGATGGTTGACCAGCAAGTCCACCATTCCATCCGGTAAGCGGATCGTTGGCATTAGAGAGCTCAACAGTATTTGGGGTACGATATCCGCCACCATAGGTATCACGGCAAAAGTTAGGATTCCACCCAGTACTCTCACCCGGTTTAGCAATAAACCATTTACCAATAGTAAAACTGTATATGGCATTAGATTTAGCTGCATCGGAATAGAGTATAAAGGTAGTTGGTACAAAACGCTGTGCCTCAGCAGGCGATGCCCCATTTCGTGGACCGATTAACATTACTTTTGCCGATCCATTACCGCCATCAGTAATTAGTAAATCGATTATTGATGAGGTTGGGCTTTTACTATAGGTGATCCGCCCGCCTACGCCATCACCCAAAATCAGATTGAAAAAGAGCCCATATGATCCCATAGTTGGGAAATTTTTTGACGGATTATTTAACGATTGCAGGATATATCCGCGATCTGGATTCCACTGCGATGCAGGTCCATCCATCTGGGTATAGGGCCACATAGGGTGTGGGTGGGTACTGCTATAATCTAAATTTGGCTGCGCAAAACAGGTTACCGGCAGCCCTACTTTTGGGCGAAAATAGTAGGTAACATCAGCTGAGCCTAGATCACTACTTCTTGGATCGCCATATTGAGTAGATAAAGTGCCAGATGCGGCAAGGGTCACTTTATAGGGCGCATTACAGACTGATAAGATTGTGGAACGATTAACACTTTTCCCCCAGACATCAGTAATTGTCATAGTGAGATTGCCGGTTGCACTAATACCTACTTCATCAACACCATCACCATTATCATCACCCCAAAAGTTATATGGTTCATGCACCAGATCATCTATTGCTATCTCGCGCAATGTTTTAGGGATTAGGGTTGTTATATTTTCAAAACTCTGTTTTTGATCGGGCAACTCAATTGGTTTATCAGGGGCAGATGGGTTATTGGTTTTGCTGTAAGTTGTGCCGTCAGATAGCGTGATATCAAATAAAGCGTCGACATGCTCAATCTTTGTCTGCCCGCCATCTAAAGTAATAAAGGGTTTACTACCTATCACAGTCTGATTGGTTATGGCAGATAAAGCAGCAGAAGATGTTGACGGTATGGATAAAAGTAGCAGTAGTGGCGATAAAATAGTAACTGGAGTAAATGGCAATACAGAAAAGAGTAATTCTAATTTATTAAGACGATTTTGATTGTCTGGTGTCTGGTGTCTGGTGTCTGGTGTCTGGTGTCTGGTGTCTGGTGTCTGGTGTCTGGTGTCTGGTGTCTGGTGTCTGGTGTCTGGTGTCTGGTGCATTGTAATTTTACCTTTCAATCATAGCAACACTATTTTTAAAATTTTTTTGGAGATCAGATTCAACTGCTTAACGTTACTATTATTCGTTTTTTTTAGCGACTTTTTTATTGTAAAGAAATGTAAAGCGACAAAACGTAATAATTCATCAAGATGTGAAATTATTAAAGTGATTAATGGGTGCAAAGAGTGAAAATGTTAACTGCCTATTTTGCTATAACCTTTTTAAAATACTCTTTTTTAATACTGTATATTTTAATACTGTTTATTTTAAATACAGTCTGTTTTAAATATTGGCTGTTTTAAATAAAATCTATTTTAAATACAATCAGTTTTAAATTTGTTTAATAAAAGATTATTAGCCATCTTGCTTTAAAATAGCTAATAATCCTTAAAATTATTACCTTTTTTTGGATCTAATTATGGGGTAACACAGGCGTAACGGTAAGTAGAAACAATATAGGGCATATGGAATACCCAACCAGAGTAGGAGTCAGCATAGTAACCTTCAGTTGCATTATAACCATCTGATGACCAGTACCAGACATCATCAAAATCACTATCTTGGTAGATACTTTTGTGCCCCCAACGCCCATAGTTATCCATATTTCCCCACTCGGCAAATAGCCCCCCACCAATTCGGCGCTGATAGTTGGCAGGTTGACCAGCTAGCCCGCCTGTCCACCCCTGATCGGGTGAGTTGCCATTGGTATATTCGATAAGTTTAGGGAAGCGGTAATTACCCCCATAACTATTACGGCAGAAATTTGCATCATAGACGCCAGCATCACCCGGTTTGGCAATAAACCATTTACTTATGGTAAAACGGTATATGGCATTGGTTTTGGCAGCGTCAGAGTAGATTGTAAAAGTTGTTGGCACAGCAGTTGCTGCATAGGTGGGCGTTGCACCATTGCGTGGTCCAGTTAACATCACTTTTGCGCTATTGTTACCGGCATCGGTAATGTTTAAATTAATACCGGAAGAGGCAGGGCTTTTACTATAGGTGAGATTACTGCCAACGCCATCACCCAATAGGAGATTAAAAAATAGCCCGTGAGCTCCCATAGTTGGGAAGTTGGCAGTGGAATTGGTAAGTGATTGTAAAATATAACCTTTATCTGGATCCCACTGTGAGGCAGGTCCATCTAATTGATAAAATTCAAAATGGGAATTGTCCGGCGCGAGCGGATTTAGGTGGGTACTACTATAATCTAAATTCGGCTGCGCCCAGCATGTGATAGGCAGACCCGCTTTTGGTCGAAAATAGTAGGTCGCCTCTGCCTCTCCTAAATTACTGCTTTTAGGATCGCCATATTGGGTAGATAAGATTCCAGTTACTGATAAGGTCATTTTATAGGGTGAGTTACAGACTGATAAAATGGTGGATCGTTTAACATTTTGCCCCCACACATCGCTGATTGTCATGGTTATATTGCCGGTTGCGGTAACTCCACCCTCGCCCTCTCCATCGCCGTTATCATCACCCCAAAAATTATAGGGTTCATGGACAAGATCATTTAGATTGATCTGACTTAATGTTTTGGGGATTGCGGTTGTTATATCTTCAAAACTCTGCCCTGTATCAGGGAGTTCGATCAGTTTATCCGGACTTGAGGGGTTATTGGATTTACTGTATTTGCTGCCATCTGATAATGTGATATCTAGCAATCCTTCTGCACTCTCTATCTTGGTTTTACCACCATCAAAAGTAAAATAGGGGTGGCTGCCAATGACAGTTTGCTTAGTCATTACAGATAATGCTGAATTACCAATCTGAGGTATGGTTAGCGTAAATAGGAGAATTGGCGTTACTGGAATAGAATAATTTTTGATCGTTAATTTTTTAGTGATGCTTGATGCTTGATGCTTGATGCTTGATGCTTGATGCTTGATGCTTGATGCTTGATGCTTGATGCTTGATGCTTGATGCTTGATGCTTGATGCTTGATGCTTTTCATTGTAATCAAATCTCCTTCAGCGAGCAATATTTAACTTTCACGATTCTACAGGAATAATTAACGAGTCTTCTATTGCTTTTTTGTTAAGATTTGTAAATATGAGAATTTATCTCAGATCTGTTTAATTTTTTCGATTTAAATCTTTTCAACTGAGGATCCTTGGTATTGATCTGTTTAAGATCTACTGTGCCAAGGATCTACTCAATGAAAATAGATAAAATCTTATAACTTGTACTATTAAAACTTGTTCTTTTAAAACTATGGCGTTACACAAACCACATCTGCTTGTATATAGTATTCAGGCTCATCATAGATATAGCCATGGTCTGATCCAATATTGATACGATTACTACCAAATGGTTGATCTGTCCAATAACGGCGCCATGCAAAATCACTACTTTTATAGTAACGGTTTTCATCAACTGACGCGGACATATTGCCCCACTCGGCAAATAACCCTCCACCAATACGTCGTTGATACCAATTTTGCTGATTTGCAAGTCCACCCGACCAATTATGTGCGGGATCATTGGCATTAGTGAGATCAGTAATATGCGGATAGCGATAGTTCGCCCCATAATGATCAAGGCAGTAGTTAGGTAGATATTCTGAACTTATAGGATTTGAGATAAACCATTTACTGATGGTAAAGCTATAAACGGTAGAGCCATTTGCATATAAGGTAAATGTTGTTGGTACGGCGGTTGCCGCTTTTGCTGGTGTATCGTTATGACGTGGACCGGTTAACATCACTCTTGCGACGTTATTACCTCCATCAGTAATCTGTAGATCAATCCCTGATGATGCTGGTGTTTTACTATAGGTGACATTGCGTCCTAACGCATCCCCGACAGTAAAGTTAAAAAATAGTCCATGTGCCCCTGTAGTTGGGAAGTTGCTCGCTGGGTTATTATGTGGTAAAAATCCCCTATGTGGCAGCCACTCGGTTATTGGACCATCAAACCCTTCCCCCCAATCTTGCGGGTATCCATTAGGAATATGCCCCTTACTAAATGCTATATTAGGCTGTGCCCAGCATGGGAAGGGATCACTATGTTTAGGTTTAAAATAGTAGGTGACATCTTCGGCACCAAAACTGAGATTATTAGGATCGCCAAACTGAGTAGTTAACAGACCAGCGGAAGTTGTGAGGTTAACTTTATAAGGTGCACTGCAAGCGGATAGAACTTCTGACCGATCAACCACTTCACCCCGTACATTAGTAATTGTCATAGTTATAATTCCGGTCGCGGTAATACCACTATCACCTTGACCATCCCCATCATCATCACCCCAGTTATTATATGGGGCATGCACTAGATCGTTTAAATTAATCTGACTTAATGTTTTAGGGATTGCAGTTGTTATATCCTCAAAACTTAGCCCTGTATCAGAGAGTTCGATCGGTTTTTCTGGCGTTGAGGGGTTGTCTGATTTACTGTAACTGGTGCCATCTGTCAAGGTGATACCCAAGAGCGCCTCTACACTATCTACCTTGGTCTTACCTCCATCAAAAGTAAAATAGGGGCGGCTGCCAATAATCGTGCTTTTAGTTGTTGCAGAGAGTGCCGCATAACTGGTTAAAGGTGAGACTGTTGAAAATAGGAGAAATATTGTTAATTGCGGAAAAGAGAATAACTGAGCAAAAACCGTTAATTTTTTAAGCGGTGCTTGGTGCTTGGTGCTTGGTGCTTGGTGCTTGGTGCTTGGTGCTTGGTGCTTGGTGCTTGGTGCTTGGTGCTTGGTGCTTGGTGCTTGGTGCTTGGTGCTTGGCATTTTAATTTACCTTTCAGTTTTTGCAATTATATTTTTTAAAAATTTGTTACATCACTGTTTTGATTACAGATGTTTTACCATGTAAATCTCAATTTTTAATCAATTTTATTGTAAAGAAATGTAAATTTGTTACCAGCACCTAGACAATCACTTTTATTGGATAAGTAAAAAGGTTATATTTTAGCAGCAAATCGAACCATTTTTATTAAAAAATAGCTATTTTTCTGCCAATTAACTATAAAGTTCTATCTCTACTTTTCCCCTTTTTTAGTTATTCAGTCGCATAATTTTAATTGTTAAGATCCATACTAAATTTACAATTGAAAGAGTCGTGATGAGTTAAATAACTCTATTTTTTGAGCTATTTAATAGTCAAAGCGAAAGGCAAGCAAAGTAGTTTGTAGTAACGAAAAAGGATTTATGAAACTGCTAACTAAAATTAGAGAGAATCCAACATAAGATTGATAACCCATTTTTGCTCTCATATTTATGTTTTAATAATCTTTAAACACATAAATTTACTTTTAATAAAACTGAAACAGTTATCGCTAATAGGCGTTAACATTGTTAAAATAGTCGCCACTGCTTTTATTCATCTTTAAGGATTTATGCCATGTCAGACAAAAATTCTTCAAATCAACAACCCCTTAGTTACAAAGATGCCGGCGTTGATATCGATGCAGGTAACGAATTAGTAAATCGCATAAAATCAGCTGTCAATGCCACAAAACGCCCTGAAGTGATGGGTGGATTAGGTGGTTTTGGTGCTCTTTGCGCTATTCCTCAAAAATATAGAGAGCCTATTTTAGTTTCTGGTACTGATGGTGTCGGGACAAAATTACGTTTAGCGATCGATTTAGCTCGCCACGAAGCAATTGGTATCGATTTAGTCGCTATGTGTGTGAATGATCTTATTGTCCAAGGTGCTGAACCGCTCTTCTTTTTAGACTATTATGCGACAGGTAAATTGAACGTTGATGTGGCGACATCAGTTGTAACTGGTATTGCCGAAGGATGTAAAATGGCAGGTTGTGCACTAGTTGGTGGTGAGACTGCTGAAATGCCAGGGCTCTACCATGGCGGTGATTATGATCTGGCTGGCTTTTGTGTCGGCGTGGTTGAAAAATCCAAAATCATTGATGGCAGTAAAGTGAAAGATGGTGATGTTCTTATTGCGTTATCATCTAGCGGTGTTCACTCAAACGGTTACTCTTTAGTCCGTAAAGTTATCGATGTAAGTGGTACCGACCCTACAACTGAACAGTTAGAAGATAGACCATTAGCTGACCATCTTTTAGCACCAACTCGTATCTATGTTAAACCGGTGCTTGACCTTATTGCAAAAGTTGATGTGCATGCCATTGCCCATATTACCGGTGGCGGATTCTGGGAAAATATTCCACGGGTACTCCCTGAAAATACGCAAGCCGTTATTAATGAATCAAGTTGGAAGTGGCCAGCCGTATTTAACTGGTTACAGAAGTCTGGCAATATTAGTCGCCATGAGATGTACCGTACATTTAACTGTGGCGTTGGGCTGATTATTGCTCTACCTAAGGCATCTGCTGCGACAGCGATCGATCTCCTTAATAAGAGCGGTGAACAAGCTTGGGAGATAGGTGAGATCAGGCACTCAACCTCGTCTGAACGTGTGATAATTAAGTAAACTAATAGTTATACAGTTTGTCACTATTTCAGATCTACTCTATCTATTAATGTCATTATATTAATGGATAGAGTTACTTAAATTAGCGCAATTTTTTGATTCTAATATAAACTTAACCTGTAAATTCTAAGATCCTCTTAATAAAACCCTAAAACATTTTATCATCTATAGTTATCATCTAGAAAAAACGGATTCAGAAATTGCAAAAAGCTATTATACTTTCTGTTATAATCCACCTTAATATTAATCAGTGACTATCAATAAAAGATCATAAATCTAAAAATAGAAATCAATAGTTATTAAAGTTTATTAATAGTTAAAACAGATTAATAGCAGCATATATTTGAAAAAGTATGTCAGATTAGAAGCAAGCTTAGAAGCAAACAATGTCATCACTTATAATAATATGTATCACTTTTTACAACAACAAGGTTCTTGAATGATCATATCAGATGCTAATAGTGCGGTCTCTTCTGTCGCGTATCGCGCAAATGAAGTCATCGCTATTTATCCAATTACGCCTAGCTCAACCATGGCAGAGCAAGCCAGTACTTGGGCACAATTTACTAAATCAAATGTTTTTGGTGATGTCCCCAATGTGATTGAGATGCAGTCTGAAGCTGGGGCAATTGCAACTGTGCATGGTGCTTTAATGACCGGCGCACTGTCGACCTCATTTACATCATCACAAGGTCTACTCTTGATGATTCCGTCACTCTATAAAATTGCTGGCGAATTAACCCCTTTTGTTCTCCATGTTGCAGCGCGTACAGTTGCAACTCATGCCCTCTCGATTTTTGGTGATCACTCTGATGTAATGGCTGTTCGGCAAACTGGTTTTGCTATGCTCTGCGCAACGTCGGTTCAACAGGCGCAAGACTTTGCTTTAATCTCGCAAATGGCAACTTTTACCAGCCAAGTCCCTTTTATTCACTTTTTTGATGGCTTTCGCACTTCACACGAAATTAATAAAATCAGTGAACTAAGTGATGATGAGATTCGTAACTTACTACCGCATGAGGCAATAGCTGCATTTCGTGAGCGCGCACTAACACCTGATAAACCAGTAACGCGCGGAACCTCTGCAAATCCTGATACCTTCTTTCAATGTCGCGAAGCGATTAATCCCTATTATGATAATGCTTATGATCGTGTTGTTGAGGCGATGGATGCGTTCGCAAAAGAGACAGGTCGAACCTATAAACCTTTTGACTATTATGGTGATCCTGATGCAGAACATATGATTATCGTCATGGGATCGGCATCTGATACCATTAAAGAGGTGGTAGACTATTTACGAATGCAAAATGAGAGAGTTGGCGTTTTAACTGTCCATCTCTATCGACCTTTTTCGGCAGCGCATCTATTAGCAGAAATTCCTGATTCAGTTAAAAAAATTGCTGTATTAGATAGAACCAAAGAGCCTGGTGCACAGGCAGAGCCGCTCTATTTAGACGTTATGACCGCATTTGCTGAGAGTTTATCGCGTGGGCAGCGGCTGTCGATCCCATTAATTATTGGTGGGCGTTATGGGATCTCCTCAAAAGAGTTTGATCCTCGTGCTGTATTGGCGATCTTTAATGAGTTAAAACTTGAAAAGCCACGTCCACGTTTTACTGTCGGTATCTATGATGATATAACCGGTCTATCCTTACCACTGCCAGATGATACACTAGCACAGCGATCAGCACTTGAAGCGCTCTTTTTTGGTTTGGGAAGCGATGGAACCGTCTCGGCAACGAAGAATAATATTAAGATTATTGGTGATAATTCGCCATTTTATGTGCAGGGCTTTTTTGTTTACGACTCTAAAAAAGCGGGTGGACTTACCACATCACATCTACGGGTTGATACTAATCCAATCAATGCACCTTATCTAGTCAGTAGTGCACATTTTATTGGTTGTCACCAAGATCAGTTTATCGATAAATACCAAATTGTTGAAAAATTGAAAGATGACGGCATCTTTCTCCTTAATACCCCTTATAGTAAAGATGAGATATGGCACCGTCTCCCTAAAGAGGTGCAGGCGCAATTAATTAAAAAAAATGCTCACTTCTATATTATCAACGCAGCGAAAATTGCGCGTGAGTGTAATTTAGGCTTCCGTATCAATACTGTTATGCAAGCAGCATTCTTTTACCTTGCTGAGATCTTCAAAAATAATTTTAGTTTGAACCAATTAAAAGAGGTCATTGCCAAAAGTTATAACAGCAAAGGGGAAGATGTGGTTGCCAGCAACTGGCAAGCCTTAGATATGGCGGTGGCATCTTTAGAGAAGATCCCACTAAAATGTATTGATCAAAGTAGCACTCTACGCCCACCTGTGGTGCCAGATAGCGCCCCTGATTTTGTTAAAACTGTTACCGCTGCAATGTTAGCTGGCGTTGGTGATAGTTTACCGGTATCGGCTTTTCCACCTGATGGCACTTGGCCAACTGGCACAACTAAATGGGAAAAACGTAATATCGCTGAGGAGATCCCAATCTGGCAGCCAGAACTATGTACTCAGTGTAACCACTGTGTTGTCGCCTGCCCACATGCGGCAATTCGCGCTAAAGTGGTAGAACCAGCATTACTCGAAGATGCACCACCAACTTTACACTCTTTAGAGGTGAAAGCGCGGGATATGAAAGGTCAGCGCTATGTTCTTCAGGTAGCACCTGAGGACTGTACCGGATGTAATTTATGTGTTGAGGTCTGCCCTGCGCGTGATCGCAATAATTTTGAAATCAAAGCTATCAATATGCATTCGCGTATTGCTAATCTTGAGACACAACGTGAAAATTATGACTTTTTCACCAAACTACCAGATCGTGATATCAATAGTATTGAACGTATTGATATTCGAACTTCGCAGCTATTAACGCCTCTTTTTGAGTATTCAGGTGCCTGTGCCGGCTGTGGTGAAACCCCTTATATTAAACTACTTACTCAACTTTATGGTGACCATTTAGCTATTGCAAATGCCACTGGCTGTTCATCAATCTATGGTGGTAATCTGCCAACCTCACCTTATACAACCGATCGCGAAGGACGAGGTCCGGCATGGGCTAACTCACTCTTTGAAGATAACGCTGAATTTGCCTTAGGTTATCGTCTCTCTTATGATCATCATAAAAAACGGGCTCTACGTCTACTTGATGAGCTTGCTGATAAAATCTCACCAGAGATTGTGAATAATCTTAAATCAGCTGATAGTTCTACTGATAGTTCTATAGCTGAAAAACGGCAATCTGTCATAGCATTAAGAGAAACGTTAGCGCCACTATCAACGCCTAATGCAGTAGAGCTATCTGCTACGGCTGACTACTTAATTGATAAATCGGTCTGGGCAATTGGGGGCGATGGTTGGGCGTATGATATCGGCTTTGGTGGGTTGGATCATGTGATGAGCTTAACTGAAAACGTCAATATTTTAGTACTTGATACCCAATGTTACTCAAATACTGGGGGGCAGCAATCAAAAGCAACACCAATGGGATCGGTATCAAAATTTGCTGAATTAGGTAAACATAAAGCACGTAAAGATTTAGGCGTTAATGTGATGATGTATGGTCATGTCTATGTTGCCCAAATTGCATTAGGTTCACAACTCAATCAGACCCTAAAAGCGTTGCAAGAGGCAGAAGCTTATGATGGACCATCATTAGTCATCGCTTATAGCCCTTGTGAAGAGCATGGTTATGATTTAGCAAAATCACATGAACAGATGAAAGATTTAGTTAAATCGGGCTTCTGGCCGCTATACCGTTATGATCCACGTCGAATAACCGAGGGGAAACCGGCATTAGTGCTTGATTCAAGAGCACCAAATAGTCAACTGCTTACACCTGCACTCTTAAATGAGCAGCGATTCCGTAGGTTAGAGACTTTAGAGCCGTTAGTTGCAGAAAAATTGCATTTACGATCTGAAGAGGTAGTGAATAGTAAATATCGATTCTTGCAGATGTTATCAACATTTACTGAAGTTGAGCCACCTGCCGATGCATAGTTAAGATAGGCATGATAATAGATAGGGTATGAATCAAGATAAAATCTTTGCATCCCTATCTATTCACTTTTACCGCTTTTAAATTTAACTATTTTAATCATGAAAGGTTTGATAATAATAGTTAGGCAAAAATATTTAGCCATTAAAAAATCCGCTAATGGTAAACCAGCGGACTCTAAAAACAGAACTTTTAACTATCTATTCGCCGTGTCATCCAGTAATGTTTTTTCCAATAACTCTCATTCAGATTTGAGTAGATCACACCTTTAGATGTTGATGCATGTAAAAATTTACCTTCTGCGTAATAAATACCTACATGTAAACCGTTTCGACCTCGTCCTGTTTTAAAAAAGACTAAATCACCAGCTTGAGGATTTGTCACTTTTTGACCTAATTTTGCCTGCTCAACTGTTGTTCTAGGAATATTTTTTGACATTTTTGTTAGAAAAAAATTTTTAACTAATCCCGAACAGTCACTCCCTTTTAATGTGTCACCACCATACCTATACGGTGTATGCTTCCATTTTTGATAATGGGAATCAATCTTGGCTAACATGATAAGATCACTTTTATTACTGCTTTCTGTATCACTGTTAAGCGTGCTAATGTTTAGTTCAGCTTGGTCTTGATTTGAACTACAACCAAAAAGCATGAAAATAGACAAAAATAGAGAGACGATAATAAAACGTAAATTAACTATGGCATATCTAATGTTAGCATACGACCTGCTTAATAGTAGATTCTGCTTATTCATCATATTTTTCCTTCACTTTTGTAAGCTAATCTATCTAAACCATTTGTAATATATATTATATGCGACAGCATAACGTTACTCTACCTTATACAATCTTTAAGGTAAACTTTTAATTTATCTTATTTAATCAGTAAAATAGCCGAAAAACAGTTAAATGTTAACGATTGATTAATATAACTTAATCATATTGATATATATTTTTGGCGTTATATATCAATATGTTGATCTATTATTCGCATTGAATTTCAGAAAGGAAGAAAATATAAATTGAGGTCGAGTCGATATAGCAAAACTATCAGACTCATATATAATAAGACGGATAGTTTTTATAAGTTATGATAAAAGTCTCTCAACTTTTATTGGGTAATTTCACCAATTTTGGTTAATAGTGTCTGAATACGTTGCTGCCAAACTTGTTGATCTTCTCTTAATGATGCATTCTCATCACGTAAAGTTTTCATCTCATCAGAACTATCATTAATCAACTGCTCCAACTCTTCATTATTTTGTCTTAATGCAGCAATTTCTTGTTGTAATGTTTTAATTGTATTAACACTATTTTGGATCTTATTTTCTAATTGATTCAACAGTTCTAGTGACATAATTCCCTCGAGCTCAATTGTTGATAAATAATTACTGATATATAATTATTGATTACTAATATTTGATTAATGCCTTATAATCTTACAAGTCAACATTAATGTTCTGTATTAAACATTATAACCAATTCGTTTAAAAATCTATATCTTTTTAAAATCAAATCGGAGAAAATTATGCGCAAACCTTTTGTTATGGGTAACTGGAAACTCAATGGTAGTATTGAGATGGCAAAAAATTTGATTGATGAGTTACGAGAAAAACTATCAACAGATTTTGACTGTAATATTGCTGTTGCTCCGCCAACTGTCTATCTTGATTTTGCTAAACACCGTTTGGGTGGTTCAAATATCTTATTAGGCGCTCAAGATGTTGATACCCATCTATCAGGTGCTTACACAGGCGATACCTCAGCAGCAATGCTAAAAGATATTGGTGTTACTCATGTTATTATTGGTCACTCAGAACGTCGTACTTATCATAAAGAGTCTGATGAACTTATTGCACAAAAATTTGCAGTGTTAAAAGAGACTGGGTTAATACCTGTACTCTGCATCGGTGAATCAGAAGCAGAAAATGAAGCAGGTCAAACTGAAGCAGTTTGCGCACGCCAAATAGATGCTGTAATTAATGCATTAGGTGTAGAAGCATTCAATGATGCTGTTATCGCTTACGAGCCAATATGGGCAATCGGTACAGGTAAATCAGCAACCCCTGCCCAAGCGCAAGCTGTACATAAATTTATTCGTGACCATATTGCAAAACAGAGTAGTGATGTTGCAAAACAGGTTATTATTCAATATGGTGGATCTGTAAATGATAAAAATGCGGCCGAGCTTTTTGCACAACCTGATATTGATGGTGCTTTAGTTGGCGGTGCATCATTAAAAGCTGATAGTTTTGCTGCAATTGTTAAAGCAGCTGAACAAGCAAAAAAATAGATGCTAATTGACGCCGTTAAAGGCGTCTTTTTTTATATTTTTTTCTGAATTTTTTTTGTACACTATTTTTTGTAACCAATTAATTATTAAATATAATTTATGAGACACCCATCTCATTTTCCCTTGGTTGTTATAAGTAACCCTATTTTAAGGGTAATTCTTAGAATCACGAGTCTTGATATTGTTCTCTCATTATGAGATCCTCTCGCTAGTTAACCTATATCTATTAACTCGAAAAATAGTAAATTAAAAATTATAACGAGAATTTTATTATTGATATAATTAGATGTTTTTTAAGGGAAACTGTCACTAAGAAATAAACTTAAAGATAGGATGGATGTTGTAATGGCTAATAATGAAAAAATTATGAGCGAAATTGAAAAAAACCAAATATTAATTGATACGGGTGTTATTACTTTTAAAGATCGACTTGTTTTAGTTTTAGAAGGTTTATCCGGTAACGCTTTTGCAAAAAAAGTTGGCATGTCTGAAGCGGTAATTCGCGACTACCTATCCGGTAAAACTTACCCCTCATTAAATCGCTTAGCTATTATTGCACAAAAATGCCATATTCCCATAGAGTGGCTTGTAACTGGTAAAGGTGAATGCCGCCTACTGCCAGAAACAGAGAAAAAGGGCTGTATATATATCCCAATTTATAATACTAAAGATAGTGATACTTCAATCTCCCCGATCGAACAGCTCCCTTTTGATGCAAGTTGGATGAAATATCGTGGTTTTAATTATGAAGATCTGATGGCTGTTTGGGTTAACGGTGACAGCATGGAACCAACAATTTCTAATCATGATATTATTGTTATCAATAAGTCACATAGTAAACCACTTGATGGTTATCTCTATGCTGTTCAATATGATGATCAACTGTTAGTTAAAAGAATACAGAATCAGGGTCATAATTTAGCCCTTTTAAGCGATAATTCAAAATATCCAATCATTGTGCTTAGTAAAAATGAGATGCAGAACTTTAAAATTCTCGGCTTTGCCGTCTATATTTTAAGAGATCTACATTGATTTATCTGTTTATACTAATTTACCTATTAATACAAAGATATCTAAACAATAAAAAAGTGAATCAGTCAGAGACATTAACTCTAATAAAGATAACCAATGACTTCATCTAGAATTGATGCTTGGATGGTGACATTTATATATGATAAAATCGGTCGCAACTTAATTTTCCTCTTTTTTATATCTCATTAATATTGAATTTATATATGGATAACCAAATAGACAAGCATCAAGACCATATAAACACGTCACAAAATAGCCCTGACAACCACAATAAAAAAGTTATTGTTGGTATGTCAGGCGGTGTTGACTCCTCCGTTTCAGCCTATCTACTACAACAACAAGGTTACCAAGTTGTTGGTCTTTTTATGAAAAACTGGGAAGAGGATGATAGTGAAGAGTACTGTTCAGCCGCTGCTGATTTAGCTGATGCA
The DNA here is from genome assembly GCA_029433365.1 of Orbaceae bacterium ESL0721. Taxonomy (GTDB): domain Bacteria; phylum Pseudomonadota; class Gammaproteobacteria; order Enterobacterales; family Orbaceae; genus Gilliamella. Next base: position 547,619 of record JAQTHZ010000001.1, read on the forward strand.
CAAGCAGTCTGTGATAAATTAGGTATTGAGTTAAAAACAGTTAATTTTGCTGCTGAATATTGGGATAGCGTATTTGAACACTTTTTATCTGAATATCGGGCTGGTAGAACACCAAATCCAGATATTTTATGTAATAAAGAGATTAAATTTAAAGCATTTTTAGATTATGCACTTGACGATCTCAATGCTGATTTTATTGCAACAGGTCACTATGTACGCAAACGCGAAACTAATGGTAAAGTCGAACTTCTTCGTGGTGTAGATAGCAATAAAGATCAGAGCTACTTTCTCTATACTCTCAGCGAAAAACAGATCGCAAAAGCACTTTTTCCTGTTGGTGAGCTAGAAAAACCGCAAGTAAGAGAGATCGCAGCAAAACTTGGTCTTATCACTGCAACTAAACGTGACTCAACCGGAATCTGCTTTATTGGTGAACGTAAATTCAGTGAGTTTTTATCCCGTTATCTCCCTGCTCAAACAGGTTCTATTCGAACTGTTAATGGTGAAATTATTGGTCAACACCAAGGATTAATGTATCACACTTTAGGGCAGCGCAAAGGGCTTGGAATCGGAGGGCGAAAAGAGTCTGATGATACGCCATGGTACGTCGTTGATAAAGATCTTATTCACAATGAACTCATTGTTGCCCAAGGTCACGATCACCCTGCCCTCTTTTCTGATGGGTTAATTGCTAATCAGATTGATTGGGTTGATCGCAAAAGCGTCACAAAACCATTCCACTGCACTGTTAAAACACGATATCGCCAAGCTGATATCCCTTGCCAAGTGATCCCAATTGATGAAAAACAGTTAAAAGTGCTATTTACAGAACCTGTAGCCGCTGTTACCCCTGGTCAATCAGCTGTCTTTTATCAAGATGAGGTCTGTCTGGGCGGTGCAGTTATTACCGATAGAGTGATTATAGATAAAGAGAAAAATCAAAACTAAACTAATATTATTACAAAATAACCAAAACAGCACAAAATAGAGTGCAAGAAGGAAACATGAGTAATAACAAAATTTATGAAAATAGATATGATCATATTGCAATTGCATTAGCGGGTGCTTGTCAAAGTGCTTTATTAGTTCCAAAACTTGCCAATACCGGTAGCTGCAATATCACACTCTATCAACAAGCCATAAAAACGCTTTTTATCACCTCACCGCAAACAACGATTGATGTTTATGGCAATTTATCAAATATCCAGATCGGCTTAAAAACATTACTACATCTGCTCTCATCTAAAGAGAAAGAGGATATCCAAATCCTGCGCTACCTCTTTGGTATATTAGGTGTGACATATAAACTACTTAAAAATCATGAAGCACTTACTAAAATAGACCAACGCTTAACCCGTATTTCCGGCCTCTATGCGAATGATATGAACGATGATGTAATCGCATCTCACTTAGACGATCTCTCCTACTCATTAGCGGGTATCTATTCTGACATTGTTAGCCCTCTATCATCAAAAATTAAAGTTTTAGGGAAAATAGAGTATCTACAAAATAGTCTGGTACAGGCTAAAGTGAGAACCGCGTTACTAGGATGTGTAAGATCAGCCATCTTATGGTATCAAGTTGGCGGAAGCCGTTTACACTTCTTTTTTGCACGAAAAAAAGTCTTTCGTGCTGCTCAAAATCTGCTACAAAACACCAATAACGGAGTTAACTGATGGATCTATCTTCAACACTATTTGCCTTAACTGCACTCTCTCCACTCGATGGACGTTACCGTGATAAAACCGAATCATTACGTCCGCTATTTAGTGAATATGGCTTACTTAAATATCGTGTCCAAGTTGAAGTGCGTTGGCTACAAAAACTGGCAATGCAACCGAATATTCCCGAAGTTCCCCCTTTCAGTCAACAGACAAATCAGCAGTTAGATGAGATAGTTACAAAGTTTAATGAGCAAGATGCACTGCGTATCAAAGAGATTGAAAAGACGACCAACCATGATGTGAAAGCGGTTGAATATTTTCTAAAAGAGAAGATAAACGGTAACCCTGAACTTAACGCAGTAACTGAATTTATCCATTTTGCCTGCACATCAGAAGATATCAATAATCTCTCTTACGCCTTAATGTTAAAAGCAGCACGTGATACGGTGCTGATACCGCAATGGCAGATCTTAATTGATACGATCAAATCCCAAGCAAAAATGTACCGTGATCTACCTCTTCTATCAAGAACCCATGGGCAGCCAGCAACGCCATCCACAATAGGCAAAGAGTTCGCTAATGTAGCTTACCGTTTAGAGAGGCAGTTACAGCAGTTAATGAAAACTGAGATATTAGGTAAAATCAATGGTGCAACTGGTAACTATAATGCCCATTTAGTTGCCTACCCAGATGTTGACTGGCACCAATTCAGCCAAGAATTTGTCACATCATTAGGGTTGACATGGAACCCCTATACCACACAGATTGAACCGCATGACTATATTGCTGAATTTTTTAGCTGTGTGACCCGTTTTAATACTATTTTGATCGATTTTGATCGTGATGTATGGGGTTATATCTCCCTCAACCATTTTAAACAGAAAACCATTGCTGGTGAGATTGGCTCATCTACCATGCCACATAAAGTAAACCCAATTGATTTTGAAAATTCAGAGGGCAATTTAGGGGTTGCTAATGCCATTATGCACCATTTAAGTGATAAATTACCTATCTCACGCTGGCAGCGCGATCTTACCGATTCAACTGTATTGCGCAATTTAGGGGTTGGTCTTGGTTACGCCATGATCGCCTATCAAGCAACCATCAAAGGGCTAAATAAACTTGAAGTTAACCAAAACCACCTTTTAGAGGAGCTTGATCATAACTGGGAAGTGCTTGCTGAACCAATTCAAACCGTTATGCGTCGATATGGTATCGAAAAACCATATGAGAAATTGAAAGAGTTAACTCGTGGTAAACGTGTTACGGCTGATGATATGTTGCATTTTATCAACAGCCTAGATATTCCTGAATCTGAAAAAACACGTTTAAAACAGTTAACGCCAGCCAACTATATTGGGTATGCAGTAAGCTTTGTGGATGAGCTATAACGTTAAGGATCGTAAATTGATAATTCGCATTGCAACACGTAAAAGTCCATTAGCGCTCTGGCAAGCTAATTTTATCGCCGATAAGTTAATCGCGACTCATCCCGATTTAAGAGTCGAATTAGTCCCGATGGTGACGCAAGGGGATATATTACTCGACTCTCCATTATCTAAAATTGGTGGTAAAGGGCTATTTGTCAAACAGCTAGAGGCAGCACTATTAAACCACGATGCCGATATTGCTGTGCATTCGATTAAAGATATGCCAGCTGAACTACCAGTAGGATTGACCTTAGCTACTATCTGTAAACGTGATGATGTACGTGATGCTTTTGTCTCAAATCGTTATAACAGTTTGAATGAACTCCCACCTAATGCCATTGTCGGTACTTCAAGTTTACGCAGACAGTGTCAATTAAAAGCGGCTTTTCCTGATATAGCGATCAGAGATCTTCGCGGTAATGTCGGTACCCGATTGGCTAAACTTGATGATAACCAATATGATGCCATTATTCTTGCGGCAGCAGGTCTTAAACGGTTAGGACTTAAAGATCGCATCAAACAGTATATTGATACCGATCTTATCCTCCCAGCGGTTGGGCAAGGAGCCATCGGTATTGAAACGCGAGCTAACGATCAATCGATATTGGCACTACTAGCGCCGCTTGACGATGCAGATACGCGCCTCGCAGTATTGGCTGAACGGGCAATGAATAATCAGCTACAAGGTGGCTGCCAAGTTCCGATTGCCTGCTACAGTCAGATAGAGGAGATCCCACCAGCAAGCTGTGGTTCAAATGATAAAAGATTAACTCTACAAGGTTTAGTGGGTAGTTTGGATGGCAAACAGATCGTTCGTGCGACTGTTTCTGGTTCAGCTAACAGCGCCGAAAAATTGGGGATAGCGTTAGCCAATGATCTGATTGATATAGGTGCAAAATCGATCTTATCCACAATTTTGCATGAGAATAGATAGCGACAATGTCTCAATCTAATGCTGATCTCATTGCCAACGTTTCATCCCATTTAGCCATTATTACTCGCCCTGCTCCAGAGGGTGAGCTGTTAACAACGCAACTAAATCTGGCTGGTATATCTGCATCTTATCTCCCCCTCTTTGATATTGAAGCAGGTGCAGATCTACCTAAACTGCAATCAGTTTTAAATAACCTCTTACCCGATGATATTGTCATTATAGTCTCACCACAAGTTAGCCATATAATAGAGAGTTATCAGCCTACAACTTACTTTCCGCCAACTGTGCACTACTATGCAGTGGGTAAAAAATCAGCGACACTTTTTAACGAGATGACGGGATTAACTGCCAGCTATCCAGAGCAAGAGAGTAGCGAGGGGCTATTAGATTTACTCCAAAAAAGGGAATCTTTGCTGAATCGAAAAGTGCTCATTTTACGGGGAGAGAGTGGGCGTGATCTACTCGGTGCAACGTTAACTAAACAACAAGCAAAAGTTGATTATCTTGCGTGCTATATCAAGAAACAGATTAATTATGACCCAGCAATATTAACTAGCGAGCAGACTAGAAAACTGATCATTGTAATTACGAGCACTGCGCATCTACTACAGTTTGAAAAAATTTGCCCATTAATGGTTAAAAAAGAGGCACAACTTATCGTTTCAAGTGAACGAATTTTAGTGCAAGCTAAACAGTTAAATTGGCAACATATTCACCTTGCCACCAGTGCAAACAATAAAATTTTATTTAAAACAATCACTACTCTATGTCATAATGGCTCTATTATGACAAAAGATAATTTGAATCCAACTTACTAAGCGAAAAAGATTATGAAAGAAGCTAAGAGTGAACAGTCGGCTAATCAAGTTCTTACTAAGAAGAAAAAAAAAGATCGTAAACCTATATCAAAACTCTCAATTATTGCCATCGCATTAACAGCCTGTTTAGCCACCTATGGCTACTATCACGATCAAAAACAGTCGAAGCAACAACAGAAGAGTATTGCTGCACTACAAGCAGAGATAGCAAATCTAAAGCAGACAACAAAACAGACAGTTGTAGATGAGCTACAAAGTAGTATAACTGACTCAATCAATCAACAAAATCAACAGTTCTCAACCCTAAAGCAAAATATTGATAAACAGTTAGCCACGCAACAGAGCAATCAAGAGCAGTTAACTAATCAAATCAACGACTCAATAAAAGTGAATCAACAAAGCTTAGCACACCTAAATGAACGGCTATCTGCACTCTCAACTGTTGACAGTAATCTCTGGTTGATTTCACAAGCAAACTACTTAGTTAATCTGGCTGGTCGTAAAATTTGGAATGACCAAGACTACACCACCGCCCGATTACTACTAAAAAGTGCTGACGAAAGTTTAGCGCAAACCAATGATCCAAGCTTATTACCGGCACGCCAAGCCATTAATAGAGATATTACATCCCTAAAACAGATTAGCTTTGTTGATACCGATGGCATCGTGATGAATCTGCTAAATTTAGCCGATTCAGTTGGTAACTTACCCCTTATTGGTGGTGATCAAAGTCATAAATCAAATCAGATCCAATTTTTAAACGGTGGTGTTAACCGTAATCAGGCAGCTGATAAAGATTCTGCTAATCAAGCTAGCGCTAATGAGGCAACGCAAAATAGCGATAATCGTTCAATTGATAACAGTTCAATTGATAACAGTACCCTTGATAAGGATCACAGTGATAACAGTAGCAGTTGGCTAGAGAATCTACGCAATAGTGCGTCATCTTTTATGCAAAGATTTATCTATATTGAGAAAGTCGATCAGCAAGATGGTTATACAGAGTGTTTGGCAAAGGCAGATCAAGATGAGAAGAGGATAATCAAATGCCAAATTTTAAAAACGCCGATCACGTTAGAACAGTCGATCTATCTCCGCGAGAATATCCGCTTCCATCTATTAATTGCAGCGCAAGCAGTCCCTCGTCATCAAGAGGAGATCTATCAGCGTGAACTTAGAGAGGTTGCAACTTGGGTAGATCTCTATTTTGATAATCGTTCACCAAATGTAAAAACATTTATGACCGATCTCAATAGTATAAAAAATCAATCTATCCGTAATAAAAACATACCAGAAAATTTAAGCAGTAGTGACGAACTTGAAAAACTGATGCAAAATCGTGTCCGATCACTCATGATTAAATAGGTGAATAATAATGTTTAAGCTATTAACTGTTTTTCTGATTTTGATGGGTGGCCTTTTAATAGGTCCATTGATTCAAGGTCATCAAGGTATGGCAACGTTTACGTTTGCTAACTACTCAATTATGATGAGTTTTAACACCTTTATCATTTTAGAGATCATCTTTCTCCTTCTGCTCTATATTATCTACTGGCTGCTTGCTAAAATCTTCAACTCTAAAACCGCATTAGGTAACTGGTTACGCTCAAAATCACCGCGTAAATCAGCAAAACGGCTTGAGCAGGCACAACTGCTTTTATTAGAGGGCAACTATCAGCAAGCAGGCAAGCTCTTTAGTCAAAGTGCCAAGGGATCAAACAATCGAACATTAGCCTATTTAATGGCTGCACAGGCTAAACTTGATGATAACCAGTTAATCTCGGCTAATCAGCTGCTTGAGCAAGCCGCAACTAGCTGTAAATCTAAAGAGCGTTTTGCTTTTCAGTTAGTGCAAATCAGGTTACAAATTAAAAATGGTGAGTTTGCTGTTGCGCGTAAATCGATTGATAAACTACTAGCAGATAAACCGCGCAATCCTGAAGTACTTAAATTAGCTGATCAGATCTATTATGAAGTGGGTGATTACCAATCAGTTATTGATATCCTACCTATCATGGAGAAAGTTAATATCTATAGTGAATCTCAGATAGAACAGTTTAGACGGGTCGCCTATATTAAACGGATGCAGCAGTTAACCGATGAAAATGTCCCTGATGCCTTAAGCTCATGGTGGCTATCACAACCTAAAAATATTCGTAACGATAAGATCTACCAAAAAGCGATCACTGACTGTTTTGAAAAATTGGGAGAGACTAAAGATTCGCAAAAAATCTTAGCACAAATTAATCGTTCATAATCTCAAACTAAAAAACTGGGCAACTGCCCAGTTTTTTTATATCTTAAAAATAGAGTATATAAGAACAAAGTATTTATATAAACTATAAAACACCTTGCCCAAGCATCGCATCGGCCACTTTAACAAAACCAGCAATATTTGCACCATTAACATAATTAACGTTTTTACCTTTTCCTTCTGAACCATAACGGACACAAGAAGCATGGATTTTAAGCATAATATCATGCAGATGTTGATCAACTTGTTCAGCGCTCCAAGATAGACGGGCAGAATTTTGCGCCATCTCTAAACCTGATGTTGCAACGCCGCCAGCATTAGAGGCTTTACCAGGGGCAAATAGTACGCCAGCATTTAAGAAAGCATCAGTCGCTTCGATCGTAGTTGGCATATTAGCGCCTTCACCAACAGCCATTACACCATTTTTAATTAATGTTTTTGCATCATTGATATCTAACTCATTTTGGGTAGCACATGGAAGGGCAACATCGACTTTAACGCTCCAAGGATTTTTACCTTTATAATAGGTTAGCCCAAACTCTTTAGCGTACTCTTCAACTCTTCCATGTTTCACATTTTTGATCTCCATTAAACGAGCAAGTTTTTCAGTAGTAAAACCATCCTTGTCGTAAACGGTACCCGTTGAGTCAGATGCAGTAACCACTTTTGCACCTAACTGTAAACATTTTTCAATGGCATACTGCGCTACATTACCTGAACCAGATACCGCAACAGTTAAGCCATCAAAACTTTTACCTCTCTCTTTTAACATCGCTTCAACAAAATAGACTAAACCATAACCCGTCGCTTCTGGGCGAATCAAACTACCACCAAATGACAACCCTTTACCCGTAAAGACACAAGAGGCATTATTAGTCAGTTTTTTCATCATTCCTGCCATAAAGCCAACTTCACGTCCACCAACACCAATATCTCCAGCAGGAACATCGGTATCAGGCCCTAAATGGCGATAGAGTTCAACCATTAATGCTTGGCAAAAACGCATCACTTCTGCATCACTTTTACCTTTAGGATCGAAATCACTTCCCCCTTTCCCCCCACCCATTGGTAAAGTTGTAAGCGCATTTTTAAATGTCTGCTCAAACCCTAAAAATTTCAAAATCGATAGATTAACTGATGGATGAAAGCGCATACCACCTTTAAATGGACCAATTGCCGAATTAAATTGCACGCGCCAAGCACGATTAACTTGCACTTGCCCCTTATCATCAACCCACGTTACACGAAATTGAATTACGCGTTCTGGTTCGACAATGCGAGATAGTAGACTGTAATCGGTATATTGAGGATTTTTCTTAAGAAAAGGCCATAACGATGTCATTACCTCTTTTACTGCTTGTGAAAATTCAGGTTGATTAGGATCTCGTCTTTGCACAGTTTCTAAAAAACTGTCCAGTGCGATTAATTTACTCATAATAGTTATTTCCTTTGGTTTTATGTGAGTACAAGTTGCCTTGTAAATAAAAATCAATTTGAGGCAATATAGCACTTCAATAAAACAAAGAAAAAACAAAAATGCATCAAATACAAAACTTTAATTAACCATTTTTTAATATTAATGCATTTAATATTAATGCATTAGTATTAATTGAAAGTTATATTAAAAAGTTGCGAATAATCGCCATCGAGATAATACCGACGATAACGATCCACATTAAATTTTTAGTGAATATAGCAACCAATGTGGTTGGGATAGCAGCTAAACAATAACCAATATTAAAATCAGGGAACTCACCCTCTTTAACCACAAACAGATTTTGCACAAATAGCGCAGTTAAAATACAGATCGGCACATACGATAAAAAACGGACGACAATATCAGGTAGCTGTAATTTTCTCACCAATAGAAAAGGTAAGATTCTAGGCAACCAAGTGACAATAGCGCAACCTAAAATCACCAAAAAACTATAGAGTGTCATGTTTACGCTCCATCTTTACACCAATAGCACATCCAGCAAGGGTACTAACTAAAATTGCCATCTCTGGAGAGATAAAACGGAGCAAAAGGGTAAGCAATATAGCCACTGTAAACATCGCAATAAGTCGATTTTTTACACTTTTGCTTTTATCACTTACTAATTGCAGATAGAGTAAACCAATAAACATTGCAACAAGCGCATAATCTAACCCAAATTGTTGTGGATTCGGCAACCACTCACCGATCAATGCACCTAGCAGACATGACAAGATCCAAAAAAGATAAGCAGAAAGATTAAGCCCATGCATCCATGATGCGTTAACGGGCACCTTGTTTGCAATGGCACTCATCGACACAGCAAAACTCTCATCAGTTAATAGAGTACCAATGCCAATATTGCTTTTTAAGGAGTATTTGCGAAAAGCGGGAACAAGCGCCATACTCATCAAAAAATGGCGGGAATTAATTAAAAATACAGTAAAAATAATAGCAGGAATGGAGGTCGCCATCATCATCAACCCTGCTATCACAAATTGCGCAGCGCCTGCATAAATCATGACCGCCATTAATGTGACTTCAAGTACGCTAAGTCCTGTCGATTTACCAACCACACCCGCAGCAATACCAATACCGATATAACCAAGTAAGGTCGGAATAGATGCCTCTACACCATCTCTAAATGTTAATCTCATTTAATTATTACTAAAATAGTTGTTATTATAAAGTGCCGTATCATAACACCAATTAAGGCAATATAATAAGATACCCCATGTACCATCTACTCGTTTTTTATACATTCTGTTTGAATATTGCTATACTGATCAATCAGAATTAATTAATATGATATCAATTCAAAATCTTCACAATTTGAGAGTAATTTATGTTAAACCAATTAAAAGCAATTATTCAGTACCTTCTACCTAAACAGCTATTAACTTCTATGATTGGCTGGTTAGCTAAGAGAAAGTTAGGCAAAGTGACCACTTGGATGATCTGCGGCTTCTGTAAAGTTTATCGAGTCGATATGAGTGAAGCACTTTGCGATGATATAAATGAATATAAGACATTTAATGATTTTTTTGCTCGCAAATTAAAAGAAGAAGCAAGACCAATTGATAACGATCCAGACTCAATCGTTATGCCAGCAGACGGTGTTATTAGTGAATTTGGTCATATTGAAAATAGTAGTCTGCTGCAAGCTAAAGGTTTCACCTATTCACTAGATTCACTCCTCGCCTGTCAATCCGAAATGGTCAACGCTTTTACTAATGGTATGTATGTTACCACCTATTTAGCACCAAAAAACTATCACCGTGTCCATATGCCATGTGCAGCAACGTTACGTGAGATGATCTATGTACCTGGTACACTATTCTCTGTAAGCAGAGCAACAACCGAGACAATTCCCAACATTTTTGCCCGAAATGAGCGCGTAATTTGTCTATTCGATACTGAGTTTGGACCGATGGCGCAAATCTTAATTGGAGCAACAATTGTCGGCAGTATTGAAACTGAGTGGGAAGGTGTTATCACACCACCACGTGATGGCATCATGAAGAGTTGGAACTATGTAAATAGCGATTCAGTTGAACCAATCAAGTTAGAGAAGGGACAAGATATGGGCTGCTTTAAATTGGGTTCAACAGTAATCACACTCTTTGCCAAAGATCACATTACATTCAGTGATGAACTAAAAGTTGGGCAAACAGTTCGTGTTGGGCAAAAGTTAGCTGAAAGGATCTAATTTTATGTGGTTACGAGGAATTTGTTGTTATCTACTACTTCTGTTCTCCTCAATCGTATTGGCTGATGATGCGAAATCCACTACTAATATTAAAGTAGCTATTAATAGTGAGGCTGAATTAAGTCAAGTTGTCACGCAGTTAAGTGAGATGAATGATGAGCTTCGTCAAAATATTGAGCTTCAAAAAACGCATGTCACTAGCATTGTCAATGAACAGAATAACATTTCAACACAAATTTCTCATGTCCAAAACACCCTAGCCACCCTTGATGAGCAAGGAGAGTGGCTCAGTTTTTCGACTGCACTAGGTGAGACGTTACGGCAACAACTATTGCGACTACCTGAAAAACCAAAATCACAAGCCTTAGATGCTGAAATTGCCAAAGCCAAAGCCCAGCAGCTCAACTATAGTAATCAACTTTCCGCATTAGATAATTATCCTACACTTAGCATTTTTCTAAAAACATCTAAATATGGATCATCTTATCTGCGTTTATTAAAAGAACAGAGTGAACTCCTAAAGACATTAATAGCCGGTACTGATACCACTATTTTAGAGCTGACCAAACTCAAAATTGGGAATAAACAGCTGATTAATGCGATTGATTCAGTAAATGAGGCTTCCCACCGCTATTTCTTCTGGGTTGCTGATGTTAATCCAATCTCATTAAGCTTTCCAATTGATCTCGCAAAAAATATTGGTCTCGTCATCTCAATTGATACATTAACCCAGCTCTATCATGTCTGTATCGAAGTATTAACTACACCTAAAGCACTCTTCTTCCTACTGCTATCTATTCTATTTGTGTTCATGCATTTTAAGATGAAACCCAAATATAATGATTTTTTAGCCAGAGCAGCAGCTAAAGTTGGGAAAGTAACTCAAGATCGCTATAGTTTAACAATCGAAGTCGTAATTTACTCATTAATTATGGCACTTCCTATCCCTTTCTTGTGGGGAGTTTTAGGTTATGCCTTACAGATTGATCCTGACTATTCCGCAGCTTATGCTTTAGGGTATGGTGTTAATGCCGCAGCCCCTATTTTATGGGTATTTATCATAAGTGCGCAATTTGCTGAACCGAAAGGGCTTTTTATCAACCACTTTGGCTGGTCCGAGCCTAATGTCCGTGCAGCCATGAAATACTATCAACTCTCCATTTGGGTTGTCATTCCACTTGTGATGGTTGTGATGAGTTTTGATCAATATAATAACCGTCAATTTGCTGCTACCATTGGGCGTTTTGCCTTTATTCTGCTCTGTTTTGCACTGATCTTTATGACTAAATCGATCCATCGAGCAGGCGTTCCCCTCTATATAGATAAAAAAGGATCAGGAGACAACCTATTTAGCCATATTTTATGGTTTATTTTACTCTGCGCACCTTGGATAGCCATTATCGCCACTTGTCTAGGTTACCTCTCTACCGCTGAAGAGCTATTAGGGCGCTTAGAGTTTTCAGTCATCATCTGGTTTGGTCTACTTGTGATCTACTTTATGATTCGCCGTTGGATGTGGATTCAGCGGCGCAGAATTGAATTTGAGCGAACAAAACAGCGCCGTTTAGAGAGAATTCAACGGGCAAAAGCGACCGAAGAGGAGTTGGCATCACTTAACGAAGGCAATATTGAAGAGCCAATCATTAATCTTGATGTGATTAGTGCACAGTCTCTCCAGTTAGTTCGATCTATTGTTGTGATGATAGCGCTCATTAGCATGATCCTACTGTGGTCTGAGCTACACTCTGCTTTCTCTTTTATGAACAATATTCGTTTATGGGGAACCAGTTCGATTATAAAAGGGGTTGAAGTTGAACAATATATTACGTTAGGTGCATTATTTATTGCCATCCTTATCATGACAATCACCATTCAGTTAGTAAAAAATCTACCTGCACTACTTGAACTAGGCATATTACAACATCTTGATCTCGCACCTGGTACGGGTTATGCAATTGCAACCATCTCGAAATATGTGCTATTAATGATCGGATCATCCATTGCCTTCTCTTTTATAGGGATTGATTGGTCAAAAATTCAGTGGCTAATTGCAGCTTTAGGTGTCGGGCTCGGCTTTGGTCTACAAGAGATTTTTGCAAACTTTATCTCAGGCTTAATCATCCTATTTGAGAAACCGGTTCGGATTGGTGATACAGTAACAATACGCGAACTCACCGGAAGCATCACCAAAATCAATACCCGTGCTACTACTATTGTTGATTGGGATCGCAAAGAGATTGTGATGCCAAATAAAGCATTTATTACTGAACAGCTTATTAACTGGTCACTATCTGACTCAATCACCCGAATTGTCTTGACCATTCCAGCAACAATAGACGCGGATAGCCATTTAGTACTCCAAATCCTAAAACAGGCTGCCGATGATTGTGGTTATGTATTAAAGGATCCAGAACCGCAAGTATTCTTGGTCGATATTCAAGAAGGTATTCAACTGTTCGAGTTACGTCTCTTTGCCGCCGAAATGGGGCACCGCATGCCACTACGTAGCGAAATTCAACAACTGATTATTGAAGCTTACCGTAAACATAATCTAACGCTACCTTTCCCTCCGTTACAGACCAACTTAGAGGCGATAGGACGCAAGAGTGGCAGACGCACCTACACGGTTGGTACACTTTAGTTAATAATTTGATTGAAAGAACATGATTAAAAGAACAAGATTGAAAAGAGCTGATTAAAAAACGATGATTGGAAAGATAGGTTAATTACACCTATCTTTTAATCTAATATCTGTTGAATTTAGAAAATACTAAACTACTAATGCTTTATCAAATGTGTTTTAATCTCAACAATTTAAATAAAAAATTTTTTAATCGAAGAGAATATTAACCGAACATTGTCTCTAACCAAGGCACCCCAAAAGCCCCCGGAGCCAACAGTACAAATACCCATACTGGTGCTGATGCAATATTAGCAATATTAAATTTGGTGTTTGACATCTCCATTGTGCCGGCAATTAAAGGCACTATTGCCCGTAATGGACCAAAAAAACGGCCAATAAAGACGCCTAAAGTACCATAATGTTGAAAAAAAGCTTCGCCACGTGCTAACAATTTTGGGTTCTTATTGAGTGGCCACATCGATACCACCTTTTGGTGATAATGTTTACCCAACCAAAAAGAGATCCAGTCACCAATAATTGCGCCAACAGAAGCCGCAATAAAAACTGGCATAAAAGAGATAGTATCAGTACCAATTAAAGCACCTACGCCTAATAAAATAGCTGTTGCTGGTATCAATAATGAGAGAATCGCCAATGATTCACCAAAAGCCAACAGAAAAACGATTGGAATCTCCCATATTTGATTATTTTGTATAAATTGCATTAATAGTTGTGTGGTTTCGGATATCATAGGATTACTTAAGCACCTAATAAATAAATTAAAAAAAGTAGTGAAATAAAAGGAGTTTATTTAATTAATTGGAATAATTTATATTAACATATTACCTTATATTTTAATAAGAAAAAATAATAGAATAGTAGTGTGAAAAATCATTAAAAATGACTATTTTCAATTTAAAACGAGAATTACTATGGAAATAACGGTAAAAAACGTCTCTATAAATAGATTTAAAAACGATACCAGCGGAGATCTTCAAATTTATCCATCCGAGACTGATGTTATCGCTATTGAAAAACCGGTAGCACTTATCTATAACGGCATCTCTCATGTTGTTATGATGGCAACCCCCAAAGATCTTGAACATTTTGCAGTAGGATTTTCATTAACTGAGCAAATCATTAACTCAATTAATGATATTTATGGGATTGATATTGTCACAACGTCTCAAGGTATTGAGATCCAAATCGAACTCTCATCTCGCCAATTTGCCCACTTAAAAGAGAGAAGACGCAACTTAACCGGTCGAACTGGTTGTGGAATTTGTGGTAGTGAACAGATAGAACAGATCATTCACCCCATCTCTCCTCTACCATTTCAAAATAAGATTTTACTCGCAGATTTTTATAATACACCATCAGCCTTAACAAAAGTACAACTAGTTGGAAGAGAGACTGGTGGAACCCATGCTGCCGTCTGGCTCGATCTTAAAGGCAATTTTATTGCTGGATTTGAAGATATAGGCAGACATGTTGCTTTAGACAAACTGCTAGGATTTCGAGCTAAATATCTAAAAGATAGAGAACAGCAAGGTGTAGTAGTGGTCTCTAGTCGAGCTAGCTATGAGATGGTACAGAAATGTGCCACTTGTGGCATTGAGATTCTACTTGCTGTCTCAGCACCTACCTCAATGGCTGTTGATTTAGCCAAACAGAATAATCTAACGCTACTAGGTTTTTTCCGCGGTGATAAAGGGGTTATCTATTCTGGAATGGAACGAATCAAGTAAAAGGGTGCATTAAATAGAATCGGGAATCGGGAATCGGGAAATAAAATAATAACCGCTGATGTTTTACATCAACGGCTATTTTTAGGCTAGAACAAAAAGATATTAGAACAAAAATTATTGTCCTTTAACCTCTTTACGACCATTGAATGGTGCTTTAGCAGAACCTAAAGCCTCTTCAATACGGATCAATTGGTTATATTTAGCGATACGGTCAGAACGGCTCATAGAACCAGTCTTAATTTGACCTGCTGCTAAACCAACTGCTAAATCAGCAATTGTTGAATCTTCACTCTCACCACTACGGTGTGAAATAACAGCTGTATAACCGGCATCTTTAGCCATTTTAACCGCTGCAATAGATTCAGTTAATGTACCAATTTGGTTAACTTTAACTAAGATAGAGTTAGCGATACCTTTATCAATACCCTCTTTGAAGATCTTAGTATTAGTTACAAATAGATCATCACCAACTAACTGGATCTTATTACCTAACTCTTTAGTTAAGTATGCCCAGCCATCCCAATCACTCTCATCTAAACCATCTTCAATTGAGATAATTGGATACTCTTTAGCAAGCTCTTCTAAATAGTGGGTAAACTCTTGTGCAGTAAACTCTTTACCACCTTCGCCTTTTAACACATATTTACCGGTCTCTTTGTTATAGAACTCAGATGCAGCACAGTCCATCGCTAATGTGACATCTTTCCCTAAAACATAACCTGCTTTTTCAACAGCTTCTTTAATACATGCTAATGCATCAGCATTTGATTTTAAGTTAGGCGCAAAACCACCTTCATCACCAACAGCAGTATTCATACCTTTAGCATGTAACACTTTTGCTAAGTTATGGAAAATTTCAGAACCAATGCGGATCGCCTCTTTAACATTTTTAGCGCCTACTGGTTGAATCATAAACTCTTGCAGATCAATATTGTTATCAGCATGTTCACCACCATTAATGATATTCATCATTGGTAATGGCATTGAGTATTGACCTGGGGTACCATTAAGATCAGCAACGTGTTGGAATAAAGGAACACCTTTTGCCGCAGCAGCTGCTTTCGCATTAGCTAAAGAGACAGCCAAAATCGCATTAGCACCTAAATTAGATTTAAAATCAGTACCATCTAAATCGATCATAATCTGGTCAATATTAGCTTGATCTAATGCATCTTTACCTACTACTGCTTCAGCAATTGGTCCATTTACATTAGCAACTGCTTTTAATACGCCTTTACCTAAAAAGCGTGATTTATCGCCATCACGAAGCTCTAATGCTTCACGTGATCCTGTTGATGCACCTGATGGAACGATCGCTAAACCAACGAACCCACCTTCTAAGTGAACTTCCGCTTCAACTGTTGGGTTACCACGTGAATCAATCACTTCACGACCAATTACTTTAACAATTTTTGCCATGATTTTTTCCTCTATATGACAGATATAACTACAAATATATAACTACAAATTTTAACTACGAAATTAATTTACAATAAAATCTATTTAGCCTGCTGATCTTGGTAAGTTTTTGCCGCTTTAATAAAGCTACTAAATAGTGGATGCCCATCGCGCGGTGTTGAGGTAAATTCTGGGTGGAATTGACATGCAACAAACCAAGGGTGATCACTATTTTCAATAATCTCAACAAGCTTGCGATCAGTTGACAGACCTGTCACTTTAAGTCCCGCTTTTACTATTTGTGGTAAAAGATTATTATTGACCTCATAACGGTGACGATGGCGCTCAACTATTGACTCTTTTTGATACATCTTACTAACTAAAGAGTCTGGCTCAAGGTGACAAACTTGCCCACCTAAACGCATAGTGCCACCAAGATCACTCTTCTCATCTCGCTGTATCACTTGACCAGATTCATCATTCCACTCGGTAATCAGCGCCACAACAGGATTAGCACAATCTTTGATAAATTCTGATGAATTAGCATCTTTAATGCCAGCCACATTACGGGCAAATTCAATTAACGCCACTTGTAGACCAAGGCAGATTCCTAAATAGGGGATTTTATTTTCGCGGGCATATTGCGCAGCAAGAATTTTGCCCTCTACACCACGATAACCAAAGCCACCCGGAATTAAAATAGCATCTAACCCTTTTAATAACTCTACACCACGTGACTCAAGATCTTCAGAATCAATATATTTAATATGCACAGTTAGGCGATTTTTCAGCCCACCATGTTTTAGGGCTTCATTAACTGATTTATAGGCATCAGGTAACTCAATATATTTACCTACCATACCTATTGTCACTTCGCCTACTGGGTTTGCCTCTTCATAAATCACCTGCTCCCACTCTGAGAGATCAGCCTCTTGGCAGTTAAGATGGAAGCGTTCACACACTAAAGTGTCAAGATTTTGTGATTTGAGTAGTGCCGGAATTTTATAGATAGAGTCAACATCTTTTAGGGAGATAACCGCCTTTTCTGGCACATTACAGAACAGCGCAATCTTAGCACGCTCATGCGCTGGCACGATGCGATCAGAACGGCAGATTAAGATATCAGGTTGAATCCCAATCGAAAGTAGCTCTTTTACTGAGTGCTGCGTTGGCTTAGTTTTAACTTCACCAGAAGCAGCTAAATAAGGGACAAGGGTTAAATGCATAAATAGCGTATGCTCACGCCCAACATCAACCGCTAACTGCCGAATCGCCTCTAAAAATGGCAGTGATTCAATATCACCAACCGTACCACCAATTTCGACAATCGCCACATCAAAACCTTTTGCACCGTCAATAACACGCTCTTTAATGGCATTGGTAATATGTGGAATAACCTGCACAGTGGCACCTAAATAGTCACCATGCCGCTCTTTACGTAGCACATCTGAGTAGATACGCCCAGTAGTAAAATTGTTCTTCCGCGTCATTTTTGTGCGAATAAAACGCTCATAATGACCTAAATCTAAATCGGTCTCGGCGCCATCTTCAGTGACAAAAACCTCACCATGCTGAATAGGGCTCATCGTACCCGGATCAACATTAATATAGGGATCAAGTTTTAACATGGTGACTTTTAAATTGCGGGCTTCTAAAATTGCAGCTAACGACGCTGCAGCAATGCCTTTACCCAATGATGAGACGACACCGCCTGTAACAAAAATATAATTAGTGACCATTAATATCAGACCATTATTAATTAATAGAAAGCATGCTACCACCATTTACCAGCTGTTTTTTATACAGAATAAAAAGGGATAGTCGCTATGAATCAGACGGGAGAGTAGTTTAACAGAATCGAATTATGGCGACAATGGATTATTTATTTTACCTAAAACAAATCTGAACTGATCCTATTTTAGTGGAGTCTTTTTAACATTAAAAAAATATACTAAGATCAAAAAATATCATCCGCAATTTAAACAATAAGTTATCAACTTAACACTAAATAGCAAACAAAATAGCAAACAAACTTATCGGCAAAGAGCCAATGATTTAGATATTAATTATAAAACATTTTATAATTGGATCTATTAAGCGATAAATAAACCGCCCCATCAGGCAATAAATCAGATAAGATACCAGACTTCTAAGAGTGTTAAAATAGAGCAATAAAAAAAGAGCTTGAGCTACATAAAAGAGAGATTGAAATCGTAAAAAAGCCGACTCATTACTTTACAAGCCCGAAATAGCAAGATACAAATTTAATAGTCATAACTTTAAAAGATATAAGTATAAATAGAGAGAACTATTAATAAATAGAAATATTAATAGTTATAATTTAGCAAAAAGATAATCATGAATAGACCAAATCAATCAACATTAATCTACCCTATCTCGCCGCTTGAGTTTTTGGATCATGAGATCACTATCGATTTTTTAAGGGGTCAACTAGATCGCTTTCAAGCTTGGTCTTTCGAATATTTTAAACAGTCCCTGATCAAAAAACAGAACAGTATCGAAACATTAATAGCGCTACGTAGCCTCTTTATTGATCAGCTGTTAACCCGATTATGGATCTATTTTCAGATACCAAATCTGATCCCATCACCAGTTAAACCTAACCGCATCTCACTAATTGCTGTTGGTGGTTTTGGGCGTGCTGAGCTTCATCCCCTCTCTGATATTGATATTCTCATCTTAAGTGATCATCCATTACCGAAAAAAGTTGAAAAGCCGATTGGTGATCTTATTCGCATACTTTGGGATCTCCATCTCGATATTGGGCAGAGCGTGCGTGATATAAATAGCTGCCTTGAAGAGGCAAAAGATGATATTACTGTTATGACCAATCTCATCGAGTCGCGTCTTATTACCGGTAATAGTGCTCTCTTTGAGACCTTAAAAACGGAGATTTTCAGTGATAAGATCTGGCCTTCAGCCACTTTCTATCGCGCCAAAATAGATGAACAGCAAAAGCGCCATAAACAGTACCATAGTACTAGCTATAATCTTGAGCCTGATCTAAAAAACAGCCCCGGTGGACTGCGTGATATTCAGACTATTAAATGGATAGCCATTCGCCACTTTGGTGGCACATCACTTATTGCTAAGATGAACTACCTAACAGCTGAAGAGATTGCAGAACTACAGACCTGTGAACAGTTTTTATGGCGCATCCGTTTTGCTTTACACTCAGTTATCAACCGTTACGACAACCGTTTGCTATTTGATCGCCAACTTAGCATTGCCAAACTGTTAAACTACCAAGGTGAAGGCAATGCCCCCGTTGAGAAGATGATGCGTGACTACTATCGTGTTGCCCATAGCATCACCGAACTCAACCAGATGTTAACCCAGCTTTTTGAAGAGTCGATATTAGCCCTCAATCCACAAAATAGCCCTTATTATATCGATGAACACTTTCTTGTCCGCGAAAATTTGATCGATATCAAGCAAGATGATCTCTTTTTGCAAAATCCAGTAATGATTTTGCAGCTCTTCTACACGATCTTACAGCATCCACAAATTATCGGTATCTACTCTAATACCATTCGTCAGCTACGTATTGCAAGGAGGCAGCTCCCTGAACTTTTAAGTAAAAATAGCGAAGCAAGAAAACTGCTTATGGCGATTATTAAACACCCCGATGCAATCAAAAAAGCCATTTTACCTATGCATAAACATGGCATTTTAGCAGCCTATATTCCGGGCTGGAAACATATAGTCGGGATGATGCAATTTGACCTTTTTCATGCCTATACTGTTGACGAACATACCATCCGTCTACTACTTGAGTTAGATGATCTACGCAGTGATGAAGGGAGAGTTAGGCACCCTAAAAGTTCATCTGTCTACGCTAAATTGGATAGACCAGAGCTGTTAATAATTACTGGGCTCTTCCATGATATTGCAAAAGGGCGCGGTGGTGATCACTCGGAATTGGGAGCGGAATTAGTGACCACTTTTTGCAGGCTACACGGTTTAGATGATCGCGATAGTGATCTTATTAGCTGGTTAGTACGTTGTCATCTTTTGATGTCAGTTACAGCGCAGAGCCGTGATCTGCAAGATCCTGCCATTATTCGTGAATTTGCCGCCAAAATTAAGAGTAAACGGCGATTACGCTATCTACTCTGCCTAACCGTTGCTGATGTCTGCGCAACAAATGAGACACTTTGGAATAGTTGGAAGCAGAGCCTACTGCGTGAACTTTATAGGCAAACTGAGCGCTATTTTGACTCGGGTATTCATCAAATTCCGCAGCAGCGCAACATCGCAAGGGAGCATAGAGCCGCTGCGTTGGCGATGCTAATTCAGAAAGGTTATAGTGAAAAGCAGGTTCGCCATTTCTGGTTGAATTACCGGTTTGACTACTTTTTACGCTACACCACTGAGCAAATTGTTTGGCATGCTGAAAATCTACTGGGTCATGATCTCACTAAAATATTGGTTTTAATCAACCCTGCGCCATTTCATGGTGGCACTGAAATTGTGATCTACTCCCCAGATAAAAGGTACCTGTTTACCGCAGTCTGTAATGAGTTAACTAACCGTAATCTCACTATTCACGATGCCTTGATTATCACCAATAAGAGGGGATTTGCGCTCGATACCTTTATCGTGCTTGAACCCGATGGACAGACTGTCTCATCTGATCGCCATCAGGCTATAAAAGAGGGGCTAGAGAGGGCGCTACAAAATCCAAACTATAAACGATCTGCTATCAAACCATTAAAAGCGCGTCTGCGCCCATTTGCCAAACCGACAGAGATCGACTTTTTGTCAAACTTAAGTGATCAGCAAACTTATATGTCATTAATTGCAACAGATCGCCCTGGTCTACTTGCCTGTGTTGGTGAGGTATTTGCTAAATTAGATCTCTCACTGCGGAGCGCAAAAATTGCCACCATTGGTGAACATGTTGAGGATCTCTTTATTTTAGTTGATAATAATAACAGTGCATTAGACGATAATAGCTGTCAAATTTTACGTGAAGCAGTGATTATAGCGATCGATAATATGGAAGATGTTGATGCATTAGCAAACAGATAGATTAAAGAGTAGAATTACTTTTTATAAAATATTGTTACACTTATGCTTTTATATTTCTGTTCTTATAGATATCTATTCTTATAGATAAAAATATATAAAAGTTTATCTATTAACTTGCATAAAATCTCAGCTCAATTATGCAGATAAAATAGATCATTAACCATAAACTTATAAACTAAACATAGAAGATTACACTATGCACTTTTTTCTCATCCTATTCCCCATCTTCTCCATCTTTATTGTCGGGTTTATTGGTCAGAAACTGTTAAAATTTGATATTGCCAACCTATCTAAAATGTCACTTTATGTTCTATCCCCTTTTCTCTCCTTCAAAACTTTTTATACTCACAACTTAACCACCGACTATATTTACTACTTTTTCTATATTTTTGGACTCTGTTTTGCTCAGGTTATCCTTGTCTCGCTCTGGTCTTTTTTCATGAAATATACAGAAAAAGAGCGTTGTGCACTGATTCTTAGCTCCTGTTTTATGAACAACGGTAACTATGGCACGCCAGTTATTATGATCTTTTTTGGTGCTATTGGATTTGATTTAGCTGTCATTATGATGGTGCTCCAGCAGTTTGTGATGAGCACGGTTGGCATCTACTATGCAGCAAAAGGGAGTGGACTAAGTGAGTCAACAAGGCAGCGGGATGTCTTAATGCGCGTGGTTCGTATGCCGGTCGCTTATGGCGCTATGTTAGGAATTATTTTTCAACTCTGCCATATTCCACTCTCAAAATCGATTATGATCTCGGTTGGGATGATTGGAGACTCATCGATTGTCGTTATTATGATCATTTTAGGTATGCAGCTGGCTAAATTACAGATCAGAGAGCTTGACCTTCCGAAACTCTCCTTTGCGCTCTGCATGAGAATGGTCATTTCGCCATTTATCGCCTTAGCTCTGGTCTACTACCTCCCAATCTCTCTAATGTATAAGCAGATTCTAATTGTGCTTGCCGCTATGCCGACCGGCGCCAATACAACATTGATGTCAGTGCAATTTAATACTAAGCCAGAGTTAGTTGCTAGTGCCACTTTCACAAGTACCATACTGAGTTTAATCACATTACCGATTGTACTTGGATTAGTTGGCGCACCTACCCCGTTTTAACCCCTCCTATTAAGAGGGGCTATGTTTAATAGAGACTATGTTTAATAGGAACTATATTTAATAGGAACTATATTTAATAGGAACTATGTTTAAAAGCGAGTAAGTTTAAAAGAGATTAAACTGTTTATTTTTAACAGTTATTTAAAATTAACAGTTATTTAAAATTAACAGTTATTTAAAATTAACAGCTATTTAAAATTAACAGCTATTTAAAAACCGTTTTTCTGATAGACTTCGTCAGGATTAGGTCCAACACGGAAATTCTTATTCAGTCCATCGATCTGCTGCATTTCGGAATCTGTTAAGGCAAAATCATAGATATCAGCGTTGGCAGCAATGCGCTCTGGGTGTGATGATTTAGGAATCGCTATATGACCATGTTGGAGATGCCAACGTAATGCTAACTGCGCAGCTGATTTGCCATATTTTTTACCAAGTTCAATAAATATTGCCTCATCTTTAATCATATTACGGGCGATTGGCGACCACGCTTCAACGGCAATATCGTTATCTCTAAGGTAGTTAACGAGCTCTTTTTGGGTAAGATATGGGTGAAGTTCAATCTGGTTAATCATCGGTTTGATATTGGCACGTGTCTCTAACATCTCTAAATGGGAGATCTGGAAATTACAGACCCCAATTGCCCGCGCCAACTTCTGCTCATAGATACGTTCTAATGCTTCCCATGTATCAAAAAAGGTATCTTTCAGTGGCCAATGGACTAGAAATAGATCGATATAGTCTAGCTCGAGATCTTTTAATGTCTGTTCAAAACCTTTTAATGTATTGTCATAGCCCTGTTTCTCGTTAGCTATCTTTGAAGTGATAAAGAGATCTGACCGTTTAACGCCACACTGGCTAATAACTTTGCCTAACTGCTTCTCATTCTGATACAGTTCAGCAGTATCAAAAGCGCGGTAACCTGTTTTAAGAGCGGCATTAACTGCGCAATCAAGTTCATCAAAATCGGTTAATTTATAGGTGCCAAATCCTAATTGTTCAATGGCAACATCATTATCGAGTACTATTTTGGTATTTATTGAGAGGGATGTAGTGCTAACAGACATGATAAACTCCTTAAAAGAGTGACTTGAATAAGCCTAAAATGAGTGAAAAGATCGGATTTATTATAGCCTCTCTCTTTATCATCATTCAAGCCATCATATGGAAGTCGTCCATTATCTTGTTATTTTACTTTTTTATGAATAACACTTTTTTTATGAAAAATTATCTGTTTAAGAATAACAAACTTCCCTTCTGATAACAGCAGCCCACACAGTGTTAATAGGGTGCCTAATGCAGCAAGCCAAGTAAACTTTTCGCCTAAAATAAGTACCGCAGTAATAATTGTAATAATAGGAATTAAATAGATATAGAGGCTAATTTTGACCGCTCCCACCAATTTAACCGCGTAGTTCCACGATGCAAAACAGATTGCTGAGGCACCAATACCGAGAAAGATAAGATTAAAAAGATTTTTAGGATCAGCAAACCGCGAAAAGTGCCATTGAAAATCAAAAATAGGAAATAGCGGAAGCATAAACATGAGACCATAAAAGAAGAATCGGCGCGTTAACTGAAAAATATTATCTACATAACCACTACCTATTTTGGTCAAAATCGAATAACTCGCCCAAAAAAAAGTGGCTAAAACAGCCAGCAGATCACCTATTGGATTAAGTGATAAAACTACCGCACCATTAAAACTGATTAATCCAATCCCCATCATGGCACATAGGCAGCCAAGATAAAAACTGGTTGAGGGCACCTCTTTTTTTAAGAAGAGTATCGCAAGTATTGCCGTAAAAATAGGCGCTAAACAGGTAATCACCCCAACATTTGAGGCGGTGGTATAGGTGAGGGCAATATTTTCACATAAAAAGTAACAAGTAATCCCACAAAATCCTGCCCCAATAAAAAGTAACTCCTGCTTAAATCCTTGCCATGGCAATCGGTGCGGGTATAAGATCCAAAGCGTGATATAGCCGAGTAAAAATCGGAAAAATAGAATCTCAATCGGTTTAAAATCATCAAGTAATAACTTGGTCGAGATATAAGTTATTCCCCAAATAATGACCGTCATTAAAGCAATTAAATGCCCTTTTGCGCTATTTGTGATTAACATGCTCTGTAGTTTGTAAAATATTGGTAAACTAAAAATAGCGTTATCATAACATGATAACTTAATCTCGAAATCTTTACATAAAAGGCTTATCTATAAAAGTTCGCTATTGAAGTACATAACGCTATATTATTTATTGCAATCTGACTGAACCTGGAAGGTTTAAAAGTAGCGGACAAAAAAAATCCACTCAAAAAAACCGAGTGGAGGGCAAAAAATGAAAAACGTAAGGTACAAATATAGACAATCCCGATAATAAAAAGTTCAACTTTATTTTATTTTTTTAGATATTTATCAAAATATATTTTTAACACTTTGATTTTAATTATTATTTTATTGATTTTTTAATCTAAAATCCCTTTTAGAAGTTAACCCTAAAACATTTAACCCTAAAACATTTTTACTGTTTTTTATTACTCACCCTAATATCATTTCAGATCGAACTTTCACCATGACTACTACATCATAAATACAACTAATAATGATTTTAACGCCTACATAGCCAGATTACTGTTAACTTGTATTCAGCGCTAAATTCACCTATAATGCGGGAGTTTTACAAAATATTTTGGGGCTGATTCTGGATTCGACGGGATCTGCGAAACCCAAGGTGCATGCCGAGGTGCGGTAGGCCTCGTAAATAAACCGCAAAAAAATAGTCGCAAACGACGAAAACTACGCTCTAGCAGCTTAATAACCTGCATAGTGCCTTCCCTCTCTAGCCTTCGCTCGTAGGACGGAGATCAAGGGGAGTCAAACCCAAACGAGATCGTGTGGAAACCCTGCTTGGGGTGGAAGCATTAAACTTAATCAAGCTAGTCTATCAGTGGCGTGTCTGCTCGCAGCGGATAGATGAAATTCAAAAACAGACTACGCATGTAGTGCCAAGGATGTAGAGATTTCGGACGCGGGTTCAACTCCCGCCAGCTCCACCACTTCCATTTTAAAATATCCTGATAAATCATCTAGTTATAAAAATCAAATGCTGTTTAAAAATACATGAGAATGTCTACAAATGGTCTACATAGGGTCTTAAAAGTGCACGTATTTGACACGTAAATTTATTAATTCAATCTTTTAAAGATTTATATTAACTGACATAAATTTTCCCATTTATATATCAATTAACTTATAATTTTGCCCTTCACATATAATTGCTTGACTTCGTATTGAATCATCTGTTTTGTAGAGAACTCTATACTCTTGCTCATCTACTTTTAAATATCGGGCTGTTTCATTAGGGATACCTTTAACTATTTCTCCGTTATTACAACGGAAATAACCCACCATATCGGATTGATAAGTCAAAATTACTATTTGATTTAGTATTTTAGTAGTATTTGCGAAAAATATAACCCAAATTGAACAAGCAACTAATATGCTAAGTAAATAAGCTGACATTGACAAAGAAATGGGTATTCTTCGGTTTTTAATATTGCCAAAAACATAAACAACTAATAATTGAACAAGATAACTGCATAATATTATAAAAATAAACCAATGAATCCCACGTGTTACCAGCGGTAAATCTTTAGGAAAAAGATAAAACAAGTTGGTGACAAAATAGCCACTATAAATTTCACAAATAAGACTTAAACATAATTGGACAATGGTAAATATGCTGACATATAGCCATTTTTTTAATAAAAACTGTTTATAAAAATCCTTAAAAAAATAGAAAAACACAATAACAGCTAATATTATTTGTAAAGCAAAAAGACAAAAGCATACTTCTTGTTTTACATTCAATAGCAAACAGAGAAAAGCTGTCGCGCCTATTAGCAATCCATAATTAGATAAAATTAATATACTGTGAAGGGATTTTTTATTCAGTTTTGATTTAAAAAAATTAGAGGCTAGCCATTGTTTTAGTTTCTTAGTTTTTTCTTGCTGTCTAAATATAATATAAAAGCAAAAAAGGATATTAAACCAAGCTAATACAGTTAATCCAATAATTAATTGATAATTATAATCAGGTTTACGCTTCGAAAGGAGCAATAAACAAATAACGATAATATAAGATAATAAACTTGCCCAAAATAAAAATGGGAGTTTTTGGAAAATTTGTAAACTGACTTTTTTCTGATTTAAAAGTTGCTTCATTTTTTGTCCATAAACTTTTAAAAGCTCCAAAACTTTTAATTACCTTTTAAACGTTAAAATAGAATAAAAATATAAATTAAAAAAATAACCAATTAGCAATAATGCTAACTATTTGAACCACCCATATAAAAAATCATGAAACCGTCAAACCCAGAAACGCATCAGGTTTCTGTTTTTTTAATTTGTGATATTGAATGATAAAATCGGCGAGTTCGTCATCTTCTGTATAAAAATAGGCGGTGGGTACATCAAGGACTTTTGCGAGGCGTTTTACAAGGCTAAAATCTGGTGAATGGATCTCGTTTTCATAATGGCTTATTCTTGAGCTAGCTGACTCTTCATCAATCCCTGCTCTAATACCTAACTCAGATTGAGTTAATCCGGCATGAAATCTAGCTGTTTTTAATCGAAGACCGATCATAATGATTTCTCTCAATATTTTTTATGCTATTTTCACTCCTTATTATTTAACTTAAGTTTAGAGTTATTAAATAAAATTTAATAATACTTAAATTTTGATCTTTATTTAATCAACTAATATTGTTATTCTAAATTTATTTAAGTTTACTTAAAATTTTACTTAATTTATAAGAGGAATAAATGAGACAAAAAGATTGGCACCCAGCCGACATTATTGCAGCTCTAAAAAAACGGGGTACATCCTTAGCAGCCATATCTAGGCAATCTGGCTATGCCCCATCAACATTATCTAATGCACTTGTTCGCCCATGGACAAGAGGGGAAATTTTGATAGCCAATGCGCTCGAAATAAAACCCGAGCAGATCTGGCCCTCTCGGTATGGGAATAAAAAACGGGTTGTGCGTTCAAAAGGTGCATAAAAAAATAGCCTCTATTAATAGCCTCTATTAATAGATAATTTACGCTTGGTTAACATTGCAAAAAAATTGATGATATAATCACCTACTCAATTTATCCAACCTGAAAAACGGGATAAAAAAATGGCACTGAATCTTAGAAAGACCCTTTTTACCTTGCTGAAACAAGAACCACAAAAACAGTTCACAGCAAGGGAGCTGGCTCAATTGGTATTTGTAAATAATCCTAAAGCCTGTGCCGAAAAAAAAGAGTCAAGCAACCGTCTATTAACCGATGATGATCTCATTGCACAAATAGCAGCCGAAATTGGTTCGCTGCGCCCATCAATCCAGAAAAAACACCCTCAAATAAAAACGACTGAAGGTCGACCAAAAAAATATTACTTTTCACAAAAAACCGATGAAACCGAGATATTAGAGGCAGAATATCGCTCTTCCAAAAATAGAGAAACCAAAAAAAATGGTTATTGTGAGTACGATCTCTATCCATTATTGAGTAAATATCTTCTTGATGAACTCAATGTTTACACTAAACGCATTGATGAGAAGAGATCATCAAATAAAATGGGTAGAAATGGTAATATCTGGCTACATCCTGACGTTGTGGGTTTAGAGGATCTAAGCTCTGATTGGAATGATTTAGTAAAAGAGTGTGTGAAACTTTATGCTGACCAACGCAGTAAACTTTGGTCATTTGAAGTGAAAATATTACTAAATATGTCTAATGTGCGAGAAAGTTTTTTCCAAGCTGTATCTAACTCTTCATGGGCAAATTTTGGCTACCTTGTCACTTCACAAATAACAGGTAATGAAACATTAAAAGAGCTTAGAGTTTTATGCCAAGCACACGGTATTGGCGTCATTAAATTAGATGCCGATAACCCTTCTGAGAGTCAAATATTGATTCCAGCTCAGGAAAAAACCATTATCGATTGGGATTCATGTAGCCGACTTGCACAGGAAAACGGTGATTTTAGCCACTATATTAAGTTAGTAAAACAGTTTTACCAAACTGGTGAGATAAAACGATATGATTGGGATTAGAAATTAATATTGATTGAAGTTATCGGGATAAAAAAGATTATATGTAAGATAAATAGGAATGATATTAAACATCAGTTTTTTTTATTTTCACAGACCCTAAAAAACAAAAGACCTTGTTATTTCTAACAAGGCTAGCCAGAAGCTAAATATTGCAGTCTGTTTCAATTCGAGGTCTATAATATAATTAAACTTTCGAAAAATCAACAATTAATTTACATATTTTTACACTTTTAATTAAATACTATCAATTCGGCACCAATCTAAAAAACTTTTTTTAATATCGCTGCAATATTTTTAAGTGTCACTTTTTTATCAAAAATGGAAAAACTGAAGTATATTTTAAAAATATTAAACTAAGGTTAAAAAAGTTAAAGCGTAATTATGTTTAGCGCTGGGTTATTCTAACTAGGTGCAAAGTAATTGTAAATATAGAAGTTAATTTGTAAAAAGTATATCAACACGTTCTAAATAGGGCGTTGTTTTAGTTGTGAGATTAGTAAATTGTTTGTGTTACTACTTCGATAAAAGAGTCATTTGATATATAAAAGTGAAGTTGATAACTACTGATTAAGTTAACTGAACTTATCTAATTAATTTGATAGGTATTGAATGGTGTCCCCAACTGGATTCGAACCAGTGACCTACGGCTTAGAAGGCCGTTGCTCTATCCAGCTGAGCTATGGAGACCAAAAGAGGTGTTGCTTATAAGTCTGTTTGTCATGACTTATAGCCTGCGAAGTATTATATAAAGCTATTTCGATCCGTCAATAAATTTCGGTGATTTTGCCTATTTTATTGGCAACTATTTTACTTTTTCTCTTCTCTATTATTATCACTGCCTCTATTTGCCTGCTTGTTATTTACAGGCAGTTTAAAAATCAATTAAATACTGTTTCATCTATTTTTAAAAAGCGTGATGGCGATTAAACTCAGTTAATAAAAATGTTTTAGGCATTGATATACTTCTCACGGTCAGGTAACCAACGTTCAATCAATGATTTAGCATTTTGAGGATGATGTTGTAATAGCAGATATGAGGCTTTTTGGACTTCACTAATCAACGCTTGATCACGGATGAGATCTACTATTTTGAAATTGGCACCACCGATTTGGCGGGTACCTAAGATCTCCCCTCCTCCGCGTATCTCTAAATCTTTTTGGGCGATAACAAAACCATCACTACTTTCACGCATCACCTTCATGCGCGCCATGGCGACTTTACTTAGTGGCGGTTGGTACATAAGCACGCAGTGTGATACTGCTGTACCTCGACCAACACGACCACGCAACTGGTGCAGCTGTGCTAACCCTAAACGCTCGGCATTTTCAATAATCATTAAACTGGCATTGGGTACATCAACCCCAACTTCGATTACAGTTGTTGCAACCAGTAGCGAAATTTCACCCTGTTTGAATCGTTGCATAACAGACTGTTTCTGTTCTGATCGCATCTTGCCATGGACGAGATCAATAGTGATTGAAGGTAAGAGTATGCGAAGCTCTTCAACCAGTAGCTCTGCTGCTTTTGCATCAATCGCTTCTGACTCCTGAACTAAAGTACAGACCCAATAGACCTGCCTACCTGTTTGGCAAGCTTGCTTCACACGATCAATAATCTCATCCCGCCTTGAGTTGGGCAGAACAACTGTTGTAATAGGTGTACGCCCCGGTGGTAACTCATCAATAATTGAGAGATCTAAATCTGCATAAACAGTCATTGCCAATGTACGGGGGATAGGTGTTGCGGTCATAATAAGTTGGTGAGGATAGAGGTGATCCTTCTCCCCTTTTTCCCACAAACTTAACCGTTGATTAACCCCAAATCGGTGCTGCTCGTCGATGATGACTAAACCTAAATCAGCAAATGCCACTTTATCGACAAAGAGCGCATGAGTACCGATTAAGAGAGATGTTTTACCTTCAACCAATTTTTCTAAACAGTGTGCTCGATTTTTTGCAGTTAACCGCCCCGAGAGAAGATCAACGTCAATACCAAGTGGAGTTAACCAATTGGTAAAATTGATAAAGTGTTGCTCGGCTAAAATCTCGGTTGGTGCCATTAATGCCACCTGTTTACCATTTTCAATCGCATTTAGTGCAGCTAATGCAGCAACTACTGTTTTACCAGACCCAACATCACCTTGGATTAACCGCATCATCGGAACCGATTTTGCCATATCTTGAAAAATATCCTCTACTACGCGCTGTTGAGCAGCAGTTGGGGTAAAAGGGAGATTAGCTAAAAATGGGCGGATCAATTGTTCATTAGCCCGTAATGGTGTTGCAAACTGCTTCTGATTATCCATCTTTATGGTCAACATACTTAAATGATAAGCAAGTAACTCCTCATAAATAAAGCGCTTGATAGCAGGGTGTTTCCCCTCGGTCAGCTCATCAATATTTAAGGTTATAGGGGGGTGATGGATGGTGAATAGCGCGGTTGTAACATCCCAAAATTGATTAGTTAGTGCTGGTGGTAAAATCTCTACCGGTGGATTATGTTTAAGCAGTAAAAGAGCAGCATCGACCGTTTTACGAATGGTGTGCTGGGTTAAACCAAATGTTGTTCCATAAATAGGGGTAAATTGCGGATCTTCAGCTTCACTTTTTGCCTGTAAAGATTTAAGTTGAATTTGCGGATGCAGCATTTCAAAATGGCGTTGACCGGCCTTTACCTCGCCATAAGCTGTCACCTCTTTGCCCACGCTAAAGGTTGATCTCATCCCTTGATTAAAATTTAAAAATTTTAAAACTGCGATGCCTGAATCATCTTGGATGTGACAGATGAGCATAGGTCGTCTTTTAGTTGTGACTATATCGCTTTTGATTATTTGACCTGCAATCGTTGTCTGTTCGCCAATAGTGAGATCAGCAATTGCATGAATAGCGGCGCGGTTTTCGTAACGTATCGGGAAGTGGAACAGTAGATCAGATACCGTTTTTATCCCCAGATCGGCAAATTTCTTCTCGAGAATCGATCCGATACCTGAAAGTGAAGTTAGAGGGAGATCACCAAAAAAACGACTCTTCATAATCTACTCTCTTCTATTTTTGATTTACTATTTAGATCTGTTATTCTAGCTGCTTTTAAGATAGATCATCTTAACATGATGATTAATCTATATTTTTCATTAATAGTTTTAATCAATACTTTTGATTAATGTTGCGTTTTACACTCACCACATCTTGCTGTAGTGCAATTTTATGAATCAAACCATTTAGCTCGATATTATTTTTCACTTCAATCTGCAAAATAATGGTATAGACTTTACCCTCTTTCTCTTCAATATTTAACCAATGTACATGTGTTTTTTCAAAATTTAAGATCGATAAAATATGCGATAAAGTACCTTGATTATTTAGGATATCTATCCAAATTTCTGCAATAAAAGATTGCGAAATATCAGACGACCACTTTAGAGGAATATACTTTAAAGGTTGATTTTGATAGCCAACAATATTGTGGCAAGCTTCATGATGAACGGTGAGCCCTTTAATTTCAGGTGTGATGTGACCAATAATTGGATCATCAGGAATGGGGTGACAGCATTTAGAAAAGATGACCGATATATCCTCAGTACCTGTAATCACAACAATCTTATCTTGTTCTGAGAGGTGAACCGAGAGCTGATTGTTCTCTAACCCTTTCGCCACAAATTGACTCATGACATTGCCCACACCAATTTCAGCTAGCACATCATCAAATGATGGGAAGAGCGTTAAGGCGACAAAGCGATCAATCTTCTCTTTTGGTATCGCATCAATTCCGCCTTTATCAGTTAAAGCTAAATTGAGTAACTTCTTGCCTAATATGATTGCATCGTCATGTTTTAGGGTTTTTATAGCCTGTTTTATGCGGGTTTTCGCTTTTGCACTCATCACAAAGTCTAACCAACCAATATTTGGTCGACCTTTAGGTGAGGTGATAATCTCAACAGTTTGCCCACTACTTAACGGTTTAGAGAGCGGATAAGATTTACGATCCACTTGCGCACCAATACAGTGATAACCGATATCACTATGCACTGCATAAGCCAAATCGACTGCTGTAGCCCCTTCTGGCAATTCAACTATTCGACCTTTTGGCGTAAATACGTAGATCTCTTTCGGAAAGAGATCTGACTTAACATTTTCAATAAATTCATAGGAGTTACCAACGCTATGCTGTAACTCTAGTAGGCTATCCATCCAGCGTTGCACTTTAATTTGTGCTGTGGTGTTATTTAATTCATCCCGCTCATTATAGATCCAGTGTGCAGCAACCCCCATCTCTGCCATCTGATCCATATCTTCAGTTCTAATTTGAACTTCTACAGGTGTACCATGTGGACCAATTAATGAGGTATGAATAGATTGATAGCCATTAACTTTTGGAATTGCGATAAAATCTTGGAAATGGTTAGGGCGGGGTTTATAGAGATTGTGGATTAAGCCAAGCACACGGTAACAACTATCAATATCTTTCACAATAATACGGAAAATATAGATATCCATAATCGATTGGAACTTCTGCTGGCCTTGCTGCATTTTTTGATAGATAGCATAGATATTCTTCTCTAAACCTTCAACAACTGCATCTATTTTGGCATCCTTTAGACGCGCTTTTATCTCACTAAGAATTCGTTGAATGAGCTCTTTTCGGGTACCGCGCGCACTATCAATAACCTTCTCGATCACCTTGGCTCGATTAGGATGCATCGCCGTAAAACCTAAAATCTCTAACTCGGTCTTAATGTGGTGAATACCTAACCGGTGTGCTAAAGGTGCATAAATTTCTAGGGTCTCTTTGGCGATTCGGCGGCGCTTATCTGGTCTTAATGAACCAATTGTCCGCATATTGTGGGTGCGATCTGCAAGTTTAATTAAGATTACTCGTACATCTTCTGTCATGGCAAGCACCATTTTGCGAAAATTTTCCGCCTGTGCCTCTTGCCTACTCCGAAATTTTAACTTATCTAATTTTGATACCCCTTCAACCAAGATTGCGACATGTTCACCAAATTTATTACTAATATCTTGGAAAGTAATTGCAGTATCTTCAATGGTATCGTGGAGAAGCGCGGCTATAATGGTCTCATAATCAAGACGCATATCCGCTAAAATGTTGGCTACTGCAACTGGGTGGGTGACATAAGGTTCACCACTACTCCGAAATTGCCCTTCATGCGCTTTTTTAGCAAAGAAGTAAGCCTCTTTTATCAGCTTAACCTGCTTAGCAGGAAGATAAGCTTTAACTACCTCTTCTAGACTACAAAAATATTGCATAGGCAATTCTCTTTTAACTATTCATATGCTGGTGTATTTTCAAAAAGAACGGTTTCATGAAGCGTTGTACGGACTTCTGCCTCTTTATCTTGACGAGCTTGAAACTCTGCGGTATCTAAAATATTTTTATTGACTAAACCTTCTTCGATTTCTCGTAGTGCTATCACGGTAGGTTTATCATTTTCTTCAGGAACTAAAGGGGATTTATGTTCTACTTGTAATTGACGGGCGCGTCTTGCTGCTACTAATACAAGGTCAAAACGATTACCAATTTTTTCTACTGCATCTTGCACGGTTACACGAGCCATATATACCACCTCTTAATATCTTAAATAGATAATAGCGCCTAACTCTATATGGCGCCCAATTAAATTTCGAAACGAAAGACCTAGCATTTTACTTAATTTTTTAGGCTGTTGTCTAGCACTGTTATTATCGGTTTTAAGTAAAGAAGAGATAAATTAATTGCGATCTCACAATTTTTTCCGTTTAAAAATAAAAAATAAACTCTTTCAATATGATATTTATCATTTATATCTGTGACTGCACACTATATAACTATTTTGATATAACTATTTTGTGAATAACATTTATATATAACTGTTCTATATAAAACGGTTCTGTATAAAACTGTTAGATACGCTCTGCCTATCTATAGCATTAATAAGCAGCTTGAACAAGTAACTTAAAATCAAGTAACTTCCAATAAAGATAGTTAATCGTTGTGCTAGCTCACAAAATAACTTTAATCTTCCATAACTTTAATCTATCATAACTTTAATCTATCATAATTTTAATTTATCTTAGCTATTATCTATCGTTGCTATTGCATCTCATTACTGTTTTCTATTTTCACTATAAGGTATCTTATTAGGCGATATATCAGTAGGATCAACTATATTAACGATTTATATAACAATTTTTATAACGATCAATCTATACCATAAAAACGCATTATAGAAAATCTTTATAAAAAACCTACTACTGTACTAATATTCAGACTATCGCTGAATATAATCTATGCTAAAATCAAACAACATCTATTTTAACTTTTATAAAAGGAGTTAATGCTATGCATATTGGTATACCAAAAGAGCGGTTAGCCCATGAGTCAAGAGTTGCGGCAACACCGCAAACTGTTGGGCAACTATTAAAACTGGGCTTTACAGTATCAGTCGAAGAGGGAGCAGGTCAGGCTGCCTATTTTGATGATCAGATGTTTATTGAAGCTGGAGCCACTATTCAAAATAGAGATCAGATTTGGCAAAATGATCTTATCCTCAAACTTCATGCTCCCCTAGACGAAGAGATCCCATTAATGAAAGAGGGATCAACACTAATCAGTTATATCTATCCTGCTCAACACAAAGAACTCCTTGAAAAGTTAGCTGCTAAAAAGATTACCGTTATGGCGATGGATTGCGTACCACGCATCTCACGCGCGCAATCTCTTGATGCATTAAGCTCCATGTCAAATATTGCGGGTTACCGATCTGTTATTGAGGCAGCAAATCAGTTTGGTCGCTTCTTCACTGGTCAAGTGACAGCCGCTGGTAAAGTGCCACCTGCAAAAGTTTTAGTCATTGGTGCAGGTGTTGCAGGGTTAGCTGCCATTGGTGCAGCAGTAAGTTTAGGTGCAATTGTTCGCGCTTTTGATACTCGCCCAGAGGTAGCCGAGCAGATCAACAGTATGGGTGCTGACTTTTTAGAGTTAGATTTTAAAGAGGAAGCGGGATCGGGCGATGGCTATGCTAAACAGATGTCCGCCGCTTTTATTGAGGCTGAAATGGCACTTTTTGCCGCCCAAGCGAAAGATGTTGATATCATTATCACAACAGCACTGATTCCAGGTAAACCAGCACCGAAACTGATCTCGAAAGAGATGGTTGAATCAATGAAACCAGGTAGCGTTATTGTCGATTTGGCAGCATTAACTGGTGGTAACTGTGAATTAACTAAACCGGGCGAAGTCTACACAACTGATAATGAAGTTAAAATTGTCGGATATACTGACCTTGCTAACCGTATGCCATCCCAAGCATCACAACTTTACGGTACCAATATTGTTAATCTAATCAAATTATTGGCGAAAGATAAAGATGGCAACATCGATATCAATTTTGATGATGTGGTAATCCGCGGTGTAACTGTTGTAAAAGATAGCGAGATCACATGGCCCGCTCCGCCAATTCAAGTCTCAGCCAAACCGCAACAGAAAGCAGCCACACCAGTTGCTAAACCTGAACCAAAACCGATGGATGTCCGAATTAAATATGGCATTTTGGCACTGGTTATTATTGCGTTCTTCTGGCTGGCTAACTCTGTGCCGGCAAGCTTCTTAGGTCACTTCACGGTCTTTGCCCTCTCTTGTGTTGTCGGTTATTACGTTGTTTGGAATGTGACCCACTCTCTACATACACCGCTCATGTCAGTAACTAATGCGATATCAGGGATTATTTTAGTTGGCGCAATTTTGCAAGTCGGTCAAAACGGTTGGATCACTGCCATCGCCTTTATTGCCATCTTAATTGCAAGCATTAATATTTTTGGCGGATTCTTTGTAACGCAAAGAATGTTAAAAATGTTTCAACGTGGTAAATAGGGAGAAATTTTATAATGTTAAGTAATGGAATCATTCAAGCTGCCTATGTGATTGCAGCACTTCTCTTTATCTTTAGTTTACGCGGACTCTCTAAACAAGAGACAGCCAAAACCGGTAATATTTACGGTATTATCGGGATGGCAATTGCCCTACTTGCCACCATTGCACAGTTAGAAAATGGGATCTATTGGGTCATTCTTGCAATGGTGATTGGTGGCGCAATTGGGCTCTATCTTGCTAAAAAAGTTGAGATGACGCAGATGCCAGAGCTAGTCGCCCTACTCCACAGCTTTGTAGGTTTAGCTGCGGTATTAGTTGGATTTAACAGCTTTTTAGCGCTCAACGAATTTGCCCTTATGGTCTCATCGAATGAAATTGCCGTCCACCTTGGTGAAATTTTTGTCGGTGTCTTTATTGGTGCGGTTACCTTTGCTGGTTCAATTATTGCCTTCGGTAAGTTGAATGGACGTATTAGCTCTAAAGCGCTCGTTCTCCCTTATAAACATTATTGGAACTTAGCGGCTATTGTTGTCTCTATCATTCTGCTCTTTGCCTTCCTTAATACGCACAGTTATGGCGCTGCCTTAACTTACTTAATCATCATGACTGTGATCGCTATTGTCTTTGGTCTCCACCTTGTTGCCTCTATTGGCGGTGCTGATATGCCGGTTGTCATCTCAATGCTAAACTCCTACTCTGGTTGGGCAGCTGCAGCAGCAGGCTTTATGTTAGACAATGATCTGTTAATAGTTACCGGTGCCCTAGTTGGTTCATCAGGTGCAATTCTCTCTTACATCATGTGTAAGGCGATGAACCGCTCATTTATTAGTGTAATTGCCGGTGGTTTTGGTAATAGCAGTAAAGGGGCAAGCAGTGCAGATGAAGAGCAAGGTGAATATCGTGAACTACAGCCGGTTGAAGTCGCACAGATCTTAAAAGATGCTCGTTCAGTAATCATCGTTCCAGGTTACGGTATGGCGGTTGCACAGGCGCAAAGCGCAGTCAGTAATATTGTTGAAAAACTGCGTTCAATGGGAATTAAAGTCCGTTTTGCGATTCACCCAGTTGCAGGTCGCCTGCCAGGTCATATGAATGTGCTATTAGCTGAAGCCAAAGTGCCATATGATATTGTGCTTGAGATGGACGAGATCAATGAAGACTTCCCAGAGACTGATGTGGTTTGGGTAATTGGTGCTAATGATACCGTCAACCCAGCAGCAGCCGAAGATCCAAATAGCCCTATTGCCGGTATGCCAGTTCTAGAAGTTTGGAAAGCCAAAAATGTGGTTGTATCTAAACGTTCGATGAACACCGGTTATGCAGGTGTCCAAAATCCACTCTTCTTTAAAGAGAATAGCTATATGCTATTTGGTGATGCTAAAGATAGTGTCGAAAAAGTGTTACAAAATCTGTAGTAACCCTAAAACATTGACTGCGGCAGATGTCGCAGTCAATATAAAAATCCCTCTTCGATCTCTTTTTTTTACTCTCCGTTTTCTATTTTACGTTTTCTATTTGATTAAAGTACCTAATGTCATCACCGCACCTCCATAAAACTCTTCAAACATTGAACGGCGATAAGTTATATCGTTAATCATAACTGGAATCGGTGTTGCTAAAAGATAGTTATCATCTAAAAAATATTTATTTCCTAAAAAAAAGTTATCCTCTAAAAGATTATCGGTGATATTACGCTGCTCTTTACTAAAATATTCGCCACTAAATGTCGTACTAAACGCTATCACTATTTTATCTTTATCCGCTGTTTTTTTAATATGATAGGGATTTTTTAGATTGCGATTTTCGATATTAAGATTCAAAATCTCTTGACTACTCATCAGAGCAAGATTAACCAAAAGTGCATAGCGTGCTTCAACATGTTTCTCAAAAATGTTAAATACCACAGCTCTGTTTTCAACAAATTTTTGGTACTGCCGCATAAAGTGATCATAGATAATACTTGAGTTATCTTGACTATCCCCAACCGGTAATCGACTAAAACGGTAAAGGTAACTCTCTGACTCTGCGGTAATCTCATCATCAGTCACCTTAAGTTTAATAATCAGATCATGCGCGGGCAGTTTTGAGTGGTAGCTATTGCAGCTATTTAATAATATAAGTAAGAAGATAATTATAAACAGTATAAATAGCAGTGATAAAAGTGGTAAAAAGCGCCTTTTCATCTTTCGATTACCACAGTTTCGATTATCACTGATTTGATTATTACTGTTTTGATTATCACCGTTTTTATTAACGCCGTTTTTATTAACACAGTTATGCTGACTTAAATTATTATCATAAAAACGGTTCATTTAGACTAAACCTAGCGGTGAACGGCAGTAACTTATCTCGCTCTGCTCAAGCGTTGCAATTTGTGCTTTGAGTGCCGGTAACATTGAGGGGTGAGTTAATAGTTCCTGTAGATGTTTTGCAACTTCATTCTCTTGCACTTTGGTTACTGAACCATTTTTGATATTTGCAAAATAGTTCATTACAAGCGTTGGATAGATATTGCCAAGAATGGAGGAGAGGCAGTTAAAACCAAGTGCCACCTTATTTTTTAGATCCGGCTCGCCGCCCACATAGTAGGAGTGGTTATAAAAGCCAAGATCAATTAACTGTTTAACTTTATTGGGATCGCCCGCCTCTTTTATACCTATAATATTGTTCAAATTCTTATCTTGTAATAGTTTAATAAGTGTCTCATTGGCAAGATCAAACCCTGTCCTTTTCGGATTATTGTATAAGATAACTGCCTTTTGATTCAACGTTAAAGCAAGCTTAGTAACATAAGCTGCCGCCTCTTGCTGTGATGGGAGAATATAGGGGGAGAAGCCAAGTAAAGCCGCTGCAATTTTTGTGGTACTGTTAATCGCTTGCGCCAATTTTAACGCCTCGGTTAATCTGATACTAGCGACTCCAAAAATAATCTCTAAATCTTTAGGTATAGTGTGTGTTGCCTCAATCGCCTGTAAAATTGCAATTTTTTCGGCACATGAGAGGCTATGTTGCTCCCCCGTTGAACCACAAACCAGCACCGATTTTACCCCTTTTTGGTATAAATTTTCGATATGTTTTAGGGTTAGATCAACATTAACGCTCTCATCGCTATTAAAAGCGGTTGGCACGGCAACATGAAAATCATTCATTAACTTTTTCACTGTTCTATCATCCTTTTTTTAATATTTTTTGTTATTTGAGAAACAACCTGTCACTAAAATTAAGTAACGCTATTTTAACCGAAAAATTGCTCAATAAATTATCATCTTTTGGTATTAAAAATCACCTCCTATTTTCTCTATCTTTAAAGGGAATTTTGATAACAAATTGATTTAAATACTATATCGATATTTTGATAAAAGATAATTTTAAAAATGAGACGGAAATCTCATTTTTAGTTAAAAAGGAAATAGAAAAATTTTATGGGGCAGATTCTATTAATATTTTTTTTTATAAAAACAGGAAAAATACAATATCTATTATATAATGCGCGCCAGCTATTTTAATAAATCTGACAACATAATTAATCTCTTTAACAAGTCATTTTTATTAAAAATAAAATTTTAAAAAATATTAAAAATAAATCTCTTATTATAAAATTCATGTGAGAATGTCTATGAAAAAAATCAATCTTGTGATTCTCGGTAATGGCATGGTTGGGCACCGTTTTATTGAAGAACTTATCGATAAAAATGTGGTATCTAACTACAATATTACCCTTCTAAGCGAAGAGAAGCATTTTGCTTACGATCGTGTCCACCTCTCCTCCTATTTTGCCACCCACAAAGCTGAAGATCTCTCGTTAGTAAAACCTGGACTATATGACGAACATAATATCAATGTTCTACAAGGCGAGCGTGCAGAATCTATCGATCGAGAAAAAAGAGTCGTTCACTCACAAAGTGGGCAGATCATACCGTTTGATAAGTTAGTGATTGCAACCGGATCTTACGCTTGGGTACCGCCAATTAAAGGGAATGATGGTAGCGACTGCTTTGTCTACCGTACCCTTGAAGATCTTGATAACATAAGTGAATGTGCGAGGCGCAGTAAAAGCGGTGCTGTTGTTGGTGGTGGGCTATTAGGTTTAGAGGCAGCAGGTGCGCTGAAAAATTTAGGTATGGAGACCCATGTTATCGAGTTTGCGCCAGTATTAATGGCAGAACAGTTAGATGTGATGGGCGGTGAGCAGTTACGCCGTAAAATTGAAGATATGGGGGTAACCGTCCATACCAGCAAAAACACGCTTGAGATCCTCCATACCGATCACGGCAAAGTGATGAAATTTGCTGATGGTAGTGAGCTGGCTGTTGATTTTATCGTCTTCTCAACTGGTATCCGTGCCAACGACCAACTTGCCAAAACGTGTGATCTTGAAACTGGTCCTCGCGGCGGTATTGTTGTCAATGATCACTGCCAAACTGCTGATCCAGATATTTATGCAATTGGTGAATGTGC
The DNA here is from genome assembly GCA_029433365.1 of Orbaceae bacterium ESL0721. GTDB lineage: Bacteria > Pseudomonadota > Gammaproteobacteria > Enterobacterales > Orbaceae > Gilliamella. Next base: position 588,777 of record JAQTHZ010000001.1, read on the forward strand.
ATGCTGGAGTAGTCGCGTTTTCGGATTAGTGGCACCTGGTTATAAGATGGCGCAGATTGCTGTTAACCATTTAACCAGCGGTAGTGACACCTTTACTGGCGCCGATATGAGTGCAAAACTTAAACTATTGGGCGTTGATGTAGGTAGTATCGGTGATGCCAAAGGACGAACCGCAGGAGCGCGCAGTTACGTCTATCTTGATGAGTCTATCCCATGTTATAAACGGTTAGTTGTCTCGGAAGATAATCAATATCTACTTGGTGCAGTATTGGTAGGTGACACCTCAGATTATAGTAATTTACTACAATTGATGCTAAATAAGATGGCACTGCCAGAGCACCCTGACACCCTAATTTTACCAGCGCATGCAGGGGCTAAACCGGTTATGGGTGTTGAATCACTGCCTGATTCGGCACAGATCTGCTCCTGCTTTGATGTTACAAAAGCGACTATTGTACAAGCGATCAGTGCCGGTTGCCACACTGTTGCTGCAATCAAAGCTGAGACTAAAGCGGGAACTGGCTGCGGTGGCTGTGTACCTTTAATTACACAACTACTAAACAGCGAGCTGAAAAAACAGGGTATTGAGGTAAACAACAACCTTTGTGACCATTTCCACCACTCCCGTCAAGAGCTATTCCACCTTATCCGTGTCGGTCGCCTAAAAAGTTTTGATGAAGTTATCGCTAAGCATGGTCAAGGTTACGGCTGTGAAGTCTGTAAACCTGCTGTTGGTTCTATCTTAGCCTCTTGCTGGAATGAGTATGTGTTAGCCCCTGATCTCATCCCACTGCAAGATAGTAACGATATCTTCCTCGGTAATATCCAGAAAGACGGTACCTACTCAGTTATTCCACGCTCAGCTGGTGGTGAAATCACACCAGAACAGTTACAGACCATTGGTCAAGTTGCCCGTAAATATAATCTCTATACTAAAATTACCGGTTCACAACGTATCGGTATGTTTGGAGCGCAAAAGGATGATCTACCAGCAATTTGGCGTGAACTTATTGAAGCGGGATTAGAGACAGGGCACGCCTATGCTAAAGCGTTACGTATGGCGAAAACTTGTGTCGGGAGTACTTGGTGCCGCTATGGTGTTGGCGATAGCGTTGGTCTTGGCGTTGAGTTAGAGAACCGTTATAAAGGGATCCGTAGTCCACATAAAATGAAGTTTGGCGTCTCTGGTTGTACCCGTGAGTGTGCCGAAGCGCAAGGTAAGGATGTTGGGATTATTGCGACCGAGAAGGGTTGGAATCTCTACGTCTGTGGTAATGGCGGTATGAAACCACGTCATGCTGATCTGCTTGCTGCCGATTTAGATAAAGAGACACTAGTTCGCTATATCGACCGTCTCCTCATGTTCTATATTCGCACCGCTGATAAACTACAGCGTACCTCACTTTGGTTAGAGAGCATGGATGGCGGGATTGACTACCTACGCAGTGTGATTATTGATGATAAATTAAATATCAATCAAGAGCTTGAAGAGGAGCTAGAAAAAGTTCGTCAACTTGTGATCTGCGAATGGAGAGAGACTGTTGAAAATCCTGAACATCAGCGCAGGTTCGCCCACTATATTAATAGCCCATCACGTGATGAGTATGTAAAAGTGGTACCTGAACGTGAGCAACATCGCCCAGCATCATGGGAAGAGAAAGCAATTTATGTGAGAGGAGTACAGTAATGAGTGAGTGGATCACAGTTTGCAAGCTTGATGATATCCATGCACAGACTGGTGTTTGTGCATTAGTTAATGATGAACCGGTGGCAATTTTCCGCCCTTATGACGACGATAGACTTTATGCTATCAGCAATATTGACCCATTTTTCCACGCTAGCGTTTTGTCACGCGGCATCATTGCTGAACATCAAAATGAGTTATGGGTGGCAAGTCCACTTAAAAAACAGCGCTTTCGCTTAAAAGATGGTTACTGCCTTGAAGACAGTAACTACTCAATCAAATCCTACCCTGTAAGAGCTGAAAATGGCGCTGTACAGATTCAGATAAATTAAAATGGAAAAAAACTAATATGTATCAGGAAACAGTTAATAAATGTGCTGCCAATGCAGCACGTATTGCAAGATTAAATAGAGATAACCCACTCAGTTTTTGGATCAGCTCTGCCATGGCGGGCGCCTATGTTGGACTTGGTATTATTCTAATCTTTACCTTAGGCAACGCCGTCGATCCTGCTATCCGCTCGCTGGTAATGGGGGCAACTTTTGGTATCGCGTTAACTTTAGTTGTCATCGCCGGTTCAGAGCTCTTTACTGGCCATACCATGATGTTAACACTCGGGGTAAAAGGGAAGACGATAACCCAATGGCAGATGTGGAAAATTTTACCGCAGACTTGGCTTGGCAACCTTATCGGTTCTATCTTTGTTGCTGCCCTCTTCTTTTATGGTGGCAGCCAATTGCTCTCATTAAATACCAGCCTTGTTCATACTGGTGCTTTAGCTAAAGTCTCTCAACCTGCTTTAAATCTCTTTTTCAAAGGTATTTTATGTAACTGGTTGGTCTGTTTAGCGATCTGGATGGCGATTCGCGTTGAAGGTGCAGCAAAATTTATTGCCATCTGGTGGTGCCTGTTAGCGTTTATCGCTTCTGGCTTTGAGCACTCGGTCGCTAATATGACACTCTTTGCCCTATCATGGTTTGGTAACCATAGCGAACAGTTTACCTTGCTAGGTATTGGTCACAATCTACTCTGGGTAACATTAGGTAATTTAGTTTCTGGCTCAATTTTTATGGGGTTAGGTTACTGGTATGCAACGCCTAAACAGGATAGACCACAGTCGCTATAAGTGACAAATATAGACACACTTTTTTCCCCTATTGCATAATGATCGACAGTTTGGTCACTATGTTAATTAGGGGATTTTTCTATTTTTCAAAATTATTTAAAAATTCTTCTGAACTAGCCTAATTAGGATGTAAAAAGCGTTATATGGACTATTTACCGATCTTCTGCCAACTTAAAAATCGATCTTCTCTCTTAGTCGGTGGCGGACAAATTGCAGAGCGTAAAGCACGTCTGCTACTCGAAGCTGGCGCAAATATAACAGCCGTTGCTCTTGAATTCTCTCCCCAATTTCTACTCTGGCAACAACAAAAAAAAGTTAACCTTATCGAGGCGCCATTTGAGATAAAACTACTCGATGATGCATGGATTGTTATCGCAGCCACAAATAATAGAGCCCTTAATCAGCAGGTGAGTGAAGCGTGTGAAGCAAGGCATATCTTCTGTAATGTGGTTGATGATCCCGAACTTGCCTCCTTTATTATGCCCTCAATTATAGATCGTTCGCCAATTCTTGTAGCTGTCTCCTCAATGGGCAAGGCGCCGGTTCTGGTTCGGCTGTTACGCGAAAAGCTAGAGACACTGCTACCGTTAAATTTGGGGTATTTAGCAAATTACGCAGGTCAACTGCGTGATAGAGTTAAACAGTGCTTTCCCTCATCAACCAACCGACGTAGGTTTTGGGAGAAGCTCCTTACCCATCATCGCCTTGCCCAAGCATTAGAGCATGGTGATCATGATAAAGTAGAAGCGGTAACCGAAGCGCTATTTGAGTCAAAAATTGCCTCTGGCGGTGAAGTGGTTTTAGTTGGTGCGGGTCCTGGTGATGCTGGACTATTGACCATCAAAGCGCTACAGCAGATTCAGTTAGCGGATGTGATCATCTATGATCGCCTTGTCTCTGATGATGTGATGAAACTGGTTCGCCGTGATGCGACTTGCGTATTTGTCGGTAAACGCGCCGGTTACCACTGCGTGCCACAAGAGCAGATTAATCAGATCTTGCTCGATTACGCCAAACAGGGTAAACGGGTGGTAAGGTTAAAAGGTGGCGATCCATTTGTCTTTGGACGTGGTGGTGAAGAGCTTGATGTATTAGCCGACGCGGGCATTCCCTTCTCAATCGTTCCGGGGATTACCGCCGCCTCTGGCTGCTCTGCCTATAGCGGAATCCCATTAACCCACCGCGACCATGCGCACGGTATCCAGCTAGTGACAGGGCACCAGAAGAGTGATTCATCGTTAGATTGGGAGAGTCTAGCGCATGACAAACAGACATTAGTCTTCTATATGGGGCTTAACCAAGCGCAAGAGATTGAGACAAATCTTTTAAAACACCATATGGCAAGCAACACCCCAGTTGCCATTATTGAAGAGGGCACCAGCAATAAACAGCGAGTAGTAACAGGTGAACTCTCGCAGCTTAGCCTGCTTGCAACCGAGATGAAGAGCCCAAGCTTAATCATTATCGGATCGGTGGTGAAATTGCGGGATAAATTTAACTGGTTTAGTTAAATAGATTTATTTATTTGAAATTTTAAGCATCAAATAGTTTAATTATAAAAAAAGTTAACCTATTTTTTGATTAACAATTAGTCAGATATTTAAAATCATCAGAACTTTGCCCAATAGCAGCATAAAAAAAGCAGATAAAAGGAAATAAGAGTATGAAAAAAGTAGTCACCCTGATAATGGCAATCTTTATCATCACATCTTGTAAAGAGAGTCCAATGGAAGAGCAGCAAATTTTATTGTCAAATAATTATAATATTTTATTACTTCCACTCTATACACCTAATAGCGAACCGATAAATAGACAAGAAATAGTCACAACATATCTTAAGAATGATAGTAAAGATATTGTCATAATTGAAGCTGATAAAGATGGGTTTATTACAACTCTCTATACTAATAACAAAAAAGAAGTGGACATAGATTATAATAACTTAACTCTTATAGGTTTTGATCAAGCAAATAAAGAACAATATTTTAAACTGGTTTTAGATGATAAAAAAAATATTATTAACATAATCGATTCAAAACATACAGACATAATTGAAGAGATTGTAAAAGATAATTATGGGAGAGTAATAAGCGTTGTAAATAGATTAGATATAGGAAAACAGACTAACTCTTATCACTATAATGGTTCCAAACTTCAGAATTATTATACAGAAAGTGAGTATCTTTGGGGGGGTAATCCACTTGAAACACTTGAAAAAACAGCACTATTCTACAATGATAAAAATGAGTTAATTAAATCAGAAATAAAAAGAGATTACAAATGGAATCAAAAAACACCATCTAATGAAAATATAAATGAGGAATTCAAACATTTAAGCTTTAACTGTTTTTTCTCAGCACATAACCAATATGGTGATTGGACTGAGTCATATTGTGAAGATATGGATCATAATAAAATAGTTTTATATACTCGAAGTATCGAATATTAATCCAAAAATTTTTTAGGGTTAAGGTCATTTCAATCAAAAAATTTAGCTTTACTGTTTATTATTGTGAAAATCTTAATAACCTGCCTAGTTAGTGGTTAATATTAAAATTAACCACTTTTTAATTATCCTATTTATGGTGTTTTGAGTAATTACTGTGTCGTAGCGTTAAGCTGATATCATCAACTAATTCACCTAGCAATGACATAGCGCTGTGGATCATCTCATTTTCAATCACATCACCCCTCTTTTCGGTTGTATGGGCGATAAAGCCGATAAAAGTGCGGGATTGATTTAGTTTTTTTATAATTCGATTAACGGACTCTGCCGTTAATGTAACTGAAGATTTAGGCATAAGAGCCCCCAATGGTTACATGCAGAGTATTAAGTGGCGCCTTAGTAAAATTCTCAGCATGAAAGATCTGTGGAGATTGCCCATGTTTTGGGTATAGGGTATGATGACAGTTAGCCATTGCATTATCCTTGTTAATGTTGGTGGTTAGATAGCTCGTTGTATGTCCGTACTTCGAGCTATTGTTATTATTAGAAAACCAATCGCATTGGTGTACTTACAATATAATTTATGGTGTACCTACTAGTCAAGACTTTTTTATCCTTTTTGTTTCCTGTATAGTGCTGTTATATTCAATATCAATAAAATGGTTTTCAAATGGTAACTGGTCGCAATAATAAGAGTTCTAAACTTAAAAATATCCGTTTCCCCCATGATCTAATTGAACAGATCAATCAACAAGCCAAAAAAGAGAATAGCAACTTTTCTGCTTGGGTGATTGCAACTTGCCGAGAAAAACTAGACAGATCAAAATAACTTATTATTTAACCGCTCAATATCGTGATTACTATTCGTGGTATGTTCTCTAGTTGCAAATTTGTTTTAGGCTTTTAGTCATTTAAATCAATTAAATAGATTTAAAGCTGATTTTTTTTCGCTTAAATTGCTTTGAAATTAATCAATAACAGATCTATAATTTTGACTGATTTTTATTAATAGAGAATAATTATGTTGTTGATTAATAAAAAAACAATTCTAATCTATATAGCTGTCATTTGCCTTACGGCATGCGCTTTAGGCAACAGTACGATAGATCCCGCTACTTTTGATCGATCCATTCATGCTCGTATTCGCCTATATGGTCAAAATCAGAAACCAACGATTATTTACTATTTCCAAAATGGGCATAAAGTCGAAATTAATACCGGCGGTGAATTAGCTGACTCTTTTCTCTCCTTTATTGGCTTAGCGAAAAACCAGACCATTGGTATCCCTAATACCACTATGTCGACCAATTTTGTAAATTATAGTGGCAATCTCTCTAAGATGTTCTATCAAGAATTTGTCATTCCAACAGGCGTACCGATAACAGTGCGTAACAGTTATAGTGGATTTAGACAAGATTATAAAAAGGATCAACCCAATACAACAACCTATCAAGAACACTCTTGTAACAGCAAAGATCTAACATTTACACCAGAAGCCGGCAAAGATTACGAAGCCGTACCCGCATTTAATAGCGCTGAATGCGGTGTGGTGATATTACGGATAGATGGGGATTATTCGACTGAGAGAGTGAATTTATAGGGGTAATTTGGATCAATCTATTTGATTAGATTAGTTTTAAATTTACCCATTAAATAACAGATTTTAATATCCCTACTTTTAAAACCACTCCTTTAAATTACTATCGAAACATCTAATTTTTTGTCAATAAACTAAAGTATTATCAATATACCTAACAAAATATATTTTTATGTTAACGAGGTAGCAAAATTGTTATATGTTGAAATTTTGCGAACACTAAGCTAGTGATAAAAAGAACTATATTTATTTTCTTTGAAGATTATTGAGAAGATAAATAGATTTAAAAATATCGAAGTGCCAAGGGAATTCGAATCGCATAACTAAAACCTTTTTCAAAGCTATATTTTTAATTTACAGAACTCAAATCGTATAACTAAACGTATAACTAAAACGAAAAGTACCCCTAGTTTTAGATGCGGGATTTTCCAAGATGTAGATTTAAAAATTGAATTATTAATTTTGACAATGTAAAAATTTTACCTGGATCTCGGTGTCCAAAAATAGTGGTTTATAAATTTGTTGCTACCCCCCCTTAAAATAAAGTTTTATAGAAAACTGTACATAGTGTACATCATTTGCGCCAACCCTTGTGCTGTAAGGGTTTTCGCTATGTATAGTCAAAATATCAACTATGCATACTCTACATGCTATACATGGTCAACTCTACATAGTTAGAATGGTTACCTATAAAAAAACCGCCATTCAAGGCGGTGTTAATAGGTATTAAGGAGTATTGGTAGGTTATTTAGTTTGTGGTGTGATTAGGATCATCAGATCTTGGCAGCCAGTCACAACTGGTATCTAGATTGAGTTCGAGATTAGTTCGCATGCCGGCAGCAATTCGTTTTTTCTTGTACTCTTTACCATTCTCCTTGACTGCGTAATCCATGGATAAACCAAACTGAGTGAGTGATAACGGCTTAGTGAGCCCAGTATTACGCATATACTCATTATAGGCATGAAATAGGTATTTTCTTGGATTAAAAGGGGTAATTCCCAAGTTGCCCACCAACATCCCATTTGGCTCATCTTGAGCGATTAAGTAGCTGCAAAAATCGATCAGGTGATCTGCTTCGCGTTTTATTGCGTTCGCTTCACAAGATCCGCGTTGACTCTCTAGGCGTATTTTAGCCTCTTCGGGATTAGGGAACTGTGCCAAGAGTAACCGGACTATTGTCGGCAACTCCTGCTCTATTTTACTCACAAGATGATAATCGCGTTCATGTTTTGGGATAATATTACCAAAGTGAAAGATGATTCTACGTCTTGATACTGCTCCGGTACGATCTGTAAAACGCATCGCTTCATTATTGATAACCAGAACTACAGCAGGGATTTTGCAATCATAGGACTGTTTATATTTCGGGTCGATCTGGATTATATCGTTACCAGTTATCGCTTTTAATCCATCACCACCGCCCACATAGCGTGGCTGATCAGGTAGAATAATCAGCGATTTACCAACAATAATTGCGCGCTCTCGTGAACTATCTAGTGATGCCATATTGGTCGCGGTGGTATTCTCTTTACCTGCCAGCAGTGTCGCAATATCAGCAAATACACTTTTACCACTGCCACCCGCGCCTGTGATTTCAAGGAAGAGCTGCCAGTCATATCGATTAGCCAGTATCATATAGAGTGCTGCTAAGATATTTTTTGACTTCTCGTCATCTCCCCCAGATGCAGAGTGTAGCCATTTCGCAAAGTTAGGCGCATTAGTATCTAGTGACTCTTCGCCTTTGGCTGGGTAGTAGTTAATCTCATTATTTGTTGTAATCCAATCCCCCTTACAATGTTCTGTAAACTGTTTTGTTTTAGGGTTATATATCCCATTTTTAAAACAGATTACACCTTTTGGGGACTCTCCCATTGCTGGCAGTGAGAGGCGTAGCGAGTCAACGGATGAGGTTATCCGTAATGGATTATAAGGCTCGCCAGATTGCTCGAAGAGTTCTACTAGTCTCCGCTTAAGCACTTTATCACTAATGGGTCTCCAGATATTTTCATGGTAGTGGTAGATCTCATCGCTAGTCAGATTGATTGCAAGATTATTATCATAATGCTCTTTTAATAACTGTGCGCGTTGACTCGATGCCATTTGGGATAGATTCATTGATGAACGACTATTTTTTTTCAGACTCTCTTCTCTTGGCTGAATATATTGCGTGATAGCAGAATTAAATGTCTCTGCTGTCTTGGTAAGACCTTGCTGTTGCCGATAATCATCCCAATCACACTTATTATCTGTATCAGGAATAGCGTAATATCCATTTACTGCTTCAGCAGCTTTGATCGCTTTATCTCGACCAGTATTAACGGTGAGATGGGCGTCATTGTCGCCCGCAATGATAATATGTGCGTTAGGGTTAAGGATTTTGATACTCCTCGCCACATGAATAAGATTACCCGCATCAATAGCAGCTAAGATCTGCGCGTTAGGTTTAATGAGTGATAAGGTTATGGCTGTTGCTAATCCTTCACAGATAATCACGTCACTTTCTGTCACCTCTTTTTTTATGGAATCGCAAAACTCTCTTCGAAAATCAGCTTTTAAAAAATCGTCAAAGCTTTTTCTTACCTTGATAAACGCCCCATTCTTATGAGTACCTTTTAAGAGCCGTTTTTGTCCGTTCGCTTCAATAAACTGTCCACCTCTGTAATTACCATGGATATCGATAACGGGCACAAAAATAGACCCGTTATCCAGTAATGGCAGCGTATAGGTTAAACCCTTACAGGTAAGGTAGTCTGATTGACCTAGGGTAGTTTTATCAAGTAGGTAGGTTACTTTATTTGCAACTGAAGTTTTCTGAAGTAGTTCATTGTTATAATCATAGGATTTTTCACGTGTACGCGTAGTGGTAGATTGGGTAGCGTCTAACGTGTCGGAAAATTCTTGATTACACCTTTTTATAGGTTCTGCAAATTCTTCATTTTCTTTTGGAGGATGATTAACATAATTATCGTTTAATGAGATACCCAAATAGTCGGCCGCGGTTTCTATTGCCTCTTTGGTATTACAGTGTTGATAACGTTTTAATAGCTCTAATCCATCACCAGCACCGCATTGATTACAGATCCATGTACCGCGTCCATCAATATCATCAAAACGAAATCTATCCTTACCACCACATAACGGACAAGGTGAGTGCTGATTTTTCTTAATATCAAGCCCAACTCTATTAAATAGTGTGAGCCAATGCCCATTTATCTGGGTAATTATATTGGTTATATTCATCAATCACCTCTTAATGGATTACCGGTAATAATTTGTCATGGTTTTTTTCAGTTAATCTGATAAACAGCTTCTCTAATAATGTCAACCCTTGCGCCGTCAGCTCCATAGCATGGGTGCCATGTTGATAGATAACTCTAAATATCTTATAGGCACGGACAAGCCCCTCTTTTTCGCCTAACTGTTTGATAAACTGATTTTTGATGTTGATCTTTAACGCCGAGATTATTACCAACTCTGATAGTGGAAAGATGAGGTGATTATGGATAAAAACCGCATCGCTGTTTTTTCTGATCTGCTCAGTTAAAAAAAGATAACTGATAATAGATATCATGCCATCAACGACCCCATGATTATAAGTGAGTAGCTCCTCTTCAAGATTGAACATAATTACTCCCCTTTAATCTTTTTTAATTTATTGGCAATATCAGGATACTTTTCACGTATCATCGCGATAAGTATCGGGATTTGTTGGTAACTAAATTCAGCCAAAAGGTAATAGCTCTTATTGTGCAGAATATGGAGCGTATAACGATCCTCATCAATAAATTTACCAATTAGATATGGTGCCATTTGCTTATTCATGGCTACCTTTCTGGCTGTTATTTAAATTTGCTCTACAGGTTTTGTCAGGTTCTTGGCTCTCCGCATATTGGCGATGGCTCATAATAGCGGTAATCTCATCGAGCAGGTCAAACAGTAACCACATCGCGTTATTAACCATCTCATTCTCTATAACATCTCCACTAACCTCGGTCGCATCAGAGATGAGTGCGACAAGTGTGCTTGATTGAGTAAGTTTTTTCACAATTTCATCAGCAGCATCAACTGTTAAGGTAACCAATGGATTATTCATTGTGACCTCCTGTTAATACAGCATGGCTAGCTTTCAATAAGTCAGCAACCGCACTAAGTGCATAATCAATATATACATCGGTCAGCGGAGCATCTGTTGAGTTATTTCCTTGTATGAGTAATGTGATGGATCTGGCTTGCTGTAACTTTTCAGTGATTAGATCCACATTATCTAGAGGTATCATTGTCTTAGACATGTGCATATCCTCCACAAACGATAGAACTTTTTACAGTAGGATAAGACGGTAATCTCGCCATAAAGATTAAGGATTGATTGCCGAGTTGTTCTCTGGCTTGGAGTTCGCTGGGGGCGATAATTTGGCAAATAATTGATGACGAAAAGTTAAAGAATTTAAATAGCTTTTGATTGGATAAAAAGGAAGTAGGGATCGTAGCCATAGTGGCAGCCTCCGAGTAATGATTAATATAATCACCGCTAGAGGTTCTAATCTCATTGGCGGTGACGTTAGCAGGGTTAGAACCACTAGCATACTCGGAAACTAGCCACCTTTGCAGGTGCCCCACTAACGCCACCATAGAAGAAAATTGGTTATACAGGTGTGCGCAAGCATTGACACAAAAAAAGACGCGTTGGGCGTCATGTGTCGCCGAGTAATGTTTTAGGGTTCTAATCCTATCCTTAGATTTTGCAAAGGCAGTGACACTATAGCTTAAATCTTTTGTGTCATGCAACTGTTTTTTGTGGGGGATGTTTGGGTGTTGTTCAGCGCGCAGGTGTGCGCTATCATAGCGGTTAGCCATAGCATTATCCTTGTTAATGATTGTGGTTAGATGCCTCGATAGTGTTGTCGCACTTCGGGGCATTGCTTTTTTTATTGCGTGACGGTAATATGTCATTACACATAAATACATTACCATTAACGTAATATAGGTGTCAATACACATGCCAGAAAAAAGACGCGGGAATCCACCATTCCAATTTAGATTAGATCCTGAGTTACGTCTTGCTATGGAAAAAGCACAAAAAGAAGACGGAGACGAATCGCTTGCTGGATGGATGAAAAGAGTAATTCGTAAAGAATTAAAATCACGAGGGATTGAGGTCAAATAACCAATGCAAGAGAAAAAAGAAAAAAAACCTTTTGAGCGATCTAATAGCACTACAAAGCACATACGCTTTGAGGATGATTTACTAGCACAAATTGAATCTAATGCAGGGAAAGGCAACTTTAGCTCATGGGTTAAAGAGGCTTGCCGCGAAAAGCTCGACAAATCTAAATAACCTCCTTTTTTATGGAGTCGCAAAACACTTTTTACCTTTCTATTTGTTACTTTGTGCAGATGTTTTAGGGTTAAGGGTTGTTTTATAACAAATAGTTGGCTTTTTATCGCTTTTTGCTTACATCGTTCCTTAACATTTCTTAACAGGTGCAGGTGCATGCGGATGTTGATAGGCATATTTGCTCTCATTGTGATACCCCATCCATTTGTCGGCTTAAATAGATCTGCGATAGTTTAGTCAGTTCTGCTTTACGCTGCTGATAATCCCATCCTAACTCTAATAATGTGATGTTAGAGCGCTCAAGATAGCTTAAATGGCTAATCTGCTTTTCATTAAAATGGTCGCGGATTTCGCCAGTTAAACCATGTGTCTTACGGTATCCTTTTGCTGGCATGCCAAGAACAATACTATTAAGCATGTCGTACTCATTTTTATAGTGATGCGGTTTTGTCTCTTTACCTTGTGTAAGGCGAGAGAGTGTTAAAGCGTCACACATAGGGCGAGTATAACTCGCTGCCTCTAGACGCGCTTTAAGGCGTTTTAGTTCACTTTTGTGGATAGTTGGCGCGATATTTCGGAGCTGCTCCTCACAACGGATAAAATACCGCCTAATTGCATGACCCTGATCATTGTTCTCTATCATGGCAAGCTCTTTAGCCATATTTAAAGTGAGGTAATAATCTTTACTTTTCCTATCTCCACCATGTCTCTTCTCGCCATCTTGATTCCCCCGTTTTGGGGAATTAAAAACTATATAATCATCATTATCAATGAATCCATACTGTTCAATTCGGTTATTAATCCAAGTCGAAAAATCCCGACCCACATTTAAACAGCTGTGTAACTGTTTCGCGCTTACTGTCTGTTGCGCTTTGCCATTGATTGTTGTCTCGGTCACTGGTACCACATTATTAAAATCTGACATGCTAAATACTCTCCTAAATTTGTCTATTTACTCCCCAGTTGCCTGAATTTAGGCAAAGGGATGCCGTGAGCGCAAAATTGCGTCTGCTTTAACTTAATGGGGAACAAAGCGTAATTTTTAGCTTTGCTATAAAATCAAAGGGTTAACTTGAATTACTGACGTAACACGCTAGAATTCGTGAGATATCTACCTCACGTAATAGTAGAGGATCATAAGTCAGGATAAGATTAATCACCTTCTGAGCATCTTCTTTGCTGGCTAGGTAATAACGGAAGTGTGAGCCAATGCCATCGGTATTGGGCTCATCAACGCGCCTAAGTGTGATATGTAGCTTGCGTTCTAGCTCACTACAGTAGTTGCGTCCACTGGAGAGCTTGCAGATCCACAAAATCTCGTTTTCTGTTATACCATTCTCGCCACTACAGACGATTAATAGATAAGCGCGAGGCTTTTTAGGTAGCTTTTTATGGTCAGATTGGCTATGATTGGCGTTGTCTAAGCTCCAACCTAAGCCCTCGACTATTTGGCGATAGAGAGGGTTTTCCTTCATTACCATTATGCCACCTCGCGTCGTTCTATTTTGCGGGATTCAAGCCAATTATTGACGTCATCCAGTGAAAGCATAACTTTGCGTATACCAACCTTAATCGGTTTGGGTGCGCATGGATCGGTTTTGAGTAGATTGTAATAAGAGGTTTTACTTTTAAAACCTGAATAAGATAAAAATTCAGTGATGGTAATCAGTTTTGTGATCATGTTTATATCATCCTGTTTGTTGTTGAACTGGAATGATTAAAACATGAAATATTACCCTTATAGCAATACTATTAGGGATAATAGTGATAGTAAAAAAGGAACTATTATAGTTCCTCAATCTATTGGTATTTCTGGTTTTGTTACTATAATAGTAAAAGCTATTTACTCCTATATATAGGACAAGAAACCAATTCGATAGCTTTGGCTAACTGGTCAGTTCCTACATTATGATTTTCTTTCAAATCAGCAATAATAGCATCTTGTGTAGGTCTAGTTCTTTTATTACTTTCATCATAATTAGCCCATTCTTTATTTCTAATTTGAATAGCTAATAAAAGCGGGTCATCTGTTCTATACGTGCCAAGTAAAATAGGAACATTCTTTTTTAATTCCTCAATGTCTTTTTTTGCTTTGGCTAGCTGTTCAGTCAGATTGTTATTATTAGCTTTTAGTTGGTTTATTTCAGATTCTAATTTGTTGTTCTGTTCTTTTGAATCGTTCAAAGCTATTTTAAGTGAAATTATTGCTGTACCATCGTTTATCTTCGTTTGTTCAACTAAATCTTGTTCAAGTTGATTGATACGTTGTTGAAGGTTGTTATTATTTTCATTAGCATCTTCTTCTACAGGAAATGGCCAATTATAATTAAGATTTTTAGCCCATTGCCCTACCTCATTTTTATATAGATCAGCACTAAAAATATCACCACCAGTATATTCGATATTTTCTGCTTTTAAATAATCATGCTTTATGGCATCTACTATAGTTTTTCTATAGCTTTGTACAAGATCATCATGTAGTTCAGGTTCTGGATCGTTTCTAGCAATAATCCCCGAAACTTCCCAAATAGACAACATAACTCTTGATGAATATGGAGCATAAAATTCGGGTATATTTTTATTGATATCAATATCAATTTCTAAGCAATCCTGCAAATCATCTTTACGAAAAACATAATTCCGATAATTTTCATGTAACTTTTTATTTTTCATATCTATTTTTCCTAAAATGGAATGTCGTCATCAAAATCTAGCTCTATCTCAAAGGCACATGATCTATTGGCTATAATATCTTTCAACAAGCTATAAATATTAGGATTACTATCAACATGTAAAAACGTTGCTATTCCTGTTTTTTTTCCAAAAAATGAGGGATTAAAATATCTATTATCATCCTGTTTATCACACTTCTTTTCTAGGGCATATAAAAGCATTTCAGCGGCATCAGACAAAGAACAGTTATACCTTTTTTGTAAAAAATAAAGAGTATCTTCAATCGTAATTAAATTAGATTGAGCTTTTCTCAGCTCATCGAGATGATTCATACGCCCCTCACGCCCCTAGATGGTATTTGCACCAGTCCGCTAGGGTTGCGGATGTTCGGGGATCAGCCTAGGCGCAAATAATACAGTAATGTATAGTTATAATCAGTGACGCGTATTATAGCACTGTGGTTTTATACATAAAATAGGGATTGAGTATTAAAATAATTACCAAGATTTAGGCTTAGTGATGGTTGTTCCATTTGCTATTTTTATTTGATTTGGAAATTGACTATTGGGGATATGCTGATCAATAAAACGAGTATTTGTAACCACATTTTTTAGACTTTTAGCGATAAATATCTCTTTCTTTACTGGTGTTAACAAGGTTAATGATAAATTTGCCTCTTGTGTCACAATTCGTAAAGGTTCGGCTAAATCTGAATCGTTAGTTATTACAGCTGCGTGATCAAATTTGCCCATAAAAGCATCTCGGACTAAATGAACACCAAGATTAACATCAGAGCCTTTTTCTTCTGTTTTAACAACTTTAGCATAAAGAGGATTAGGGATAATAACTTGATTAGGTATTGGTGATAATTCAATAGGTTGGGTTAAATACATTTTAACATTGTGGACATTAAATGAGCCATAATGAATGGTTATTTTAGGATTAGTTTTTAATGCCGATAAATAGGTATTTTGATCTCTTGGCGAGTTTGGGTCTAATCTTGCAGATATTCGAGCTGTATAAAAGTTAACCGCAACGACATTAATATCTTTAGGTAATGAATTTACACATAACGTATATAAATCTAGCCATTTATAAGGTGTTTTCTTTAACGCTCGATAATATAAATTAAATCCATCTACATAAACTATTGTTCTACTCATAAAACCCCACAAAGCAGAAAGGCGTCACCTAAGTAACGCCCCCTGAGCCTACCGCACGCGATAGGATTGATTCGGGTAATCATAAACATTATTTTATAAATGTCAACATTTTTATTCAGTAATGTATAGTTATAATCAGTAGGGCACATTATAGCACTGTATTTATACACATGATGTATGTTTCTATATATAGCGTCGAAAAATTATTAATTAGCCGACTTTTCGGCTGACTACTTGCCAAGTAAAGAGTCTCACTTTTTGCTTTAGGGTTAGCATCATTAATACCCCTAAATTCACTAATATATTGCGTCTAACATGTCCGGAAATTAATAACACTCTAACGTGTCCGAAAATGGTTAAATTTAATTACCTATCTACTTTTTATGGACTCAAAAAACCCTTATCCCTTTCTAAAAGTCAGATCCCATTCAATAAAATAACAACTCATTTATGTATGTATACTATGTATACTTTATGTATAGTTTAAATATAAGTATACATTGTGTAACACATTAATAATTAAAAGTATTTTTTAAATGATGTATAGTATGAACACTTTATTGAAAAAAACTTAGTTTATTTTTGAATAGCTATAAAAAAACCAGTCAATGACTGGCTTAATTCCACCATTTGGTGGTATTTGATTGGGTAAGTGTGGCAGAATTAAATAGAATCAACGCGCACAATTATATGCCCGTTATCCATTGATCACTTTTAGATTACGATTACCTGATAGCGAGACATTCCCCTTACTGGCTTGCTCGACAAAGTCCCCCCACCAATCAAGCATGACTCTACGTTGCTCCAAGTAAGTGGCACGGTTATAGGCGCGTCGCACGCTATTCGCATCAACGTGAGCGAGGGCTGCCTCGATGACATCAGGAGAAAACCCTTGCTCATTTAGTATTGTGCTGGCAAGTGCCCGTAATCCATGTGCGACTAACTTACCTTTATATCCCATGCGTTTAATTGCCATATTGGCAGTACTGCTACACATTGGAGTGCTATAAGGTGGTTTCATGCTTGGAAAAATATGCTCTCTATGCCCACTGATCGGCTTCATGATATCTATTATTGCTAATGCTTGCTTATTAAGCGGGATAATATGCTCCCTACGCATCTTCATCTTTTCAGATGGGATAGTCCATAACTGTTTATCTAAATCAATTTCCGCCCATCTTGCGCTCACAGCTTCAGTAGGACGAGTCATGGTTAACAGTTGCCACTCAATCACGCAACGGGATTGTAACTCAATCCTAGCCATGGATAAGGCTTGCATAAATGCGGGGAGTTCTTGCTTGCTAATAGTAGGCATTTGTCCTTTTACTGGGTTTTCAAAGGCATCTTTTATCTTGGCTGCGGGATTAGCATCAATTAAACCGATATTAACCGCATAGAACATTACTTCATTAATCCGTTGGCATAATCTTTTAATAGTTTCCAATTTACCGTTAGCGCGTAAGGGTTCCATGGTTTTAATAAAATCTTTTGCCTTCAACTTGAAAATAGATTTATCTCCGATATAAGGGAAGAGGTGTAATTCTAAAGATTCCCATGTTCTTTTTAGCGTGCTTTCAGTTAAACCCTTACCACTTTTGACCTTAAACCAATCGGTGGCAATTTTTCTAAAGGTGCTACTTATCTCTTCTTGTTTGCGTTGCTCCAGATCGGCTTTATGTTCTTGTGGATCTATACCTTGTTTGATTAACTCACGCGCATCGTCACGCTGTTTACGGGCATGCTGTAGAGATATTTCAGGATAGCTACCAAAACTGATTAAAGCGCGTTTCTTGGTAAGAGGGTGATAGTAGTTGAATCGCCATATTTTAGATCCATTGGATTTAATTAATAGATAGAGTCCATTGCCGTCGGAAAGGGAATAATCTTTATTGTTTGGCTTGGCTGTTTTAATTTGAGTATCACTCAGAGGGGTAGTTATACGCGCCATAGTTATACGACTTTTAGTTATATACAATCCGTATAACTAATCATATAACTAAAAAATATGGCTGTAAATGTATATTAAAGGTGCTTACTGGGTAATAAATTGGCTTTAAACCCTTGTGATTGCTTGATTTGGTGTGTGTTAGTGGGTTTTAATGAATGTTACTGAATAGTGGATTGGTGGAGCCAAGGGGGATCGAACCCCTGACCTCAACGCTGCCAGCGTTGCGCTCTCCCAGCTGAGCTATGGCCCCAAATAGGATGGGTAAATCTAGGCGTCATAATATGCAACTCCTACTTATGTGTCAACTGCTTTGCTAGTAGTTTTTTGCTTCTACCCCTTTTTTATTATTGGTTGCATATAAATTCAGCACTGTATCTTACTGACTTTTTAGCTGGTTGGTTAGAAAAATCTTTGGCAGGATAAAAAAGTGGGGAGCTGTTCATAGTTTTTAATACTATAAAACAGCTCCCCACATTATCGATTCAGACTATTGAGATACTATGATCGATATACTATGATCGATATACTCTTATCAATACAC
This sequence comes from Orbaceae bacterium ESL0721, assembly GCA_029433365.1. Classification (GTDB taxonomy): domain Bacteria; phylum Pseudomonadota; class Gammaproteobacteria; order Enterobacterales; family Orbaceae; genus Gilliamella. Next base: position 607,291 of record JAQTHZ010000001.1, read on the forward strand.
TCTTTCGATAAGAGTGTGTGATCGCCAATTAACGCATGATTGATGGTTGATCAGCTCCCTCTACTTCTCTCTTTTTAGGGATAAAATATTCGCGCTTCACCCCCAATTTATAAGACATATAAGCAGCCACATAGATTGATGAGATAGTACCTAGTAAGATACCGATTCCTAACGTTTCAGAAAAGCCTTTCAGCATACTGCCACCAAAAATATAGAGAATAATCACGACAGCAAGTGTAGTGCCAGAGGTCATTAAGGTACGGTGGAGTGTCTGGGTTAGGGAGATGTTAATCACATCATAAGGTTCTGCACGCCTAATTTTTCGGAAATTTTCGCGGATGCGGTCAAATACCACAATCGTATCATTAAGTGAGTATCCGATAATAGATAGCATCGCCGCAATGATAGTTAAATCTAATTCACGATCGAAGAAGGAGAGATAACCCGCAGTAATGACCACGTCATGCGCTAATGCAACCACTGCACCTGTACCAAAGCGCCACTCAAATCTAAATGCAATATAGATTAGAATTGAGATCAAAGCTGCACAGATTGCAAGGATACCATCTTGTGCAAGCTCTGCCCCTACTGTTGGACCGACAAATTCAACCCGTTTAATCGCTGCATCGGGATCAATATTTTTATGCATAAGATCGGCAATAATAGTTCCAACTGTATTATCAACCGCCATTGCAGCATCAGTTTTATCCTGTTTGATTAGCGGTAATCTGATAATAATATCTTTGCTACTACCGTAATACTGGACGATGGGTTCGTGATAACCTTCAGCGCGCAGACTTTCACGAATATCATCAAGATTTACCGCTTTAGTCACAGTAAGTTCAACTGTTGTTCCACCGGTAAAATCCTGCCCTAAATTGAATCCTTTAGTAAACATAGAGACAAATGAGAGAACTACAAGCACCATTGAGATGATAAAGGCGATAAAACCAAATCTTAAAAAATCAATCACTCTGCGCCCATGATTAAGTTCCCTAACATCATCTTTTTTATCAATTAGTTGATCTCTGTTTTCCATTTTCTTAACTTTATTAATCACAATGCCCCCTAAATTGATAATTTATTCACACGGCGACCGCCATAGACAAGATTTGCCAATGCACGTGTGCCAACAATTGAGGTGAACATTGAGGTTACAATACCAATGGCTAATGTAACGGCAAAACCTTTAATCGAACCTGTTCCAACAACATAGAGGATAATCGCGGTTATTAATGTGGTGATGTTAGCATCAAAAATACTACTCCACGCCCCTTGATAACCTTCACTTATCGCAAGCTGCACGCCTCGACCATTACTAAGCTCCTCTTTTATGCGTTCATTAATTAATACGTTTGCATCAACTGCCATACCAACTGTCAGTACAATACCTGCAATACCCGGCATACTTAATGTAGCACCAGGAAGTAGCGACATGACGCCAACAATAAGTATTAAGTTAGCAACTAACGCTAAACTAGCAAAGAGACCAAAAAGGCGATAAACAACAAGCATGAAAATAACCGAGATGAGAAGACCCCACGCACAGGATTCTAAACCTTGGGTGATGTTCTCTTGCCCCATTGAAGGACCTACTGTACGCTCTTCAACAATTTGAATCGGCGCAATTAAGGCGCCAGCACGTAGTAAAAGTGAGAGATTTTTAGCTTCATCAATACTGCTAATGCCGGTCACCTGGAATTGATTACTAAAGATTCCTTGTATTGTTGCAACATTGATCACCTCTTCCCGTTTTTCAAGAATTGGTTTGCCATTTTCATCCTTTTTGCCGGTATCTTTATACTCTACAAATAGGGTTGCCATCGGTTTGTGCAGATTTTTTTTGGTAAAATCGAGCATGGTTTTACCACCAGCACCATCTAGTGAGATGGAAACTTGCGGTTGCGCTAAATCTGAAGTTCTAAATGATGAATCAGTAATATGATCACCCGTTAAAATGACTCTCTTATAGAGAACTACGGGTCGACCAGTTGCAGTGTATTTAATTTCTGAACCATAAGGAACACGTGATTGACCACTAATAATTGCTGGTAGATTCGCACTCGCATCTTCATTTACCTGCCTAAATTCTAGTGTTGCTGTTGCGCCCAAAATCTGTTTTGCTAAGGCGGTATCTTGAATGCCAGGCAGTTCGACCACAATACGGTCAGAACCTTGCCTTTGAACGATAGGTTCTGCAACCCCTAATTGGTTGACACGATTGCGTAAAATGGTGGTATTTTGTGCAACAGCATCAGATTTTGACTGCTGTAAACGCTGCTCGCTGATCGCCAAAACAAAAGCATTATTAGATTGGGATACAAGGGTAAAATCTGGCAAGGTTTTAATTTTTGTTAATGCTTTGTTGCGATCATCACTATTGGCAAATTGTAGTGTGATCTGCGAATTGTTCTCTTTTACAACGCTGCTATAGTTCAATTTGCTATTGGTCAACTCATTTTTTAGAGTTTCAATTGATTGATCAACCAGCTTACTTAAGGCGGTACTCATATCAACTTCCATCAAGAAGTGTACGCCACCACGGAGATCTAACCCTAACTTCATCGGCTCAGCACCAATGAGTGATAACCAAGTAGGCGTTGCTGGTGCGAGATTGAGTGCCACAATATAATTTTCGCCTAACATTTGGGCGATCAGCTCTTTCGTTTTTAGTTGAGTATCATTATCGCCAACACGAATAAGGATAGAGCTATTTTCGAATAGGATGGATTTAGGCGTGATTTGATTGTCGTCTAACAGTTTTTTAACTTTGTCTTGGGTAGCTATCGTGACTTCGGCACCACGCGATCCTGAAATCTGAATGGCGGGATCTTCACCATAAATATTAGGAAGTGCATAAAGAAGGCCGACGCAGATAACGACGACCAACATGATGTACTTCCACAAAGGATAACGGTTTAACACGGCGTATTCTCTTGTGGAAATGGATAATTAATATCAATGAAATACCATTAAATCTATCTCTATTATCGTTAAAAATATCTTTAAAAACTGTCTATAAAAACAAGCTTTAATAAATATTAATTAATCAGGATAGATTAAAGCGATTTCATGGTCCCTTTTGGTAAAACAGATGTGATAAAATCGCGTTTAATGACAACTTCAGTCGTGTCATTAAGTTCTAAAGCGATATAACCATTATCATTTACTTTAGCAACGCGACCAATTAATCCACCATTAGTTAACACTTCATCACCTTTAGCGATTGATGCCATTAAATTACGGTGTGCTTTTGCCCGTTTCTGTTGTGGACGCATAATCATAAAATAGAAAAAGAGACCAAAAGCGACGAGAATGATCGGCATGAAATAGGGATTTGACTCACCCGCTTGACCTGCATCGGCATATGCTTTTGAAATAAAAAAGTCCATACTTTACCTCTTATTTTAAATAGTGTTAAAAAACTATAAGTTGCAACACTATAGTTGCAACTACGATATTACAATTACAGAGAACCCATAAGCGCAGGATTATAACATAAGAAACCATTCATATATGAACTATTTCATTTAGACGCATCCTATGTCACACTTTATTTTTATTTGATCAAAATTACCTAACCAACTGTTACAATGTTTTAGGGTTAAACATCTATATCTATCTTTTTAGTAATTTTTTAAGTCAAAAAAGAGACAATTTTAATTTTTACACTTATGTTAATCTTTTTACATACTCATCTATTAGTTAATGTAGAGATTAATTTATAAATTAAGATGTTAAATATTGCGCCATACTGACTAAATCAAATAACCATTTTGGATAGATCCCAAAAAGTAGTATCAAAATGGCGGACAAGAGGATCAACACTTCGCTCAGATTTAATCGATAGAATTTGATTTTTAACTTATCTGTTGATAGTAGTTCATCAGTGGCTGTAAGATCGTTCTGTTCATCTGCCACATATCTATTACTCTTTAAACTAATACCATTAACTGGACGCATAAATAGGTTGATTATTAGTCTTGCATAAAAATAGAGCCCAATTGCGGTACCAATGATAATAGCGCCAATCAACCACCATAACTCTGCGGTGACACTTAATAGTACTAATAAAAATCGCCCCATAAAACCAACAGTTAACGGCACACCTGCAAGTGATAATAGACCAATTCCCATTGAGAGTGCTAAGACTGGTCGGCGCCAAAATAACCCAGTTAGATCGATATCTTTCTCATGATCCTGCGGTTCGGTTGAGTGGGACTCTAAAATCACCCCACCTAATAGCGCAATATTAGCTAATATATAACCAATTAAATAGACACCTATTGTCTCTAATGCAAGGACTTGATACTGCACAGCGATTAATGCCGTCATTAGGTAACCAAAATGGGCGATTGATGAATAAGCAAGCAGCCGTTTAATATTACTCTGCATTAAAGCAAATAAGTTACCCCATAGGATCGAGCAGAGAGCCATAACAATAAGAATGGTGCGAATAGTTTCGTTATTAACAATTGGTGCGAGCAAAAAGAGCCTTGCTATGGCACAAAATATTGCCACTTTACCAACCGTTGAAAATAGTAGTGCGACAATAGTTGATGCACCTTGATAGACATCAGGCAACCAGAGTTGGAAAGGGACTAACGATAGTTTAAAGCCTATACCAACTAACATTAAGCAGACCCCCATTAAGAGGAGTGTACTTAACAGGGTAACAGTTGAGAGCTGATAGCTAAGTCCAGAAAAGGTTAATTCACCTGTTGCCGCATAATAGAAGGCGATTCCCATTAATAAGAAAGCGGTTGCAATAGCTGACAACACCATATATTTAATTGCTGCTTCTAATGAGTGCTTTTGAGTATATTGATAACCAATAAGTCCAATAAAGGGGATTGATAATAGCTCAAAACCTAAAAAGAGTGAAATAAGGTGACTTGCGAAAACCAATATCACGCCACCTAAAGTGGTAAAAAGGAGAATGAGATAAAAGAGTCCATTCTTACTCTGTTCCAGTTTAAACCATTGATAGGCAAAACAGCAGACAAGCGTTGCAATCAGTAAAATAAGCGAGCTATAGAGAAATCCATAACCATCACAGGCAAATAGTGCCGTAGCATGCGTTGCTTGCCATGTTGTATCTTCAAGATCACTTTTTTTAATCTCTAATTGGCTTACGGTTGGTTCAATTTTCTCTAGTTGAATAGCTGCTAAACTTTGAGCAGGTGCAATTGGATCAGCGAGTGTTGCTGTTGGCTCCTCTTTTGCATCTTCCTCATTACTAATAGTCGGCTTAGTTGCATCTGTTGCACTATTTTGATCATCGCCAATTTTTTGGTTAGTGACCTGTTTCTCCTTAGGTAAAGATGCACTATTTCCACTTTCCGTTGGATTTACTATTTGAACAGTTTGATCTCCTGTTTTATTAATCTGTTTTCCACTTGGTGTTATAACAGCTATCTGCCGATTATCACTGCCTATGCCACTCATTGTTTCTGAGTGAGTTAAAATTTGATAACCGATAAAAATGGAGACTAAAAGTGTTAACAGTAGGCTTGCTGCAGTAAAAATAGCACACTGTTTGGTACTGAATTTGCCGAAAATGATCAAGAAAAGTAGCACAATAATGGCAATGCTGAGTATAAAAATTGGGGATAACATGATCATAGATTAGAGATCTCCCACCCGAACAGCCGTGAGGTGATCGGTAATTTGATTAATTGATGAATAAGTGATATCAAGAATAAATTGTGGATAGAGACCAATAATGATAAGGACAATTAGCAGTGTTACCAATAGAGCAATATCCCTTTTAGCTAGAGATGTTCTATTATAATCGGTTCTATTTGCTGCACCATAAAAAATAGGCTGTAGACGAATAACCAAAGAGACCGAGACCAGTAGTAGTCCTACTACTAATAGTATTGTGTAGTAGGTGTAGACATTAAAACTGCCTAATAACATCATATAGTTACCAACAAAATTAGCGGTACCCGGCACGCCTAATACCACCAGCATAAAAAAGAGGGTAAAAGTTGAGAGATACCTTACATGATCTTTTAAACCCTTGAATTGATTAATATTGCGCGTTAAATAGCACTCAGCTAAAAGTCCACTTATGACAAACATACCGACCATTGAAAAGTTAATAGCAATATTTTGTATCACCACCCCTTGATACGCAAGTCGCGATCCACTATAGATAATTGCAGTAATAAAACCCATTAAAGCAATATTGATATAAGCTATCAACTTTTTAATATCCGTTTGACTAAATGCCAGTAAACCAGCGTAAATGAGTGTTAAAAGGGAGAGTAACAGAATAATCGGGGTGATCATTAATGAGGCGTTAGGAAAGATGGGGATCACAAAACGTAATAGGCCATAAGTTGCCGTACTTAGCAGTAATCCGCTTATCATCATCGATCCAGTAGTAGAAGATTCAATATGCGCCTCAATAAACCAACTATGTAGTGGAACACATGGGATTCGTACCATTATCGCAGAGAGGAATCCCACCATTAAGAAAAATTCAACACTGCTTGAAATAGGGGTTTTAGTCAATATTTGTGAATCGAATGTCCAGTGTTCGGTTAAGTTCCAGTTAATTAATGCTAACGAGATGATGGAGATTAACATCAATAGACTACTGATCTGCGTATAAATTAAAAATTTACTTGCGCCATTGAATCGTAATTGAGCACTTGAATCGCGTCTACCCCATAGCGAGATCAGCAAGTAGAGTGGAATCGCGACTGCCTCCCAAAAGAAGAACCAGAGAAATAGATCAACAACAACAAAGGACATCAAGACAGATGTCGTCATAAAGAGTATACAGAGATAGAAGAGACCTGCATTGCTTGGTCTCTCCTTGCGTGAATAGCAAAGGGTCAATAGAACAACAAACAGGGTAGTGGTAATCATTACTAATGAAAAACCATCTAAAAAGAGATGAAGACGAATACCTAAAAGTGGAATCCAAGCAATATTAAACTCTTGACGCCACTCTTTACCCTCTCTTAATTGGGTAATTGCTTCATGCCATAGCAGCAAGGCAATAAGCAGAGTCGCTATAACCGTGGCTAACGCTATCCAAAGTGACACTTTTCGCCAAAAAAGTGGTTGATCTATCCGCCAAGAGAGTTGGCGTATATAGAGCGAAGATAACCATCCAATAATCCCCCCTATAATTGGGAGAAAAATAAGCCATAACAACATAGTAATCCTTATCTACAGAAATCTATAAATTTTTATCAACACTAAATATTATCTTTTATTAATCAACGTTTTTTTTATTGTTTTAAATTGTTTTTTATTAAATAGTTTTTATTAAATAGTTTTTATAAACCGTTTTTATTAATAAATAATAGTTAAATAAAGACAAGCAACATTAATATAATAATCGCCCCAATCACTATCGATACCATATACCAGCGTAGATGACCATTTTCAAGCGTCACAATACGGGAATTAACTTTTTTAACTGACCATAAAATCCAGTTATCCCAATTGGCTAATGGATCTCGTTTTACTAAATTGGCTAAATAGAGATAGGGTATGACAACTATTTTTCTAAGCCAGTAGTCGAAACGCCACTCAGTTGCTGATAAATTAATAAAAAACTTCACTATTGGTGTATTCACAATTTCACGAATTTCGCTATTGTTGTGTATATAAAAGATATAGCCAATTAAAAAGCTAAGTAACGTAACAGCCGCAAGTAGTAATCTAAAAGGGAGTTGACCTTTAGTTTGCAGATCGATAATCGTGATAATACCTTGAGTAGGCAAAGGGAAGTAGATAAAAAATGCCGTGGTAAAAAAGAGTAATATAAGTAACGGTAGATAAGTGATCTTTTTAATAGTAACAAGATTAGCCATTTTAGGTTTATGGTGAAAAATCTTACAGATAAGCCGTAAGATACTCAATGAAGAGAGTAAAATACCAATAAGCCCGATAGTTCCTGCAATCAATTTATCTTGCGCCATCAATCCCCAGATAATATCCCCTTTTACGTAAAAAGCAGATGAGATCCAAGGCATTGCACTTATTGAAAATGCGCAAAATAGAAAACAGATATAGAGTAGCGGCGCTGATTTGATCAACCCACCCATCTTACTAATATCCCGTTCTCCTTGACACATTTTAACCAGTAGTGCAGATGATAAAATTAGTAATGCAGTAGTTACTGCATAGACAATTAGAAAATTGAGTGATGCGTTCCAATTTTGAGATGAAAATGCCCAGTAAAGGTAACTTATTTGACCTAAATTAAGGTAAGTAATAATCTTTTTAATATCAAATTGCACTAATGAGATAGTGGTTGCAAATAGTGTTGTTATTGAGGCTAAAATCGCCATTATTAGCATGACATCACTCGACATCATAAAGAGATTACTTAACCGCAGAATTAAGTAAGCACCAGCAAATACAATTGTTGACGACTGAATAAACGCAGTTACTGGCATTGGCGCTAATGTGGTTTCAACAAAACCTGTCTGCATTGGGAATTGCGCTGCTTTACTAATCACACCTAAAAATAGGAGTAAAGTAATCCAATATATGATATCTGAATCTACGGCAATATTGTCATGGGCTGCGGTTAATAGATCACGAATATTAAGCGTGTTTAGCTCTTGATATAGAAGAAAAACAGCAGTAATTAAGAAGATATCGGTAATATGCATCACCATAAATGCTTTAACAGCTGCATAACCACTACGTAGTTGATTATAGTAAATGCCAATTAAGAGGTAGCTACTAAGACTAATTCCTTCCCAACCAATTAGCATAACCAGTAGATTATCGACTAGGATTTCGATCAAAAGCGAGGCAATTAATAGGTTACTATAAGCATAAAAGGTGTAAATTTCCTGTTTGGACTCTAGATAGAGTGCAGCAAAAAGGTAGATAAGAAGACCAAAAAAGCTAACCATTATCAAAAAGATCAGTGATAAACCATCAAGTGATAAGGTAACAGGTACAATAAAGTCCCCTACTGTAAACCAGTCCCAAAGCAAACGCGAGTAGATGAGCGTCATATCAGGAACCGTATTAACGCCATAGTCAATACAGGTAAATAGTGTTAGTAAGAGGATGATTAGCATCGTGCTAATCCCAATAATTTTTATATTTTCAGATCGAATATGGCGACCAATGCAGACCAATGATAGGAAGGATAGCAGTGGAATAATAATCGTTAAATAAAGTAAATTCATCCTTTCATTTCACTCAACGAGTCAATATTTAACGTTTTACGACGATAAAATATTTTAATTAATAGTGCAAGCCCAACAACTGTTTCGGCAACTGTTGTGCTCATGGCTAAAATAGCGATCATCTGACCATCAAACTGTTGCCAGTAACTTCCTGCTGCAACTAAAGCCATGATGACACCTAAATTCATAATGATTAAACTAAAAAGAAGAAAGAGGAGATTACGTCGAATCATCACGCCTAAAAGCCCGATAACAAATAAGATAGAGGCAAAAACAAGGCAATCCATTAAGGAGATCATACTGTCGCTCCTTTAAATAACCGACGCATAAAATGGTAAGCAATCATAAATGCACCTAGTAGAAGATATGCACTTAACTCAATCATAATGATATAGGCATGGGGTGACATAACATTTAAAGAGTTATGTGGATTAACTCCTCGAGCATAAGTTGTACTAACTACACCATAGATAAGTATAACTAACAGAATAAATGTCAAAATAAGTGGACCAAGCCAGATTTTTGGGCTGATGCCACGTTTACCGTTTTCAACAATATCTTGATTGATATTCAAAAAAGTGGAGACATATAAAAAGAGGATTGAAATGCCACCCATAAATAGAATAATCGACAGAATAACTGAAAAATAGGCGTTAATAATGATAAAAATAAATGCAATTGCTAATAGTAGGAGCACAAAATATAAGATAGCTTTATCAACGCGCCTGCAACTGATCACTTTGATACTCGCAAATATTGCAATAATAGTTGCAATATAGAAAATAACAGCCATCCCACCATCCAATAGTTAAATATAAATGCCGCTAGTATATACTTAATTACAGTTAAGATACAACCTAACCTCTTGCCATTTGCTCCCTCCATGCAGCTACAGCAACGCCTATTATTCGGACAAAATTCAATTTTTTAATAAATTTAGTAGTGATGTTTTAGGGTTAATAGTTATTTATGCCAATCTATTATCTAAATTTAATAATCGATATATTTCAAATCTGTACCATCTTATTAGATAGGAATAGTGGTATCAATAATAAAAATTTGCTATCTTGACACCCTAGCAACGATTAGCAGATGTTCAATACGCTATTAACGATAAACTATTAACAACAAGCTATTAACAAAAAGATATTTGGGACAGATATGACAGCAACTTTTTCTCATATTAATGCGTATGGAGATGCGCATATGGTCGATATTTCTGATAAACAGCACACCACTCGCGAAGCAGTAGCCGAAGCTTTTGTGGTAATGAATCCTGAAACGTTAGCTATGATTGTTGATGGGAAACATCATAAAGGTGATGTGTTTGCAACTGCTCGTATTGCCGGTATACAAGCGGCTAAAAAGACATGGGATCTTATTCCATTATGCCATCCACTATTATTAAGTAAAATAGAGGTAAACATTTTAGCCGATGAAGAGAATCACCGTGTCAAGATCGAATCTCATTGCCGTTTAACTGGGCAAACTGGAGTAGAGATGGAGGCATTAGTTGCTGCATCGGTAGCGGCTTTAACCATCTATGATATGTGCAAAGCAGTACAACGTGATATGGTGATTTCTGAAGTAAAATTACTCTCTAAAAGTGGCGGAAAATCAGGTACATTTACGGCACAAGAGTAAAATTTTTAATTGAAGTTTTTACTTTCAAATATCACTGTTATTATCAGATAAAAAAGAAGAAAAAATGAATAAAATTGTTTTCTTTGCCCAAATTCGCGAACTGATTGGAACGCATGAGATAAATATCGATGCCGAAAATCAAACTATAGCAACAATGATAACCAACTTAAGTGAACGCGGAGACAATTGGTCTTTAGCATTAAAATCTCATTCACCACTATGTGCAGTGAATCATACCTTAGTTGATCATAACTATATCATTAAAAAGGGTGATGAAATTGCACTCTTTCCCCCTGTGACCGGTGGATGATCAGATGAAAATTGATCAAATTACCGAAAAAAATAGCGTGATAAAGGTGATCAATCACCCATTTGACGTTAATCAGTTAACCGAATGGTTAGCGAATTCCCCCAAAGATGGCGCAGTTGTCACTTTTATAGGTAAAGTTCGTTCGCTTGAAAATGAGACAATTTCGCTCTTTTTAGAACATTATGCAGGGATGACAGAAAAGGCATTAACTAATATTGCCAAGCAAGCTCGCAACCGCTGGCAATTAAACCGTATTGCCATTATTCACCGTGTCGGCGATCTTAATACTAATGAGCAAATTGTGTTTGTAGGTGTGAGTAGTGCACATCGGCAAGACGCTTTTGCCACAACAGAATTTATCATGGATCGTTTAAAAAATGATGCACCTATTTGGAAAAAGGAGCGTACTACCAGAGGTGAAGAGTGGATCGCGGCAAAAAAAAGTGATATAAATGCTTTAAAAAAGTGGTTATAGATACTATATCTACTTTAATAAATTAGATATAAATTAAAATAAGATCCAAATAGTTAAGTAAATTACATATAGTTAATTCGTATATTCGAGAAATTCTAAAAAGAGGTAATTAATGCAAAAATATTCACCAAATGGTTCAATAGTTGAACAAGCAGGTACGCGTTTACAAACCTATCTGAGCCATGTATATGGTTGGATGACAGTCGGTTTACTGCTTACTGGTTTTGTTGCTTGGTATAGTTCTACCAACAATGCTGTCCTTCACTTACTATTTAATATCAATCAATATGGTTATATCACAGGTTTATCTGTTTTTTCATGGGTACTAATTGCTGCGCAAATCGGTTTGGTGTTTGTTCTATCTGGTTTAGTGCAACGTCTATCAGGTAGTGCCATGACAGCCCTCTTTATGCTCTACTCAGTTCTAATGGGGCTATCACTCACCTCGATTTTTATCGCCTATACTGCTGAATCGATTACTAGTGTCTTTTTTATTGCAGCAGGTATGTTTGCAGCACTAGCATTTTACGGTTATACAACAAAACGTGATCTTTCTGGTTTTGGGCGATTCCTATTTATGGGATTGATTGGAATTGTTATCGCGTCATTAGTTAATATCTTTATGAAAAACCAAGGTTTAATGATGGCGATTAGTTATATTGGTGTGTTTATATTTGCTGGTTTAACTGCCTACGATACCCAAAAGTTAAAAATGCTTGGTAATGAGATCTCACAAGATAATAGTAATCATTTTAGACGCTTTGTTATTTTAGGCGCTTTAACGCTCTATCTTGACTTTATCAACTTATTTATCATGTTGTTAAATATTTTGGGTGATCGTCGAAATTAATACAATTTCGTATATTTTTACCTGTCACTGATCGTAACAGTTAATCTATAAAAAAAAGATTCCTCAGGAATCTTTTTTTATGGTCAGATCTATTATCTCTATATTAAGAAAAATTAAGAAAATTTTATGCGAAAATTATATCTATTCATTTTAATTAACTTAATCATCTCGGCTCTTATTGCCATCCGCTATTTTTTAATACCTGAAACCTCATTCTCACTTCTCGGCATAGGTTTTGCTTTCTGTGCTATGGTTAGTAACCTTTTTATACTCTATCTGCTCCTATTTTTAGTCTGTCTACCGCTATTACTTCTTAATCAAGTTACGCGGCATATTATTTTATCACTCATTTTAAGTCTGGCGCAGTGCCTGATTTTTGTTGATACAATTGTTTTTCAGCAGTACCGATTCCATATTAATCAATCGGTTCTCTCAATGGTACTCTCAGGGCAAGTGGTCGATTTTTCAATACTCACTTACTGCTTAATTGGGCTGTTGATTTTTGCGCTATTTTGTGTCGAATATTTCACACTCTTCGCTTTAAATAAATTTATTACTAAAAGATATACCGGTGAATCTGCGAATAAGAGAAGATCTTTTCCTGCTATCTGGTTTGCTAACTGTCTCCTCTTTTTAACACTCTGTATCAGTCAATTTGGGCATATGGTAGCCTTCTATTATGCTTACTCACCTATTATGGCAATTAAAGAGTATGTCCCCCTTTATTACCCATTAACTTCGTCTACTATTATGAAAATGGTAGATAAAGATGGCGAACGCAAAGTGGTATATAGCCCTAAAGCAAAAAATCATAGTCTCTTCTATCCTAAAGCGCCGTTAGTGATCAATCCATCAAATAAAAAACCACAAAATATTATGTTTATTGTATTGGATTCATGGCGTTATGATACTTTTTCACCTGAAATTTCGCCAAATACCTACCAGTTTGTTAAACAAAATGGTGGTGTAATATTCAATAACCACTACTCAACAGGTAATGCTACCCGTACAGGTATTTTTGGTCTATTTTATGGCATACCAGGTACCTATTGGGATGCATTTTTGCGTAATAGCATCCCTTCTCTCTTCGTCACTACACTACAAAAAGAGAACTATAATATCGGTATCTTCACCTCTGCTAAAGTGACAGCGCCCGAATTTGATCGTACCGCATTTGTTACCATAGATAAGTTACGGATCAATAGTGAGGGGAACTCAGCTTCAGAGCGCGATAAAGTATTAACTGATGATTGGTTAGCTTGGTTTAGATCACGTGATCAAGAGAGACCAACATTTTCATTCCTATTTTATGATGCTCCACATGGTTATGACTTCCCTGCTGACTTTGAAGTGAAATTCAAACCGGTTGGGGATCTAAACTATATGACTCTAAATAATGAGACCACTCCAGAACCGATTTTTAATCGCTATAAACAGAGCGTCTATTATGATGACCACTTATTGCAACAAATTTATGACGAGCTCCTTGCATCAGGGACTTTAGATAATACTTTAATTATTATTACTGGGGACCATGGGCAAGAGATGAATGATAATAGATTAGGTTTTTGGGGACATAATGGTAACTATACTGATGCACAAACCAAAGTACCTTTTATTGTTATTGGTGGAAAGGATAGCGCAAATTTGCAAGAAAATGCGAATAAATTAACCAGTCATGAAGATGTTGTGCCTTCACTAATGAGACACTACTTATATGTTGAAAATGATATTCGGGACTATGCAACTGGTTATGATCTTTTCAGTCCGATGCCTGAAAGAAACTGGTTATTAATGTCAAATTATAGCTCTTATGCAGTGAGAACATTAGATCACATCTATTTAGTTAATCGTATTGGCGTTAGTCACTATATGGATGCGCATAATCGTAAAGTTGATCAAACACCCAATTATCAATATATACAGAGTGCGATTGAACAGATGCGCTATTTTTACAAAAAGAGCGATAGCCAGTAATCTTTACTGATAAGAATAATGTTATCAAAATAATATTGTAAATGCTGTAAAAGCAATGCTATAAAATAATGCTATAAGGGCTATACTAGACAGTTCTGCCAACCTAAATTGGCAGAACTAATTCTATCTTACATCAGCACAGTTGAGGCAGTAGATATATCGATTTTGTGGGTCGGTTGCAAATTTATCCCATAGGATTGCACTTTGTTGCAACTGTTTCACTTCTGGTAATTGAGTTAAGAACGATCCGACAACTGATCTACTTACTGTAGTTGGCATAAAGGTCATCATATTACTAAACATGGCACTAAACCAGCTGGTTTTTGGAGTTTGCCAATCGATACGGTAATCAGATAATTTCGCCACTTTTACTGCCAAACTTACAGCATCATCAAAATCGCCCAACTTATCAACTAACCCTATATCTAATGCCTCTTGACCTAGCCATACCTGACCTTGTGCAATCTTATCCACTCGCTCAAGCTCCATTTTGCGTGATTTAGCAACTAATGATATAAAGTTGTGATAGCCATTGTTAATATTCATCTGAATCAGTTGACTCATCTCATCTGGTAGCTTACTTGTGAGATTTTGTTGTGCTAGAGGTGATGTTGCAACACCATCACTATAGACACCCACATGGGCAAGTGTATTTTCAAAAGTTGGAACAATACCAAATATACCAATTGAGCCGGTTATGGTGTTGGGATTTGCCACAATATAATCAGCAGCTGTTGAGATCCAATAACCACCTGATGCCGCCATATTCCCCATTGAGACAATAATAGGAATATCTTTATCCTTAAGCGAGATTAGTTCACTACGAATAGCTTCAGAAGCGGTTACACTGCCGCCTGGGCTATTTACACGCAATACAACGGCTTTAATGTCAGGATTTTGCCGAATAGCACGTAACTGCAAAACAATATCATCACTTCCAGTAACTCCTCTACTGGTATTACCGTCAGTAATCGTACCATTGACAAATACCACGGCAATCTGTGGCTTATTATCTGCTTTTATATCTTTAGTTCTATTTGCTGCATAACCGTTATTATCATGCAGAATATAGTCATAAATAGTTACTGTATCGCTCTGCTTAAGAACACTGTTTTCAAACTCGTAGGTAGATCTTATCTCATCAATTACGCCATTATTTAGCGCATATTGCGCCATACTACCATCAGCATCTCGTAATTTTGCCAGCATAACATCAGCTGTTGGTACTAATGGTGCACCTTTAAGAGCGACTCTACGCTGATCTGTCACATCAGCTACATAGTTTTTCCACATTAAGGATAACCAGCGTGTAGTATTTTCTCGCGCCTCATTTGACATATCGTCACGAATAAAAGGTTCTATTGCTGATTTATAGGTGCCGACTCGAAAAACATGCGTATTAACTTTAAGATTATCTAGTAAAGTTTTGTAATAGAGGGTATTCGCCGATAAACCATATAGTGCTACTGCGCCTTGCGGAGTTAAATAGATCTTATCTGCATAACTCGCTAAATAGTATTGGCTCTGGTTAAAATTGGTACCAATTGCATAGATTGGTTTATTTGCATTATGAAACTGAGTGAGATATTTACCAACATATTGGAGTGATTCTAAACTGGCGCCGGCAAAATTATCTAACTTCAACACCATAGTTGTGATATTTGGATCTTTAGCAGCTTGGGCAATTTTTTGGGTCAATATAAACAAACTATTCTCACGATCAGTATCTACTTTCTTATCAGATAGCTGATTTATCATTTGATAGAGCCCATCATCATAATAGGTGTTATCAACAATTACACCTTCAAGATCGACAACTAATACCCCACTTTGTGGCTTATAACTCTCTGCCTGAGTAGACTTAATTAAATAATAACCACTAATAGCAAATAGAATAATAATTAGAAATAGAAGGTTAAAAAAGAAGTCCCGAATAAAATTAAGGCTTTTCCAGATAATTTTCATTGTACGAATTACAAACATATTAGTAACCTTTTACGATGAGTGAGCTTGATTAATGATATGGTTAATGGCATGGTAAAAATATGAGATAAATGTAAACAGATCAACTACTTATTCAATTTAGCTTCAATGTTTCTCTTTCTAAAATATTTTTTATCTTCAAAACGTAGACAGGTCAGCTTCCCACCCCAACAGCATCCGGTATCAAGCGCATAAATATGGTCTGGGGTACCCTTACCATTTAACGCAGCCCAATGACCAAAGGCAATACTATAATCTTGGGGGATTTTCCTTGGCAGCATAAACCAAGGTTTAAGTTTACTTGGCGCTTTTTCAGGAGAATCTTTACAGTAAAAATCGAGCCGTCCATCTTCATAACAGTATCGCATGCGGGTAAAGGCGTTAGTTATATAACGTAATCGATCAAAACCCTGTAGATCTTCCGACCAGTAATCAGGAAAATTACCGTACATTTTATCTAAGAAGAGAGGATAAATATCACTAGTTAGGACAGCATTTATATCGTAAGCACATTTTTTTGCCGTCGCTAAATCCCACTGGGGAGAGATCCCAGCATGCGCCATGATCAATTTAAGATCATCATCAATCTGTATCAGTGGCTGTTCACGTAACCAATTAATTAACTCATCACAATCGGGAGCAGATAAAATCTGTTTTATATGATCCTTTTTATGATCAGCGGCAACACCAGCATAGACTGATAAGAGGTGGAGATCGTGATTGCCTAAAACAAGGCGAATCTGTGCAGAATTTAATTTAACAAAACGCAATACTTCTAATGATTTAGGACCTCTAGCAACCAGATCACCCGTTAACCAAAGTGTATCAGATGAGGAAAAACTGGCCTTCTCTAATAACTGCATAAACTCATCATAACAACCATGAATATCGCCAATTAATAAATTTGCCATAATTATTATCCTGTTTTATCAACTGCAGTTAAGTAGGATCATTAACAATATAATAAGATCTCTTTTTTAAATCGTTTCGATTATTGCGCATCTGCTTCTAACTTACAGTGCTCGGCTAATAGACAGTATTGCGCTATAGTTAGATTTTCAGCACGTAAATTAGGGTTAATGTCAAGTTCGATCAATTGCTCTTCGGTAAATAGATTACTTAAACTATTCCGAATTGTTTTGCGACGTTGACCAAATGCAGCTGTAGTAATTCGCGATAAAATCGACACATCTTTTACATTATAGGGTCTATTCTTATAAGGAATAAGTTTAACAACTGCAGAATCAACTTTAGGTGCCGGACTGAACGACGATGGTGGGACTTCAAGAACGGGGATAATTTGGCAAAAATATTGTGCCATAATCGTTAACCGTCCATAACTTTTACTATTAGGCGCAGCAACTAATCGCTGCACAACCTCTTTTTGTAACATGAAATGCATATCAGTAATAACATCAGCATACTTAAAGAGGTGAAACATAATAGGTGTTGAAATGTTATACGGTAGGTTACCAAATACACGTAATGGTTTTGCTAACTCACTTGATAACTGATTAAAGTCGATCAACAGTGCGTCCTGATTGATCACCGTTACTTTATCTTTTAAAAGTGGATTATCATTTAAACGCGCGACGAGATCGCGGTCAATTTCAATAACAGTTAACTGATCAACATATTTACTCATTGGCACTGTTAACGCTGCAAGCCCAGGACCGATTTCAACTAATGCCTGATCTGGTTTAGGCTGAATTGCAGCGATAATACTCTCAATAATGAATTCATCATGTAGAAAGTTCTGTCCAAACCGTTTACGAGCAAAGTGCCCCTGATGTACACGACTATTCATCTTTATCTATCTTACCACGCTTATTTATCACTATTATCTTGGTTTTTTTGGCTATCTTGGTTATCTTGGTTATCTTGGTTATCTTGATCATCATCCATGATCTTTATATAGGCATCACCTTTAATCTCTTGAATCCAAACTTGAGACTCTTCGCTAAATTTACGATTAAAAATAATGCGGTATGCTTGTTCTTTGGTTGCATCACCTGTTTTGTCCACTTTTTTACTATCAATAAGTTCAATTAAATGCCATCCAAATGACGATTTGACTGGCTCGCTAATTTCACCTTTTTTTAATTCAAGTAATGCATTTTTAAATGCAGGATCATATCGCTCAGGGAGACTCCAACCTAAATCACCACCACTATCGGCAGAACCAGGATCCTCAGAATAGGCTTTTGCTGCCAGTTCAAAAGAGGTTGATCCATTAATTATAGATTGACGAATTTCATTGATTTTCTGTTTAGCTTTATCGTCAGTCATAAGTACATTCGTCTTAATTAGAATATGGCGAGCATGAACCTCTTGTGCGGTGATAACTTTCGGCGCTTCTGAACGGTTATCAATCACTTTTAAGATATGTAAACCAACGCCAGAACGGATTGGTCCAATAATGGCACCTTTTGGTGCGCGAATTAATTTACTCTCAAATATAGTTGGCAACTCATTAATTTTGTGCCAACCCATGTTACCGCCCTTTAAGGCAAGTTCATCATTTGAGTAGGCTGCTGCCATCTTGGCAAAATTTTCACCTTTCTCTAAACGAGCCACAATATCACGTGCTTTATTAGAGGCATCAGCAATCTGTTTTCCTGATGCATTTTCAGGTACAGCAATCAATATATGCCCAATATTAACATCAATATTATTAGTTGGCTGTTTTGCAATTGTTTTAGCTAAATTTTCAACCTCATTATCAGAAATTGTGATACGGCGACGAACTTCATTCATCTTTGCTCTTTCTATTAGCATATCATTTTGAATACGATCACGATAATCATTATAACTCATTTTCATCATAGAGAGTTTGCTGCGCAGTTCATCTATGGTCATCTGATTTTCAGAAGCAATTTGGTTAATTGCTTGCGTGATCTCATCATCTGTAACCGTAATTTTAGCTTGGGTCGCTTTTTGTAAAATTAAATTTTCGATAATTAATCGATCAATAATCTGCCGTCTAAGCGTCTTATCATCAGGCAAATTTTTTGGATCCATACTTGCTTTGATAGTATTAAGCATCTCATTAATATCATTCTCCAAAATGACATTGTTATTAACAATTGCTGCAACTTGATCGACAACTTGTGGTGCTGCTTGAGTAGATAGAGGTGCAATTAGCCCAAAACCTAAATTTAATATAATCAGTAATTTTGATAATTTCATATTCACTCAACTTATCTATAAATATATCTATTTATGGAAATAACTATTATTGCCCATGATAATTCACCATGGTAGTTATCACTGGTTGCTCAGTAATTTGACCATTAAAAAAATGATTAGTTCCATTTTCATCTAAAAAGGTCTTTTATTCAAAGCTCGATATATATGGTAATTTACCAAAATTCAACATCTTAGCAGTTGGATTAGTTGAGTGACCTAAACCTTGTAGTTCAAAATTAATAGAGAATTTATTCTCATATTTACTCTCTTTACTTGTGAAATCCCAATCGGTTAATTTCCTGCCATACTGCACGGTTACACCCCAACAACAGTTACTATAATGTAATCCGGCAAAACTATCTGCTGTACGGCCTAATTTAATATCCTGATAATAAGATCCAACCGCACTGACCGTTAATGTTATTGGCCAAGAAGCCATAATACCAGCTTGAGAGATATCCTGTTTATAAGGGGTATTATAAGATGCACCAATTGAATCAATATAGTTTTGATTAGCATAACGGTATGAGAGTTGCACCAGCTTTTCAGCCCCTGGTCGATACTCTAATATGCTATTTGCAAGCGAGATAGTATCAAGACGGGTATCATATTGGATGCCATTGCGGAAGATAAAATCTTTTGTGATAAGCCAGTAGTTATCAGCGGCCCAAGTAATACTACCTGTATCTTTATGTTTATCAAATTCAGATCGGCTATCACCCGTTTTTGATTGTGTAAAGTAGGTAATCTCACCGAGTGAAAAATTAAATCTCTCTACCTTATTGTTATCATAAAAACGTGTTGTAATACCTGCTGATAACTTATTCGCTGATGCAATGCGATCAAGTCCGCTGTATGGTTGATCTCTAAATAGTCCAATATAGTCGGATTGTAGAAGCGTAGAGTCATAATTCCCAATATTAGATTGATTCCGATATGGAATATAGAGATATTTAACTCGCGGTTCTAAAGTCTGGGTATACCCTTGCAGAAGATCGACATTACGCTCAAAAATAATTTTTGCATCACTACTAAATTTTGGAATAAAGCGATTAACATTACGATCAAGATTGAGATATTGATCTCTATATTTCGGCAGATCTTGATTATAGTGCGTCACCATCATGCCAACTTCAGTTGTTAATGATGACCAAGAGTTAGAGAGGGTATAAGCGACTGTTGGCTCAATATGTGTACGCCATGTTTTAGGGTTATCGCTACTTGCTGTAACAAAATGCGCGACCTGTCCATAAGTTTTAAATTTAAATGGCCCAGCATCATATAGATAGTAGTGAATATCTAATTGCGGTTCAGTACGATAGATATTATCTTGAATCTCTTTTCTAAATGCCTGAAAGTGCCTATAACCTAATGCAATATCCCAATTAGTATCGGTATAACCAATTTTATAATACTGGGTCAAATAGCCATCAGTTTCAGCTGCATATCTAGAACTAAAATCGGTCAAATAACGGTTATCACTTACCCTAGTAACATCAGTATAAATACGCCAATTATAATTGATTAAGTTATCATCTTTCCAATAGAATAACCAACGAGGTCGATTGGATGAGCTATAACTCTCATCATCAAGATTTTTTCGTCGATCTTTATTGTATAACGAGTCATGTTTTAACCAATCAAATTCTACGGTACCAAGACCAAGTTCATTTAGATAGCGAAACTCGGTTTCTAGTAACAATCCGCGGTGTTCTAAAATTCTTGGCGTAAAGGTAGCATCATAATTAGGTGCAATATTCCAATATATCGGTTGGGCAAAATCAACGCCATCGGTACTATCAAAACTGAGTTCAGGCATTAACAGACCAGAACGCCTTTTGTTACCTGTTGGTAGTTGTAAATATGGGGAGTATAAAACTGGCACTTTTCCAATCTTAAAAACAGCATTCCACACTTCAAGGAGCTCTTCTTTATTGTCATGAATAATAGTTGTACCTTGAATATTCCAACTATTATCACCAGTAGGGCAAGAGGTGAAATTACCATTTTTTAAAATAATATAACGATTCTCTTCAAACTGCATCTCATCAGCATCACCCCGACCCAAACGATTAACTAACTGATACTGACCTTGTTGCACAGAGAGATCATTACTATTTAGATTCATTAAGGCATGTTTGCCATTCATCTTTATTAAGTTATCTTGATAGACAAAATCACCATCTAACGTAACTACTCGATTATTATCATCTTTAGTATCAATAATAACTTTATCAGATTGGATTGAACGGTTACCTTGTGAAATTGCAACATCACCCTGATAGATTGCAATATTGGGATAGACTGCTTCAAATTTATTTGATTCAGCATTAACCGGAAGACTATTAATATCCCCTTTAACTACTGGTCGATTAAAAGTCGGGACATTAATATAACATTGTGGATTTACATTGTTGTTAGGTAATGTTTTTTTAGAATAACGATCATGTTTAGTAGCATCAATACTACTCTCATCACTATCAGTCGAATTAACAATACTTGCATAACTAAGATGACTATATAAAGAGAGAGTAACCGCTATAGCAACAATCGAGGGAGCAATTTTTTTCATCAATGTTCAACAATATCTATGACTATTCTTGACCAAGCATTATAGCGGTTATTTATAAAAGTGCGAATGAAAAATTAATGTTTTGCTCTGCTTCGATTACTCTTTGGTAACTGCTTTATCATCACATTTTTATGATCTGAAGATGCTGACTGAAACTCATTCCACCACTTTGCAAGTCCAACTAATTCACCTTTCTCAATAGTAGCGCGCATCTCTAATAGATCATATGCAGCTCGATATTTAGGATGTTCTAAAATTGCAAAAACGCGTTTAGCTGAACGTTTTGACATACGTAATTGTAACCGCCAAATATCTGACATCACTGTAGTTAAACGGCGTGGAATTGTCATCACACGACACTGTTCCGTTAAAATATCACCTATCGCCATTGAAAAGGCATCATTGAATGGTAACCCACCTTCCATAGCATTGTGTTGTGCAAGTTCACGAATGGGATACCAAAAAAAGGCAGCAAATAGAAATGCATAATTAATACGTTTACCACTAGCGATACGGGTATCAGTATTTTCAAGAACCAGTTCAACCATTTTTTCTAAATGACTTTGTTCTATTTTATGTGATGGATGCCTTACAAAATCACCATTTTTAGAAGTATGGGTTAACTGTTGATTTACAAGTGGATTTAGGAGCGGAAATAGTTGCCCAAAAAGTTGATATTCACGTAACAACTGATAAGTCGCAAAACCATAACCGGTCTGTAATAATTTGACTGATTCATCGAACAGTCTTGCTGCCGGAATATTTTTTAGTAGTGGAGCTAAATCCCTTATAGGAGCTGCTGTTTGTGGTTCAATAACCATATTAAGTTTTGCCGCAAAACGGATTGCTCGTAACATACGGACAGGATCTTCACGGTAACGTGTTTTTGGATCACCAATTAACCGAATAACGCCATTATGTAAATCTTGTAAACCGTTACAGTAATCACGAATCGTAAAATCATCAACACTATAATAGAACGCATTAAGTGTAAAATCACGCCGCTCAGCATCTTGCTCTATTGTTCCATAAACATTATCACGAAGTAGCATTCCTGATTGAGAACGACGTGAGATATTTGCACTACGACTATTATCAGCTATATTAATTTCGTCAGGATTATGCGCCCCACGAAACGTGGCAACTTCAATAATCTCTTTACCAAACAGGATATGCGCTAATCGAAAACGTCGCCCAACCAATCGACAATTACGAAAAATTTTCTGGATCTGATCAGGAGTAGCATTGGTAGTAATATCAAAATCTTTAGGAACCTTCCCTAATATAAGATCACGAATACACCCACCGACTAAAAAAGCAGAATAACCATGTTTCTTTAATCGATACAAAACTTTAAGTGCATTATCACTAATATTAGTGCGTGAAATAGTATGTTGATTTCGGGGAATAATAGTGCAATTTGGCGCTATTTTAGGCTGAGAAACTTGTTGATATGGCTCTTTACTAACACGAATGTTATTTGAAAATATTTTTTGATATAGGCGTGAAACGTGCTTAAAAATGGTACACCTCGATTATAGATAAAATTTTACCTGATAAACAATTTAATAACTTTTATTTAGTAAATCGTTATTTAATAAACTGTTATTTAGTAAACTGTAACTTGGTAAACTGTTATTTCATAAATATAGCGTATGATTAGCTTTATTAGCAATAATTTTCACTAGAGACACTTAACTCATTTTATAAGTTAAACCACTTAATATTATAATATTAAGTTCTTACAAATTAATCCTAAATTGATCAATAGGTTAAACTTGTAAGAGAATAAGAGTTAGTAACATTTTTTGCTAATTTTATTAAAAACATACCTCAAAAATATGCCCTAATTATATCATCTATAGTAGAATAGATGCTACTTTAACAAAAAATTATATTACTGCCGAACTATATTGATATAAAAATCATAAAGTTACCTTAACAACTTCAATGTAGTAATCCAATTAATGTAAAATGTGAATTTGAGGATATTATGAATATTCGAGATCTAGAATATTTTGTTGCATTAGCTGAATTCCGCCATTTTCGTAAAGCGGCGGATGCGTGCAATGTGAGCCAACCGACATTAAGTGGTCAAATTAGGAAATTAGAAGACGAACTCGGTGTTATGTTATTAGAACGTACAAGCCGAAAAGTACTATTTACCCAAGCTGGTATGATGTTAGTTGAACAGACAAAAGAGATTCTGCATAATATTCAGATCCTTAAAGAGATGGCAAGCCGCCAAGGTGGTGATATGTCAGGGCCAATGCATATTGGGTTAATTCCGACTATCGCTCCTTACCTTCTTCCACACGTAATCACCATGTTACATGATGTCTATCCGCAATTAGAGCTTTTTCTCCATGAAGCACAAACAGCGACCATTGTTGATCAACTTGAAAATGGTAAACTAGATTGTGCAATTGTAGCTAAAGTTAAAGAGACAACACCGTTTATTGAATTACCTCTCTTTGATGAACCGATGTTACTAGCGGTCCCCTCTGATAATGAACTCGCAAAAGAGAGCTGTGTAAAATTATCGGATCTACAAGGTCACAAATTCCTTATGTTAGAAGATGGTCACTGCTTACGTGAACACGCGATGGGTTACTGTTTCCAAGCAGGTATAAATGAAGATAAACAGTTTAAAGCAACCAGTTTAGAGACTCTTCGAAGTATGATTTCTGCAGGTCGGGGAATTACACTTTTCCCTGAACTTGCCGCACCAGATGAACGCGTGCGCGATCGAATCTGTTATATTCCTTGCGTTGATCCAGTACCAATGCGAAGCATTGCCTTAATTTACAGACCAGGCTCACCGCTACGAAGCCGCTATGAGACCATCGCTAAAATTATTCGAGAGCATATGCCTAAAGTGTTTATGGAAAAAGATAAATTGTTAAAATCCAATAATCAATAACTCATAAACTTTTGTCAAAAAGATTAATCATAAGATGAAAAATGTCAAATCGGGTGGAATTCGCGCACAGCAAAAAGAGAAAACTCGCCGAACTTTAATTGCAGCAGCATTTAATCAACTAAATGCTGAGCAAGGTTTTGCAAGTTTAAGTTTGCGCGAAGTAGCACGTGATGCCGGTATTGCCGCCACCTCCTTTTATCGCCATTTTCGTGATATGGATGAATTAGGTCTAGCTATGGTTGATGAGAGCGGTTTAACATTAAGGCAGTTAATGCGTAAAGCGCGGCAACGGATCGAAAAAGGTGGTAGTGTGCTAGAGACATCTGTAACCACTTTTATCGAGTTTATTGATAAAAATCCTAAAGTTTTTCTTCTTCTATTACGTGAAAAAGCGGGGACATCTTCCGCTTTTCGTGCCGCTGTTAAACGCGAGATTCAACACTTCATTTTTGAGCTTGTAGACTACTTAGATAATGCTAACAGTATGCCGCACTACTACAATAAAGTGCAGGCTGAAGCTATGGTAACTATCGTATTTAATACTGGAGCTGAAGCTATCGATTTAGATTTACAGCAGCGAAACGAGCTTATTGATGAACTCATTTTTCAACTTCGGATGGTATCGCGCGGTGCTTACTATCTTTACCAACGAGAACTTATAAAAAATAGATAGTTATTTCACTCTAAATTAACTTTAATTTAAATAGTTATCTCGGATCCTAAAAAACAGTTGGTTTTATTACTATTGCTGTATATAATCACATTGGTATGTATAAAAACACAGGATAATAATATGAGACCGTTAACCGAGCGCCAACAGCAGATATACGATCTAATAAGGCAAAATATCATTGATACAGGCATGCCGCCAACACGTGCAGAGATAGCTAAACAGTTAGGCTTCAGATCTGCTAATGCTGCCGAAGAGCACCTTAAAGCGCTAGCAAGAAAAGGGGCAATTGAGATGATTCCAGGTTCATCACGCGGTATCCGTCTTCTACTTGAAGATAACAGTAAAAAAGAGACAAAACCAGCTATCAATAATTCAACCCTTCCACTTATTGGGCATGTTGCCGCAGGTTCTCCCATTTTAGCGCAAGAACATATCGAACAACAGTTCCAGATCGACCCTAATCTTTTTAAACCACGTGCTGACTTTTTACTACGAGTAAAAGGTATGTCCATGAAGGATATTGGCATAGTTGATGGTGATCTACTTGCTGTACATAAAACAGAAGAGGTAAGAAATGGTCAAGTTGTAGTAGCACGAATTGATGATGAAGTAACGGTCAAACGTTTTTCCCGTGTTGGTAAACAGGTTACGCTCCTTGCCGAGAATGAAGAATTTTCACCAATTAAAGTTGACTTAAGTGAACATGATTTCGCAATCGAAGGTATTGCTGTCGGTATCATTCGTAGTGGAACATAATTTTTTAATATTTTCAAAAATATGATTAAATCATTTATTATTAAATCATATCTTAAAGCTTTAATAATAGACAAAATAAAATTGATAAAGTATTAACCTATATTTTGTCATCTACTATCACCATTAATAGTGTTCGAAATGGAGTAAACAGTTATGTGGTTATTTTGGATTTATGAATTTTTAGGTTTTGCCGCTATATTGGCACTTATTTTTGCTTATTGTCATTTCCGTAAACAGAAATTTTGGCACTTTATCTGGCACCATTTAAAATGGATTGTCATTTCGATCATAGCCGTTTGGTTAATCATTGCTGTGCTCTGCTGGAATCACCTCTATAATGCAACTCACTGCTATTTTCGTGGAGTAAGTATGCATGCCAACACCAAATACTCAATCTTTTTAAATGAGTGCCAAATTGAAACACCAAGTGGTGCTTATATTCCAATTGATCGATCGCGAGCCATACCTGGATCATCTGATGATCATGATGGTAATAACTTTTTTGATAGCAGTTTTCAACAGTAGCGACGACTTAATAAAAAATATAATTTAAAAAATATTTTTTAATAGATCTAGTTTAATATTTAATTTAATAAATTGTTTTTATTATCATATTTTATACAGCGGTTATATGCTATCAATAACCGTTGTATAAAACTTTATCCTATTAGTTTATCCTATTAACTGTCGTCACTTTCCTAAAAAATTCTCTAAAAAACCATTTAAAAAACAGATCTAAAAAAATAGTTCTTTTAATAAAT
This sequence comes from Orbaceae bacterium ESL0721, assembly GCA_029433365.1. Classification (GTDB taxonomy): domain Bacteria; phylum Pseudomonadota; class Gammaproteobacteria; order Enterobacterales; family Orbaceae; genus Gilliamella. The sequence goes on from JAQTHZ010000001.1 coordinate 634,580, forward strand.
ATTTTTAAATAAAAATCAAATTATTCAAACTATAAAGTAATAAATTTTGCAAACTACTCAAATCTAAAATTGACTCTGGCTATCTGCCCACTCTCATCTAATAGCAAAATTGTATGTTTACCTTTATGAATAGTCGAAGTTAACTGAAATTCAAACGGCTCATATTCAGATAGGTTACCTTTTAATTCACCATCTAAAAACCACCACTTATGACCACTACCACCTTGTGGTTTTAATTTAATCAGCACGTTCTTCTGGTTTGGCTGTAAACGGACAATCTGATTATTAACCAGTCCAGTTATGATGAGAGGCGTAAAAGTATCTTGCCCAAAAGGTGGACATTTTTCGTCAATTGGTGGGATTAAGTTACTACGGCGCTCACTAGGTAAAAGCCAGTTCTCTAGACCGATCGGCCATAGTGCAATCTCTCTTCTCACTGCACCACTACAGTCTGATGCTGTGCGTTTCCCCTCTTGATTTAGCCAGACAGTTATTCGATCAGTTCGGTAGTTTCTTACTTGTTTTATTGAGAGAAGATCTAATGTTGGTGGGATCATGCCGTCTAAAATCCAAGCCTGTTTTTGTCGATGACAATTGGGATCATCAGCTGGTAATTTCTGCCCAGTAGGCCAACAGATAGTTACTCTGCTTACCGAGTCCGGTTTTATATCTACTGGTAATGGTCTGTTTAGGTTTCGCTCTCTATTTAATAGCATTGTGTTCACCTGCTGTAAAATAGGTACAGCTGTTACCGCCCCATACTGCCCTACTACCGGTGTCCCATCTGGTCGCCCAACCCATACTCCTATCAGGTAACGTGGATTAAAACCAACTGCCCATGCATCACGATAGCCATAACTGGTACCAGTTTTATAGGTGACTCCATTTTGATTTAATAGCATCTGTTTAGTGATCCAAGCACTACCTGTTGACAATAATCTATGTTCCGCTTGGCTATCAAGAATTTCATCACTCTCTTTGATAAAACGGAGGGGGCTAACCATCCCACCTCTTGCAAATGCACTATAGGCTGCCATTAACTCATCCATTCTTACCGAGGCACCACCTAAAATATAGGAGATATTAGGTTCACCCCCTATAGAAGTTAACGATAAACCAGCTGATCTCAGTTTAGCGGTGAACTTTTTTGAACCATAGAGTTCAAAGAGCTGAACAGCAGGTAAATTTAGGGATTTTTTTAGCGCATCAGTTGCTGATACGGGGCCGGTAAATCCTTCATCAAAATTGGTAGGTCTGTAATTCGAGGTTAAGCGAGGGATATCTTGCAAAAGAGAGGCAGAATGGATCATACCTTCATCGATAGATAACCCATAAATAAACGGTTTTAAAGTCGAACCAGGTGAACGCAGAGCGGTAATCATATCGACCTGCCCTGCTCTTTTGTTATCTTTAAAATCTACCGATCCAACATACCCTTTAACCGCCATCGTAGTGTGATCAACCACCAAAATGGCTAGTGAATTTTTAGCAGGTAACTGATCTTTCCAATTCATTGCAATATCTTCTAAACTATATTGCAATGAAAAATCGATTGTTGAATTGATTGTCGAAAGATTGGGATATTGCTTAACTAGGCGTCTTGCTAATAGCGGTGCATGCTGCACTGTTTTGCGTGGATAAACCCACACCTCCTCATGGCGAATCTGTTCAATAATGTCGGGTGACCAGATCTCTGTTAACCTATCAAGCGCCCGATCCCTCACCTTTTTAGCTCTTTCAGGGTAACGATCAGGACGCAAGCGGCTGGGTGCTTGCGGTAATACTGCTAATAGCACGGCTTCACTACGTGTTAATGCACTAGGTGGTTTACCAAAATAGCGCCAACTTGCGGCACCGATTCCCTCAACTGTTCCACCATAAGGCGCATAGTTAAGATAGAGCGTTAAAATGTCTGTTTTACTATAGTGCCACTCTAACTGCAAAGTACGGAATATCTGTTTCAATTTGCCCCAAAAAGTGCGTTTATGCGGATCGATCAGACGTGCGACCTGCATTGAAAGCGTGCTTCCCCCAGAGACAATAGTGCCGTTACTTAAATTTTGCCAACTTGCACGGAGGAGCGAGAGGGGATTAATACCGATATGGTGATAAAAGTGTCGATCCTCATAATTTAGTAGAGCTTGTAGATAGTAATCTGGCACCTGATCAACCGTTATATAATAGCGCCAAATACCGTTCTTATCAGCAAAACGCCACAATGGTGTGCCATCACTCGCTAAAACTGTCTGCGCAGAACTATTTTGCTTTAGGGTTAGGGGGAATAGTTTATCTGCCAATAAAAAGGCACTAAATAGAATAAAAATAGTAAAAAGGGAGATTATCAATAAGCGAATGGTTATTTTCTGCAAAAATGTTTTAGGGTTACTACCCTTTTCAATCAATTTATCTCTCATTGCGACTCTATTTTAGAATAGCGGGTGAAATTTCATAATGCCACCCACTATAGATTAAGTGATTCAGTTATTAATTAGCTGTTACACTATCTCTCCTAATAATTGTCATCATCGTTGGCACTTCACCAATTGCAAACCACTCAGGGTGATACATCGATTCAACATAAGGGTTTGGATTAACATAATCACCAGCAGTCACTGCGCGAGCCAGATAGGCGATCCGTTTATGCGGTTTATAGCCATCTAAGCTCATGGCAGCAACAAAACGATCATCTCGATACTCTTGATATTTAATTGCGCTACTATCTTCATATTGTAAAAGGTGGGCAACCTCTGGAATATTGAGCAAATTGACACTACTATTCATCAAATTTTGGTTCTCAAGTTGTAACCCTGCTGGTATAAAATCTACCACTAATGCATCATAAATTGTCTTAGTTGCGCTAACATCTAACATAACTAAGATGAGATCACCTACTTCAAATTGATCTGGTTTTACCTCTTTACCCTGCATATCGTAATAACTTCGTCTTATAGATAAGACGCTATTTTGAGTGGTTGGTGCTGGTGCCTCGCTACTATATCCAGTCACAGCGACTCTAACATAGAGTGGTTCACTCTCATCACCATTTGCTATCGTTAAACTTTTACGCCCAGCAAATGACTCTCTTACTGTTTTATCCGCTTTGATGGTTGCACCATTTAGCTCAAATTCAAATTGATGTGGCGGTCTATGCTGCTCAATCTCATAGGCGGCTAAAAATAGCGCATTAAGCTCTTGCGTTGAAAAGTAACGTTTGTCACTCAAAAGATTTGTCAGACTAAAGAGGTAATTAGGCTGGTTGTCAACCTCGATATTATTTGCCACTAAAAGTGCATAAATTAACGCTTTATCACGAATTTGACTGCCATAATCGCCAAGCCAATTGTCACTATCGACACGGTTAACTGTCAATGCAATTGGCATCAAATCTTCATAGACCTTCTCGATTCCAGCTAACTTTGCCGCTAACGCTAATTGGGCTACCGGTAGCGGCGATATTAATGACTGTTTGCTATTTAGATCAAGAATATTGGTAGCAATTTGGTTGATCTGATTACGAATAGCTGGCGTGATCTTATTTTGCTTAGCTAAAATTAATGCGGCATATGTTTTAGTTGCTATCTGCATGTAATCACTACTATCAGTTGCATAATAGCTATTATAAAAAGCGGTACTATCGTAAAGATACTCCTCTAACCGTTTTAACGCGCTATCTAAAGCATCACTATTGACCTGATAGCCTCGATCTCTCGCCTGTAATAAAAAGTCAACAGCATAGGCGGTTAGCCAATACTCCTCTTCACTATCACGGCTCCAAAGTCCAAAACTGCCATTACTCCTCTGCATGCCAAGAATCCGTTCAATACCCTGTTGAACCTTTTCACGCCGTTTATCATCAGCCTCAGACTTGATACCTAATGCGGTTAACTCTGCTTGGTTAATATAGAGTGAGGGATATAGTCCACTAATTGTCTGCTCAAGGCAGCCATAAGGATAGGCAAATAGAGTCTGAATGTACTGTGTAATATTAAGGGTAGGTTGATTTGAGACAACTAATTTTGTCTCAACTGTATTATCAATAAGATCTGTTGTGGCGGCTTCAGGTAACGACCACTTTTCGCCACTTTTTACCGCTATGGCGTAATTTTTAACAGTCGCAGGATAGGCTGGCCTTACACCTAACTGCCAAGATCGAGATAGTCCATAATCACTACCATCATCTAACTTAATGCCTTTAATATCGATCTCAATCGTCCCCTCGCCATAACCATAATCGGCAATAACTGGGATCTGAATCATCTGTCGATTGTTAGGAGTTAGTGTCACTGTTTCACTATTTGGGATCTCTTGATGCAGAAGATCAGCTGTCGTGATATTTACCTGCACCGTTTGCTGCTGGCTAGTTAAATTATTAAGATCTAACGTCAAAATGGCGTGATCACCACCAGATAAGAAGCGTGGTGTGGTTAGCTCGGCAACAACTGGGGCGGCAACTGTCATAATCTGCTGCGCACTACCAAAACGATCCTCGTCCCATACTTGCGCCATTAAACGTAATTGACCATTGAAATCAGGAATAGCTAAATCGATAGTCGCTTCACCATTCTCGTTCAACTCAACAAGTTTAAGCTGCTGTGCCACAATTTTTACTGAGGTTAATGGGCGTTTACCCCCATCTTCATCTGCAGTTAAATTATCACCACCAAAACGGGTATTGACCTGACGACCACTACTCTCAATTAACTTGCCATAGAGATCATATAGATCAACCCCATAACGTTTACGTCCTAAAAAAGCGTTATAAGGATCAGGTAATCTAAACTTATCAATATTTAATATTCCACTATCTACAGCTGAAACTAAAACCATCGCTTTACGATCTTTTGATGCCTTATCCAACTGTAATTTAACCGTCACACTCTTTTCAGGCTCTACCTTTTGGGGCGCATCAATCGTAAGATGTAGTTGCCGATCTGCTGTGTCTAACGGTAAATAGAGTAGCCCGACTGCACGTTTAACTGTCTGTACCGAAGCATCGGTTGACGGGCGGATAACCATTGCATTGATATATAGATCATGTCGCTCCCATGCTTTAATTGGTATCTCAACATCAAGACCCCCTTCATCAACTGTGATATCTTGCTTCCAGAGCATGCCATCACTGCTCTCTAATGCGATATAACCAGATCCTGCCACCGGTGCATCAATATGCACTTTAGCTACATCGCCGGCAATATAACTGTTTTTATCTAAACGCAATTTAATCTGATCAGGGCGAATGGCATCATCACCATTAGTACCATCATCCCAACCACTCCAGAATCGCATACTGCTAACAATATTAGTGGTAGTGTCAACAATCTCAATACGATAAGCCCCCCAATCATTAGGTTGATAGCTCACCTTAGCGGTGCCCTCTGCTGGAATTGATAACGGCTCTTCAGATAAGATAAACTCTTTAATATTCTCTTTCATCTGCCAACCAGAATCCATTTCAGACCAGCTCCAATAGGCGTTATGACGCTCACGTACAATCCGCATTTTTAACTCATTAGTTGGCAGTTTTTGCCCTTCGGTATTAATATAGGCAACTTCAAAGTTAGCACTATCACCAAAATTAACTACAGCTCGATTTTCATAACGATCCGAGATCCAGTTATAGTGTGATGACTCCTTAAACATTGCTCTAATAGCTGGCATATGTTCTGTAGGCCAAACTATTTGACTGGCACTGCGTGTTACTGGTAGACCACCATCATCTAGTAGACTTGCCTGTAGAATAATATTGACTGGTGAATGTAATTCACCAAACTCTTGGCTATTAACCGCCACCTGCAATACACCATTACCATCCATCTGCTGATTAATTGAGTCAAGCCGATGATCAAGATTCACTTCGGTCACGGAACCAATTTTAAAATTGGGTAATTCAGCAATCTCATCCACCTTTTTCATATAGAGATTACCCTCAACACTATTTTCTGATGCTGGTGCACCATAAAGGTACCAACCTTTAAGATTAAAATTGAGGGGATCACCTAACACGATTGGATGGGTAGCTGGGACGGTAATATCTAATGCCATCCGTTCTGGTAAAAACTCTTCGACCGAAAATTTATAGTAACGGTAGTCATCATCACCTAAATTAAAACGGAAAGACCATTTACCTGTGGCAGCACTAGTTGGAATGGTATAGGTGGTTTGATAAAAACCGTGCTGATCCAAACCGTCTGTTTGAAAACCGTCTGCCTGTAAACTCTCTTTCTGCAAACTCTCTTTCTGAAAACTACTTGTTGGCTGCCAGATAAAATCTTTCACCGGTTTATCAAATGGTGAGAGTATCTCAACTTTTATTGGTTGATTGGGTAGAAGTTGCCCATCAGCATCACGAAGTAGCGCATTTAATTGGACTGTCTCACCAGGACGGTAGAGATCTCTTGGTCCAAAAGCAAATAGCTGTTTTTGGTAAAAACGGCTACCTGATAGATTAAATTCACTTAGATCAAGTGCCGCGCCATCAATAGTTAAAAATGAGAGCTCATCACCACGCCTTGCTGTGACTAAGAAATAGTTATCAGCATCGGTTAATTTGATCTCTGCATAACCTGTTTTATCTGTTTTAGCTCTCTCTAGATTACATGGGTTATCTTGGTGACTGCTGTTATTTGACACTCTATTACAGTAGAGCATCAAATCAACATCTGGTATCACCGCACCGCTATCAAGGGCATGCGTTAATATACTCAACTTACCACTCTCATAACGATGAAGAGAGAGACCAATATTACTAATCGAGAAGATGGTTGCAGGAATGGTATCGTTATAACTACCCGCTTGGCTCATTACCGCAATATAGACCCCCTCTTGTTGTAGCTCAGAGATCGGGGCAAGATTAAGGATCACTGTCTCTTGTGCGTTACGGTGTGGAGTCAGATCAAATCGTGAGGAGTAGACCAGATCGGTATATTGGGACAGTTTTTTTGAATCCCATGTATAGAGCTGATTCACAACGCCGACATGACTGATAAAATCAGATAATTTTTCGGGTTTGATCCTAAAAAAATTGACGTCAATTTTATCAATATTGAGTGTCATAACTGGTAAACCACTCATCGTCTGCTTAGGCAATAGAGTCCCGTTACTAGCAAAACGGACCATCGGTTTACGATCTTGCGTGGTTAACGCTGTTTGGTAGGTTGACTTTAGGCGGCTATCATTGATGGCAAGTAACATCTTATCAACCGTTACTTTTAACTTGCGGTTAGGATCTAGATAGCGAAAACGTAACTCTAAACCATTATCAGAGAGCTCCCAAGCACCATCAACATAGCCATTATTACTATCGACAAGGCGGACTAAATTGGCAAAATTCTGTTTAGGATCAAGAGGAACTGAAAAGGTGATGATGAGTGTACTTGTTCCCTCTAAAATCACTTCAGAAGCATCAAGTACCTCAAGCTGTTTACCATGATATTTTTTGATTAACGCTTCAGTAGGTGAAAATTTATTGCTTTCTGGTTGATTGCTCTCTGGCTGACTGATCTCTGGTGCTTTGCTACTAATAACAGTAGTTGACGCTGACGCAGTATGATCGGTAGGTTGCCTTTTTTTATCATCACATCCAAATAGTAGGAACAACAGACTGATAATAACTAACTGATTACGAATTCGGCCCATCTTCATCTCACTTTTTGCAAAAAATAGTCTTAAAATTGGCAAAATAGCCTTAATAAAAAAGTAGTTATATTATGTACTTAATATAGACGTTTAGCAAAAATGTTTGATGTAAAAGCTTAGAGTAAAAAGTTAGCTATATACCACTCTTTAATATCATTTAGAGACAAGTTTCTTCAGTAAGAAATTTAAAATCAGTCCATAAAGCGGTAAGAAGAAGAGCCCACAAATTATTATCTTGAAACTATAATCAATAAGTGAAATTTCAGGCCAATTGGTCGCCATAAACTCATCACTACTTTTATAAAATGCAATGGCAAAAAAGATTATGGTATCAATACCATTTCCAAAGATCGCTGAAGCAGTTGGTGCAACCCACCATCGCCTATTTTTCCGTAGGTAGTTAAAGACGGTGATATCCATCAACTGCCCAACTAGATAAGCACCAAAACTTGCTAAAGCGATCCTAAAGACAAAAAGATTAAATTCAGATAGCGATGCTATGCCCATCCAGTGCCCATCAAAAAAGAGAACTGAAATCAGGTAGGAGAGTAGCAGTGCTGGCATCATAACCACTAAAATAATCCGCCTTGCCAAACTTGCACCAAAAATTCTGATCGTTAAATCGGTGGTTAAAAAGATAAATGGGAAGGTGAACGCTCCCCAAGTGGTATGAAAACCAAAGATAGTAAAGGGTATTTGCACCAAATAGTTACTTGATGCAATCACTAAAATATGAAAAAAAGCGAGCCAGAGTAATGCTTTAGTCTGGCTTGGTAACGTATAAGTTTGATTAACTGCATGTACGTTCACATTAATTGGTAAATTTGTCATCTTATCCCTTAACTTATTAAATTCTTAATTTATCAAATATTTAGCTCATCACTTTGTTAACTTATTAATTAGAAGTTGTCTGTGAGATTTTTCTAATATCTATTGCTGATATTTTTTAACAGATTACAACAGATCTAACCACTAGCTTTTTTAGCGAGATAGTCACTTAGCCCCTTTTCACGTAATAGGCAACTTGGGCATTTTCCACAACCACCTAAAACGCCATAGTAGCAAGTGTGAGTGTGCACTTTGATATAGTCTAGATAACCCAATTTATCTGCCAGCGCCCATGTCTCTGCCTTGGTTAACCACATTAGTGGTGTTTTAATCCTAAAAGGGTAGTCCATAGCGAGATTCATCGTGGTATTCATGGATTTAATAAATTGATCGCGACAATCTGGGTAACCGCTAAAATCTGTTTCACAGACACCAATAATAATCTCGGTAATCCCTTGTGACTTGGCATAACTGCCCGCTAAGAGCAGAAAAAGCGCATTGCGCCCATCAACAAATGTATTGGGGTATTTATTTTCTGATTTGATCGTTTGCGACTCATCCATTAATGCATTATTGGTCACCTGTTTAATCACTGACGTATCTATAATGGTCAGTTTAATGCCAAGATCATCTGCGATCCATTTTGCTCTCTCTAACTCAATCGCATGACGTTGCCCATAGTAAAAACTTATCGCTTCTACATTCTCTCTTCCGTAATCGGCAATGGCTTGTAGTAGGCAGGTGGTTGAGTCCTGTCCACCGGAAAAGATAACCAACGCATCGGCATTACTCTTTATCTTCATATTGTTAAAATCCTCTGATTATTGCGTAATGTTACTCTCGCCTTTTCGCAATCAGTAAAATCTTCTCTCTATATCTTCTCTTAAACTTCTTTAAAAAGTTTCTCTAACCAGTTTTTATAACCTGCTTTTTATAACCTGTTTTTTATAACCGTTCTTTATAACCGTTCTTTATAACCAGAGAAGCTACCGAAATAGCTGCACTATTTAAGTAGAGTCAATGTAGATAGAGACATTATAAATGGTGACAAAAGGGTTAAATCTGGTTTAACGGTTATCTACTTTTTCAGGATAGAGGTCATGATTAGCTAAACGATTAAATGCCACATCGTGCCATTTAGTGCCCGATTTACCATAATTGGCATAAGGATCGATCGAGATTCCACCGCGTGGCGTAAACTTACCCCACACCTCAATATATTTAGGATCCATTAATTTAATCAGATCTTTCATAATAATATTGATGCAATCTTCATGAAAATCGCCATGATTACGGAAACTAAATAGGTAGAGTTTTAAGGATTTACTCTCCACCATTTTGGTATCAGGCACATATGAGATATAGAGAGTTGCGAAATCGGGTTGCCCTGTTATTGGACAGAGTGAGGTAAACTCCGGACAGTTAAACTTAACAAAATAGTTGTTGTCAGGATGTCTATTTTCGAATGTTTCTAAAATATGGGGAGAGTAATCAGTTAAATAGCGAACGGATTGATCGCCAAGTAGACTTAATTTGCTCATTATAAGTTCCTTAGTTTTTTTACGTGGGAGGGTTGCGAACCACGAAGCAGTGAGGCGCTACCTTACACTTTCTGTTAAAAAATGTCTAGTGCGCCCCATAGTGAAAAGCTATTTTTTGTAATGAAATAAATTATTAAAGAAAATAATTAATGAGAACGATCACGATAAAACTGTTCTAATCTATTTTTAGCTTCAGTCAACTCGTTTTTATCTTTAAGTAGTTTTGCCTCTTTTTTAGCAATTTTTTTGGTATCACCCTTAAGTTGTGCCTCTCTAAGCTCTTGCATCTGTTTAGAGACTTTCTCGGTTTTCTCTTCAACTTTTTTTCTATATTTTGACTCTAAATCATTATCTGTACAGTAGTTATTTAGATTTTCAAGTGCTCTTTCCAGCCCCTCTTTTTGATAGATCCCACCACGAGCATGATCAATTTTAGACTGAATAGCATCTCTTTTATGAGCACAAGTTGTCCCTTCATAATCATCCCAGCTATTAGCATAACTATTCACCGAAAAAAATAGCCCCAATGCAACAAAATTAAGTAAAGCCAATTTTTTAACAATTTTATTCGTTCTCATCTTTTTATTCCTCTATAGTTTTGATGATATTTAAAAATGTGCAAACAGTTGTTAAGACTTATTTGCGCAGCTGTACTGAATCTATTTTATGATTTTCCCCTTTAGTTAAAATAAGACTTGCCCTTTCACGTGTAGGGAGGATATTTTCAACTAAATTACGTTCATTAATCTCTTGCCAGACACGTTTAGCAATGGTGAGTGCTTCCGATTCAGGTAGCAGTGAATAGTGGTGAAAATAGGATTTTGGATCACTAAAAGCGCCCGCTCTAAACTTTAAAAAACGGTTCACATACCAATCTCGTAGTAACGGTAGTTCTGCATCAACATAGATAGAAAAATCGACATAATCCGAAACAAAAACACGATTGGTAGACTCGGCATAATTCACTGTTCCTTGCAGAACATTTAACCCCTCTAAAATTAAAATATCAGGATTATCAATGGTGATCTCTTCATCTCTAACAATATCGTAAACCAGATGTGAATAGACTGGCGCTTTTACATTTCGCTGTCCAGATTTGATATCTATAACAAAATTTAACAATTTTTTTATATCGTATGACTGTGGAAACCCCTTTTTATTCATCATGTTATGCTGTTCAAGATAATGGTTCGGATATAAAAAACCATCTGTCGTGACTAAAGCAACTTTACGATGTTCAGGCCAGCGGGTTAACAGTGCTTGGAGCACCCGTGCTGTTGTACTTTTGCCAACAGCAACGCTGCCAGCAATTCCAATAATATAGGGTGTTTTTTTGCGTCTTCCTAAAAATTTCGAGAGGACGACATGCCTCGAAAAGTGGTTACAGATATAGTAATTAAGCAGACGAGAGAGGGGTAGATAGATATCACTCACTTCTTCCATTGATAGGTCTTCATTAATACCTTGTAATGACAATAACTCTTTTGCGGTTAATGTCATTGGGACAGCATTACGCAAAGTTGCCCACTCTCGGCGGCTAAATTGCATATACGGTGTGAGAGGATGACGCATAATATATCAGCTAACTTAATAGTAATGCGCTCAGATTATACATAAATCACCTATTTTTCAATAATAAATTGCCTAATGAGCTGCGCTAAAGTAATGGGATCAGAATATAAAAAGTGATCAGCTAAAAGCGTGATCACTTGATTAAAAGAGCTATTTTTGGTTAGGTAATGGTTAATTAACTATTGCAGTTGTACCTCTAGCGCGCCCGTCTGATGCTGCCTCTATTACATCACCATTAATTGTGATCGCTTCGATATCCCCCATCTTCCAACCTTGATTTTCTAAGTTATATCCACGCTTCTCTAACTCAGTTGCAACTTCACCTGTTAGCGGTTTATAAGTATCATAATAGATTGTATCTTGAGGTAGAAGTTGATGATGCACCCGCTGTGTATTCACTGCATCTTGTAATGGCATATGGTAATCATAGACATTATTGATGACCTGAAAGATAGAGGTAAAAATACGGGATCCACCTGGTGTTCCGATCACCATACTCACTTTACCATTTTGAGTAATAATGGTTGGTGACATAGAGGAGAGCATCCGTTTACTCGGCGCTATCGCATTTGCATCACCGCCAATAACACCGAATTGATTTGCCACACCTGGTTTACTACTAAAATCATCCATCTCATCATTTAGTAAAAAACCAGCACCAGAAACAACCACGCCACTACCAAAATCCCAGTTGAGTGTATAAGTATTACTTACCGCATTACCCCATTTATCGACAATCGAGAAGTGGGTAGTTTGATGAGGTTCTAAACCTGCCTTAACTGCTGGTGTTGGGGAAATTGTTTTAGGGTTGACCTCTTTAGCGCGTCTATTGATATAGTCAATATCGGTTAATTTAGCCAGAGGCACATCAGTAAATGCGGGATCGCCTAAATAGTCGGCACGATCAGCAAATACACGTTTTTCGATTTCAGATAGGAGATGGATATATTGGGCGGAGTTGACAGGAACATTGTTAAAATCATCACTACGCGCCTCTTTCATTAACAGAAGCTGTTTAAGCGCTACCCCACCCGAACTTGGTGGCGGTGCTGTGTGGACTATATTATCGCGCCAGCTAAATGATAATGGTTCGCGCCATTTGACAGTGTAGTTAGCAAGATCACTAGAGGTAATCAGTCCACCATCTTTTTCCATCTGTTTAACAAGTAGTTTTGCGGTTTCGCCGTGATAGAAATCTTTAGGACCATCTTTTGCGATACGCGTTAAGGTTTTCGCAAGCTCTGGCTGTTTAAAATTGGCGCCTGACTTTAAGGATCCAAAATAGTCAAAAAAGTTGGTCTTATCACCAAAAAATGAGACTGCATCTTGACGATATTGAAACTGGGCATCGGCAACCGTAAAGCCATTTTCGGCATAATTGATGGCAGGTTGCACCAAATCTGACCACTTTAAGGTACCAAATTTTTGATGAATCTCCCAAAGTCCCATCACAGTGCCTGGTACACCTGCCGCTTTTGCACCAATAAGGCTCATATCACTAACTGGATCCCCTTTTTCATCTAAATACATATCTTTTGTTGCCAATTTTGGTGCAACTTCACGATAATCGACAAAATAGGGTTTGCCATTCATGTAGATTGTCATAAAACCACCACCCCCAATATTTCCTGCTTCAGGATAGGTGACAGCTAGGGTAAAAGCTGTTGCTACAGCCGCATCAACGGCATTCCCCCCATTTTTTAGCACCTCAGCCGCCACTTTAGTGCCATACTGATCAGGCGATGCGACTGCACCTGCTGGGTAGCGCCCAACTTCTGCATAAACAGCCCCAGTAAAACAGAAACTGATCATTATTAGGCTTAGCTTATATTTCATAGTTTTTCTCCTATTTTGACCACAGTTCATGGTAGTTGTTGATAGTTCTTGATAGTTGAAAGTTTTTAATGATAGTTCTTGATGACAAAAGTTTTAACGAAAAGTCGCTATTAATTTGTTATTAAATAAATAACAGTTAATAGCGATAACCATTTGTTAATATCAGATGAGAACTGATTAGAACTTATTAAAAATCAAAGCAAGATGTGTGCCAACTTAGGGGAATATCTACTGTTCATTACAAACAGTAGATCGATCATCAACCCTAAAACATTTTTTTTAATAAAGCAGTGTTATATAAGAGATATTATTCAAAAATAGGGTTGGAAAGGGTTACCTTTGATCATCAATCGTTACACCTATTGGTGGCGTGAATTGAAATTTTTGCATATCGACTCTACCCAACTTTTGGTGAGAGAGATCATAAAAGCTGCGCTGACCATCTTTATCAATAATCGTAAAATTGGCGATCATGCCAGTAGGTAGGACTGAAATAATAAAATCTTGGCTGGAATCATCGGTCGGTGTTAAGGTAAAAGCGTTGCCAACACGAGTTACATTATAGAGATTCCAAATTGGACTCTGGCTATCGGTAATTAGTAGAAGAAGCCGGTTATCAACCGCTTTATTTAAATCCATAATAGTCACCTGCTCAACGGCCGGCGTGTAGATCCACATATTTTTACCATCAGAGATAATTTCAGTGACATCTGGCTCACTCATTGTCCAGTTAAAATAGTAAGGGCGCATAACCCAAATATCACCTTCACCTTGCTGCACTAGCTGCTTATCTGCGGTGGTCACTTTCTGGCTAAATTGCGCCGAAAAACCCTCAATTTTGTCTAAACGTTGTTGTAAAATCTCTTTATTGCCGGCAAAAGCAGAAAAGCTGACAAGTAGTCCAACTATAAATAAAAAATTTTTAGCAAGCATCCTTTACCCCCTTTTAATGATACCGTTTTTATGATAGAGCTGTATAATATATCGATTATTAACAATCACAAAATGATTTACAGCGATAGGTAAAATTCCATGTCTTTCACATTTGATTTTACAAATAGTGATGAATTCAAACCATTAGCAGCGCGCATGCGCCCCCGTCTGCTCGATGAATATATCGGTCAAAATCATCTACTAGGAGAAGGTAAACCGCTACCAAAAGCGATCAAAGCTGGTAATTTACACTCAATGATCTTATGGGGGCCACCTGGAACAGGGAAGACAACTTTAGCCGAGATTATAGCCCACCATGCAAATGCCAAAGTGGAACGCCTTTCAGCTGTATCAGCTGGTATTAAAGATATCCGTGAAGCGATTGAACGGGCAAAAATAGATCAGCAAGCAGGTATCCGTACTATCCTGTTTGTTGACGAAGTTCACCGTTTTAATAAGAGTCAGCAAGACGCTTTTCTCCCTTTTGTTGAAGATGGTACAGTCACTTTTATTGGCGCTACTACAGAAAATCCCTCTTTTGAATTAAACTCAGCTCTGCTCTCCCGTGCCCGTGTCTATCTATTAAAATCATTGACCGTTGTAGATATCGAACAGATTTTACAGCAAGCAATGGATGATAAAGAGCGCGGTTATGGCGAGAAAAATATCACTCTGCCAGATGAAGTGAAAAGGCAGATTGCCGAATTTGTTACCGGCGATGCCCGCCGAGCGCTCAATACTTTAGAGTTATTAGTTGATATGGCAAACGGGGAGCCGTTAACGCCGATATTACTTAAAGAGGTGATTGGTGAACGTAGTGCAAGGTTTGATAATCAAGGTGATCGCTATTATGACCTTATCTCGGCGGTACATAAATCGATTCGTGGATCAGCACCAGATGCGGCACTCTACTGGTATGCGCGCATTATTACTGCCGGCGGTGATCCATTATATGTTGCCCGTAGGTTATTAGCTATCGCCTCTGAGGATGTGGGTAATGCTGATCCAAGAGCTATGCAGGTAGCATTAGCTGCATGGGACTGTTTTACCCGTGTTGGACCTGCTGAGGGTGAACGTGCAATTGCACAAGCGATTGTCTACCTTGCTTGTGCCCCTAAAAGTAATGCGGTCTATCGCGCTTTTAATCAGGCTGTAAAAGATGCAAAAGCCAAACCAGACTATGATGTACCCGAACATCTACGCAATGCACCGACAAAACTGATGAAAGAGTTAGGTTATGGGGCAGAGTACCGTTATGCACATGATGAACCAAACGCCTTTGCAGCTGGTGAAAACTACTTCCCACAAGAGATGCAAGAGACAAAATACTATTACCCAACTAACCGTGGTGCTGAAAAAAACTATGCCGATAAGTTAAGTTGGATAGAAGAGCAGAATAAAAATAGCCCAAATAAACGTTACCCTACCTCTTAAGAGTAATTTAGGGATTTGTGAAATACTGTTTTACGTTATGATTAAGTAAACTTTTTTATCTGTTTAGTACATTTTTAGTTAATTATTTGCTTAAACGGACTCTCTAAAATCAGATCAATTCCCATATCCTTTACGATATAGATCAAAAAATTGTGCTGTATCTATTGATACTTTTTTATTAACGCTTTTTTATTGATACCAACATATAACAATTGATAGTTTTAATTTAATAGTTTTTAACTATTTTGTTACCTATTAAGCCTATTACCCATTAAGCAATAATTTGATTAAAAAGGGATCTGTAAAATGATTCACAAACTGTTTTACTACACAGTTTTATTGACAATGTTAGTTAGCAATCTATTTAACTATTTTGTCTCCTTATCCCCCACAAAATCTCGCTAATGGCTTAATACATTTCATCCCAAGTTAATAAAAAATGTAAGTTTATAAATTTTCTTGACATTTTTTAAAAATCATGAATAATACCCCAAAAATAGATTCCAGCGATCAATAACAATAATTTAATAACTATTAACTATGTAATTAATTTTTACACTGCTTAACTAAGTATCTTTATTTATTTTTTAAAACAATAAGGAATGGAGTAATAATGGATATCAAAACAGCTATCTCTAAAAGAGTCTTTGCCCCCCTAATTTACATTTTACTATTAAATTTTATACCTTCCTCGTACGCTATGATGGATACGATGACACTAAATACCATTCAAGGCGATAAACCACGGTTATCTCCATCACTGGAAGAAAATATTGATGATTTAGACCTTTTGGGTTTGAATATCGATGGAACGAACTATTATGGTGACGAGATCAAAAATATGTTCCTATCAAATGCTTACCCTTTCAAAAAGAGCATCTCCATTGCACCACTAAAGCAACCTAATAGCGAAGAATATATTGATAATAATAGCGATAAATTAAAAGAGTTAGCCATTAAATCAGCTTTAACTGTATCGTGGTACTATACTGGTCCTAATAATCAATTAATTGAATTTACTCCATCAGAAACAGACACTTTTTGCTCCCTCTCTGAAAAAGGGAAAAGTGGACCTTACAAAATAAAATTATCTGGTGATCTATCTTTAACATCAAAAACAGGTAATCCAGACTATAATGAATACCCAAACGAACTAATTACTGAACAACCATCTAAAGTATATACACTATCTGATGAGGTAAGTATCTGTTATGCAAAACCTGAATTAAAACCGACTCAGGCAGCAGGCGCATCAGAGCATCAATGGAATAAAGATAAAGGATTTTTAGTCCAATCGACCTCTGATGCTACGAAAAACTTTCCGACAACTGCATTTTATGGCGCTAAATTTGATATTATGCTCTCTAAAACTAACATAGCTAATGACTTTAATTGGACTTTAACTAAAGGAAGCGAGCTAGTTAGCCTCTCTAATGATGGTAATACTATAACCGTTTTATTTAATACACCTACCGCACTAAAATCAAAAGATGCTTGGGATTATGTTATCGGATCAGGTACAGGGTATACGGTTATTATCGAAGGTGTGCATAAAACAAAAGGTTATAAAATCACTTATCCATTTACGATTACCAAATGGTTCACCAGTTTTGATAAAATGCAAACAGGTACAACCAAAGCATCTTCTGGATCAGCGCTAGATGTTGTCAATGGCTGTTTAGGATTAGAAGGTACCTATCAAATAAGTACTGCTAGAGATCTCAGTAATGCCCCATTTGGTACGGCTGCTGGAACAGCAAACTTTACTCGTGAAATTGGTACCATTTTAGGTGAATGGGGTGATGCTTCACAACTAACTTATCCAAATTCATGGGCTGCGGCTACCTCACAAGGAAATACATTTAAAAGAATCTGGGTTTATGATACGGATCGTAATGACTACTGTGATATACATACCTATAATGCAAAATATCACTGTATTAATGAAGCTGGTAAAAAAAATGGGCTCTGTACTTCAGTGAGTTCACGCTAAAAACAGGTATTTTATTAATTATATTAAAATTATAGAAATACAATATATAGTAGAATAAATTTTAACAAATACAATATATTGTATTTTTAGCTTACATCAATTATCATAATATCCAAGCAACATGAAGCAAATAATGGATATTAATTAATGAACAAATCAATATTAGTTACAAAACGTGACGGCAAAAAAGAGCCTATTAATCTAGACAAAATTCACCGCGTTATTACTTGGGCTGCAAAAGGTTTGCATAATGTCTCTGTGTCACAAGTTGAGTTACGTTCGCATATCCAATTTTATGATGGGATTCGCACCTCAGATATTCATGAAACAATTATTCGTGCTGCAGCCGATCTTATCTCAAAAGATGCCCCTGATTACCAATATTTAGCCGCCCGCCTAGCGATTTTCCATCTTCGCAAAAAAGCTTATAACGAGTTCACCCCTCCACCACTGTATGATCATGTAAAAAAATTGGTCGAGATGGGTCGTTATGATAAACATCTTCTAACCGACTATAGCAAAGATGAATTTGAACAGATGGAGAGTTTTATTGATCACTGGCGTGATATGAACTTCTCTTATGCAGCGGTAAAACAGTTAGAGGGGAAATATTTAGTCCAAAATCGCGTTACGGGTGAGATTTATGAGAGTGCTCAGTTCCTCTATATCCTAGTTGCTGCGTCCCTTTTTGCCAATTACCCAAAAGAGAGCAGACTTGACTATATTCACCGTTTTTATGATGCTATCTCAACTTTCAAGATCTCGCTACCTACGCCAATTATGGCTGGGGTTCGTACACCAACTCGCCAATTTAGCTCCTGTGTTCTCATTGAATGTGACGATAGCCTAAATTCAATCAATGCTACAGCAAGTGCTATTGTTAAATATGTCTCACAGCGTGCTGGTATTGGTGTTAATGCGGGGAATATTCGTGCTTTAGGTAGTGCTATTCGAGGCGGGGAAGCGTTCCATACCGGCTGTATTCCATTTTATAAATATTTTCAAACTGCGGTTAAATCGTGCTCACAAGGTGGTGTGCGTGGTGGCGCTGCAACTGTATTCTATCCGCTTTGGCATTTAGAGGTGGAGAGCCTATTAGTACTTCGTAATAATCGTGGTGTCGAAGAGAATCGCGTACGCCATTTAGACTATGGTGTCCAGATCAATAAGTTGATGTATCAGCGATTAATTAAAAATGAGAACATCACGCTATTTAGCCCATCTGATGTACCCGGTCTATATGATGCTTTCTTTGCTGATCAAGCAAAATTTGAAGAGTTATATCGCCAATATGAGCAAGATCCTGCTATTCGTAAACGTGTTGTCAAAGCGACTGAACTGTTTGCACTATTAATGCAAGAGCGTGCGTCAACCGGTCGTATCTATATTCAAAATGTTGATCACTGTAATACTCATAGCCCATTTATTGCGGCAGTTGCACCTGTTAAGCAGTCCAATTTATGTATGGAGATTGCGCTACCAACTAAACCACTTAATAACATCAATGATCCAGATGGTGAAATTGCACTCTGTACCTTATCCGCCTTTAATTTAGGTGAAATCAAATCGTTAGATGATTTTGAGGAGTTGGCTGATTTAGTAGTGCGCGCGCTCGACTCACTATTAGATTATCAGGATTACCCTGTACCAGCGGCAAAAACTTCATCGTTAAATCGCCGTACGCTCGGTATTGGTGTTATCAACTACGCTTACTATTTGGCAAAACATGGTGTTAAATATTCCGATGGCAGTGCCAACGATTTAACCCATCGTACTTTTGAGGCGATGCAATATTACCTCTTAAAAGCATCCAATAATTTGGCTAAAGAGCGCGGTGCTTGCCCACTCTTTATTGAGACCACCTACGCCAAAGGCATTTTGCCAATTGATACCTATAAAAAAGAGATTGATAATTTAACAAAAGAGCCACTCCATTATGATTGGCAAGCACTGCGTGAATCGATTAAAACGCACGGTTTACGTAACTCAACGTTAACCGCGCTGATGCCATCAGAGACCTCATCACAAATCTCTAATGCAACAAATGGGATTGAACCACCACGAGGTTATGTGAGTGTAAAAGCGTCAAAAGATGGAATCTTGCGTCAAGTGGTGCCCGATTATGAGACATTAAAAGATAAATATGAACTATTATGGCAGATCCCAAATAATATTGGGTATCTACAATTAGTTGGTATTATGCAGAAATTTGTTGATCAATCTATCTCTGCCAATACTAACTATGATCCAACTAAGTTTCCGCATGATAAAGTCCCAATGCAGCAGCTACTTTCAGATCTTCTTACCGCTTATAAATATGGTTTAAAAACACTCTATTACCATAATACGCGTGATGGAGCAGAGGATATACAAAATGATATTTCGGTTAATGTAGCTGATGATGGGTGTGAAGGTGGCGCCTGTAAAATCTAACCATTATCTTCCCTCTTTTTATGTCTATGTTTATAGACATGTTATATAAATGATGCATGGATGATTAATATATAAATTAATCATCCATGCGTGACGAATAACAATATCCCCTATTTTCTCTTTTAGGAGTGATTTTTATGAGTATGAATTACAGCACTTTCTCCCAAGTGCATAATGACCAGTTAAAAGAGCCGATGTTTTTAGGGCAATCGGTTAATGTAGCGCGTTATGATCAACAGAAATATGAGATGTTTGAAAAGTTAATTGAGAAGCAACTCTCCTTTTTTTGGCGACCTGAAGAGGTGGATATTTCGCAAGACCGCATTGATTATGCTAGCCTGCCAGAACATGAAAAACATATCTTTATCAGTAACTTAAAATATCAGACACTACTTGACTCCATCCAAGGGCGTAGCCCAAACGTAGCGCTTTTACCGCTTATATCAATTCCTGAACTTGAGACATGGGTTGAGACATGGTCATTTTCTGAGACCATCCATTCACGCTCTTACACCCATATCATCCGTAATATTGTTAATGATCCTTCAACCATTTTTGATGATATTGTAACCAATAAAGAGATCCAAAAACGGGCTGGGGATATTGCCGGTTATTATGATAATTTAATTTGCTATGCCAGCTACTACAACCTTCTTGGTGAAGGTCAACATCAGGTTGATGGTAAAACCATTGATATCAGTTTACGTGAACTTAAAAAACGGCTCTATCTCTGCCTGATGAGTGTTAATGCACTTGAAGCGATCCGCTTTTATGTCAGCTTCGCCTGCTCATTTGCCTTTGCAGAGCGCGAATTGATGGAAGGGAATGCTAAAATCATCAAATTGATTGCCCGCGATGAAGCACTCCATCTAACCGGTACACAGTATATGATCAACACCCTGCGTAGTGGTGAAGATGATGCCGAGATGGCAGAGATTGCTAAAGAGTGTGAACAAGAGGCTTATGATCTCTTTTTACAAGCAGCTAATCAGGAAAAGGAGTGGGCGGATTACCTTTTTGAAGGTGGCTCAATGATCGGTTTAAATAGAGAGATCTTATGCCAATATGTAGAGTACATCACCAATATTCGTATGCAGGCAGTTGGATTAGCACAACCATTTCAAACCAAGACTAACCCAATTCCATGGATTAACAATTGGCTAGTATCTGACAATGTTCAAGTTGCCCCGCAAGAAGCAGAGATGAGCTCCTACTTAGTTGGTCAGATCGATTCAGAGATTGATGAACATGATCTCAGTAAATTTGAACTTTAACTCTTTTTTACTATTTTAACGTTAGAAATCTATTTTTTATATCACTTCTTACTTAGTGCCATTTTGGCACTTTTTTTTGTCATCTTTTTTAGCTCTACCTTTTTATCACCGTTTTTTATTACCACTTTTTTATTATAAAGTTTATTAAACCCTTTTTTATCACACTATTTTTTTCAAAATTTTTTTATGTTTTTCAGATAACAGTTTTTATAGATAAATGTTTTAGGGTTAATGTTTATAAATAGATGTTTTAGGGTTAACTCCTTTTAACATGAGATCTATTACCTCTTTTTTATCCAATAGTGATAAGGTGTAGAGTCAGTTTGAGACTGAAGTAGCTCATGGTTCATGTGCCGGCAAAATCCGGGAATATCACGCGTTGTTGCAGGATCATCAGCAATAATATGTAAAATTTGCCCAACAGAGAGCTCTCTAATGGTTTTGCGAACCAACATAATCGGTTCTGGACAACGCAGTCCTAGGGTATCAAGTTGTTTATCAATTTTCATCTTTCAGGTAGAACATACTTTAATTAGATAAATCTTAAAAAGTGGATTTATAAACAGGATCAAATTAACCAATATTAATCCATAACATTAATTTAAACGAATTTGATTTATATGAAATCAATCTATACTAAATCATTTTAACCAATTTACAGTTAACGTCTTATATGAAGCGGCTACAGTAGTAGTTTGGCTAAATAGTTTGGAACAGCATCATCGGCATTCGAACCAATTACTTCGAGATCAGGGAGTTTGGCGCGCAGATCTTTACTTCCATTTTGCATAATGCACCCTTTGCCCGCCATTTGTAACATCTCAACATCATTCATGCCATCACCAAAGGCGATACTTTGCGCTAAAGAGAGACCTAATCTATCCACCACCCGTTTTAATGCACTCCCTTTTGAGACATTCTCTCCCATAACTTCTAAACAGTTGATCGTTGAGAAGGCGACACTAATTTTATCGCCATAAGTAGCTTTTAATTGTGTCTGTAAATTAACAAGATGCGAATGTAGATTATCATCGGTAACAGTAAAGTAGATTTTAGCGATATCATCGGTTTCAAAATTGTGGGGATTAAAGAGTTTATAGGTGAAGTCTGTATCTCTAAAAAAGCTTAGTGAGTAGTCATCTTCCCGATTAATTAGCCACTCATCACCTCGATAGATGTGGGTATGGACAAATGGATCACTTTTACAGATCTGAGCAATCTCAACAGCAATTTTTGGATCTAAACTTTCACTAAAGATAAGATTACCTTGACTATCATGTACACGTGCACCATTAGCGGTAATCATATAGGCGTCAATCTCCATATTTTCCCGCATTTGAGCAACATCGACATGATGACGACCGGTGGCAAAGACAAAATGGATATCTCGTTTACGTAATGATTGAAGTGTCTGTTTAGTAAAAGGGGATAATTGATGGTTGGGTGTTAACAGCGTACCATCGAGATCTGAAGCGACAACTTGGAATTTTGGCTGGGTTAAATCACTGTTTATCAACATACTATACTCTTTTTATCAAAATATTTTACCTAATTTGGTCTGCTATCTTACCAGTTTTTAAAGAATAATTCCTTTTAATATCAATTATCATATCGTGATGGTTAATTTTACTCAACTAGTTGCGGCGTGATAAAAATAACTAGCTCCCGCTTCTGCGCTTTTTTTCCGCTATTTGTAAATAGTTGCCCAATCAGAGGCAGACTACCCAACACAGGCACTTCACCCTCACTTTGGCTATTTAACTGTTGGAAAATACCGCCTAATACGACAGTCTCACCACTCTGTACAACAATTTGTGTCTTAATCTCCTCGGTATCAATCGCTAAAGCCTCGCCGCCATCTCGCCGTTTAATTGATCGCCCAGCGGTGTTTTGGGTAATTAAGAGATCTAACAACATCTTATTGTTAGATAAGATCTTTGGGATGACCTCAAGCCCGAGCACCGCCTGTTTGAACTCAATTGAGGTTTGCCCACTATTTCCGCTTGAGACCTCATACGGGATTTCGGTGCCCTGTTTAATCGATGCCATATTTAGATTAGAGGTGAGTAGATTGGGGCTAGCTATGATCTCTAGTTGATTTTCAGACTCTAATGCTGCAAGCTCAAGATTGAGCAGATTCCCTGAACGTTTTGCTAAATTAAAACCGAGGGAAGAGGTGGCATTGGCGGGGCTTAATCCAACAGTAAATTTATCTATAAGCTGCGATGATCCACCCGTATAACCCCATTTAATCCCCAATTCAGAGAGGCTCTCACTATTCATTGTGACAATGTGGGCTGAAATTTTTACTTGCGGCATCGCTCTATCTAGTTCATTAACTAATATTTTAATCGCGGGTAGCTGTTTTTTGAGATCCTTTATGATGAGCGAATTGGTTCTCTTATCTACTATTGCACGCCCCCTCTCACTTAATAAACCTTGCTGTTGAATTGTGGTTAATAATGTATCTAAGTCAGCATGATCGACCTTTAATGATAATGAGTCTAACGGTTGACTCAGCTCCGCTTTTTTCTTAGCAAATAGCTGCTGTTGATATAACACCTCTGGATCAACCACTTTTTTAATCAGTAGAATATTATTGTCAATATCAACTTCTAACTTTGCCGACTGCAAAATAATATTGAGCGCTTTATCCCAAGCGATATTGTGCAATTTAATAGTCTGTTTTCGCTCAATATCTTCATTTATCACCAAATTCATATCACGACTCTCGGCTAAAGCTTGTAAAATAATCGCAATATCTGTTTGGTAAAAATTGAGTGAGATAAGATCATCTTGCTTTGAAATACTCTTTTGAACTGTATTACCACTATTATTAAAAAGTGAGTTATGTGAATAATCTGTTGACGCTATTGTAATAAAAGAGATGAGTAACATATTAATCATTAGCGCTTTGATCCAAAATCTATTTAAAGAACCTTTCCAACTCATCAAATCTGTTACCTCTTTTTATTAACTTAATGGTAAGTTATTAATTATTATTGTCATTTAGCATCAGATAGCAGCTTTATTGTCCAATTTATTGGCTGTTGACACATTGGTGCTAGATCAGCCCTAAAGCTTAGACTCTCTGCACTAATAGCAACAATTTGCCAAGGTTGCAGAACTTTAGGCAAAGCTTCATAAGGGAGTTGACCATTGAACGTCACCATTAACCAGCCCTGCTCGGAAAACAGCCAGATCTGCTGATTAGTGCTATTTTTTATGATGCCTTTAAGTTGCCAAGCTTTTAACGACATTAATAAATATTGTTTCTGTTCGTCACATGGCATTTGATAGCTGCGGGTAAAAGGATCTCTGCGTTCTTGATTTGCCTCGGCAAAAAAGAGTACTCCCCACCCCACCATGATTATGATTAATTTAAAAATTGTTTGGAATATCTGCATCTTTCCCCTATTTTGCACTTTGGCTATTTTTTATGGCGACGGTAAAGGTAAACAGTAAGATCTCACCTTCACCTTTTTCGATTAACAAATGGCGGAGATCAAAATAGTATCTCTCACTAATTAATCTACTAAGGAGCGCTAGAAAATTGTGATAGTCGCCAGCTAATTGCCAATTCGTAACCGTTTCGGTTTCATTAGATGCTAATGTTTGTAACTGTAATTGATGCTCACTATAGAGTTTTGCCATCAGCTGATCAGAGATCATTTTTACTGGAGCGCGATCACTTCTGTTACTCAAAATCAGTCGCGACTGTAACTCTGTAAGCGCAACCTGATTTTGGTGATAGCTCACTTGATACTGCCTTGCAACATCTTGTCTCTCTTTGATAAAAAAGAGATAACCAACAAGGAGAAATATCACGACTGTGCTCACCATTAACAGATATTGCTGCCATAGTGGTCGATAAAAAAATTCACTCTCCATCAACATTATTAATAGTCATCAACTTTATGGGGTGACTGTACTGTTTTAGAGGTAATAGATAGTTCAAATTGTAACCCCACATGATCTCGTGTAATTGCAATAATCTGCGCTGTTTTAATTAGTGGTTCAGCGCTCAGATTTTGAATAAAGGTGGTGATATCTGCATAGCGGTAACTGTAACCTTTCATCACAATTTTTGGAGGATATTTTTCAGGATCATAGTCCAATAGGGTTAAACCTACCGAAAAAGGCACCGTGTTAGATAGGGTTGTTAATAGTTGATATACCTCAGTTTGACTATCTGGCAGATCGATATTATTAGGGAGTTGTTCGGTTATTATCTGCTTTTGCTGTTCGACTATCTGCGCTGCATAATAGTGACTTTGGTTCTCAGTTGCTAACCATAAGTAACCCAATAACGATAATGCAGTTACCAAAAGTGTGATCATAATGATAAGCAGCTGTGCTGTCTGCCGCCTCTTCTGCGCTTTACGCCAAGGTAGAAAATTGATTTGTTGGCAATCAGGAGATTTTAATCCAATAAATTGTAGATTGAGATTTAGCTTAGCAAAGCGCTCTTGCCAACGCTGAATATAACTTCTATTACAGATAGTGATTGATAACTTATCCTCACCAGAGTATGAGTAGTCAAAGAGAACTTCGTTGGGTGAGAGATTAAAGAGTTTATAGATAGAAGCATTGGCAAAAAGGGAGATCTCATTAACAGTTAAGCTGCTGTTAGGTAGAGTCAATAAAGCCTGCTTCGTAAGATTAGAGTCGATATATATAAAAAATTGGAGATATTTTTTTGTTTTAGGGTTAACTATTTCAATAAGTTGATTTAAGGCAATATCATATTTATCGTCGCTGCTATCTTGCATAAATAGAACCTCACCACATAACTCTTGATCTCTATTTGAACAGTGAGTTTTATAATCTAATCTATCCTCACTTAACTGGATCACGATATCTATTTTTTTAGCAAAAAAACGATTTAAGCCAAATGTTCTTAATATCATCTCTACAAATGTTATGAGTGATTTAAAAAAATTTTTAACAACTGATCGCATACTGCTTTTGAGTAAAAATATACTATTTTGCAATCTTTTTTCCTATAGTCCCATTTAATTGACAAATAGCATAACTGTTCGACCAAAAAGCAAAATGACTAAAAGTAAATTTTGGGAAATGGCGCGCAAAAATGTTTAAATTTACACCGGATGCAGCATAATCTTCAAAAAAAGGTTGACTGGATTACGCTGTGCCTTATAATGCACAGCCACACGGTAAGGGTGATTAGCTCAGTTGGGAGAGCACCTCCCTTACAAGGAGGGGGTCACTGGTTCGAACCCGGTATCACCCACCAATCTTTACCGTGATGTTTCTATTAGGGTCTTTTCTAATAGAGATAGTGGGGTGATTAGCTCAGTTGGGAGAGCACCTCCCTTACAAGGAGGGGGTCACTGGTTCGAACCCGGTATCACCCACCACTTTATTTTAAATGGGTTGTTAGCTCAGTCGGTAGAGCAGCGGACTTTTAATCCGTTTGTCGAGCGTTCGAATCGCTCACGACCCACCACTCTTTTCAAAAAACAGTTCTAATCAACATGATTTCAGTATTTCCACTTCTTGATCTTTTTTAAAGGATAGAAAAAAGACTGTTTTCACCAGAACAAACTTATCCTAGCAAAAACAGCCTCTTACTCGTTCAATTTAACTAAAATAACAGTTTGTTAATAGTTAATAATAGATCGCTAATAACGTCTGCTTAATATCAAATAAGATTAACAGAATTAGCAAGTTATCAATTAATTTTCAAACCAATTTAATAATCGCCCTTTTCCCTCTCATATTCAGCGTCTATCTCATGTTGACGTTGAATATATTTTTCACTGTCTATAGTCCGTCTAGCATCTGGTTTATGGTGTAATTTATTTAATTCAACCTCCATTTTTTTGACAGCTTCATTGATTGCAACCATAACATCACTATTTTTAGCTTCGGCATTTAAGACAGAATTAGGGGTATCGACCGAACTTTCAACTGTGTAGATACCATGTTCTTTGGATAAGATAAATTTTGGATTCGTTAACTCAGTTTTCCATTTATCTAGTTTAGCTAATTTCTCTTCTACACATTGATGAATGGCTGTTGTAATTTCGATATTCTTTCCAGTTACTTGTAACGTCATAACTTATCTCCTATTAAATAAAGGCAAAGATTTGCCAGCTAAAAAGAGTTGACCAAAATAGTTAACTTAATTGCTTCTTTCTTGGTTATTACCATTACTAAACTATTTTTTATTTAACTATTTCGTTATATTATTAATAAAAATAATATATTACAATACAATCAGTTATTCAAGTTGACTATCTTATTACCACTTATTTGACAACGTGATCAAGCTCTACCATTTAAGATTGTTTAATATTGAGATTAATACAATTAAAAGGTGAACCATATGGCAAATAGTAAAAATGTCTCTGAAATTTTAATTGATGTTTTGATCCAAGCTGGCGTAAAAAATTGTTATGGAATTATAGGTGATACCTTAAACTTTGTTGGTAAAGCCATTCAACAAAGCGAGATAAACTGGGTTCATACTCGTCATGAAGAGGCCGCTGCATTTGCTGCTGGTGCTGAGGCGCAAATCACCAATCGATTAACAGCTTGTGCAGGATCTTGTGGTCCAGGTAGTTTACATTTAATTAATGGTCTATTCGAAGCACAGCGAAATGGTTCGCCAGTCATTGCCATTGTCAGTCAACTTAATAATGAATTTTTGGGCACTGACTTCCCGCAAGAGGTAAATTTTGAACAGGTTTACCAAAATGTTGCTATCTTCTGTCAACAAGTGAATAGCCCAGATGAAGCGCAACGTATCTTTACCCAAGCAGCGCAAGCTGCAATCAATAAAAAGGGTGTCGCAGTCGTAATCCTACCTAGTAATATCAGTAAAATGAGCGTTTCTATCACACCAAATAGTCGAGTTTGGTTCCCAAAACCGCTGCTACGCCCTAATGATGATGAGTTAGTAGAGCTTAAGCAGTTAATCGCAAAAGGGTCTAAAATTACCATTTATGCTGGCATTGGCTGCCATAACGCGCATGATGAGGTGGTTGAACTCGCCGAAAAGCTTAAAGCGCCTATTGTGCACACCTCACGCGCCAAAGATAGTATCGCCTACGACAACCCATATCAGGTAGGCATGTCGGGCATATTTGGTAATGAGGCGGGTTATCACAGCATCAAAAAATGCGATACCCTACTGCTACTTGGTTGTGGTTTTGCTTGGTCTGAATTCTATCCTGATAAAGCAACCATCATTCAGATCGATAAAGATGCGACTAAATTGGGGTTACGTCATCCAATAGCTTTAGGTTTAGTCGGTGATATCAAAACTACGTTGAGAGCGATCCTCCCAGATATTCCGGTACGCGATAACCGACGTTTTCTAGATAAACAGCTAGCTGCGTTCAAAAAGATAGAGGAGAAGACAGAGAGCTTTCTACACCCTAAGGATGATAAAGTTATCCATCCACAACAAGTGGTTAAATTGTTGGATAACTACGCAACCGAAGATGCACTATTTACAGCAGATGTTGGCTCACCAATGGTCTGGGCAACACGCCATTTAAGTATGAATGGTAAACGTCGCCTATTAATAAGCCTAAAACATGGCACCATGGCAAATGCGATGCCTCAGGCGTTAGGACTACAAAAAGCGTTCCCAAATCGTCAAGTAATCTCACTCTCTGGCGATGGCGGACTCTCAATGTTAATGGGCGATATGTTGACTGCACATCAAGAGAAGTTGCCAATAAAAATTGTAGTTTTAAATAACAGCTCGCTAAATTTTGTTGAGTTAGAACAGAAGAGTGAAGGGTTAGTTGAGTGCTTTGTTGATCTAAAAAATGGTGATTTTAAGACGATTGCCGAAGGTGCCGGTTTTTATGCTGCAACAGTCAATAAAGCATCAGAACTAGAGACTGCTATTCAAGATATGTTATCGAAACCTGGTCCGGCACTTCTTAATGTAATCACTAGCGAATATGAGTTGATTGTACCGCCAAACGTTACCTTTGATAATATAACCAATATGGCTTGGTATAGTGCCAAAGCGATTTTTCAAGGTAAAGGGAGAGATGTTGTCTCACTGATTAAAGATAATATCTAATTTATCTTAATATTAAATGGTAATTCTATTAAATAGACAGTTATTAAGTAGATAGTTATTAGGTAGATAGTTTTTAAATAAATATTTTTAAATAAATAGTTTTTTAAATTAAAAGGAGGCACCAAATGAGTTATGAAATTCAACGTGTATACTCTTATAAAGGCGAAAAACCCGCAGCATTGGTTGATAGATTATGGCCTCGTGGTGTGAGTAAAAAGAAATTGGCAGGCGTTGAACGGGTAAAAGATGTAGCGCCATCAACAGAACTTCGAGAGTGGTTCCATCAAGATCGTGCTAATCGCTATCCAGAATTTTGCAAACGTTACTATGAAGAGTTACAACAACCAGATAAACAGGCTCCATTAGATGAATTACGCAAAATGGAGCATAAAGATGGAAAATTAACACTTTTAACGGCTTCAAAAGATATCAACCACTGCCATGTACCAGTTTTGGTAAAAGTGCTTAAGAGAGAGTCATAATAGGGTTAATTAATTATTCGTTATTATCTATTAACTGCTAATTAGAAGGTATTTGATTAGCAGTGCAGCGATATAGAACATAATTATCCCAATGAGACAGTCAAGTACTGTCCAGACTCTTTTCTGTTTAAATAGTGGTGCAAGCAATCTTGCACCATAACCAATCCCAAAGAACCAGATGCAAGAGACGATAACCGCTCCAATCAAAAATGCAACTTTCTGCTCGCCATTTAAAGTGCCTGCAATACCGCCCACAATAACCACAGTATCTAAATAGACATGCGGATTAAGCAGTGTTACGGCAAGGGTTGAAAGCACAACCGCCAATAGAGGTTTTTTCTGGTTATTAGATGAGGAGACTTGTAAACTACTCGTACCTTGCCAAGCACTCTTGAATGATAAAATGCCATACCAAATTAGAAAGAGCACGCCAGCTAGCGCCACTAATTGGGTTAATAATGGGTATTGATTGATAAATGCTCCAACCCCTAAAACTCCAATCGATAGTAGTAAAAAATCACAGATAAAACAGATTAAGCAGACCCAGAAGATATGCTCCTTTAATAGGCCCTGTTTTAAAACAAAAAGGTTTTGTGCACCAATAGCAATAATCAAACTAGCCGAGATCATCGCGCCATTTAAAATCTCTGCAATCACTGTTTCCTCTCTTTTACGTAATTATCTATATAGAAAGTATCATCGAGTATGGATTATTTATTATTTGCCGAGTAAAATCAACGCCGCATTGAAAAGAAGCTATTTTACTTCACGCCTTTTTATAAAATAGCGGTCAAAAAATAGCCTTTTTAAAAAAATCTATAATAAAAATCAACTGCTATCTGGATTACAAAATAGAGCAGTTAATAATAAAGGTTTAACATGATTACTGAATTTATGCTTTTCCTATGTATTGGTATTGGATCAGGCCTGTTAGCGGGCATGTTTGGCATTGGTGGCGGTACGCTAATTATGCCGGCACTCATTTTTACCTTAGATCATTTTGGTTTAGGCGGTAAGTGGCTTCCGCATATTGCCATCGCCTCATCACTAGCAACAATTATTGGTACCAGCATCTCAGCAACTTGGAATCATAATAAGAATCATAATGTTGACTGGGGGATTTTAAAACGGATGGTCGTTGGTTGTATTATAGGTACCTTTGGCGGTTCTTACCTTGCGATCTATATTCCGGGTGATATTCTCAAAATTATCTTTGCCCTATTTTTAATCTATACCGGATTAAAATTTATTTTCAAAACTGCTCGTGTTGAGCAGCAACCTAAAGAGGTGAGATCACTACCTAGTGCCATTTACCTATTTGTTGGTGCATTTATTGGTCTCTTTGCTGCACTTGTCGGGGTTGGGGGTGGTATTTTGGTCGTCCCATTTTTAAGTCAATGCGGAATCAATATGCGTAAAGCAATTGGTACTTCAGCCGCTTTTACTTTGCCCGTTGCTTTAGGGGGAACCATTGGGTATATCATAGCAGGATGGAATAACCCCGATCTGCCACCTTATAGTTTTGGTTTTATCTATCTTCCCGCTGTTATTGCGATTATGCTAGCGAGTATTCCTGTTGCGAAAATTGGGGTTCAACTAGCGCAAAAGTTACCGTTAGAGAGATTAATTAAGCTGTTTGGACTATTTTTACTCCTTATCGCTTTTAAATTAATATTTTAATATTCCCCTATTTTCATCATATAAAATAGGTGAGATAACTTTTATCAAGATTTTACAAAAAATAGGTCTCAAACTATTTATCTGATAAACTAAGAGATTGTAGTATTTAATAACATAATTAAGATTATAAGCATGAAAAAACATACATTAAAGCCGATGATTTCTGAAGAGGCAATTAAACAACGTATTTCTCAACTCGGCGATCAGATCAATCAAGATTACCAAAATAGTCAAAATGAGTTAATTTTAGTTGGGCTATTACGTGGTTCATTTATTTTTATGGCAGATCTCTGCCGCGCTATCACTATCGGTCATGAGGTCGATTTTATGACCGCATCAAGTTATGGTAATGCCACCATGAGTAATCGTGAAGTGAAAATCTTAAAAGATCTAGATGAAGATATTCATGGTAAAGATATCTTAATCATTGAAGATATTATCGATACTGGTAATACTTTAAGTAAAGTTTTAGAGATCTTACGTCTTCGCCATCCACGTAGTATTGAAATTTGTACCCTACTTGATAAACCTTCGCGTCGTGAAGTCGATGTACCAGTTAAATATGTCGGTTTTGCCATTCCTGATGAGTTTGTTGTTGGATATGGTATCGATTATGCGCAACATTATCGTCATCTTCCCTATATTGGACACGTCATATTAGAAGAGTAGTAATACCTTTTTTAATATAGCCTATTATAAATAGGACTTAACAAAAAATTTATTAAATAACATTATGTTATATAATAAAATAGTTATAAAAAACAATTAATATAAACATTTAGCCTAATCTACTTTTAACTATGGAGAGTGAATGTGCTTGGATTTTATCGCTCACTGTTTTTTCGCTTAAATATCATTTTAAGTATCGTAGTTGGGTTGATCTTTGGTTTGGCAACAATATCATCCTTTGCTGATATGAAATTGGCGATTAAAGGGTTATCTGGTGAACTTGCAGAAAATGTTAATGGCCGTCTCGCCCTAATTGATCCTAAACGCATTAATGATAGCGTCTATTTTAAACGCTACCTTGAAGAAGAGATAAAAAAAGCCTTACGTGCTGTTGGTTATTATGAACCCTCTTTTACTTACGATCTAAGTGACTCTGCAAAAACATTAGTGATTAATATTTCACCTGGCTCACCAGTGCTGATTAAACAGACTCATGTTAATATCACAGGCGATGGTGAGCATGATAAGGCGTTTAAAGCGTTATTAAAAGAGGATATCCCAAAAGTTGGGACGGTCTTAAATCATGGGACCTACGACGATTTTAAAAAAAGTTTACAAAATTTAGCATTACGTAAAGGCTATTTTGATGCCGAGATGCCAAAACACCAGCTTGATGTTGCGCAGACGTTACATGAAGCCTTTTGGAATATTGACTACAACACCGGTAAACGGTTTAAATTTGGCGAGATCACTTTTGATTCCCATCAGATTCGTGAAGATTATCTGGTTAACATTATTCCATTTAAACCAGGTGATTATTATGATGCGGAGCAGCTCTCGGAATTCAACCGCCGGCTTGCATCAACCAACTGGTTTAAATCAGTAGTTGTCGCGCCAGAGTTTAAAAAAGTTACACCAAATAAGTCACTACCCATTACTGTTGCAACAACACCACGCCCCAAAAATATTATGGATCTCGGTTTGGGTTATAGTAGTGATAATGGGCCACACGGTAAAATAGGTTGGACAAGACCTTGGATAAATAGCCGTGGGCAAAGTTTTGAGAGTGATCTATCACTCTCATCACCTGAGCAGTCAATCACATTTGCCTATAATATTCCGCTCAAAAAATCACCTTTAGATGATTACTATACCTTGCAAGCGGGTTATAAAAAATTGGATGATAAAGATACCAAATCAGACTCCTATGCTATTGGTGTAATACGTAACTGGAATAACTCATTTGGTTGGCAAACCGCATTAGGTATGAATGCGATGTATGATAACTTTACCCAAGCAAATAATAGTTACAAAACAAGGCTCTATTACCCATCTCTCATTTTTTCACGGATGCGAACTGATGATAAATTATTTGCACTATGGGGTGATTCGCAACGTTATTCAATCGAAGCAGCCAGTAAATCTGTCGGTTCTGATATCGATTTTATCCGGTTACAGCTACAATCTAGTTGGATTCGCTCCCTACATAAAAAACACCGTTTTATTGCGCGCGCAAATTTTGGTTTAATTGAAGCAAATGATTTTGATCGCGTTCCCCCCTCTTTCCGGTTCTTTGCTGGTGGTGATCGCAGTATTCGCGGTTATAGTTATAACTCAATCTCACCCAAAGATAGTGATGGTAAGTTAAAAGGTGGTTCAAAATTAATAACAGGTTCAGTTGAGTATCAGTATAACGTTTCAGGTCCATGGTGGGGTGCACTATTTGTTGATAGTGGTGAAGCAATTGATAAAGTGCAACACTCTGATTTCCATACTGGTGCAGGGTTTGGTCTCCGCTGGGCTTCTCCAGTCGGTCCAATCAAAATAGATTTAGCAACACCTGTTAACAATAATAAAAGTGGATCGATCCATCTATATATTGGTTTAGGTACCGAGCTTTAATTACAAAGATATTGCTTAAAATTGCAATAGTTGAATAAACAGTCGAATATTGACATTATTAATAAAAACAATAAAAAACATCGATAAAAATGAGTTTGACTCATAACTAAATTAGCTTAATAGTGGTAGGAAGAGAGATGAATCAAGAAAGTTCCCAATATGAAGGTTCTTTAAATAAAAGCTTCTTAAATAAGAGCTCTTTAAATAAGAGTTCCTTAAATAAAAGTCCCCTAAATAAAAGTTCCTTAAATAAAAGCCCCAAAAAAAGTGGACAACCAAAAAAACATCGCCGTTTGGGGCGAGGTATTTTAATTACCTTATCTATTATTATTCTGCTTATCACTCTACTATTTTCCCTCTTTTATACATCACTCGGTCTTAATCTTACCCAATATGCAGTTGAAAAATTTCTGCCCGAACTTAAAATAGCCAAAATTAAGGGCTCTTTACACCATCTCACGTTAAAAGGTTTTGATCTTGAACTAGAAGGTGTTTCAGTAAAAATTGATAATGCTGAACTATCAATATCTGGTTTATCACTCTTAAAAGCGCAGCTAAATATCACACAATTTAATGCTAATGATATATCAGTGGTTGTTAATACCAATGAGATCTCTCCATCGGAATCAGAATCAGAACCTGAATCTGAATCTAAACCTAGTGAGCGCTTTGTGATTAAAATGCCAATTCCTATCTATCTTGGCGAGACCCACTTAACCAAAGTCAACGTAATGGTAGACGATATGCAATTTGGTATGTCAGACTTTACGGGCAAGGCAAAATGGGAAAAGGAGAAGTTGCATGTCTACCCTGCAGTTGCAAAAGATTTAACCGCTATCTTTGCAGATGATTCAGCAGATCACAAGTCTATACAGAGTAAGCCACATGCTGTTTTGACAGATCAAAATAGTCTAAATCAACAGATCAATCAGTTATTTAATCAACCACTCATTGCCTCACTTCCGCAAATCTCTCTGCCGCTCGATATCAATGTTGAGAGCCTTACAGGTAGTAACTGGTTTTTGCATATTGCAGGTGATGACTATCGATTCAAGAACAATTTTATTCAAACTAATATTATTGATAACCATATTCAGGTAGCAAAAGTTGAAACCGATGCCACAACCCCTTTTGCTACAGGTCATGCTATTGTGAGTGGTGATATTATTTTAGGTGATACTTGGCCACTTTCAGCTGATATAAATATAACAACTGATCAGGATAGATTAATCGGGCAATTCAGTGGTAATTTACTTGGCGAACTAAATAGTCATATTAAAATCAGTGGTGTGAATCAAGCAGATCTAAATGCTTCAATCAATTTTATTAAAAATTACAT
Organism: Orbaceae bacterium ESL0721; assembly: GCA_029433365.1. Classification (GTDB taxonomy): domain Bacteria; phylum Pseudomonadota; class Gammaproteobacteria; order Enterobacterales; family Orbaceae; genus Gilliamella. Next base: position 670,199 of record JAQTHZ010000001.1, read on the forward strand.
GCCACTCAAAATCGCATTACAGGGTCAATATTTACAGTGGCCACTCTCTTTGCATCCACAATATCAGTTATCTAACTTTGCAGTTAACAGCAGTGGCACTTTGCAGCAGTATCAAATAGCAGCCAAAGGCCAATTTAAGGGTGAAGGGCTCCCTGATACTCAATTCGATATTGCAGGCAGTGGCACATCAGAAAAAGCCTATTTTGACCATGCAATCGCAAAATTCCCACAAGGTGAAGTAGATATTACAGGGCAATTAAGTTGGATTGATACAGTTGATTGGGATCTTTTGGTAAAAATTGACCATGTCGATCTTATTAAAGAGTTACCTAGTTACCCGATAAAATTAAACGGTGAAATAGCAACGAAAGGGAGTTTTGGCAACAACAAAAATAGTGACAATAAAGATCTAATCAGTAATTATGCTTGGCAGTTTGAGTTAAGTAAATTACAACTTAATGGCAACATTAAGCAAGCTGATTTTACGGCTACTGGCGGGCTTACTGCTAACTCTAATAATCTTATTACCGCTAATAATCTCCTCTTTTCATGGGGGAAAAACAGTCTTAATCTTAATGGATCAACTGAAAACAGTAATTTAACCGCCAATCTCAATTTGAAAGATCTTTCGCTCTTTATGGATGAGTTACAAGGTACGGTAAATGGTCAGATAAAAATGAGTGGTAAGGTTAAATCAACAACATTCGATTCAAATATAGCCATCAATCAATTTACTTGGCAAGATATCGCTATTGATCGGGCTAATATCAGTAGTAGACTCCACTATCAGCAGATCTTAAGTGGTAATTTAAGTTTTACCGGAGAGTCGATTGATCTTGCTACGCTCTCTATTAAAAATGCCGATATTAAACTTACAGGTAGTGAAGATCACCACGTTTTAACTGTTAATATAGATGGTCAGCCACTATCATTAATCAGTACATTGACAGGTCATATTGATCCAGATCGTAAAAAATGGGACGGCACTTTTACCCAAACATCACTGCATACCGAGATTGCTGATAATAATACAATAAAAAGTCGTTGGAATTTAACCAATTCGCTACCTGTTACTTATAATCTGGCAAAAGAGAGTTTTACTATAGGGGCGCACTGTTGGGTTGGTAGTACTACACAAAATAGTAGCAATATGCAAAATAGTAGTACGAGTAGTAGCTCGTCTAGCATCTGCCTTGAGAAGCCATATACCAACACGGCAAATAGCGCAACAACCATCAATCTTAACAATATCGATCTCGCAACGCTGCCTATTCCTAATGATGGTGAGACGAAACTAGCAGGTAATTTGAGTGGTAAGGCGACAATTCGCTCCCTACCAAATAGTAAAATACCGACCATAAAACTGGTGCTAGATAGTAGCAACGTCTTCATAAAACAGACGTTAGCTTCGCAAATATTACCAATTCCATTTGATCGTTTTTCAATCGATTTTGATCTCAATGAGAGCAGAGCCAAATTAAGTTGGAATTTTGGTCTTAATCAATTTGGCAAAATTAACGGCAACGTAATTATTACAGATCCGTTGAACAATAGAGGCATCAAAGGTGAGCTAGTCATTGATAATTTAGCATTAGCACTCATCAATCCACTGCTAAAAACTGATGAATATGCTAAAGGCGTTATTGACGGGAATCTAAAATTTAGCGGGACACTATTTGATCCTACTATAACCGGCAAAATTAATTTACAACAGAGTGAAATTAAATCAAGCCAACTACCGGTTGATATAAACTCTGTCGCTATTGATATCTATTTTAAAGGTAAATCCTCAACACTTGATGGGGTTATCGTCACAAAAAATGGTAACCTCAATATTAAAGGTCAAGCCAGTTGGCGCACCATCAATAATTGGCATGCTCTTCTCACATTAACCGGATCTGCTATTAAAGTGACAGTACCACCGATGGTGGTCTTATCAGTGATTCCTGATATTAGGTTAGAAGCATCAGAAAAAGGGATCTCCTTAACTGGCAAGATAGAGGTACCAAAAGGTAAAATTACGGTTGAAACTTTACCTCCATCAATTATTGACGTTTCAAGTGATGAAGTGATGTTAGATAAAAATCTTCAACCTGTGCCGTCATCGAATGTTGGCTTAAATATCAACACTGATCTCACCATTACCATTGATGATAAAGTCAAGGTTGATGCTTTTGGATTAAAAGCATCACTAGCAGGTAATTTGCGTATTTTACAGGATAATCAAGGGCTCGGAGTTTTCGGTCAAATTTTAATTCCTGATGGCCGTTTCCTCGCCTATGGGCAAGATCTTGTCATTCGAAAAGGGGAGATCACATTTGCTGGACCAACTGACAAAGCAGTATTAAATGTAGAAGCAATTCGTAATCCAGATGCCATTGAAGATCAAGTAACGGCAGGTATTCGAGTCACTGGCATAATTGATGATCCTAAAATTGAGATATTCTCTGATCCAGCGATGTCTCAACAAGAGGCGCTCTCTTACTTGTTACGTGGGCAGGGGCTCGAGAGTGGAGAGGAGAATGATAATGATATGATGACTGCGATGTTAGTTGGTTTGGGTACCGCTAAAAGTGGAAAATTTATTAGCAATGTTGGTAACCTATTTGGGATTAAAAATTTAACCTTAGATACCCAAGGCGCTGGTAATAGCTCAAAAGTGGTGGTAAGCGGTTATATATTACCTGATCTACAACTAAAATATGGGGTTGGTATTTTTGACGCCATTGCCACATTTACCTTGCGTTACCGCTTAATGCCAAAACTCTATCTTGAGGCAACCTCAGGACTTGCGCAAACTTTGGATCTTATCTATCAGTTGGAGTTTTAAAAATGAGAGAACTTAGTTATTTTTGATACCAATTAACATCTCTCGTTTCACGCCATAACCTTTGCGTTTAGTGACAACAAATCCTGCCTCTTCTAAGTTTCGCCGTACTGCACTTGCCGCCGAAAAGGTGGCAAAAGTGCCCTCTAGATGAGTTAGTTGATAACAGGCTTTAAAGAGCGTTGCTGACCACATATCGGGATTTTTTGTGGGTGAGAAGCCATCAAAAAACCAAGCATCAATCTTATTATCCTGCTTTGTACCTGAATTATTAGCAGAAGTTGAGTTATGAGAAATTGTTGATTTATCTAAAACTGTTAATTTATGAGAAAGGAAGTGAGGAAATTGGGTAACATCATTAAATAAAATCTCAACGGCCACATCACCAAATTTGAACTGATCTGCACCCCAATTCTGTTGTAACTGCGTGACAAAAGTTAATATAGGGTCATCTTCTAATGTAAACTGCGCATAAATATCGATCAGATCCTCTTTTGGCAAAGGGTATTTCTCAACACTATAAAACTGTAATTTTTGAAGTATATGGGTTGGATGTGCCGCTTTAAATGATAAAAAGAGCTGCCAAACTAGTAGAAAATTTAAGCCTGTACCAAAACCAGTTTCAGCAATGATAAATGTCTCCCTCGGATGAGTTAAAAACCGATCATATAACCGATTACCTTCAACAAACACATATTCAGATTCAGCAATACCGCCATCACTATTAAAATAGACATCGTCAAAATAGCGTGATCGCGGAGTCTTAACGCCTGCTTTTTCATCCCAAATAATTGCTGAATTCATTCTCTTCTCTCTTCATTTATCTTAAAAATATTATCACATTTATGGGCAATATCGATCGACAACATCTATGTGCCATGATTGCGATTAACAGTATATAATAAGCGAAATCGATTTTTGAGGAATAGGTATAGTATGATTCTTTTTTTCCGTGCGTTAATCATTTTAACTTTAGGTACTTTAATCTCCATTATTGGCACTTTATTGTGTTTATTTAATCCACGCAATCCTAAAAACGTTGCCCGATTTGCCCACCTTTTTGGTACACTCTTCAGCCCACTAATTGGCGTTAAGATAATTAATCGTATCAATCCTGCCAATAAACCATCAGAGAGCTGTATCTATATCGCTAATCATCAAAATAATTACGATATGATTGTCGCAGGTAATATTGTACAGCCGAAAACAGTCACCGTCGGTAAAAAGAGTCTTGCTTGGATACCATTTTTTGGGCAACTCTACTATTTAACAGGTAATATTTTAATTGATCGGGAAAATAAGGCGAAAGCGCGCAATACAATTGTACAAGTTGCTAATGAGATAAAACGGCGTGATATCTCTGCTTGGATGTTCCCAGAAGGGACTCGTAGCCACGGGCAGGGGCTATTACCTTTTAAAACGGGGGCATTTAGAGCAGCTATCTCAGCTGGTGTGCCGATTGTGCCGATCTGCATATCAAATAGTAATAATATTAATCTAAATCGACTTAACAATGGGCATATGATTGTCGAAATGCTAGCACCTATTGAGACGAAAGATCTCAATAAAGAGGATGTACGTTCATTGATGAATCACTGTTATGAGATGATGTCGACAAAAATTGCAGAACTTAATCAAGAAGTTAAAATATTAGATAAAAAATAGACTAAATAATGGTTAATTTCACCTTTTTAGGTGGTTAACCCTAAAACAAAATTATATTTATTGCATCCCATTAAAAAAGTGGTTATCAAAATTTGCAGTTATTAAGCAATATCACCTTCAATTAATGGGACAAATTTCACTTCATCAATGTTTTGGGTTCTAAAGTAGTTCCCATCACGCTCAATTAGTTGTAAAACCTGTTTGCTCTCTGTGCCAACTGGAATCACTAACCGTCCTTTATCTGCTAGCTGAGCAAGTAATTTTTTTGGTAGCTCATTTGCCGCCGCAGTGACAATAATGCCATCAAAAGGCGCCCGCTCAGCCCAACCAAGCCAACCATCCCCATGGCGGGTCGAGATATTATGGATATCTAACAGTTTTAAACGGCGTTTTGTATTCCACTGTAAACTTTTGATACGCTCAATAGAGCAGACATGATCGACCAATTTAGCAAGTACTGCTGTCTGATAACCGGAACCGGTGCCAATCTCTAGGACTTTTGATTCTGGTTTTAACTGTAATAACTCAGTCATCTGAGCGACGATATAGGGTTGAGAAATAGTTTGACCTGCGCCAATAGGTAGTGAACGATTATCGTAAGCTTGGTGGGAGAGCGCCTCATCCACAAAACGTTCTCGAGGTATTGAGGCGATAGCAGCTAAAACGCGCTCATCTTTTATCCCTTTTTGAAGTAGTAATTTGATTAAAGATTGCATTCGAACGCTTTGCATATGAGTTAATCTTTCCTTAATTATCAATTTCTATAACTACTATAATTCGCTATGATCAATTAAAACTTTATTACTCTTTTTTTAATAAAACAACTGCTTCACAAGCGATCCCCTCTCTTCTACCTGTGAATCCTAAACTTTCTGTTGTTGTTGCTTTTACACTAACTTGATTAAAATGGATCTGTAAATCTTCGGCAATATTGATGCGCATCTGGGCAATATGGGGAGCCATTTTTGGCTGCTCAGCGATAATCGTCGCATCCAAATTAAGTAGATTATACCCTTTAGTTTGGACTAGCTTATAAACCTCTTTTAACAATATGCGGCTATCAATATTTTTATATTTAGGATCAGTATCTGGAAAGAGTTTACCAATATCACCAAGGGCTAGTGCCCCTATTAATGCATCAGTAATTGCATGTAAAACCACATCACCATCTGAGTGAGCAACCAGTCCCTGCTCATAAGGAATTTTCACTCCAGCAAGCGTTATGGGGCCTTCACCACCAAATCTATGCACATCAAATCCTTGCCCTATTCTCATCTCTTTTTGTACCTATCTAATTATGCTAAAAAGACTTTTTTTCTCTTTTACGCTATATGATCATTAAACATTAATTAAAATCTCAACTAAACCCAAATAAAAACTGAATTATAACATACTGTTTTAATAGTTATTTTCAGATAAATAATAAGCAGCAATTGCTAAATCTTCCGGTTTAGTAATCTTAATATTATCACGATGACACTCAACTAAGAGGGGATGACCGCCGCAATACTCAATTGCTGATGCTTCATCAGTTATAGTAATCCCTTTTTGTGCTGCTTTTAATAGACTATTTTTTAACTCACCTGCTTTAAAAAGTTGTGGCGTTGCAGCTGCCCAAAGATAGGTTCGATCTACAGAAGAGTCAATCACATCGTTCTGCTTAGAGGCGAGTTTAATTGTATCACTCACTCTAACCGCCAATATCCCACCCTGCTGCTTTAATAAAACTTGATCAATCAAAGCAGAGATATCTTCATGGCGCACACAAGGCCTTGCGGCATCATGAACTAATGCCCAATCATCGACCTGTAACCGTTGTAATCCAGCAAGGACAGATTCAGCCCGAGTATTACCACCTATGACAGTCTCAATCTTACTATTTTTAGCGATGGGTAGTGAATCAAACAGATTATCAGCAGGATTGATCGCAACGATAATGCGATCAATATTAGGATGTGTGATTAATTTATGAAGTGTATGCGATAAAATCGTATCCGCGCCAATTGTTAAATACTGTTTAGGTCTATCGGCTTGCATACGCGATCCCACTCCGGCGGCGGGTACAATCGCAACTATTTTTTGACCTTTTTGCAAAATTTCTTGCACAGTTAACCTTTATTTTTCTGAGTTTGAATCAATAATGATTCGATAAAAATATTCGTCCGGTTTTACCATACCTAAATGGCTACGTGCGCGCTCTTCAACCGCTTCAAAACCTTTTTGTAAATCACCTATCTCAGCAAACATCTGCTCATTACGCAACTTAAGCTTGCTATTTTCATCATGCAGACTTGCTAGCATCTGCAGATTTTCTTGGTAATCATAAACACTATTTTTACCATACCAGAGAGAGTACTGTAAATAGCCAAGTAGGGTGAGCAGTATAAGTGGCAATTTCCATCTCATGATTTAATGTGATCTTTTCATATGCATCTAACCGGTCTTGGTAAACCAGCTAATTTTGTGGACTGTCTAGCTGGACCTGCGGGAAAAAGTTTATACAGGTAGCGGCTATTCCCCTTCTCTGCTCCAAATTTTTTTTCCATCGCTTTAACTAAAGCACGAATAGCCGGAGATGTTTTATACTCTAGGTAGAAATCACGCACAAACATAATCACTTCCCAATGTTCATCCGTCAATGTTATAGACTCTTTTGCAGCAAGTTCTGAAACTAGATCAACACTCCAATCTTGCCAATTTTTTAAATAACCTTGATCATCAGTTTCAATTAATTCTAACATTTTAAAAATAGAGTTGTTTTAAATACAATTTAAGTTGTTATCTATTATACTCAATTAAACGAAATGCTGAACTTATTTTACGGTCAAACCTAGACTGCTAACGACTATTCTTAAGAAATTGACCAAATTTAGAGCAAACAAACAATTTTTTAAATTTTACTATTTACAAATAAGCCAAGCTCCTTTAATATTCTGCGGCATTGCGGAAGTGTGGCTGAGCGGTTGAAAGCACCGGTCTTGAAAACCGGCGAGGGGCGACCCTCCCAGAGTTCGAATCTCTGCGCTTCCGCCATTCTCCCACAAGGGTTTGCACGAATCACCTAATTTAAAAAAAGTCCTCATAAAATAGAAAAAAGAATATCAAAAAGAATATAGTATATTTATTATACAGTTTTTCACCTTATATAAATACCAAATTCCTAATCTAATAAATCAATTGTTACAACATAAATATTATATAAATAATTGTAGATAATGAATTGATTAATATTTAATCATATACTATATAGCGCCAAAATTCAGGGCACCTCAATTTATTAAATCCATCTTCAATATAAAGTAACCCAAAAAGTGCAGAGCTAGCAAAAAACTCTTTTCTGCACTATTTTTTGTTGAGTAGGTAGAGTGATGGTAATGCTAATAATCCGACACTCAGCTGTATAAAAACTGTTTGTTATTTGATGGTGCCAGTTAGGTGGGATTATGTTGGTGGGGGAGTTTGGGTAGCTTTCTAGTAGTTGAAAGGCGATGCGTTCGGCTTGTAGGCGATTGTAAAAAGCGTGGTGCCTTGCCATTAATTTTTGTTGATAGCTGGTTAATCCTAATAGTAGAATCGCAAAAAGTAGGGCAGCTATAAGGACTTCAATCAAGCTAAAACCGTTACAGTCGTTTGTAAAAGTTTGCGGTGGTTTATCTACCAGTTTTTTTATAACTATATTCTCTTTTTTAACGCTCATTTATATTCTCTAATAGGCTAATCACAATTATAATTTCTCCGTTCTGGGCAGTAGTCGAGCCAGTGGCTTTTTTCCATCTCTAATTTTCCATTCATATAGTGCGTTAACTGGTAGAGGTAAAAACCATCTGCACTACCTCGTAAAATGGTGTAGTTGTCGGTTAATAGTGATGATTTTTTGATACAGGCAGAGAGTTGATCCGTAGTTCTATTTTGACACTGCCAACTGTTTGTAGGTATTGCCCAACTCTGCGTTGCTCCCCAATTTTGTGATGAGTGAGCGCGGTTATATCGGTTGTAATAGCTGATCTCGGTGATAATACTTTTTTGCCATGATGTAATAAGGAGATTAAATCCAGTTAAAAGTGCTAATCCTAAAACCATTAATGTGATGACCATTGCAATGGTGCCGATACCTGATTGGTCAAATGATCTTTTATCTGAATTGTCGATTCTAATGATTCTCATTTTTTACGATGTTTCTATATTGATAGTTGATGGCGCTGTTTTTCTTAAGTTCAGCATGTAAGATGATTTCACTGTAGTTATGATTCAATTTAATGGCAAAATGGGTCACTTTTATCTCTTTTGGGTCGAGTAGCTTTTCCCAATTTCCACCATTGCAATCTACGGTATCTGTTTTATATTCAACACTATCTTTCTTATAACGGTAGGAGAAGATATCTGAGTTTTGCTTTGTTGTTGGGTGGTAGACCCATTTGCCTCGTATCTCGCTGTCATAGCGGATAGTGATGCAGTCGCCACGACTATTTAACTCAACTGCTTTTTCTGAGATTTTTGTTGGATCGTTAGCAATGAATCCTGCTCGTTTTAGATCTTTAGTAACCCCCGCCATAGCGTTTTGTATACTCTGTTCTAACCGGTACTGTTGATAATGGTGTATTGTTTCGATCTGAAGTTGCGGGTAGAGCGAAGTGATGGCGATGATAAGTGATGCCGATAAGGTAATACTAATTAGCATCTCAAATAGAGAGTATCCGCCCGCTTTATACCTCTTTTTATCAATCTCTATATTACTCTCTATTAACATGGTTGCATGCCAGTCAATGCGCTATTAAAGCTACAGATCCGGATCCTCCCCCGTAAAGAGATGAGGATTTTACTAGTGCCAGCACTATTTTTTAACTGTAGTGAGGCGGTTTGCGATTGATTATTTTTACCCCAAAATGAGATGACTTTTTTTTCTGTTAATCCTGATATGGTGACCGATTTGTGGGGAGGAGTAAAACGAAAGCGACCTTGGCAGGTGGGTGATCGCTCCCCTTCAATAATTGCTAAACACCAAGGTGAACTATATAGATAGAGATGATAGGTGCGGTTATAGAGATAGGCATCAACTTGCGCTTCATTCAGGAAATAGGCGAGTTGCTCCGTAGTTGTAACGAGTTCATTACGTCTTTTCACCGCTTGCCACTGTGTGGTTGTAAAAACCGCTAATATTGCACAGATAGCGATAATAACCATAAGTTCTAAGAGAGAAAATCCCGATTGGCTTCGGATCTTATTACGGTTATCTATTTCAAAATGGTGAACTATTTTAATGTTCGAGTAGCACAATTTATCTTTCAAATTGGGATAACTTTTTGGTTAATTGAGAAGAGGTTAGTCTACAAGTAATAGCAAATTTAATAGATTGATTTTTAGCTGATTTGGAAGCGCGATCGCAATTTATTTATTAGCTATTTTTATGTTACATATAGATTTACATTGCTATCAATAGCGATAAAGCGCTTAAAAAGTGTTGCATATTATACTATACTGTGACCTAAATTAACTTATATTTACTGCGGTTAAATTTATTACCCCTCAATTTTCAACTGTAACAAACGAAAGGAAATCTAAATATGCAACATCTACAAACTATCATTGAATCTGCTTTTGAGCGTCGTGCTGAGATTACCCCTGCAAATGTTGACGCGGTAACACGCGATGCGATTAACCAATCAATCGCGCTTCTTGATAGCGGTAAAATGCGTGTTGCAGAAAAGATTAACGGTTCTTGGGTTACCAATCAGTGGTTAAAAAAAGCGGTGCTTTTATCATTCCGTATCAATGAAAATAGAGTGATTCACGGTGGTGAAACTAACTATTACGATAAAGTGGATCTGAAATTTGCCGACTATGATGAGGCGCGTTTTAAACAGGAAGGTTTCCGTGTTGTACCATCAGCAATTGCCCGTAAAGGTGCCTATATTGCTCGAAATACTGTATTGATGCCCTCTTATGTGAATATTGGTGCTTATGTTGATGAAGGTACGATGGTTGATACATGGGTTACAGTTGGATCGTGTGCGCAAATTGGTAAAAATGTGCATCTTTCTGGTGGCGTTGGTATTGGCGGTGTGTTAGAGCCACTGCAAGCTGGTCCAACCATTATCGAAGATAACTGTTTTATCGGTGCACGTAGTGAGATTGTTGAAGGTGTCGTGGTTGAAGAGGGATCGGTTATCTCAATGGGTGTCTTCATTGGGCAGAGTACTAAGATTTATGATCGTGCTACCGGTGAAGTATTTTATGGCCGTGTACCTGCTGGATCGGTAGTTGTCTCAGGTAATTTACCATCTAAAGATGGCTCTTATAGCCTCTATTGTGCTGTTATTGTTAAGCGGGTTGATGCTAAAACACGTGGTAAAGTGGGCATTAACGAACTACTTCGTACGATTGATTAATTATATTGATTAATACTATTGATAAAACAAGGAGTAAACGATGCCTTCTTTTGATATTGTCTCAGAAATTCAGATGCCAGAAGTTCAAAATGGTGTTGAAAATGCGATGCGCGAGCTGACTACTCGTTGGGATTTCAAAAATGTGGAAGCATTTTTTGAACTAAATGAGAAAAATGAAACGATAAAAGCGACTAGCCAATCTGAGTTTCAAGTTCAGCAACTGATCGATATTCTGCGAGAAAAGTTAGCCAAACGGGGAATTGATGGCGGTGCTTTAGAGATTCCCGAAGAGGTGGAACATAGCGGTAAACTTTATAGTTTAACCGTTAAACTAAAACAGGGCATCGATAAGGATCTGGCTAAAAAGATTGTTAAATTGATTAAAGATAGTAAGTTAAAAGTTCAGACTCAAGTACAAGGTGAGCAGGTTCGTGTAACAGGTAAATCACGTGATGATCTGCAAGCAACAATGGTATTGGTAAGAGAGGCTGAATTAGGTCAACCTTTCCAATTTACCAATTTTAGAGATTAATTAGTATGATGAATAAGATTACACTATCTCTATTATCAGTGCTCTTTTCTGGTGCTGTTCTAGCAGATTTAAATTCAACAATGCCTGCATCAGATCCATCAACTTTCACTTTTGAAGTTACTCCAGAAGCGATGCCGGCAGAAAGTGAAGAAGTTTTGTCAGAACCTTTGTCAGAGCTGATAGCTGAAAAAGTTGCCACAATATTAGAAGATAAACAAGCCTTTATCGACCAACTTATCGCTGAGATGACGCTAACTGAAAAGATAGGTCAATTACGTCTATTAAGTGTTGGAGGCGATCTAACATTAGAAAAAGTACTTGATCAGATTGAAGCGGGTGAAATTGGCGGTATTTTTAATACTGTGGTTGAACCTGATCTGGCGCTTATGCAAGATCGCGCCATGAAAACTCCCCATAAAATTCCATTACTTTTTGGCTTTGATGTGATACATGGCCACCGCACTGTCTTCCCAATTAATTTAGCTATTGCTGCTACGTGGGATCGTGGTGCTATGAGTGAAGTTGCTGATATTTCAGCTTATGAAGCGACCTCTGATGGTTTAAATATTACATGGGCGCCGATGGTTGATATTACCCGAGATCCAAGATGGGGGCGTGTTTCCGAAGGGTTTGGTGAAGATCCCTACCTTACGGCTGAAATGGGGCGTATTTTTGTCGAAAAGATGCAGAAAGAGTCATTAACTGATCAGCATTCACTTGTAACAGCGGTAAAACATTTTGCTCAGTATGGTGCCGTGGAAGGTGGGCGTGAATATAATAGTACAGATATGAGTGAACGTAAGATGTTTCAGGAATATTTTGTACCTTATAAAGCGGCTATTGATGCGGGTAGTAAAGTGGTGATGGCGTCACTAGTCACTGTAAATGGCATTCCAGCTACCTCTAATCGTTGGTTATTAACCGATGTTTTACGTAATCAGTGGCACTTTGATGGTGTTGTAGTGAGTGATCATGGTGCTATTCGTGAGTTAATCAATCATGGTATAGCGAAAGATCCTAAAGATTCAGTACGGGCTGCAATCCAAGCTGGTATCGATATGAGTATGAATGATGAATACTTTTTGCAATTTATACCCGGACTTGTTATTGAAGGTGCAATTAGTATTGATGAGATTGATAATGCTGTGCGTCATGTGTTAGAGCTTAAATATGATATGGGTCTATTTAATCAACCTTATCGTAATTTAGATCCAAACTTTTCAATCAGTGAGATGTTTGCCGATAAGCGTCTCCATCGCACTGAAGCGCGTGATGTTGCAAGACGATCTATTGTCCTTCTGAAAAATAGTAAATTATCGAAAAATGAGTTAGGTGAAGCTACGCCCCTTTTACCACTCTCTAAAGATCAGAAGATTGCAGTTATTGGTCCGTTAGCTGACTCAAAACGGGATGTTTTAGGGAGCTGGTCTGGCGCGGGACGCTCAGATTTAGCTGTCACACCGCTTGAGGGTTTGCGAAATGTGGCTAGTAGTCCTGATCTTATCTCTTATGCCTTTGGCGCTAATTTTTCCAGTGATCCTAATCTCTATAAATTCCTGAATCTTTATGGTATGACCACAAAATTCGATGAGCGAAGTGCAGATGAGATGATTGCTGAAGCTGTTGATAAGGCAAAAAGTGCCGATGTCGTTGTTGCCTTTGTTGGTGAAGCGGCGGGGATGGCACATGAGTCATCAAGCCGTACTGATCTCTCTTTAGCTACAAGCCAGAAGCAGTTATTATCGGCACTGAAAGAGACCGGTAAACCATTAGTGGTTGTTTTAATGAATGGTCGTCCTCTTACCGTTTTAGATGAGTATAAACAGGCTGATGCATTGGTTGAGGCTTGGTTCCCAGGTACCGAAGGGGGGAATGCCATTGCGGATGTACTTTATGGTGATTACAATCCATCGGGTAAACTGCCAATCTCATTTCCGTTAAGTGTCGGTCAAATTCCAGTCTATTATAGCCATCTTAATACCGGTAGACCTCATGGAACTGAGAATATGGGGAAATATACCACTTCTTATTTCGATAGTCCAAATGAGCCGTTATTCCCATTTGGTTATGGTCTTAGCTATAGTGATTTTAATGTTGATTTTAGTTTATCGACCAATCAGATGTTACCTGATGGCTATATTGAGGTGATGGCAAATGTTGAGAATCTGGGTGATAGAGCAGGTACGCAAACAGTTCAGTTCTATCTGCAAGATATCACTGCGTCTATCAGCCGTCCGGTTAAAAGTTTGATCGGTTTTGAGACCATCACATTAGATCCGCATCAAACCCGAGAGGTAAAATTTGTAATCACACCTGAGATGCTTAAATTCTGGAATGATAAGATGGAGTATGTCGTCGAACCGGGTGATTTTAATCTTTATGTAGGATTTGATTCCAATACGAAAAATAGTCAGATGTTTACCTATTAATGTTTGTTAGTTAAAAGACTAGTTAAACAATTAGTTAAATGATTAGTTAAATAACTTAGTTAAATAACTTAGTTAAAAGATAGGTTGATGATAACAGTGGTAAAGTGACTGTTATCATCATCCTCAATAACTTGTTTCATTAACAAACAGTTTTATTAATAGACAGTTTTATTAATAGACAGTTCCATTAACAAATAGTTTATTAATAAATAATTTCATTAATAAACTGTTTCATTAACCTGTTTTTAATGAGGGATTAATAGACGCTATGACGACGTTTTTTATTATCATTGGCACTTTTATTTTTGCCTCGCTTATATCACTCTACAGCTATGGACGTTTTAGTCGACGTGCTAAAGGTGCTCCTAGTTATTCATTACCCATTCAACCTGATCATACAATACTCGATCGCTCATTTAATCAAATTCAGTTAACTCATCCAGATCAGAGTGGTTTAATGTTGATTCCAAGCGATCTAGATGCGTTTGCAATACGCCAATTAACCGCACGTAATGCGGGGCGCAGTTTAGATCTGCAATACTATATCTGGCATGATGATTTAACTGGTCGGCTGCTTGGAGTTGAGATCCTAAAGGCAGCTGATCATGGTGTTCGTGTCCGTATCCTGCTTGATGATATGAATACCCATAATAGCCATATTTTGGCAGTCTTAAATCTCCACCCTAATATTGAAATTCGACTCTTTAATCCGACACGTTCGCGCTCTAAAAGCATAATGCGTGGCATTGAGATGTTATTACGGTTTTTTAGTGTAAATAGGCGGATGCATAATAAGTTATGGATTGTTGATGGTCGATTAACTGTTGTGGGTGGGCGTAATATTGGTAATGAGTATTTTGGCGCTGCAGATGATCGTAACTTTTTTGATATTGATTTAGCGATTACTGGCCATGCAGTAGCCGAAGCATCGTCCATTTTTGACACGTTTTGGAACAGTAATGCAGTAATTCCGATCAAAGCATTGATGTTTGTCAAAGATGATGCATTAAATGCTCTACGTAGGCAGATCGATCAAAAACAGTCAACTGGTGCTGCTGCTACCTATTTACAACGCATATCACAATCATCAACTCTGCTCTCGCTTTTTGAAGAGGGGGGTATTTTTAATAACAGCTGTAGTGATCAGTCTCGCATTAGTCAGAGTATCAATAATTTTAGTACTAATAACAATAGTACTAATAACCATAGTACTAATAACAATAGTTTAAATGATCATAGTAACGGTGACCAACATAATGAAAGATTAACCTGCCCGCTATATTGGAGTAATAATGTTCATATTATCTCTGATCCACCCGAGAAGGCATATAGAAAAAGGCGTGATGAGTGGTTACTAAAAAAATTGCTGCCAATTCTTGGGCAGTCACGTAAAACATTACGTATCATCTCCCCCTATTTTGTTCCCGGAAAAATAGGGGTAAGCAAATTTACTAATTTGCGACAATTGGGGGTTGATGTTGAGATTTTAACCAACTCTCTGGTTACTAATGATGTTTTAATGGCGCATGGTGGTTATGCACCTTATCGGATTCCGCTGCTGAAAGCGGGTGTTAAAATTTATGAGTTACGCCCATTTGGTAAAACTGAGAAAAAATTGATAGGTTCAAGCGGTGCAAGTTTGCATACCAAGGCTTTTTTAGTTGATAGTAAGATTGGCTTTGTCGGTTCATTTAATTTTGATCCCCGTTCAGCAAATTTAAATAGTGAGATGGGGATCTTATTTGAAGATCCAGATATTATGCGCGCTTTACAGAGGGAGTTTGAGTTACGTAGCAGTCAAGATTTTAGTTACCAACTCTCATTAAAACCGAATAATGGTTCAAAGAAGGCAAAAATCTATTGGCAAGGGTTAGATTGTCAAAACCACTTTAAAGTGTGGTCTTATGACCCAGAGAGTAAGTGGTGGCAGCGCATTTTAACCAAGATTATTGCAAAATTACCTATTGAATCGCAACTGTAGTGATTGTAGTTCTTAATTTTTAGTAGTTAAGATCATTAATATAGTGGTTAATAACATCTAAAAGATAATAAATTATTACTATTACGATCTTAAGATCGTAATAGTAATAATAGAAAACAAAATAGATCGATTAAGTTGGTAAACGAGTTTTTGTTAGTAGTTTAATATAACAGGTTATTTACTAATCACATTTCTCAACTTTTAGCGTTAATCCATCAACATCGACCACGCGTACTGGCGTGCCACTAGGCAGATTTTCACGACAGCTTGCTGACCAGCTTCCATCTTTAATTTTGACTCTACCAGAACCATTGATGATAGGTTCAACAACTATCGTCTTAACACCTATTAACGCTTTTTGTGGCTGATTTAACGTCTCTGTTTTTCTACTTTTATGGTCAAACTTGGTTAACCATAGCCACCATAAGTAGGCGGATATAAGCGTTAAACAGGCGAAGATTACCCATAATACAGTCCAAAAGAGTGGCGCAATTAAGGCAATAAGACCGGTTAAAATAGCGGCAACGCCGCTCCAAAGTGCATACCCATTTGCGCCAAAAAGTTCACAAAGAAGTAGAATGCCACCAAGTGCTAAAAAGAAATAGCTAGGTGATTGATAAAGTGTAGATAAAAATTCAGCCATCATTTATGCTACTGTTTTGCGTTATTAATAAGTTCAGCTATTCCGCCAATACTACCCATTAAATTAGAAGCATCAAGCGGCATCATGATTACTTTACTATTAGTTGCGCTACCGATCTCTTTTAATGCATCGGTATATTTTTGCGCGACAAAGTAGTTAATGGCGTTAATATTGCCTGCTGCAATTGCTTCAGAAACCATTTGCGTCGCTTTAGCTTCAGCTTCTGCGGCACGCTCGCGCGCTTCAGCTTGCAGGAAGGCTGCCTGCCTTTCACCTTCTGCTTTTAAAATTTCAGACTGTTTTTCACCTTCAGAGCGTAATATTGCCGCTTGTCGAATACCTTCAGCTTCAAGGATCTCAGCACGTTTATTACGTTCAGCCTTCATCTGCGCGTTCATTGCAGCAATAAGTTCAGCAGGTGGACGGACATCACGGATCTCAATACGGGTAATTTTAATTCCCCATGGACTTGTCGCTTCATCAACAATACTTAATAGTCTTGAGTTGATGTGATCACGTTGTGAAAGCATTTCATCAAGTTCCATGCTACCCAGTACGGTACGGATGTTGGTCATCATAAGATTGATAACTGCACGATCAAGTTGATTCACTTGGTAAGCAGCTTTTGCTGCATCTTGTACTTGAATAAAGCAGACGGCATCAATCTGTACATTGGCGTTATCCTTTGAGATCACCTCTTGCGATGGAATATCTAAAACCTGTTCCATCATATTAATTTTACGACCAATATCATCCATAAATGGGGTGATAATATTAAGACCTGGTTCAAGGGTGTGGGTATATTTCCCAAAACGCTCAATTGTGTATTGGTAACCTTGTGGCACAATAATTAAAGTTTTATATACAATTGCTAAAGCTACTAATACGATTATTCCGATTACGATATAAAAAACTGGCATAGTTCCATTCCATTAATGTTATAAAAAGGGCACTATTTTAAATGATAAAAGTTAATTTAAATAGTGGAATATTTTCATTGTTTACAATGTAAAGCAATTTATAGATCATCTTTATAGGTTGACTGCTCCGACTCCTCTAAAGCTACTAATGCTAACTCCTCTTTTATTGGTTTTTTCACAGGTACACCTAACTCCCTAAATCGTTCGACTTGCCCTAATATATTGCCGCGACCTTTTGCGAGCTTATTTAGCGAATTATGGTAGGTTTGCTGCGCTTTCTCTAAAGAGCTACCTAGTAACTCCATATCATCAATAAAAAGTCGCATTTTGTCGTAGAGTTTAGCTGCGCGTTCCGCAATCTGTTTAGCATTTTGGTTTTGATTCTCAAAACGCCAAAGATTATGGATTGTTCGCAGTGCAACTAGCAGTGTTGAGGGGCTGACAAGCATGATATTTTGATTTAGTGCATCATTAATTAACGCCGGATCATGTTCTATAGCACTTAAAAAAGCGGGTTCGACGGGTATAAACATTAGGATATAGTCAAGAGAGTTAATCCCATTTAATTTATGGTAATCTTTCTGGCTAAGCTGTTTAAGGTGCGTTCGCACCGCAGCAAGGTGCTCTGTCAGCGCTTTAGCTCGTGTGGTTTCATCTTCACTATTAAAGTAGCGTTCATATGCAATTAAGGTCATTTTAGAATCAATTACTACATCGCCACCTTGTGGTAAATGAACAATGACATCTGGCTGCATCCGCTTATGATCATCACTAGTTAAACTCACTTGGGTTTGATACTCATAACCGTTACGGAGACCTGCATTTTCGAGGATCTGGTTTAAAATAAATTCGCCCCAATTGCCTTGTAGTTTATTATTCCCTTTTAATGCATTAGTGAGGTTGTTCGCTTCACGGCTCATCTGCTCATTAAGCTGTTGTAGATTACGAATCTCATAAGTGAGTGTGTGTCGCTCTTTTGCCTCTTGCCCAAAACTCTCTTGTACCTGTTTTTTGAATCCATCTAACTGCTCCTTAAGCGGAGAGAGTAGGTGGTGTAGACTTTGCCGATTTTGCTCCTCAATCTGGCGGTTATTATTGGCAAATATTCGGTTTGCTAGGTTTTCAAATTGGGTAGTGAGTCTTAGCTCACTCTGCTCTAGTAGCCGTTGGCGTTCACCAGTTGCAAAAAGTGTCTCTTCTAGCCTTGTTTTTAGCTCACTAATTTTAACTGTCTGATCTAAATTTTGCTGTTTATATTGTTCTAACTCATTTTGGAGGGTTGTTCGCTCCACTAATAAGCGCTGACTACTATTTTCGCTCTGCTCTAACTTTAGCGCGAAAAGTTTGTGCAGGCTGTTAAGGGAAAATTGAGCTCTTAACCATAAAAGTAGCAGTAGCAGTGTAAATAGACCGAGGGTAATTATGCCAATTAATGTTAAATCTAGATTCATAATTAGGCTCTCTCAAAAGTAAACGCGATAACCTCTGCAAGGGATTTTGCCGAGATTGCGAGCATAATTAAACGATCTAAACCAACGGCGACACCAGCACAGTCAGGTAGTCCAGCTGCCATAGCAGCAAGGAGTTTGGTATCGATGATCTGTTGATCATAACCATGTTCAACTCGTAACTGGTTATCATGCTCAAAGCGGGCTTGCTGCTCTTTGGCATTGGTTAACTCTTTAAAACCATTAGCAAGTTCAACCCCTTTGAAATAGAATTCAAAACGACTCGCTACACGGTGATCTTTTTGGTTAATCTCTGCAAGAGCTGCTTGCGTGGCGGGGAAATTGTAGATTGCAACCGGCCTCTCTTGACCGATATGGGGTTCAACACCAAAAGTGAAGAGTGTTTGAAGAAGTGTATCATGATCAATATTGGTCGTATCAAAACCGATATCTAAACAATTGATAGCAGCAACTAACTGTTCACGATTTGCAGTAAGTGGATCGAGGTTAAGGTGATCTATAAAAGCGTTTTGGTATGATAGCCGCTCTGCAGCTTTGCAACCCAAAATCAGTTGCAGTAGTTCATCTACCTCATTAATCATCTGATCCATATCAAATTGGGTACGGTACCACTCTAACATTGTAAATTCAGGATTGTGGTAACGGCTAACCTCTTCATGGTTACGAAAACATTTACTGATCTGGTATATAGAACCCGATCCAGCAGCAAGTAACCTTTTCATATGGTATTCGGGGCTCGTTACTAATGAGAATTTATTAGCGAAGTGATCTGCTCCTTCTGAATGGATTAGATCCGTCACGGTTTCACCCGGTTTTAAGTAGCGGGTATGAAATGAGCTTAGATGAAGATCTGTTACTGCATAATGGCTTAATATCGGTGTCTCCACCTCAAGGATTCCCCGATCAGCAAAAAATTCCCGAACTTGTGAAATAATTTTGGCTCGTTTGATTAAATTTGTTGTAGATGCAGTTGGTTGCCAACTCATTGTGTAGCCTCGGTTTGAATCTTGTTTGCTATCTCTGCTTCCCATACCTGAAATAGAGGTTGATAGTTATCTTGGTGTTGCCAAATATGGGTATGTAGAGCGGATAATAGTCTAGGATCCTCTAAAATAGTTAACTCTCTCTCTTTGCTTAAGGTTTGCAGATCGCAATCGAGGTAACTTTGTAGTTGATCACTCTGTTTTGTTTTAGGGTTATGCCTTGAAGTTGAGAGCGCACAAACGAGTGCGTTATATATGGGATCAACTAAAGCCATAATAAAACCGTGTTCGAAGAGTGATCTCTCTATTTTTGGTAGATAGATACCTGTTTCGACAACTGCTTTAGCTGGTTTTGTCTCTTCAGGTGTTAGAAAGAGTCCGCGTTTTTTAGCCAGCAATCCCAAGCTTGATAATCCAGAGATACGAATAACAAAAGGTGAGATGGTCAATGGCACTAAGATAGCAATATACCATAACGTGAATTGCGGATTTAACCAGATAATGATTGCAAGCCAAACAATGCCTAATAGTGAGAGCGACCAGCAAAAATAGAACGATTCGCTCCATGTTAGTGCATCATCACTTCTTGAGGGCGATTTCCACTGAATCTTACTACCTAACCAAGCTTTCAGAACAAATTTACTATGAAAAATCATTCTGATAGGCGCTAAGATCATCGACCAGATAATCTCGATCAGAATTGATAAGGTTAATTTAACGATACCGCCTACATCTTTTGCACCAGTTTTAACAATTATGATGGCATAACTAAATAGTTTCGGTGCAAAAAGTAATATCATGGTGGTAGATAGAAGTTGAATAGCTAAATGTTCATTCCATCTCGGCCAAACAGGATAGAACTGATTAGGACGTAAAAAATATTGTGGCTCAGAGACATTAAATACGAGTAGTAATAGTGTTGAGAAGATAAGAAAGAGTAACCACAACAGCGAAGAGATATAAGCCATTCCACTTGTCGCAAACATCACTCTATGGGTTAGGGTAATGCCACTTTTAAATATAAGATTTAAGTTGAGTAAATTCCCCATACACCAGCGGTTATCCCGTTTTAGATCTTCAATTAAATTACCGGGAAGCTCTTCATAACTGCCACCCATATTGTAGGCAATCCAGACACCATAACCGGCACGGCGCATTAATGTCGCTTCAACTAGATCATGAGATAAGATATGAACAGGCTCTTTTCCTCTATTTAGTGGTGAGAGTAAGCAGTGTTCAATAAAGGGTTGTAAGCGAATCATCGCATTGTGACCCCAATATTGTGCAGCATCGAGTTGCCAAAAGTGGGTGCCTGAGCAGAAAATATCGGTATAAATTTGGTTAGCAAACTGTTGAATTCGACCATAAAGCGTTGTCATTCGGACTGCTTTTGGTGGAGATTGTAAAATGCCTGCTTTAGGGTTTAACTCCATCATGGCAATCATCTGTAATATACAATCACCTGTCATAATGCTATCGGCATCCAGAATCATCATATATTCATATTGATTACCAAAACGTCGGCAGAAATCATCTATATTGCCACTTTTACGTTTGACACGACGTTTGCGATGACGATAAAAGATGTTACAGCCATTATCCTCTGACTCTCTCTTTTCCGCATTAAAATCAGCCCACGCTTTAAGTTCATTGACATAGAGATCCGCATCGTTGGTATCACTCAAAATATAAAAATCACAACAGTTAGCATGACCAGTTTCAACCAAAGATTGGTATGTTGCACGTAATCCAGCAAAAACACGCGCTACATCTTCATTGCAAATAGGCATAACAAGTGCAGTGCGATGTTGGCTTTTAATATGGGCAGCTGGATTTGGGGGAACAGCTATGGTATAGCGATCTCTGCCCATTATAGTGACAATGAGCCCCATAATACTGGTCCAAAAGCCGATTGAGATCCAACAAAAAAGAATGGCAAAAAGCGTAATAATTATTGCTTGAATAATGTAGGGAATGATGCTGATTACAGCAAGTTCAGAATTGAGGTTCCAAGCGGCTATAAAATTGATCTCACTCCAACTTTGATAGGGTAGAAGTGTAGCTAAATAGGTGGTACCAAAATAGGTTTGAACTGCGATTAACAGGAGTAGAATAAGACGCCGTAATAGCGCAATAAAATTAAATTTAAGTTTAGATTTTGCGGTATAACGCTCACTCCAACTTTGCGGTTTTACGGCAACACGTGCCATTTTGGGGTAGGTAGGCTGCTGCTCTCTTTGGTCATTAAAATTATGAATTTTACCTATTTGGCTTAATCGATATTTTAGAAAAGCTAAATAACCTGACTGTGTTGATGATGTTTCTAACTGCTGATATGCCTCTTTTGCTTCAGCAGGAAGGTGGGAAAAATAATCTTTTTTCATATTATCGATTCAGTATCTGTATAGTCATTATTCAAATAGTATTTCGTAGATATACTAGATGTGATTTTAGGTTACCTATGATGTAACCCAGCTTGATTTTTATTCGAGCAATAGTTTGATCTTATAAAGAAGATGGAGTGAGTAGAAGTTATAATTTATTATTATCTCACTTTTAACATCCCTCTGTTTTAATATGTAATCTATTGCCCTGGATATTGACCACTCCATGTCTCTGATAAGAGCTCATCTGTAACTGATGAAGCTAATTGAATTCGCATATCTGTCGCTTTTTTACTGTCATCTACATTAAATCTTACAACAACACGCCAACCTTTATTAACGGTATTGTATTGCAGATCAGTGCTGACAATTTTGCCATTATTAATACTTGAGATCACTTTAACTGGCGTATCTTGATTTAGATTAGAACCTGCAAAGTCGATTACATAAGCATTTGAACCATCAAGTTTACGAATTAAGTTCGCCTGTTTAATATCACCTAAAGAGAGTCTTGTACTAACTGCTCTAGCGATATTATTAGGGTAACGTTTTTGTTCATTAAGTGTATAGTGTAGACGATATTTTACGTTCAGTTTATCACCACGTTTATACTGATGTTCTGGCACCCAGAATGTAACAATATTGTCGTTAGTCTCATCGGCAGTTGGAATCTCAACCAGTTCAACGCGACCTCTATTCCAGTTACTTAAAATCTCTATCCATGCGCTTGGTCGTTGTTCATAGTGATCATCAAGATCTAAATAGTCAACAAATCCATTATCGCGTTGTATCAGACCAAATCCTTTAGGGTTATCTAACGTATAAGAGGAGAACGAGAGACGCTTTGGATTATTTAAAGGTCGCCAGATCCACTCACCATTATTGGCTAAAATAGATAGTGCATTTGAGTCATGAATTGCTGGTCGATAGTTAAGAATCGGTGATGGTTGATTTGGACCAAATAGGAACATACTGGTTAATGGCGCAATACCCAATTTTTTTACTGAATCACGGAAGAATAGGTTAGCTTCAACTGTTACAGTAGTATCGATACTCGGTATAAGCGTAAATTTATAGGCGCCTGTTACTTTTGATGAATCAAGTAAAGCATAGATGATTAGATGGCGCTGATTAGGACCTGGACGTTCAATCCAAAACTCCTTAAAGCGTGGAAACTCTTCACCAGACATTTCACCCGTATCTATAGCTAATCCTCGGGTTGATAAGCCATAAGTTTGCCCTTTACCAATCACGCGAAAATAGCTGCCCCCTAATGCGGTAAAGATCTCATCATCTGTCTTATTTTTAGAGTTGATTGGATAGTGAACTTTAAAACCGGCAAAACCCAACTGATTATTAGCTAGTTTATCTAAATTGAGTTCACGGAGATTAAAGTAGTCAGCATTATATTTAATCTCATTAACTCGATTATTGGCAATTTCATTAATTTTTACAGCTGAATCAAAGTACATTCCTTGATGATAAAACTCTAATTTAAAAAGAGTCTTTTTATCATTCCAGAACGCTTTTTGATGGTCAAAGTGAATTTTTTTGTAATCTTCAAACTGTAATGAAGATAACTCATTGGGGATATTCCGTTCTGGTTTAACATAATTTTGTTTAGATAATGTTTCAGCCTGATTAACAACATCATTAAATGAAAATGCCCATGATGTAGAACTGAAGCAAGAGAGTGAGAGTAAACAGAGTAGTTGGTAACCTCTCCAACGATTTGATACTCTTTTATTCATTCGGTTGAAAGGTAATAAATTGTACATAAATTGACTCACATTATCTAAAAAGGTTTGTTAAATACAGTTTTTATAAAACTTCCATTTATAAAACTGTTATTTTATAACAGTTATTTACAAAGAAATTATTTACAAAGAAGTTATTTATAAAAAAGTAATCTACAATAACCTTGTTGCAAAACCATTGTTCAGGCTTTTCAGATAGCCTAAACAGAGATGTTTAAAGTAGCGACTATTTAAAAATTTCAGAGAAATTAATAATACTGTTTTGAGGATCAGCAAGACATCTATTTACATTGTCTGCTCTTATCTCGTCAACAATAGTAGGATTTTCACTAATTAAAAAGCGAGTGTAACTATCTTTTTCAAATTTTTTTATTAATGCAGTAATTTCATTGTCATCTAATTTAAAACGTTGTTGGTATTGAGATATGGATTTAGCTGTAGTTTTATTGTAGATAAGATTGATAAAGTCAGCAGAAAACTCACAATAATTTTTAATATTCTCATCGGAACGGTCAAGTTTATGTGATGCTTTCTCAATTTCTTCTATTTCGGCGAGCTGTTTTTTTGCCAATTTATCTAATTTTAGTCGATAGATCTCATTTAAATAAAAATCTAAAACACAGGCTGACTGATTTTCGTTATTTTGGCATTTTAAAATATTGTGTTGCATTATATAGTGATCAAAATTGTTCTTGTCTATATTGTTCTCACCAACATCTTTTTCACCAAGAAGACGGGATAGCTCTTTTTTTGCATTAATAATATAGGGATTATTCTGTTCTGTTTGCGCTTTTAATTCTGTTAAGGCATCAATACTTTCAACCTGTTCCCTTAATAAAAATTCTTGGGTTGTCCGTTTTTTAGCACAGCTAATAATCAATATCGACACTATTATTAATGTAAAAATATTACTTATTTTCATATATTTAAAATTCCAAAAACTATTTTTAAATTGCTATGTTAACTAAATAGTATCAGCACGAAATTATATACCTATATTTTTGGTTAATATACTAGCTAATAAAATAAAATTCATAAATTGATATAACCGATAATATTGTTGCTAACAGGTTTTTTTAACCTTTAGTGATGGTGGCAAATTTTTCGGCTATTGACGGTAAAAGTGTCACTATTGATAG
The DNA here is from genome assembly GCA_029433365.1 of Orbaceae bacterium ESL0721. Lineage (GTDB taxonomy): Bacteria > Pseudomonadota > Gammaproteobacteria > Enterobacterales > Orbaceae > Gilliamella. Next base: position 695,314 of record JAQTHZ010000001.1, read on the forward strand.
TTATAAATTTACCTTTTGATTTTAAAAATTGGACCAGCTCTTTTGCACTCATCTCTGATTTAGAACAGGTATGAAAACGGGCATTTTCACCAAATTTTTGCGATATTTCATTAAGTAATGAGGTTTCTGAATAGTGATTACCTTCCATCATATGTAATACTTCATGACCGTGAATTGATTCCATTTACTAACCTCTATTTACATCTTATCTTTATCTGTTATTGTGAATATCTGCCTGTGTCAAGGCAAAATATACAGAGAGTCAAGAAAGATAGCAGATTTTTCCTCGAAAAAAAAGGACGCTTTCAATAAAAAAAGAAAATTCAAATACATCAAATGGAAGGTAAAGAAGATATGTAATATACACTCTATATAGGTAATAAAAACTACTCAAGTTGGTCAATGCGCCCATGGGTTTTAATGCGCCATTTTGAGATCCCGTTTACAGAGAAATTGGTTCGTTTTGACGCATTTGGAATTAATTCTACATTTAAACAGACTATTTTACCGATTAATCCTGATGGAGCCGTTCCTATTTTAGTTGATGATGATCTTATTGTGACCGACTCATTAGCTATCGCAGAATATCTAGCTGAACAGCATCCCGAACTGCATTTATGGCCGAAAGGGCGTAAAGCCAGAGCCAAAGCGCGCAGCTTAGTTGCCAAGATGCATTCAGGTTTTAGCAATATTCGTCACTATTTCACCATGAATATTGAAGCAGATCTGCCTGAGATTGGGCAGTTAGTTTTACGAGATCAGCCTAAAGTAAAAGAGGAGCTGGTTTTTTTAGATAGCACTTTAACAACTTTATTAACGCAATCAAAAGGCGACTATCTATTTGGTCAATTCTCTATTGCTGATGCTTTTTATGCGCCAATGTGTATGCGAATAAATACCTTTGCTCTTCCAACCTCACCACAATTAGCAAATTATGTTGAGACTATGCTGCAAACTAAAGGCGTTAAAGAGTGGATCAGTGATGCATTAATAGAAGAGGATTTTGTGGTAGAGGATTATCATGAACCTTATCGTTTAGTGAGAACAGATCATTTAAGAACCAAATAGAGGGTCGTTTTACTATAAATTAGTTAGGGGATAACACTCCTCTAACATTTCGTTTTCTCTCTGCTTTTTTTTAATCATGCTTTAATTTGCGCTAAGCAGATAGTTAATAACTGTCATACACGATAGTAATTAGACAAAAATGTCATCTAAAAAAATTGGTTATTTGTGCCAATAGTTTGTAGACTGTAGAGAACTTTTGGCTTAATTAAATCAGAATGAATCTTTTAAAATCTTTAGCAACAGTAAGCTCAATGACAATGGTATCACGAGTACTTGGTTTTGTTCGCGATGCGGTTGTTGCAAGGTTTTTTGGCGCAGGCATGGCAACCGATGCCTTTTTTGTCGCCTTTAAATTACCCAATCTATTAAGGCGCATCTTTGCTGAGGGCGCTTTTTCCCAAGCGTTTGTTCCTATATTGGCAGAATATAAATCGCAACAAGGTGAAGAGGCAACACGTGCTTTTGTCGCTTATGTTTCGGGACTACTGACATTGACATTGGCAATTGTGACTATCATTGGTGTTATCGCAGCGCCGATAATAATTGTCATTACTGCCCCCGGTTTTCTGCATGAGTCAGCCGATAAATTTACTTTAACCGTTACGTTACTTAGAATTACCTTCCCCTATATCTTCTTTATCTCGTTAGCTTCACTAGCAGGTGCTATTTTAAATACATGGAACCGATTTTCAGTCCCCGCATTTGTGCCTACTCTGCTAAATATTAGTATGATCGGCTTCACCCTTTTTGCCACACCCTATTTTAATCCCCCAGTCCTTGCGTTAGCTGTGTCGGTCGTAGTTGGTGGTGTTTTGCAACTGCTCTATCAACTGCCAGCACTTAAAAAAATTGGTATGTTAGTCTTACCGCGTCTCAATTTAAAAGATAGTGGTGTTTGGCGCGTTTTAAAACAGATGCTACCAGCAATTTTAGGGGTCTCTGTTGGTCAGATATCGTTGATTATCAATACCATTTTTGCCTCTTTCTTAATCTCGGGATCGGTTTCGTGGATCTACTATGCTGATCGATTGATGGAGTTCCCAGCAGGGGTGTTAGGTGTTGCACTTGGGACAATTTTATTGCCATCGCTCGCTAAAAGTTTTGCCAAAAGTGATCACAAGCAGTACTCAGAACTTTTAGATTGGGGGTTACGACTCTGCTTTTTATTAGCGCTTCCTAGCACCGTTGCTTTAGGGATTATATCGCGTCCACTGGTGTCGACTCTTTTTGAGTATGGGCAGTTTACCTTACATGATACGTTAATGACACAACAAGCTCTGATTGCCTACTCTATTGGTCTCCTTGGACTTATTTTGATTAAAGTATTAGCGCCAGCCTTCTATTCACGGCAAGATATTAAAACGCCAGTCAAGATTGCAATTGCCACCTTGATTCTTACTCAATTAATGAATTTTGCCTTTATAGGACCTTTAAAACATGCTGGCTTATCGCTCTCGATAGGACTTGCTGCCTGTTTTAATGCTGGTCTGCTATTTTGGCAGCTGCGTAGAAAAGCACTCTATCAACCCCAAGCTGGTTGGCTGCTCTTTTTAGTTCGTCTATTTATTGCGGTAGGATTGATGGCGATTGCGTTATGGATTACAGCAAATCAACTTCCTGACTGGTCAACTGGCAGTATGCCGGTACGAATTGGGCGGCTACTTTTACTGGTTATTGTCGGTATTGCTGTCTATTTTTTCTCACTTATCGCGATGGGATTTAAAATTAAACAGTTTGTTAAACGAATCGATTAAAGAGAGATTAAGCGTAGTTAGTCAAAAGTTAGTCAAAAATTTGCTTATCTGCGTTATCATCTCTTGCTGTGATTTTAAAGTTCGTACCTGTTGTAGCAGTGTGCCAGCTTCAAGGTAGTACTGTTTTAGGTAGTTAAGCCACTGTTTAATACGCGCGGAGTGGTAGTATGGTTTGCCATTTTCTATATTTGTCGTTGCATAACGGACAAGAATCGGTAAAACCTGTTGCCAGCTAAGCGCCGATTCTCCGTTTCGAATCATATTAGCTAAGTTGGGTATGGTCAACATACCACGACCAAGCATAAGATCAGATGTTCCGCTCTGCCGCATACAGTTTTGCGCATCTACTACTTTGAAGATCTCACCATTAGCAATAACCGGAATCGTTAACCTTTTTCTAATCTCTCCAATGGTTTGCCAATCTATTTTATCAGCTCGATAGCCGTCTGCTTTAGTGCGACCATGAATCACAATCTCATCGGCGCCCCCTTTTTCAACTGCATCGGCAATCTCAAAGCAGTGCGATTTATCCTCCCAACCAAGGCGAATTTTAACCGACAGCGGACTATTTTTTGTGGAAATGGCTCGCCTAACTTGCGTCACAATCTGATGGATAAGTTCAGGAGATTTTAGCAGATATGCGCCACCTTGACTGCCTACCACTGTTTTGGCAGGGCAACCACAATTAATATCAATACCATAAGAGCCTAGTTCGATCGCTAGTTGGGCATTTTCTGCCATAAGATTTGGATCTTGACCTAAGAGTTGGACTCTAACAGGGGTGTCTGTTTTGTTATTTAGTAGTTCAGGACAGAGCCTGTAAAATGTCCGCTTAGTCAGGAGATGGTTGGTAACACGGATAAATTCAGTTACACAGTAATCAAATTGATTGATTTCGGTAAGAATTTGGCGGACATAATAGTCCAAGACGCCTTCCATTGGCGCTAAGATAATTCGTTGGATGGTACTATTATGATTCATTTGTAGAGCCACATACAGGGCAGTTAGGATATTGAGTAAGTGTTACTTCATTAAACTGCATACTCATTGTATCAATCATTAACAGACGGTTAGAGAGTGGTGATCCATAGTCGGTTAATTGTTTAATCGCCTCTAAGGCCTGCATAGAGCCGATCATACCAACTAACGGTGCCATCACACCTGCTTCAACACAGCTAAGTTGCTCATCTTGGCGAAATAGGTGACTTAAGCAGTGATAACAGGGTTCGCCATCTCGATAAGTAAATACAGTAATTACCCCCTCCATTCTGATAGCAGCAGCTGAAACTAATGGAATTTTAGCCTGAAAACAGCCTCGATTAATCTGTTCGCGGGTAGCCAAATTATCAGTACAGTCAATAATTAGATTATGCTGATTAATCAGCGGGAAGAGCAGTTCATCAGTCAGTTTTTCCTGATAAGTGGTGATTTGTAAGCTACTATTAATCTGCAACAACGCTTTTTTTGCTGCTACCACTTTGACTTGATGGAGAGATTTTTGGGTATAGAGAATCTGCCTATGTAGATTTGATGCTGATACGGTATCAAAATCGACTAACGTCAATTGACCAATACCGGCTGAGGCGAGATAGAGCGCAGCGCTGCAACCAAGCCCACCCAAACCGATAATTAACACTGAACTCTTTTTTAGCTGCTCCTGTCTGTCGATATCAAAACCACGTAAAGTGATCTGCCGATCATAACGGAGCAGTTCTTCATCAGTTAATATAAATTCGGGTGAACTACACATACTGATTTACTATTTATCAAAACCTGATAAAAACGATAGATACTCAGCTTTACTCATTAGTGGCTTGTAATCTTTCATTAAATCATCAGCCGCTTTCGCGTCATCATAAAGAAGATCTATGATAGTACATGCCATCATCTGTGCTGGGCGGATATAAGCCATCTCCTCATCAAAGACAACATAGTCTTTACCATGGAGTTGCCCACGAATTGAACCGATCCATGGGTGGCTGACTGGCATAAGGTGAGAGAGATCGCCGGTATCTGTACTGCCTGTCATATGTGGCGCTGTCCAGACATTCTCTTTACCAATTAGATCTTCTGCGTTTTCACCTAATAGTTTATTGAGAGTTGGATTATTATTAAGTGGGAGGTAGCCCGGTAGATCTTTTATTTCGCAGTTGGCACCAACTGCCATTGCACCGGCTTCTAAAGCACGATTAATTCGCTCGTTGGCATCAACCATTGCAGGCACATTGCCAGCACGAACATAACTCTCCATTCTCACATCGCTTGGGATCACGTTAACCAGATCACCACCTTGGGTTATGATAGGGTGGAAACGGATGTGATCCTTATCTTGGAATGTTTCACGAATGGCATGAACCCCCATTAACCCCATCATTGCAGCATTAAGTGCATTGACACCAGCATGGGGAGCAGCAGCTGCGTGGGCGGCTTCACCCTTATATTTAATTAATTTACCGATAAAACCGTTACTGGTGGTTGAGAGTTCAATAAAACCATTTTTACGCTCTTTAGGAACTGGTGTTAAATGGATCTGTAATGCCATATCGACATCATCAAACTCACCACGAGAGATCAATTCGGGCTTGCCACCTATATATTTGATCTTCTCTTCATCTATTAGACGACTACGGTAGGTGATTTCAACATACTCCTCTGCGGGAACAGCAAAAGGGACGACATCACCGGCTAAGAAATCCATTGCTCCAGCGTCAATTAACCCCATAGTTACCGCCATCATATTGGCGATTTGGGCATTATGACCGCAGCAGTGAGCAGCACCGGAAACCTCATTTGCGGCTGGGTGATCAGGACATAATATTGCATCAAGTTCACCGATAACCGCAATACTATATTTACTTCCTCTACCCCCTTTAAGACGTCCTTTAACACCTGTTAATGCTAACTTATTCTTAAAAGGTACCCCTAATTTACTAAATGCATCTTCTACTTTTTTAGCAGTTTTTGTCTCTTTATAGCCAAGTTCTGGCTCTGACCAGATCGCCTCGGCAAGTGCAGTGATATCAGGTTTACGTGCTTGAATTGCATCACAAACACGTTTTTTTAACTCTTCTTTACTGATATTTATTGGTTTTGATGTCATTTTGGATCCTTAAAATTCCACATGCTTGTTGAGGATGTAATCAGTGGAATATATGGTGATTATAAACTCATTATAAATTAGATAACGCCTTCCCAATGTAGTGTCATTTGTGCGACTAGTGCGGCAAAAATAAAGGTGCCAGAAAATACAGCCAATGATACGGGAATAATACGCCATGAAATTCTTTTAAATAGTGCTAAATCCTTACCTATCGATAGACCGGCGTATGCCAGTACTGGTGTGCAGACAGCTAATAGGGTAACTTGCTCAGTGATTCTCACAATCTCTTCATTGAGAGGAGAGATAGGGGATGAGACAAATGCAGCAACAACAGATACCCATAAAATAACGGGTAATTTTTTAAATAGGGGAAGTTTGCTAATTAAAAAACCGATGATTGAGATAATAACAAGTACACCCATTGCTTCAAGTGAAGCGAGGAAGTTAATGTTATAACCAACTGTATTACCGGCTGCCATAATGATAGCAACTAAAATCAATAAAAAGATAGTTTCTAATATGTGCTTCATTAATATACCTCCGCAGAGATTATTTTTTTACGTTTAAAGCGGGCTAAAAAGTTATATAGGAAGGAGGCAAATGGTAAGGAGAAGAAGATATAGATATAGATGCCAAGGATACTTGAGATTAAATTTGCTGCTGTTGCATAGGCATTAATATCACCTGCCATTGCGGGGTAGAGAGCACTAATTGGCGCAAGTGATGCTGCCATCATACTACCACTGCCAACACCAGCCCCCATGGCAAGCGCATAAGGGTGAATGATATCTAATTTAGCAATAAAGCTTGCTAAAATACTCATCCAGATTGCGCCATAAAGTGTTCCACAAACATACATCGACATCACTCCACGGCCTTCTGGTGAGTCAAGACCATACTTATCGGCAACGATAGCAATATTGGGTTCCCTTGCAACTGAGTAGGCGGCACCAACTGCTTCGCGACCCATGCCTAACATCATTGCTAAAGGTAAGCCGAGTAAAATGGTACCTGCAAAATGGCCGACTTCTTGGAATATTAATGCCATTTTTGCGTGTAAGATCTCATTAATTTTCGGGCCAATGCCAACGCCCAATTTGGCAATCAGTAACATCAACGTAATTAACATGATGCTACTTGCATGATGCATATTTTTTTCGGTTAAGATTTTTAATTTAGGAAGGCTGATAATACCACCAATAATCATCGCATATAACATTGGGTAGACAGTGATAATCCAGATTGTCTGACTGCCGATAAATTCACACAGCAAAACGACTAAAAGCGCTAGGAGATGCACTCGATAGTCTTTTAATATTTCCATACTTATAAACTCCTTAATAATTTAATTTGTTCATACTATTTTCGAGTGAAACGCATACTATAGCATAATCATTGCAATGGTTAAGAACGATATAGTAAGAATAATATTAACGATTAAATTATAAGATTATTTTATAATAGTGATAATTTTTACGGATATTTTGACTAAACCTTGCATATGGTCTTTTTACCTTGAGTTATATAGTTAAACCCTAAAACATTTTAATAATTAGATGTACGCTATTATGCAAAATTTAGCAAATAAATGGCTTTATATGGGTGATATTTGTTTTATAATATCGCGTTAAACCGATTGTACTTATCTTATTTATGGCTAAATCATAAAATGGGATAACGTTATAGATAAAACAGGATAGATTATGCGTTCAATTTATTGTGGTCAGTTAGATGCATCAAAGATAAACCAAGAGGTAACATTGTGTGGTTGGGTAAATAAACGCCGTGATTTGGGCGGTATGATTTTTATAGATCTACGTGATCGTGAAGGGATTGTGCAGGTCTTTTTTGATCCTGATTACGCAGAGGCATTTAATTTAGCCGGCAATTTACGTAATGAGTTCTGTATTCAAGTTAAAGGTAAAGTGCGTGCTCGCCCAGAAGGTCAGGTTAATAGTGAGATGGCAACAGGCGCCGTTGAAGTTTTAGCCACTGAACTAACCATCTTTAACCGTAGTGATGTGCCACCACTCGATTTTAACCAAAATAATAGTGAAGAGCAGCGTCTAAAATATCGTTATATCGATCTGCGTCAACCAAAGATGGCAGCAATCTTTAAAACGCGCGCTAAAATTACCGCATTTGTCCGATCATTTATGAATGAACACGGTTTTTTAGATATTGAAACCCCGATGTTAACTAAAGCGACACCAGAAGGTGCGCGTGACTATTTAGTCCCAAGTCGAATCCATAAAGGCGAGTTTTATGCCCTTCCGCAATCGCCACAGCTATTTAAACAACTCTTAATGATGTCTGGTTTTGACCGTTATTACCAGATTGTAAAATGTTTTAGGGATGAGGATCTCCGCGCTGATCGTCAACCTGAATTTACCCAAATTGATGTTGAAACCTCATTTATGTCTGCTGATCAGGTGCGCGAAATTATGGAGCAGATGATTCGTGAACTTTGGCAACATATCAAAGGGGTTGATTTAGGTAAGTTCCCAGTGATGACCTATGCTGAAGCGATGCGTCGTTTTGGTAGTGATAAGCCAGATCTGCGAAATCCTTTAGAGATTATTGATGTCGCAGATATTGTAAAAGAGGTCGATTTTAAAGTTTTCCAAACACCAGCTAATGATCCGAAAGGGCGTGTTGCACTACTTACAGTGCCTGGTGGGGCAACATTAACCCGTAAACAGTTAGATGAGTATACCGATTATATCTCGGTCTATGGCGCTAAAGGTATGGCGTGGGTAAAAGTAAATGATCGCGCGAAAGGTCTTGAAGGTGTACAGAGCCCAATTGCTAAATTCTTTACTGATTCACAAATGGAAGCGCTTTTAACCCGAGCCAATGCTAAAGATGGCGATATTTTACTCTTTGGTGCTGGTAGCTATAAAGTAGTTAGTGATGCATTAGGGGCATTGCGTCTTAAAGTGGGTAATGATCTAAAATTGACCGACGAAAACCGTTGGGCGGTGTTATGGGTTGTTGATTTCCCAATGTTTGAAGAGAGTGATGATGGCCTTAGTGCAATGCACCATCCATTTACTTCACCAAAAGATTTTACGCCAGCGCAGCTAACAGCAACACCTACTGCAGCAATTGCAAATGCTTATGATATGGTGATTAATGGTTATGAAGTTGGTGGGGGTTCTGTCCGTATTCACCAATCTGAAATGCAACAAGCTGTATTCTCGATTTTAAATATTGATGAACATGATCAGCGTGAAAAATTTGGTTTCCTCCTTGATGCGCTAAAATATGGTACCCCACCACATGCAGGTCTCGCATTTGGGCTAGATCGACTCACAATGTTATTAACCGGTACCGATAATATTCGTGATGTGATCGCCTTCCCTAAAACAACAGCAGCAGCTTGTTTACTGACCGATGCACCAAGTCCTGCTAACCCAGCAGCTCTACATGAGTTAGGAATAAATGTGGATCAGAAGTAGTTAAGCGTGAACATGACCGATCCTATTATTTTTAAACAAACAGATTATAAACAGTCAGATTACAAACAGCCAGAATCTATTCTGGTTGTTATCTATTGTCCGGCTACTGAGAACTGTCTCATGCTGCAACGTCAAGATGATCCCCATTTTTGGCAGTCGGTAACGGGTAGTTTAGAGATAGGTGAATTGCCGAAAGAGGCAGCTGTTAGAGAGGTGATGGAAGAGACAGGCGTTGATATTATAGGTTCTAATCTCTCTTTGATTGATGCCCAACATACTGTTAGTTTTGAGATCTTCCCGCAGTTTCGCCACCGCTATGCTCCGAATGTCACAATTAACAGAGAGCACTGGTTCTATCTACCACTACCAACAGAGATCATGCCAAAGTTAACAGAACACCTTGCCTACCAGTGGTTACCATATGATAAAGCAGCTAAACTTACGCTGTCACCTAATAATGGTGAAGCCATAAAAGCGATAGAGAGATATGTTGATAGTGATGCAGAGGGTAATGTATGTCGAAGATAAATATTGAAGATTTCCGTAGATTCTTAGCATATCTCGAAGAGCAAGGCGAGTTAAAACGGATTAGTTACCCAGTTAGTCCCCACTTAGAGATGACGGAGATTGCCGATCGCGTTTTGCGTGCAGAGGGGCCAGCGCTACTTTTTGAAAATCCAATCGGTTATGAGATGCCAGTACTATGTAACCTATTTGGTACACCTAAACGGGTGGCAATGGGGATGGGACAGGCAGATATTTCTGCTCTACGTGATATTGGTCATCTACTTGCTTTTTTGCGCGAACCTGAACCGCCAAAAGGGATTCGGCAATTTTTTGGATCACTATCGAAATATAAACAGGTGTTAAATATGCCTGTCAAACGGGTCTCATCAGCGCCATGTCAGGAGGTGATCTATAAAGATGATAAGGTTGATTTAACACGGTTGCCTATCATGCACTGTTGGCCAAAAGATGTTGCTCCGCTTGTGACGTGGGGGCTAACTATTACTAAAGGTCCTTATAAAGAGCGCCAGAATTTGGGAGTTTACCGGCTACAGCGTCTGGCTAAAAACAAGTTAATTATGCGCTGGTTATCACATCGAGGTGGCGCGCTCGATTTTTGGGAGTTTCAAAAAGAGCATCCCAGCGAAAAATTCCCAATTGCTGTAGCAATAGGTGCCGATCCAGCAACCATTTTAGCCGCTGTTACGCCTGTTCCAGATACGCTATCAGAGTATGCTTTTGCTGGACTCTTACGTCAAGATCGCACCGAAGTGGTTAAGGCGTTATCCTCTGATTTGGATCTCCCTGCTTCGGCTGAAATTATATTAGAGGGATATATTGATCCTAACGAATTGGCGGCAGAAGGTCCTTATGGTGATCACACTGGTTACTATAATGAAGTAGAACAGTTTGCTGTATTCACCATTACCCATTTAACGCATCGTAAAAACGCCATCTACCACTCAACTTATACTGGACGACCGCCAGATGAACCGGCAGTGATGGGGCTTGCTTTAAACGAAGTCTTTATTCCAATCCTGCAAAAACAGTTCCCTGAAATTGTCGATTTTTATCTACCACCTGAAGGCTGCTCATACCGCATCGCTATTGTCACCATCAAAAAACAGTATGCTGGTCATGCAAAGCGGGTCATGATGGGGGTTTGGTCCTATCTACGTCAATTTATGTATACAAAATTTGTTATTGTTTGTGATGATGATATTAATGCCCGTGACTGGAAAGATGTGATGTGGGCAATCTCAACCCGAATGGATCCACATCGCGATACCACCTTTATTGATCACACCCCTATCGACTATCTTGATTTTGCCTCACCTGTTGCAGGTTTAGGATCAAAAATGGGATTCGATGCAACCAATAAGTGGCCTGGTGAAACAGATCGAGAATGGGGTACCGTTATCGAGAAAGATCCTGAAGTAGTTGCCCATATTGATGAGATTTGGGATCAACTTGGCTTATAACCATAATAAATAACCATAACAAAACAGCTCTGCCACTATTAATAGTTATGTTTGCTTAACTAATAGTGGCAGATATATAAATCGTTATTAAAAAATCTATCCACAGAGGCTGTGAATAACTTTGTTTGCAAGTTGTAATTATGTGGCTTTAACCCTTTATTCATAAGGCTTTACATAGTTTGGTCTCTTTTCGAACCATTTTATAAACTATAAATTAATTTGATTTTTACAGTTTATTAGTTGATATGCGGATAAAATTATGCAAAATTTTCTTAATAGGCACTGTTATTACAATTAGACAGATGATAATTAAGCTAATACCAATCCAACCTAACAGCGGCAACTTTTCTCCAACCAGTAATACAGCAAGTAAAGTTGCTATGACAGGTTCTGATAGTGAAATAGTGGTTGCCAAGCTAGCAGAGATGCGAGCCAATCCATATCCATAACATAGATAACCTAAAAACATTGGTACGAGTGCCATATAAAGTCCAACAACTGCACTGTTCCATGATAAAAGGAGAGGAGCACCAGTTAGATAGAGGATAGGCATAAGTAATAACCCACCTAAACCAAACGTAGCCCCCATTGCCGCTTTAGGATTAATACTATTTTGCATTAATTGCCGTGCAGACCATGAGTAAAAAGCATAAGTTAAGCCGGCAATAATTCCGAGAATAGTTCCAATAAAGGTACTATTATTACCACTCATAACGTGACTGTTTTCGCTTAATGAGAGAAGCAACATCCCTGTTATTCCTAACGTAGCACCATAGATCCACGGTTTTGTTAGGCGTGCTCTATCGAAATACCACTCTATTAAAGCTGATAGAAGTGGTGCTGAACCAATAGAGACAACAGTTCCTACAGCAACTCCTGCATAGTGCATGGAGGCATAAAAAGCGAGCGGATAAATAGCGACTGCTAAGGCTCCAAAAAGTAGGAAAGACCACTGTTTAAGAAGTTGATAGCGTTGACGAATAATCGGCATGATTGCAATAATCCCTTGTAGCAAACCGCCAAACCCCATTGCGACACTGCCTACAGCCAGCGGATTGAGATCAGGCGCATAGGTTGCAGCAGTTCCAGTTGTTCCCCAAAGAATAGAGGCAAGCAAAACAGCACTTATCCCTTTTATTCTATCTTTTGATGTCTGCATAAAATAGACCTCATTACTGTTACTAAATAGGTTGATTAGAATCAAATAGAACGGGTACATTATATGAAATAGATCTATTTTAATAGCCATAAATAGAATGAATTTTGATAAAACTTTGTGACAATGTTTTATCAACCGAATATCTTCAAACTAAACATATCGCTTAATTAATAGGTTCATATGCTTATAAGCAAAGTTACTTATAAGAATGATCTATTGCTAGAAGATAAATAGAAATCGTTAAATTTTTGATTTAAATAAAAAAACCACTGTAATCAGTAGCTTTTTGTAATCACCAGCTTCGGCCTATATTTGAGGACCAGCTACTAACAATTTTTTACCCTCTTCATTGGTAGCAAATTTTTCAAAATTCTTTATAAATCTTGATGCAAGATCTTTCGCTCGGCGCTCCCACTCTTCACTATCTGGATAAGAAGATCTCGGATCTAAAATATCAGAAACATTATCTAATTTAGTTGGATGGAGAGTAAGAAACGCCTGACCAAAAACAACCGAAAAGTTAGGTGTTGGCTTGGTAATTTCTCTTTCAGTGCCTACTAATTCGGTAACACAAAAGTTTTTATGTTAAGTTTTTTAATTGAATTACCAATAAGTGATCAACAAAACTATCCACAAACTCTGTGAATAACTCTGTACAGAAGTTGTCATTATCTAGTTTAAGTTGTTTCTTGATGGGGATTAAGAAAGCGCTGTGTGATTTTTGTACAATATTGGTAGAGGTTTTTGGTTTTCTAAAAATCATCATACTTTATTATTAGAATTATTAATTTAAAATAATTCTATGCAAATTTGTGTTAGCACCTATTTCAATCAAGAAATGATATAAACTCTTTATAAATTCATTGAATTTCATATTTCATCTGATAAATAGTTATGAAGAAAATAATGGGATTTAAATTAAACTAACAACAAAGTATTACCAAAGTTGGTTTTTTCGAAATTATGGAAGATTATTTATAATACTAGCTAAGAAGATACAATAAAATAGCCTTACGCAGTAGCTAATAATAGATGCAACATACGATATCATTGATAGATTTTGGCACGATTCATAAGTATGATTATACTTTGTATAACTTGATTTGGCAGAATCCAGTAATGGGTTGATTTAGCAATGAATGAATTTAATTTAGTTCTCCAACTTCTGCAACAAATGTGCATTTTTTTGGTCATAGCCTATCTGCTGAGTAAAACCCCACTATTTATTCCGTTAATGCAGACAAACTTACACACACCGCATAAATTGTTATGTTTTTTTGTTTTCTCCATGTTTTGTATTATGGGAACTTATCTAAGCCTTGATATTGATGGTTCAATTGCCAATACACGCGCTATTGGCGCGGTTTTAGGGGGGCTATTTGGCGGTCCAATAATTGGATTATTGGTGGGTTTGACTGGGGGAATTCATCGCTATTTTTTAGGTGGTATGACGGCAGAAAGTTGTATGCTTGCAACAATTCTTGCTGGGTTAATTGGTGGGATCATCCATAAAAAATTAATTGATAAAGGGCGAGTCAACCGATTATATAATCCAATTATTGTTGCTAGCATTGTTGCAATTGTTGAAGGTTTACAAATGGCTATTATTTTATTAATTGCTAAACCGTATCCCGATGCCATTCATTTAGTTAAAAATATCGCAGCGCCAATGATTTTAGCCAATAGTATTGGGGCGGCTATGTTTATGCGAATCTTGCTTGATCGCCGAGCAATGTTTGAAAAATATACTACTGCCTTCTCTACGCGCGCCTTAAAAATTGCCGCTAGTACCGAGGGGATATTACGGCAAGGGTTTAATGCTGAAAATAGTATGAAAGTTGCCCAAATCATCTATCATGAGCTAGATCTAGGTGCAGTTGCAATTACTGATAGAGAAAAATTGCTCGCTTTTATTGGCATTGGTGATGATCATCATCTTATTGGTACCCCTATTTCATCAGTTCATACTTGGCAAGCACTAAAAAGTAGTGAAGTAGAATATGCAGATGGTATCAATATCCCTTATCAATGCTCAATCAATAAAAATTGTCGTTTAGGTTCTACTCTTGTTATCCCTTTAAAAGGTGAAAATCAGACTATCATTGGAACCATAAAACTGTATGAGGCTAAAAATAAACTATTTAGTTCAATGAACCGCACATTAGGAGAGGGTATAGCAAGTTTACTTGCCGCACAAATTTTGGCGGGTCAAAATGAACATTATAAGCAGTTACTTACAGAGACTGAGATCAAGTTACTGCATGCGCAAGTTAATCCACATTTTTTATTTAATGCCCTAAATACTTTAGTTGCGGTGATCCGCAAAAATGACGAACAAGCATGTAAATTAGTGCAGAACATGTCGACATTTTTTAGAAAAAATCTAAAACGTCCAGATAAAGTTGTCTCATTAAAAGATGAGTTAGAACATATTGATGCCTATTTACAGATTGAAAAAGCACGTTTTATGGATCGTTTACAAGTAGAAATTAAAGCATCACCACAATATCTCTCCTTACAACTGCCTGCATTTTCGTTACAACCTTTAGTCGAAAATGCCATAAAGCATGGAACTGCTAATCTGTTAGAAGTCGGAAAAATAACCATCAATATCCATCATGCAAATAGTAATTTATTGATTGATGTTGAAGATAATGCTGGTTTATATCAAGAGAATAAAAAAGATAATCAAGGCTTAGGGATGAGTTTAGTACATAAACGAATTCAAGCTTGTTATGGTGAGGATTATGGTATGAGTGTTGAATGTAAACCCTCATGTTATACTCGCATTCGTTTAACCTTGCCAATCAATCAGGATCATTTATGTTAAATGTAATTATTATTGATGATGAACCACTTGCACGAGAGAATCTACGCATACTGCTAGAAAAAGATAGCAATATTAATATTCTAGCAGAGGTAAATAATGCGATTGAGGGGATCCATGCAATACATCATTTACATCCTGATGTGATTTTCTTAGATATTCAGATGCCAAGGATCAATGGCATTGAAATGTTAAGTATGATAGATCCGCAATATTTTCCGCATGTTGTTTTTATCACCGCTTATGATGAATATGCAATTAAGGCATTTGAAGAGCAAGCTTTTGACTATTTAATGAAGCCAATTGACCCTGCTCGTTTAAATAAAACCTTACAGCGTCTACATCAACATCACTCGCCACAAAATTTGACTAAGCTTATTACTAATGAAACTTTTAAATATATTCCTTGCATTGGGCACAGCAAAATATATTTACTCAATGCTAACGAAATCTATTATGTCTGTTCAAAAGTTACTGGTGTTTCTGTTTTTAACAGCAATAATATTGAGTATTTTTCAGAATTAACGCTACGTACATTAGAAGAGAGAACTAATTTAGTGCGATGCCATCGTCAATATTTAGTGAATATTGGGCAACTTAAAGAGATTAATTTTAGTAAAGAGGGACAAACTGAAATCATTTTAACAAATGATGTTGCCATTCCTGTTAGTCGCCGTTATCTGAAAATATTGAAAGAGTTACTACAGTTATAATCATCTTTCATCATATCTATTTAATATCTATTTGTGTAATTCACCTTTCCTATTATCGGACTATAACCGTTCATCCTCAATTATTAACCTCTTATCATTAAAAATTAACCAGTCACAGAACTTTGCATATCTTTGCATTTTTGGTGAAGTTAGTATAACCGCGTCCATAAACTAGATAGAAATCATATCAACGACTTTAACTTTAAAGTTTATCCAAAAAATTTTTTATGAGGAATTACAATAGATATGAATAGTAAAAAAATTCTCAAACAGATCCCATGGATAGTGTTATCTGTTCTTGGCGCTTGCTGCTTAGCTGTTGTAGCACTGCGTCGAGGCGAGCATATTAGTGCACTATGGGTTATCGCAGCGTCAATTTCGGTCTATTTAGTCGCTTATCGTTACTATAGTTTATATATAGCAAACAAAGTATTAAAATTAGATCCAAATCGGGCGACTCCAGCTGTTGTCAACAATGATGGTTTGAACTTTGTTCCCACCAATAAAAATATCCTTTTTGGTCACCACTTTGCGGCAATTGCTGGTGCTGGTCCTTTAGTTGGTCCAGTGCTTGCTGCGCAAGTTGGTTATTTACCTGGTGTTTTATGGTTACTTGCTGGGGTCGTATTTGCTGGTGCAGTCCAAGATTTTATGGTTCTATTTTTATCAACGCGTCGTAATGGTGCTTCACTAGGTGAAATGGTAAAAAAGGAGATGGGTATTGTACCTGGAACCATCGCCTTATTTGGTTGCTTTTTAATCATGCTCATTATTTTAGCTGTGCTTGCATTAATTGTGGTAAAAGCATTAGCTGAAAGCCCATGGGGGGTATTTACAGTTTGTTCTACTGTACCTATCGCACTCTTTATGGGGATCTATATGCGATATCTACGCCCAGGTCGCGTTGCTGAAGTTTCTATTATTGGTATTGTTCTACTTATCTTATCAATTTGGTTTGGTGGTGTTATAGCGCATGACCCATATTGGGGACCAGCTTTAACCTTTAAAGATACCACCATCACCTATACTATTATTATCTACTCTATTATTTCATCAATGCTGCCTGTCTGGGTGATTTTAGCGCCACGTGACTACTTAGCAACATTTTTAAAAATTGGTGTTATTGTTGGTCTAGCAGTTGGTATTGTCATCTTAAATCCTGATTTAAAAATGCCAGCATTAACTCAATTCATTGATGGTAATGGTCCAGTTTGGAAAGGTACGATATTCCCATTCTTATTTATCACCATTGCTTGTGGTGCAGTATCTGGTTTCCATGCATTAATAGCATCAGGGACGACACCAAAACTTCTGGCTAATGAAAAAGATGCCCGTTTTATTGGTTATGGTGCAATGCTAATGGAATCCTTTGTTGCAATAATGGCATTAGTTGCTGCATCTATTATTGAACCTGGACTCTATTTTGCCATGAATACGCCGCCAGCAGGATTAGGCATCGTCATGCCAAATCTACATGATTTAAATGCAACTAATGCGCCGATGATCCTTGATTCATTAAAAGAGGTAACTACTGTTGCAGCGGCAAAAATTAGCTCATGGGGATTTGTTATTTCACCAGAAGAGATATTACAAACAGCAAAAGATATTGGTGAACCGTCAATACTTAACCGAGCTGGTGGTGCGCCGACACTCGCAGTAGGTATTGCTTATGTATTCCATCAGGTTATTCCTGGTGCCGATATGGGCTTTTGGTACCATTTTGGTATCTTATTTGAAGCACTCTTTATTTTAACTGCACTAGATGCCGGAACCCGTTCAGGTCGTTTCATGTTACAAGATCTCTTAGGTAACTTTATTCCATTCTTGAAAAAAACTGACTCAATTGTTGCAGGGGTTGTCGGTACACTAGGTTGTGTTGGATTATGGGGATATCTATTATATCAAGGTGTTGTTGATCCATTAGGTGGCGTAAAAAGTTTATGGCCTCTATTTGGTATCTCAAACCAGATGCTAGCTGCGGTTGCTTTAGTCCTATCCACAGTGGTATTGGTTAAAATGAAACGTGCAAAATATATCTGGGTTACCGTTATTCCAGCTGTCTGGTTATTAATTTGTACAACTTGTGCTTTAGGGTTAAAACTATTTAGTAGTAATCCATCATTAGAAGGTTTCTTCTTTATGGCAGGTCAGTATAAAGATAAAATTGCTCAGGCAGATGTAAGTTCAGAACTTAGCGCTCAGCAAATTAGCAATATGCACCATATTGTTATCAACAACTATACTAATGCAGGATTAAGTATTTTATTCTTAGTTGTTGTTTACAGTATCATCTTTTATGGTATTCATGTTGCTTATAAGGCGAGTAAAAAACCAGAACGCACTGACCAAGAATCACCTTATGTTCCTGTACCTGAAGGTGGCGTAAAAACCGTTTCAGGTCATTAAAAATCATTAAGAAATGAAAGTACTGATTATGCTTAATGAAGCAGATTAAGACTCATGATCACCAACATTTCAGGGCTAAGCCCTGAAATGCTTTTTTTAAAAGATTAACTGTAGAGGTTGCAATAAAGGGCAAGGAGAACAGTGCAATGTTTGGTAATTTAGGCAAAGCGGGTAAATATTTAGGGCAAGCCGCCCGAATGTTAATCGGTATTCCCGATTATGATATCTATGTCGAACATATGAAATTAAATCACCCCGATCAAACGCCAATGACCTATGAGGAGTTTTTCCGTGAACGTCAACAAGCTCGTTATGGTGGTGATGGCAAAGGTGGCTTTAAATGTTGTTAATAAATTAAGGAGGGATAATGCATTCATCGATACCTGTAACTCTATTAACCGGTTTTCTTGGTTCCGGAAAAACCACACTACTCAGTTACATCCTAAATGCACAACATGGTTACAAAATCGCAGTTATAGAAAATGAGTTTAGCAATACAGCCATTGATAATCAAATCCTACCTAATACCTCAACAACAATCACAACATTAAGCAATGGTTGCATCTGTTGTAGCAGCGCTAATGAATTAGCTGAAGCACTACTCGCTCTACTTGATGGGCTTGATAAAGGTAAATTAGATTTTGACCGTCTTATCATTGAATGTACCGGCATGGCAGATCCTGGACCTATAACACAAACGTTCTTTTCTCATCCCATTTTATGTGAACGATTTTTACTTGATGGCATTATTACGCTTGTTGATGCGGTTCATGCAGAAGAGCAGCTTGATCAATTCCCCATAGCACAATCACAAGTTGGTTATGCAGATCATATTCTATTAAGCAAAACTGACCTACAAAATCAGAACGAAAAGCTTATAGAGCGCTTACATAAGATTAATGCTAGGGCACCTATTTATAACGTAAACCATGGTCAAATCGATTTAGCCCACCTATTTAATATCGATGGATTTATTCTTAACGACAAACTTACCCTATCAAAATCACGACTTCGATTTATACCAACCACACAACATAATGTTACATCGTTAGTGATTGAAATTAATCACCCAATTGATCTGAATAAGATAACGACACTCATGGAGAACTTTTTACTAAAATTTGCTGATAATTTGTTGCGTTATAAAGGATTATTAGCCATCCAAGATGATGACCGACGCCTACTGTTTCAAGGTGTGCAGCGCCTTTATAGTGCTGATTGGTGTCGAAATTGGTTACCTGATGAAGAACGAAAAAGCGTCATGGTATTTATTGGTGTCAATCTACAGGAAGAGGAGATAAGAGCCTATTTTAAAGATCTATAAAACAGTACTGATACTTATATAGATGCAGTACAGTTAGCGATTAGGTTGATTGCTATAATTCTTTTAAACAATTAATTGCATGTGTGGTACTGTTAAATTGACTTTTTGAATAAAATTATAATTAAATCTTTAATATTGTTTTTTGGCGTAATTAGAGTGACAAAAAAGAGCCTTAGCTACGTGCAAAGAAGATTGAAATCATAAAAAAGATCGCTCAGTATTTTACAAGTCTACAATAGCAAAGTACTAATATATTTGTACCCCCGCAACAAAAATAGTAACATTTACTCACTTAATCTAATAACAATTAGGATTATTAAATTAAGTGGTTTTTATTTTTACTTGATAGTTATTGAGCAATTCAAAGTTAATAGAAAATTACTTTGTTGTTTAAATGATCTCATCATTTCATATGTCTTTTAAGTAATATCGTTTTTTGATATTCACTGACAACATATTTTTACCAGTACCATTTGGACCATTTAAGGTTGGATTTTTAGTTGCCGAACCCTAAGCATAATATTGTCCATTTTTAATATCAAACGAGGCAAAATCGGACAAAAAAGTTAACTCAGTTGAATCTATACCAAAATCCCCTTCTTTTAAAAGCGGTATATCATTTAAGGTCACTTTATGAGAAAAGTTAACATCACCAGTTTTGGCATTAATAGTCAATGGTTTTAGTCTGTTAGCATAACCATTATTTGGATCGGTAAATCGAAACTTAAGCCCCTCACCATCAAATTGGACTAACGATGAAATATTTTTTTTATTCGATTTAAGTCGAATCGCATTAGTTGCGGTTGAGACAAGTTCGTCCGTCATGGTATCACCGCTCTTTTTAACTGCACCCGCTGCCAGATCATAGGCTGTCTTAACCGCTTTGGGCGTCGCTGCTTCGGTCTCTGAGGTGCTATTTACTGCTGAACTGAGTTTTACAACACCAGTAGTTGTAATTGATGCTGGTTGGTTATAATTTGCAATAATTGATTTAATTGACGTTGCAAGTTGATTTAATTTCAGTTTATTAGGCGTAACTTTGCCCTCTGCAAGCACATTTAGTAGCTCTGCTTGGACAATATTAAACCAGTCAACCCTAGGGTAATTAGGTGGGTTTTTGTCACCGTCTGAGGTAAACCATAATGAAGTCTCAGATTTTTTGGTCTGGATGGGGGCATTTGGATTATGCCGCTACTGTTATCTAAATGGAACATATACGTCTTCCCTCTTTTATTAAATTAATCTTACATATTCTGCTGAATATGCTGATTATTTAATCATCAAAGCCGAAAGTCGTGGGTCTGAGATAAAACAGAGTAATATAACTATTTATAAATAAAATTTAGATATATAATTATAAATATGCATTTATTTAAAAAATTAAAAAGTTCGTCACTACTAAAATATAGTTGCAGGTGAAATAATATGGGTAGGGTTGTGAACTATTTTTTTACCTTTCAGATCAACTATTATCGGTTTAAATCCGACTTAATCCATTTTTGGTTTTTCCGGCCAGATGATATTTGGATCAGTGAGATCAAGTCGCGTTAATAAAATCCGGTACTTTTTCCACTCTTTGAGCTGCTCCTCTTCATCTGCTTCTTGCATATTGAGTTCAATTATATCTTGGATTATCTCTATTTTTTTATTAGCCTCAAATAATAAATCATTTTTAATATATTTATTATTTTCTTTAATTTGTTCTTCAGTAAGAGGTTTGTTGATCATGCTTAAGGCATCTTCTTTTGATATTTTTATAAGTCCTTTGCCTATTGTATATTCGGCATCAGGCGTTCCAAATTCAGGGACATCATCCTCATAAGCAAAAATTGTATTGTTACTGTCTTTATAGTATTTCATCAGATTTTTTCCTTAACGTAGTTCGTTCCATACATCAGCCTTAACGTTATGTGTAGCTTTTAATTCAAAAAGATATTTAGATCCAGAGGGGACTATTGCTATGGCGTAAGACATAGCCGGAGTAGCTGATGTGGCTGATGTGGATGATTCGGATTGAAAAATTTCAGAGCTGATAACATTTACATCGTCAACAATTAAGTTTCCTATAGTATATCTTTTATGTTTTGGATTTTCTCTTGGATTATATGAGCCCTTTGTAACTACAACACAAATAGGACGTCCTGTAGTATTAGTATATATGATATTAGGTTTTCTTTCGTTAGCAAGGTTATACCAGCGTTGATCAACACCTATCCCATTCTTATAATTACCAATATTTGATGTTGTGATCACTTCAACCCAATTTAATGGGATAACGTTATTATCGATAATATAGTGTTCTGCGACCCATTTCCTAGGACCCATGCCTGTATTTTCAACAACATCAAATGATATTGCAAATTTTCCATGATTGCGAACGGTTACCGTTAGAATAGTATTCCCTGATTCTGGTGGCGCATTTAATGTTGGTTTTGGTGTACCCGCACCAAATGCCCAATAGGTACCATTTTTAATATCAAATGAGTTGAAATCAGCTAAAAATGGCAGATTGGTTGTACCAACTCCAAAATCACCCTCTTTTAAAATTGGTATACCAGTTACGGTCACTTTATGGCAAAAGTTAACATCGCCTGTTTGAGCATTAATACTTAATGGTTTTAGTTCATTAGCAGAGCCATTAACATTATTTGGATCGGTAAATCGAAACTTAAGCCTCTCACCATCAAATTGGAGTAACGATGAGATATCCTTTTGCTTCGATTTAAGGCGAATCGCATTAGTTGCGGTTGAGACAAGTTCACCCGTTATGGTATCACCGGTTTTCTTAACTGCACCTTCTGCCAGATCATAGGTAATTTTGACCGCTTTCGGTGTTGCTGCTTCGGTCTCTGAGGTGCTATTTACTGCTGAACTGAGTTTAACCACACCAACTGAAGAAATAGATGCCGAAGTGGGAGTTACTCTATTATTACTAATGATTTTTTTTATCGCCATCGCTAATTGGTTAAATTGTTGTTTATCTGGGGTTATTCCGCCCTCAGAGAGTACATTTAATAGCTCGGCTTGAACAATATTAAACCAGTCTGCCCCAGGGTAACTGGGCGAATTAAAATTACCCCCTTCAGTAAACCAAAGTGGCTTTTGTGATTTTTTTGTTTGAACGGTTGGCATAATGTTAATGCCACTACTGTTATCAAGATGAAACACAGACTTCTCCTTATCTATTCAATAAACTTAATTTGTCTATTGTGAGTTCTACACTATACTTTAAGTAAAAAATGCAGTTTATTTGTTAACTATTCTGCTTTTACAATATATAAAAAGGCGATATTGCGGGGACGGTTTTCTCCTCCAATTAATCCGTTTGGATTAATATCCGGCCAATCTATATCTGATGTTCCATCATTTGTATAAAACAGTCTATTATCACTATCTGAACTGTGCGATCCATAATATTTATTTGTTATAGCAGAACCAAAAATCGCTTTACCACCATTAACAATATTTTCTCCCCATCCGCCAACATGTTTATGAGCGGCTATCTGTTGATTCTGCCCTGTTAAAATCACCCGCCCTTCATCCACACCACGATCATCATCAAACCCACGAATAAACTCGCCACGCAGATCAGGTAAAAATCCTGATGGGTAGACAGACGCAAGCTTTGGATAGCGTGTTTTATCAAAAGCAGCCCCATTACATTTTAGCCAGCCAGCTGGTGGCGTTGTTGCTGGATAGGGTTGTGGCATTCCTGCAGGTTGACTGATATAACTTTGAATATTTTCGGTTGTAATAAACTCATTCAACACTGAATTGCCAGACTCTTTTGAATAACTTCTAAAAAAGACCCTTTTAGCAAGTTGTGGATTATTGGTACCAAATAGTTGAAAAGCCAAATCATCTGCCCGTGATGTACTTTGGATACCACATAACTCAGCACTACCCAATTCAGGCAAATCTAGATCGGCTGCTTTTATTTTAATAAATGAGGAGGTGGTAAAATTGGGGCTCTCAGTTAGGCTAATTGCATTAGCGCCAAGCCCATAATCCCCCTGTTTTACAACTGGTTTACCCTTCACAGATACATTATTTGAAAAACGGACATCACCGGTTTTGGCATTAATACCCATTGGACGTAACTCATTAAATGATCCATCTGGATTATTGGGATTAGTGAATAGAAACCAGAGATCATCACCATCAAAACGAATGATGGATGAGATATTTTTCTGCGTCTGTTTAAGACGAATTGCATTCATGGTGGTTGAGACAATTTCACCATTTACAACACCTCCATTATGGCTGATAGCATAATCAGCAATCATCTTTTTAATGGCAACTGCTAATTGATTGAACTGATCTTTATTGGGTGTAATTTTAGCTTCGGTAAGTAAATTCAATAGTTCAGCCTGCACAATATTAAACCAGTCAACCCCGGGGTAACTGGGTGGGTTTTTATCTCCACCAGAGGTAAACCATAATGGGATTTCAGATTTTTTGGGTTGAACGGTTGGCATGGTATGAATGCCACTACTATTATCGAGATGAAACACGTATCTCTCCTTATCAATTCAATAAACTTAATCTTCCTGTTTTTGGTGAAACAGAAGGCATGAAACAATAGACAGTAATGTAATCGGTGGATAACGGCGTTTTATTGACCAGTAATCCGCCCTAACATAAACAGCTTATCATTCAAAAATAACCCTGTTTAAGGTGACACCAATTGATGTCATGCCTATTCAGGTTTTACTGGCCAACTGATATTTGGTGCCTGTTCCAGATCAATGCGATTCAGGAGTACACGGTATTTTTTCCACTCACTTAACAACGCTACTTCGTCATCTGTTGCAATCTCGGTCTCAACTGCATCTTGTAAATAGCTGATTTTACTTGTCGCCTCTTCAACTAAATAACGTTGTTGCGAAGTAGCGGTAGCTACCGCAGCACTATGCTCTTTAGTTGCATCAAATACCCACTGATCACCATCCCAACTATCAAATTCGCTTGTTGGTGGTAGCAGTGTATAGTTTGCTGGAATATCACCAATCTCTGTCTGGATAGATTCAGCACCCGTAGCGGTTGAATAGATCTTCTCACCACGATAGTCGTTAGGGTAGTCCCATGTAGCGCCTACTCTCACAATAGCTTTGTCGCTTGTCACCTCATTTGGCGCATCTAAAAAGGCACCAGAGGGCAATCCAACACCAACGGGCAGATACTCATATGTGGCACTTTGATATTCGCCAGTATTGGGATCACAGTTGTAAATTAATGTCCAGCCGGCAGATTTGGCGATGCCATTCTCATCAAACTGGACCTGTTCTGGTTGTAGTTGGTATCTCATAACTCTCTTCCCTATTTTTATTAGTTACTCTGCTTTTAAAATGTAAAAAACATAATGTGAAAAAACTTTGTATAAAAAAACACAGCGTAAAAAATGCAATATTGCATCATTGACGTCCGTTTCTAACTCTCTTTAAGATGAAGCTCTCTATAAAACAAAACTCTCTATAAAATTGAGTTGGGTTAAAACAAATTACGCCATCCCTTCATCAATATAGATAAAGTTGATATGCGCATCTTTATAGCGCTCTAGTAGACACTGTAGATCGCCATAATCCCCTATCTTTAATGGTGTTAAGACATTATCAAGCACGGTTGAATAGCTACTTGTATAGCCTTTGATATATACATATGCCATATACCAGTTATGATTTGGGTAGAGTGGATAGTCGATATCGCGCAGGCAGTGGTGTGGGTGGTGCGCTTTGATCTCGATCTTATATCCCCGCTCAGCCGCTAACTGCTCCAAAAATCGGTACGAGAGTGATCCGGTCATGCGCAACTTTGCACAGATCGCCGCACGGCGGGAGACAATAGATGCAGTCTGATCAACCGAACAGTCAGGTAGTCCTGTGAACTCCTCCCACTCCTTCAACTGATAGAGCGTATGCGTTGGGATGATCTCATTTAATAACTGCTCGCCCACCTGCTCAATACGAGCAAACTCATAACCAAATCCAAGCTGGAGATTAGCTAATTCACTACCCAGCTCTTTATTCCACGCTTTACCAGAGGGGAGGAGCTGTAACCCCGCACTCTGGTACTCTTGTGCCGTCATTGCCATGTCACATCTCCAAGGATAACTAGCTCATCATAAGCAGCATCTATATCCTCTTTAGGCGCTACTACTACATGATCTACCACCCCTTTTACGTTCGAGATAGTTGCCCTTAATTGTGAAAGGTAGATCTTCTCGCCTAACTGTAAATTTTGTAGCAGCTGAACTAAGGCATCTTTCACTGCACTACGTAACTCAATCGTATCGGGGTAGAGTTTAATCACTGGATTGATCTTTTTAATCTTTGGTGCGGTTAAAATCAGCTCCGCAGCCGAAGGTTTTCCCTCCCACTGATTTGTAATAGGGTTTAGATGCCCATCGATATAGTCGGCAACACGGGCGATATCCTCTTTGGTTGGGAGGATGCTTGGCTGATCATCAAGCACAAAGAGCACTGTCACATAGTTGGCATACATTGGCGCGGGTATACACCATGCACGTGTCACGCCTGCACATTCACGAGCCCAGCGAATATAGTCCCACTTATTACCACCAGATGGAGGGTACTGTACCCGAAAAAGTAACCGCGCTCGGAGTGAGTTGATACTCTCAATATCCGCGCCAGTGGTCATACCCTCTTTAGAGAGCATTGCACGATTCTCAAGATTGATAATCGGTGAGATTAGCGAGAATTCAAGATCCCCTTCACGGTTGCCAGCAGCACCATCAACCACCGCTTCAACAGGGATAGTTGCAGTACCCGCTTTTAAAATTGCCGATGTAGGATTTTCGACAATAAAACCATCTTCAGTCTGCCACTGGGTTTTAGCTGGAATAACCGCTTCACCCTGTAACGTAACGGTGAGATCTCCAGTCGCTTTGGTAGCTACTTTGCGCTGTACGCCCCAAAATTGGCAGAAGAGCAGTAAAATCTCATCATCAGCAAGGTGAGGGACGATCTGGCGTGAAATCCACGCCAAAAACTCATACAGTCCATTGCTTTGACCAGCATGTGCCATAGCAATAGCATCAATTAAGAGTGATTTGATGCCGACATTATCAAAATCCCCTTTCGTCCGTTTAATTAAATCCGTTAGTTTTGGTGGTGTATACATGGTAAACCTCGATTAAATGCCATTTAAAGTGGCTTTAAATGAATATTCAGGCAGATCCGTACTATTTAATAAAACCGGTCTCACCGTTAATAGGAGTTGATTACGTTCGGGGCTGGTTGCAGTTACAGTAACCGATTGAATCAACCGTTCACCAACCATCCACTGTAACGCTGATTCAGCATACTCTTGTGCCAGTTTTAGTACTGATGCCATCTGCTTTTCACGTCCTAGTAACCAGAGTTTAGAGCCGACTTTTCTCATATTGAACGAATCTCCCCACCAGCCACGCCTATCATGGCTCTCGTCAGGTAAAATATCGTCACCATTTGCACGGGCATCAGTAAAGAGGGAGATAAGGATATTGGTCACCAATTCATCACCTTCTCTATAGCTAATATCCGCAGTTGCTGTTTGCCAAATAAGTTGCATCTCAATTCCTATTGTGGTGTTGAAGTTGTGCTACCGCATTTCGGGCAGATATGCACATGATTTAAAAAACTGATGCCACCGCTCACATGATCGCTTGCTGAACTAGTCCCTGTAGCGCTGCTATTACCGCCCATAATATCAACATTGCCGGTAAACTGCGTTTGTGGTGAATCAAATAGAATCGCTGTTTGCGCCTTGGTCTGAAACTGACTACAACAGAGTGTTGCCAGCTGCTCACTAGTCAGTAAAAAATGGTGTCCCTCTAAATGGTAGAGCGCGCTATCCCCCCCTTTTAGATTCTTCATCCGAACCGATTTACTATCGACAGCGACCGCAACCAGATGTTGACGCTTACCACCAACCGAGAGAACAATCGCCTCGCTACCAGCTGGCGGAACCGAGGTGTGTCCATAATTTTGGAACCGTTCTACATCATCCGCCACCTCATTAGCGAGCAGTGTCACTTGTAAGTTCTGCTGTTTTAGGGTATCGGTCACCATATTGACCACCGCCCGTGACACTAATAATTGAATCTTCCGCTTAAGTTGATTAAAAGGTTGATTAAATAGTTGATTAAACATTGTTATCCCTCTCTTATCCCATTTGGTGCTAAAAAACCGTCCGGCTGCATCAGCTGCAATCTGGTTATAATCCCCTCTTCATTTAGCGAGAATGCTACCCCCACAATTAGCAGCGTCTTATCAATCTGGTAATCGGCATTTATCGTCAATTTGAGTAAATTATTGGGGAGCCAGAGATTGATATCGTCATAGAACCAACCATGCACCTCGACCATAATCGGTTGACTATGTGCTGTAGCACGACGCTTTTTCCACTCTGCACGCACTTTGGCGGTCTCATTCGTTAAGTTATCGTCTGAGAGGATCACCGTTGGGCGATAACGGGTAATCGCGTCATCATTCACATCAGCAAAAATTGCTGTCGACTGAAGTGGACTTTGCGTTTCACCCCAATTGGTCCCTGCTGCCGAGTCACCGATTGTCCGGTAAAGGCTAAAACGGTCACGCCATGAGTGGCACATATCAATCCGAGTAATTACCGGCTCTCTATCATCACCCATCGTTAAGTTAGTGATGATACGGCTACTTGCGGTTGTGAAGAGCAGATTGCCATAGGTGTCACTCGTCATTAAAATACCGCGCTGACGGGCAGCACGTGCCAAAATTTCAAATACTGTCTCGCCCGGCTCAATCTGCATCCACTTAAACGGCGCACTGGCACAGCTATCATCCACATCCCAGATCACCTCTATCCCAAATGGCTCACAGAGATCTGCTGCAATTTTAGCAAGCGGCACATTGCGCCAACGGCCCGAGCGGTAGATCGCAGCTGAATCGATCAGGTCAGCACTCTTATCCCGACCAGCGATGGTTAAGAGGTAATTTTTGCCACTCAAGGTGACAGTAAAATCATCGATATAACCGGTAATCACCCGAATACCGTCCACCTCAATATGGCAGGCACTACCAACTGCGATCTCGCCACTGCTAATATAACGGCTAGAACTAAAGGTGAGTTGAAACGACCCAGCCACCTCTTCAATACTACGGTTGATGTTAACCGAGACCCAACCGCTGAAGATTTTTGTGCCAACATGGAGCGTAACGGTTGGATTACGCATGATCAATCACCTCATATGGTCTACCACCAGTAACAAAAGTGGGGTGTTTTAGGGCATTACGATAACTAAACTGCTGCACCGAACTAGCATCTCCCGTTTCACGGTATAGCACGACAAGTGCAGGCTCGGTTGCATGCATCACGGCAGTTCTCCCTTGTGGTAAGTGAGTTGAGAGCTGCTCCAGTTGCGAAATAAAGGTATGTTTAAGATCTTGGAGTGCACGTGCGGTCTGATACCAGTAGTTATCGCTGGTTGTCAAAATCAGCGCTTGCAAGCGATCGCCCTGCTCCTTAATCGTCTTTTCACAATCGGCATAAGTGACAATGGTATTGGAATTGTTATATTTCACAGCGGCAGTTGCCTCTTTCACCACGGCTTGCACCATCTCGCCCATCACAATCACATTAACCAAAATCTGCAAGGCAGAGAATGGCGCGTTATTGTTTGGAGGAAGAGCATCAATATTAAACTTCACTGACTCAAGCAGCTGGGTAATACTCATATTTACATCAAGTAGATGTGCTGGTGGTGTTTTGACCTGTTCATCAGTCAGTAACATATCTCGAGTTGAAGTAGTTGCCCCACCGGCGCCATAACTGTTTGCCGTTTTCACTCTACGCTTAGATTTTGGTTTATCACTTTCGGCAATTCCGTGAATAAGATCTTTAATCTCACTAGCCACTTTTTCAGGGGCTGATACTAACTTATTTAAAGATGCTTTACATAACTTAACCTTACCCATTAGCGATGCCAATTTTGAGCCATTGGTGATTGACCTAATTGCATTGGTGATACCATTTAATAAGGCTTCCCCATGATCAAGAAACTCTTCAACCTCTTTTACAGCATCGGTATATAGGTTTATCATCTGAGCAAAATCAATGGTTGCATTTTGACCAACAGAATCGGTCAAATCATCCATCAAAGTCTCACTATCATCTTGTGCTCTTGGTAAAGGACTTTTTAAATCAGACGTATAAGAGATCTCAAAAGTCGCTATCTGTTCCGACTGGATTTGATGTGTTACCTTCCATGATGAAATGATGACATTTTCACTTGTATAGAGCGGGTGTTTCAATTCACCTGATGTGGTCTGATTTAATGCCTCAATCAGTTTATCTCTCAGTTCAATATAATCTTTACCGAAAACAACAGCATTAAATGTAGTTGTCAAAGTTTTTACACTAAGTACTGTGCTTTTAACTTTTTGTTTAGAAATAGGATCTGTGTACTCTTTAAACTCAGTGCCGCCTTGTCGTATGGCTTTGTCATAAACCCAAAACTTCGCCCCCCGAAATGATCCTTCGCCTGTTATATGTTGTAAATAATTGTTTGACATGCATCTCTCCTTTAATTAATCATCTTATCTCGCAATACTATTTTTCTATCCTTTACCTACTTATCAATGTTCACCATGGTTCATTAAATAAGGGGCATCTTAATAGAAAGAACTATAAGTATTGCCTGTATTGACAACAATATCGGTATCGGATGCAGAGATAGATTTTGTTCGAACTTCGAGATTTTTTGCTGATTCGACGGTTAACACAATTTCAGATCGCCCACCGTTATAAGCAAACCTCTCATCATAACTACCCGTTACACTATTGAGACCAGTTGAGAAACCAGAATCTCTTCTCTCAACCTCATCTAATATCTCAAATTGACGTTCCCTATTTTTATATTCACTTGTACGCTTATTTAGAAGCTGTGAGTTAACTCGGCTATATTCGGGTATGTACAGTGCATCAGGTTTTACAGCTTCATTGATGGGGTCAGATTGCGAACTTTTGTCTAAATAATCAATAAGTCCATCAATAGCAAATCCTGCTCCTATGCTCGCCACAGTTCCCAAAGGACCAAATATTCTGGCTCCCATTACTGGGTATTTTAGAATTTTTAAGCCACTTGAGATTATTGGAAGCACTCTCTTGCTTAGGAAGCCTAAAGTTTTCGGAATTGTCTCTTTGACTAAGGAGTTTAAAGCTTTTGAACTCTTTATTTTGCTTAAGAGATCTGAGACTTTTGGTAGCTTTAGCTTGTCTAGAAGGTCTGAGACTTTTGGAAGCTTTATCTTACTTAGGAAATCTAAAGATTTTGGGATCTTTATCTTGTTTAAGAAGTCTAAAGATTTTGGCAGCTTTATCTTGTTTAAGAAGTCTAATGATTTTGGCAGCCTTATCTTGCTTAATATATTTGCGATTTTTGACCCTTTGCTTGCAGGTGCAGGGAGGCGCTTTGGCGTTCTGGTCTGTTTATTACCTTTAGATGGGGAGTCATAGACGTCAGGCAGCCCAATATCGTCATAACCAAAACCACCCCAATTGGTAACATAGACAGGCACAACACCAGATGAGGATGGTAAAATACCCTCGCTGCCCATTCCAAAGCCACCTGTACTAAATTGATTACCGGATTGATTACCAAACAGCTTCCTTGCTAATAGCCCGCCACCCACTACTCCAGCAGCGCCGCCTAATATAAAACTACCGTCCGCTAACTCTTCTGGTGTGAGGTTGTTAATTGTGTTCACCACGCCATCAACGGTCGTGCTCATCACTCGCTGGATATAACGATCCTTAGCATTCGATAAACTGGAAACTGCGCCATTAATGGTATTACTGTTCTGCTGACTCTTCGTCATTAACAACTCATTATCAGCAGTAATTCCATTTGTAAGTGCAGCTGCCTTTTTCTCATCTGAAAAGAGGTTAATCAGCTGATCTAAATTGGCATCTTGTTTTGAAGAGTGAGCCAAATTACTTTGTCCACTTTGACCGTTTTTAAGCTTTTCACTCAATGATAAGATTAGGTCAGCAGGATCTTTAATGAGTTGACCCTCACCCGTTTGTAGATGGGTCAGTGCTTCTATTGCGGCGCCACTATGGTTACCTAACGACCCCTGACTTAAACGCCTGATAGCCAGCAGCTGCATAAGCTGATCTGCTGATTGCCATTGTGAGCCGCTAGTTAAATTAACCAGTTCAGAAAACTGTGCATTCAAATTACCGCTACCTATACGTGAGGCAGAGGCAACACCACCTAGCACGTTATTAATCGCCTCAGGCGTTAAACCGCGATTAATCAACTGACCGATATCACTGCCAGCGGTTACTGCCGAAAAGCCCAGCCCGCGGGTCGCTAGACCAAGATTATCGATATTATTTATAGTGCTGTTAAAATCATTGGTCTGCTCTAATAACGCATCGACTGCACCAATAACATCAGTGTACGGCATTTTATAGATGATGGCTATTTCGTAGGCGCGATCGTCTAACTGTTTCAGCTCATCTGCACTCATATTGTAACGTGAGCTCAACTCAACCAGTTGTTGCTGCCTATCGCCTTGTTTTTTAGCCATACTTTGGATATCAATCTTGCCGGCCAGACCAAAAAAGGCATCTTCTAACTTATCGAGTGCATGAGTGGCGAAATCTGAGGCATGAGATAATCTACCAGACCCTTTAGTTGGAAAAGGCGATCTCACCCTGCCAGCGGCTAAATTGTTAGCAAAATTGTAATTACTGTAAAGACTCATTCTCTTTGTACACCCACATTAAATAACGGTAAAGACGCTCAATAGGCTGATTTAGAAGCCAGTCAGGGGGCGCATAAATGCGCCCCGCTAGGGTAATAGCTGCTCGCTCTAATTTATGAACAAGCAGCAGTTTATCGCCCCTCACTGCTGTTTTCAGCCACCTCATCAACCATTGGATTATTGAGCAGATGGTAACTTTCAATTAATAGCTCATAATCCTCAAGGGAGAGTGATTTAAGCTGTTTAATAGAGAGTGGTCCATCTAACTCACCCATCTTTAACACTGCACGGCGGTAAAGTTCAGCCGTCATCACTGCTGGACTTGGTACTAATTTAAGTCCTTGCGGCGTCACTTTTAACTGTTCGGCTGCCGCTTCACAATCAAGCAGATCGCCGGTAGTTAATTTACGCAGTGTTAAACTTGTGATCTTCTCATCACCTACCATAAAGCCGGTCTTTAAGGTTAGTTGCATTTAGATCTCCTTTGCTGGGGCTGAAGTGAAACCGCAAGAAATAGTGCCTTTCTCATCAATGCTAGCATTGCCATTACTCCAAGCATTTGCCATCAGCCACGGTTTACCCGCATCTGGAATAAAGGTGATGGTAACATCGGTCATATTGTTGATATCTTCAACCGAGACATCTTCACAGTTTCGTAATGTCAGTGCGACAGTGGACTCAACAATGGACTCACTGTAACCATACACTTTTGCCCCTTTGATCACTTGACGAGTATAACCGCCTGTAGTTAACTTTGCGCCAGCTAGCGACTCAAGCTCACGGCCATTTACACGAATAATTGCTGTACCTTGATATTGCATAATTGCTCCCTAAAGTAAAAATTGGATGGAATGGGCATAGATACGGAACTGGTTAACCAGATCTTCGTTCGACAACACATTGATGCGGTTACGGTCATTCTGATCACGTTCAACAATCAGTGAATCTTTATATGCATCAAAGTTTTCAACTAATCCAGCCGTTTCAAGTTCGGTAAATAGCGCAATTAGCTCAGCACGAATAATTGAAGGGGTGACCATCGCTTGACCCGCACCAAAATTGGTACCATCATCCGCCAATTTATGACGTGGGAACTTCTGCGTAATACGGGAACGGATCGCATAACGGATGTAAGACAATGTTTTAATCGTCTCGATATCTAAATAGCTAGTATCTTCAACGTTAAATTTATTTAGGCGATACATTGTAATCACGCGATCTAGCTGCACATTACCTGTGGCATTAACGTTATAAGCACAAAGACCGTCATAAAGATGTAGATTACGCTCATTCCACTGCCAACGATCAGCAATAGCCGGCGGTTTTAACCCTGTTAACTCAAGTGTCTGAACCGGTCTAGCTGGGTCAATATTAAGTGCACTCGTACAGACTGCCGCATTAACTGCTGCCCAGATGTATGGCGGTTCAGGTGAAATATTGGTTGGCATACAGCTAAATAGGTAGTCATTTCGCTCTAACGAGAAGGTACTACTTTGGGCATGAGTACCACGGTGAGCTAACCAGCAGACACCATCGATCTGACGAATACCACCCCAGCGTGACTGTAGTTCACTACTTAATAGATTTAAGTTTGCGGTATCGGTAAATGGGTTAACAATATCGGTCCACCAACTATCACCAAATGCACTAATTGCAGATGAGATATCTGGATTACCAACACCACCTGCCATAGCAGTTAACACTACATCTAAACCAGCTGGTAAAGTTTCACCCATGTAGTAGTTAATGCGGAGATCGATATCATTACCGGTAATACCACCCCATTTTGCCGTCAAGATAACTTCGCTGTCAGATGCCTGCGCTGTGACTGGTAAGGTTGTTTCACGGTTGATCAACTCAGCAATTCGACTAGCCACTTTATCTGCTGAATCACCTAGTGCAACGGTGACTGGCACAGCTGTACCCGCAATCATCAATGCAATTTGACCTGCAACAGCAGCAGTGCCACCAATTGCAATTTTGCCAGAGGCAAAAACTGGCGCTTCTACATCATCAACTGCTAAGGCATAGAGATCAGAGTATGGATTAGCGGTTAAATAGGCTTTTAACATCTCAGCTAACATTGAGCCGCGACCGAAAGCCTCTTCAGCATAATCTGAACGGGTAATACGTGTTGGGATGCCAGCTGCAACAGAACCCTCTGGCAGACGTAAACCTAATACCAACATCTTATTATTTTTTGCTGGCGTGCCACTCACTGCTTGTGAATTATCGATTTCAACATAGGTAAGCGGTAGGCGTACAGTTGTTGGAATGGTATTAAATGAGACTGTCATTATTCAGCTCCTCTCTTTTTTTTACTTTCAATGATCTCAACATCACCGTCATGTAAACGGCGTAGCCAATAGCTATTTTGTGGCTTACTTTCACCAGAGGCAGCGAGCTGTTCTAGGGTGTCAGGGTCGCGCACTATCAAACCGCTTTTCGGTTTAATCAAGAATTCATTTACGCTTTTGTTCATTCGTTTGTCCTGATAATGTATTAAAAGATTCCCATTTGGGAGTTTGGTTCCACTGGTGATAATAGGTTATAAAATCATCAATAGACCCTTCTGGTACCGCTGATATGATTGGCATATCAATGGTGAAGTAGTGCCCATATAACAGCCTACCTTGCTGCGTAGCCTGCTCACCAGTCAGATTGACTGAACGGAGAAACTGCATTGCCCGTTTGGCTGGCTGAAATTGTTGATTGTGTAAAATGGCGATAAGGTAGTCTTGCAGCAGTTTCATCTCTGTGCTCTCCCTCTTTAACGCCATAAAAACTGCCCATTTTTGCCGACAACAGTTAGGGAGCTCAGAGTGACGACTTTTAATAAACGTGACATAAGCACCATCAACTTGATCTTGAATGCTCTTAACACTCTCTAATGTTGTGACAACTGGCAACGCCTGCCCAAACTTTGCGCCAATATGGGCGATTAATGCCGCTTCAAATTCAGCGGTTGGTGCGTGTAGTTGAGAAAATTTTGCTTCCATCTCTGCCCCTTTACTGGCTCTTTAAATCGCATTTAAAGGCGATTTAAGTTCTTATAAAAACGGTTTTATAAAATATGTTCTTTTAAAAAAGCTTTTAAAATAAATTCCTTTAAAACAGATATTTATAAAATAAATATTCGTAAAAAAATCGTGATGGCGAGTTATAACCTATACATCTTCCTTTTTCGATAAACGATTAGTCCAATCACTCTTCTATACTTTGTCGATATAAGTCGTTATAAATATTGTTTGCGTTACTACTTACTGCTATAGGTCGTTGTGATCTCATCAATGTCTTTAAAAGTTGTTAGAGAACAACGATATAACTAATAATATAGATAACGGTCTATCCAACATTAAAACTAACTGTAATGATCAACGATATAGATAGGAATTATCCATAACGATTACTAATTTTCATGACTATGCATGGCTATAACTCGCACTGATACTGCTAATAAAAAACCGGACGCAATAACTTCTTAACGAGAATGTTTAAAATACGGTTTTTTTGATAACTGCTTTTTCTTTACTGATTTACTGATTTACTGATTTACTGATTTACTGATTTACTGATTTATTGTTTTGCTGTTTTTTGGTTAATTGGTTAATGACTAAATAGTGAAACGTTGACTATTACCAATTAGTTACTAACTAATTAACAGTCACCTGCAGCCCCATATCAGCCACACTTACCCCTTACATAATCACCAGTTTTAACCGACCTTTTGAGGTGATAAGAGTACGATCATCTGGATCATCTAATGGTTCAAATAGATCGACCTTTTGGTCAGCAACTGACTTTGGTATAACTAAATGCGTTGGATTAATGACCAGCGACTCCATACCATCACGGGTAAAAGCACGCATAGCACTGATCGCCGCTAAAATATTCTCCATGGTTAAGTGACCTTTTACGGCATAGGTAAATTGCCAAAAGCTGTAACCAAGCTGATAACCGCTTTTCACTGCGATAGAGGATGCTTTACCCGCCCCATCTGCTAAAGCTACCAAATGCGGGGGTGTCTGGTTATGCAAAATAATTGGTTTAATGGTGTGAGAGCAGTCGAGCAGATAGAAAGGCTCCCCACTGAAATTTGGCTCTTGATAAAGATTACTCACTAAAGTGATAGCGCCAGTTCCATCACTATTGGCATAGATTGGATGGGTATGATCAAAATAGTAGCAGTTGTCATAACCACACTGACCAAATCCACCAGAAAGTGCCTGAAAAACCAGCTCATTAGGTTGTTCACCTGCGCGTTTACCCAGTTTTTGTAGCTGAGATCGA
This sequence comes from Orbaceae bacterium ESL0721, assembly GCA_029433365.1. Lineage (GTDB taxonomy): Bacteria > Pseudomonadota > Gammaproteobacteria > Enterobacterales > Orbaceae > Gilliamella. The sequence continues at coordinate 732,153 of JAQTHZ010000001.1, forward strand.
CTAAGATCACCTCCAGCGCAGATCATTGCTGGCTTTTCCGTTAGGTGGTACCCCTGGTTAACCACTCCGTTAAACGTACGCTCACCTACCCAGTCGCGCAGTAGCGGGAATTTAGCTAACCAGTTGTACCGATTCGATTTAGTGGCACTCGTCACCACTGTGGTAATCTCTTTATATGGTTTTTTTGCACTGTAGAGCCCATACTTAAAATCTGCTTGACCACCCTCAATTTGCGCAGCTAACTCTGCTTCAGTTGCATTTCTCATCACTGCGCCCTCTTGTTAACTCTTTTTGGGTTTTATTACTCACAGCCGGATTGATAGTAGACTCTTTTAATCTTGTTTGATCTAACAACTCCCTTTCTAACGTTATCTGCTCGGTCACAGCGTTGTTGGCCACCTTTCGCGCTAAAAAGGCAACAAGTTTAATAACATTAATTAATTTTGATGGATTAGGAATATGACTAAGCAAAACAACCATGTTCTTAACTATTTTTTTCACTGTTTTGGTTCCCTTCTTTTAGTACTAATTGATTGTTATTACAGATATAAATAGTGATAACTATTAATAAAAAAGCACAATCAGCCCACGCGCTATTAAGACCAAATTGATCAATAAAAGAGTGCTGGTGATGGCCAAGCTCAATTATCCAGATTTTTTGGTTATATAATTTTTTTTGTAACTATTTTTCTGTGGTTATCTTTTTGTGATCTTTTGATATGGCTATTTTAATAACTAAAACAGCAGGTTGGGTTTGTAGGATTTCAAAGGATTAAAAACGTTATAAAAAATTAATTAATATAGAAAATAGTTAGTAACTTAATAGAATAAATTTAAAGATCTTTTAATGTTTTAGGGTTTTAAAAATAGAGAAAATGTTTTAGGGTTAAGATGCGTAAACTTATCTATAAATAAAAAATATTGATAGATATCTTTTAGATATGTTCGATTCTATCAAATAGATAGATACAAAATAGTTAAAGGTAAATAACGAGGGGTGAACACCGTATATGGCTGTTGTTAAAAGGTGAAAACTAGCGTTCTAATAAGAGTTAAAAGAATAGTCGTTGCTAATAAAATTAGCAACGTAGATTACAATATTGTGAAATTCTATAAAAATGTGGTAGATCAGTTTGATATTGGATTAAACATGCCGCTCCTTCAGCTCGTTTTCGAGAAGCATATCGCTAATCTGCTTTACACCTGCCAGCTCAGGTTTAATCTCCTTTATATCACCGCGTAGTCCTGAAATCTCAATATTCAATTTATGAAAATCATCTTTAGTTGGTAAAGAGTCAATCCGCCCTTTAATAGAGACAATCTCTTTTTTAAGTTTGGCAACTTCACAGATCACCTCGTTTAACTCTTCACGTTTTGCAAACTTTGTTGTGAGTAGCACAATAATAATGCCAACAATAAGTGAGCCTAGCGAGGTAATAATTGTCCAGTGCCGATGGATAAAATCAAACACTTTGTCCCTTCCTTTATTTATCTGTTGTCGTTTATCTGTCGATAATTTTTTTATACTTATTTGCTATTTATTAATAGACCGTTATTAATAGATCGTCATCAATAATCACGCATAAAATGTTGATCGATTACTGATCTAAATTATCTTTATTACGCGTATTATCACGCTTAATTGCAGCCCGTTTAGTCGCTTGTGACTGCGTTACCCAAGCGGCTAAATAACAACCCAATAACAGCTCATTAAGCTGATAGTGGAACCCTTGCCAGAGCATAATAATACTCGACACAATAAAAGCGCCTGCCAGCGCAGAGTCGGATGCTGAGAGTCGCCCTGATCCATTGGTAATTAATTCAAGTAGTTTCTTCATACTTCCCTCTCTTGTTGATGGTTGTTTTTATTAATACTATTTTTTTATTACTAGTTTTTTAATACTAGTTCTTGTAATACAAGTTTTATTGATAATTGTTTTATTAATAGTGATTTTTATGAAAAATCGCACTTTGTGATGACAGATAAATATGATATTCACCGCTAGTTGAATATAGTTATTGACTGATTAGTTATTTATTAATTGAAAAACTTAACAACCAGACTACAACCGCATTAATCATATTTATCAAAGGTAGGTAGGTGTTTGGTGTCGATAAGCGGCATAATTGCCGCCATTGACAGGGCTCTTTTTTGAATGATTATGGTCGATTGCCAAAGCGGCTTCGCCCTGTTCGCACATCAATATGGGTAAAATTTGGGTAGCGACCAATACCGTAGCAGGTAGGGTAACAGCTCTCTAAATAGTCAGCTACCAATTTAGGCGCTATGTTTTTTACAACAACATCAGCCGCATTACCGAGTAGATGTTGACTGTTTGCAACACCACCAACCGCACGGTTATGAGTTTGGCATCGGCATCCGCTATTAATGATGATTGGTACACCAAAATAGGCTCGTAGCGCTTCAAGAACAGTAATTAAGGTAGGATTAACTGTATCGAATCCACAACCACAACGGCAAGCAAATTCAGATGATTTAAAATGGGGCGATAACTGCATAATTGTCTTTCCTATTAAAGTCTATCCTGTTAATGTCTATTAACAAGATAGCGCAGATTTAGACATTATGGGTTTGTGCTATTACAAAGAGAATCTTTATAGCATCTTTGTAGATATATTTGGATATGTTGTTAGTGATATGGTTGGTGAATTATCTGGTTATATCTTTTAATAAGATGTTGTTTAATAATATATTGTTTAATTAAATAGTTAAAAGCCTGCTTTATGTACAGGCTTAGTTACCAGATAATCACTCAAACATATCGGGTTGATGCCGTTTACGGTGCAGTGCCAACTGCTCACGAATAATGGCGTAAACATAACTATCAGTTAACCGGTACTTTCTTGCCAGTTGGGAGATATTGCCATTACTGATCTGATAATCAAGGAAGATACCATTATCGCGAATAGCCGCTTTTAACGCCTCGCCATTAGGAATATAACAGACACGTCCCCCAAAATAGTGCCCTAAAACCGCTGCCAATTTAGGGGCGATCTTTGCCGCTAATGTCTCATCCATCTTTTGCCGCCTTAGCTCAGCATAGAAGAGATCAATAAACTCTGAGATCAACTTAGGCCAACTCTTGGTATTCACTTCGCTCATCTGATCTAACCCATCGATAAATTGACCAAATTTATCATGATCATCGGCAAAAAGTTTTAAATTTTTTGTTGTCATCTACTGCTCCTCCCTACTTTAACGATCCATTGCACTTTAAACCCCCTCTAAATCCTTGATAGCCGCAATAATATGTTTTTCATTGATCGCCATATTTGCACTATCGGCGAGCAGCGAGGCGAGTGAAAGTGTGGTTGTGATTCCCCTTAATGCACCAGGTTTTTTACCTAATGTTTGTAAAAGCTCCCGTTCACGTTGGGTCGTAATCCCCCACGCGGTAGTTAAGGCATCGATATCAGCGGGTGTTGTCTGTAGAATTGAGACCTTTTTAGCTACACGGGAAAAGAGGCGCGCAAAATCGGTACTACGCGAACCATTACCCGACAATTTTGCGTAGATTTGGTGGTTACCACATAGCACAATGCCAACACCAGTAATCTCCTGAATAAGTCGAATCTCCTCTAACACCTCGTATGGAAGATGATCTGCCTCATCAATCATCAGTAGTCCTTTAATATCACGAAGTTTGCGCTGGATCGCGCCGCTTAAGGTACCACTCCGTTTTGGCATAAACTCAAGATCAAGCGCACAAGCGATATCATAGAGGAACTCAAGTAGCTTTGCCGATGAGGGGCGAGCGGTCACCAGCCAAGTATTGGGGCGCTTAGCATATTCGCGCAGCGCACCGGTTTTACCAACTCCGCTGTTACCATAAATGACGACAAAGCAGCCAGCCAACTTGGCATACTCCAGTGCACTAAAGATCCTTTTGCTGGTAGCAGTTTCAACAAATTTAGGGGCACATTTAATAGCGCGCGATCTGGCATAATTTTCAAGCCAGATCGCTATCTTGTTGGTAACAGCTTGATTATCCCCCTGATAAGTACCTTTAATATATTGACTTAATGCGGCAGATGAGATCTCACTCTCTTTCGCAATCAAGGCGTAAGTTACCCCTGACTCAACAACTTTTTTTACCTCTTCAATGACCATTGCCATCTTTTCAACCATCTTAAAATCCTCCTTCATTGGCGGCTTTTAACCGCGCTAATCCCTGTTCAAATGCTGCATCAAAATCAAACTCCTCTGATTGCTCTTTTACTTGCGTTGGTGTAAATGGCTTTATCACCTTAGCAACTGCGCGCATCTCTAAATCCTCATGGCTGCCTGTCACCAGCTCACCCAACGTTAACAGATCCATATTTTTCTGATTTTCTGCCGCTGCTTTATGGTGTTTAACAAACTGCGTACGTTGGCGTCTATGTGCTCTTGCAGTCTGCGTATCGCCAAAAGCAACTGGATTGAGACAGACAGCCTCGCAGATAAATGCACCATTTAATTGATAGACGGCCACTTTTTCATGAAGATGGCGTGGATCAAACTTGATAACCACTTTATTGGGGGAGATATTCATTAACTTTTCACTATAGTAACGATTTTTTGCCCCCATAATTGAACCGCCCGCCTCTAGCACAAAGGTGCCATCTGCCTTGACTCTTACCGCTTCTGAATGCAAAAGGAGCAACCGCTGCTGCTCAATTGTCGCTTTTTGGATAACGGTTGTGGCATAGTTTGCATTAAATGCCTCATCAAATGAGAGCTGTTTACGACACGCCTCGGTATCGCGCTCTGGTTTACGATTAAAGGCATCAATCCCCTCCTTTAATGCTTGCATAAAGACCGCAACATCAACTGCATTTTTAGGGTTATAGTTATCCGGTTTATCCTGCACACTGCTACCGGTGTAAGCGCCTGCTAAGAGTGGATGCTTATCAACAAGCTCACCAAGTCCACCATGCGAAAAAGCACGTTCAATCGGCTTTGCCTGCCCATGTCCTCTACCATATTGGACACTCGACCAGTGCAACCTAATACCAAGCATCGGGATAATCCCTTTTGGATCATCAGGCTTCACTTTGAAACGATAACGGCTTGGCACCCCGCCAGTTAGCCACTTATTAGCGGCGGCACGGGTATTATCAATGGTGAGATCTTTCGGAATGCCATAATTCTTGATCAGATCAGCGAGCGAGAGACGAATCGCATCACTATTCTCGGAGATATCGCAATAGTAGGAGAGGATTTTACGGCTATAGATATCTTGCCAAATCCACGTTTTTGGGCGCAGAACCTCGCCGTTGTACCACTTAACAAAGACATTGTGTAGATAACCGTCACCATTAATCCACTCCATCGCCCCAATCCCCTCAATCGTCCGCTGTTGTGCTGGGTAGAGACGCATTAACGCGTGCTCCCCTTGGCGCAACAACAGTTGCTGTGGTTTTGGCACTGTCTTATCTAACTTGCGGCGTAAACTGCTACGACTTGGGATCGACCAACCATACTGCTTAGCAGCCTCTGACAGTCGTAAATAGCAGCTATTAAATGCGGGTCTCTCAAGCCGTAGAAAGTCGGCACAAAAAAAGTCCCATGCGGCAGGTGTCATAGCAAAATAGCGGTTTTTGGAGTCACGATAAGCGTGTTTCTCTAACGCTTTTGCTACATAATCGGCAGGATCAGTCTTACTTGGATCAACCTCATAATACCAACGCCTTACTTGGTAAGGGGTGCAACTGTAGGATTTTGGAATAATCTCAAAAATATCCCGCATTGCAACCCCTTGATCGGCTAGCAGTTTAGCTGCCGTAACCACCTCTGCCTTAAAGGCGGCTTTGGCTTTCTGTTTCTCATTGGCGCTATCATAATTTCGCCAAAGGTGCTCAGACGAGTAGCCGAGTGGCTTGGCTGGGCGATCAATTAACTTCTCACCTACAGCAACTTTATTCAATTTTTTAAGCACATAGGCTTGATCTAAAGCGGAGAACGAAAAAATATTATACTCATAGGCACCCCCTTTAATGCCAACCGCCTTCCTACGTTCCCACTGCTCTGCTTTCGCTTTTTTAGTTACCCCCTGTGTCGTTTTTGGCATGCCTTGAACTTGAATAAGATCTTGCGCAGTAACCCACATAGCACACCTCGACTAATATTGATTACGCTGGCAAAAACTGTTTTGACTGATTTCATGCTGAAATTTATTACTTTTATATTCATAGCGAGAAGGCCATATCGTCTCCGGCTCAACACCTAACGCCTTTGCTATGGCGCGCTCTGCTTTAGGGTAGGAGACCCGGAGTGCATTATTAAAAGTTGAAGGGGATAATCCCGCCGCGATTGAGAGTGATCGGATTGAAATTCGGCGTTTACGTAGCGCACATTTTATATCTTCTACATGCCAGTCACTATTTTTCATATTTATCTTCTCCATAAAAAAGTGTCATAATACCAAGTAATATCATCTACCAGCTTTTTACTTTAACCTTAAGATGTAATTAAATCTATCATACTTACATCTTTAGTTTCAATATAAATATTAATAAGTTTCAAATTAAATTTGGTGAAGATGAGGTATTTTTTTCTATATGGTTGATTATATTGATCATTAATAGATAGAATAATGTAGAAACCGTTAGATTAACTTGAGAGAGAAACATGAAACAGATATGGCTCACAACCAGAGACCTAATCGGAAAATACGATTTACCCAATACCGTGCAAGGGTTAACTAAAAAAGCAAAAAAAGAGGGATGGGTGAAACGAAAGGCGCACGGCGTGAAAGGCGGAGCCTATGAGTATGAAGTTTCAGCTCTTATTAATAGATATAACTTCATCAAACAGTATGAGTCTAACGAACCAGTAGAGTTTAAATATAACTTAAATCAGCCAAGGCGTGATGAATATACCGTTCAGGAAAGCAACGTGAATCGTAAAGAGTATGAGGGGCAGATCAATATCCCAATCATGCAAGATTTTACATTAGAGCAGCTGATTAGTGATAATAGTACAAAACAGAGTAGCTGTGGATTTGGATTTAATAAACAGTGGCTAAAAACAGTTGGGCTATTAAATGAAGATTTAATGATGTTCCAAGTAGAGGACGACAGTATGGAGCCAAGCATCTATGATGGGGATATGGCGCTCATATCAACCAATATAAGCTCATGGGGAAATGGTAAATTTAACGGGGTCTTTGCTCTCCTTTTTAGGCATCAACCGATGATTCGACGCCTTGAATTCAACTACATCTCTGAGGAGTATGTATTAAAAAGCGATAACCCAAACTATACCAATCATAGACTTAGTAATAAAAACTGGAGTGATCTTATCATTATCGGTAAAGTGCAACGCATCATAACCAAAATCCCCGCTAACTATAAATAGTCGCCCTCACTTCTATAACCCCTGCAACATAAATCCGAAAGATCAAGTTATATCAGTAAGCTTGCCATAACATTAACCCAAAGTTTAAGGTTAATGTTTTTAGGGTTAATGTTTTAGGGTTTACAGAGTTAAACTCGAACTCCATTTTTAAAGCTGTTTTAAACCTATTTAAACAGCTAATCATCATTTTCAAATTAAACGGAACTTATCTCCTCTTTTCAATGCTATTCTCAAAATAAAAAAACAGTCAAACAATACCCATCACTAATAGATCCAATTTCCAACAGCTCATAGCTCACTTTCACATTATTTCAACTATTACTATTTTGGATGGAGTGGTGCAATGAAGCATAAAAATGTTTAATCTGTTTTGGGCGACTAAAATAGTCTAAATTTGCCAAACGAGCACTCTCATCCTGCCACCTATCGGCTGACAATCATTGATAATGATATATCTATCCCTATTCCATTCTTAGTTTTATTGTTATTAGATTTAAGTTCGTAACTGTTTTCTTAAAAAGAATCGGCGCGATATCAGCATGGCGTGACTTAACTGCAAGCAAGAATAGATAATTTTATGATCTTGATCACCAAGTTAGCTATTTTTTATCTATTTGATAAAACTAAGATAAACAAATTCCCGCCATTGTGGCGAAGATTTTAAGATCTGCTACAAATTTGTTTTAGGGTTTAATGGTTGTATATTCATTGTGGAAAGTAAAGGAAAGTTAAAAAGAGAAAAGGAAAGTCGCGGTGATTAATTTGTTATATCTATCGCCCTTTGTAGTCTATTAAGTTTGGTAAGCTATTTACCTTGCCTGTTTTGGCAAAGTATTAAAATTCAGTCAATAAAGCCGTAGCTTTATTGGCTGAATTTTGGTTAAAAACTAAGAGGTTAAGGGGTTACGCAAGCATAACGCGTTGTGTAATGTACACTGCTAATAACCGCGCCATCATCTGAGTAGACAAAATATTGCCACTGGTCATTATACTTCTCAGATGCCCAGTAAGTACCATAACCCTCTGCATCAAAGTCAAAATCGCTACTGGTGTAATACATATTATTACGCATATCACCCCACTCAGCAAACAGCCCTCCACCTATGCGACGTTGGTAGTTATTCGGTTGACCGGCAAGTCCACCTGTCCAGAAGTTACCATTTGCATTGGTAAAATCAGTTATACTCGGTACACGGTATTTACTGCCGTAATGTTCAAGGCAATAATCCTCATTATAAGTGTTATCAGTCATTGGAGTAGCTATAAACCATTTTCCTATCGTAAAGGAGTAAACCTTGTTGGTTTTTGCTTTGTCAGAATAGATTGTGAACGTAGTTGGGACTGCGGTCGTTGCATTATTCGTGTTGTAACGTGGACCGTTTAACATAACTGTAGCAACATTAGCGCTACCGCCATTGCCAATAGAGATATCGATTCCTGAGCTTGCTGGGCTTTTGTCATAACTCATATTTTGCCAAACATCGCCAGCAATGGTTAAGTTAAAAAATAGCCCATGTGCGCCCGTAGTTGGGAAGTTAGATGTAGGGGTGTTGACTCTTTGTACTTTAAACCCTTTGGCAGGATCCCACTCAGTAATAGGCCCATTATGAGTGCCGCCACTGTTATTTAAATTTGGCTGTGCATTACAGACATAAGGTTTAGATGTTGGTTTAGGTTTAATATAGTAAGTGATGTTAGATGCCGCAAAATCAGTTTTATTAGGGATCCCATATTTAGTTTGTAAACTCCCAGCTGTACCACTTAAATCCACTTTATAGTGAGTAGCGCCATCACAAAGTGAGATAGTATCATTTCGATCTAAGACTCTACCGGTTGAATCTTGAATCTTCAGGGTTAAACTGCCCGAAGCAGTGATCCCATTAAGTCCATCACCATTATCATCACCCCAGTAATTATTTGGGGCGGCAATTAACTCACTTAAGCTAACCGTTTTTTTATCGACAGGCATAAACATCTGCACATCAGCCAGTGTTTGACCTTCGATTGGTAGCTCGATTGGATTAGTTGGGGTAGAGGTATTATTATCAAGACCATAAACCCGACCATCAGAGAGTTTAATTGTTAATAGCGCCGCGGTATCGGTCGCTTTTGTTTGACCATTATCAAAGGTTAAGTAAGGGGCAGTACCGGTAATAATGCCTTTAGTAGTTAAGGTTGATGTTGCAGCTAGCGCAGGAAAAGATAAAAAAAGAGGTAAAGAGATTAAACTGAGCAGCGTTTTTGTTATGTTATTTTTAGAAAAATGACCATTTAACAGCAGAAAAAATTGATTTTGTTTCATAATACGACCAGAATGTTGCTTGTTTTGTGTACGATTCATGCTTAAGATTCCTTTCATTTTTTTTAATATTCTTTATTACTAATTTTCGTAATTCTAACACTAATTATTCTCACTTTTTAATCGCTATTGAAAGTTTTTACCAATCCGTGCGATTAGAAAATTTAAATAATTGTTTTATTAATATTTATTTTCCAATCTAGCATCATATTTTTTCTTATCATAATGCTTTAATAGTAAGGATTTCTGTTTTTTAGGCAATTTAAAAACCACTTTTTATACAAATTTTAAACAAAAAACACAAATTTGTTTTAGGGTTTTGGTCTTTTCAATCAAAAGATCTAGAAACTGTAAAGTGTTAATTACGGGGATTAAATCGATTTTTTTCTGGTGATGACCTATTTACAAAAAACTGTGAAATCTGTCATTAATTGAGATGCTGATTTTGTGATTATCGGTTGATAAGTTGCATGTCCGATTTGTCAATAAGTGAAGATTAACTATAATTAATTTAATAACTCAATTTCATTTAGCATGCTATTTATAGTTAGTTACTTATAGTTAGTTATTTATAGTTCGCTACTTAAGTTAGGTAATTTTTATACCCCGCCAAAACTGACGAGGTATAAACTGTAAAAACTATCGAGGGAAAACTATCGAGATAAAACTATGGGGTTACGCAAGCATAACGCGTTGTGTAGTGTACAGCGTGAAGGACCGCGCCATCATCTGAGTAGACAAAATATTGCCACTTGTCATTATACTTCTCAGATGCCCAGTAAGTACCATAACCCTCTGCATCAAAGTCAAAATCGCTACTGGTGTAAACCAGATTATTACGCATATCACCCCACTCAGCAAACAGCCCACCACCTATGCGACGTTGGTAGTTATTCGGTTGACCGGCAAGTCCACCTTCCCAGAAGTTACCATTCGCATTGGTATATTCAGTTATATTCGGTACACGGTATTTACTGCCGTAATGTTCAAGGCAATAGTCTTCATTATAAGTGTTATCAGTCATTGGAGTAGCTATAAACCATTTACCGATCGTAAAGGAGTAAACCTTGTTGGTTTTTGCTTTGTCAGAATAGATTGTGAACGTAGTTGGGACTGCGGTCGTTGCATTATTCGTGTTGTAACGTGGACCGTTTAACATAACTTTAGCAACATTAGCGCTACCGCCATTGCCAATAGAGATATCGATTCCTGAGCTTGCTGGGCTTTTGTCATAACTCATATTTTGCCAAACATCACCAGCAATGGTTAAGTTAAAAAATAGCCCATGAGCACCCATGGTTGGGAAGTTAGATGAAGGGGTGTTGACTCTTTGCACTTTAAACCCTTTGGCAGGATCCCACTCAGTAATAGGCCCATTATGAGTACCGCCACTGTTATTTAAGTTTGGCTGTGCATTACAGACATAAGGTTTAGATGTTGGTTTAGGTTTAATATAGTAAGTGATGTTAGATGCCGCAAAATCAGTTTTATTAGGGATCCCATATTTAGTTTGTAAACTCCCAGCTGTACCACTTAAATCCACTTTATAGTATGTGGCACCATCACAAAGTGAGATGGTATCATTTCGATCTAAGACTCTACCGGTCGAATCCTGAATCTTTAGGGTCAAGCTACCTGAAGCAGCAATACCATTAACCCCCTTGCCATCACCATTATCATCACCCCAGTAGTTATTTGGAGCAGCAATTAACTCACTTAAGCTAACCGTTTTTCTATCTAGCGGCATAAACATCTGCACATCAGCCAGTGTCTGACCTTCGACCGGTAGCATAATTGGATTAGTTGGGGTAGAGGTATTATTAGTTTGACCATAAACCCGCCCATCAGAGAGTTTAATTGTTAATAGCGCCGCGGTATCAGTCGCTTTTGTTTGACCATTATCAAAGGTTAAGTAAGGGGCAGTACCAGTAACAATACCTTTAGTAGTTAAGGTTGATGTTGCAGCTAGCGCAGGAAAGGATAAAAAAAGAGGAAAAGAGATTAAACCAAGCGCTGTTTTAGATATTCTATTTTTTAATAGATAACCATTTAACAGACCAAAAACAGATGTTAATTCACCGAGCAACCAGAGTGTTGCGTGTTGCGTGTTGCGTGTTGCGTGTTGCGTGTTGCGTGTTGCGTGTTGCGTGTTGCGTGTTGCGTGTTGCGTGTTGCGTGTTGCGTGTTGCGTGTTGCGTGTTGCGGTACATTCTAAATATTCCCTTCATTTTTTTCAACATTTTTTATTGTAAATTTGCGCAATTCTAACACTAATCAACCCCACTTTTTAATCCCTATTTTCAAATTTTTTATATGATTAAAAAAGATTTAAGGTTAACTATATGTTTTATTTATATCTTTTTTATAAAATTATAATAAAAAAAATTTTTAAATGTTTTAGGGTTGTGGTTTTTTCAATCTAAATCAGGTGATATAATATACATTTTTGTAAATTGATGGAAACAGCCAAAGCTTTATATGTTGGGAAGTTACTATTTGATCGTTAAATCCTTTTAGAATTTTTAGTTTATAAAATAGCCACTTTATATTTTCTATATCCAACTTTTTTACATCAAACTTTCTTTATAAAAGTAGCTATATAAAATTACCTATATAAATGTGGCTATATATGCACTTATATCAATGCATTTATATCAATGTACTTATATAAATGTACCTACAACAACTTATCAATTGGATATTAATAACGCTCTTGCCTGATCTACAAGTCAATATTTGTTAAATAATTTACTAAATAGTAGTTAGCTATTTCTATTTATACTCTTCTCAACCTGCTTAACGGTCAGATCTAAAATTTTTGCGATGGACTCAATCGAAACCTCTTTTTCGAGTAAGGCATTAATTAACATTAGCTTTTCAGATTCGGCTTTTTCTCGCCGCTCTTTTTCTGCTTTTGTCTTGCTCTTCTCAACCGCCAGCTTCTCATCAGCAATTTTCTTCTCTTCTTTTCGGATTTTTTCGATGATTTGATAAGTTGGGACATATTTAAGACTTTTTTCAAGCTCTTGCATCAGTTCGATTTGGCGGAAACTGAGGTACATTGTTGGGGTGATAATAAGGTGGTCGACCAGTTCGATATTTAAGATCCGCCCGACTTGAATCAAACGATCAGTGATATCTTTATCAGAATCAGAAGGGGTAAGCGATCCGCTTGGGTGGTTGTGAATTAAGATGACGCGTGAAGCATTTTTCATCACTGCAACACGGAAAACATTCATCGGCTCAACATCGACAGAGTGGTAAGATCCAAGCGCAATCAACTCGATATAGAGGATATAACCGCCCTGATTCATTCCGATAATCCAAAGGTGCTCCTTCTCCCGATCGATTTTGTTCTCACGCAGTAAAATGCGCTGCATAATCCCATAAACATCATCGGTATCTTCAATCGTCCGTTTATCGTGCTTGGTTAATTTAATTTCCATCTTTTTGCCTCATAAAATCATCCGAAAATAATATAGCACAACCACTTACGCCTGACAGCAATTAATCAAACTAATAAAAAAATCGCATCACAAAAAAAGTTATTTTATCAATCGCAAATTTGTTTTAGGGTTTAGGTTGTTTTAATCAAAATCATAAAACAATATTACTGACAATTAAGTCTATTAAATCGATATTTTTTGAATTATTTAAACGCTTTTTATTACAAATAACAACAATGAGTTGGTAGGTTATTATTAATTTATCAACTGATTAGTTACATAAAAATCTCCCCCGCCACTTTTGACGGGGAGAGGCGCGCTGGCTCGCGTGATTCTATAGTTTGTGGCGCACGGGGGCAAGATCTAAGGGGTGACGCAAGCAAAGCGATTGCGGTTGGTATCGGTCGTACCGTAAACGATGAGTCCATCGTCCGAATAGACACCAAGCTGGTTAGTTCCCACCTTCTCAAGTGCCCAGTATCTCCCATAAAAGTCGTTCTCGTCGAAGTCGTTACCGGTGTAGTATTCAGTATTACGCGAATCACCCCATTCAGCAAATAGCCCACCACCAATTCGGCGCTGGTAGTTATTAGGCTGCCCAGCAAGTCCGCCTGCCCAACCATTACCATTGGCGTTAGTATATTCCGCAACGCGCGGTATACGGTACTTACTACCATATTTGCTAACACAGTAACTTGCACTATAAGTAGCATTTGGACCAGGCGTTGCTATAAACCATTTGCCTATCGTAAAGGTGTAGAGTTTGTTAGTCTTCCCTTTATCAGAGTAGAGGGTGAAGGTGGTAGGGACTGCGGTAGTTGCGTTATTGGTATTATAACGGGGTCCACTTAACAATACTTTAGCAACATTAGTACTTCCACCATTACTTATAGTAATGTCTATGCCTGAGTTGTTTGGGCTTTTATCATAACTAACGCTCTGCCAGTTACCGCCATTTACTATGGTTAGATTAAAAAAGAGTCCATGAGCCCCCATAGTTGGGAAGTTAGAAGAGGGGACATTAATATGTTGCGGTTTAAACCCTTTAGTTGCACTCCACTCATTAGCTGGCCCATTATAACTACTGCCACTTAATGTTAAATTTGGCTGCGCAAAGCAGGCATAAGGTTTAGTTGTTGGTTTGGGTTTAATATAGTAAGTGATGTCAGATGCAGCAAAATCACTACTGTTTGGCAAACCATATTTAGTTTTTAAATTCCCTGCTGTGCTACTTAAAACTACTTTATAGTAAGTGGCTCCATCACAGAGTGATATGTTATCGTCTCGATTTAAGATCTTACCCGTTGAGTCCGCAATCGAAAGGGCTAATGAGCCTGTAATAGTAATGCCATCAACACCATCTCCATCGTCATCACGCCAGTAGTTGTTAGCGGTGATAAGTTCGCTTAAGTTAACCCTATTTTTGTCAATTGGAATATGCATCTCAACATCAACTAAGGTCTCCCCTTCATTAGGCAACTCAATTGGATTAGCTGGGGTTGATGGATTGTTAACTTGACTAAACTCCCGCCCGTCCGAGAGTTTAATCGTAAATAGTGCATTGGCATCTGTCTCCTTCGTCTCGCCATCATCAAATGTCAAATAAGGGGCAGTGCCAATAATAATACTTTTAGTTATGGCAGTTTTGGTTGCGGCAGAGGCAGGGAAAGTTAAAAAAAGGGGAAGAGTGAGCAGACTAAAAATTGGTTGGTTTATTCTATTTTTTAAGAGATGAAGACCTAACAGGCAAAAAAGTAGTTTTGGATATCTACTATGCCCTGAGTTGCTTGATTGCGGTATTACTGGATTCATTTTTATTATCTCTTCTATTTTTCCAATTATTTTTATTATTGAATTTCGCAGTTTAACACTTATTTATTCCTATTTTTAACAATTTTTTATAAATTAAAATGTAATTATGCGAGAAATAAGATTAAATTACTGTTTTATTAATCATTATTTTTTAATCAGCAGAAATAAAATTTTTATCACCCTGTTTCAGGTTTAAATATCACAGTTTTTTATTAAAGCCACTTTTAAAACTGCTTTAAATCCTCTATTTATAACTTCTATTTAAAAACTCTATTTAAAACTTCTGTTAATAACTTGCTTTTAAAAGAGTGGCTGTAAATTTGTTTTAGGGTTGATGGTTTTAAGTTTGTTGGATCTAGTGAGAAGGTGATAAGCAGCGGTGATTAATTTATTAAACTCTCAACGGCTGCATAGCTACTTGAGGAGGTAAAAACCCCGCTACTGTTAGCGGGGTTTTAAAAAGTGCGGCGGCTGGCGCCGGTGAGTTTAGGGGTTACTAGGCATTGCGGGCAAGGTTTAAGGAGTGACGCAAACAAAGAAAGGAGGATAGGCGTACGGGTTATGCGAGTAGATAGTGCCAGTGTGCGAACCGACATAACGCTGCCGCTGCTTGGCTGCCTCTAGCGCCCAGTTATAGTTGTTGCCCGAACTGTTGAAGTCGCTAGTGGTGTAATAACTATTATACATGTTCCCCCACTCAGCAAACAGTCCCCCGTCAATACGTCGTTGGTAGTTATTAGGTTGCCCAGCAAGTCCACCTGTCCATTCGTCACCATTAGCGTTGGTATACTCTCTTACACTTGGAATCCGATATTGACTACTGTACCGGTTAACACAGTAGTTCGCATCATAAATAGAATTCGAATTTAACGTTGCGATAAACCATCTGTTTATGGAAAAGCTGTAGATTTTGTTAGTTTTAGCCTTGTCAGAATAAATTGTGAAAGTAGTTGGCACTGCAATTGTAGCATTGTTACTATTATAACGAGGTCCAGTTAACAGTACTTTAGCAATATCAGCACTACCTCCACTGCTGATGGCGATATCAATAACAGAGTTGCTCGGGATTTTGTCGTAACTCATATTCTGCCAAACATCACCAGCAATAGTTAAGTTAAAAAATAACCCGTGGGCACCCATGGTTGGAAAGTTAGATGAAGGGACATTGATATCTTGTGGTTTGAAACCTTTCGACTTATCCCATTCACTAGCAGGTCCATCTGTTTTAGACAAACTCAAACCATTAGCACCTGTATTACTACCACTGTATGCCATATTTGGCTGTGCATAGCAGGCATAAGGTTTTTTTGGTGATTTGGATTTGATGTAGTAGGTTGTTGTTGCAGCAGGGAAGGCAATCATATTAGGAAAGCCATATTGCGTCTTTAACATGCCGGCATTGTTGCTGAAAATGATTTTATAGTATGCCACGCAGGCGTTTAGTTTATCATCTCGCTTGACTGTTCCACCGTCTGCATCTGTTATCTGCATGGTCAACGTACCAGTCGCAGTGATACCACCAGCACCCCTTCCATCCCCATCATCATCACCCCAGTAGTTATTAGGTTCAGCAATCAGTTCGTTTAAGGTGATAGATGTTTTATCAATTGGCATAAACATCTGTACATCCGCTAATGTCTGCCCTTCGACCGGTAGCTCGATTGGGTTTGTTGGGGTTGAGTCGTTATTATCAAGGCTATAGACCCGACCATCAGATAGCGTGATACTTAATAATTTGCGGGTATCCTCCTCTTTCGTGATACCACCATCAAATGTTAAATAGGGGGCGGTACCGATAATAGTGCTTTTTGTGGTTGTTATTGCAGCAGAAGCAGGGAGAGCGATTAAAAGAGGGAGCGATGTTAAGAGTGATTGGGTAATGGCATTTTTGAGTGGCTCACCTTTTAACAGCCGTAACAATAGCTTTTGATATTTATAATTATAGCGTTGCGTGGTTGCGTGGTTGCGTGGTTGCGTGGTTGCGTGGTTGCGTGGTTGCGTGGTTGCGTGGTTGCGTGGTTGCGTGGTTGCGTGGTTGCGTGGTTGCGTGGTTGCGTGGTTGCGTGGTTGCGTGGTTGCGTGGTTGCGTGGTTGCGTGGTTGCGTGGCATTCTAATAACCTCCCTATTCCCTGTCAATATTTTGTTATTTTTTGTGCGTTAAATTCTACCACCACTTCCCTACATCTTTTGCATTTTGCTAGCAGGTTTTTTGTAAAGAATTGTAAAGATTAAAAGAGGTTACCGATCTCAATGCCTCTGTCATCAACACATTTTAAAAAACTTAGGTCATTGGGACGAGTCCCAACTAAGCTATAACATCTTCGGTTGTCACCTCTCCATCTGTTAAGATGCGGCTCATGCCAGCAGCAATATTGTTACTACCAATAAACGCAACGGCACTCCCTGTGCCAAGTGATACCCCCTATCGCTGCCCCTTCAGCTGCATTGATAAGGCTTTGTGGCTCAATATGGCTAAAAAACTGTTCAATAAATGAGATGTCAACCGCACTTGTCTCAAGCTGCCAATCATCAATGTGTGACCACTTTTGGGGTACTTTGATATCTGCTAGACCTTCTGGATTAAATCGACCAATAAACCGATGCCCTTCACTAATCGATGTGATGGCATATTTATGGTCTTTATGGAACTTGAGATAGAACCCCTCAGCAGGTTTTAACTCAACATGTTGATAAGTTAATTTTTTGGCTTTGAGTCGGTATTCTTGAGGAGTAGCTTAATCAGCCTCGCTACCCTCAAAAACTAAGCGGTTATTTAATTTGAATTTTTTTATAAAATTAATATCACAAAAATAGTTAGTAGATTGCAATTTACTATCTAGATCTATATTATAACTCCACTTTTTCCTGTTTTAGATTTGCATATTTATCTATTTCTGCTTGCCATAATTTTATTAATCCATCATCAACCTGAATTTTACTATTACACTCTTTCATCCCCTGTATTCTCTCTTCTATAGAGAGTGGTACATATTCAAGACTTTCAATTTGTGAAATAAAATCTTTAAAGTTTGGGCATAAATAGTGATAGGTATCTATTTCGTGATCCCAAAAAGAGATCTTCCCATAGTTTAGCTGACCAATACCGATAACAATATAATTACCGCAGCTATCCTCAGCAATTGGGAGATAACCATTTTCTATTGCAGAAGTGAAACTATTATATTGCATTAAATGAGAAAAATCACAGTACTCTTTCTGCTCTTCAAAACCATAGAAGCATCGTATATCGCTGCTTTCACCATTTATATCAAAATCTGTATCAAGTGTGTAACCGCCATTGTATTTTTTTAAAAAATCACTATATGTATCCGGTATTTTTATACTAAGTGTCTCTTCAAATAACGCTATTTTTTCTGCAACATTTGAATTATCAAAATTAAAAATGTATAACATTATCTATTCCCTCTTTTTATATAAACCGTGACCGCCAATATGGGTAAATTCTTCATGTACTTTTCTTTCAACTAACTGCATAACGCCATTAGGTTGTGAATGATGTACAGCATATCCCTCAGGGATTTCTTTTAACCCTGCTAGTTGTAAAAATTTTTTAGTGTCCTTATCTCTATTACCTGAGAAAACGCCAATATCAACTTCAGCCATTTTTTTATCAGGGTGTAAATGATTACTAAAATTAGGTAGTTTAACATCTTTACCATCTATATTTTTAAATTCATATGTGATAGATATTCCATCTTTATTAATATATTTCCAACTATTATTATCCAAAATTTCAATTTTACCCCCCTCTTCTATCCATTTATTAGGTACCCGTGAATAAAATGGTTTTGTTTTTAATAACGCTTTTGAAGCTATCGCAATATCATCCACACTCTTCAAACTAATCACATGTCTCTGGTTTACGCTGATGTTCTCAACTGTGATAGTTACTTCGGTCGGTGTTGCTATTTGCCCAGTTTTGGCTGCGTTAACTGTTTCGAATTTGACAATATTTGCTGTTTGGCTAGCGGCTTTAAGTAGGGTGCCTGCTTTACTCATTGCGCCGATATCAATTAAACCGTAAGCAATTTCACCGTACCCTTTAGGGAGAACTGCCCACTCTAAAAATTGTGCACCATAAGTTGTGGTGGTATCTTCTGAGAATAACGACCGCGCACCAGCTTGTATATTATCTATCCCAACAAAACCAATTGTAGCGGCTAATGGCGTACCAACACCTGTCGCGCCAATTGTTGCCGCAATATATAAATTAAACACGCCACCAGCAATCTGCATGGTAGAGGCTAGATTACGTAAAGGTCTTTCTGGTCCCCCCATGATGTTCGCATGCATAATCCCTACGTCACTTTCACCAAAAGTAAAGCCTTGCATGGATAACATTTTTTGATACTGTTTTTTTATTGTTGGGAAAAATTCATCTATAAAATGATTTTCAACAGGCGTTGCGGTTAAATCCCAAGTTTTAACATGAGACCATCTGGCAGGTATTTTGACTTTGACTCTATTATTCGCATCAAAGCGCCCAATAAATTGGTAACCATAATCTCTTGCTGTAATCTTATATTTATAATTTTTATTAAGCGTCAGCTCAATCGTATCAGCAGGCTTTAACTCAACATGTTGATAGGTTAATTTTTTGGCTTTGAGTTTATAAGCTCTGCGGGTTTCAATATGGCGAATGAGACCGGGTGTGCGGAGCTGTTTTAGCAGTTTGATGGCGGTGAAGTAGAGGTTTTCGATATCATTTAGCTCATCGGTTTTTACATCAAGACTAATTTGCGCTTTGAGTTTGGACTCGTAGTCTTTTTCAGCCCCACTACCATCAAGGATGAGTGGACTATTTAGGTACTCATTAGCAATTCTAGCAAGTTTATCACTCTTATAACTGTAATTACTTTTATCAAACCCCTCACTATGGCGGATACTCCGGATGAATTTGATGGTTTGCCTTAGTAATGTAGGGTCACGGGTTATCGCCCCTTCACTCTCATCATGACCCAAATCACCAATGCGCCCAACTGCTGTGATAAATTTGGTCTCATTTAAGAGTAGTAGCATCTGATAAAAGAGCTCACCTATCTGCTCATCGGGGCGAAATGGGGGCTCATTATTATAGTTATACCTAGGGGAGAAGTGCTGCGGCGAAAAGCCATAGTTGATAATGCTAGCTAATCTTTCATCTTGCTCAACTGTAAATGGTGAGTTACCCGAGCGCAGTAGGTTACTTAATTCATCAAGCCACGCCTGTGCTTGCTTTTTAACATTTAGCTGCTTTTCGCCCCGTAGTGTTAAATCGGTATCCCCTTGATTACCACCAATTAATAGGTGCACCTTAGGCAGCACTTTAGTTGCTGAAAATGGGTCACAATGGCGTAAAAATATCTCCTCTCCGCTAGTCTCTATTGTAAAAAGCTGCTTATGGATATTGGCGCCATCTCGAATAGCGATAAGCTCTGGTCTATGGTTGACCAAATCAACCGTAATCCAGCTATCATCAGGTTGATAGTAAGGTATTTTTTTAAACTTTTTCTTAACAACAGGGTAAGCGCTGTTAAATGTCGAATTATTATAAATCCAACTCGGCAGGGGCAGCTCAAGCAAAATTGCGCTTTCAGTAAATAGCGCAGTAGCTAAAACTTTTGCAACTTTATCGGGGATTTTGTGGTAGTAAGTTTGATAAGGGAGTCCAGCCTGTTGTAATACTTGATAAAAATCTTTACAAGATTCTGGGTCGGCAACTAACTTTTTAATAACATCGCGGTAATCTGAATCATAAAAATGTTTAATCCGTTTTGGGCGACTAAAATAGTCTAAACCGGCTAAACGTGCACTCTCATCCTGCCATGCATCGGCTGACACTAACTGATAATGATACATCTATCCCTGTTCCATGCTTGGTTTTATTGTTATTAGATTTAAGTTTAAAATTATTTTTTGTTATAAAATTTTCTTGAAAAAAATCAGCGCGATCTTAGCATGGAATGGCTTAACTGCAAGTAGGAATAGCTAATTTTTAGATCTTGATCACCAATATGGCTGTTTTTTATCTGTTTGATAACACTGAGATAAACAACTTCCGGCTATTGTGGCAAAGGTTTTAAGCTCAAAATCTGTAAAATGTTTTAGGGTTGTTTTAATCAAAAATTAGTAGAAAAACCGTAATAAATAACTGATAAACAGCAGTTGCTGTTTATCACAACTGCTGTAAATGGGGATTATATGTTGGTGAGCCAGCTATTTACTAGATTGCGGACTTCGCTAGTTTTTTCGGCGTGGAGATTATGCCCTGCCCCTGCTACTGTTTCGATCTGGGCATAGGGGAACTGCCCTGCTATTTCGGCGTAATCCGCATCATCGATATAGTTAGAGTTGCCACCGCGGATAAAGAGGGTTGGAATTAACCATGGCGGGATCGGCTCCCATCCGCGAATTTGATCGTAATTTTTATTAATGACCGGAAAATTAAAGAGCCACTGCCCCTGTTTAAATGATTTGAGTAAAAATTGGATGGTTGCAGCATTAAGTCCGCCCTGCTCAAGTACGGTCATAATCTCTTTGCGATCAGTAAGATTTTGCGTAATGCACTGATTAAGGGCAGCAAACACTTTTTTATTAGGATCGTGATGCGGATCTGTTTTATTGTAGTCGACCGGTGCAATATCTAAAACCACTATCTGTTTAATTAACTCTGGCGCTAGTTCGGTCAGTTTCATTGCCACTTTACCACCCATTGAGTGACCAATGATAATCACCTCTTTTAGCTGCAGATCATGGCAAAGTTCAATAATATCTTGCGCCATTGCGGGGTAGTTCATCACATCTGACCATGGCGAGAGCCCGTGATTGCGGAGATCAACCTGTATGGTTTGAAAGTACTCATCTAGTTTGAGCATATTGAGGTTGTCTAAATTACCCAATACCCCGTGGAGTAGAATGATGGGCTTGCCACTCCCTTTCTGTTTATAGTGCAGTTTCATTGACAAATTCCTATACAAAAGTGTTCCTGTAAAATGTTCTTATAAAAAGCATCTTATAAAAGATCTTTTATAAAATGGCTGGATAGATTTTATTACCTATTGATTAGTGACTGTTTGTTAGTAACCGGTTTTTGATCCACAATTTTATTGACTATATTAACGAAATATTTTTGATGAGACAAAAAGTGATAATGGTAAATAAAAATTAACTGGAAGCAAAAAAATGATAAAAAATATGGTAGAATTTTTGACTAATTTTATCCACTAATCTATTTATTATGTTACAAAATAATCCACTCCTCGCGCAGTTAAAACAGCAGTTACATGAGACAACACCTCGTATTGAGGGGACGGTTCGTCTCCATGAAAAAGGGTTCGGTTTTTTAGATGTTGATAACAAAACCAACTATTTTATCCCCACTTCAAAAGCAAAATTGGTCAATCATGGCGATAAGGTCTCTGGCATTGTTGTCAATCAAAATGGTAAAGAGTCATTTGAACCTGAGCAGTTAATCGAGTCAGCACTAGAAAAATTTATTGCAAAAGTGGGATTTGAGAACGGATCGATGGTTATCTACCCAGAAAATCGCGCTCTCCCCATGCGTTGTAAGGTAAATAGTCATGTTAGCGAGCGGTTAAAAGCGGGAGATTGGGTGGTTGCTAAACTGATCTCTCACCCGTTAGAGGAGGGTAAAAATCACTTTTTTGCCGAAGTGAATCAATTTATTATTTCGGGGGAGTCGCCGTATCAGTTATGGTATAAGACGATTGCCAACTATGAGCTAGAGGCAAACGCCCCACCTTATGAGCCGCTCGAGATTGCTTTGCATGAGAGTGAAGATCGCCAAGATCTTACCCACTTGCCATTTTTTACCATCGATAGCGAACATACCCAAGATATGGATGATGCGATCTTTATCACCAAAGATGAGCAAGGTAACTATCAGTTATCTATAGCTATTGCTGATCCAACCGCCTATATCCTCCCTGATACAGAGCTTGATAAGCTAGCAAAAGCGCGCAATTTTACCACCTATCTACCTGATTTTACGGTGCCGATGCTACCGAAAGAGTTTGCTAATGAGCTCTGTTCACTCCATGCTGGGGAGAGGCGAGCGGCGATGGTCTGCCAGTTGACTGTTGATAAAAGCGGTAATCTGCTAGATGATCTCACTTTTATGCCTGCTTGGATTACATCAAAATCTAAACTCTCCTATAACAATGTCTCTGACTTTATAGAGTCTGATTTTAATAAAGATATTGCCCCGCTACAGTTTAATGAAACTTTGATCGATGCAGATAGTATCACGACAGCGATTAAATTATTGGCTGAGTTCACCGAGATCCGTGCACTTTGGCGTAAGGAGCATGCATTAACATTTAAAAACAGTGGCGATTTCCGTTTTCAACTCGATGAGCATCGTAAAGTTACCGCCATTATTAAAGATTCGCAGCGTATCGCCCATCAGATGGTTGAAGAGGCGATGGTGGTTGCTAATCAGGCATTGACACGTTTATTGAAGGATAAGATCGGTTTTGGTATCTTTAATGCGCATAGCGGATTTGATATTAAATATATCGATCAGCTGTTAAAAATGTTAAGTGAGAATGGGATTAGCAACGTCGATAAAAGCGATTTAGCATCCCTCCCTTACTACATAATGCTACGTCGTCAATTTGAAGAAGATCCATTTTTGGCGATGCGGATGCGCAAATTCCAGAGCGCTGCTGACTTTACATTAGAACCACAACCCCATTTTGGCTTGGGTTTTGACGCCTATGCAACATGGACATCACCAATCCGCAAATATGGCGATATGGTCAACCACCGGATTATTAAGGCGTGGTTACGCGGTGAGGCAATTAACCGACCAGATCCCGATCAACTGGCAGTAATGGCTGAACGGCGTAAACGGGTCCGTTTTGCTGAGCGAGATATTGCCGATGCTCTTTATGTCGACTATTTAGCTGATAAGATGGCGGCAAATTATGCTGCTGAAGTGGTTGATATTAATCGCGGTGGAATGCGTGTAAGGCTGGTTGATATTGGCGCTTCTGCTTTTATTCCGCTCTCGCTGCTCCACCCAGTGCGTGATGAGATCAACAGTTTACCTGAAGATGGGGTGATTAAAATCGGTGATGAGATCCGTTTTAAATTAGCCGATCAGATCACAATTACTCTTCACGATGTCAATCGTGAAACTAAACGCATTATCGCGAAACTGCCTAGTTGCTGATTTATGTGAACTTTGGCAGAATAACAGGCAAAACTAGCAGTTTGTTAAAACCGATCACGCTAAAACGGAAGTGATTTAAGCGTTAACCTATTGTGTAGTTAACTATTTAGTAATCCATATGGATAACCATTTAGTTAACCTTTTGGTCAACTATGTAGAAAACTGTTTAGATAACTGTTTAGATAACGGAAATTGGAAAAGAGATGATTAGTCAGATCACGCAGAAAATAGCAAAATTATGTTTAGGCGGGCTTCTACTTTTCGTTATGCCGCTATATGCTGATAAAGCAGGTGAAAAGCGCCCAATCATGATTGAGAGCGCTACACCTGCTGGCGATCAGCTGCAGCAGATTGAGGACGATACAGCATCTGATCAGGCGGAGTTAGTTACCGTCGAACGTCCGCAAGCGGTGATCTTTCATAAAACAGTCTATTCACTACTTGGTGAACCAAAATACCCCGCTAATTTTGACCACTTTGATTATGTCAATCCAGCTGCTCCAAAAGGGGGATTGATTCGGCTAGCTGAGGTTGGTAATTTTGATAACTTCAACCGTTATGCCAGCCGCGGCGCAGCCGAGAAGAACTCCGCCTCAATCTATGAGACCCTTTTCACAAGATCTGGCGATGATATCACCACCTATTACCCACTGCTAGCAACAGAGATCACCTACTCTAATGAGTATCGATGGGCAGAAGTGAGCCTCAACCCTAAAGCACACTTTCAAGATGGCACCATGATTACCGCCGAGGATGTGGCATTTACTTTTACTAAATTTATGACCGAAGGGGTACCGCAGTACCGCATCTACTATGCGGGGTGTAGTGTGACAGCGCTTGATAAGTACCGCGTACGGATTGAGCTGCCAGAGGGTAATCGCGAAAAGCTGCTCTCTTTTGTTGGCGAGTTGAAGGTGATACCTAAACATTTTTGGCAGAGTCGCAATTTTGCTGAGCCACTCACAACCCCGCCTATCGGCAGCGCCCCCTACTATATTGCCGATTATAAGCTGGGGCAGTATGTGATCTACCAGCGTGATCCCAATTACTGGGGTTATGATCTTCCGGTAAATAGGGGTTTATATAATTTCGATCAGAAGCGGATCGACTACTATATGGATAGCAGCATCGCCTTAGAGGCGTTTAAAGCTGGTGAGTATGATATCCGTTATGAGTCGCAACCTAAAAATTGGTTTACCCAATATCAAGGTAGCTATTTTGATCAAGGTTTTATCATCAAAAAAGAGAGAGCGGTCACAACTGCTGTAGCGACCCAGTGGCTCGCGATCAATTTAGGGCGTGATCACTTTAAAGATCGCCGTGTCAGGCAAGCGCTAACTTTGGCATTTGATTTTGAGTGGCTAAACCGCGCCTTCTACTATAATAGCTACCAAAGGCCATTCAGCTATTTTGCCAACACCCCTTATGCTGCTAGCGGCAAACCGAGCCCAGATGAGTTGGCACTGTTAACCCCTTTTCAGGCAACTATTCCTGCTGATGCTTTTGGTGAGGCTTATCACCTGCCCACAAGTGATGGTGCTGGTTTTAACCGCGACAATCTATTAACCGCAGCGAAACTGTTAGATGAGGCTGGTTATACCATCAAAAACGGGCAACTTATTGAGCGTAAGAGTGGCAAACCGTTCACCTTTGAACTGCTCACCTATATGGGTGATGAGATTAAATATGCGATCCCCTACCAACAGAATTTAGCTAGACTCGGTATTAAGATGAGCATAAACTCGCTCGATTTTGCCCAGATGACACGAAGGTTACGCGAGCGTGATTATGATATGATGCCAAGAGTCTATTCGGCTATACCTTACCCATCGTCCGATCTGATGGTGCTCTGGGGGAGTGAGTACCTTAACTCAACATGGAATGCCTCAGGTCTACACAACGAGGCGATTGACTCATTAATTAAGCAGATCAGTGAAAATGGCGATGATGAAAAAGCGTTGATCCCACTTGGTCGAGCGTTGGATCGCGTCTTAACCAGTGAATATGCGATGATCCCAATGTGGTATCCAAACTACACCTATACCGCCTATTGGAATAGATTTGCCCAACCGGCAAAATCACCAACCTACGATATTGGGATCGATAACTGGTGGTATGATGCCAAAAAAGCGGCAACATTACCAAAAAATAGGGAAGATTAATATGTTGAACTATCTGATACGCCGACTACTGCTGATCATCCCAACACTTTTTGTGATCTTAACGCTCAACTTTTTTATCGTACAGGTGGCACCAGGGGGTCCGGTTGACCAAGCAATTGCCTTAATTGAGCATGATCCGCAAGCTGCAGGTGGGCATGACGCCTCGCCACTTAATCGGCAAGAGTCAACCTACCGCGGGGCTCGGGGGCTAGATCCAGAAATTATTCAACTTATTGAAAAGCAGTACGGTTTTGATAAACCGATTATTGAACGCTATATTGAAACCCTAAAACATTTTCTATTGTTCGATTTTGGTAACAGTTTTTTTAAGAGTGAATCGGTAATTGGTCTGATTAAGAAGAGTCTACCGGTCTCTATCTCGCTTGGATTATGGAGTACCTTGCTGATCTACCTTATCTCGATCCCATTAGGCATCAGGAAAGCGGTTAAAGCGGGTTCACGGTTTGATTTTTGGTCAAGTACGCTAATTATTATCGGTTATGCTATCCCCGCTTTTTTATTGGCGGTGCTACTTATTGTCCTTTTTGCTGGCGGGAGCTATTGGGATCTCTTCCCACTACGGGGGCTAACCTCGACCAATTTTGATCAATTAACTATCTGGGGCAAGGTGAAAGATTACGCTTGGCATATCTGCCTACCGACTATTGCGATGGTAGTTAGCGGTTTTGCATCGTTGACTATGTTAACTAAAAATGCCTTTTTAGATGAGATCCGCAAGCAGTATGTGGTAACTGCTAGGGCGAAAGGGCTTAGTGAACGCAAAACCCTCTATAGACATGTTTTTCGGAACGCGACGCTATTAATCATCTCTGGATTCCCAACAGCTTTTGTCGGAATTCTATTTACTGGATCACTCTTAATTGAGATCATCTTTTCACTGCATGGGCTTGGTCTACTCGGTTATGAGGCGATCATTCAGCGCGACTATCCGATTATTTTTGGATCGCTCTATATTTTTACCTTAATTGGGCTTATCACCAAACTGCTCTCCGATCTGCTCTATATGCTGATTGATCCCCGTATTGATTTTGAGGCGCGTAATTGATGGCAAAAGATATCTTAATAAATAGCGATGATATGAGTGATGGCATGAGTGAGGCGAGCTTAAACAGTCAGCAGCGTAGTTGCGACTGTAGCCAAGAAGAGAATGACAGCTACTGTTCAGTAAACCAATTACGGTGGCAGCGGTTTAAAAGGAACCGCCGCGGTTACTACTCATTGTGGATCTTTATGCTCTTTTTTGTGGTGAGCCTTGCCGCTGATTTTATCTGTAATGATCGGCCGATCTTTATTAAATATAAAGATAACTACTACTCGCCGATTTTTCACTTCTACCCAGAAACTGAGTTTGGTGGAGAGTTTGCAACGCAGACCAACTACCTTGATCCTGCGGTAAAGAGCGAAATTGAGTCACATGGCTGGATCTTATGGGCACCTTTCAGGTTTAGCTATAATACCTTAATCTATGATAGTCAAAAAACCTTCCCGACCCCGCCATCGGCAAGCCACTGGCTCGGTACCACTGATGCGGGATTTGATACCTTTGCCAATATCCTCTATGGTTTTCGTATCTCGATGTTTTTTGCTATTTTACTCACCTTTTTTACCTCGATTATCGGTATCACCGTTGGCGCAGTGCAGGGCTATTATGGCGGTAAAGTGGATCTGTTAGGGCAGAGGTTTATCGAGATCTGGAGCGGTTTACCAGAACTGTTTGTGATTATTCTCCTCGCCAGTATCTTGCCACTCAACTTTTGGTGGTTACTCGCAATAACGGTATTATTTGGCTGGATGGCACTTGTTGCCATGGTGCGAGCCGAATTTTTGCGTACCCGTAACTTTGACTATATTCGCGCTGCTAAAGCAATGGGGGTGAGCAGTATTAAGATTATGTTACGCCACATGTTACCCAATGCGATGGTAGCAACATTAACCTTTTTACCGTTTATTTTATGTGGCGCCATCACTACGCTTACCTCGCTCGATTTTTTAGGTTTTGGTTTGCCGATCGATTCGCCTTCGCTTGGGCGCCTTTTACTACAAGGTAAAAATAATTTGCAAGCTCCTTGGCTTGGCATAAGTGCTTTT
Organism: Orbaceae bacterium ESL0721; assembly: GCA_029433365.1. Classification (GTDB taxonomy): domain Bacteria; phylum Pseudomonadota; class Gammaproteobacteria; order Enterobacterales; family Orbaceae; genus Gilliamella. Next base: position 760,538 of record JAQTHZ010000001.1, read on the forward strand.
ATCACTTTAGCAACGCTGCTCTCTCTCCTTATTTTTATTGGCGAAGCGGTTCGTGATGCATTTGATCCCAATAAAGGAGTGTACCGATGAGTTCACCTCTCCTCTCTGTGCAAGATCTGCGTATCGCTTTTACGCAGCCAAATCAGCCACCCATCGTAAACGGCATCAATTTTGATATTGACCAGAAAGAGTGCGTCGCTTTAGTGGGCGAGTCGGGATCGGGCAAGAGTATCACCGCACAGTCGATCCTCCGCCTCTTACCAAAGCAGGTGATCTACCCAACTGGCGATATCCTGTTTGCTGATCAATCACTCTTAAAAGCGTCTGATAAGACGTTAAGGCAGATTCGTGGTAACCAGATCAGTATGATCTTTCAAGAGCCGATGGTCTCTCTCAATCCGCTGCATACGATTGAAAAGCAGCTGAGTGAAGTACTTACACTGCACCTTGGTATGCGTCGCCATGAGGCGCGCAGCGAGATTCTGCTCTATCTAGATCGTGTTGGAATTAAAGAGGCTAAAACCAGACTCTCTGCCTATCCGCATCAACTATCTGGTGGTGAGCGGCAGCGGGTGATGATTGCAATGGCGATCTTAACTAAACCTAAGCTGTTAATTGCTGATGAGCCGACAACCGCACTTGATGTGTCAGTGCAAGCGCAGATTATTCAGCTGCTAAAAGAGTTAAAACATGAGCTTAATATGTCTATTCTCTTTATCTCACATAATCTTGGTGTGGTGAAAAAGATAGCCGATAAAGTGGTAGTCATGCGTAAAGGGGAGATTGTGGAGCAGAATAGTCGCCACCGTCTCTTCTTATTACCACAGCACCCATATACTAAAATGTTGTTAAACTCTGAGCCAGCTGGTGATCCAGTTCCCCTGCCTGATGCACCCGGAATTCTACTCAATGTTAATCAACTAGGTGTGGATCTGGTTAGCAAAAAATCGCTCTTTCGATCTCAAAAAAAACGGATTTTAGACAATATCGGTTTTACAGTTCATCAAGGGGAGTCTGTTGGATTAGTGGGTGAATCTGGTTCTGGCAAGAGTACAACTGCACTTGCGATTTTACGGTTAATCCATTCAGAGGGTCATATCCAATTTGATAGCCACCCACTGCATAATCTGAGTCAGAAAAAACTTTTACCGTTCCGTAGCCGTATGCAGATCGTCTTTCAAGATCCCTTCTCATCCCTCAATCCCCGTTTTACAGTTTTGCAGATCATCAGCGAAGGGATTATGACCCATAAAAAGTGTAGTCGTTCGGAGCGTGAGCAGGCAGTCATCAATATTATGCATGAGGTGGGGTTAGATCCTAACAGCCGCTACCGTTATCCTATGGAGTTTTCGGGCGGGGAACGGCAACGCATCGCCATTGCGCGTGCTCTGATACTACAGCCGGAACTGCTTATTTTAGATGAACCGACATCATCGCTCGATCGGACGATTCAACTACAGATTATTCAACTAATGAAATCACTACAGGCGAAGTATCAACTTAGTTACCTCTTTATCAGCCATGATCTCTCGGTGATTCGCTCACTATGCCATAAAGTGGTGGTGATGCGAGCGGGGCGAATTGTTGAGCAGGGATCGCGGGAAAAGATATTTACACAGCCAGAAAATGGGTATACTAAATCGCTGCTCTCATTTTTAGAGAGAAGCAGTTATAGCAAGGCAAAAATTCGGGATAGAGTCATTAAAAAAGAGAAAAAAAATAGTGATGTGGTAAAGTGGGAAGATGCCCTATTAATTAGGAAAAATCATTAAATTAGATCAATTCTATATCAACCAGATAGATGGAGCATAAGATGGCAAAAAAACCGGAGAAAGCGCTCTCTTTTGAGGAGACATTAAAGCAGCTTGAGGGTGTGGTTTCGCAACTAGAGAATGGCGATCTCCCGCTTGATGAAGCGTTAACCGAATTTGAAAAAGGGGTGAAACTGATCCGTACCGGCAAACAGCAGTTACAGCAAGCTGAACAACGGATTCAGATCTTAATGTCTGAAAATAGCGAAGCAGAGTTAACCGATTATATTAATGATGAGTCACACTAATTTACCTAACGCACCCCTGCTGCCCGATTTTAAAGCACGCATTGAGCTATTATTAGCAGAATATAGCGCAGAGATTCCAGACTCCACCCTTAAAGAGGCGATGCGTTATAGTCTACTCGCTGGCGGTAAACGGATTCGCCCACTATTAGTCTATGTAACGGGTCTACTGTTTAATTGTGAAATTAGCAAGCTCGATATTCCAGCAGCAGCAATTGAGATGATCCACACCTACTCCCTCATTCATGATGATCTCCCTGCGATGGATGATGATGATCTGCGGCGCGGAAAACCGACCTGTCACATCAAGTTTAATGATGCGCAGGCAATTTTAGCGGGCGACGCACTACAGAGTTTAGCATTTTCACTCTTAGCAAAATCAGAACAGTTAACCGATAACAGTAAAATTGCGATGATAGCCGAGCTTGCTAATGCCAGTGGTGTTTACGGTATGTGCCTTGGTCAATCACTCGATCTTGAGGCAGAACATAAGCAGGTAGATCTTGAATATCTGCAAAAAATTCATCGCCATAAAACTGGTGACATCATCCAGTCAGCCGTCCGTTTAGGTGCTATTGCTAGTGGCGAAATTGCCAAACCATACTATGGTGCGCTTGACGATTATGCCAAGGCAATTGGGCTTGCCTTTCAGATTCAAGATGATATCTTAGACGTCGTTGGTGAGCAGACTATTATGGGCAAACAGCAGGGTTCTGATGAGGCACACGAGAAAAGCACCTACCCAGCGCTACTTGGGCTTGCAAAAGCGCGGAATATGACAGAAAAACTGTACCAACAAGCGATCGATAGTCTGGCAAAGATACCGTATAATAGCCAACTTTTACAAGATATTGCCGGTTTTATTATTAGTAGAGATAGTTAATAACAGTAACTAATAAAAGTAGTTAAAACCACAGTTTGTAAAAACAGTTAATAACTGCAGTAAAAACAACAGTTTATAAGAACTGTTAATTCAATTTAGGCAACAGTTCAAGGCGCATCAATAAGATAGAATGTACAATATGACAAATAGCACAATTAATCTTAACCACTATCCGCTCCTTAAGCAGATCAACTCCCCTACGGATTTGCGTCAATATCCCGCGGCAAAACTACCAGAGATCTGTGCTGAACTACGGCAATTTTTATTAGATTGTGTCAGTAGATCGAGTGGTCATTTAGCGTCAGGATTAGGTGTGATTGAGTTAACGACAGCACTACACTATGTCTACAACACCCCTTTTGATCAGATTATTTGGGATGTGGGTCACCAAGCGTATCCCCATAAAATTTTAACTGGTAGACGTGATGAGATGCTCACTATTCGCCAAAAAGAAGGACTCCACCCATTTCCTCACCGCCGAGAGAGTGAGTATGATGTGTTAACGACAGGTCACTCCTCTACGTCAATCAGTGCGGCGCTTGGTATTGCCATTGCCGAGCAGCAAAAGCGGTCTGATCGTAAAGTTGCTGCCGTTATTGGTGATGGTGCCTTAACCGCTGGAATGGCATTTGAAGCGATGAATCACGCTGGTCATGTTAAGCCGGATATGCTGGTGATTGTGAACGATAATGATATGTCTATCTCCTCAAATACCGGAGCGCTCAATCAACATTTGGCACAGATCTTATCAAGCCGTACCTATACCTCTCTGCGCGAGAGTGGCAAACAGTTTCTCTCTACTATTCCTCCTCTTAAGAATTTTATTAAAAAGACGGAGGAGCATTTAAAGGGGCTTGTAACACCGGCAATCCTATTTGAAGAGCTTGGTTTTAACTATATTGGACCCATTGATGGGCATGATATTGATAATTTAGTTGTCACTCTACAAAAAGTTCGACAACTGAAAGGTCCACAGCTTTTACATGTGATCACCAAAAAAGGGAAAGGGTATGCACCAGCAGAGGAGAACCCTACCCTATGGCATGGCGTCCCAAAATTTGATCTGCAACTTAAAGATGATGCTACCGTTTTAGCCACATCATCTACCGTTAAAAGTGAACCTACCTACTCCCAAATTTTTGGTGATTGGCTCTGTGAAATGGCTGAAAACGATAAGCGGTTAGTTGCCATTACCCCAGCCATGGGTGAAGGTTCTGGCATGCATCAATTTTCAAAAACTTACCCTGACAGGTTTTTTGATGTTGCAATTGCCGAACAGCATGCGGTGACCCTTGCAACAGGTTTTGCTGTCAGCGGATTTAAACCGATCGTTGCAATCTACTCAACCTTTTTACAACGCGCTTATGATCAGCTGATCCATGATATCGCTATTCAAAATCTCCCTGTCCTCTTTGCAGTCGATCGTGCTGGTATTGTGGGTGCTGATGGCGAGACGCATCAGGGTGCGTTTGATTTAACTTTTTTACGCTGCATCCCAAACTTAGTTATCATGGCGCCAAGTGATGAGAATGAGTGCCGGCAGATGCTCTACACAGGCTACCTGCATGATGGTCCTGCTGTTGTACGTTATCCCCGCGGCAATGGTGTTGGCGTACCATTAATGGCTTTAGAGCCGATCACAATTGGGCAATCAAAAATAGTTAGGCAAGGCGAAGAGATCGCGCTACTCAATTTTGGTACACTTTTACCCGAAGTATTACAAGCTGCAAAAGAGCTGAATGCAACTGTTATTGATATGCGTTTTATTAAACCACTTGATGAACAGAGATTGCTGCAACTTAGCCAGACGCATCGCACGCTAGTCACCATAGAGGAGAATAGCGTTAAAGGGGGTGCGGGGAGTGCAGTTAATGAATTTTTATTAGCTAAGAGAGCAAAATGTGATATTTTAAACATCGGTCTACCCGATATATTTATTCCACATGGTTCTCAATCTGAAATTCGTGATGATGTTGGATTAAGTGCCGAAAAAATTGTTGCACAAATCTCCCGTTTTTTAATGAATAGTTAAATGAATAGTTAATTTAATAATTAATTTAAAAGTTAGACAATATTAATAGGTTAAAAATGGAAACAGAAGCTGTTACCCTGCAAATTTTTGGACGAACGCTAAAATTCAACTGTCCAGCATCTGAAGTTGAAGCATTAACTAGTGCAGCTAAAAATCTTGATCAATGCTTAAGCAGCCTGCGCGAAAAGTCACCGCAAATAAGTAGTGAGCAGTTAATTATGACGGCTGCGTTAAATATCTCTTATGAACTGATAAAAGAGAAACAGAAACGTGATGAGTTTGGTGATAGGTTAAAAATGTTACAGCAGCTTTTGGATTCTGCTTTAAATATCGACAATCAATAACCTTAACTGTAAATTTACAGATAACAGTGTTGTATGATCTACTAAATTTTGTATGATGATAGCCAACTCTGAGATGTGCGAAAAGGGTTCGTCCCCTGAGCCGATAATCTTTTTGAAAGAACGGTCTCATTTTTAATTGGTGAGTATGCCTTATTTTATAAGGAAACCTAAAAATTAAAATGTGCTGTTCACCTTGAACCTCGGGTTCAAGGGTTACAACCTGAAACGGCATCTCGGAGCCTAACTATCCTTTCCCATGACCATATTATCTAAGTGGTTAAATAAAATGCATAGTTACCTAAAAGCAAGTTCCCAAAAAACAAGTTCCCCAAAAAATAGTCCCCAAACAAAGATCCCTAAAACAAACAGCTCCGCCAAAAATAGTGCTGTTCAAATTCGTAACCAAATCCGCGAAAAGAGGCGCCAACTTCCTGAAAGTGAGCGACAACAAGCGGAACAGATTATTTACCAAAAGATTAAAGCGCACCCTGCGGTCAGTAGGGCGAATAGGATTGCGATATTTCTCTCATTTGATGGTGAACTAAATACCCATCCGATTATTAACTACTTATGGCAAGCGGGTAAGTCGGTCTATCTCCCGATAGTCGATCCTTTGAACAGAAAAAATCTACTTTTTCTGCGCTATACCGAAGAGACATTGCTGATTAAAAACCGTTTTGGGATTCAGGAACCACCATTTGAAGAGAGTAATCTATTACCTTATCAAGAGCTTGATATTATCTTTACGCCATTAGTTGCTTTTGATGAAAGGGGTTACCGTTTTGGGATGGGGGGCGGTTATTATGATAGGCTGCTTGCCAACTACCAAGATGAGGCGATTTTACCTATTGGACTCGCCTTTGCTTGTCAAAAGGTTGATTGTTTAGACAATCAACCTTGGGATGTAAAACTACCAGAGATAATTTACGCCTAGATGTGTACAGCTATTAGTACACAGCTAGTAGTGTACTAATAGTAACCATACAATTAATAGTGCGCGCCTATTTTTCACGCGCGATAGCTCGGTAACCGATATCATGACGGTAAAACGCACCATGCCAGTGGATCTTATCAACCTGTTCATAAGCCCGTTGCTGCGCATCTAAAACAGTATCACCTAACGCAGTAACCGCAAGAACACGCCCACCATTGGTGCAGATTTTCCCCTTTTCGATCTTGGTACCAGCATGGAAAACTTTGCAATTGTCCATTTTCTCTGTCGGTAAGCCGGTTATCTCATCTTGGGTATTATAATCACCTGGGTAACCACCAGCTGCCATGACAACTGCTAAGGCTGGTCTTGAGTCCCACGCTGATTTAACCGTATCAAGTTGACCATTGGCTGCTGCCAAGCAGAGCTGAACTAAATCGGATTGGAGACGCATAATAATTGGCTGGGTTTCAGGATCACCAAAGCGGCAGTTAAACTCTATCACTTTTGGATTACCCTGTTTATCGATCATCAATCCAGCATATAAAAAGCCAGTATAAATATTACCTTCTGCCGCCATACCGTTAACAGTTGGGTAGATGATCTGCTCCATCACACTATTAAAAACTTCTTCAGTGACAACTGGAGCCGGCGAGTATGCGCCCATGCCACCAGTATTTAATCCGGTATCACCATCACCGACCCGTTTATGATCTTGGCTAGTTGCCATTGGTTCGACATTTTTGCCATCGACCATAACAATAAAACTCGCCTCTTCGCCATCTAAAAACTCCTCAATAACGACGCGGTGACCTGCTTCACCATAAGCGTTACCAGCTAACATATCGGTAATCGCTGCTTCCGCCTCGGCTAGCGTCATTGCCACAATCACCCCTTTTCCTGCCGCAAGTCCATCTGCCTTAATGACAATTGGTGCCCCTTTTTTACGTACATAGGTGATAGCGGCATCAACATCACTAAAATTTTGATACTCTGCGGTTGGGATCTGATGACGGGCTAAAAAATCTTTGGCAAATGCTTTAGAGCCCTCTAACTGAGCGGCGGCTTTAGTTGGACCAAAAATAGTCAATCCCGCTTTTTGAAAACTATCTACCACACCGATTACTAATGGTGCTTCGGGACCAACAATGGTGAGATCAATCTGCTCTTGCTCTGCAAAAGCAAGGAGTCCACTCACATCAGTTGCATTGATATTAATATTCTCAAGCAGCGGCTCTAATGCGGTTCCGGCATTGCCTGGTGCAACAAACACTTTGGTTACAAGTGGTGATTGTGCCGCTTTCCAAGCGAGTGCATGTTCACGCCCACCATTTCCGATAATCAATACTTTCATAAATGATCCTTTTTTATCACAAATAGATCTCAAGTTTAATGCCTAAAATGGCGCATACCGGTAAAAATCATCGCTATATTGTGTTCATTAGCAGCTTGGATCACCTCATCATCACGAATCGATCCGCCCGGCTGAATGATACAAGTTACTCCAACAGCTGCGGCTGCATCAACTCCATCACGGAATGGGAAGAAGGCGTCAGAGGCAACGACAGATCCAGCTACTTCAAGGTTCTCATCAGCTGCTTTAATACCGGCGATTTTTGCTGAGTAGACGCGGCTCATCTGCCCTGCACCAATACCGATTGTCATCTTATCTTTGGCGTAGACAATGGCATTAGATTTAACAAACTTAGCCACCTTCCAACAAAATAGCGCATCGGCTAGCTCTTTTTCGGTTGGCTGACGTGTTGTAACGACTGTAAGATCACCCTCATTTACCGTACCATTATCACGCTCTTGAACTAGTAGCCCACCATTTACCCGTTTAAAATCAAAGTTAGTTATATCTGGCTTAGCTGCGCCTAACGGCTGGGTAGATTCACACCATTCACCAGTTTCAAGTACGCGCACATTCTTTTTAGTTGCGGTGATAGCTAACGCTTCTGGGGTAACAGTTGGCGCGATAATGACCTCAACAAATTGCCTATCCACAATCGCTTGCGCTAGTTTGGCATCTAACGGGCGATTGATTGCAATAATGCCACCAAAGGCTGATGTTGGATCGGTTTTAAATGCGCGCAGGTAGGCATCTACTGCATTAGTACCAATCGCTACACCACATGGGTTAGCATGTTTTACAATTACACAAGCTGGCTCAGCAAAAACTTTTACACACTCGAGCGCGGCATCACTATCGGCAATATTGTTGTAGGAGAGCGCTTTACCTTGTAACTGTTTTGCCGTGGCGATGGATACGGTTAAATTAGCTTCTGCGCCATCTGCTAATGTCTGCTCTTCAACATAAAAAGCGGCGTTTTGGTGGCTATTCTCACCATAACGCATATTCTCTTTTTTAATAAATTGGAGATTAAGAGTGCGCGGAAACTTACCTGAAGGTTCATGACTCTCATCAACATTTGCTGGTACTAAACGCCCAAAATAGTTGGCGATCATCCCATCATATTTGGCAGTCTGTTCAAATGCTTTGATGGCAAGATTAAAACGGTAATCTAAAGTTAGGGAGTTCTGCTGTTTATCCATCATCTCAATAATTGGCGTATAATCATGATAATCAACAACAATCGCTACATCATTGAAGTTTTTCGCTGCTGATCGCACCATAGTTGGACCACCAATGTCGATATTTTCAACCGCATCTTCTAAAGTGCAGTTAGGTTTAGCAACAGTTTGAGCAAAAGGATAGAGGTTGACGACAACCATATCAATTGGTGCAATTTGGTGTTGCGCCATCACCTCATCATCAATTCCGCGACGACCTAAAATCCCACCATGCACTTTAGGGTGTAATGTTTTTACCCGTCCGCCCATCATTTCAGGGAAACCGGTATAATCGGATATTTCAGTAACAGGAATGTTATGTTCAAGGAGATATTTGGCGGTTCCACCAGTTGAGAGTAGTTCAACGTGACGCGTTGCTAATGCTTTTGCAAATTCTAAAATACCGGTTTTATCAGATACACTTAAGAGTGCGCGGCGAATAGGACGAGGTTTATCCATGAGGGATGCTCCTAAATCGATTCGAAAAGAGAGAATAAATGAGCCGCTTATTATAATAGAAGATTCGGAAAAATGAATAGTTATCTTCATATCTAGACTACTTACTGTTAAAATAGAGCCCGTCACATTTTTATTATTAAGTAGGTTGTATGTTAAAAAAGAGAGTTAAAAAGAGTCGTCAAGAGATCAATGATGCTTCATGGGAGTTAAAGCGTAAACGCAAACATAAAGGGTTACCAAGTGGTTCGCGTTTTAATACTGACGATAATAGTAGATCGCAATCATCAGCTAAAGCGGTATTAGATCCAAGAGTAGGGAGTAAAAAGCCGATTGCGCTGGTAGCAACAAAACCGGTGACATCAAAACCGGTAACAACCAATGTGACGCCTGTACCAAATAAGTCAACATCCGCCCCAAAACCAAAACTCACCCCAGAAGAGGAGCTGTCACAGTTAGAGAGCGATCCACAATTAGATTCACTGTTAGATCTTGTTGAGCAAGGTGGAGAGCTAACAGCAGAGCAGCAAACTTATCTTGATAGTAAACTTGATCGTATCGATATCTTAATGAAGCAGTTAGGTTATGATGAAGATGGAGCAGACGATCAAGAAGAGATCAAAGAGGATATAGTCAGCCTACTTAAACTCAAATAGACGCATAAAGATGCTAATGTTAATCATGATAAGCTTCTACTTTGGGCTTGCAGTCTCTCTGCTACTCTATTTAAGAGCGAATCGCCATTTTAAACAGAAGCTAAATGCAATCTATAAAAAAACGAAACAGAAGCGATTTAAACGCAGATAATTGAACAGATAATTAAACAGTTAATTGAACAAATAGTTGAACAACCGACGCAGATGAAAAACAGCATACAATCCGTTATTTGGGATCAAGCATTAATTGAAAAGTATAACTATTCGGGACCAAGGTATACCTCCTACCCTACGGCGCTTGAATTTAACGAGCTGTTTAGTGAGCAGGATTTTTTGGCAGCAGCTAACCACTATCCAGATCGTCCGCTCTCACTCTATCTGCATATCCCTTTTTGCCATAAACTCTGTTATTTCTGTGGCTGTAATAAGTTGGTCACTCGCCAAACAGACAAAGTCACTGCCTACCTTGACCATTTAGAAAAAGAGATTATTCACCGTGCACCGCTCTTTGCTAACCGCAAAGTGGTGCAGATGCATTGGGGAGGTGGCACACCAACCTTTTTAACCAATAGCGAAATTAGCCGTTTAATAGCGATCCTTAAACGCCATTTTCATTTTACCGGCAGTGCTGAAATCTCAATTGAGATTGATCCTCGCGAAATCTCACCCAGCACCATTGACCATTTAGCTACTGTTGGATTTAACCGTCTTAGTATGGGGATCCAAGATTTTAATCCCGAGATCCAACATTTAATTAATCGTGAACAAGATGAAACGCTAATTAGATCATTAATTAAGCAGGCTCGTCAGAATCAATTTCACTCCATCAGCCTTGATCTTATCTATGGATTACCAAAACAGAGTGTTAATAGCTTTATTGAGACATTAGATAAAGTGATCGATATTGCACCTGATCGCCTAAGTATTTTCAACTATGCCCATCTGCCAGATCGATTTGCGGCACAGCGTAAAATTAAAGATGCCGACCTCCCCTCTGCCGAGCAAAAATTGAAGATTTTACAAGCTAGCATTGAGAAGTTAACCGCTGCTGGCTACCGCTATATTGGTATGGATCACTTTGCCAAACCAACAGATGAGCTCGCAATCGCCCAGCAGAGAGGTCAACTACACCGTAATTTTCAAGGCTATACCACAGGCGGTGAGGCGGATCTATTGGGGCTTGGCGTCTCTGCCATATCTATTTTAGGTGACAGCTATGCCCAAAATCAGAAAGATCTTAAACTGTATCAAAATCAAGTTGCCGAACGCGGTAATGCCCTTTGGAAAGGTTTTAGCATGAGTTTGGACGACAAAATCCGTCGCGATGTGATTAAACAGCTAATCTGCCACTTCTATTTAGATAAACGAAAAATTGAAACCCAGTACAATATTGTATTCGACGACTATTTTGCCGACGATCTAAAACTATTAAAACCATTACAAAACGACGGTCTAGTTGTTATCAACCAACAGACAATCGACGTCAAACCACAAGGTCAACTACTGATCCGCAACATTTGCATCTGTTTTGATATCTATATGCGCAAACTGGCACGGCAACAGCAGTTTTCGCGGGTGATTTAAAACAATGTACTCTATTTTTATATTTATTATATAGTACAAAAATCAACATTGATAAGATAGTTATAGGGTAATAGCGTTCTACATAGGGAAAACTGAAAAAAGAAAACTGGTAAAGAGTCAACATAGAAGCGTTACTCTCAACATTATTTCTAACAAAAAAGCAAAGAGTAACGATATTTATTATGCTAATTAAATTGTATCCGATCGATCAACCACAATGTTAACCAACTGCTCTGCTATTGATTCTCTAATACTCTTTTTTTCATCATCTGTTAATCTACGGTTACTATTAGCAATGACTTCATTCAAATCTTCTTTCATTAATCTAATCTCTTCCTCATAAACATCGATATAGTGTAGTAACTCTTCTAAGCTCAATTTTGTTAGCTGTTCTTGACCCGTTTCTAACCTATTAAGTTCAGCTTTATAATAATTAAGTTTATTCTCTGTTTTTAATTCAATCTCCTCTTCTAAATACTTTATCGCCTCTTCAGTATCAGGTTCTATCTCATCACTATCTGTACAATCAATTATCTCTAAAGGTCCTACTATTTCTGTAGGGTCATCTTCTTTAGGAGTCAAAGCGGATAACAACTTAGAGTAGAGTTCAGGATCGGGTAAATCTGGCTTGTATTCTCTATAACTTCTTAATGGTGCTTCCATTAATTTGATATATTGTGGTTGATTTAAATCTATTATTAAATTATTCATTTTGTCTCCATAACTTATATTATTTGTTCTTTTATTAGCAAGAAATTTTAGTTAAATTATATCTTTATTTTATAGAAATTAATTTTATTAATTAAAATTAAAGCATATCCCCTATCTGTAGTTACAGATCCAGAGTTTTTGGCAGTAGTTTTAATTCACGCAGCCTTAAGTCAAGACGGTTGATGGTTTTAACATCCTCGACATTTTCGCGGTAAGGGAAGTGGTCGAGTGAGACGATAACCGTGCCCACCTGTTTGCCCTCTTGATTATTAATCGGGATCAGCTTATGGGCTTCAGGGAAGTCATATGCCTGTAGCGGAGCAGGAATATAGGCGATTAATGAACAGCTAATTCGATTACCAAACATAAAGTCTGAACGGCTAAACATTCCTCTTAACACAATGGTTATATAGTTATCGCTAAAAACTTTAGCTAGCCCAGTCACAAAGTTGGTAATTTGTTCCAGCGTCTTAGCATTTTTTGGTTTGGTTAGAAAAAAGCTAATCTCAGATTGGATCTCCTCTTTGGGTATAAATTGCTTCATTGCCGAATAGTGGATAACCAGTCCAACATCTTCTTGTGAACCATCAGTAAAAGAGATTCGAGTATCTTCCTGTTTATCGATCCGTTTCCATGCGGAGGCGATCTTCTTGATACCAAACTCAGTAAAGCCATTTTTGTCATAGACTAACTTATCATCGTTTACTTTAACGGTATTTTTTAATAGATAGAACTTTTCATCCCACATTATCTGCTCTTGATAGACTTTAAAGGCAAGTCCAAGTTGCCTTTCTATCTCCGTATAGTAGAAAGAGGGTTTTCTCGGTAGGTAGATATAAATATGAAATTGAATATCATTTGTCTCTTGCATAATCTTTCCTTTTTAAAGTAACTCTTTATTTAGGGGTACATAGATGGCAGTAATCGTTGGTAAATCTTTGATTAACTCTAGAAATTCATAATAAGCAAGTTTAGTCATAAATATCCAACAGCAGCGGGCATTGGGGTGCATTGCACAGATTCTATGATGGTTTTCTGCCTGTTTTCTAAAGGTTTTAATTTTATTTCGACCGACCTCTTTTAACTCAGGTAACCCCGTTTTTGGATTAAGTTTCGTCTTGCTAAACATCAGTGAGTCATAGTTGGCTTTCATCTCAAGCAGGATACAAAAGTCATGTATCCAGCCATCAAAATCACATCTGCCCGCTGGTCCTTCATATATCCACTCGTTAATCTGCACTGACATTTTACCGCTCTTTGGGTTGATATTACGCCCCCACCGCTCCTCAGTATGGATGGTCTGGTAGTCGGCGGATAGGTCGCTCATATTGCGGCGGAATATCTCTTTCCTCATATGTGGCTTAATAGAGCACCTGCACCCCCTCTGCGGCTCTTTAATTACCACCATCCGCTCTGCCGCAGTCGCCTTGATAAATTTCCTCATTTTTATAATAGATTTTGATTGCAATGGGAATAAACCCTAAAACAAAAAACTGCTTTTACGGTAAAAGCAGTTTAATAAGTTATAGCTCTCTTGTCTTTGGCAGTAGTTTTAATTCACGCAGCCTTAAATCTAGGCGGTTGATGGTTTTAACATCTTCGACATTTTCGCGGTAAGGGAAGTGATCGAGTGAGACGATAACCGTGCCCACCTGTTCACCCTCTTGATTATTAATAGGGATCAGCTTATGGGCTTCAGGGAAGTCATAGGCCTGTAGCAGAGCAGGAATATAGGCGATTAATGAACAGCTAATTCGATTACCAAACATAAAATCTGAGCGGGTAAACCTATTATCTACTACGATCGTAATATAGTTACCGCTAAAAACCTTGGCAAGCCCAGTCACAAAGTTGATAATCTGCTCAACAGTTTTTTTATTTTCTGGTTTGGTTAGGAAAAAATTAATCTCAGATTGGATCTGCTCTTCTGGCATAACATACTTCATTGCCATATAGCTAACAACTAGCCTTACACTATCTGGTGTACCAGCAATAAAAGATATCAGCGTATCACCCTGTTTCTTAATCTGTTTCCAAGCAGAGGTGATCTTCTTGGTACCAAACTCAGTAAAGCCATTTTTGTCATAAATTAACTTATCCTCGTTTACTTTGACGCTATTTTTTAATATATAGAACTTCTCATTTGGCACGAAATGCGCTTGATAGACTTTAAAGGCAAGTCCAAGCTGTCGCTCTATCTCCGTATAGTAGAAACCGCGTGTTCTCGGTAGGTAGATAGTAATATCAAATTGAACATCATTTATCTCTTGCATAATCTTTCCTTTTTTAAAGTAGCTCTTTATTAAGTGGTACATAGATGGCGGTTATGTTCGGTAAATCATCTATAAGTTTAATAAATGTGTTGTAAGCAAGTTTAGTCATAAATATCCAGCAGCAGCGGGCATTGGGGTGCATTGCACAAATTTCATCATGCTTTTTTGCCTGTTTTCTAAACTTCAATATTTTATCCTTGCCTACCTCTTTTAATTTAGGTAACCCTGTTTTCGGATCAGTTTTTGTCTTGCTAAACATCAATGTGTCATAGTTAGCTTTCATCTCCAGCAGAATACAAAAATCATGTAGCCAGCCATCAAAATCACATCTGCCCGCTGGTCCTTCATATATCCACTCGTTAATCTGCACTGACATTTTACCGCTCTTAGGGTTGATATTACGCTCCCACCGCTCCTCAGTATGGATGGTCTGGTAGTCGGCAGATAGGTCGCTCATATTGCGACGAAATATCTCTCTCCTCATATGCGGTTTAATAGAGCATCGGCACCCCCTCTGCGGCTCCTTAATCACCACCATCCGCTCTGCCGCCGTCGCCTTGATAAACTCCCGCTCCTCTGGCGATAGACGACGCTTTGACCATAATTTAGTAAGCTCAAGCTCCGACTCTAATAGCCGTAACTGCTTCTTACTTTCAGCAAGCAGCTCCCTATACTCCTGCTCTTTAAAAGGAAAACATCCGTGACTCTCTAACTGCTCTAACCTATCTTGATAGTTGTCAATATGGTACTGCTTTAATAGCTCAATCTCACGCTCGAGCAGCGCTATCGCCTCATCACTATCAGGCTCTATCTCCTGACTATCAGTTAAATCAACCACCTCATCACTAGCTAGTGGGGGATTTTTTTGGAATTAAAGGCGCGTAATATTAGGATATAAATTAATCCGTCTTGAAGATAGGGGTAGGTATGATGAGAGGGGTAGAGGGTGGTAGGTAACATTGCTTCCAATAATGTTTGGTTAACTAACGGGAAACTCATCTCATAACCAAATGGGTAGGTTTTCGCCTCCTGATTTAATCGATAACTCGCTACCGATGCACCCATGAGCAGCGACTGCTGCCCATAAAATGAGAGTAATGGAAAATACATTGTTGCTCCTTATAGTCGTTTTTATTGTCTATTTATAACACGATTTTTTAGCCGCAAAAGTTTACCATAAGTTATACAAGATGATTAAGAATAAGATTAAAAAACATCAATTTATTGTTGGGGGATTGTGATTTTATGGTTATGAAAAGTGAAACAATATCCATTTTTATCAATTTTGATTTAAACAACCCAAACCCTAAAACAAATTTGCAATAACTTGTTTATAAAAAAACTGCTTTTAAAAGTAAAAGCAGTTTAATAAGTTATAGATCCAACGTTTTTGGCAGTAGTTTTAATTCACGCAGCCTTAAATCAAGTCGGTTGATGGTTTTAACATCTTCGACATTTTTGCGATAAGGGAAGTGGTCGAGTGAGACGATGACTGTACCCACCTGTTTACCCTCTTTATCATTAATTGGAATCAGCTTATGGGCTTCAGGGAAGTCATATGCCTGTAGCGGAGCCGGAATATAGGCAATTAACGAACAGCTTATTCGATAACCAAACATATAGTCTGAACGGCTAAACATTCCTCTTAACTCAATGGTAATATAGTTATTGCTAAAAACGTTGGCTAGTCCAGTCACAAAGTTGGTAATTTGTTCCAGCGTCTTAGCATTTTCTGGTTTGGTTAGGAAAAATTTAATCTCAGATTGGATCTCCTCCTTGGGCATAAAATCCTTCATTGCGGTATAGCTAACAACTAGCCTTATAGGTTCTGGTGTACCAGCAATAAAAAAAATCTGTGTATCACCCTGTTTTTCTATCCGTTTCCAAGCGGAGGTGATCTTCTTGGTACCAAACTCAGTAAAGCCGGTTTTGTCATAGATTAACTTATCTTCCTTTACATTTACGCTATTTTGAAAAAGATAGAACTTCTCATTCGGTACGAACTGCTCTTGATAGACCTTAAAGGCAAGTCCAAGTTGCCTCTCTATCTCCGTATAGTAGAAACCGCGTGTTCTCGGTAGGTAGATATAAATATGAAATTGAATATCATCTGTCTCTTGCATAATATTTCCTTTTTTTAGAGTAGATCTTTATTAAGTGGCACATAGATGGCAGTAATTGTTGGTAAATCTTTGATTAACTCGAGAAATTCATAATAAGCAAGTTTAGTCATAAATATCCAACAGCAGCGGGCATTGGGGTGCGTAGCGCAGATTCTATGATGATTTTTTGCCTGTCTTCTAAAAGTATCAAGTTTTTTTTCTCCTACCTCTTTTAATTTAGGTAGTCCAGTATCTGGATCAGTTTTAGTCTTGCTAAACATCAGCGTGTCATAGTTTGCTTTCATCTCAAGCAGAATACAAAAGTCATGTAGCCAGCCATCAAAATCACATCTACCGGCTGGCCCTTCATATATCCACTCATTAATCTGCACTGATACCTTACCGCTCTTTGGATTCATATTACGTACCCATGTCTCCTCAGTATGGATGGTCTGGTAGTCAGCGGATAGGTCGCTCATATTGCGGCGGAATATCTCTCTCCTCATATGTGGCTCAATGCTGCATCGGCAACCCCTCTGCGGCTCTTTAATCACCACCATCCGCTCTGCCGCCGTCGCTTAATAAATTTCCTCATTTTTATAATAGATTTTGATTGAAATAGGTATAAACCCTAAAACAAATTTGCAATAACTTGTTTATAAAAAAACTGCTTTTAAAAGTAAAAGCAGTTTAATAAGTTAGAGTTCTCTTGTCTTTGGCAGTAGTTTTAATTCACGCAGCCTTAAATCAAGCCGGTTGATGGTTTTCACATCTTCGATATTTTTGCGATAAGGGAAGTGGTCGAGCGAGACAATGACTGTGCCAACCTGTTTACCCTCTTTATTATTAATAGGGATCAGCTTATGTGCTTCAGGAAAGTCATATGCCTGTAGCGAAGCAGGAATATAGGCGATTAATGAACAGCTTATTCGAGCACGGAATAGATAGTCGGGGCGTTCAAATCTATTATCTACTACGATCGTAATATAGTTATCACTAAAAACCTTGGCAAGTCCAGTCACAAAATTGATAATCTGCTCAACAGTTTTTGAATTATCTGGTTTGGTTAGAAAAAAGCTAATCTCAGATTTGATCTCCTCTTTTGGCATAAAACATTTCATTGCTGTATAGGTGATAACTAGCCCGACATCTTCTTGTGAACCATCAGTAAAAGATATCTGTGTATCACCCTGTTTCTCTATCCGTTTCCAAGCGGAGGTGATCTTCTTGGTACCAAACTCAGTAAAGCCAGTTTTATCATAGACTAACTTATCATCATTTACTTTGACGGTATTTTTTAATAGATAGATCTTCTCATCTGGTACGAACTGCGCTTGATAGACCTTAAAGGCGCTCCCGAGCTGCCTCTCTATCTCGGTATAGTAGAAAGCGGGTTTTCTCGGTAGGTAGATAGTAATATCAAATTGTATATCATACGTCTCTTGCATAATATTTCCTTTTTAGAGTAGATCTTTATTAAGGGGTACATAGATGGCGGTTATGTTTGGTAAATCATCAATAAGTTTAATAAATGTGTTGTAAGCAAGTTTAGTCATAAATATCCAGCAGCAGCGCGCATTGGGGTGCATTGAACAGATTCTATCGTGATTTTCTGCCTGTTTTCTAAAAGCTTTAATTTTTTCCCGACCTATTTTCTTTAACTCTGGCTGTCCAGTATTTGGATTAATTTTTGTCTTGCTAAACATTAGCGTGTCATAGTTAGCTTTCATCTCAAGCAGAATGCAAAAGTCATGTAGCCAGCCATCAAAATCACATCTGCCCGCTGGCCCTTCATATATCCACTCATTAATCTGCACTGATACCTTACCGCTCTTTGGATTCATATTACGCGCCCAACTCTCCTCAGTATGGATGGTCTGGTAGTCAGCGGATAGGTCGCTCATATTGCGGCGGAATATCTCTTTCCTCATATGTGGCTCAATGCTGCATCGGCAACCCCTCTGCGGCTCTTTAATCACCACCATCCGCTCTGCCGCAGTCGCCTTGATAAACTCCCGCTCCTCTGGCGATAGACGGCGTTTTGCCCATAATTTAGTAAGCTCAAGCTCCGACTCTAAAATCTGTAACTCCTTCTTACTTTCGGCAAGCAGCACCTTAAGCTCCTCCTCTCGAAAAGGGAAGCATCCGTGACTCTCTAATAGATTTAACTCATGTTGATAGTTATCAATATGGTACTGCTTTAATAGCTCAATCTCCCGCTCGAGCAGCGCTATCGCGGCATCATTATCAGGCTCTATCTCCTGACTATCAGTTAAATCAATCACTTCATCACTAGCTGGTGGAGTAATTTTTTTGGAATTAAATGCGCGTAGGATTAGGGTATAAATTAATCCGTCTTGAAGATAGGGGTATGTATGATGAGAAGGGTAGAGGGTGGCTGGTAACATTGCTTCCAATGATATTGGTTTAAATGAAGTAGAGCCGATTTCATAACCGAATGGGTAGGTTTTCGCCTCCTGATTTAATCGGTAACTCTCTACCGATGCACTCATGAGCAGCGACTGCTGCCCATAAAAGCTCATTAATGGGAAAAACATTGTTGCTCCTTATAGTAACCCTTTCTCTTTTTTATCGGCAATAATCAGTAGCTCCTCATATTGACTTTCAGGTGTCTCATTCTCCTCTTCAATCCAGTTTTTTATTACCGGATTGTCCTTATAGCCAGGTGTTACTGCTTCACCAGTAAGAAAGGCTTCAATTAGGTCTTTCTTATAAAAATCTAATTTTACTAGATAGTTATAGGTCTCTTTTAACCGATTAAACAGCTCTTCATCACTCTCTTCAGGTAAAGTTAATTCTTGATTCTCCTTAATTTTATTGATGACTTTCCAAATATAGTCATTATCTTTTTCTGTATCCATCTCACACATCTGTTCTGTAGTAAAATTCATAATAAGTCTCCTCTTTTTAATGAGTAATAGTGGTTGTTGTAGCTGTAAATCCACTCGTCAATATTGAGTGTAAAAATTTCTCGCTCTTTTTTAGTAAATGAGTTAGCCAGTTTATGTAATACTCTTGGGTCATAATAACGCAACAATGCATAACGGTTATCTTTAACTCTTGTATGTAATCTCCTCTCTAAGTGATTAAAAACTAATGTAAGTGGATGAGATGAGATGATCCAAGTTACTGATGGGTAGGTCTGCTCTAATTGAATGATCTGATTTTTCATCTCTTCGGTACAGTTCATGGTAATTAACCAAGGGCCTGCAAAAGCGACATCACGATTATTAGTTTGAATAAACAGCGGTAATGCTGTCTCATCGGGTTCAATCTCTCCTCTAAAGAGGCGCTCATACTCTAAACCATCAACTAAGGCATAGAGTGATAACGTTTGTTTACGCTCTTTTTGGCGAGCTAACATCGTTTTAAATGCAATATGTTCATTTAGCACTGTTTTCTCCTGGGATTATCTCCATTGCCCCCTCTTTGGCCGCATCAATTAAACACGATAGACAAACTTTTTTATTTTTCTCCTCTTCAGGCTTAGGAAAAACTGGCATTGGTGATGTAATTGTTTCGCGATCTTTATAAACTAAGTTAGATGTTTTATGTATAACGGAGTGGGGTGCTATCTCCTCTATCTTACCTCCTTTAATACGAATTCCTGCCCCGCCACATAAAAGGAGCAGCTCCTCTTTTGCATTGATGGTCACTTTATTATTGGCACTGGTCATAAATATGTTGTTTTGTGCAGTGAGCTCCATCTCATCTGATTGTGCCTGTATCTGCACTTTGCCAGCAGCAGCAATAAGCTTTATGCCAAGTTTATGGACAAATAGTGATACCATCTTGCCAGCAGCAATCGTTAGTTTATTAAAGGCGGTGATGCTGGTGCTATTTTTAGCTGTGGTTATCACATTCTCCCCCGCTGATAACTGTATGTTTTCTGGGGTAGAGCTTGCGATACCTTTATCACTATAAAATGAGAGGGTGGGCTCTTTAAGTTCAGTTACATTTGATAGGAGTGATTGCTGTTCATCTGTCTTTGCAGGTTCAGCACCAGCTATTTGGGCGCTCTCTGTTAATGAGTAGGCAAGGTCTAATGCCTGTTTAAGTTGCTTGATGGTCTCTTGCATATCAAGCTGCTTACCGGTCGCACTCTTTTTAGGGGCAGTTGTAATTTGCACCCCTTTAGCTGCCCGAATCGCCCCCCATTCATCAGTACGTAGTTCAAACCCTTCACCGCGCAGCTCTCTATCTTGGTTGACTAGGTGACCTAGGTTTAGCTGTGTTTTGCCATATTCGGTGGCAAGTTTGATATGCTCTTTACCCCGTTTATCATCCATCCGCAGTTTGTTGTTAGCTCGGGTGCGTATCACATTGCGGTGCCTATTTGCAAGGCTCACATGGTCAGGGTGGGTGCTGTCATGCATCGCATGGGCGATGTAGGGGCGGTCGGGGTTGCCGCCGCTAAAGGCGATAGCAACCTCTGTGCCATCAAGTAGCGGAAAGTGAAAGCCGTAGCTATCACCCGCATAGGGTTTGGCTAGCCGTACCCATAAACTCTCCTCCCCCCGCTTCCACCTTTTTAAATCAAAATCAAATTTAACGCGGTAACGACCTGCTGTATCGATATAACCATAGGTGTCATCATCAGGGCTGGTCACTCTTGCTGGTAAGGTGCCGTTTATTTGCGGCCATGTTTTAGGGTTTGGGCGATACGGTTTGAGTCCGCTATAGGGGACTGCTGTAAACTCACACTCATAAGATTTACTGCGGTCACCATAACTTGTTATTGAGAGAATAATAACCCCCTCATCAATCCCCGTTAAGCTGCTACCATCAATGATGATTTGCTGACCAGCCTTTAGGTTATAGTCGTTACTTTTGCCTTTTATAATAAGCTGACCGCTTAAATGTGCCTCATGGCGCACTTTGGCATACCATGTGCTGCTCTCGGGGGTATCTTTATCACCAAGGTTTTTATAGTGCTCACCATAGCGGTAGTCGGTTTTTGCGGTAATGACCGATTTCGGGTCACTGTTAACTGTACTTTGCTGGTTTGATTCTGCCACTCGGTAGTTGTAATCTTTCGTTGTGACTGACGCAGGTACTACTCGGCTCTCAAAGCTGATATCCCAGACACTCGGTTTTTGACCATCAACCATACCACTTGGCGCTTTAAAGGCGATATGCCCTGCGGCCTCAAAGTGCTGGTTATCATCACTTATCACTAGCACATCGCAGGCGTGTTTGCCGTGGCTCTCAAACCAGAAATTTACCCCAATATCAGCAAGGAGTCTTTGCATAAATTCAAGGTCACTCTCTTGAAACTGGGTGATTAACTCACGCACGGGGTAGTTATCTTTTAGTGCTAAGCGGTAATCAATGCCGGTATAACCGTGGCTGCGTAGCAGCTCCTCGACAACATTTATTACACTCTGATTCTGGTAAATCGCACTGCCAAAACTGTTACTAAGTAGCGCAAGACGGGATGATAAGGTAACAGCATAGCGCGCCTCATCACGGCTAACTGAGATAAGGCTAAATTCGGTAATCACCCCATAAAGGGTGCGTGGTTTATCTTGCTTGGCAAGGTGGCTAAGCTCCGCCATCTGGCTTAACTGCTTAATCTGCTTAAGCTGATTTAAAATATCTGGTGCTTCAAAGGTTAAACTGGCTGGCTGATTCAGCACTGAATTGATATCAATTGCGTGGTTGCTACTGGTGAAGGTGATTTTATAGTGCCATGGGGCGTTTAGGGTTTCGGTGCCAGTAATTGAGAACGGTGAAAGATTTGTGTTTGGGTCGAGGTTATCGATGGTTAAACGGTACGAATTATGCGAAGTTCTATTGCTGTGAGCAGCAAGCGCCCCCACCGGCTTAATAAAATCCATGTTATTTCCTTTTCATTTTACGAATTTTTATTGTTATTTATCGGCACGGTTAATTTATTAGCTACCGCGCGCTAATGCAAGCCGATAAAATAGGCGATTTTTTAGTTTAGAGCAAATCTTTTTTAAGGGATTTTTTAAGAATTTTTAAATGAATAAAAGAGATAGTGAGGTTCTGCTGTTCTGATATCTTGTAAATAATAGTTGGTATCAAAAATTGGCAGTAGCGTTTATCTCAACTATTTTGCCACGCAAAGTGGATCCAAATAATAGTGGTAAGGTTTTAAACCTAAAATCTACCAAATTGCTTTAGGGTTATTTTAATCAAAATTTATTACAAAAATGGTGTTGTAGTTGAAATATAGGGATAGTTTAAAAGTGTTGTCATGCAAAAATAGAGATTTACGGCGTGACACAGGCTAAGCGGTTGGCGCTATCCATGACGCTGCTGCTGGTGACGTAGCCGTTGTCAGAGCGGATGACGCGGTGCCAGAGTGTGCCTGCCCAGTTGTAGGATTCAGTTGCCCAGTAGAAGGCTTTTTGGGCAAAATCGCTACTGTCATATAGACCCTCAACGCCACTTCCTACATCTCCCCACTCCGAAAATAGCCCGCCACCGATTCGTCGTTGGTAGTTATTAGGTTGCCCAGGTAGTCCGCCTGACCAGTCGGTATGTTTATAATAGTCACTATTATTGGCGTTAGTGTACTCGTTCACTATCGGAATGCGGTAGCTGCTGCCATAGAGATTTTGGCAGTTATTATAGGGCTCATCGTAATAAACAGCGGAATCTGCTAATGTTATAAACCATTTGCTGATCTTAAATGTGTAGATGGGGGTATCGCCCGCTTTTATGGTAAATAGAGTGGGGACTGCGGTACTGGCTGTCGATACCGTTGCGCCATTACGGGGCCCAGTTAACATCACTTTGACCATCTGATCATCAATATTATTGATGCTGAGATCAATTCCAGAGTTGGCTGGAATCTTCTCATATTGAACTGTTTTAGCATCAGCATTGATAAAAGATAGGTTAAAAAATAGCCCATGCGCCCCAACTGTTGGGAAGTTACTAGATGGGTTATTAAGATCTTGTAAGATAAAACCGTTAGTACTGTTCCATTGTGAGGTAGGTCCATTGACTCGGTTTTTGAAATTGCTGCTGTTATTACCGCTATAGATCATATTTGGTTTGGCATAACAGGCATGCGGTTTACCTTGGTTTGACTGTTTTGGTTTGAGGTAATAGGTGGTCGCAATGTAGGGGGTATCCCGCTTTTGGGTATAGCGGTTATTATCTAGATCAATAAGGGTGATGATATAGTGTTTGCAGCCATCGATTGTATCACTCTTTAATTTGTTACCATCACTATCTGAAATATTGACCATCAATGTTCTGGTTACGGTTGTATCATCACTCTGTTGATATTTATAAGGTGTTGTGAGTAACTTTTTTAGCGCAATTGGTTCATCTGAGTTGGGTACTAAAATCTCAATATTGG
Organism: Orbaceae bacterium ESL0721; assembly: GCA_029433365.1. Classification (GTDB taxonomy): domain Bacteria; phylum Pseudomonadota; class Gammaproteobacteria; order Enterobacterales; family Orbaceae; genus Gilliamella. The sequence continues at coordinate 784,500 of JAQTHZ010000001.1, forward strand.
CGATAGTCTCCTCCTCTATCTCAAGAGGATTATTGCTGCTAGTGGTATTGTTCCCCTCGGTTAAGAGGGTACCATCAGATAGCCGGATACCGGCAGAGCTGTTAGAGACCTTTTTTGTATCGGCATTAAGACTATTTTTAGAAAGAGTTAAAGCGGGCGATGTACTGGTTTCTGCACTGGTAGTCATTTTTGCATGGACAGAAAAAGTGAGTGGTAAAGAGAGCAAAAAAGTGGTAGCTACGGTAAAAGATGTTAGCTGTTTTTTTATCACAGTAAAACTGTTGATTACAGAATTGACCATAGAAAAAGTTAACAACGGAAAAGATGAATAGCTGGTATGTGATTTTAATAATAGGGAATAGCACGTTGTCCTATTTTGAATTAAGTGCAATTTTCCTGATACTTGCCAGAATTTTCTCGCTTTCATCAACTCACTCTCTGTTTTTGATTGATTTATTATTTTATCCGTTGACTTTATCATCAAAACCACATTATTAACTCAATTATTAACTAATATTAACGTAATATTTTATTTTTAACACATATTAAAAGGAATTAAAATGTTTTTATAAAATTTTATTTTTTTTCAGCGGATATTCACTGGTAATCTATTACGTTATTATTAAAAACAGGTTATTAAAAACTCGTTATTAAAAATTGTTTATTAAAAAGAATAGATAATAAATTGGTTAAATAGCGAGGATAATAAAAACGGTAATATGCAAATTACCGTTTCTTGATGTGAGGTTTTGCTTTTTTAGTGAGTAACTTGCTCTAATTTATTAGCTAAATCTTGCTCCTCTAGCTGCCAACCTTTTGATAAAGCTGCAACTAATGACTCGTAGCCATTTTTGGTTAAGGGTATGTGGCGATTAAAGGTTTTGCTGTAGAGCTCACCACCACTGTTTGCAATAACCCAGCGCCCTTTGATCACTGCGTCGCCATTATAGCTACCATGGAATCCGTCAATAAAAAGTTTAAGCCGCATGATAGGTGAGTAAGTTGTCGGTTTACTGGTGATGATATAGTTAGGTAGTAGTTGGGTAAAGTCCTGTACGATCCGTTCTTCAAGCTGCTGTGAGAGTGGCGCGATCCATAAATTCTGGGTGGCGGTGATATATTTAATCGCATCGGTCTGTAATACGATACCATTTTTATCTAAAAACCTTGCTACTTCGATTGGCTCAATAAATATTAGCTGCTGCGCGGTATGTACTGTTTGAGCAGGTTTTAAGGTCGATATTTGTAGATTATCCGCTAACTGGTAGTAATTTTTTTCTGCCACTTTTGCAGAGCAGCTAGCAAGTAGTAGCAGTGAGATTGTGACTGCTGCTAGCTTTTTTGCTGCCGTTTTTATGGTCTCTAATCTGCCTGTTTTTGATACTGTTGTTTTTGATACTGTTGTTTTTGATACAGTTGTTTTTGACATGACTGTTTTTAATATGGCTCTTTTCACTATTTTACTCCTCGGCTTGATGCTTTGGGTTCAGGATCTCTTTTTGCTGGTGCGCTAAAGATTAAGGCGTTACTTTTGTCATTCAGCGTACCTAGTAGTGGGGTAAGTTGATCCATCATCTGCTGCACTTTTTGTAGGCTCTCTTTCATCTGATTATTCATATCAGAGCCTGGTTGTAAACCTTTCATAGTCTGGTTTAGTGTCTGGATCGCTTGTTGTAGATCTTTCGGTAGATTCTGCATCTCTTTAGTTGCCAAAATAGTATTGAGTGAGTTCATCAATTTTTCACTCGCTTGTAACGATTTATTAAAGTCTGTGACCGTTTTATTAAGTGGTAACTTATTAAAGTTGTCGAGTAGTTGGAGAACTTTTGCCTGTATTTGCGCAAGCCCAGTTGGTACAGTTGGAATGGTTTCATAACCGTATTCGATGTGTGTTTTAGGGTTGTAGCTATTTTTAAGTTCAGGGTAGAAATCTAAATCAATATTGAGTGCACCGGTTAATAGGTTGGCAGTTTTTAAAGCGGCACCAAAACCGTTTTTCTGTTCGTCAATTATCATCGCGGCAATATCGATCTTCTCTGTCACCAGTTCAGAGAGTCGACCCGGTTCAATACGAATTAAGACAGGGATGTTTTGGTTTAGCATTGAATGATCTTTTAATATTTCTGGGGTATAAAATGGCACTTTGCTTACTGTACCAATACGGATACCGCGGTATTCGACCGATGCCCCTTCGACTAAGCCAGAGATAGAGTCAGAGAACATTAATAAAAATTCAGTATAATCAGTATATTGTGAATCTTGTATGGCGCGTCTATTCTCATAAAGTTTGTAAACTGTGTTCTGTTTTGCTGGTTCACCAAATTTTGACCCTTCAGGAATATCAAAACTGATTCCACCGGCGAGTAGAACATCTAGGGATGGAATTTCGAGGTTGGCTCCGCGCTGTGAGAAGGCTAAATTAATTCCACCCTCTTTCCAAAAACGGACATTTTGGGTGACTAGGATATCATACGGTTTGCGGATAAAGAGTTGGTATTTCATTTTACGTGAGGCAACATCGAAATCTGACTTTTCTACAATACCCACTCGGTAGCCACGGAACATAACGGCGGCACCACGTGGAATTACACCATTTTGATCACTCTCAAGATTTAATCGAAGCCCTTGGATACCGGGCTCTGAAAGTGGTGGATTATCTGAGATTGTAAATGGTCTATTGTGAAACTCTCTTTTATCATCGCCTGATGCCAGTTCAATATAGACGCCTGATAAGATGGTATTTAGTCCAGTCACCCCTTCATGACCAATTTCAGGTTTAACTACCCAAAAGAGGGAGTCGTTGGTAAGGAGTGGAACCATATCTTTATAGATATGCCCTTTGATTACCACCTGTTGAAAATCATTTGATAGGGTCACCTCATCGACAATACCAACATCAACACTGCGATTTTTGATAACCGTTTTACCTGCGATGATGCTACTGGCATCTTTTGCCAGTAAAGTCACCTCAACCCCTTTATTGGCAAAGTGGCTATAGATGATCCATAGCCCCACAATGACAGTGACAATAGGGATGATCCAGATAGCTGAGATCCCTCTTACTTTTACAATTTTGGCGAGCTTTTGCGGGGTTGACATATTTTTACCTACTTTTCATCGATTCTATTTAATTTTTTACTCGATCCCAGATAAGACGGGGATCAAATTGGTGTGAGGCGATCATGGTGACAATCACCACTATTGCGAAAAAGATGATGCCAATATCGGGGTAGATTGCCATCATCTGTTGGTTACGTACAAGTGCAGAGATAACCGAAACAACAAAAATATCGATCATTGACCATTTACCAATAAATTCCACCACTTTATATAGTCTATTCATATTGAGGCAGTTGTGGATACTTTTATGTCTGCTCCCTATGGCAAAGTAGCAGAGTCCACTTAGTGAGACTATTTTTAGAATGGGGATGATGATACTTGCGGTTAGAATCACTAATGCAACAGGTATATCGCCCGCTTGCCACATGTAGATCACTCCATCTAAGATGGTGGCGCTCGATGCTGATCCTAAGATAACGGTTATCATAATACCAAATAGATTAGCTGGGATATAGATTATTAATGAGGTGGCAAGCAGTGCGAGAGTCCACTGTATTTTATCTCGGTTTCTAGGTTTACCAGACTGCTTACAACGGGGACAGTGAACAGTTTTAGCTGGTAAGATGGCGTGGCAGCAGTCACATAATCGGATATCTTGGTTTATCCCTGTTTCGCCGGCGATGAGCGGTTTATGGGCAAAATTGTTGGTGGCTATACTATCCCAACACGCTTTGGTCGAGAATGAGAGTACCGCTTTGAGATAGAAAAAGACAAATAGACAGAAGGCGATAAAGGCCGTGGTGATACCAATTTGACCATAACTCATCAATTTTACAAAACTGACCAAGATACCAGTAAGGAAAATTTCGGGCATACACCAGTGGATTAACTTTTCATAGATAATCAGCAGATCACGTTTGCGATAGCGAGAGAGTGATCGCTTAGCGCAGAGTAATAACATGATGGTTAAATTGAAGATCGGAAATATGAGGACAAAAAGGAGGAAGATAAGCGCGATAAAACGGTAATCATCACGATAGAGCGTGGTTAATACATCTAACACTGTGACGCCGTTAAAGTTACCAAGGATAGTGATATCTATAAAGATGAAGCCTGATGCTGTAAATAACATGATTAAGGCACAGAGCGCATAAATTGTAGTATTTAACCGCATATTGCGATTTTTTTTGTTCAATAGGTTATGGCATCTTGGGCATACTGCTTTATGTTCGATGTCAACCGCTGGGAGTTGCACCAGCAGGTCACAATCTGAACATAGTGTGTAGAGATTTGTATCGATCATCTTAATTTGCCATTATCTATCATTATCTATTCGGTTATTAGTCCTGTCTGTTGGGACATCATCTTTGACATTATAATATAGTCTATCTATATAGATAATGTATATAGTACTTATCTATGATAACTACTCTCTCACTTGTGACTCTAATGCTTCCCAGCGGGCAAATACCGCCTCAAGCTCTCTCTCTTTATCGGCAAGGGTTTGTAAAATGGCGCTAGTTGTCTCATGTGGTTGGTTGAAAAATGCATTATCACTTATTTGCGCCTGTAGTGCATCAATCTCCTGTTCAAGTTGTTCGATCTTTGATGGTAGATTCGCTAATTCACGCTGATCTTTATAACTGAGTTTAGCTCGATTTTTGCCCTCGCTCTTCTTCTCACTGCTATTTTGCTCGATCTTGTTGTTACTAATTGAACTGTTGTTATTTGAACGATTGTTATTTGAACGATTGTTATTTGAACTATTATTATTCAATTTGTTCTGATCGCTTGTTATTTGTTGACTATTTATTTGTTGGCTATTTATTTGTTGCAATAGCGCATCTTGATAGCCACCCGCATAGACACCAATATGCCCGTTCGGTTCAAAAAACCAACACTGGGTGACTACATCATCAACAAATTGCCTATCATGGCTAACGAGTAATACTGTGCCTTGGTACTCATTAACAAGCTCTTCTAGTAACTCTAGGGTCTCAATATCCAGATCATTGGTTGGTTCATCAAGAATCAGTAAATTACTTGGTTTTAAGAAGAGTTTCGCTAGTAGGAGTCGGTTACGTTCCCCCCCTGATAGCGCACTGACGGGTGTTCTTGCCCGTTTTGGTGGAAAGAGGAAATCTTGTAGATACCCTAAAACATGGCGACTTCGGCCATTTACCATCACCTCTTGTTTACCATCGGCAAGATTGTCCATGACGGTTTTATCGGGATCGAGATCTGCCCTATGCTGATCAAAATAGGCGACCTCTAATTTAGTTCCGCAGTGTAGCTCTCCTGAGGTTGGTTGAATCTCACCTAATAGCAGTTTTAGTAGGGTTGTTTTACCTGCACCATTTGGACCAATGAGGGCAATTTTTGCCCCGCGCAGCACCTGAATTGTGAAGTCATTGATGAGCTGTTTCTCACCAATTTTATAGCTGACATTTTCCAGTTCAAAGACAATTTTACCTGATCGCAGCGCTTCCTCTACCTGCATTTTGGCGTTACCCATGACATTGCGGCGGTTTGCATACTCTTGCCGTAGTGCTTTTAAAGCGCGGACACGACCTTCGTTACGGGTTCGACGTGCTTTGATCCCTTGCCGAATCCAGACCTCTTCTTGGGCTAACTTTTTATCAAATTCAGCATTTTGTAACTCTTCAACCCTAAGCGCCTCCTCTTTACCGATGAGGTAGTTATCATAACAGCTATTTTTGCTGCTCCATGAGGCGATCTTGCCGCGATCAAGATCAATAATACGTGTTGCCATCTGGCGGATAAAAGCACGATCATGGGAGATAAAGACAATGCTGCCATTGAAACTTTTTAAAAACTCCTCTAACCACCTAATCGTCTCTATATCTAGATGGTTAGTTGGCTCGTCAAGCAGGAGCACTGTCGGTTGGCATACTAGGGCTTTAGCTAGTGCAGCTTTACGCAACCAACCACCAGAGAGAGAGGAGAGCTCAGCATCGCCATTTAGCGAGAGGGATGATAGGATATTATTAATACGATTTTCGAGCTGCCAGCCATTTTGCTGTTCAAGCTGCTCTTGCATTTTGGTTAATCTATTCAAATTGCTTTCACTTGGATCATGCGCGATGAGTTGTGATAGTTCATGGTACGCTTTTAGCATCGCCGCTTGTTCTTGCAACCCTTCGGCAACAAAGTCATATACTGATCCTGTAATATTGCGTGGGGGATCTTGCTGCAAACGAGAGACGACAACATTATCGGCATAGACCACCTGCCCTTCATCAAGCGGTACCTCTCTATTTAAGATCTTAAGTAGTGTAGATTTACCGGCACCATTACGCCCAACTAGGCAGACCCGTTCGTTGTTCTCTATATTGATATCGATATGATCGAGAAGTGGTGCATCGCTAAAAGAGAGGTAAGCATTTGTTAAATTGATTAATGTCATAGTTTATGGATTAAGCGAAGTTTTATTTGGTTAGTAGCCATTAAGGCGGTATTCTATCACAAAGCATTAGGCTAATCATTAAAGTAGGAGTGCTTATGAAGCATACTTGGACATTTCAACATGTCGGCGGCGTTGATCAGGTCTATTTTTTAGATGCTGATGATATTATTAATTTACCCACGTTAGATCCAAAATTGTGGGTGGCACTTAGTTGCCCAACAGCAGGTATTAATTTTAATACTGAAACATTACAGTTATTAGATCGTGATAAGGATGGGCATATCCGGATTCCCGATATTTTAGATGCGATTAGCTGGATTCGTGATCAATTGTGTTCATTGGACTCTTTTTTAACCGCCTCAGATCAACTCCCGATATCCGAGATCAATCCCGAAACTGAAACCGGCAGGAAATTACAGCAAACGGCGCAATCTATTCTGAACAAAGTGCCGTCTGCTGTTAAACAGAACCGTGACTATTTAACACAAGCAGACGTTGAGCAGGCAATCACTCTTAATGCTAAGTCACTCTATAATGGCGATGCGATTTTCCCCCCTTCTGATCAGTTAAATCCAGATATGCGTACTTTTATTCAGACAGCAATCGATCTAGTTGGTGGGGTGCTTGATGCGAGTGGTGAAACCGGTATTAATCAGCAGATAGCGACCGCTTTAGTTGAAGATTTACAGAAGTGGCAGAAGTGGCAAAACGAAATTAAATCCATTCAGACCCCATTTGGGGCGGATACCGCCGCAATTGGTAAATTAGTTGAGAAGCTAAAATCTAAAATTGATGACTATTTTTTACGGGTTGCTTTGGCGCAATATGCACCGCAAGCTGAATCAACCTTAAATGTGAACGAGAAGTATATTGTTCCGAGTGATAATCAGTTACTTTCGCATGATGCATTGGCTGACTTGCCGCTATCTAAAATTGTGGCAGGGCAACCGCTCAATTTAGTAGAGGGGATTAATCCTTGTTGGCAAGCTCAAATTGACCAGTTTAGGCAGTTAATTAACCCTTATTTAACCAATGCCGATCAGCTTACTCATCAAGAGTGGTTAAGTATAGAGCAGCAGCTTATCCCCTATCTAAAATTAGTTGAGACAAAGCCAGCAGTAGAGCCAGTTGCAGTAACTGTTGTTGCGAAATCCTCTATCGATGATCTACCGCAAGATCTGATTAATACTATTCTTGCTGGTGATTACCTCAATGAATTTTCAAAAATGGTTGCTAAAGATAAGCGGTCACCAATCACCGCAACAGATGTGCAGATGTTAAAAAAACTGGTGCTATTTCATAAATATCTTTACCAGTTACTGCTCAATTTTACCTCATTTGCCGACTTTTTCGATCCCTCATCGTCAGCGATTTTCCAAATCGGTAAACTTTTTATTGATGGTCGCTGTGCAACGCTCTGTGTGGCTGTTGATGATATTGCAAAACACAGTACACTTGCGAACTACTCTGAACTTTGCCTACTCTATTGTGAGTGTACCCGCCAAGATCAGAAACAGTTCATAACCGCTGCGATGACAATTGGTAGTGGTGACTATTTGATGACAGGTCGTAATGGTGTTTTTATTGATAATAACGGCAATGATTGGGATGCAACTGTGGTTAAAATGGTGACCAAACCGATCAGTATTAGCCAAGCTATCTGGGCGCCTTATCAACGTATCGGCCGCTTAATTACAGAGCAGCTAACCAAGTGGGCAAGCAGTAGAGATGCAAGCATTGATGCCGAGAGTAGTAAATTATTAACAAGCGGTGATCCGAAATTTGATATTGGTAAGAGTGTTGGGATTTTTGCCGCTATCGGGTTAGCACTAGGTGCGTTAGGTACCGCGGTTGCCTCAATCTGCCAAGCACTTTTTGGCTTAAAATGGTGGCAGTTCCCACTACTAATTGTCGGTCTATTTTTAGTTATCTCTGGACCATCAGTTATATTAGCGTGGATTAAGTTGCGACGTAGAACCTTGGGACCACTATTAGAGGCATCAGGCTGGGCGATTAATAGTAGGATCAAGATAAGCCTATTTTCGGGTCGGCTCCTTACCAGTAAAGCTGAGTTACCGCAGAATGCGAAACGTAATCTACTGGAACCGTTTAAAAAACGGAGTAAAAAGCCGTTAGTCTTCTCCCTTTTGGCACTGCTGCTTGGGGTAGTTATCACGGCAGGGTATTACTATTACTTTTATAAATAATAGTTTTTATAAATAATAGTTTTTATAAATAATAGTTTTTATAAATAACAGTTTTCATAACTTTTTTATAGCTTTTTTTATAACTTTCTTATAGATAACCGTTTTTATAGATAGTTGTTTCTAAAAACGGTTTTTATGGAAAAATATTTCTATAAACAAAAACGATTTAACTAACTATTTTTAGATCTCTATTAATATTTTTATCTGTAGTTATATATATGACTATATTTATATCCATATTTTTAGGCAAATAAAAGCCCACCGATTTTAATCGGTGGGAGCGGCTAGTGATTTCTATATATTTTCTATAAAAATTTCATTAATAGATCCTATTAATGTTCATAAACCGGTAGCTTACGGCAAATATCAATCACTTTGGCTTTGACTGCCTCAATTTGCGCTTCGTCGTTAATATTATCTAATAGATCGCAGATCCAGTTTGCAAGTTCACGTGATTGCGCTTCGTTAAATCCTCGGCGGGTAATCGATGGTGTTCCGATGCGGATACCTGAGGTGATAAATGGACTTTTTGGATCATTAGGTACTGAATTTTTATTGACGGTAATATTGGCTCGTCCTAATACGGCATCCGCCTCTTTACCGGTTATATTTTTATCAACTAAATCGATTAAAAAGAGGTGATTTTGCGTTTCACCAGCCACCACTTTATAGCCACGTTTAACGATCTCTTCTACCATCGCTTTGGCATTTTTAACCACTTGCTGTTGGTAGGTTTTGTACTCTGGTTCCATCGCCTCTTTAAGTGCAACCGCTTTTGCCGCAATGACATGCATTAGCGGACCACCTTGTGCACCAGGGAAGACAGCTGAGTTCAGTTTTTTGTAGAGATCTTCACTACCGCCTTTAGCTAAAATCAGTCCACCACGTGGCCCACCTAATGTTTTATGGGTGGTTGTGGTAACAACGTGGGCGTAAGGAAGAGGATTTGGGTAGACGTCGGCAGCAACTAATCCAGCCACATGCGCCATATCAACAAATAGGTAGGCACCGACACTATCCGCAATTTCACGCATCTTTTTCCAGTCGACAACACCTGAGTAGGCAGAGAATCCACCAATTATCATTTTAGGTTTTGACTCTTTAGCAATTTTAGCTAGCTCGTCATAATCAATGCGACCTGTCTCATCTACACCATAAGCGACGATATGATAAAATTTACCAGAGAAGTTGACCGGAGAGCCGTGGGTTAAGTGCCCACCTTCGGATAGGTTCATACCAAGTACGGTATCACCCGGTTTTAAAAGTGCAGAGTAGACAGCAAAATTGGCTTGCGAGCCTGAATGGGGTTGTACATTGGCATAGTCGGCGCCAAATAGCGCTTTGGCTCGATCAATGGCTAACTGTTCAACAATGTCAACATATTCGCAGCCACCATAGTAGCGTTTACCCGGATAACCTTCTGCATATTTATTAGTGAGCTGAGATCCTTGAGCTTCCATAACGCGTGGGCTGGTGTAATTTTCAGATGCAATTAACTCTAGATGCTCCTCTTGGCGGCGTTCCTCCTCTTTGATAGCACTCCAAAGTTCTTTGTCATAATCGGCAATTGTCATCTTTTTACTAAACATGTTCACTCCTTAATAAGATAGTTCATCAGGTTAAAGTGCAGGGTTTACTTTCTGGGAATCGTTGAGTAGAAATAGGGTTATATCCTACTAAATAACTGGGTTATTTCAATCTTTTTTTATCTATAATTTTATCGGTAGTTATAGTTGCAGTTATTGGTGTAGTTATTGGTGTAGTTATTGGTGTAGTTATTGGTGTAGTTATTGGTGTAGTTATTGGTGTAGTTATTGGTGTAGCTTTAAGTGCAGTTTATCGATATTTTTAGCAAACTTGCGATAGCAGTTGGTTCAACTTAAAATAGAGCTCTTTTTAGGTAATGATAATCTAACAACAATGCAACTCCATTTAGTCGTCAATACGTTTGGTGCAGATCTAACGCGCCGCTACGGTGAAAAAATCTATAAATTAACTCTGCATGGTGGTTTTAGCTGCCCCAATCGTGATGGGACTATTGGGCTAGGTGGCTGTACCTTTTGTAATGTCGCCTCTTTTATTGATGAGTCGATACAGGTTCAGTCAATTGCTGATCAGTTGAAATCGCAAGCGTTACAGATGAAGAAGTCAAAACGCTATCTCGCCTATTTTCAAGCCTATACCAGTACTTATGCTGAAGTTGAGACGCTAAAACGTCTTTATGAGCAGGCACTTAGTCATGCCGATATAGTGGGAATCTGTGTTGGGACAAGACCAGACTGCGTCCCTGATGCTGCCTTAGCGCTTTTAGCAGATTATCAAGCTCAGGGATTTGAGGTTTGGCTTGAGCTTGGATTGCAGACAGCTAATGATAGAACATTACAGTTGATCAATCGGGGACATAGTTTTGATACTTACTGCGCAACAACGCAAAAAGCGCGTAATTTGGGTATAAAAGTGTGTACTCACCTTATTGTTGGCTTACCTAAAGAGCAGAAAGAGGAGAACTTAATCACCCTTGAGAAAGTTCTCGATTGCGGCGTTGATGGTTTGAAAATTCACCCTTTACATATTGTTGAAGGGAGTATTATGGCGAAAGCGTGGCGAGCAGGTAGATTGGACGTTTTATCGCTTGATGACTATGTGGATATTGCAGGGACGATGATTCGCCATACACCGAAAGATATCTTATATCATCGCATCTCGGCTAATGCCCGTAAACCCACTTTACTCGCCCCTGATTGGTGCGAAAATCATTGGCTGTCAATGAATGCGATCGATCAAAATCTGAGAGAGTTTGGTTCGCAAGGCGCTGCTTTAGGCGATAGTTACTGTTTTGAAAAGTAGTCTATTTTCATTAAGAAGAGTAGAAAAGATCTATTTAAAAACAGTTTTTTTATAAGATTAATAACTGTTTATTTTAAACAGATTCATGTAGAAACTATTTAAAAAAATCACCAAAAAGCTGTCCATTTAAAACAGATCATTTAAAACTGATTATTTAAAATAGTCCATTTAGGACATTCTTTTTAAATACCGTTTAATCCTCTTTTAATCGTGGTTTAAACGGTATTTATCTATTATTTATCTATTAATAGCTTAAAACGTTTGCCACCATTTTTTCGCCATAATCAGAAATATTATTAAGGCGGTGGAGGTGAACATAGCGCCAATAAAACCGATGCTACCCATTGAGAGGTAGGTGATCACTTTACCACCAATAAATGCACCACTACCTATACCGATATTATAGATACCTGAATAGACAGAGGTCGCTACATCGGTTGCATCTGGCGCAGCATCAATGATACGAATCTGTAATACCATACTAATTATGGTGATTGATAGCCCCCAGAGCATACAGATAATAAGTGTAGTGTAGATATTCCAAACACTGTAATAGAGAATAAAAAGGGTTAAGGTTATGGTGATAACTGGCAAGGCAAAAATGGCAGTTGGGTATCTTTTGGCATAGGTTGCGAAAATAATACTACCGATAATACCGGAGAATCCGACCATTAAGAGCAGTAGAACCACCGTATCTTCACTAAAGCCACCTACTCGCTGCATAAATGGGTTGATATAGGTATAGGCGGTGAAGTGCCCCGTAATCAGAATCGCGGTTAAGAGGAAAATATGTAAAAGCTGAGGACGTGATAGGACGTTTGGGATGCTTTGAAGCGGAATATTACTATTACTTGGTATGCGCGGTAAAAGGTAGAGCAGCAGAAACATTACACATAGTGCAATGGCAGCAATACCAAGAAAGGTGACACGCCAACCTGCTAGCTGACCTATCATGGTACCGATTGGGATGCCTAGAACGGTCGCCATTGATGTGCCAACAACAATAAAGCTCATCGCTTTGGTTTTTTTGCCAATTGGGGCTAATCTGACAGCTAATGGAGTTGTTATCGCCCAGAAAACAGCATGGGCACAGGCTATACCGATACGCGCAGCCATCAAGCTATAAAAGCTCCAAGCAAAACCAGCTAAGATGTGACTGCCAATAAACAGGACAAAGAGTATTGCTAGTAGTTGGCGGCGATCCATTCTAACGGTCAAAATGGTGAGTGGCAGAGATAAGAGTGAGACTGACCATGCGTAGACAGTTAACAGTAAACCAGCATGGGAGACATCCATATTGAAGCTTTCAGCAATATTGGGTAGCAGACCAACAGGCACAAATTCGGTGGTATTAAAGACAAAAGCAGCAAACGCTAAACAGAGTATCGATGACCATATTTGTGAGCGGGAAAGTGATCTTTGCATAAATGTCTCTCTATCCTATCTTGGATGATAAAAAGCACTATAGTTTTGAATTATAACCGAATAGTTACCATCATGAAACATTCGAACAGTATAAATAGTAAAATTACTCAATAATTAGTATGTCTCTTAATAATAATTTCTATTTTAATTGCAAATTTAAAAATTATTGTTCGATAAAGAGTACGCAACCCTAAAACATTTTTTAATATCAATGTTTTTTAATATCAATGTTCGCTTATCAATTACATAATATTTTACTGAATCAATTGATGGATCATAACGCTTTGATTTACTGATTAAACAAAACGTGTACAATTTAACGCCACTATCAGTTTTTATCTATTTTACCCATTTTTAAGGAGAGAGAGAGTTGAGCATAGTTCAAGCTATATTAGCATCAAAAAAGGAGGCTAAATCGATAAGCCCTTCTGTATATAGGATCCAATTTGGCGATCTCCCTATTTTAGTTATCAAATCGTCAATATGTAGTGCTGCTATCTCCTTACAGGGGGCTCAACTGCTCTTTTGGCAACCTAGTGATCAAGATCAATCCGTTATCTGGTTAAGCAATAGTGCGCAGTTTCAAAGAGGTAAAGCGATTCGTGGCGGTATTCCTATCTGTTGGCCTTGGTTTGCTAATTTAGGGGAGCCTGCACATGGTTTTGCACGCACTGCTATGTGGCAGCTCGATTCAGTTTCTGAAAATGAGGATGGAGTTGATCTTCTATTATCGCTTACCAATAGCCTTGAGACTGATCCCTTTTTTACAGAAAAATTCACCCTCACATTAGCGCTTCACCTCGGCGAATCTTGTAAATTAACTTTAACCTCTGAGGGTGATTTTGATGCGACATCGGCACTTCACACCTATTTTGATGTTGATAATATCGATGATGTGGTTGTGAGTGGTTTAAGTGATGACTATTTTGATAAGGTGGATAAAGAGAATAGACCTAAAATCAAAGGGGAGATGCAATTTGACCAAGAGGTTGATCGCATCTATGCCAATGTGGAGAATCCTATCACAATTAATGATAAAAAACGGGTAATTCAGGTTACTAATGAGAATGCAACCGATATCATTGTTTGGAATCCATGGGGAGATAAGTCAATAAGTATGAAAGATATGGATGATGATGGTTATCGATCGATGGTTTGCGTTGAAACAGGGCGAATTAATAGACCTTTAAAGCTCGCCCCGAGCGTAAAAACCAGTTATGGGGTCAATATTACGGTGATAAAGTCAAGTTGATTTTGACGGGATTTTAGGCTATAATCGCCGCGCCTTTTGGGCAGTTAATTCATCATGATATTGCCCTTACTATCTTTTGATTTGGTAATATTGTGGTGATCAGTTCATAACCAATTGCTGGGTCGCCTGCGGTTGGTTTTATCATTTTTGGAGTAATTATGTTTACAATAAATGCTGTAGTACGCGATGAACATGGTAAGGGTGCGAGCCGCCGCCTGCGTCGTGCGGGGAAATTTCCTGCTGTTATTTATGGTGGTAATGAACCAGCAATCGCGGTAATTTTAGACCACGATCAAGTCTTTAATATGCAAGAAAAACCAGAATTCTATTCTGAAACTTTGGCGATTGATGTTGATGGTAAAACAGTGAATGTGAAAGTACAAGCTGTTCAACGTCATCCATTTAAGCCAAAATTAGTTCATATGGATTTTGTGCGAGTTTAAAGAGTAAACTATATTTAAGTATGTTTTTTGTCGTCAATACAAATTATATATTTTAAAAATAGTCTAAGATAATTAGTAGATGGATTATTTTTGTCTTATACTAAATGCACTTTACATTGAAGTCCATCTATATAGAAGGTCACCCATATGGGGGCCTTTATTTTTATCTAAAACCTTTTTTTGAGAGAATCGGAGGATTTTATGTCTGATGTGCCTGCTTGTGACCTAGTTATTTTCGGTGCTAAAGGAGATTTAACAAGACGCAAATTACTGCCGTCACTCTACCAATTAGAAAAATATGGTAAGCTCCCTGCTGAGACAAAAATTTTAGGTGTTGGTCGTGCTGATTGGGATAAAGCAGAATATGCTGAAGTTGCCAAAGATGCATTAATGACTTTTATGCATGAACCCATTGATGATGAGGTTTGGCAACGATTAAAGAGACGACTTAATTTTCATAAGCTTGACGTAAATGATACCGCTGCTTTTGAAGGGTTAAAAAGTGAGTTAGATCCCACTCATCCTGCTATCTTCTATTTTGCTATGCATCCAGGTACTTTTGGAACTATCTGTAAAGGGTTAGCAAGCGCTGGATTAAATCAGATTCAAAATAGAATTGTAATGGAAAAACCGCTTGGTACTGATCTAAAATCATCACAAGAGATTAATGATTCCGTTGCGCAATATTTTACTGAATCTCAAGTATATCGTATCGATCACTATTTAGGTAAGGAGACCGTACTTAACCTATTGGCACTCCGTTTTGCTAACACCTTTTTTGCCTCTGTTTGGGATCGTAACTCTATCGATCATGTGCAAATTACCATCGCTGAAGAGGTGGGTATTGAGGGGCGTTGGGGCTATTTTGATAAAGCAGGTCAGATGCGAGATATGGTGCAAAATCACCTATTGCAGATCTTAACTATGATCGCGATGTCACCCCCTGCTTCACTTGATGATAAGAGTCTTCGCCAAGAAAAAATTGCGGTATTAAATGCACTGCGTCCAATCAATAAAAGTAATATCCGTGAGAAGACCGTACGTGGTCAATATAGTTCTGGCTTTGTAAATAATGTTAAAGTTCCTGGTTATTTAGAAGAGGACGGAGCAAATAAAGAGAGTAATACCGAAACATTCGTTACAATTCGGGTAGATATTGATAACTGGCGCTGGGTTGGTGTCCCTTTCTATCTTAGAACGGGTAAACGTCTACCTACAAAATGCTCTGAAGTTGTGGTCTATTTTAAAGCACCTCCGCTTAATCTTTTTAGCGAATCCTATCCTGAATTACCACAAAATAAACTGACTATCCGTTTGCAGCCTGATGAGGGTATGGATATTGAGATTCTCAATAAAGTACCAGGACTTGAAAATAATCACCGGTTACAATCCACAAAACTGGATCTTAATTTTAATGAGACGTTCCATCAACACATTGCTGATGCATATGAACGTCTACTTCTTGAGGTGATGCGTGGTCGTCAAGCGCTCTTTGTCCATCGAGATGAAGTTGAAGCCGCATGGACTTGGGTAGATTCAATTATCGATGCGTGGGCCGCAGATAATGAACCACCAAAACAGTATGCTGCGGGTACTTGGGGTCCTGTCTCTTCGGTAGCATTAATTACCAAAGATGGGCGTTCATGGAGCGAATTTGAGAAGTAGTAGACGGTATAATAAAATCAAATTGTAGGAATATATCATAATGTTTACATTAAATGAGTATGCAAATAGTCAAGCGTTAACTGAAGATCTCACCAAACATATTGTCACGACCTTAAAAGAGGCGATCAAAGTGAAGGGGCACGCATCATTAGCGGTCTCTGGTGGTAAAACGCCAATTCCTCTTTTTATCTCACTTAGCCAGCAAGATCTTGAGTGGGATCGCCTGTTTATCACTTTAGTTGATGATCGTTGGGTTGATGAGACGCATGACTCTAGCAACGAAAAGTTAGTCAAAACCTATCTACTACAAAATAGAGCCCGTTCAGCTAATTTTATTGGCCTAAAAAATAGTAGCGCAACACCCTTTGCTGGCGAAGCCGCGACTGATCAGGCATTAAGTAAAATTCCTCTACCATTTGATATTGTTATTTTAGGAATGGGTGAAGACGGGCATACAGCATCCCTCTTTCCAAATGCAGAGAATCTAGCCAATGGTTTAGATATGCATTCAGGTAAAAAGGTGGTTGGTATGACCCCATTAGATGCACCATTTGACCGTATGACTTTAACTTTACCGATGATTTTAGATAGTGAAAATATCTATTTACATCTGGTTGGTAAGAGTAAAAAAGAGGTATTAAAACAGGCAGAGCAGGGTGATAATATTACCATGATGCCGATTCGTGCAGTTTTGAAACAGGATAAAGTTAAAGTGACTGGCTTTTGGAGCGCTGAGTAGTAACGGGTTCTTAGTAAGTTAGATAGATAGTTAGTTCATCAATAAATAGCTTTATAGTTGGGATCATAAAATATTATGATCCCTTTTTTTGAATAATTAATTAAGTAAACAGTTAAGTAAATAGTTACGTAATTAGTTAATAAAAAATTACGTAAATTATTAATTAAATAAACGGTTAATTAACACTCACTAATGTACTCACTTCATTACCAAGCATCTTATTTAATGCTACCAAATCATCTGCAGTTAAAGTACCGATTGCATACTTAAGTTGTAGTAGACTGGTCAAATAGTTATATTTCGCATCTGACAGATTACGTTTTGAACTATATAACTGTGTTGTTGCATTTAATACGTCAACAATTGTACGTGTTCCCACTTCATAACCTGATGTTGTCGCTTCTAATGAGCTCTGGGCTGAGATAACAGCTTGTTGATAAGCTTGAATTGAACTGACAGAGGAAGCGATGTTGTTATATGATGAACGAAGTTGATTAATTACACTACGGTTTGTACTTTCAAGCTGCTCACTGAAACTAAGATAGTTATATTGTGCCTGTTCAACTTTTGACATGGTTGCACCGCCTGAGAAGATTGGCAAATTGACACTTATGCCAATCTGATTATCACCTGAATAGGTTTTACCATAATTTGCAGCGCTAGTTTTATTACCATAACGATCAGTTTTATTTAAATTGGTCGATGCATTTACATTTATGGTCGGTATATATCCTGATCCCGCTAACTTGATCTGATCTTTAGCGATATCACGATTTAAACGCATTGTTAATAGATTTAAGTTGCTCTTTTCAGACTGTTTTAACAGTGCATTGATATTACCAGGTTTTTCTGTTTTGAAGGTATCGGCATCAATTGTTGCAAGTGTCGCATAGAAGCGACCACTTACCTGTCTTAAATCTTCAATAGCATTATTAAGATCATTTTGTGCACTAACTTCTTGTGCAACGGTTAAATCATAATTTGATTGAGCATTTTGTACATCAGTAATGGCAACTAACCCAACATTATGTTGTTGACGGGTCTGCTCTAACTGGCGATAGATCGCTTTTTTCTGCGCTTCGATAAAACTTAATGCATCAAGAGCCTTAAGTACGTTGAAGTAAGAGACAGCAGTATTTAAGATTAATGTTTGACTCTGATATTGGTAAGCGATATCTGAGATACTAGCCTGTTTTTTGGAAATATCTAACGCTTTCCAATTTGAGTAATCAAAAATACTTTGTGTAAGCGTTAAATTATAGAGATCACCACTTTTACTTTTTTTACCACTGGTATCACGTCGACCATGGTCTACGCCATAAGAGGCACTTAGACCAAGCTGTGGTAATAAACTCGCACGAGATTCTGAAATTGCTGCATACGCTTTCTCTTTATCAGAATAGGCACTACGTAATTCTGGATTGGTCTCTTTTGCTTGATTATATACCTGTACAAGATTTTCAGCGAAAGCTGATTGACTTAGTACAAGTCCAATTAAAAAGGTTACTGTTTTTTTCATTAATCTTCTCTTCAAAATATAGTAGTATTTGTAATAGTTTAATTTTAGCAGACTATTAATTTATATAAAGCTTGTAGTATATAGAAAGAACTCTTTTTATACTATTCGCACTTTTTACCATTCGCACTTTTTATTAAATTTTTATTTTCTTATATTATTTTGTTAATTAATTTAATTTCTATTGGAGAGACAGATGAAAATAAAAGATAATCCAATCCATTTTGATAAAAAAGATGTATTTAATTTAACAAAACGGATCTTATATAAGGGTTTTTTTAAACTATTTGATTATCGATTTCAATATCGCAAATTTGACGGAACAATAAGTGAAGTTGTTTCTCGTGAAATCTTAGAGCGAGGTAATGCTGTTATTCTGCTTGCTTATGATGCTATTCGTGATCAAGTTGTTTTAATCGAACAGATCCGTATTGCTGCTATTGAAACAGAAGAGAGCCCATGGCTGTTAGAGTTAATCGCTGGTATGATTGATCATCAAAATGAGTCAATTGAAGATGTTGCGCGGCGCGAAGCAGTTGAAGAGGCTGGTGTTGTTATTAAACGGTGCAAACCAGTGCTTAGTTATTTGGCAAGCCCTGGAGGACTAACTGAGAAATTATATGTTTTAGTAGGTGAAGTTGACGCATCAACCGCTAAAGGCATTCATGGTTTGGATGAAGAAGATGAAGATATAAAAGTTCATGTAGTGAGCCGAGAACAAGCTTATCAATGGGTTGAAAGTGGTTTAATTAATAATGCAGGGTCTGTTATCGCATTGCAATGGCTTCAATTGCACTACCAAGCCTTACGTAAAGAGTGGTGTTAGGGTATTGAGTAAAAATAATTTTTTTAATAAATATTAACCAATTTTATTAAAAATGTGATCTAGTTAAATTTTATTTGTAAGATGATGATTTATACTTATTTTATAAGTAAGTCAATAAATTAATCTTCTGTTTTTAATTAAATAGACAATTTTAGTTATCACATTAAGATAGGATTGAGGTTTATCTTGAAATCTAACTTACTACTCAAGACGGTTGACCAAAATAGAGGCAGAATATTACATATTACCGATACCCACCTTTTTGCAGATAAAACGGATTCACTGCTCGGCATAAATTCATATGCCAGTTTTTTAGCTGTGATAGATAAAATCCTAGCACAACAGCAAAAGTATGATCTTATTGTTGCTACCGGTGATTTTGTACAAGATGATTCAAAACAGGGTTATGACTATTTTGCGCAAACTATTAAGCGGTTAAATACGCCTTGTGTCTGGCTTGCGGGTAACCATGATAACTATAGCTATATGCAAAATAGTTTTAATCACCATGGTCTATCTGAAAACAAAGTTATATTACTTGGTCAAGATTGGTTAATTATTTTATTAAATAGCCAAGTTATAGGTCACCCTTACGGCTATTTATCTCCTGTTGAACTCAACTTTTTACAGACAACTTTAGCGAACTTTCCTAACCGTTATACCCTACTCTTTTTGCATCATCACCCTATTTTATCAGACTCTTATTGGTTAGATGAGCACGCCTTAAAAAATCCTGATGAATTAGGCAATATTATCCAATCCAACCGTCAAATAAAGGGGATCGGTTGCGGGCATATTCATCAACAATTAGAGAAAAAATGGTACCATTGCATCACTTTTTCTACCCCTTCAACTTGCATTCAGTTTAAAACTGAATGTGACCAATTTACACTCTCATGTAAAGATTCACCTGGTTGGCGTGAAGTTGAGCTAATGAGTAATGGCAAAATTAAATCAGAAGTTTACCGTATTGATAATGGTCTCTTTCAGCCTGATATCTCAAAAAATGGCTATTAGTTTGTTTGATCAATAAATTTTTAATCTATCTGTTACAGTAATGGCGCAAAAAAGTAGAATAGCCGTTCTATAATTGGTTGCCAGAAAGGGCGTTTTTTCCATGTTGAGATGCTAACCTCATTCGAATTATTTAAATAGCTATGTAGTAATCCAGAGAGTGAATGGGCAAATTCTGCATCATCTATTACTGTTGTAATCTCAAAGTTAAGCCATAAGCTTCGCATATCTAAATTTACGGTACCAACTAAACTTAATTGATTATCAATAAGTACACTTTTGGTATGTAAGAGATTATGTTTAAACTGATAAAGTTTAACGCCGCTCTCTAAGAGTTCTGAAAAGAAGGCACGACTAGCCCACTTCACCATCATGGAGTCATTTTTTTCAGGGACAATAATAATGACCTCAACACCACGCTGAGCCGCTGTACAGATTGCATTTAAAATATCATCGCTCGGTACCAGATAAGGCGTTGTAAAAATAATCTGCTCTTGTGCTGAATAGATAGCAGTTAGTAGCATTGGGTGAATCATGTTTTCTGCATAACCGGGCCCAGATGCGATTAGTTGCATAATATGCTTCCGCTCTTCTGGTGGCTCTGCAAAATCGGTAATAAGAGGTAGTGCTAAATGGTTACCTGTCTCCATCTCCCAATCGCTGGCATAGATTGTTCCCATTAACATTGTGATGGGTCCTGCCATTCTTACCATTACATCAACCCACTCACCAACATGTTTATCCTGCTTAAAATAGCGTGGATCGACAATATTCATACTGCCGGTATAGGTGATATAGTTATCGATAATTACCACTTTACGATGTTGACGGAGATCAAGCCGACGAAACATAAATCGCAATAAATTTACTTTTAGCGCTTCAACCAGAATGATACCCGAATCACGCATTCGTCTACTCGCTTCGGTTTTCAAAAAATAGCGGCTACCTGCCGAATCAAGCATTAATCGGCATGTTACTCCACGTTTAGCAGCATTAATTAAAGCCTCTTCAACCTCATCTGCTCTACCCCCTTTTTGCCAAATATAGAAAACCAGTTCAATATTTGATTTTGCAGCGTTTATATCTTCAATTAAACGATCAAAGATGGTTGAAGTTGAACTGAGTAACTCAATGTGGTTACCTTTGATGCCGTTCAATCCGGTTACATATTTACATAATTTAAATATCGGCTGGCTGACAGGGCTCACTTTTGTGGTAAATATATCTGAGAAGTTGATGAGTTGTTGCACAAATTGAATAATTGTCGGGCGCATCTTTTGCGCACGTTTTACCCTTTTTTCACCCAAATGAGCTTCTCCAAGGACAAGATAGAGGATGATCCCAATAATAGGTAAAATATAGATGACTAACAGCCATGCGACAACAAATGTGGTTGGTCTTCGCTTAAAAAGAATTCTTAGCGTTGTTGCAACAATTGCTAACCAATAGGTAAAGAAGATAAGATAATTGACAAAGGTATTTAGTGAGAGATAAAAAAGGTGCATAAATCACTTCTTTAATTATAGGTTATTGAGATTTAACATATCGCTTTTTGTCCAATCATAGTGCTGATGCTCTTTTGGCAATGCTTTAGGCTTGTTATATTTATCAACTGCTACATAGGTAAATATTGCATCGGTAATTCGTGATCGTTGACTACCTGCACTACTTTCCGCCGCTCTTTTTATCCAAATCTCAATTTCAACAGTAATAGAGGTGACTCCTGTTTTCAAACAACGAGCATAACAGCATACGACATCACCAACCATAGCTGGTTGATGAAAAGTGATGCTACTGGCGTTAACAGTGACAACTCTTTTTTTGGCGATCTCTTGCGCTAAAATACTGCCACCAAGATCCATTTGTGACATTATCCACCCACCAAAGATATAGCCATGAGGGTTGGTATCGGTTGGCATGGCTAATGTCCGCAAGGTCAGTTGCCCTTTTGGGGTATTGCTCTCTCTATTCATGGCTTATAATCTTATCTTTTATTTTTTATCTTTAATTATCACTATTTTTGTTTGTCTGGATGTAAATATAGATACCTGATATAGCTGCTAATAGAAGTGATGAGCCCGGTAAAATAAAGGTTTTAAAAATAGCAAAGAAATCCGTTGATGTATAAAATGTGACATAAATATTGGCAATTCCACATAACATAAAAAAGAGTGACCAGAGGTAATTAAGTCTATTCCACGATGCATCATCTAGTGGTACCTCTTTTCCTATCGTCTTTTTTAGTAGGTTTTTCTTAAAAAAGAGTTGGCTAATCAATAAGATAAGTGCAAATAGAAAATTAATGATTGTAACCTTCCATTTAATAAAATCTGGTTCGCGCAAGTATAGTGTTAATCCACCGAAAATAATAATCATTAAGTAAGAGAAAAGTTCAACTTTCTCTATTTTTTTATAGATTATTAATGTGATAAAAAATGATATTGTTGCCGTTATCATTAATGCCTCTACACCAGCAAAAATATCATATAACATCAGAAAGGTAAAAAAGAAGAGTAATGGGATAAAATTTAGTAGTTGTTTCATTTGCTATAAACCTGATAACAAATTGGGAAGAGGATGATTTTATAGGGCAACCGCCCTATAATCGCGCTTATTTGTTTTACTATTTTGAGTGAAGTGAAGGATCTTTCTTGCATTCACCTGAAGCACAGTGACCATAAAGATAAAGACTGTGATAGGTCAATTCAACCCCGTGCTGCTTTGCAATCTCTTTTTGCCTTTGGTTAATTGTCTCATCTCTAAATTCAAAAACTTCACCACAATCTAAGCAGACTAAATGGTCATGATGTTCTTGTGTTGCCAATTCAAAAACTGCTTTGCCACCTTCAAAATTATGACGTGTAACAATTCCAGCATCATCAAACTGATTAAGAACGCGATATACAGTTGCTAGACCAATCTCATCTCCCAGTTCGAGCAATTTTTTATACAGATCTTCAGCGGTCACATGTTGATGAGCGGGATCACGCAAAATCTCCAATATTTTTAATCTTGGTGATGTTACCTTTAATCCAGCATTTTTAAGGGCAGCATTATTATCACGATCATGATCTGTCATAATGTCTCTCTTCTCTCTGGTTGATATAGTAAAATATAAGTTTTGAAATTGATTTTATTACTTTAATCGATAATAAAAAAATAGACTTAAAGCCCCATTTCAATAGAAACTTGTTTAACCCATTTTTCAATACGCTCTTCACTTAATTCCGGTTGACGATCTTCATCAATAGCAAGTCCAATAAAATGGTCAGAATCAGCTAAAGCTTTAGAGCTTTCAAAGTGATAACCTTCTGTCGGCCAGTTACCCACAATTTTTGCCCCTTTAGGCTCAATAACCTCTTTTAAGGTACCCATCGCATCACAAAAATATTCAGCATAGTCCTCTTGATCACCACAACCAAAAATAGCAACAGTTTTACCTGTAAAATCGATCTGCTCTAAATTAGGGAAGAAATCATCCCAATCACATTGAGTTTCACCATAATACCAAGTCGGGATACCGAAGAGGAGATAATCATATTTTTCGATCTCTTCTTTAGTACTTTTAGCAATATCAAAAAGGTCTGCTTTATCACTACCTAATAAATGTTGGATTTGTTGTGCTACATTTTCTGTATTACCCGTATCACTACCAAAAAAAATACCAACTTTTGCCATATCAATACCTTTTAAAATTTTCATAAAAATGGGTCAAATAGGGAGGTGCACTAATTTATGTCTATAATATAAACAACCACCTATTAATATTATTGCATGAGTATACCACTGCTGCTTAATATCGGCAATCGTTCCCAACGTCAGATAAGACTGATATTATTACTACACAATTGATCTCTCTTAGATTAAAATTACTGTTTGTTTTCGTTTAATTTAAATTAAATTACACCGTAGGACTTTGTATGAAACTGCATGAATATCAATCTAAATATCTCTTCAAAAAATATGGTTTACCTATCCCTGAAAGTTATCTCTGTAGTTCAATTAAAGAGGTCGATGCCACATTAGCGCAGCTCTTTACTGAGAGTTATGATGGGAATTGGGTAGCCAAATGTCAAGTACATGCAGGTGGACGAGGTAAAGCTGGCGGTGTAATTTGTACTAAAAATCGTGATGAAATTAGAGCATTTGCTGAAAAATGGTTAGGTCAATATCTTGTAACCTACCAGACAGATGCCAAAGGTCAGTTGGTTACAAAAATCCTTATTGAAAAAAGTTCAAGCATAGCTAAAGAGCTCTATTTAGGTGCGGTAATTGATCGCCGTTCTGCCCGTGTAGTCATCATGGCATCGACAGAAGGTGGCGTCGATATTGAGTCAGTTGCTGAGAAGTTTCCACACCTTATCCATAAAGTCTCCCTCGATCCCTTAACTGGACCTTGTCCGTTTCAAGGCCGTGATCTTGCTTTTAAGTTAGGTTTAACAGGTAAACAGGTTAATCAATTTACTAAACTCTTCCTCAATTTTGCCAAACTATTTTTAGAAAATGATGTAGCACTGGCTGAAATCAATCCATTAGTGATTACCGATGAGGGCGAACTCGTCTGTTTAGATGCCAAAATTGTATTAGATGATAATGCGTTATTTAGGCATCCTGATCTCACTGTTCTAAGAGATACAACGCAAGAAGATAGACGCGAATCGATAGCTGCTGAGCAGGGTATTAGTTATGTCTCACTTAATGGCAATATCGGTTGTATGGTTAATGGTGCAGGACTCGCTATGGCAACCATGGATATCATTAAACTATATCATGGCGAACCAGCAAACTTTTTAGATGTCGGCGGTGGCACCACTAAAGAACGAGTTACAGAAGCATTTAAATTGATCTTATCAGATAAAAATGTTAAAGCGATTTTAGTCAATATTTTTGGTGGGATTGTTCGATGTGATCTGATTGCTGAAGGTATTATTGCTGCCATTAAGGAGATCGGTTTAACTGTCCCTGTTGTAGTAAGATTAGAGGGAAATAACGCAGAAGTTGCACGGCGCATCTTGGCTGATAGTAAACTTAATGTTATTAGTGCAACTAGCTTAACTGATGCAGCACAAAAAATATCATCCGTAGCTAAATAGATAATGAGAATGGAGAAAGAAGTATGTCAATTTTAATCAATAAAGATACCAAAGTGATCTGTCAAGGCTTTACGGGTAGCCAAGGATCTTTCCATTCAGAACAGGCATTAGCATACGGAACAAAATTAGTTGGTGGCGTCACACCGGGGAAAGGAGAGACTACCCATTTAGGACTTCCTGTATTTAATACGGTTCAAGAGGCAGTTACAGCTACAGGCGCTACAGCAACCGTTATTTATGTGCCAGCCGCATTTGGAAAAGATTCAATTTTAGAGGCTATAGATGCCGGTATTAAATTAATTGTCTGTATTACTGAAGGAATTCCAACCTTAGATATGCTGGTGGTAAAAGAGAAGTTAAAACAGACTGGCGTTATGATGATCGGTCCAAACTGCCCAGGTATTATAGTGCCTGATGAGTGTAAAATAGGTATCATGCCCGGCCATATCCATTTAGCAGGTAATGTAGCAATTGTCTCTCGTTCAGGAACATTAACTTATGAGGCGGTTAAACAGACAACAGATATAAAACTTGGGCAATCAGTCTGCATCGGTATTGGTGGGGATCC
The DNA here is from genome assembly GCA_029433365.1 of Orbaceae bacterium ESL0721. Taxonomy (GTDB): domain Bacteria; phylum Pseudomonadota; class Gammaproteobacteria; order Enterobacterales; family Orbaceae; genus Gilliamella. The sequence goes on from JAQTHZ010000001.1 coordinate 810,582, forward strand.
TATTCCAGGAACTGATTTTATTACACTTTTAAAGTTACTTGAACAAGATCCTAAAACCGAAGCCATTGTTATGATAGGTGAAATTGGTGGTTCTGCTGAAGAAGATGCGGCGGAATATATTAAAAATCATGTAACCAAACCGGTTGTTGCTTACATAGCTGGTGTTACAGCGCCAGCAGGTAAACGGATGGGGCATGCAGGTGCCATAATTTCGGGTAATAAAGGTACAGCTGCAGAAAAAACGAAAGTGTTACAAGCTGCTGGGGTAACTGTTGTAACTAATCTTGCAGATATAGGCGAGACGGTAAAAAATGTTTTATTGTATAAAATTTGAACCTAATCAAGTTTTTTTCTTTAATTATTGGTGTACAATATCTCATTTTCAAATAATCTTTAGAAAATTGTGAGCAAAAAAGGTAGAGAGCAACTATGTTAGATATAATTGAGTTATCACGCCTCCAATTTGCGCTTACGGCAATGTACCATTTCATTTTTGTACCATTAACGCTAGGTATGGCGTTTTTGTTAGCAATAATGGAGACAGTTTACGTTGTTAGTGGTAAGCAAATTTGGAAAGATATGACCAAATTTTGGGGCAAGTTATTTGGTATTAACTTTGCACTTGGTGTAGCGACTGGTTTAACCATGGAGTTCCAGTTTGGGACTAACTGGTCTTACTATTCACATTATGTGGGTGATATTTTCGGTGCGCCATTGGCTATTGAAGGTTTAATGGCATTCTTTTTAGAATCCACTATGGTAGGCCTTTTCTTCTTCGGTTGGGATAGATTAAGCCGCGGTAAACATCTTCTAGTGACGTGGTGTGTGGCATTTGGTTCTAACCTTTCTGCCCTCTGGATTTTAGTTGCTAATGGATGGATGCAATTCCCGATTGGCTCTTCATTTAATCACTTAAATGCTCGTATGGAGATGACTAGTTTCTACGATTTAATCACTAGTCCAGTTGCTCAATACAAATTTGTCCATACCGTTACTGCTGGTTATTTAACTGGTGCGATGTTTGTCCTCGCGATTAGTTCATACTATTTATTAAAAAATCGCGATCTTGCTTTTGCTAAACGCTCTTTTGCTGTTGCAGCAACTTTTGGCTTCTTTATGTCTATCGCAGTTGCCATAGTGGGGGATGAAGCAGGTCATGAGATGACAACAGTACAACCAACAAAATTGGCTGCTATTGAGGGTGAATGGGATACACAACCCGCTCCTGCCTCTTTTAATGTTATCGCTTTCCCTTCGCAACAGAAGAAAGAAAATCTTTTTGCTATTGAAGTCCCATATGCAATGGGTATTATGACAACTCGCTCCCTAGATAAACAGGTAACAGGATTGAAAGATATCTTAGCGCAAAATGAGACGAAAATTCGTAATGGTATTACGGCATTTACTAATTTAGAGAAGATAAAACAAGGTAACAATGATCCTGCTGTTTTAAAAGCATTTGAAGATAATAAAGAGGATTTAGGCTACGGTTATTTAGTAAAACGATTCACTGATCGTGATCACGTAACCATTCCTGAAGCGACTGAAACTCATATCAAAGCAGCAACAGAAGACTCTATTCCCGCTGTTGCGCCACTATTCTGGGCATTTAGAATTATGGTTGGCTGTGGTCTATTAATGATTCTTGGTACCGGTATCTCTTTATGGACAACTTATAAAAATCGAGTTGGTCAAAAACGTTGGTTACATCGCCTAATGCTATTAGCACTCCCACTACCATGGATTGCATGTGAATGTGGTTGGTTTGTCGCAGAGTATGGACGTCAGCCATGGGCGATTGATGGTATTTTGCCAACCGGAGTAGCCAACTCTTCATTAACACCAGGTCAAGTACTATTTACCTTATTATTAATTTGTGGTTTATATACGCTATTTTTAATTGCTGAAATGTTCTTAATGTTTAAATTTGCTCGCTTAGGACCAAGTTCATTAGGCACAGGTAATTACCATTATGAAAAAACATTTTCTGATAACAATCAGTTAACCACTACAAAATAAGGTATAGGAGCATTTACAATGATTGATTACGAAGTTGTACGTGTCATCTGGTGGGTATTGATTAGTTTAGTATTAATCGGTTTTGTTATCACAGATGGCTTTGACATGGGTGTTGGTATTCTTTTACCTATTATTGGTAAAACTGATAATGAACGCCGAATCATGATTAACTCAATTGCACCACATTGGGATGGTAACCAAGTTTGGTTAATCACAGCAGGTGCAGGTATCTTTGCAGCATGGCCTGAAGTCTATGCAGCATCATTTTCAGGTTTCTATATTGCGATGATTTTAGTGTTGTGTGCACTATTTTTTAGACCTCTTGGTTTTGATTACCGCAGTAAACTTGAACATGGAAAATGGCGTAACCTATGGGATTATGGCATCTTTACTGGTAGCTTTGTTCCTGCACTCGTTTTTGGTGTTGCTTTTGGTAACTTATTAGAAGGTGTCCCTTTTAGATATGATAGTTTTTTACGAGCCTACTATGATGGCAGCTTTTTTGGGTTACTTAATCCATTTGCTATTTTAACGGGTATTGTAAGCCTTATGTTAATTGTCTCTCATGGCGCCACTTGGTTACAGATGAAGACCTCAGGTGAGCTTTACCTCAAAGCACGTAAAGCAACACAAGTTACAGCTATTATTCTCTTAATTGCGTTTGTACTTGCTGGTTTTTGGGTTAGCTTTGGTATTCATGGTTATGCAATCACTAGTGTTATTGATCACAATGCCATATCCAATCCATTAGCAAAAACTGTAACGACTGATGCATCATGGTTAGCTAATTATAATCATTACCCTATTTTATGGTTAGTACCTGCATTAGGTGTATTATTACCTTTAGTTACGGTTATCTGTTCTGGATTAAATAAAAATGCATTAGCCTTTATTTCATCCTCATTAACCATTGTTTGTGTACTCTTTACATTTGCAATTGCAACATTCCCATTCATTATGCCATCAAGTATTATGCCAGATGCAAGTTTAACGATATGGGATGCATCATCAAGTCAATTAACATTAAATGTTATGTTCTATGTTGTCGTAATATTTTTACCAATTGTACTTTTATATACAATCTGGACTTATATCAAAATGTTTGGCAGACTTGATAAAAATTATATTGAAAACAACAAACATTCACTTTATTAAGGAGACAACATGTATTTTGTATTATGGTTTATCGGTCTTTTGACTGTTTGTCTGCTTTCAGTAGTGACAGGACTCTGGTTTGATAGAATTAATAGTAAAGAAGATTAATTCAATAGTCTAATGATAAAGGTGACAAAATATGTCACCTTTTTTATTTATCAGAAAAGGTATTATAAATAATAATAGAAAGAGTTGATAAAGAAGCCACTGTGCTAAATAACTTTAAATGATAATTGTTTTCATTTGATAAGTTGTATATCATAACGCAGTTATTTACTGTTTAAAATAATTTGGTGAGAGATAGTGTGAAAGAGTTCGACTGGTTTGCAAGAGTTTATTATGAAGATACTGATGCTGGTGGTGTAGTATATCATGCTCGTTATCTCGGTTTTTATGAACGTGCGCGAACTGAAATACTGCGTCAACTAGATATTAGTCAACAAAAGTTATTACAAGAAGGTATTGCTTTTGTGGTTAAAAAGATGGATATTAGCTACCATTTTCCAGCGCGTTTAGATGATATGTTAAATATCCATAGCAAAGTTAGCGATATTCGTAAAGCATCTATTATTTTTCAGCAAACAATTTTTAACCAAAATCAACAATTAATCAGCAGTGCAAATGTGACGATTGCTTGTGTTAATATTATTAAGATGAAGCCTTGTGGGCTTCCAAAGTTATTGATATCGGAGTTTATATAAGTGGAAAATCTGAATATTATTGATCTGTTCCTACAAGCAGGTCTTTTAGTTAAATGTGTGATGCTTTTACTGCTCGCCTTCTCTGTGGCATCTTGGGCAATTATCTTTCAACGCAGCAAAATCTTAAGCAGAGCTAAAAAACAGGTCGAAATCTTCGATGATAGATTTTGGGCTGCCGATGATCTGAATGAATTATACGAAAGAGCTAAACTAAATAAAGAAGATATTACTGGAACAGAACATATTTTCTACTCTGGCTTCAAAGAGTTTTCTAGACTTTACCAAATTAACCCTAATATGCCAAAGGCAGCTCTTGACGGTGCTTCACGCTCTATGCGACTTGCAATGAATCGTGAATTAGATAATTTAGAGTTACATATTCCATTTTTAGGTACTGTTGGTACCATTAGTCCATATATTGGACTATTTGGCACAGTTTGGGGTATTATGCATGCTTTTATCTCACTTGGTGCAGTCAAACAAGCTACTTTGCAAATGGTTGCTCCAGGCATTGCAGAGGCATTAATAGCAACAGCTATTGGTCTTTTTGCTGCTATTCCTGCTGTTTTAGCATTTAACCGTTTAACATTAAGTGTAAGTCGAATTGAACAAGCTTATTTAAACTTTATTGATGAGTTCTCTTCTATTTTACAACGGCAAGCAGTTGCCATCAGGAAGTAATTAGGGGAATAGTTATGAATAAACGTTCTCGTTATTCGACAAAATCTGAAATTAATATTGTGCCACTATTAGATGTATTATTGGTACTTGTATTAATTTTTATGGCAACAGCACCCATTATCAGTCAAAGTGTTGAAGTAGATTTGCCCGAAGCTTCGGAATCAAAAACTGTCGCTGCTACAGATAATAAACCGGTAATTATTGAAGTATCAGGCGTTGGTGTTTATACTTTAATTATTGATCAAGAGCGTCTATCAAATCTTCAACAAGAACAGATTATATCGGAAGTAAAAAAACAGTTTTCAGTTAATGAAAAAACAGTTTTTTTAGTTGGTGGTGCTAAAAATGTACCCTATGAAGAGATAATTAAAGCATTGAATCTTTTACAATCAGCAGGCGTAAAATCTGTCGGTTTAATGACTCAACCAATTTAACTAATAGTATTTTATATAATAACTTAAAATGTCAGCAATGTTTCATAAACAGAGATCCAAACTTCAGTTAGCCATTATTGCCTCGATTATATTGCATATAGTTGTTATTGCTATTTTAGGCTATAAAGTGTTGCAATCTGCTGATACCATCTCTGGAAGTGTAAATGGTAAAGCTATTGATGCGATCATGGTAGATCCCTCTGTCATGACGCAACAATATCAGAGGCAGTTACAGCATCAGATTAATCAACAGCAAATTGAACAACAGAGACAACTACAGATCCAGCAACAAGCGAAAGAGCTTCAAGAGAGACAACTAGCTGAGCAGCAACGACTAAAAGATCTTAAAAAAGAGCAACTAAAAGCGCTTGAGAAACAACAACAAGAGATCGAAGCAGCATTGAAACAGAAACAGCAAGCAGAAGAGCAAGCTCGATTAGCTAAACAGAAAGCTGAACAAGAGGCTAAAGCTGCAGCGGATAGAGCGGCAAAAGAGGCGGCTGATAGAGCAGCTAAAGAGGCTGCCGATAAAGCTGCTGAAAAAGCGGCTAAAGCAGCCGCTGATAAAGCAGCAGCAAAAAATACAAAAGCTGTTGATGATATTTTAGGTGATCTCACCTCCAACAATAACTTATCAAGTCCAACTGGTGCCCCTACATCACAACGTAAAGGGGTATCTAATAATGAACTTGATAAATATAAATTAATGGTACTTAATGCAATTAGTAATAAATTTATTAATCCTAACAGATTATATAGTGGGCGCACTTGTGTACTGCGTATTCAAATTGCACAAGATGGTCTATTACTAAATGTCGACTCCCAAGGTGGCGATGATATTTTATGTCGTGAAGCTATAACAGCCACTAAATTAGCAGTAATTCCCAAGCCGTCACAAGATCTCTATCAAAAGGTAAAAATAATGACGCTTGATTTTCGTCCACAATAATTATTGTTAATCCAATATTTATATCCGTTTTAATCCATATCAACCCTAAAACATTGGGTTCTATTCTATATAGTAGAAAGATATATGAGATAAATTTAGTTATATTTTTCTACTCTAATATATTCAACTTATTTAATCACCGTTTACGCTGTTTTTAAAAAAATGGATTGAAAAAAGTTAATCCATCCCAATATATCCTCTATTAATTTTAAAATACATTGATATAAATATTATAAATGGAAACTTTATATCAATAACTTGGAGTAAATTAATTATGACTACAATCGTAAGTGTTCGTCGTGATGGGCAAGTTGTTATTGGTGGTGATGGACAGGTCACATTAGGTGAACGAATCATTATGAAAGGTAACGCGCGTAAAGTTCGCCGTCTATATAACAATAGAGTTATTGCAGGTTTTGCTGGCGGTACTGCTGACGCATTTACCTTATTTGAACTTTTTGAACGAAAACTTGAGATGCATCAAGGCCATTTAACTAAATCAGCTGTTGAATTAGCTAAAGATTGGCGAACTGATCGTGTGTTGCGTAAACTTGAAGCATTACTTGCAGTAGCTGATGAGACAGCATCTTTAATTATTACTGGTACTGGTGATGTTATCCAACCTGAAGATGATCTTATTGCTATTGGTTCAGGTGGTCCTTATGCACAAGCGGCTGCACGGGCGCTATTAGATAATACAACACTATCGGCTCATGATATCGTACAAAAATCACTCTCTATTGCAGGCGATATTTGCGTCTATACCAACAACTTCCAAACTATTGAAGAACTTAATTACTAATTAACTGGAAAACTAAATTATGTCTGAAATGACTCCTCGTGAGATTGTTACTGAATTAGATAAACATATCATTGGTCAAGATAAAGCTAAACGCTCTGTTGCTATAGCGCTACGTAACCGTTGGCGCCGTATGCAGCTTGATCAATCCCTTCGTCATGAAGTGACGCCAAAGAATATTCTTATGATTGGGCCTACAGGTGTAGGTAAAACTGAAATTGCACGTCGATTAGCTAAACTGGCTAATGCCCCTTTCATTAAAGTTGAAGCAACTAAATTTACCGAAGTGGGCTATGTTGGCAAAGAGGTAGATTCAATTATTCGTGATCTCACTGATTCAGCAGTGAAGATGATCCGCCAAAATGCCATTGAAAAAAACCGCAAACGGGCAACTGAACTTGCTGAAGAGCGTATTTTAGATGTGCTAGTTCCACCCGCAAAAGATGGTTGGGGGCAGATTGAAAATAGTAGTGAATCTACAGCTCGTCAGGCCTTCCGTAAAAAATTACGTGAAGGCGATTTAAATGATAAAGAGATTGAGATTGAAGTTGCCGGTCTTAATATTGGTGTCGAGATTATGGCTCCTCCAGGTATGGAAGAGATGACTAATCAGCTACAATCAATGTTTCAAAATATCGGTGGACAAAAATCTAAACCGCGCAAAATGAAAATCAGTGATGCACTTAAACAGCTAACTGAAGAAGAGGCTGCTAAATTGGTCAACCCAGAAGATCTCAAGCATGAGGCAATTGAAGCAGTAGAACAAAATGGAATTGTCTTTATTGATGAGATCGATAAAGTGTGTAAACGTGGTAACTCATCAGGTCCTGATGTTTCACGTGAAGGGGTTCAACGTGATTTACTACCCTTAGTGGAAGGTTGTACTGTTTCTACTAAACATGGTTCAGTAAAAACTGATCACATTCTATTTATCGCTTCTGGCGCTTTCCAAACAGCTAGCCCATCTGATCTTATTCCTGAACTACAAGGGCGTTTGCCAATTCGTGTTGAGTTAAAAGCACTGACTAGTGAAGATTTTGAACGTATTTTAACTGAACCTAATGCCTCACTAACTGTTCAATATAAAGCGTTAATGGCAACTGAAGGGGTAGAAGTTGAATTTACCCAAGATGGTATTCGCAAAATTGCCGAATCTGCTTGGCAGGTTAATGAGCAGAATGAGAACATTGGTGCGCGTCGTCTGCATACCGTTTTAGAGCGGTTGATGGAAGATATCTCGTTTGAAGCGAGCGAACTAAATGGAAAAGTGATTACGATCGATGCAGATTATGTAAGCAGCCATTTAGATAAGCTGGTTGCCGATGAAGATCTCAGTAAATTTATTTTATAATCTTACTAAGATATGTAAGGTGAGCTAGCTTTCTCACCTTACTTTCTTGCTTACTATTGATTTTATTTAATATTTTACAGTTAGTTTTATTACACAAATAAGCGATTAATCTATAAGTTGTGAACTCTCTGTCTGTTCGGCATGTTTGTTAAGTGCATCTAGAATTTTATGATGAATTCCGCCAAAACTGCCGTTACTCATGACTAAAATAACATCATTAGGCTTAACCGCTTTTACAACCATCTCTGCTAACAGATCTAAATCACCCGACCAGTAGGCTGGCTGTATACATGCTTCAGCAACATCTGCAACCAACCATAATAAATTTTCTGGTTGATAGAGAAATACCTCATCAGCTCGACCTAATGCTGGCGCCAGTTCATCTTTCAAAACGCCTAATTTCATCGTATTTGAGCGTGGTTCAAGCACAGCTAAAATACGTCGATTAGCACCGATTTTACTACGGAGTGCTTCTAAAGTAGCTAAAATAGCCGTAGGGTGATGGGCAAAATCATCATAAATCTGAATATTACCTAAATCACCATGCTTTTCATCATAAGTCACATCATAATAGAGCTCTAAGCGTCTTTTAGCGTTTATGAAAGATCCTAGTGCACAACATGCATCTTTTGGTTCAATACCCACATTATATGCTGCGGCAATTGCCATAAGCGCATTATGCATATTGTGTTCACCAACTAAGCTATATTCAACTTCACCTACCTCTTGATCATGCAGGTATACCTTAAATTGACTTGCATCATTAGTGACTTTTTTTGCCTGCCAACCTTCAATTGAGTCAATAAATGTCTGCTCGCTCCAACACCCTTTAGCTAACACCTGCTTTAAATTGGCATCTTCTTGCGGTGAGATGATTAAACCTTTACTTGGAACTAGACGTACTAAATATTGGAACTGTTTTTGGATTGCGGCAAGATCATCGAAAATATCAGCATGATCAAACTCTAAATTATTAAGAACAAGCGTTCTTGGGCAGTAGTGCATAAATTTTGAGCGTTTATCGAAAAAAGCGCAATCATATTCATCTGCCTCAATAACAAAAAAATGGCCATCTCCTAACCTTGCTGAAACTTCAAAATTTCCAGGAACACCACCAATTACAAATCCTTGTTGATAACCCTGTTCCTCTAATATCCAGTTAACCATGCCAGCAGTTGTTGTTTTACCATGTGTTCCTGCAACAGCAATAACCCAGCGATTAGATAAAACATTATCGTGTAACCATTGTGGTGCTGATGTATAGGGAATATTGTTATCTAAAATTGCTTCAACACAAGGGTTACCGCGCGACATCGCATTACCGATAATAACTAAATCTGGTGTTGGCGTTAGTTGAGATGGATCATATCCTTCAATAAGATCGATATGCTCTTTTTGCAAAAGGGTACTCATTGGTGGATAGACATTTTTATCAGATCCTGTAACTTTGTGCCCAAGCGATCGTGCAATTAATGCAATTCCCGCCATAAATGTTCCACAAATACCGAGAATATGAATATGCATTTTTAATCCTTTTAAATTGTTGTTCTCTTTCATTATTAAAAGAGTTATTTAAACGTTATTATAGTTAAATTTAACCGCCTAAGCGATAGGCCACATGTACCTAATTAAAAGTTGAACTGCCTGATTTCCTCGATATTCATCCACCTCTAAGTGATAGACAATTTTCACTCTCTTTACTGAAAAATCTGGCCACTCTTGTCGATTAATATTAAAAATCACACCATTAATAATCATACCGCCAGCTTCTGGTTCTAAAACTAAGCGGAGATGCTTTTCACCAATTAAACGCTGTTGATGGATAATAAAATCTCCGTCAAACAGTGGTGCTGGGAATCCCTCGCCCCATGGACCAGACTCTTTTATCTGTTTAGCTGTTTCGTAAGTAAAGTAGTGACTTTCAATTTCGCCATCAGTTTTAATAACTGGCTCAAAAAGCACCTCATTTTTGGTCACTTGCTCTGTTAAGATCTCTTCAAAACAGAGAGAGAATTTATCTAAATTAGTTTCAGATATGGTCAATCCAACTGCCATTGCATGCCCACCAAAACTGACTATCAATTCTGGATTTTTCTGATCAATAGCATCAAGTAGATCTCGAAGATGGATACCTGGGATAGAGCGCCCTGAACCTTTTAAATATCCTGTCTCAGCAGCTGCAAATGAGATAACAGGTCGATAGTAGTGATCTTTCAGACGAGAAGATAAAATACCGATAATACCCTGATGCCACTCGGGATGATAGACTACAATACCATTAGGAATATGGTGCTGATCTTGCTCAATTTGCGCTAAAGTTTTCAGCGCCTCTTTCTGCATGGTCTGTTCAATTAATTTGCGATCACGATTGAGTGTATCAAGATCTTCAGCCATGGCAATCGCTAACTGATAGTCATCACAAATGAGTAGTTCAACACCTAGTGACATATTATCCATGCGTCCAGCTGCATTTAAACGGGGCGCTATTGAAAAAGCGAGATCTAACGATGACACATTACGAGGATTCTGTTTAGCAATCTCTAACAGTGCTCTAATACCTGTTACACAGATATTTGACCGGATACGATTAATACCTTGATGAACTAAAATGCGGTTATTGTGATCCAACTTAACTACATCAGCAATTGTCCCCAATGCAACTAAATCCAATAACATTGCTAGATTATATTCAGGAAGATTTCGCTCAATAAACCACTGCTCTTGACGTAATTTAGCTCGTAAAGCAAGCATGAAATAGAATGTCACCCCTACTCCAGCCAGCGATTTAGAGGGGAATTCACAGTTAGATAAGTTAGGATTTACTATTGCATCAGCCAAAGGGAGATCATCGGGAGACAAATGGTGATCAGTAATGATGACAGATAATCCAGCCTCTTTTGCATACGCTACAGCCGTAATAGCAGAGATACCATTATCAACAGTAATAATCATATCGCTATTTTGTGCAATCGCACGATCGACAACAGCGATGCTAAGTCCGTATCCATCATCAAATCGATTGGGAATGATATAGTCTACGTTAACTGCACCCATGCTCCGTAAAGCCCGCACAATAAGCGCGGTACTTGTTGCACCATCGGTATCGAAATCCCCAACAATAGTGATATGTTGATCTCCTTTCATTGCCTGAAAGAGTAAATCTACCGCCCTATCCATCCCATTTAATAGTTTATAGCTATGTAAATTCCGAGTGGCATAGTCAAGCTCTTCTGCCGTTGTGATGCCTCGTAATGCATAAATTCGCTGTAGTAGTGGTGAAAAATCTTGTGGGAAATTACAAGGGGTGTTTGGTAACTGACGGCGTTCTATTCTATTTTGATTCATATTTACTGTATCTATCATCCCCTTAACCATGAGTTAAGAGGATATTTTACATAGCTCTTTAAATAGATTGTTGGGTTATAAACTATTTACTAGTGGATTTTTCACTAATAGTCTATTTTGTGAAAAATTTAATGAACTACTATTCGCCACCCTTCTTTAAAATATCGACCAATTTATCTGCCGGTACATAGCCAGAGATTAACTGACCACTCGATAATATAATTGCAGGTGTACCTGTAATGCCCAATTTTTTTCCGACATTAAACTGCTGTGTTACATAAGGAACCATGCTATTTGCTGGCGTGATAAGTTTACCTTTGTAAGCATTATCAAATGCGGCTTTACGATCTGTTGCACTCCAGATTGATTGCATATCTTTACCCACATCGCTATCAGCACCAGCTCTTGGGAAAGCAAAATAGTGTACCGAAATTCCAGCATCTAAATATTGGTTAATATTTTCATGTAGCAGTTTGCAGTAGTGGCAAGTGTAATCTGTAAAGACTGAGATAACATATTTCTCATTTTTTGCTTTATAAACAATCGCATCTTTTTCAATTGATTTAATTAAATTAGCATTACTACTATTGGCAATATTAACAGGTTGCGATCCCTCTAAATTATAGATAGGACCTTGAGTTAAATATTTACCATCTTCGGTCACATAAAATCGCCCATCAGGCGTGATAACGCTTTTAAATCCTTTAACAGGGCTGTCAGAAATTTTGATATCTTTACCGGTATAGCCTAATTTACCAAGCGACTGGGTAATTTCTACACTACCTGCCAAAACAGAAGTGGAAAATAGAGTTAAACCTAAAATTAGTCTCTTCATTTGATTATTCCTTATTGCATCCGGTTTTATGCACGCGGATGATGTTTATCATATAAATTTTTCAGCCGTTCAGTCGCTACATGTGTATAAATTTGGGTGGTTGATAAGCTGCTATGTCCAAGTAACATCTGTACTACACGAAGATCAGCACCATGATTTAAAAGATGCGTAGCAAATGCATGGCGTAAAACATGCGGTGATAATGTCTCAATATTTATGCTGGCTAGTATCGCATAATATTTTATTCGATGCCAGAATGTCTGACGAGTCATTTTTTTGCCCAATCTACTTGGAAAGAGAGTATCGATAGGTCCATGTTTTAACAGATCATTACGTCCATATGAGAAAAAGTAATCGACCCAGTAGATCGCCTCTTCGCCAAGAGGTACTAAACGCTCTTTATCACCTTTACCAACTACCCGAACAACTCCTTGCTTTAGGCTTATATCATTCATCTCTAAACCAATTAACTCAGAAACACGCAGTCCTGTTGCATATAGTAGTTCCAGCATAGCTTTATCCCGTAACTCAACAGGATCATCAATATTGGGTGCATTTAATAGCATATCAACTTGCAATTCAGTTAAATCTTTAGGTAATGTTTTAGGCAGCTTAGGTGATGAGAGCACAGCAGAGGGATCATCTTCACGATATTTTTCACGATAAAGATATTGGAAAAAACGTTTACATGCACTTAATAGACGGGCAGAACTTGTCGCTTTATAGCCCTCTTCAACCCGTTGAAATAGGAACTGTTGTAGATGAGTAGTCTCAGCCGTAAGTAGCGAAACATTTTGTGCCTGTAGTGATCTGGTTAAACCATGCAGATCAAGTCGATACGAGATAATAGTATTCTCTGCCAAATTTCGCTCTAACCACAAAGCATCCAAAAAATGTTCTATCAACATACTATTTTGCGGATCGATATGCACTGTTTCACTTTTGGTAAAAGCCTGTTTTTTAGTTGGCGTCATAATAAAAATAAGCTAGATAGCGGATAAGTGAGACTAAAGTTTACATTATACACACTCATACGTATTACCGGTAACCCTCTCTAAATTATCATTACAATCTCCCCTCAATTTCTTGTAATATTCATTAACTTTGGGTGTAGAAAATAACAGTTATAGACGTTAAAAATGTTGGTTTCTTAATTTAAGAAAATGAATAGAAAATCATAAAAAATGAATAAAAATTAATTTACACGCCTAGCAAAAAGCATAAAATAGAGAAAAATTAAAGCGACCAATTTAAGGATCACTGCATGAAATCACCTGTTACACGCGCACTCTTTGATGAAATTATTTTACCTGTTTATGCACCAGCCCAGTTTATTCCTGTTAAAGGTCGGGGGAGTCGAGTATGGGATCAAAATGGTGAGGAGTATATCGATTTTGCTGGCGGTATTGCTGTTAATGCTTTAGGGCACTGCCACCCTAAACTTATTGAGGCACTTCAAACGCAGAGTGAAAAAATTTGGCACGTGAGTAACGTATTTACGAATGAACCCGCACTAATACTGGCACAAAAATTAATTGATAACACCTTTGCTGATCGCGTCTTTTTTGCCAACTCAGGTGCCGAAGCAAATGAGGCAGCATTTAAATTAGTGCGCCATTATGCAATTGAAAAATACAGTCCATATAAAACTAAAATTATCGCTTTTTATCAATCATTCCATGGTCGAACACTATTTACTGTCTCAGTAGGTGGACAGGCAAAATATTCAGACGGTTTTGGACCTAAACCAGCAGATATTATCCATGTTCCTTTTAATGATCTCGACGCAGTAAAAGCAGTAATCGATGACCATACATGCGCAGTTGTGCTTGAACCAGTTCAAGGTGAAGGTGGATTAACATCGGCAACACCTCAATTTTTATCTGGTTTGCGCGAACTTTGTGATCAGTTTAATGCCCTCTTAGTATTTGATGAAGTTCAGTGCGGCATGGGGCGTACCGGTTCACTCTTTACCTACCAACAGTATGGCATTACCCCCGATATTTTAACCTCGGCAAAAGCGTTAGGTGGCGGCTTCCCAATAAGTGCGATGTTAACAACCCACGAAGTAGCATCGGTTATGCATCCTGGTGTACATGGCACAACCTATGGTGGCAATCCACTTGCCTGCGCTGTTGGCAGTGCAGCTTTCGACATTATCAACTCACCAGAAGTATTAGCAGGTATCAATCATCGCCGATCGATTTTTATCGAAGAGTTAGAGAAAATCAATGCTAAATTTAATATTTTCCGCGAATATCGCGGTAAAGGCCTGCTATTAGGTGCCGAACTGCATACACCTTGGCACGGTAAAGCGCGTGACTTTTTAAATAGTGCTACCGAAAATAAAGTGATGATTTTAAATGCAGGACCGAATGTATTACGCTTTACCCCTTCACTTATTATTTCTGATGTAGATATTCGAGAAGGGATGGCACGGTTTAGCAAAGCAGTGGAAAAGGTTGTCATAAACTGATTTTTTCTATACAGTAACGGCACGTTTTACCTAAACGTGTTATTTATAATGCTATTTTTTATTCACTATATTGTCTATTAACTATATTAGCTATTAACTATATGATTTGTGAGATATATGATTAATTAACGGTGTTGTTACTGTAAATTAAGGAATTTTATCATGACTGACATTCGCCCTCTTAACTATGCAAAAACTCATTTTATTATGAGTGCTCCCGATATTTCACACCTACCAACTGATGATGGCGTAGAGGTTGCATTCGCAGGGCGCTCAAATGCCGGCAAATCAAGTGCATTAAACACATTAACCAACCAAAAAAGTTTGGCGAGAACCAGTAAGACACCAGGTCGCACCCAACTCATTAACCTTTTTTCGGTAGAAGAGAACTGCCGACTAGTTGATCTACCCGGTTATGGGTATGCGCAAGTTCCTGAAGAGCTAAAACGTAAATGGCAGAAATCTTTAGGTGAATATTTACAGAAACGTGAAAGTTTAAAAGGGTTAATTGTCTTGATGGATATCCGCCATCCATTAAAAGATCTAGATCAACAGATGATAGCATGGGCAGTATCGGTTAATATTCCAGTGATGTTACTTTTGACCAAAGCTGATAAGTTAGCTGTTGGTGCCCAAAAAAAGCAGCTCAATTTAGTTAAAGAGGCTATTCTCCCTTTCCAAGGTGATATTACCGTCGCACTCTTTTCATCCCCAAAACGAATTGGTCTTGATCCGTTAAAGCAGAAGTTAGACGAGTGGTTTGCTAATCAATAAATCTTCTTTTTTAAAGCACTTATTAAAGCAATTTTTTACCTCTCTTTTTTACCACTTTTCTTTTTAAAATGTGCAGTAGATCAAAATCTGCTGCCATAATCTCCTATATTATGGTTTCCTATATTATTGTTAAGTTAACGGTTTACTGTGAGATCTACTCGAAACGTAAATATATCCTCCACCTATTTAACCTTTTTTATTAATAACTGTATGAGATTAAAGGAAAATGGCTATGAAAAAGATACTCTTAATCGGATTTATATTAACTACCATTTCCACGCCACTACTCGCTCAACCTATTACCTCGGATCCCCATCAAATTGACAAAAGTAATGTCACTAACCTTGTAAATTCCTCAAATATCGATATTAATCAAATAGCTAAAATTAGCAGAGATAAAACGACTAAAAAAGCCATACTGCAAATTGCAACAGCTGAATCATGGAGGCTCTATAGCGGTACTTCACCAGACAAAATTGAT
Source organism: Orbaceae bacterium ESL0721 (assembly GCA_029433365.1). Classification (GTDB taxonomy): domain Bacteria; phylum Pseudomonadota; class Gammaproteobacteria; order Enterobacterales; family Orbaceae; genus Gilliamella. Next base: position 826,582 of record JAQTHZ010000001.1, read on the forward strand.
TTCACCAAACCGATATTAGAAGGTGAAGGTAGCGGTGAATTCCCGCTTAATATTGATAACAACCGGCGAACCTACTTTGGTATTGTTACTCAACATGGCAAAGGGATCATTGCTGAAAACCATCTTCCGATGAGAGGCGGTTACAATTTTCGGGATTTAGGTGGTATACGTACCAAAGATGGACACCATATCAAATGGGATAAACTTATCCGATCTGATGAATTGGGTAATTTGACTGATAATGATCTAACCTATTTATCTAGCTTACCATTAATTACGGTTGTCGATTTTAGACGAACCGATGAGATTACAGCCCTACCCGATAGGTTACCTAAAACGGTTAAAAATGATGTACAACTTAATATTGTTTCCGCAAATTTAAAACCAGGATCAAATTCAATTGAGGATGTCCGCGACTGGATGATTTTTATTAATGAAGAGCTGGTTACCGATAAAACCATTCAACAAAGCTATAAAGATTTTTTTAAATTAGTTCAGAATGAAAAAAATACGCCACTACTATTTCACTGCTCAGCTGGTAAAGATAGAACAGGTATGGCGGCGGCGCTTATCCTCTATGTATTAGGGGTTGATGAGAATATCATATTTCAAGAGCATATGTTATCAAACCAATATTTAAAAGAGAAATATGCTCCAACAATTGCTAAACAGCCTGAATTACAACCACAATTTGAGGTGCAAGAGGCCTATTTTAGGAGGGCGTTTGATCGAATTAAAAAAGATCACGGTTCCATCGAAAACTATCTAACAACAGTGTTAGATGTTGATATAGCTAAAATGCGCGCTATTTATCTCTATTAAGTCTCTATAAAGTTCTTTCTATCAAGTTCTTTCTATTAAAAATTATAAAGCCACCTCAACAACTATTGTGGTGGCTTTAAATATTAGAGTGACTTTAAAAATATAAAAACTTTAAAAGCAGCCAAAATAAGTGACAAAAATAATCTACTTTTTATCAATCTTATTAAGGAATCCACCTAACATATTTATCGCTTTCTCTTTAGAGTCATTTCGTTTGTCATTATCACTTTCTGATTCACCGACTTTATATCGATCACGTAACTTATCTAAACTATGCTGCAATTTGTCATTAAGTAGATCTTTAATCAATTTATCCACTTTTACTTGATAATTTAGATTTGCAAATTTACCATAAATCCGCAGCGGTATAATAATTTTTTGAAGTTTAGCGATAGTCTCACTTTTACCATTCCAACCACCTAATAGTTGAATCTGTAACTCCACATCTAAATCTTGGTTGACTAAACCTACTCGTCCTGTACCATCAAGATTTAACGTCTCTGAACGGGCACGAAGTGAGGTTAATTCCAGATTACCATTACTAAGATTGCCATTGGCTAGTAACTCTTGTACTTCAGTATATTTTTTCTGATTTTCAGGTGTTACCACATCTTTAGTATATTGTGAGACAGCTGTTTGAATAATATTTGGGATATTAATATTATTGAGCCTTGCATCAGTAACTGACAGTGATAATTGACCTTGCAGTGCGGATAAAATAGCATCTGGTACAACTGTATTCGTTGTTAAATCACCGGTCGCATTTATCGTACCATTGAGATCATTGGGTATCTCTAAAGCAGAAAATAGTGAAGCTAAATTAATATCACTTATTTTTGTCGATAACCGAATATCAGCTACTTTCTGTTTACCATTAGCAATACCACTTGCTTTAACATGCCCACCACTTAGATCAAAATCGATATTTTTAATTGTTGCAATACCATCTCGATTATTGGCTTCAAAATTGGCATTCTCTAATACGATTTTATTGATAATAATCTGCTTACTATTAAAGAGGAATTTAGCATTAAACTTATTTAAAAAATCGAGCTCATTCTTTGATGATCTAGTATTAGTCGAGACAACCGGTGAAGTCTGTTGTATGGTCACTCTTTCAGTTGGTTTACGACTACTTTGTATAAATGGAGTCAGATCAACTTTATCAGAATTCAGTTCCACTTCAATATAGGGGATCTGATCTAAGTTAGCCTTTACCGCGCCAGTAACTACCGTATCATTGATAGTAAATTTAATATCCTGACTGTTAAAGCTGAGCGGAGATTGTTGATAATTGATCGTACCAGTTAAGCCCCCTTTTAGCTCACCTGCTGGAACCAAGACGCCTGTATAATCATACTTCATCTCTTTTATATCAATAACAGCACTTTGTGGGAACTGGTTTAAATTCACATTTGCATTGAGATTATAACGTAGATTTTGTTGATCGCGATTCACATTACCACTTAACTCAATACTAACATTCTCCTGATCACTATTAATAATTGAGATATCGATATCTCTAAAATTAATAAAATCTCGTTTATTCTGCAGGATCACGGTACTATCTGCCATGACAAGTTTGTTAAGCGTGAATGACCAATGTGATTTCTGTTTCGAAGATGAAGATGCCTTATTGATTGTTGCTGTCTGTCTATTTTGATTTTTAAATGTATCACCTTTGCTTTCATCGGTAATATTAATTACCGCTGATTTCACTAATACATTTTTTACAGCTAGATTTTTACTAAATAGTGGAAATAATTCAACATCTAACCGCATATTATCTGCAGTTAAAATTGGTTTTGCTGCATTAATATCAGATAATTTAACCGAATCTGTTAAGATACTGATTTGTGGCCAAATATGCCAACGCAAATCACCATCAATGGTCAGTTCATAACCGGTTTTATCTTTAACTGTATCAGAAATAAAACCTTTAAAATTATTTGGATCGACAAAAACTACTAAAGAAACAATACCTACTATAATGATCATGATCAGTATAAATAGGGTAATTACAATTTTCTTAACCATCTTCGTTATCCCTTAATTTATTAATCTTTATCAATTCGGCTAGCAACTACACCTTGTTGACCTTTATACTTTGCATTTTGACGTCGGTTATAAGGTCTTGATGCTGAGCCCGTTAATGTTTCAAAACTTAGCGCACCAATTGTCATACCAGGTCTCAATGCTAATGGTATTTTACCTGAATTATAGAACTCTAACACAATTTGACCCTGCCAACCTGGATCAATACGATGCGCTGTAACATGTACCATAAGCCCTAAACGCGCTAATGATGATCGCCCATCTAACCAGCCAACTAAATTATCAGGAATGGTGACCGACTCTAAAGTGACAGCAAGAGCAAGTTCACCGGGGTGTAAAAAAAAAGCTTCGCCTTCTGGCAGAATAATCTCATCACTCATTACCCTTTCAAGCGCAGCTGTAACCTCTTCTTTAGGGCCACTTAAATCGATATACGGTGTTGTATGTTCACGGAAAATACGGAATTGATTTCCAAGGCGTACATCAACTGTTGCCCCATTTATGCTACTCACATCAGGTCTTGGTTCAATGATTAATTTACCTGCGTCTAAATAAGCTTCTATATCATGATCACATAATCTCATGAGTTATCCTCAAGATTGATTTTTGCTTATTCTAGCAGGTTAGATGAACAACGTCGATGCTGGAATCATTGACATATATTATGGTTGAATAACCCATGTTCGACCATAATGTTTATAATATCCAGCCAATTTACCCGCCTCATCACCTACACCTAAATAGAGATCAAAATGGTGCCCTTTAATTGCACCACCAGCATCAAGCGCCACCATTAAGCGAATTTCGCGCCTGCCGTGATATTCACCATCATTTTCAAGTAGTGGTACATCGACCAATAAGACTGCACCGTTAGGTATTAATATTTTATCAGCAGCGACAGATGCATTTGCAATAAGTGGGACACCTAAAGCTCCTTTTACCTCAGCATTATATTCCGGTTTAAAAAAGACAAAAGAGCGATTTTGCATTAATAGATCTTCTACTTTTTTACTACTCTGGCGCTCAGCCCAGTCTCGAATACTCTGCATCGACATCTTCTCTTTAGTGATCTGCCCTTGTTCAACCAATAATCGACCTATAGAAGTATATTCATAGCCATTTTTACCGGCATACCTAAAGAAGACTAAAGGTGAACCATCTTCAAAATCGATATAACCACTCCCTTGCACTTCCATAATAAAGTTATCGATTAAAGAGTCGCTATAGGCAATCTCTAACCCTTTACCAGCTAAAACACCACTGTAGATCTGCTGCCTCGTTGGTAACTTTACATTTTTCCCTGTTGCAGGCATTCGATAGATTGGATATTTAAATTTGCCAGTCGGTTTATGTCGAGCTTTAATAATTGGCGTATAGTAACCAGTTAAAAAGACATTCCCCATGCCATCTTTCCCCGCCATCTCATAACTTGCTAATCCAACTTTATAAAACTCATCAGATCCTAAAGATTGATTAATCCAATCATCAATGGCTCGATAAATCTTCTTATTTTGTTGATAAAGAGCAGGTGCATACTGCTTAATTTTTTCAACCTGAATTACATAATCAGAAATATTGACAGGAATATCTAGTTTCGGTTGATTTGAGTTAAAAGGCGCATTAAATGGGGTCTCAATAAATTGCCGCCCCTGATTAACTTTTCGATTTTGACATCCAGTCAATAAAAAAGTTAACACTAAAAGGAGAAGTGCCACAGATTTAATGGTAAAAACAGCGTAATTATTTTGTTTCATCTTTTTTTGAATCGTTTATAAAATGTAATTTTTTTTAATAAAAAGTAGTTTACCCCTTATGCTACACAAATCTATTATAAGAGACTATTACTATTTATTAACTTGCTATAAAAATTTTTCATAAAAACTTGCGATTTATATTTATACACTTTATATTCCTTCCCTTTATCCAAAAAATTAAGAAAACATGCTATGAACGTTATCTCTCCAGAAAATAAGAGACCCAAAAGAGATCTTAAACGCAATTTATCTAATAGACACATTCAATTTATAGCTATTAGTGGTGCAATTGGTACCGGTCTATTTATGGGATCAGGAAAGACAATCAGCCTAGCAGGCCCTTCAATCCTTCTTGTTTATATGATTATTGGATTTGTACTATTTTTTGTGATGCGGGCGATGGGCGAGATTTTACTCTCCAACCTTAACTATAAATCCTTTAGTGATTTTGCTAATGATCTGCTCGGACCTTGGGCCGGTTTTTTTACTGGCTGGACATATTGGTTTTGTTGGGTAATCACCGGAATTGCTGATGTTGTCGCCATTGCTGGTTATACCCAATATTGGTTCCCTGATTTACAATCTTGGATACCGATGTTACTCACTGTTATTCTACTATTAACCCTCAATCTATTAACCGTAAAAATGTTTGGGGAGATTGAGTTCTGGTTTTCACTTATCAAAATTATCGCCATTATTGCGTTAATTGCGGTTGGTTTGGTGCTTATTTTTACCGCCTATCACTCAGAAACAACTGGCTTTAATGCCGCTTTTTCAAATATTTGGGAGTTTGGCGGACTATTTCCGCATGGGATGTTAGGATTTTTTGCTGGATTTCAAATTGCAATTTTTGCCTTTGTTGGCATTGAACTTGTTGGAACAACTGCTGCTGAAACAGAGGATCCAACCAAAAATTTACCACGTGCGATCAACTCAGTACCAGTAAGAATTATCTTCTTCTACCTTTTTGCACTGATTATCATCATGAGTGTGACCCCATGGTCATCAATCTCACCAAATAAAAGTCCATTTGTAGAGCTTTTTACCTTAATTGGTCTACCTGCTGCAGCAAGTATTATTAATTTTGTGGTACTTACATCTGCGGCATCATCAGCCAATAGTGGTATCTACTCAACTAGCCGCATGTTATTTGGACTGGCAAAAAAACATGATGCGCCAGAGCAGTTTGGGATCTTATCAAGACGCTCAATTCCAGCTAATGGTCTGCTTTTTTCATGCCTCTGTCTACTTGGCGGCGTTATCCTAATCTATCTTGTCCCAAATGTGATGGATGCTTTCACGATTGTCACAACCATATCAGCTATTCTATTTATGTTTATCTGGTCAATGATTTTGATCTCATATATTGCTTTCCGTCGCAAGAAAGCGGATCTACATCGCAGTTCACATTTTAAAATGCCTGGAGGAGTAATTATGTCTCTCCTCTGTTTGGCATTTTTTATCTTTATTATTGTCCTATTAACGTTAGAAGCTGATACGCGTAATGCACTAATCGCGACGCCAATTTGGTTTATTATTTTAGGCGTTAGTTACTATTTCCACTCTTCGCGGCAGGAAAAATAAAACTTGCAACAATCCCTACTGTTAATATCCCTAAAACAAAATAGAGGCTAACAGTAGGGCTAATTGAAAATCCAACACCCCAAAGATGATTACTCGCATTTAAAGCGAGTTTAAGTGCAATAAAAAAGAGTAGTGAAATAACAGCTTTGCTAAGATGGATGAGATAATAGCGCATCGCCTCTAGCACGAAGTACATTGTTCTTAATCCTAAAATCGCGAAAATCATAGCACTATAAACAATTAATGGCTGTTCGCTAACCGCAATAACTGCTGGTACAGAATCAAACGCAAACATCACATCAGAGAGTTCAATCATCATCATACATAAAAAAAGTGGCGTAGCGTATAAGAGGCTTTTTGGCAACCTATTGATTAACTCACTATTTTCTGGTTTGGTTAACTCCTGTTTAACTCTTTTTCGCGTCAATAAAAAGTGGTGTCCAACTATTTTTGGGTAAAGTGGAAATAACCATTTTGCCATTCGGTAAGCGAAGTGGTGAGAATAGTCTTTAATCTCTTCACTTTTGCCTTTCTCTCTTAACATCATCACACCGGTTAAAGCAACAATAATAGAGAAACAGAGCTCCATCCATGGACCTAACGCTAATAGACTCGTTCCTATCAATACAAAAATCGCACGGAATATGATAGCGCCAATCACTCCCCAATAAAGTAAGCGATGCCGATAACTATTCGGTATCGAAAACCAAGAAAATATCGCCATCATCACAAACAGATTATCGACTGATAACGCTTTTTCAAGCAGATAACCAGTAACAAATAGCGTTGCCACATCGCTGCCGTGATGAAGATAGAGGTAACTTGCAAAAAGAAGTGCTACCACAATCCAAAACAGTGACCAGACAATCGCATTGGTCAATGTGATCGGTTTATCTTTATGGTGGGCAAAGAGATCAATAAAAATTGCTGTTACCGATAGAATAATAAAAAAAAGTAGTGTTTCGATTGGGAAACCAAAATAGTTATCTGTTAAATAATGAGTTATCAAACAATCACCTATAAATATAGAAAGTATAGAAAAAAGATGGCGGTAAATAGAGGCTCGATCTGCTTTGTAGCAAGAGTACCAAAATGGTAATGAGTATATATTGATAGCACCAGCAAAAAAAGCTATATTTATAGCTCTTTTTAATTGATAGTTTGATTCTACATTGAGCATATTTCCATGAAAAAATTCTGTTTGTTGATCTTACTTCTCCTCCCCTTTTACCTTTTTGCTCAACCTGTTGAACCCTACTTATCACCCTTACCAAAAGGGAGTGATATCTCAATATTAGTTCAAACTGTAAGTAAAAACCCTAAAACATTAGCGCAATATAAAAGTGATCAATTTAAACAGCCTGCCAGTACACAAAAAGTGATTACAGCACTCGTAGCACAATTAGAACTTGGTAATGATTTTCAATTTACTACCAATCTAAAAACCACTGGTAAGATTGTTAACAAGCAGCTTAATGGTGATCTGATTGTTCAATTGAGTGGCGATCCCACTTTTACCCGTGCGCGACTAAAGAGCTTAATTGCAGATCTAAAGCAGAGTGGTATAGAGAAGATTGCAGGTAACATCATCCTAAATAGTGCTATTTTTACTAGCCATGATAAAGCGTCTGGTTGGTCATGGAATAATTTAACTGCTTGTTATAATGCACCAGCTTCTGCTGCCATTATTGATGGAAACTGTTTTGGTGTCATCATCACACCTGCCAAAGTTGGGCAAAAAGCGCACGCAGCCATTTTGCAAAATACACCAATCAGTTTAACGAGTGATATCAGAACCATTAGTAATAGTAGTAAAGATTTAAAAGATAAATATTGTGAGCTCGATATTAGCCATATTGTCAAAAATCAATACCATTTATCAGGATGTATTCCCGCTAATAAAGATAAAACTTATCTCAAATTTGCCATACTTGATGGCGTTAACTATTTTACGGCCCATTTGCAAAATGAGTTACAAAAGCAGCAGATAACCTATACGGGTAAAATATTAGAGTTAAATCAACCGCTACCTAAACAGTTAACCACTTTAGCAACATCAGAGTCTGCTCCCTTGTCTGATCTATTGACTGTTATGTTAAAAAAATCGAATAATCTCTATGCAGATACTATTTTTAGAACAGTTGGTGCGCACCACTTTAATATAGCCGGAACATGGCGAAATAGTGGTGATGCTGCAAAACAGATTTTACGTGAAAAAGCAGGGATTGATCTAAAAAATGCAGTCATTATTGATGGTTCAGGCTTATCACGACTCAATTTAATTAGTGCAGATAAGATGATGGAGATTTTACAATATATAGCCGCCAACGATACTAAGTTAAATATGATTGCTAAGCTGCCAACCTCTGGCGTTGATGGAACATTACAGCATCGACGCAGTTTTAATAACCCCCCTCTTAAAGAGGCGGTACATGCCAAAACAGGCTATATACAGGGCAGTTATAATTTAGCTGGTTTTATTCAATCTAAAAAAGGGCACTATATTGCATTTGTCCAGCTATTAACGGGTTATCAAGCTGAAAATGAGAGAGAGTCACCAAAAAGTGCAATTATGCAGTTTGAATCTGCCTTCTATAAAAACTTTGTGAACTTTACCTTATAAAGCAATAACAGTTATAGCATAACTGTTAATTAATAGGGGTAACCGTTTATTACAATGTTTTAGTGTCATGATGTTTTAGGGTCACGATGTTTTAGGGTTGCAATGTTTTAGGGTTCGATGCTTAGGCTCTCATTTTTACTAATAACTAATCAGAATAAGATAGAATAAAAATATCAATATCACCTAATTAATAGATTTTATCTATTATTAAATTTTCAATTTATGACTTTTTTTATTCTTCTCTTTATGCGAGTCTAGTACGAATTTAAAATAGTTCATTACTTTCTAAATAGAGGTTTTCATGTCAGATAAGAGAGAGACAACACATTATGACTACATCGCCATTGGTGGCGGTAGTGGGGGTATTGCTTCGATTAACCGTGCTGCATCATATGGTAAAAAATGTGCCATTATTGAAGCTAAATTATTAGGTGGAACCTGCGTCAATGTCGGTTGCGTACCGAAAAAAATCATGTGGTATGGCGCACAAATAGCAGAGGCAATCAACCATTATGGACCAAGTTACGGATTTGATGTCAATATTAACCATTTTAATTGGCAGACACTTATCGATAATCGTAACGCCTACATTGATCGTATTCACCAATCCTATGATCGTGTCTTAACAAAAAATAGCGTAGATATTATTCATGGTTATGCAAGATTTGTTGATAAGCATACTGTTGAAGTCAATGGCAAACTCTATAGTGCCGACCATATCTTAATTGCAGTTGGAGGTAAACCCTCTATCCCAACTATTCCAGGTGCCGAGTATGGCATTACATCGGATGACTTTTTTGCATTATCTGAGTTACCAAAACGCGTTGCAATCGTAGGTGCCGGTTATATCGCTTGTGAGATTGCCGGTGTGTTACATGCACTTGGTGCTAAAACCGATCTCTTTGTCCGTAATGGCACCCCTTTACGTACTTTTGATCCTATGATAGTTCAAGCCTATATGGATGTGATTACATCAGAGGGGTATGAGCTACACCCATTCTCAATTCCACAAATAGTAACCAAAAATAGTGATGGTTCACTCACTTTACGGTTAGAGAACGGCGAAGAGTTTACTGTAGATTGTCTCATTTGGGCAATTGGACGTAAACCAGCAACCGAAGGCATGAACCTTGAAGCAGCAGGTATTGAGGTGAATAGTAACGGCTTTATTAAAGTTGATAAGTACCAAAATACTAATGTTTTAGGGATCTACTCTGTTGGTGATGATACAGGCGCCACAGCACTTACCCCAGTAGCAGTCGCTGCGGGCAGACGGTTATCAGAGAGATTATTTAATAATAAGCCTGATGAACACCTTGATTACAGTAATATTCCAACCGTAGTGTTTACTCACCCACCAATTGGTACTGTTGGATTAACCGAACCTGACGCAATTATTAAATATGGTCAGGAGAATGTAAAAGTCTATACATCTTCATTTAGAGGGATGTATAGTGCGGTGACTGAGTATCCACAAGCTTGCAATATGAAGCTAGTCTGTGTTGGCGAAGAGGAGAAAGTCGTCGGACTGCATGGTATTGGATACGGTATGGACGAGATATTACAAGGTTTTGCAGTTGCAATAAAAATGGGGGCAACCAAAAAAGATTTTGATAATACCATTGCCATTCATCCAACCGCTGCAGAAGAGTTTGTGACGATGCGCTAAGCAAAGCTATATCAAAAATTCATAGGCGTTAAAACCTATGAATTTTTTTGTATCCATATATATCTATATGAAAATTCTATCTAAAAAATTCTCTATATAAAGCTCTATATTAAATTTTTTGTATCAATAGTTACTAAAATGGTAGTATCCAAAATAGTAGTAATCTAAATAGAAGAAACCTAAATAGTAGTACCTTAATAGTAGTTCCAAAATTTACAGTCGGTTATTTATAAGCGTAACCATATTGATAGTAGCTACTAGCTTTGTGGGTTATACCATTTAAAATGGCTCCTTTAACCGCAATACCATTCTGTTCAAACCTCTGGATACCTAACTCAACCTCTTTTACGCTGTTTTGCCCATATCTTACAACAATCATTAAAGTACCGGCATATTTACTGATGATACAGGCATCAGTTACAGCTAATACTGGTGGGGTATCGATTAAGACTATCTCATAATTTTCTTTGGCCCAGTCTAATAACTCCGCAAAACGTGGATGCATCAAAAGTTCTGATGGGTTAGGCGGAACGGAGCCGCGTGGAATAAAATCAAGGCACTCATTTAATGGCGTAGTGTGGATAATATCATCAACTCCCGCTTGATCTGCAAGGTAATCAGATAGACCATTTTTTGGTTCAACTTTTAATAGATCATGCAGGTAACCTTTACGCATATCGGCATCGATCAAGAGAACACGTTTACCTAAATCCGCAATTAAAACCGCTAAATTGGTTGTAATAAAGGTTTTACCAATAGCAGGACTACAGCCTGAGATCACTAAAATATTATTTTTAGACTCTATCATGGCAAAATGTAAACTGGTTCGTAAACTACGTAGCGCTTCAACCGAGAGATCACCTGGCGAGCCAATCGAGATTAATTGGTTCGCGCGTGTATTTGGTTTTTTACCTTTCAACAATCTTTTAAGCTTTTGATTCTGTTTAATTTGCCATTCAGATATCGGGATATTAGCATAGACATTGATACCCATATCCTCAAGCTGTTCAACCGAGTCAATTGTCCGTTTAAAAGCGACAGATAAAATGATACAACCAGAAGAGGCAAAGAGACCAAATAGGAGCGCAATACCGACAATGAGCACTTTTTGAGGTTTAATCGGTTTTGGTTGCGTTAAGGCATTATCAATAATACGCACATTACCTATAATGCTCGCCTCTGAAATACTTAACTCTTGCTGCTTATTAAGTAGCTGCATATAGACTTCATTATTGGCTTTTACATCTCGTGTGAGCCGCAAAATCTCCTGCTGCGTTTGCGGTAAAAAGCTAATTTTTTCGCCCAATTTAGATCGCTCTTTTAATAGCGTGGATCTCTTTTCTAATAATGCGCGGTATGCTGGATGCTCTTTAGTGTAAAGCTTTGAAACTTCGGCCTCTTTAAATGTGAGCTCATTTAACTGTGCCTCTAATTGAACCGAAGAGTCGAGTACCGATTTTGCCTCTAGCGAGAGGTCAACTGAGTCATTTTGTTGACGATATTGGTTAAGTTTATTTTCAGATTTATCTAGCTCTAAACGTATACGAGGTAACTGCGCCTTTAAAAACTCCAAGCTTTTTGCCGCCTCAGCCGATTTTCGCTCTACATTTTGCGCAAGATAATTTTTAGCGATCTGATCTAAAATACGTTGGATTAACAGCGGATTTTCACCGGTTAAACTTAACTCCAACATACCCACATCTTTCCCTTTATCCACGACCGAAAGATTGTCCAAAAGGGTATTAATCACACTTAATTCTGATAATTTAGTAATTTTAAAAATGGTTTCAGGTTCTGCTTGAATCTCACTCACTAATAGTGACATCCCATCTTGCGATATATATTCACCAACCATGCCAAACAGTAGATCTTGACCATCTTTGCGTAAAACATAGTGACTATGATCTATAACACGAAGCTCTAACGGGTTATCATACCAAAGTTTAGGAACCTCAAAACGAGAGAGGGCAATTGCATTATGGTTATTATCAGTCAGCCTTGCAAAGCCTTTACCAAAAAAGGGAAAGAAGCGCTGCTGCACATCAATATCTAAGGAGAGATCTTTTATCGTTTTACCGATAATCATTCGCGATCGAATCAGACCAATTTCAGTCGTAGATGTCGGTTTAGTTCCAGTTAATGCAGAGGTGAAATCATTAAATAAAGTATTACCCATCTTCTGTTCAATTTGAACAAGGGCATCTGCTTTATAAATCGGTGTTGCAAATATTGCATAGATAACACCCAAAATAGTAGTAAATAGGGTAAAACTAACAATAATCTTCCAATGATCCCAAAGAGAATATAGAAGATTGATTAAATCAATTTCATCTTCACTTTTTTTCGCTTTATCTGACATAATAATTTATAACAACCTTGTATAATTTTAAGAAAACTTCCCTGTCCATAACTTGGTTGACTCTTCTAAAAGTTGATAAGTTTGCTCAAATATTTTTGCGCTTCGACCATAGGGATCTGCAATCTCTGTACCACTATTTAACCAATGACCATAAAGCATCACTTTGCCTCTAACTTCTGGCGCAAATTGGCAAACAGCATCAATATGCTTTCTCTCCATAACTAATATGAGATCATGCTCTTGGCATATCGATTTATCTAATTGCCTAGCAACGTGTCCATCTAACGATAGACCATAAGTTTTAGCAACTTTAACTGATTTATGATAAGCAGGTCTCCCTACTTCCGCAGAAATACCAGCTGAACAGATTTTTTTAGTTGGATATAACTGTTTTAACATGCGCTCACCAATTGGTGAGCGGCAAATATTACCTACACATACAACACAAATAGAATCAAACATATCACCTCTATTTCACGCTATTGCGGCCACTTACGAATCCAACGGATAGTTTCTGTTAGACTGTTAGCACTTTGAATAGTCGGTAAAATCTGCATAACTGTACGATTCCATCTCTCGATCGGTGCCGTAGTTACATAGACAATATCATAGGGTTCTAAATCTATATTTGTGGCTAATGCCATTGCTGTGGCATCTTTTAAATCTAACTGATAGACAGTCGCAATTTTGCCTTTAGCTTCGGTACCATTTTTCGTTGCCCGAATCACAAATACGCCTGAGGCATCACTACTCTTCTGATTTAGCCCTTCAGCTTTACCTAAAGCTTCAGCTAAAGTCATGCCTGATCTATCCATAACAAGTGATGATTGCGCACCGACTTCACCCATCACAAATACTTTTAAGGTATCATTAGTTGGAATGTAAATAATATCGCCATCGGTTAATAACCGATTTTGTGTAAGATCACCAAACTGCATTAGCGATTCCAGCGAAATCACCTCTTTATGTCCATTATGGGTTAGGACAACATTACGCCAATCTGCTTTATCAGTTAAACCACCAGCACTATTAATTGCATCTAAGATGGTTAAAGGGATATTTTTAATGGGTTGTTTACCAGCTCGAACAACTTCACCGGAAATGTAGGCTTTTTGGGAATTAAAAGCGGAGATACTGATATCAACTTGCGGGCTTTCGATATACGTTGATAATTTAGATGAAATATCACTGCGCACCTCTTCTAATGTTCTATCTACCACTTTTATTTTACCAATATAGGGGTAGTAGATAGTGCCATCAGCATGTACCCAGTTCCCTGCTTCACTTGCACTACGGTAAGAACCGGCAGGAATCGTTAACTCAGGGTGATCCCAAACTGTCACATTAATAATGTCGCCAATACCAAGTCTATATTGGTAATTTTTGATCTGTTCATCTAATGCGGGATTATTTTTTGCAATTGTAGGGAGTTTATGTAAATTCTTAACTAATTTTGGCGTGATAGGATAGACATCGATCAACTTATTAATATCAACATTACTATCATTTTGCTCTATAACATTTTTATTTTGAGTGGTTATCGTAGAACCAGTTAAAGTACAACCACTCATTAATAAACTTGTAACTACTAAAAACAGTGTTTTTTTCTTAATATTTTTTATCATTTTTATTCGCCAAATCAGAGTAATTATTTTTTTTATTTATATTAACACTCAAATTCGGACGAATAAATATAATTTTTATGTTTTTCTGTTTTATTCCGTTCTAAAGCCCGTTTTTGCCAAGGGGAAAAATCCCACAATGATCGCCAATAAAGAGACCATGGCAATATAGAGACCCGCCCCTAAATAGCTGTATGTTCCCAAAAAGTGCTCTGGACTTAACAGATAGATCGTTAATGTTGGCGTAATTGCACTAAATAGCGCATAAGCTAAATTATAGGAGAATGATAGACCTGAATACCTTATTGAAGGTGGAAAAGCACGGGTACCAATAATTGGCGTTAAAGCAATTGCACCGGTAAAGAGACCAAAAAGTGCCCAGATAAAATAGAGGTGAGTTAAACTCATTGTGTCACTAAGCGATGCATAAAAATAGAGACTGGTTAGCGCAAGACCGCCCCATGATAAAATCACATTTTTAGTTGTCCCAATTTTATCTTCTAAATAACCGAATAAGACACACCCTAAGGTTAATGTTAACGCACCAATACAGCCACCGATTCGCCAATCTAAATTAGCAAAATGGTACATTCCACCTACAATTCGCCCCGGTGTAATTAAAATTCCCACCATAATGGTAGTAGATAGTGACCATGTTAATAGTGCCACAATTAGGCAGGCAATTTTATGTTTTTTTAATACCGTGATAACTGGTATATCTTTCTCTAATGCTTTGCGAGCTGCTAACGCTTTAAAAATTGGTGTTTCAGATAAAAAACGGCGTAGATAGACAGAAATAACACCAAAGATACCGCCAATTACAAACGGGATACGCCAAGCATAATCTAAAATATCTTTCACATTAAAACAGAGATCGATAATAATCGTGACAGCAAAACCAAGCAGAATTCCGCCTGTAATACCTGATGTTAAAGCACCAACACCAAAACCGTAACGCTGCTCTGGAACATGCTCGGCAATGAATACCCAAGCCCCAGGCATTTCACCACCAATCGCTGCACCTTGTAACATACGCATAACTAAAAGTAATAACGGCGCGAAAATGCCTATCGTCTCATAGGTTGGCAGTATACCAATTAAGAAAGTTGGAAGTGCCATCATAGCAACACTTAGGGTAAACATCCGTTTGCGCCCCGCTTTGTCGCCAAAATGCGCCATAATAATTCCACCAATAGGTCGAACTAAATAACCAGCGGCAAAGATCCCCCAAGCAAAAAGATCTAACATTAAAGGATCTAATGTGGAAGGTAAAAAAAGCGGTTTAACAATTGTATCAATATATAGAGCATAGATGACAAAATCATAAAATTCTAATGTTCCGCCTAATGAAGAGAGAAGTAATGTTTTAAAATCTTGTCCATTTAATGGACGTGCACTTGGTTGACAAGTGGTATTTATTACGGAGTGAGTCATGAATAAAACCTTATTATAATTAGAAATAATATGTTCAATCTATTAATAGTAGATCGAATATATTTTTGGTTGAAAATAGTTTTTTACTCTTGATAGATAGTTGTTGCATAATTGATGAATATAAAAAGGGCTATTTCTTATCTCATCAACACGAGAGATTACTCAACAGATTTGGTACCCATATATTGGAATCCTGCCGCTTCAATTGCGGCAATTGCATCTTGTTGCGAAATAGAGCCCTTCTCAATATCCACTTCATGTGTAGATAAATTAACCGTTACTGTTGCGGTTGGATCAACTCTATTGATTGCTTTGGTGACTGTTTTAACACAGTGTTCACAACTCATATTATCAACAATTAATCTCATTTTTTATCTCCCTTCTCTTTGTTTTATAAATACTTGTTATATAAATACTTTACTATATAAAAACCTTGTTATATGAATGTTGTTATAATGTTTTTCTGTTATATGTATAAAATTTACTTACCAATACAAAATGAACTGAAGATTCGCCCCAATAGATCATCAGAAGTAAATTCACCTGTGATTTCACTTAATGACTCTTGGGCAAGTCGTAGCTCCTCCGCTAATAACTCGCCGGCCTGAAATTCGAGTAACTGCTCCAGGCCGCGATAGAGGTGATCAGCAGCTTTTTCTAGTGCCTGCAAATGGCGACGACGCGCTAAAAAACCACCTTCGCTGTTTGAGGTGAATCCCATTACCTGTTTTAGGTGCTCCCGTAACAGCTCAACCCCTTCCCCAGTTCTGGCAGAAAGATTGATAAGCGCATAACCATTTACTTCATGGCAACTCTGTGACTCCTTGGTTAGATCAGCTTTATTCCGGATCACGGTAATTGCCATCTTATTAGGTAATTTTTGAATAAATTCAGGCCATATTTTAGCGGGATCACTCTCAGTTGTTGTAGAACTATCAACCATTAACAAGATGCGATCAGCTTGTTGAATCTCCTGCCATGCGCGCTCAATACCAATTCGCTCCACCTCATCAACGGCTTCGCGCAGTCCAGCAGTATCAATAATATGTAATGGCATACCATCGATATGGATATGTTCACGTAGTACATCGCGAGTTGTTCCGGCGATATCGGTCACAATTGCCGCTTCTCGCCCAGCTAGAGCATTGAGTAAGCTCGATTTCCCTGCATTTGGACGACCTGCAATGACTACTCTCATCCCTTCACGCAGTAATGAACCCTGTTTAGCTGTCTGCTGTACTTCCTCTAAATTGGCAATGACAGTATTAAGTGCTTGCTCAATTTTGCCATCAGATAAAAAATCGATCTCCTCTTCTGGGAAATCAATAGCTGCTTCGGTAAAAATACGTAGCTGGATTAATGATTCAACTAATTGATGGATCTTTTTCGAGAAGGCGCCCTGTAGTGATGATATTGCTGATTTAGCTGCCTGCTCTGAACTTGCATCAATCAAATCTGCTATCGCTTCAGCTTGGGTAAGATCCATTTTATCATTTAAAAATGCCCGCTCTGAAAATTCGCCAGGCCTTGCTAGACGTACATTTGGCAAGCTTAAAATCCGTTTAAGTAACAGATCTAAAATAACAGGACCACCATGCCCTTGTAACTCTAATACATCTTCGCCAGTAAAGGAGTGAGGGTTAGGAAAGAAGAGCGCAATACCCTCATCTAAAATAGAACCATCATCATCTAAAAAAGGGAGATAAGTGGCGTAGCGCGGTTTAGGTAGTTCGCCCAAAACAGCCTTGGCAACCTGTTTGGCTTGTGATCCTGAGATCCTTAAAATGCCAACACCACCACGACCAGGTGCTGTTGCTTGTGCGACAATTGTCTCCAATTCCCCTATTTTTGCATCCATAATAATAACTACAATAAATTAATGATCTGAACAAAAGTGGCGTCTATAATATCATGCTCATCGGATAAATTCAGTAATCACTTTGTTAACCTAATGTTTTAGGGTTTAATGTTTTAGGGTTTAATGAGTACACGCTTATAACTCATTATCCTATTTCCTAAAACAGCACTCAAAATGGTCATTAACAAGCCCCATAGATTGCATAAAAGCATAGCAGATTGTTGATCCAACAAAGGTAAAACCACGCTGTTTAAGTGCTTTTGACATATTGTCTGAAATTTCGGTTTTAGTTGGGAATTGATCGCTTTGATTGTAGTGGTTAACGATAGGTTTATTCTGAACAAATGACCAGATAAATTGAGAAAAGTTTTCACCTTTTTGTTGCATAGTTAAATAGGCGTTTGCATTTTTTACAATGCTAAATAATTTTAGCCGATTACGAATTAAACCTTTATTCTGTAACAGTTTTTCAATCTCATCACTACACATTTGGCTAATTTTTTCAGGATCAAAATGATAAAAACAGCGACGATACTCATCCCGTTTTTTTAACACTGTTATCCAAGATAACCCCGCTTGTTGCCCCTCTAGACAGAGTTTTTCAAATAGTTTTTGGCTATCATATTGTGGTGTACCCCACTCATTATCATGGTAATCGATATATATGGGATCATTTGATACCCAACCACAACGAACGCGATTTTGCACTTTTTAATTCCTAGCAAGTTGTCTCTATTTCACAAGCGTTAATAAACAGTATAAAATACGTGACTATTTATATCATTACGATATCAATTTAATCATAAAAGAAAATATCATGCAAAATACCACGCAAAACAATAGACAAAAGTTTAATGTTAAAACCTTTCAAGGATTGATTCTTACTTTGCAAGATTACTGGGCCAATCAAGGTTGTACAGTAATTCAACCATTGGATATGGAAGTTGGCGCAGGTACATCACATCCTATGACCTGTTTACGTGCGTTAGGACCAGAGCCGATTCATGCTGCCTATGTTCAGCCGTCACGTCGCCCAACAGATGGCCGTTATGGGGAGAATCCTAACCGGTTGCAACACTATTACCAGTTCCAAGTCATCTTAAAACCATCTCCGGATAATATTCAGGATCTCTACTTAGGCTCACTGAAAGAGTTAGGGCTTGATCCAACTGTTAATGATATCCGTTTTGTTGAGGATAATTGGGAAAATCCAACGCTTGGTGCTTGGGGATTAGGTTGGGAAATTTGGTTAAATGGGATGGAAGTGACACAATTTACCTATTTCCAACAAGTTGGTGGACTTGAATGTAAACCGGTAACAGGTGAGATCACTTATGGGCTAGAACGTCTTGCTATGTATATCCAAGGTGTTGATAGTGTTTATGATTTAGTTTGGAGTGATGGTCCATTTGGAATCACGACATATGGTGATGTCTTCCATCAAAATGAGGTGGAGCAGTCAACCTACAATTTTGAGTATGCCAATACTGACTTCCTATTTTACTGTTTTAATGAACATGAGAAAGAGGCCCGTTTTTTATTAGAGCTTGAAAAACCGCTTCCACTACCTGCTTATGAACGTATCTTAAAAGCAGCCCACTGCTTTAACTTACTTGACGCGCGTAAGGCGATATCAGTTACTGAACGGCAACGTTATATCCTCCGAATTCGTACTTTAACCAAATTAGTTGCTGAAGCCTATTATGCATCTCGTGAGGCGCTTGGATTCCCGATGTGCCAAAATTCAATGCCAATAAATAATGAAAGCAAGTAAGGAGTTTTTGATTATGCAAAAGACATTTTTAGTTGAAATAGGAACCGAAGAGCTACCACCTAAATCGCTCCGTACACTTGCCGAAAGTTTTGCTGCTAATTTTATTGCGCAGTTAGATAATGCTAATTTAGAACATGGTGAACTGTTATGGTATGCAACACCTCGCCGTTTGGCACTGAAAGTTCTCAATTTAAGTGATACACAACCAGATAGTAAGATTATTAAACGGGGGCCTGCTGTCTCTGCTGCATTTGATGCAAATGGTAAGCCAACTAAAGCGGCGGAGGGTTGGGCACGTGGTTGTGGAATTACCGTAGATCAAGCTGAAAGAATAACAACTGAGAAGGGTGAATGGCTTGCTTATACGCAATACCAAAAAGGTGAATCGGTTATTAATCTGTTATCTGATATGGTGAAAGCTGCTTTAAGTAAACTACCTATCCCTAAACCGATGCGCTGGGCAGCTAAACAGGTTGAGTTTATTCGCCCCTCCCATACCCTTACTATGCTTTATGGTGATGAGCTTGTGCCGGGTACTATTTTAGAGATAAATTCAGATCGGCTGATCCATGGGCACCGTTTTATGGGTGAGCAATCATTTACCATCGATAATGCAGATCAATACCCTGAAATTTTAGAGCAACGCGGTAAAGTTGTTGCAGATTATGATAAACGCAAAGCGATCATTAAAAGAGATGCCGAGCTTGCTGCAGAAAAATTGGGTGGCAAAGCGGATCTCTCGGATAATTTACTTGAAGAGGTCTGTTCTTTAGTTGAATACCCGGTGGTATTGACAGCAAAATTTGAAGAGCGTTTTTTACAAGTTCCTGCTGAAGCTCTGGTCTATACCATGAAAGGGGATCAAAAATATTTCCCTATTTATGATAAGCAGGGCAAATTATTACCTAATTTTATTTTTGTTGCTAATATCGAATCAAAAGATCCTGATGTTGTTATTGCTGGTAATGAAAAAGTTGTCCGACCACGGTTAGCTGATGCAGAGTTCTTCTATAAAACAGATCTTAAACAGCGGTTAGAGGATTACCTCCCTCGTCTTGAAACTGTACTATTTCAACAACAGCTTGGTACAGTAAAAGATAAAGTGATACGGATCGAACAGTTATCGGCCTATATTGCAGATAAAATGGGTGCTAATGTTGAACAAGCTGCACGAGCAGGGCGTCTATCAAAATGTGATTTAGTGACTAATACTGTGTTTGAATTCCCTGAAACACAAGGGGTTATGGGTCGATATTTGGCACTAAAAGATGGCGAAGCTATTGAAGTTGCAACAGCAATTGAAGATCAGTATAAACCTCGTTTTGCTGGTGATGCCTTACCTACTATTCCTGTTGCAAGTGCTGTTGCAATAGCAGAAAAAATGGATACTTTAATTGGTATTTTTGGTATTGGTCAACAACCAAAAGCAGATAAAGATCCGTTTGCACTTCGCCGTGCGGCAATCGGTGTTTTACGTATAATTACCGAAAATGGACTCAATCTGGATCTTGTCGATCTAGCTAGTTACGCTGCTTCTTTATATGGTAATAAATTATCGAATAGTGATGCAGTTAATGAAGTTGTAAACTTTATGCAGGGTCGTTTTCGCGCTTGGTATCAAGATCTAGGTTTCCCAGTTGATGTTATACAGGCTGTATTAGCATTAAATCCAACAAAACCAGCAGATGTTGATGCCCGCATAAAAGCGGTAAGCTACTTTAGAACACTACCTGTTGCTACCTCATTAGCAGAAGCTAACAAACGTGTTTCAAATATCCTCTCTAAAATAGATTCAGAAATTCCAAATAGAGTAAATCTCGCTCTACTTGAAGAGGGGGCTGAAAGCGAATTAGCAAAAGCGGTAGGCGTGTTATCTGATAAACTTGAACCCTATTTCGAACGGGGTGATTATCAAGCAGCATTAGTTGAACTATCTACACTGAAAGCCCCAATTGATGCTTTTTTTGATTCTGTTATGGTCATGGTAGATGATGAACAGATTAAACTTAACCGTTTAGCTCTGTTAAGCAAGCTTCACAATCTATTTTTAAAAGTTGCTGATATCTCTCTACTTCAATCTTAATAAACTCTTTCTCCTCACCGATTATTATCGGTGAGTTTAAATATAAGGTGGACTTGTGTTTACGTTTCATTCACTTTTTATTGATACGAAAAATTTTGTTATCAACAATATTAAACCAATCTCTTTGGTATTGCTCACTATTGCAGTGATTGCACAACTATTGGTAATGCTATTTTTACCTGATCCAAATGTACTTATTCATATTTTTAATCAATTAAATGGTTTACCTGAAAGCCAACAACATTATTTAATGAGTACATTAAGCAAATTTATTGTTCAGTCTCTTTTGATCTATGCTATCTCTGCAGTGATTACTATTAGTATCTCATTATCAACTATCTATAATCTCTCTAATAATCAGTTTACGTTTAATAATATTCTTTCTGATGCACTTAAAACTGTGCCACAGATAATTTTATTTATGATAAGTACGTTATTCTATATCGTTATCTTAACCTTAATTTCACTCCTTCTATCTTTGCCCCTCATTATGTTTCTAATTTTGTTGGTCGGTGCTTTTTTTGGCATGTCGATATATTTTCTCTTCTTTGGCATTACTACCGATCTGAAAGAGAGTGATAAATTTATCTTAAAAATTCAAAAAAGTATTGCGTTATTAAAACAGTATCCTCGTTCTATTTTAACTATGGTAAGCCTCTGGTTCTTAGCAATAACCTTTGTGCGCTTATTCGTTAATCTGGCCTTTCCTCATAACTTTATTATTCAAATATTAGGTTATTTTATTGAAATTTTTATTGATTTTTTTGCAATTTGTTATTTCTATCGTCTCTATATGTTAACGAAGAAAACAGTATGACACCTGCAATTAATTTATTGAAAAAATTGAAAGTTACATTTTCAATTCATCAATACAACCATGCACCTAATGAGACCCATTTTGGCCGTGAAGCTGTTGAAAAACTTGATCCCTGTTTAGGTATATTGCCTAAGCAGGTATTCAAAACATTAGTTATTGCTTTAGATGGAAACCCCAAAAATCTTGCCGTAGCTGTTATTCCTGTCGATCGCCATCTTGATCTCAAAAAAGCGGTAAAAGCCTTTAATCAATTAAAGTTTGAGAATTGTGTCTTACATTGTAAAAAAGCCGAATTGGCTGACGCTCATCTAGCTGAGAGAGTGACGGGCTATCTTGTTGGCGGAATTAGTCCAATAGGTCAAAAAAAGAGGTTACCGACATTAATTGATAGCAGTGCGCAAACTATTACATCTATGTTCATTTCAGGTGGCAGACGTGGAGTTGAAATTGAGATCTCTCCAAGCGATTTAGCTTTTGTATTAAATGCTACATTTGTCGAGATAGCGAGTTAAGATCTTAGGTGAGAGAAGTCATTTAATGCTGGAAGATTATAAGTGATTGCTGAATGACTGATTTTGAGATAAATAACACTATCTTATCTATCCTATATAGTTGTTAAAAAAGATTAGTAAAAACAAATTTCCGCTAACTATCGGTCAGCGGAAATATAACGAAAGAAAAAATCTTATTTGATTGCTTCTTTTAAGCTTTTACCTGAAACAAATGCAGGTACTTTGCTTGCTGCAATTTTAATTTCAGCACCAGTTTTAGGATTACGACCAGTACGAGCCTTACGTTCATTAACTTTAAATGTACCAAATCCAACTAGTTGAACTGAATCACCTGCTCTTAAAGATTCAGTGATTGCTTCTAATGTTGCTTCAAGTACAGTTTTAGCAGCTACTTTAGTAATATCTGCTTTGCTAGCAATAGCATCGACAAGTTCTGTTTTGTTCATTGATATATCCTTACCTGATTATTTTATATTTAAGTTGACATGATAAGATTAATAAATCCTATCGACTTAGACGCACTTTGTTAATCTTTATTCAATGTATTCTATATTGCCTTAATATTAAAGTGAAATTTGAAAAAAATAAAAAAA
The DNA here is from genome assembly GCA_029433365.1 of Orbaceae bacterium ESL0721. GTDB lineage: Bacteria > Pseudomonadota > Gammaproteobacteria > Enterobacterales > Orbaceae > Gilliamella. The sequence goes on from JAQTHZ010000001.1 coordinate 850,141, forward strand.
AACGTTATCTCAATCGATTAATTGCTTAAAAAAACGCCAATATTGCTTATTCTATTCTCTCTAAGATCTTCTTTTAATCCTTTAATGAGATCTATAGGATTATCTGCTTCACTTTTTAATATCCGTAAAATTTCCCATTGCAAATCAAACTCTTCAACTACTTCAGTTAGTTGTAATTGTTCTTCAAGAGGAAGTAATTTATCCATTTTAGTCATGATAAATTCGGCTACTGTTGTTGCAGATATTGAACTTACCCGCGCACTATATTCACTTATATCATTGCTTAAATAGGAGTGCAAAATTTCCCCTAGCGCTTCACATGCATCAATTGCAGGATAGATTATATAAGAGCTATCTTCGGTAACTGTTGGAATAATCTCCTCTAACTTTTCAATCTGTAAATCAAAATTGATTTTTACCTCTTTAACAAGTAACGATTCCCAAGCAAGATCGAGAATTTTCCTATAACGGTTATCACAATCACTACCTGTTTGTTGGCAGTAAAGCTGTATATTTGGATACATCCTCTCACACAGGAGAACCATAAAAAGACGCTGTTGCCATTCAGGTAGTTTGGCTAATCTTAGCTGTACAGGGTTTTTAAGCATAATGAAACCTTTTAGATTGTTGATGTACAGAATCAATAAAATATTGAACGTTTTCAATAGGGGTATTTTGATCTATACCATGACCTAAATTAAAAATATGCCCATTGTGAGATCCAAACTCATCCAATACCTGTAAAACATTTTTATCAATTACCTGTTTGTCTGCATATAATATTGATGGATCTAAGTTCCCTTGAACTGCAATCTGTTTACCTCTGCCTGTAATTTTACTCAAATTGACCGTCCAATCTACACCAATTGCATCACAACCTGTCTGTTTAATCTCTTCTAACCATAACCCGCCACCTTTAGTAAATAAAGTTACAGGGATATAATCCAAAATATTATCGCTATTTTTATCGCCTTGATGGAGCATCGATAAGATCTGCTGCATATAATATAGCGAAAACTCTTTGTATGCTTGGTGACTTAGCACGCCACCCCAAGTATCAAAAATCATGATTGACTGTGCACCAGCAGCGATCTGGGCATTTAGGTAAAGTGCTATGGTTTTGGCAAGTTTATCAAGCAACATATGCAGTGCAGCGGGATCACTGTAGAGCATCTTTTTTATTTTAGTAAATGTTTTACTGCTACCCCCTTCAATCATATAGGTAGCTAATGTCCAAGGGCTGCCAGAAAAACCGATTAATGGCACACGACCTGCAAGCTCTTTACGCGTTAGGGATATAGCATCCATGACATAAGATAACGACTCTACAGGATCTGGAATAGGTAGAGATTTAATATCATTTAAATTGGTAATTTTCCGTTCAAATTTAGGACCTTCTCCAGATTCAAAATAGAGCCCCAACCCCATCGCATCCGGAATTGTCAAAATATCAGAAAAAATGATTGCAGCATCAAGATCAAATCTTCTTAAGGGCTGTAATGTCGCCTCACATGCTAACTCTGGTGTTTGACATAGTGTCATAAAATTACCAGCCAAAGCACGTAACTGTCGATATTCTGGCAGATAGCGACCAGCCTGACGCATCATCCAAATAGGCGTATAGTCAACAGGTAAACAGTGCAAAGCGCGTAAATAGCGGTCGTTGATAATTGTCATAATAGGAGCTCATAAAAAAGATATGAATATTGGCACATTTTTGTGAAATGTTTTAGGGTTATACTCTATATTTAGATCATAGCATATAAATAAAAACAATTTTTTGGATAAATTAATAATAGCTAATCAGCAGTAGATGATTTATCCAATATAAATAACTTTTATCCATTTTGTGGTTGCGAAAGTACATTATGTGCGTAGTTAATCAATGTTTCAGAGAACATCTGCATTACACTGCTTTCTGGTGCAAAACGGTGCCAATAGAGCATTCTCCTCTGATATAATCCCTCAGTTAAATTAATCAACTCACCATTTTTTAGCTCTTTTTCTACCTGTAAGATCGGCAACATACAACATGCTGAACCCTGTTTGGCTAGTTGCACAAATGCTTCTGATGAGCTTGTAATATGGCAGATAACACTACCTGGGGTTAGATTAAAATTTTCCTGCAAAAAGGCTTGATGCATATCATCTAAATGGTCAAACGCAACGGCTGGTGCTTTTAAAAGTGCGGTACGAGTTACACCACTAGGAAAATATTTTTTTGCAAATTCAGGTGATGCGACGAAGATATAGTCAAGTGCTCCCAGTGGATCGGATAGACAACCTGGTAACGGTTGTGCTTGAATACTAATAGCGCCAACAACAGTACCTAATCTTAATAGCTCTAATGTGCGATCTTCATCTCTAACTTGTATATCAAAACGTAAATTATTTTTACTTAATACAGGCTTTAAAGCCGGTAACAACCACGTTGCTAATGAGTCTGCATTAATAGCAATAGATAAAGAGAGTGGAGTCATATTTTGATCATTATCGCCTAACCACTGTTGCTCTAGTAACTCTACTTGATGCAATAGACCAAGGAGGTGCTCTCCTTGTTTTGTCGCTTTAGGAGGGATCGTTCTTACCAAAAGCTGTTGCCCAAAAAAACTCTCCAACTGCTTAATCCGTTGTGAAACTGCAGGTTGAGTTATACATAACTTATCAGCTGCTCGCTCAAATCCTCTCTCTTTAATTACTGCATCTAATGCTTGTAATGCTCTATAATCAGGACGTTTCATAATCTCTTTTTATTAAAATTTACTGTTATTAATTCAAAATACTAATGATTTTTTTTACTCAATTGGTTACTATGCCATATCTTTAATAAGATTGCTTTCAAAATTTTATCTATTCTAAAAATTATCTCGCGTGAAGTGAGATTTTATGAGACACCTTATGATGACACAGGACGAATTAAAAAGAGCCGTTGGTTGGTCTGCACTCAAATATATAAAACCAGATACCATAATTGGTGTTGGAACTGGTTCAACTGTTGCGCATTTTATTGACGCATTAGCAACCATAAAAGATCAAATTATTGGGACTGTTTCAAGCTCAAAAGCATCTACTGAAAAACTAAATTACTATAATATCCCAGTATTAGATTGTAATGATGTAGATTGTGTAGATATTTATATTGATGGTGCAGATGAGATTAATCACCATTTACAGATGATTAAAGGTGGCGGCGCTGCACTAACGAGAGAGAAGATCGTCGCGGCATTGGCTAAAAAGTTTGTCTGTATCATTGATGAATCTAAAGTTGTCGATATGTTAGGGGAATTTCCTTTGCCCATTGAAGTCATTCCAATGGCAAGATCTTATGTTGCACGTGAACTGTTTAAATTAGGTGGTAAACCTATCTATCGTCAAGGCGTCATAACAGATAATGGTAATGTTATTCTAGACATACATGATCTGACTATTAATGAGCCTCTTGAGCTAGAAAAACGCATCAATAATATTACAGGTGTCGTGACGGTTGGGCTTTTTGCTGATCGAAAGGCCGATATTGCTCTAATTGGTACCAGCAGTGGTATAAAAGAGATCAAGTTAGAATAGTAGAGTGAGGTAAATATGACTGTTCCGGCATTAACTAAATATGATGATAAATTTTTATTGCTTGAAGGTGTTCACACAGGTGCTGTAGAGATTCTTAAAGCAGCTGGTTATACCAATATTCAATATTGCAAAGGTGCTTTAGATCCTGATGAACTTAAAGAGATCCTAAAAGATGTTGCTTATATTGGGATTCGTTCACGAACATCATTAACGAAAGAGATTCTTGATGCAGCTCCAAAGTTAGCTGGAATTGGCTGCTTCTGTATTGGAACTAATCAAGTTGATTTAAATGCCGCTGAACTTAAAGGGATTCCTGTTTTTAATGCACCATTTTCTAATACTCGATCTGTTGCAGAATTAGTTTTAGCAGAAGCTATACTTCTTTTACGTAAAGTGCCAGAAGCAAATGCTAAAGCTCATCAAGGAAAATGGAATAAAGTTGCCAATAACTCTTATGAAGCTCGAGATAAAAATTTAGGAATTATCGGTTATGGTCATATTGGTAGTCAACTCAGCATACTTGCTGAATCGCTTGGTATGCATGTTTTCTTTTACGATATTGAAACAAAACTCCCACTAGGCAATGCAAAACAGGTCGGCAGTATGCAAGAGCTCCTAAGTATAAGCGATATTATTACTCTCCACGTTCCTGAAAATAGATCAACAATTAATATGATAAGCCATAATGAATTTTCAATGATGAAATCCGGTGCAATCTTAATTAATGCCTCTCGTGGAACGGTTATTGATATCGATGCACTAACAGAAGCATTAGAAAATAGTCAATTAAGTGGTGCTGCACTTGATGTATTTCCAGCAGAACCGATAAGTAATAACGAACCATTTAAGTCGCCGCTCTGCAAATTTGATAATGTAATTCTTACACCGCATATTGGTGGTTCAACTAGTGAAGCACAAAAAAATATCGGTATCGAAGTGGCAAGCAAGTTGATTAAATATTCTGATACAGGTGCTACATTATCAGCTGTAAATTTCCCTGAAGCTTCTCTTCCCGTTCCGACTGACGGAACGAGTCGTTTTATAAATATCCACAATAATCAACCTGGCGTTTTAAAAGCAATAAATGCTCTATTTGCCGAATATGGACTAAATATAACTGCACAATATCTACAGACTGATGTAGATATTGGTTATGTAGTAATTGATATTGATAATGTTACACAAGATATAGCTAAAGAGCTCTTAATTAAACTTAAAAATGTATCTGGTACCATAAGAGCTAGATTACTTTTTTAATTTATCTAAGTTAACTACAAATTACTAATAAATAATCTATTTACAAAAAAGGGGATAAACATATTGGTTTATCCCCTTTTTTTAACTATTCATCATTATCAACAAATTCATCACTAGCATCAATCTGAGGTTTTCCACCTGAAAGGGTGTGGAATCTTCGTGGTTTATTGATTCGTGCAAGATATTTAACCCACACTTTTTCAAACTCGGTAGATGGCTCTTTTTTACCCCTACAAACAGCCAAAAATGCTTTCTCTTCTGCTGAAATTGCCTTCTTTACTTCTGAATCAAGATCTCTAAAAGCACAGCCATGTTTTTCTAAAAGTTGCGCCTCTTTGATGGTAAAATCCCCATGTCTTGAAAATCCTCTTGGATAATTTTTATTATCAAAAAAACGTTGTTGACTTACAAAACTTTCAGCCATATTGCACCCTCTACTTATTAAAATTACGTTGCAGAAATTATAGTGAAGCAAAATTATCTGTAAATAATTTTTTGCTGTTTTAGGAATTATAATGATTTGAATGATGAAATTTAAGGCAGTAATTATTATTTAACTATTGATTTATATATAGTTATATAATGGCAGGGGCGGAGAGGCTCGAACTCCCAACACCCGGTTTTGGAGACCGGTGCTCTACCAATTGAACTACGCCCCTAAAAAAGAGTGGCGGAACGGACGGGGCTCGAACCCGCGACCCCCTGCGTGACAGGCAGGTATTCTAACCAACTGAACTACCGCTCCACCGTTTTTGGGTGAGTACTATTTTATATAGTACATTTCGTTTGTTAGTCTGGCAGCTCCCTACTCTCACATGGGTAATACCCACACTACCATCGGCGCTACGGCGTTTCACTTCTGAGTTCGGCATGGGGTCAGGTGGGACCACCGCGCTACTACCGCCAGACATATCCTGTTTACTCTCTAACTTCTTAGAACAAGCTTTATTCTCTCTTGCGTATCCAAAACAACTCTGAGTTGTAAGGTTAAGACTCTCGGTTCATTAGTATCAGTTAGCTCAATACATTACTGTACTTACACACCTGACCTATCTACGTCTTAGTCTCAAACGGACCTTACTGATTCTCATCAGGGAAAACTCATCTCAGGGCTAGTTTCGTACTTAGATGCTTTCAGCACTTATCTATTCCGCACTTAGCTACCGGGCAATGCAATTGGCATCACAACCCGTACACCAGCGGTGCGTTCACTTCGGTCCTCTCGTACTAGAAGCAAACCCCCTCAATTTTCCTACGCCCATGGCAGATAGGGACCGAACTGTCTCACGACGTTCTAAACCCAGCTCGCGTACCACTTTAAACGGCGAACAGCCGTACCCTTGGGACCTACTTCAGCCCCAGGATGTGATGAGCCGACATCGAGGTGCCAAACACCGCCGTCGATATGAACTCTTGGGCGGTATCAGCCTGTTATCCCCGGAGTACCTTTTATCCGTTGAGCGATGGCCCTTCCATTCAGAACCACCGGATCACTATGACCTACTTTCGTATCTGCTCGAGCCGTCACTCTCGCAGTTAAGCTAGCTTTTGCCATTGCACTAACCTCCTGATGTCCGACCAGGATTAGCTAACCTTCGTGCTCCTCCGTTACTCTTTGGGAGGAGACCGCCCCAGTCAAACTACCCACCAGACAGTGTCCCTACACTAGTTTCATAGTGTCAGGTTAGAACACCAAACCTTAAAGGGTGGTATTTCAAGGGCGACTCCATCAACACTTGTGTGCTAACTTCTTAGTCTCCCACCTATCCTACACATTAAGATTCAATGTTCACTGTCAAGCTATAGTAAAGGTTCACGGGGTCTTTCCGTCTTGCCACGGGTACACCGCATCTTCACGGCAATTTCAATTTCACTGAGTCTCGGGTGGAGACAGCCTGGCCATCATTACGCCATTCGTGCAGGTCGGAACTTACCCGACAAGGAATTTCGCTACCTTAGGACCGTTATAGTTACGGCCGCCGTTTACTGGGGCTTCGATCCAATGCTTCTCTTGCGATAACATCTTCAATTAACCTTCCAGCACCGGGCAGGCGTCACACCGTATACGTCCACTTACGTGTTTGCACAGTGCTGTGTTTTTATTAAACAGTTGCAGCCAGCTGGTATCTTCGACCGATTTCACCTACGTCCGCACGGGATTTCAATTACCATCGGCGTGCCTTCTCCCGAAGTTACGGCACCATTTTGCCTAGTTCCTTCACCCGAGTTCTCTCAAGCGCTTTAGTATTCTCTACCTGACCACCTGTGTCGGTTTCGGGTACGATTTAGTATGACCTGAAGCTTAGAGGCTTTTCCTGGAAGCTTGGCATTAGTTACTTCAGTACCTTAGTACCTCGTCATCACGTCTCAGAGCCACAGTGACCGGATTTGCCTAATCACCCTCCTACTCGCTTAACCCACCATCCAATAGGTGGTAAACCTAGCCTTCTCCGTCCCCCCATCGCAGTCATACCAAGTACGGGAATATTAACCCGTTTCCCATCAACTACGCCTTTCGGCCTCGCCTTAGGGGTCGACTCACCCTGCCCCGATTAACGTTGGACAGGAACCCTTGGTCTTCCAGCGAGCGGGCTTTTCACCCGCTTTATCGTTACTTATGTCAGCATTCGCACTTCTGATACCTCCAACTAACCTCACAGTTAATCTTCTGCGGCTTACAGAACGCTCCCCTACCCAATGACAACTTAGTGTCACTGCCGCAGCTTCGGTGCATAGTTTTAGCCCCGTTACATCTTCCGCGCAGGCCGACTCGACTAGTGAGCTATTACGCTTTCTTTAAATGATGGCTGCTTCTAAGCCAACATCCTAGCTGTCTAAGCCTTCCCACTTCGTTTCCCACTTAACTATGACTTTGGGACCTTAGCTGGCGGTCTGGGTTGTTTCCCTCTTCACGACGAACGTTAGCACCCGCCGTGTGTCTCCCATACTCTACTTGTCAGTATTCGTAGTTTGCATCGGGTTGGTAAGTCAGGTTGACCCCCTTGCCGAAACAGTGCTCTACCCCCAACAGTAATCATATGAGGCGCTACCTAAATAGCTTTCGGGGAGAACCAGCTATCTCCCGGTTTGATTGGCCTTTCACCCCCAGCCACAGTTCATCCGCTAATTTTTCAACATTAGTCGGTTCGGCCCTCCAGTTAGTGTTAACCAACCTTCTTCCTGACCATGGCTAGATCACCGGGTTTCGGGTCTATACCCTGCAACTATTCGCCCAGTTAAGACTCGGTTTCCCTTCGGCTCCCCTATTCGGTTAACCTCGCTACAGAATATAAGTCGCTGACCCATTATACAAAAGGTACGCAGTCACACATACCCATCGGTACATGCTCCCACTGATTGTACGTACACGGTTTCAAGTTCTATTTCACTCCCCTCCCGGGGTTCTTTTCGCCTTTCCCTCACGGTACTAGTTCACTATCGGTCATTCAGGAGTATTTAGCCTTGGAGGATGGTCCCCCCTTCTTCAAACAGGATTTCTCGTGTCCCGCCCTACTCTTCAAGTTTTCAATTAATGCATCTTCATGTACGGGACTATCACCCTCTTTCGTCTACCTTTCCAGATAGTTCCACTAACACATTAACCTTCCCACTTTGGGCTCCTCCCCTTTCGCTCGCCGCTACTCGGGGAATCTCGGTTGATTTCTTTTCCTCGGGGTACTGAGATGTTTCAGTTCTCCCGGTTCGCCTCCTTAACCTATCTTATTCAGTTAAGGATAGTGCACTAGTGCACTGGGTTTCCCCATTCGGATATCGACAGCTATTGCGCTCTTTACCAGCTTACCGTCGCTTTTCGCAGATTAACACGTCCTTCTTCGCCTCTGAATGCCTAGGCATCCACCGTGTACGCTTACTTTCTTAACCTTACAACTCATAGTTGTCTCGGTTACGCTTACTCTCTCTTATCTAATCTCTATAGCTACTTTTATCATAACCCTAACCTTAATATTAAAACCTTAATCTTAAATATTTAATATTAAATATTAAGTTTTATATCTTAAGCATTGGGGTTTAGACTTTAGGTCTTAACCTCAAGTAACTATTAAACCAAATAAGCGAGAACTCGTTTATTTTCAGCTTGTTCCTTTTTGTTAAAGAGCTTTATCTTACTATCTACTCTAGCATATAAACCTTTACACCTAATCTCTAACTTCAATTAGAACTGATGCATGGTTTATATAAGCAAATACTAAGATAACTTTTTATTAATTACTAAGTTTTTATAAGAAGTTTTAATCGTAAAGTAGATTTAGTAAGTTAGTCACTTTTTATGGCGTCCCCTAGGGGATTCGAACCCCTGTTACCGCCGTGAAAGGGCGATGTCCTAGGCCTCTAGACGAAGGGGACGTATTCTTACTTCTCTTCTCTACAACTCTTTACTTCTTTTCTATCAACAAACAATCTGTGTGAACACTTACAAGCTCTCGTAAGGAGGTGATCCAACCGCAGGTTCCCCTACGGTTACCTTGTTACGACTTCACCCCAGTCATGACCCACAAAGTGGTAAGCGCTCCCCTTGCGGTTAAGCTACCTACTTCTTTTGCAAGCCACTCCCATGGTGTGACGGGCGGTGTGTACAAGGCCCGGGAACGTATTCACCGTAGCATTCTGATCTACGATTACTAGCGATTCCGACTTCATGGAGTCGAGTTCCAGACTCCAATCCGGACTTAGACGTACTTTATGAGGTCCGCTTGCCTTCGCAGGGTCGCTTCCCTTTGTATACGCCATTGTAGCACGTGTGTAGCCCTGGTCGTAAGGGCCATGATGACTTGACGTCGTCCCCACCTTCCTCCGCTTTATCAACGGCAGTCTCCTTTGAGTCCCCACCATTACGTGCTGGCAACAAAGGATAAGGGTTGCGCTCGTTGCGGGACTTAACCCAACATTTCACAACACGAGCTGACGACAGCCATGCAGCACCTGTCTCATAGCTCCCGAAGGCACTCCTCTATCTCTAAAGAATTCTATGGATGTCAAGACCAGGTAAGGTTCTTCGCGTTGCATCGAATTAAACCACATGCTCCACCGCTTGTGCGGGCCCCCGTCAATTCATTTGAGTTTTAACCTTGCGGCCGTACTCCCCAGGCGGTCGATTTATCGCGTTAGCTCCGGAACCCAGTGCCGTAGCACCAAACTCCAAATCGACATCGTTTACAGCGTGGACTACCAGGGTATCTAATCCTGTTTGCTCCCCACGCTTTCGCATCTCAGCGTCAGTATCTGTCCAGAAGGTCGCCTTCGCCACCGGTATTCCTCCACATCTCTACGCATTTCACCGCTACACGTGGAATTCTACCTCCCTCTACAGTACTCTAGTTAGACAGTTTTAAATGCAATTCCTAGGTTGAGCCCAGGGCTTTCACACCTAACTTATCTATCCGCCTACATGCCCTTTACGCCCAGTCATTCCGATTAACGCTTGCACCCCCCGTATTACCGCGGCTGCTGGCACGGAGTTAGCCGGTGCTTCTTCTGTAATTAACGTCAATATAAATATCTATTAAATATCTACACTTCCTCATCACCGAAAGTACTTTACAACCCGAAGGCCTTCTTCATACACGCGGCATGGCTGCATCAGGGTTCCCCCCATTGTGCAATATTCCCCACTGCTGCCTCCCGTAGGAGTCTGGTCCGTGTCTCAGTTCCAGTGTGGCTGGTCATTCTCTCAAACCAGCTAGAGATCGTCGCCTTGGTAAGCTCTTACCCTACCAACTAGCTAATCCCATATGGGCTCATCAAATGGCACGTGGCCTTACGGTCCCACGCTTTGGTCTCTCAACTTTATGCGGTATTAGCAGTCGTTTCCAACTGTTGTCCCCCTCCATTCGACAGATTCCCATACATTACTCACCCGTCCGCCACTCGTCAGCAGGTGCAAGCACCCCTGTTACCGTTCGACTTGCATGTGTTAGGCCTGCCGCCAGCGTTCAATCTGAGCCATGATCAAACTCTTCAATTTAAAGTTTGATGCTCAATTATTTAACCTGACTTCTTTCTGAAATTCTTCATTTCAAATGAATCTTCAAGGTCACTTATTAAGACTTTAATTTTTTAAGTCCGTAGACTTTATCTTTCGTCTCGTAAGTGCCCACACAGATTGTCTGTTGCTTAGTTTTTAAAGAGCTGACAGCTTTTTCTACTTTCGTATATCATTAGGCTTCACCGCCTAACTTCTCTGTCTCAAGGGCTGCGTATACTACACAACTCCCTCTTATCAGTCAAGACATTTTTCGCTTTTTTACAACAAAAAAATATTGCCTCAACTTCTTAATCCTTACTTCCACTTCGCTTTCTCTACTTTTCTCTGCTCCGTGTCAGTGGATGCGCATTATAGGCACTTCCTCAGCTTTAGCAACCCTATTCTTGCAATTTCTTTCTCGTTTGCTTTTTATTTAAACAAAGAAGTAGTTTATCGTTAGAGTTATTTTAAGAAAAAAGCCTATTTACTCTTCAGTAAATAGGCTAATTAATTATATTTTATTAACTTTATAAATAACGATACTTCAAAATAAAAAATTACGACTCTAATCCCAATTTCTTTACTGCATATGAACAAACTGGAATAATTTTGCGGTTCTCTTGCTTTAACTGTTCGACAACTAAATGTAATAATCTGTCTGCAATACCTTCACCTCGATAATTTGGATCTACAAATGTGTGATCTATTGTCGCGCTATCATCGCCAACTCGGGTAAAAGTCATCTCTGCAACCTCTTGACCATCATCAGTTTTAGCATAAATGCGGTTATCATCTTGTAAATATTGCAACATATAATTCCCCTTAGTTTCGATTAAAAAAGGTGGAATTCCACCTTTTTCGTTAATAAACAAGTATTCATAATTAATAAACAGTAAAAAATTGTTTTTACCAATATTAATCTTGTAAGAGACCTAAAAAAGACGTTTAGCCGTATTATAGAGATCAACATCAAATGGTCGTTTCATATTATTTAGTACTTCCATAATATCATTATGGATCAATTTACCATGTTGAATACCTACACTACGCCCCGCAAAACCAGCCAATAAAAGTTCAACCGCATATGCCCCCATTCTAGATCCAATGATACGATCATAAGGAACTGGTGAACCGCCACGTTGTACATGCCCTAATATTGTTGCACGAGTTTCATGCCCCACAGCTGCTTCAATATCTTTTGCTAACTGATTTACATCACACATATGTTCTGTAACTGCGACTATTGCATGGGTTTTGCCTTTTTCGAAACCCTGTTTGATCTCTTCAATTAGATTCTCTTGATTATATCCAATTTCAGGGATGATCATGAATTCACAGCCACCAGCAACAGCTGCATTTAAAGTTAAATCACCACATCCACGACCCATAATTTCGATTACCGAGATACGGTGATGCGATGAGCAGGTGTCGCGTAATCTATCAATTGCTTCAACAGCGGTACTTAATGCAGTAAAATAACCGATTGTATAGTCGGTACCTCGTATATCATTATCGATTGTGCCTGGTAAACCAATACATGGGAAGCCCGCTTCTGAAAGTCTTAAAGCGCCCATATATGAACCATCACCACCAACTACAACTAATGCATCAATCCCATGTTTTTTCAAATTTTCGATCGCTTTTTCACGGACTGATGCATCTTTAAATTCTGGGAAACGGGCAGAACCTAAAAATGTTCCACCTCGTGTAATAATGTCGGAAACACTATGACGATAAAGTTGTGTAATACGATTTTCATAAAGACCTAGATAGCCATCTGAGATACCAAAAACTTCTAATCCTTCTGTAAGCGCCGCTCTTACAACTCCTCGAATCGCCGCATTCATCCCCGGCGCATCACCACCACTTGTTAGTACACCTATTTTTTTTATCATGAAAAACTCCAAGTTGATTAATATTCGGCTATTATAAGGTCACATATTTGGAGTAACAATAGATGATGAATGCTATTTTACAGATTTATACTAAAATCTAGCTATTTCCTCTGGCACTACTGAAATGGGATCTTGATGGATAATCACCTCCGCGGGTGCAAAATGGTTGACAATAAGTCGTTCGATTTTATCTGTCACTGCATGCGCTTTAATCAATGGGGTATTATCTTCTAACTCAATATGCAGTTGAATAAATTTGATTGGACCTGCTTGCCGTGTCTTAAGATCATGCACCCCTCTTACCTCTGGGAATGAGGTAGCAATTGAGAGAATCTGCTGATTATCCTCATCAGATAGCGCTTTATCAAGGAGATCTTGAATTGCTTGATAGGCAATAATAGAAGCACTATAGGCGATATAAAAAGCAATTAAAAAGGCAAATATTGCATCTGCAAACTTAATCCCATACCAAGTTAACCCTAAAGCAAAAATTACAGTAATATTCATTAAAAGATCTGACGAGTAGTGCAGCATATCAGCTTGAATTGCTTTGCTTTTTGTTTTGCGGATCACCTTTTTCTGATAAATAACCAAGCCTGCTGTAACCAAAACTGATATCGCCGAGATTAAGATCCCAAACCATGCAAATTGAATAACATTTGGGTAAATGATCATCTTGATACTGGTCAATAATAAGATAGATGCTGAACCAATAATAAATGTACTTTGCGCAAGTGCTGCCAATGACTCTGCTTTACCGTGTCCAAAGGTGTGATCTTCATCTGGCGGTTTGAGCGCATAGCGTATTAAAAAGAAGTTCAAACCAGAGGCAATCAGATCAACTGCAGAATCCAAAAGTGAAGCGAGTAAACTGATAGAGTCGGTCAACCAAAAAGTAACTAATTTAAGAAGAATCAGAAAAATAGAGATAGTGACCGCATAGAGTGTTGCTCTTTTGACTAATTTCCCATATAAATTTGGCATATAACCTCTTTTTCTCTACTTTTCTACAATAAAGATTCAACTTTTTAAATGGCCTTTTTTGATATCTATTTCTAATAATTATTTTCGATCATTATTTCTGATCTTTGTTTCTAATAACTATTTCTCACAGCTATTTTTTATAATTATAGATACCCTCTGGTAGGACTAACTGCTCTGCAACTTCCGCCGCCTTATCATCTCCTTTTAAAACCGCAACTATTTTTAGAGCAAAATCAATTGAAGTAGCCGGACCTTGACTTGTAATTACCCTATATTTGGGATCGAAATAGACTCGCTCTGATTGCCAATACCTAAAATGGCTTTTAGTAGTTGGGTAGCCCGTCATCTCTGCATCAGGGAGAAGATTATGGTATTGCAAAACCATAGCTGGTGAGGCACAGATAGCGGCTATTAGGTGACCTTTTTGGTGAGCTGTTTTTAATTTTTCAATTACCGCTGGCGAATCGCGAAAGTTCTCTGCCCCTTTTAAGCCACCAGGCAAAATAGTAACAGTAAAATCAGCATCTTTTACTTGTGAAAATGTTTTTTGCGCTAAAATTGTTACGCCGCGCGAACAGGCAACCTCTCTATTTTCGGTAATACTCGCCGATATCACCTCAATACCTGCACGAGTCAATAGATCAATCGTGGTAACTGCCTCTGTCTCTTCACACCCATCAGCAAGCAGAACCAGTGCTCGATGAGTCATTAATTTCTCACTCATAATTAGCCTTTAAGATAAATAAAAATAAGTTTATAGAAAAAATATTTTAAAAGATAGAGAGAATTAACAGATTAGAGGGGATCTGATTTAGCACAATGTTTTAGGGGTAACATGTTTTAGGGTTAAAATGTTTTAGGGTTAACCTAGTATTTAGGTAGGAGATGAGATATCAAATGCAGATACCTCATTTTTTTTACGCAAAAGATAGGGATTAATAGGCACCTTTACGGGCAAAAACCACAAACAGCGTCTGCACCAATATAATAAAATCGCGCCAGAGAGACCAATTGATAATATATTGGATATCGAGCTGCACGCGCTCATCATAAGTTGTATCATTACGACCACTGATCTGCCATAAACCAGTCATACCTGGTTTGACCGAAATATAATATTGGCTAAATTGGTGATAACGCTCCAGCTCACTCTCAATAATCGGTCTTGGTCCAACAAGGCTCATATCCCCTTTTAACACATTCCACAACTGTGGAAGCTCATCAATACTGGTTCGCCTTAAAAACTGCCCGATTTTTGTCACCCGTGGATCATTCTTAAGTTTAAAGTCCTTATCCCACTCAGCTTTTGCTTTAGGGTTATTAGCTAATAACTGCTCTAAAACCTCTTGTGAGTTCACAATCATAGAGCGGAATTTATAGCATTGAAATTTTTTACCATTTTTACCAATACGCTCATGACCAAATATTGCACTACCACCATCACGAGAGATCTTATAATAGAGATAGATAAATAGCGGTGATAAAGTGATCAATAAAAAAATTGAGACCATAACATCGATAACTCTTTTAATACAAAGCTTAATAGTCAATACCCACGTTTTTTTTAACTTCATAATTTATACTTTTTTAAAAATTTATTTTTAATGATTTATGTTTAAAGGACTAATGTTTTAAGAATTAATGTTTTAAGGATTAATATTTTTAAGAGTAACTGTTAATAATTAATTTAAAATAGTGACAGTTATGCATAAATAGTTATCCTTCATCTAGATATAGCAAACCTGCTTTAAATTAAGATAATCAAATGATTAAGATATTATTCAACACATCTTGTAAACTTGAAAAAGTGACCGGATAGGTTTGAATCTTAGCGCAATCTAATACCGAATAGGGTGGTCTTGTTACCGGTGTTGGGTATTCCAATGTAGAAATTCCTATTATCGTTGGTTTTTTAGATAGTATCTCTTTTACAGATGCAGTATTGATGATTTGCATAGCAAAATCATACCAACTCATCACCTCATTACCGCAATAGTGATAGATACCTGAATTTGCATCTGCTTGGATTAACGAAATAACCGCCGAGGCGATATCACCAGCATAAGTTGGGCAACCGATCTGGTCATTTACAATCTTAAGTTCATCGCGCTCTTTGGCTAAACGCAACATTGTTTTGACAAAGTTATTACCATATTCACTAAAGACCCAAGCGGTACGAATAATCGTCGCATTAGGATTGATTTCAAGCGTCAACTTTTCTCCAGCAAGTTTAGTTGCCCCATAAATACCCAGTGGATTAGTATTATCACTCTCTTTGTAGGGTCTATTTTGGGTACCATCAAAAACATAATCGGTTGAGATATGAAAAAAACGGGCAGCACTCTCTCTACATGCTAAAGCTAAGTAGTAAGGACCAAATTTATTAATTTTTTCAGCAATTTCGGGTACACTTTCCGCCTTATCAACAGCTGTATAAGCAGCAGCATTTAATACTACATCAGGTTTATGTTGTTTAATAAATGCAGTAACAGCGGCTTGATCGGTAATATCTAACTGCTGATGCGTGGTTGCAATTAATTGCCACTGGGCTGGGAATCTATCTTGGAAGCAGCGCCCTAACTGCCCACCTGCACCAGTTAAAAGAACCTTCATAAAAATAGCTCCTTAAGTGATCGCCCTTGCTGATCTTTATCTGACAAGATAGGATTTGCTATCGGCCAATCGATGGCAACATCAGCATCATTCCAGATCAAACAGCCCTCATTTTTAGGATCATAATAATTTGTACACTTATACTCAAAATCAGCGATATCTGATAGCACAACAAAGCCGTGAGCTAGACCGGGTGGAATCCAAAATTGGGTTTTATTCTCTTCTGATAAGAGTACCCCGACCCACTCGCCAAATGTTGCGGAGTCTTTCCTAATATCGACCGCCACATCAAACACTTCACCACGCACAACCCGTACTAATTTACCTTGTGGATTTGCTGTTTGGAAATGTAATCCGCGTAAAACATTTTTACTTGAGCGCGAATAGTTATCCTGCACAAAATCATAATCAATTTGCAACATCTCTTGATAACGACGCTTTGAAAAGGTCTCTAAAAAGAATCCTCGATTATCACCAAATACTTTAGGCTGAATAATTTTAACCCCAGCAATTTTAGTATCATGAACCTGCAAAACTCTACTCCTCAATTAATTGATACAGATATTGACCATATTCCGTTTTAGCCATCCGTTTAGCGGCATCTAAAACATCCTCCCTCTTGAGCCAACCATTGGTATAACTAATCTCCTCTAAACAGGCGACCTTCATACCTTGTCTCTTCTCAATTGTGTGGATAAATTGTGATGCATCTAGCAGACTCTCATGGGTACCAGTATCGAGCCAAGCAAAACCGCGTCCTAGAATTTCAACATGTAATTTACCGCTCTCTAAATAGAGCTGATTAAGGGTTGAAATCTCAAGTTCACCTCTTGCTGAAGGTTTTATCTGTTTAGCCATCTCAACAACACCATTATCGTAAAAATAGAGACCAGTTACAGCCCAATTAGATTTTGGTTTTAACGGCTTCTCTTCAATCGATAACGCTTTAAACTGTTTATCAAACTCCACAACCCCAAATCGCTCTGGATCGGTTACTTGGTAACCAAATATGGTAGCACCTTCTTGACGACTTACCGCTTGAGCTAGCTTCTGCCTAAAACTCTGTCCAAAATAGATGTTATCGCCAAGCACTAAACAGCAGTTATCATCGCCAATAAACTCTTCACCTAAAATAAATGCCTGCGCAAGTCCATCGGGACTTGGCTGAACCAGATAACTAAAAGAGACGCCAAACTCCTCACCACTACCAAGTAGCCTTTTAAAACCGTCGATATCGTTGGGGGTTGAGATAATCAGAATGTCACGAATACCCGCTAACATTAAAACAGAGATCGGGTAGTAGACCATCGGTTTATCATAGATTGGTAATAACTGTTTAGAGACACCTTTTGTGATAGGATGTAATCGCGTTCCTGAACCACCTGCTAGCACAATACCTTTCATTGTTTACTCTCTTCTGTCGATCTATTTATGATTCCAGCTCGCACTCTTGCATACGAACCATCTTTAATATTACGGCACCACGCTTGGTTCTCTAAATACCAGATCACCGTTTTACGAATACCACTTTCGAACGTCTCTTCTGGTCTCCAGTTAAGCGTATTAGCTATTTTAGAGGCATCTATTGCATAACGGTAATCGTGTCCAGGTCTATCAGTTACAAAGGTAATTAAATCTGCATACTGTTTAATGCCATTTGGATGGTTAGGTTTTAACTCATCTAAAATTGCACATATTGTTTTAACCACATCGATATTTTTACGCTCATTGTGACCACCAATATTATAGGTCTCCCCTACCTCGCCTTCGGTAACCACTTTATAGAGCGCTCTCGCATGATCTTCTACATAGAGCCAGTCACGAATTTGAGAACCATCACCATAGACAGGCAGTGGTTTGCCCTCTAAAGCATTTAAAATAGTTAAAGGGATCAGTTTTTCAGGGAAGTGGTAAGGGCCATAGTTATTAGAACAGTTGGTCACTATTGTTGGTAGCCCGTATGTTCGGTGCCATGCCCGAACCAGATGATCACTAGAGGCTTTGGAGGCAGAATAGGGGCTACTTGGCGCATAAGGGGTTGTTTCAGTGAAGAGATCCTGAGTACCGTGAAGATCACCATAGACCTCATCTGTCGAGATAT
Organism: Orbaceae bacterium ESL0721; assembly: GCA_029433365.1. Classification (GTDB taxonomy): domain Bacteria; phylum Pseudomonadota; class Gammaproteobacteria; order Enterobacterales; family Orbaceae; genus Gilliamella. Next base: position 868,538 of record JAQTHZ010000001.1, read on the forward strand.
GGTGAAAACGAAAGCGCTCTTTATCCTCACCGTTTAAACTATTCCAATAGTGCCTAGCAGCCTCGAGTAGCGTATAAGTACCAATAATATTAGTCTCAATAAAAGCTGCTGGGCCATCAATAGAGCGATCAACATGGCTCTCTGCTGCTAAATGCATAACCGCATCTGGTTGATAGTGAGTAAAGAGCTTATCAAGCGCTTCTCTATCACAGATATCAACCTGTGCAAAATGGTATCTATCACTATTTGCAATCGAATCTAACGACTCAAGATTACCTGCATAGGTGAGTTTATCTACATTTATAACGATATTATTAGTATGATTAATAATCTCTCTAACCACTGCTGAACCAATAAAACCAGCTCCGCCGGTAACTAAAATTTTCATCTGCTCTCCTTAATGCTTTTCTGAGCCCAAAAACGTTTATGCATACTACATGCTTTGATTAGGGAAAACGGCAATCTAGGATAATGTTGCCCTAACTTATAACCAATGATTTTTAAAAGATTATTAATAGATGCCAAAGGGATCCATAATGGCGCATGTCTTAAAAGGTAGTAAAACTCAGAGAATAGAAATCGCCTCCCTTCACTACCTGCACCACCAAACTTTTGCCTAATCCATGCATTGTCATGATGAAAAACACCAATATCAAAATAGCGTTTAAACTCCTCAAGTGGAGAGTAGTTATGAGAGTGACGCACCGTAGCATCAGCAACATAAGCAATTTTATAGCCAGCCAAAACTGCTTTGGCTGCAAAATACATATCTTCCCCTAAAATAGTATTATCTGGGAACCTTCCGATTTGATTAAATGTAGAAACACGATATGCAGCAAAAGAGTTAGAGTTAAAAACAGTTTTCATGCCCATCTCATCTTTAGAATGTAAATCAGCAATATAACTTCGATCTTTATAATTAAAGTGTCTAGCATGGGTAGCGATTGGATTAGCATCGGTATGCGGAAGTTGCCTGCCATAAGCGATAGCAACATTAGGATCCTCAAAAACCGTCACAATATTTGCTAAACTTTCACTACTATTTAAAATGGCGTCCTGCGTTAAAAATATAACAATATCAACATCTTTTAATAATGATACGCCATAATTCCTCGTTCCACCATGATTAAACTCATTGGAGCTTATGGTAACCGTATCGAAATTAACATGTTTTGCACTTAATAACGAGTTATCACTACTGGACGAGTCAATAACTAAAATAGTTTGCAGGATATCTCTCTGTCTATTAAGCTCTGCTAATGCCTGCAACCATCTATCACCGCCATTATATAGTGGGATAATAACCGAAAGTTTCGGAGCCCTTTTTTCCATAACAGATATCTCCTTTTTGCACTCTTTTTACATCTCAATGATTGAATAGAGCACTACTATTGTTACTACAGTAAACACTCTTTGATAATGAAGTTCTCTTCATCATTACTCAGTAAATCTGCACACCTTTTATTAATGGTTTTATCAATTACCTGTTGACTACTAAAGACAAAAATAGGATCAAAAATAGATTTCTGATAAATCACTAACCGCATTGGCATAAATGCGATGATTAAAAGCATCATCACATAACATAAACGATAGATAGAGAATATTTTACGTCGATAAAAAAAGTCATCTAAACCATTAATAAAAACCGGCACCACATAGTATTGAATACGTTGAAATAGAAAGGCGATCTTAGTCTGATAGAGGAAAATCGCCGAAATCAGGGACTTCTCAACTTTTTCATAACCCTCTTTTTTTCTTTTCGTAATGGCATAAATTCTCCATGCGAATAGGATTAAACATAGATAGATCATCGAACTCTTCACAAAAAGTGAATTAACCGTTGAAGACTCCATTAAACCGTATAGAAATATTTTATTACTTAAAAAAGGTATAAAACTGATATAGTCAGGGTTAAAAAATACAAATAGCACAGAAAAAAACAGCAAACTACTTATTAAAATATAATTAACCACACCTAACGGTTTATTTTTTCTATTCGACACAAAAAAATATAAAAAGCCAACTAAAGCCGAGAGATGGAAGGATATTGCTATAGATAGGAAGAAAATACAATACTTTTTTTTATCTTGCTCTAAAAAAAGGAAGGCAAGCATGATCATCCCAATCGCCAATCCCTGCCTAATCTGTTCTAAAAATAGGAAAAAGCCCATAAAACAGAATATTGCATAAAAAGAGAGCAGCGGGTTTTTCATTCGACTACAAAATTTGTAGACCAGAAAAAAGATGACACTGGTGGTTAAAATATGCATAAACGCAAAGGACATACCCAGTTTAGATGCAAACTGCATCATTAAATAGTAACCAGGCTCGAAAGGCATCTCGATATACCGCTCTAAGGTTATGTTGCGATAGATATCATAGTAGTTGATCCAATCATAACCATAACCAAAAGTTAAACAGAAGATAGCACCTACCAATAAAAAGGTAAGTTTTAATATTCGTTTATTATTCGTAAATGATAAAAAAAACAGTAAAAAAACCACACCCAAATAGATCATCACTTAATCCAAAAATTTACAATTCCGCTATTTTTTAGGAAGAATTACATTATTCCCAGTTTTTCTGTAATTTTACGCAGCTGCTTCTCCCAAGATAGATGTTTTTGCGCATAGTTGCGCATTATAACAGGCGTATTAACATCTAATGCATTATACCAAGCGACTATATCCGAGATATCAATAGGATCCTCATTGGCTGAGATATTATAGATAAAAGCGGGATTATCTTGGAAAGAGTCATCTAAATGCGCTTTAATAAAAGGGATACCTTTTGCGGTATACTCTTTTGATTTCAAAGAGTTATTATAAATATTACCACTGCGGTGGCGCCCTAAAGAGTCAACACAAATTGATGACGCCAAATATTGGTTATTTAACGCTTCACCATAGAGCGGTCCAAGAAAGATCACTCTATCAGTTAACTGATATGATTTAGCTATCTTCTTTAATCGTTTAAGTTCAGTTGCACCATCACCAACAATTTTGAAGACAATTTTCGTATCCCCTCTATAGTCAGCAAGCGCTTTAATAAGGCGATCATAACCGTGCCAAAACGCCAATTTTGCCACACCTAAAAGCTCAACCGTATCACTGTTTTTAGTTAACTGCTCTCTTAGCAAAGTGATCTCATCTAAATCTACACCATTGGCAATCTGTAATGCAGGGCGCCCCCAAATAGTATCGACCTTCTCACCCATGTAGGTAATAAGGTCAATCTTATTTTTAAAGATAAGACGACTGACAAAAAGTAACATCTCTGATATGGCTAACTTAACTGTTTTAACCTCTTTGAAATAGGGATAGGTAGGGATCTCAAGTACGCATTTTGTTTTAGGGTTGTGTCTGATTTTTTTAAGAAGACCATTTAAAAATAGACTATTTGCACCACCGTGCGGTTTCCTAATATAAACCAGATCATAGTCATGTTTAATATATTTTTGCATCGCATAAAAGACAAAATTTCGATTTATCATCGCTATCTTTATGCGCTCTTCGTCATCATCTAAATAGTTATATGCAATATAAAAGCCATCTGCACCTGAAAAGAGAAAGTCGATGGCAAAACCCAATTTTTTATAGGCGACTAAGTTAGATATGATCTTCTTCCAGACGCCATCGCAGGGATTTTCAGTTGTTGTTGTGATATAAAGTACTCTTTTCATATTGCGCTTTTCTTATTAGTTTGTTATTTATAATTAAGTTTATGCTTTTCTATATTTCCCAAATCGACCTAATAGCCCATCTTTCCAACCGATCAGATACATCTTAAATTTTTGTAACTTATCTCTCTCAAAAAATAGGATGGTCGATAAGGTGTAGATAACTGCAGCAACATCATACAAAAACCAGCCGACAAACTTACCAGCATAATTTTTATACATATAAATGGCATTCCTTGCCATATAGTAGCGACGCAGTGGGGAGTGATTGGTTGGGTATATCGGCACGCCAGCCACTTTATGTACCTCTTTAGCGCCTAACTCATGATATATCACCGCATCATAACTAAGGTATAGATGATAACCAGCAGCAATAGAGCGCAAGGCAAACTCAGTATCGACATAATCAATAAATAGCGCTTCATTTACCCTACCTAACTCATTCCAGATATCAATATCCACTAAACAGCCAGAGGTAATTAAGGTTGTCACCTCAATATCACTATCAGGCCTTACACGGTGAAACCAATATTTACTACAGACTAAAAACTTCTTCTGGTTGGATCTATTGGCGTTGTCTCGGTAATTTGCACCAACCATTGCAACAACGTGATCAGGACTATTTTTGGCATCATAAGTTGCCAATAAATTTTTAATAAAATCTTCAGTGACGCTACTATCTTGATCAAATGTTACACAGAGCCTAAAACCGCTTTTTTGAATCTGCGCCAAGCCAATATTGAGCGCCGCCCCAATTCCTTTATTGACCGGCAATTTTATTACCGTCACTTTATCAGGAAAGATAGCCGCAACTTCATCTAACACACCGGCATCATCACTACCATTATCAACAATACAGAGATACCCAATCTGGTCGATTAATAGTGCAATACGGGCGGTTAACTCATTATCTGGATTAAAAGTTACAATGACTGCTGCAACACGATTAGACATACTACTCCTTGTTAGGTACTGGTAATCTGTTAACTTATTAACTATCTATATTTATTGTCTATATTTTACTGTCTATGTTTTACTATCTATTTTTTACTGCCTATGATTAGCTACCTAACTTTTTCTTAATATTTTTAACTAAGAGAGTAGATAAAATAGATACTACTTTATAACTAATCTCATTATTGTGCGAATCTCCTGTTTACATAGAAACAGGGCTGATAACGCGTAGGTAAAGATACCTATAGTTATCAATACCAGCAGCCCAAACCAGTAATAAGTTATACTGCTAAAAAATGGCGTGGTTAAAGCTATTTTTAAACAGATAAACATCGAAAGATTACATAATAACGGTTTAACAAACAGAAATAAAAAGTTTTTGACAGGATAAGCTAATAATTTCATCACTAGCCAGATAGGTAAAATGGCATTAATGATATTGGCAATAAAATAGAGTTTAGCTAATAGCACTACATCATATTGCGAACCGATTAAAAAGGCACCGACTTGCAGTATCATCCCTAAAACACCGAGATAGAAGAGCTTTTTAGTCTTCCCTTTAGCCATTAATACCGGACCAATCGAACTGACAACCGCCTGAATAATAGCAGTTGGCGCAAGCCATAATAGAATATCGCTAGTTAGATGCCAGTTAGTACCAAATAGAACATAGACAAAAGGATCTCTTAAGATGGCAAGCCCAGTCATAAGTGGACAGACAATAAAAAAGATAAACGAGACCACTTTCAGATAGACAACCCTAAGTTCATCGTTATTATCTTGATTTCTACTCATGATAGGGAATAGCGAACGCGAGATGATAAAGGTCATACTCTGGAGTGGAAATAGCATAATTCGGTAAGCAAGCGAGTAAGCACCTAAAATTGCAGCGCCAAATACCTTACCAATAATCATACTGTCGGCATTACGGGCAAAGTAGTTGATAAAATTAAATAGAGTTAAATGGCTACTAAATGAGAATATTTTTTTTATCTCTTGCAAACTAAATAGATGGTTTAATGCAGGGCGCCAACTACTCATCAGCCATAAAAGCGTTGTTGAGATTAAGGATGATGCCATATTAAGAACCACTAAACTGTAGACACCCCAATGCAAACTTGCTGCAATAATCGATAATATAAGCGAAATTAAGCTTGCTGATATCTCAATTAAGCCGACAACTTTAAATTGCGACTCTCGTTCAAAAAGTGCTAACTGGATAGATCCAAAGCTCATAATTGGGAATGAGAGTGCCAAAATTGAGAGGACAGAGATCAACTCAGATTGCGAAAAAAAAGCGGCAATCAGTGGTGAAAAAGAGATAATTAACAGCATTATTACCGATGCAGCAATAAGGTTTAACCCCAAAATGGCACTTAATAACGGCTGCGACAGTTTGTCGCGTTGTATCACCGCTGACGAGGTACCAAGATCTCTAAATAGCGATGAAAAGGTGACCACCACCATCGCAATTGCCATCACCCCAAACTGATCAGGCGCAATCAATCGGCTCAAGACCACCATGGATATAACTTGTGAGACAATCTTACTCAATTGAGAGAGAGAGACCCATTTAATATTATTCATTAAAGCCATGCAATTTTATCTTATATTAATGGATCATTGACATTTAGGATGAGCTGCTAAAATATAACTTTTAACAAGTAGGTAAAATAGTGATCCATCTCTATTTTTTATCACTGATTTAAGCAGGTATTTAATAAAAGGTTTATAGGTTACAAAGCTTGGATAGAGCCTTGCAGACAGAGCAACATCAATCGCCCGCTCATAGAGCCTAAATTTAGTCGCCTCTCTATTCTCACTATTTAACCTAGATAGTGAATGAGAGAGTTCACCTTTGCAGATAATAGATAACGCGCTATCAATCTGCGCAAGTCTAAAAAAGAAGCTAGTATCAACACCATAAAGGGCAAATCGCTCATCAAAAACGGTTTGATTAAATTGCCGCTTATAGTTGGCAACCAACTCGCTATTAAAGATTAGACCTGATCCAATCGATCGGCAATTTTTCGCGGTTAACCGCTTCTCATTAACAATCGGCTCAAAGCCAATTAACGGGTAATGGATCTGTTGATGTTGCACAATTTTGGGCAAAATGAGATGAGCCATCTTTTCACTTTTAAGCGATTTTAACAGTGATAAATAACTCTCTTCTAATATTGAATCATCATCTAAAATAACAAAGTAATCACTCTGTAAATGCTTATCTATAAAGGTGTTATAAACGTGGCTAAGTGGACTATTTGAGAGATCATCAATCAGTTCCAGATGCGCAACTTTATGTTGTAGCTGATTAATCAGCTGATCAGAAGTTAGCTGATCAGGTCCATTATTCCAAATAGTTAAATTATCGATAACCTGCTCATCAATATTAAGTAGTGATAATAGCGACTTTGAATCAGAAATTTTTTTATTGTAAATAACAACTAACAAACTGATTATATTCATTAATTTACCTAATCACCACCAAACAGATCTCGCGTATAAACCTTATCAATAACATCATTTAGATCAGCAAACATACGATTAGAGATAATAATATCAGCAACCCTTTTAAATTCATCAAGAGATTGAATAATTTCGCAACCAGAAAATGATTCACTGTTTAACATCGGTTCATAGATAACCACTTTCACACCGCTCTCTTTAATTCGCTGCATCACACCTTGGATCGAAGAGGCTCTAAAGTTATCAGAACCGCTCTTCATAATTAAGCGGTATATACCAACAATATTTGGCTTTTTACTTAACACTGAATCGGCAATAAACTGTTTACGTGTCTGATTTGAGGCTACAATCGATGAGATTAAATTATTTGGTACATTGGCATAATTGGCTAACAGCTGTTTAGTATCTTTAGGGAGACAGTAACCACCATAGCCAAATGAGGGGTTGTTATAATGGTTACCAATGCGGGGATCAAGGCAGACACCTTCAATAATCTGCCGACTATTGAGTCCACGAAGCTCCGCATAACTATCAAGCTCATTAAAAAAGGCGACGCGCATCGCCAGATAGGTATTAGCAAATAGTTTTATCGCCTCAGCTTCGGTAGGCGATGTCAATATGATTGGAATATCCGCTTTTTGTGCCCCTTCCAGCAGTAAATTGGCTAAACATTTTGCGCGGTTCGACTGCTCGCCAACAATGATTCTTGAGGGGTATAAATTGTCGTAAAGAGCACGGCCTTCACGTAAAAATTCTGGTGAAAAGATAATATTATCAATCTTAAATCGTGCTCTGATACCCTCAATATATCCGACTGGAATGGTTGATTTAACTACCATTAGTGCCTTTGGATTGATAGCAAGTACATCGTTAATCACTGATTCGATCGAATCGGTATTAAAATAGTTAGTTTCAGTATCATAATCGGTCGGCGTTGCAATAATGACAAAATCAGCATCTTGATAAGCCTGATATTTATCTGTGGTTGCACAGAAATTGAGATCTTTATGTTGTAAATAGTCCTCAATCTCTTTATCTACAATTGGTGACCGTTTTTGATTCAGTTGATCAACTTTATTACTATCTATATCTAACGCAACAACTTCATTATGTTGTGCTAATAAAATTCCATTAGATAGACCAACATACCCTATACCGACGACTGCAATTTTCATTATTTTTCTGAATCTCAATTATGTTTATAACTTATTTATCTGACTAGATATAGAGGGAATACTATCGAACTCTCTCGATCTTGGCACCAAGTCCTTGCAGCTTCTCTTCAATCTTCTCATATCCACGATCAATATGGTAAATACGATCAACAGTGGTGTTACCATCAGCAATACAACCAGCAATAACTAAACTTGCAGAAGCACGTAAATCTGTTGCCATAACCTGCGCACCACTCAACTTTTCAACGCCATGGGTAATAAGTGTATTGCCCTCAATCTCAGCTCTTGCCCCCATTCTTATTAGTTCTGGGACATGCATAAAGCGATTCTCAAATATGGTTTCGGTAATAATCCCTGTCCCATTTGCAACCATATTGAGCAGGGTAAATTGCGCTTGCATGTCGGTTGGGAATCCTGGATACGGAGCAGTACGAATGTTTACGGCTGTGGCGCGGTTACCTTGCATATCTAATGTTATCCAGTCATCGCCAATCTCAATCTTTGCGCCCGCCTCTTTTAGTTTGGCTAAGACAGCATCAAGCAGATGCGGATCGGTTTTATGGCAAGTAATCTTCCCTCTCGCAACTGCGGCTGCAACTAAAAAGGTGCCAGTTTCAATACGATCAGATACAACCTCATGCTGACCACCACCCAATCGATCAACTCCATCGATAATAATGCGATCACTACCGGCGCCGCTTATTTTTGCCCCTAAGGTATTTAAAAATTTTGCAGTATCGACAATCTCAGGTTCACAGGCGGCATTCTCAATAATAGTCTGCCCTTTGGCGAGAGTCGCTGCTGACATAATCGTTACAGTGGCACCAACACTCACCTTCTCCATCACAATATGGGTCCCTTTTAAACGTCCATCTACTGTTGCTTTAACATATCCTTCATCAAGGGTAATGGTCGCACCAAGTTGTTCTAAACCGGTAATATGCAGATCAACAGGTCTGGCACCAATTGCACAGCCACCAGGTAGAGAGACCTGCCCATGTCCAAAACGGGCAACTAAAGGACCTAATGCCCAGATAGATGCACGCATAGTTTTTACTAACTCATAGGGGGCGCAGTAGTTATCAATTTTACTGGCATCAAGATAGATATGGTCGCTCTGTTCACATTTAACGCCTAACTGTGTTAATAACGCTAAAGTTGTGTCAATATCTTTTAACTTTGGAACATTATATAATTTGACGGGATCTTCTGCCAAAATGGCCGCAAATAAAATTGGTAGTGCGGCATTTTTGGCACCTGAGATGACAACTTCACCGCTTAAACGTGTCGGGCCTGTAACTTGAAACTTTTCCATTCTGCTCTCTTTTTTTAAAATTTTTGCGCAGCTATTATAAATTCTATTTATTATAAGATAAATCGTTTTAATCACTCTTATTAATCCCTAACCTTTCAGCTATTTTCCGATTCAATCTCATAGCTTAATAATTAATTAATCATTTAATTATCAGTAGATAAAAAAGGGAAGACCACATTTTAAAATGGATGTTTTAGGGTTTAATAACTGTTTAATGACAATAATGTAAGAAAAATGTATTAAAAATGATTGCCAATAGCCACACTTCATTTAATTTGCTAAAATAAGCTCCTTTTATTGTGCCATAAACGAAACAACAGCATGGATTATGATATAGCGATTATAGGTCTTGGACCGGCTGGCAGTACTTTAGCTCGTCTACTCAACCCCGCCTTTAAGGTTATAGCGTTAGATAAAAAAGTTGCTAAACTACAGCAAACTGATGATAAAGGATTTCGTAAACCGTGTGGCGGTCTCCTTGCGACCGATGCACAAAAAGCATTTATCCGGCAAAAGCTAAATATGCCGGTTGATATCTTAACTAATCCACAAATTTTTAGTGTCAAAACATACGATCTACAGACTGGATTAACTCGTAATTATCAACGAACCTACGTCAACTTTGATCGACATAAGTTTGATCTATGGCTTAAATCACTTATTCCCCCAACAGTTACTGTCTATAACAATGCATTATGCACTGAGATTGGGAGAATTATAGATGGCTATCAGATCACTTTTATTGATGAAGATGGAATTGAACAGAAGATCACATCCCGTTATGTTGTTGGGGCAGATGGCGCCAACTCGCTAGTTAGGCGTATGCGCTACCCTAACCATAAACTACGGCAATATATAGCTATCCAACAGTGGTTTACCGAGGAACATACTCTACCTTTCTACTCCTGCATTTTTGACAATACAGTTACCAACTGTTATGCATGGAGTATCTCGAAAGATAACGCTTTTATTGTTGGCGGTGCCTTCCCTAAAAAAGAGGCAAATCGGCGATTTGAGGAGCTAAAGAAAAAATTGGTCGACCGCGGTTTTATTTTCGATAAACCAATTAAAACCGAAAAGTGCACTGTCGTCTATCCCAATAGCGTGCGTGACTTCTGTACCGGTAATGATAACATCTTTCTAATTGGTGAAGCGGCTGGATTTATTAGTGCTAGCTCTCTTGAAGGGATAAGTTATGCCTTAGATAGTGCTGAAATTTTAAGTAAAATTTTTAATAGCCACCATCCAAAACCTAATAACTGCTATTACAAACGGACTTTTTTATTACGCGTAAAACTATATAGTAAAATAGTAAAAGCGAAAATCTTAACTACCCCTTTCTGGCGTAAACTGGTTATGCTAAGTCGTATTAAGCATATCAAAATAGATTGAGGTAAGGAGCGTTAATCATGCCAACCGATATTCAAGATCTGATCCGATTTAATCATGAGTGGTCAGCAAAAATTGAAGATGAAGATCCCGACTTTTTTTCCCAACTCTCAAAGGCGCAAAATCCGAAATTTTTATGGATTGGCTGCTCTGACAGTCGCGTTCCTGCCGAGAAATTAACCAAACTTGGTCCGGGTGAACTGTTTGTCCATCGAAATGTAGCTAATTTGGTTATCCATACTGATCTCAACTGCCTTTCAGTTGTGCAATATGCAACTGACGTCTTAAAGATCGAAGATATTATTGTCTGCGGCCATTTAGATTGTGGCGGTATCCGTGCTGCTGTCGAGAATCCCGATCTTGGTTTAATCAACAACTGGCTACTACATGTGCGTGATTTGTGGTTTCGCTATAGCTCTCTGCTTGGGGAGTTCCCAGTTGAAAAGCGGATGGATATTTTATGTGAGATTAACGTAATTGAACAGGTCTATAATTTAGGGCACTCAACCGTTATTCAATCAGCATGGCAACGTGGGCAGAAGGTGAATCTACATGGGTGGGTTTACAGCACCAATAATGGGCGGATTACCGATCTACAGATCAGCTCTTCTAGTCCTGAAAATCTAGAGATTCACTACCGTGAAGCGATCGCTAATCTGTTAAATCAACACGCAGCAAGTTGATGCATTTTAAACCGGTGGATGATCTGATTACTGCTTCCGCGCCACACCAGTTTAGCATCAGCAAGCTCTTTGACAAATTTGCCATCAATTAAGACATCAAGATAGGGTATCACAGCGCGCTGTTCGGTAGTCAGTTCACTCAATTTATAGCCAGTCCAGAGCCAGATATCCTTACCTTCACACTCCGCTTTTACCCGTTTTACCAACCTTAAAATGGTTGATACATTTTGAGGATGGAGCGGATCGCCACCAGAGAGGGATAGCCCTTGTCGCTTAATCTCCCTATCTTGTAGATCTGCAATAATCCTATCTTCAAGCTCTTGAGTAAACGGGTGACCAGAGTTGAGTCCCCAAGTGCTCTTATTATAGCAACCAGCGCATTGGTGAACACAGCCAGAGACAAAAAGGGTACAACGTGTTCCTTCACCATTTACAACATCAACAGGGTAGTAACGGTGATAATTCATAATGATCTCCTGCCATACTCCTATAATCTTAGTTCTCAACTATTGCGATAGTAACCACTAACGCAATAGTTGGCATTTACTTAGTCTATGTGTCAATTTCACCCAATTTGTCCATTATCCAGATGTTTAACGCGCCGTTTCACCTCCTCCTGCTTACCCGCATTGAAAGGGCGCGCATCAGGGCTGCCTAAGTAACCACAGACACGCCGCGTCACCGACACTTTAGCCGAGTCATGATTACCACAACTTGGGCAGACAAAGCCCTTGCTGGTACAGGAGAACTCGCCAGTATAACCGCACGCATAACACTCATCGATCGGCGTATTGGTACCATAGTAGGGGACGCGTCTATAGCTATAGTCCCAAACATCCTCTAATGCTTTGATATTATTTACCATATTTGGGTATTCGCCATAACAGATAAAGCCGCCATTTGCGATTGCAGGGTACGCTTTTTCAAACTCAATTTTCTCGTAAGGGTTGACCCGTTTCTCTACATCTAAGTGAAAACTGTTGGTGTAGTAGCCTTTATCAGTCACGCCTTTGATAAGACCAAATTCAGCAGCATCCAAACGACAGAAACGATCGCATAGATTTTCGCTTGGAGTACTATAGAGACTAAAACCATAACCTGTCTCATCTTTCCATTGATCGACCGCTTTACGTAGATGGCTAACAATCGCAACCCCTTTGGCTCGCAAAATATCACTATCAAATGGATGGGTCTGATTACCGTAAAGCGCATTTAATGTCTCATGAATACCGATATAGCCGAGCGAGATTGAGGCGCGTCCATTACGGAAGATCTCAATAACACTCTCATCCTCTTTCAAACGTACACCACACGCCCCCTCCATATAGAGTATCGGCGCAACGCGTGCTTTAACGTCTTCTAAACGGGCGATCCGCGTCATTAACGCTTTTTTACAGAGCGTTAAACGCTCATCTAACAGCGCCCAAAATTTTGCCTCATCGCCTTTAGCTTCAAGCGCAATGCGGGGTAAATTTAAACTGATTACCCCTAAATTATTCCGTCCATCATGGATCTGTCTGCCATCCTCTTCATAGACTCCCAAAAAGCTGCGACACCCCATTGGCGTCTTAAACGATCCGGTAATATCTACCACTTTGTCATAGTTTAAGATGTCAGGGTACATGCGGCGACTCGCACAGGTTAACGCTAACTGTTTAATATCATAGTTGGGATCTTGCGGTTTATGATTGACGCCATCTTTGATCGCAAAGACCAATTTCGGGAATATCGCCGTTTTGTGATTTTTGCCCAATCCATTAATACGGATCTGTAAAATTGACTCCTGAATCAGCCGTGACTCCCAGCTTGTCCCTAAACCAAAACCAAAGGTGACAAAAGGGGTTTGACCATTGGCAGTGTGTAGCGTATTGACCTCATACTCGAGCGACTGAAAGGCATCATGACACTCTTTTTTGGTGCGCTCTTCTGCATAGGCCTCTGGATTTGGGATCTGCCACTCTTTGGCCACTTTTTTATGTTTTTGATAGCTAATCGTCACATATTTTGCCAGCACCTCATCAATGCGATTAATGGTGGTACCACCATAAATATGGCTTGCAACTTGAGCAATAATTTGGGCAGTGACAGCAGTTGCGGTTGCGATTGATTTGGGAGGCTCTATCTCGGCATTACCCATCTTAAAACCATTAGTTAACATCCCGTCAAGGTCAATTAACATACAGTTAAACATCGGGAAAAATGGGGCATAATCTAAATCATGGTAGTGAATCTCGCCACGATCATGCGCAGTTGAGATCTCTTGCGGTAAAATATACTGCTTTGCATAATGGCGAGCTACAATTCCGGCAAGCAGATCACGCTGCGTTGGAATCACTTTGCTATCTTTATTGGCGTTTTCATTCAAAATCGCTACATCACTCTGCTCAATAAGCCCGCGGATATCTTGATTTAGGCGGCTACGTGCTTCACGGGCGCGATCACGATCATGCCGGTACTCAATATATTTACGCGCCAACTTTTTATAAGGACCAGCCATTAACTGATTCTCTACCTTAGTTTGGATCTCATTAATATCGATACGATCGCTATCGCCTAACTCATTAGCAACCGCGCTCGCAACTAAAAGCGGGTAATCGGAATCATCAATATTTGCAGCTTTTGCTGCCTTCAACACTGCATCTCTTATACGATCAGCATTAAAAACAGTTTGGCAACCATCACGTTTAATCACAATTGGCATAATCTCTTCCTTTATTATCTCAAGCTTAAAACCACTGTTGATAACCTAAGTTATATAACCACAAGCCCCAATTAAATAGCGGTCAACTTATGTTGACTCTTTAAACTAGTCATCTTAAAGTTCTTATTACTTAAACACTATATATTGTGTTTTTTAAAAAAGTATACACCACATATTGTGCTTGTTAAATGATTTTTGTGAAAAAATATAGAGTGATTTACAACCGATTTAAGGTTTGAATTGAGCGATATTCTAACGATTCGTGGCTATTTTCAGATTAAAAATAGTAAAATGAGGGGGCAAAAAAAGCATTAATTAAGAGGCTCAACGGTTAAAATCACTAATAACAATAGATCTAATTATTGATTGAGATGGGTATAAAGCCTAAAACATATTTGCACTTAATTTTAGGATTAACAGATTAGTTCTGCTTTTTTAAACACTATTTTGCACATCTGTTTTAGGGTTAAATGTTTTTAAGATTCATTGTTTTTATGGTAAATGTTTTAGGATTGAGGGTGGTGATTTGCTTTAGGGTTTATAGTCAATTTTGAAAAAGGTAAAAAAATGCGGAGGCTAAGCTCCGCTTTCTGATCTAAAACCGTATTTAAAACCCAGTTAAATAACTTTTTAATTAACTGTTATTTAAATAATAGATAAATAACTGTTTAAACGGTGTTTAAATTACTTTTTTACACTCATCCAATCAGTATGGAAAATACCCTCTTTATCGAGGCGTTTATAAGTGTGTGCACCAAAGTAGTCACGCTGTGCCTGAATTAAGTTAGCCGGCAACACTTCAGAGCGGTAGCTATCATAGTAGGTGATTGCAGCTGATAATGTTGGAACTGGGATACCAGATTGCACCGCAAGTGAGACCACATCACGTAGTGATTGTTGATACGCTTCGACTGTCTTTTTGAAATATGGTGTTAACAGCAGATTAACCACATCACTGTTTTCACTATAGGCATCTGTTATCTTCTGTAGGAACTGGGCACGAATGATACAACCTGCTCTAAATATTTTGGCAATCTCACCATAGTTAAGATTCCAATTATACTGCTTTGAGGCTGCTTTGAGTTGAGAGAACCCTTGCGCATAAGAGATGATTTTACCCATATAGAGCGCTTTTCGAACTTTCTCAATTAACGCAAGTTTATCACCGGTATAAGGTGTCTGTTTAGGTCCTTGTAACACTTTTGATGCAGCAACACGTTGATCTTTAAGTGCAGAGATATAACGAGCAAATACAGATTCTGTAATTAACGATAGCGGTTCACCCAGATCTAACGAGCTTTGGCTCGTCCATTTACCGGTACCTTTATTGCCTGCGGCATCTAAAATATGGTCAATTAAATAGTCGCCAGATTCATCTTTATATTTAAAGATATCGGCGGTAATTTCGATTAAATAACTATCTAATTCGCCCTTATTCCACTCAGTAAATACATCGGCAAGTTCAGCATTAGTAAGACCAGCAATATGTTTAAGTACTGCATAGCTCTCAGCAATAAGTTGCATATCACCATACTCAATGCCGTTATGTACCATTTTGACATAGTGACCAGCACCATCAGGACCGATATAGGCAACACAAGGTTCACCATCTGCTTTGGCAGCAATTTTTTCTAAAATCGGCGCCACTAATTGATACGCCTCTCTTTGACCACCCGGCATAATTGATGGCCCTTTTAAAGCACCCTCTTCACCACCAGAGACACCAGTACCAATAAAGTTAAAACCTTTATCAGAGAGCATCTTATTACGACGAATCGTATCTTCAAAATAGGCATTACCACCATCAATAATGATGTCGCCTTTATCAAGGAGTGGAGTAAGTTCATCAATAACTGCATCGGTACCTTTACCAGCTTGAACCATAATTAAAATTCGGCGTGGTTTTTCAAGCGAATTAACAAACTCTTCAATTGAAAAATAGGGAACTAAATTTTTATCGCTATGTTCTGCGATGACCTCTTCGGTCTTCTCTTTAGAACGATTATAGATAGAGACAGAAAAGCCGCGACTTTCAATATTAAGCGCTAAATTGCGACCCATAACCGCCATGCCAATGACACCAATTTGTTGTGTAGACATGATTAAGCTCCTTTATAATTTTTTTGCTACATTTCTTGTAATTATTTCTGCCGATATCTATCGACGCGAAAAGCGTATAAAAGGGTAAATTTTCACCCCTCTATGTTTAAATTAGTTTGATCAAAATCTATTTAGGACTATGACCGTTTCATCATCTCGAAAAACTCTTCATTGGTTTTCGTCATTGCCAGTTTATCAATTAAGAACTCCATAGCATCAACTTCACCCATTGGGTTGAGAATTTTACGTAAGATCCACATTTTTTGTAACTCATCAGGCGAGGTCATCAGATCCTCTTTACGGGTACCAGAGCGGTTAAAGTCAATAGCAGGGAAGACGCGGCGTTCAGCAATTTTACGCGACAGGTGTACTTCCATATTACCGGTACCTTTAAACTCTTCATAAATGACTTCGTCCATTTTCGAACCGGTATCAATCAATGCGGTAGCAATAATAGTTAAACTACCACCCTCTTCAACATTACGTGCGGCACCAAAAAAGCGTTTTGGACGATGTAGTGCATTGGCATCAACACCACCAGTTAACACTTTACCTGATGACGGTACAACCGTATTATAGGCACGCGCTAGACGAGTAATTGAATCTAGCAGAATAATGACATCTTTTTTATGTTCAACTAACCGTTTAGCACGCTCAATTACCATCTCTGCAACTTGGACATGCCTAATTGCTGGTTCATCAAAGGTAGACGCCACCACTTCACCTTTAACGAGTCGCTGCATCTCGGTCACCTCTTCTGGTCGCTCATCAATCATCAGTACGACCAGTTCACACTCAGGGTGATTAACTGCTAAACTCTGCGCAATATTCTGTAATAACATTGTCTTACCCGCTTTTGGCGGTGCCACAATCAAACCACGTTGACCCTTACCAATTGGCGAAGCTAAATCTAATACACGGGCAGTGAGATCTTCTGTAGAGCCATTACCACGCTCCATGCGTAAACGGGAATTTGGGTGTAGAGGAGTTAAATTTTCAAAGAGGATCTTATTGCGGGCATCTTCAGGTTTATCATGGTTAACTTCATTTACTTTAAGAAGAGCAAAGTACCTTTCTCCCTCTTTAGGGGGGCGAATTTTACCAGCTATGGTATCGCCAGTACGTAAATTAAAACGTCTAATTTGACTTGGAGAGACATAAATATCATCAGGACCAGCAAGGTAAGAGCTGTCGGCAGAACGCAAAAAGCCGAAGCCATCTTGCAAAATTTCAATAACACCATCACCAAAAATATCTTCTCCACTTTTGGCATGCTGTTTTAGGATTGCGAAAATAATATCTTGTTTTCTAAGACGGGCGAGATTCTCAAGCCCCATTGTTTTTTCACCAAGCGCGACAAGCTCGGAGACAGGTGTATTTTTGAGTTCAGTTAGATTCATAATTTTAAAAAATTCTTGAGGATAAAATTGATATGGTCACAATTCAGTGTATGTATAATTAGTGAAACTTAAGTTAGATCACTCTCCAAGTATAGCTACTGTTCATATAACTACTGTTCAATAGTATCTAATGGCTTAATTCAATCAAAAAACTTATTTTTATGAGAATAGAATTTTTAACACTTTAATTCAACAATATTTATTTTTCATAAATATGTAACAACAAGAGAGGGGTCTGAATAAGACTAAAACAATGTACACCAAAAAAAAGACAATGTCTACATATAGAGAGAGTGATAATTTAATCTTATTCCGCTAACCAAAGTTAGCAGAATAAAACTAGCAGCTACAATTTTGCATCAATAAATGCTTTTAATTGTGCTTTAGAGAGGGCACCAACTTGTGTTGCGGCAACTGAACCATTTTTAAAGATAAGTAAAGTTGGGATACCACGAATACCAAATTTAGGGGAGATAGAGGGGTGTTCTTCGACATTTAATTTTGCAATAACAATTTTATCACTATACTCTTGTGCTATCTCTTCCAAAATAGGAGCGACCATTTTACAAGGCCCACACCATGCTGCCCAAAAATCAACCAATACTGGTTTGTCTGACTCTTTCGTCACTTTATCAAATGTTGCTTCCGTAAGCGTAACAATATTATTACTCATATTAGTTATCTCCAAAAAATTAAATTTACCACTAACCGATATTAAACCCAATGCTAACACGATGAGATATTATGGCATTTTACATTAACCAGCTAGCAATAATTTTAATAGGATATAATTATTACTGCTGTGATGGCTGTTATTATGTTACAATCTATACCATCAATAACTCCATCTTAGATTAGCACTTTACCTAGTATGATACAATCTTATCTAACCGAGACAAAATTCAGCCAATTCCCGCTCCATCCATTGGTTCTTAATGCACTTGAACTAAAAGGCTTTGACTATTGCACGCCAATTCAAGCAAAATCATTACCACTGACCATTCAAGGGGTAGATATTGCAGGTCAAGGTCAGACAGGTACTGGGAAGACCATGGCTTTTTTGGCCGCAACATTTAACTATCTCCTCACTCAAGATCCCCTTCCTGATCATAGATTAAATCAACCACGCGCAATCATCATAGCTCCTACTCGTGAGCTAGTAATACAGATCCACCATGATGCGCAAACGCTATCAGAAGTTACTGGCATAAAATTGGGTTTAGCATTTGGTGGTGATGGTTATGATAAACAGCTAAAAACATTGTCAGCTGGGGTTGATATCTTAGTTGCCACAACCGGTCGACTAATTGATTATGCTAAACAGAACTATATCAATTTAGAATCTATTCAAGTTGTTGTCTTAGATGAAGCAGATCGCATGTTTGATCTCGGATTTATCCGTGATGTGCGTTGGATTTTTAAACATATGACGCCACCAGAAAAGAGGTTAACGATGCTCTTCTCTGCAACATTAACCCATAATGTTCGGGAACTAGCTTTTGAATATATGAATAATCCAAACTATGTTGAAGTTGAACCGGAACAGAAGATTGGTCACCGTATAACAGAGGAGCTATTCTTCCCCTCTAATGAAGATAAACTACCACTACTTCAGACCCTAATTGAGGAGGAGTGGCCCGACCGTGCGATCATATTTGCCAATACTAAAGTGACCTGTGAACGCATCTGGCGAGCGCTAATGGCTGATGGTCACCGCGTTGGTCTCCTTACTGGTGATATTGCACAGAAGAAGAGATTATCAATCTTAGAGCAATTTACTGAAGGGAATTTAGATATTCTAGTCGCAACCGATGTCGCAGCTCGTGGATTACATATTCCAGATGTGACACATGTCTTTAACTATGATCTCCCTGATGATTGTGATGATTATCGGCACCGAATCGGCAGAACTGGGCGTGCTGGTGCTGGCGGTTACTCAATTTCGTTAGCATGTGAACGGTACTCACAAAATCTTCCGGCAATTGAGAAAGCGATCGATCACACGATTCCTGTTAGCCAATATGATGCCTCTGCCCTACTACGTGATCTTCCAGCGCCAAAACCATTCAAGCGCCCTATGCGTAAACGTTCACGAACTTAATTTATTGATCGTTTAGATAATATAGATATATCTTTTTATTGAACTCTCCTTTAATTTGGAGAGTTTTTTTAAAAAGAAACGTCATTTCTTATACAGACGATTAATTATCAAAGCTCTATAAACGGCACTTAATCTTTATATTGTTGATAAGTTAATGCGATCTCCTGTTTAGTCTCTTTTGATAATGTTGCCACATGCCGCCTGTGAAAAGCACCAAAAAGAGCAAATAGTAGATTATCCGAGATACCCTTTTTATATCTCTTAAGCCTCACAAATGACTCCAAATAACCGACCGTTTCAAATGTGGTTATATTATTAATACCAACACAAAATAGTAATCGCTCTAATGAGAGAGTTATATTAGGTAATGTCTTAATGCGTAACTCATTTTCTCTATTTTTATCTTTTTTATCCTCACAAGCACACGCAATAACCATATTAATCACCGAATAGAGTTTAGGGCGATCATCTAAAAGTTGACTATTTACTTGATAGTAGTCGAGCAGTTTTATTGTGGCGCCAGTAGGTAGCGAGAGTGGCTGCATCTCTTTTGCAATAAAGAGCTCACGATAAGATGCATGTCCGCGCAGGTAGAAGTGTGACTCATTTATCCAACCAAATATGGTCTTTTCACTATAAATAGTATAACCACCAAAAAATGTTTTTATCGATACCTCTTTAAATTCAGTAGAAAATTCATCCATTAATTTACGTGCTAATCTAGACTTCATAATTTATACTCACCTTTTTATTATTTAATAGCATAATCTTAATAACTTACTTGTCGATAAATTAGCTTAAATTAATTAAATTTGAAATTATTTTTAATAACGAATTAAAATTTATGCGATCTTGGTTCCAAAAGGTGGTGTAAAATTGTGCTTTTTTATTGTGATGATGAGAAATAAAAATGTATTAACATTGTTATTTGATAACAATAATTATACAATTCTGACCAAATTATACGAAAAAATAACTCTTAAAAACATTGACTAAAATATGCTTAAAAAAGTAATTTCGCTGTTTATTATAATATTTACATTTAATGCCTCTGCAAATGAATTACGACTATTAAAATCATTTGTGTTATGTAAGTCAGATTTTTTTAATAAACTGTATGAAAATCGCGATATTTTAGAGAAACACACCACAATTAAACTCATTAACAGTAATCAAGCCTATATTCCAGTTACAAACCGCACTGATAATAGTAAAAATTACCGCTATTTTGATCAACCAATGCGCTATAAAGATTTAACGATTAACGGTTATTATGATAGTGCGATGGATCATGGCAAAGTGGGAAGATACTATTTTTGGGGATTTATCCTAGATAATGATCCGGAGCAGATAAAAAATAGCTTTAATTTTTTAAATTGGAAAGAGATAGAGGAGAATAAAGTCTATATTGCCAATGCAAAAATTCACTACATCAGTAGCGACCTAAACAGTTGGCAAGATAATGAGAATGTAGAAGTTGGTGTCAAAACCATACCTGCGCCTGACACCACCGAAAAATTGTTACTGATTGAGAAGACACCGACTATGACATTGTTGATCTGCTCGGTTCAAGGTGTTGTTCCCCCTGAGCTATTAGCCATTGAACGCCCAGATATCAATCGAGATTAACTAATATTAAACTGTTTTATTTTTTCTATTTTAAAATTTTATTGCTAACACAAAGCGTTTATCTATTTAAATTGCCGATTCATCCATCTCACCAGTACGAATACGAATAACCTGCTCTACGTTGTAGACAAATATCTTGCCATCACCTATCTTGCCGGTTTTGGCAGTTTTCGCAATGGTTTCAATACAGAGATCTAAAATATCATCAGCAACAATTAACTCTATTTTTACTTTAGGGAGAAAATCGACCATATATTCTGCGCCGCGGTAAAGCTCGGTATGCCCTTTTTGCCGACCAAAACCTTTAACTTCTGTTACCGTCATGCCAGTAATACCTTGGCTTGCCAGCGCTTCACGAATATCATCTAACTTAAACGGTTTTATAATCGCTTCTATCTTTTTCATATCTTCCTCTCGATAAAGAGCTAGTTAAAGCTCCCTAAAATAGATTTTATTAAACGATAAATTAAAAAAGGTCTTTATTAGTTATTAATAAATAAGTCATTAATAAATGAGTCATTAATAAATAAGTTATTAAAAAACAATTTATTAAATTAAGATCACCAATTTTTAACACCAAAACCATTGGTAATCGGATAACGGCGACCTTTACCAAAATTGCGTGGAGTAATTTTAGGACCTACAGCTGACTGTCGACGTTTGTACTCATTTATATCAACTAATTTAACAACCCGCCTTACTGTCGCCTCATCATAACCTTGCGAAACAACCTCTTCAACTGAAAAATCTTGCTCAACATAAGCATGCAAAATCGCATCTAAAATCGGATAAGGGGGGAGACTATCTTCATCTTTCTGATCTGGCGCAAGTTCTGCTGATGGTGGGCGAGTAATTACACGTTCTGGAATCACATAAGAGCAGCTATTACGGTAATTAGCTAAAGCAAAAACGACTGTTTTGGGGATATCTTTTAGTACCGCAAAACCGCCCGCCATATCTCCATAAAGCGTAGCGTAACCGACCGACATCTCACTCTTATTACCGGTTGTTAATACTAATCGACGCTTTTTATTTGAGAGTGCCATCAAAATCACACCACGACAACGCGCTTGAAGATTCTCTTCAGTGGTATCGCGTGTGGCATCAGCAAACAGTGGCGTTAGCGCGTTCATAAATGCATCAAACATAGGCTCGATAGAGATAATATCAAACTCAACCCCTAACAGCTCTGCCTCCTCTTTGGCATCACTAATACTGATATCAGCTGTATAACGAAAAGGCATCATTACTGCTTGGACACGATCTTTGCCTAAAGCATCCACCGCAATGGCTAAAGTGAGCGCTGAATCGATACCACCAGATAGCCCAAGTACCGCACCTTGGAAACCATTTTTAGTAATATAATCACGCGTTGCCAACACCAGTGCGGCATAAATCTCGGCTAACTGTGAAGTGGCATTGGGTGGGGTGGAAGATAAAGCAACAGAAGGAAAAATAGGGTGATTGTCGATAGCGTTAGGCGAAGTCACGCTATTTAATTTAGCAGCTGTTAATTCAAAAACGGCTATCTCTTCAGTAAACATGCCAAGTTGACAGATAGTTTCGCCATATCGATTTGAGATAAACGAACCACCATCAAATACCAGCTCATCTTGTCCACCTACTTGGTTAAGATAGACAATTGGTAAATTGGTACGACTCGCCTGCTGCTGCACTAATCTATTGCGATAGTAAGGTTTAGTATAGTCATAAGGAGAGGCGTTAATCGAGATAACCAGATCTGCCGCTTCTTTTTTGATGCTATCAATTGGGCTGTTATGCCATAAATCTTCACAGATCAATAAACCAATCTTATGCCCACGAAACTCAACAACAGCGGTATCATGCCCAGTTGAGAAATAACGTTTCTCATCAAATACATCATGATTTGGCAGGATCTGTTTACAGTAAAGTGCTAACCGTTTGCCATCCACACAGAAAGAGAGCGCATTATAGATCTTACCATCTTGCCAATGGGGGTGCCCTACTACAACCGCACAGTGGTTGCTTGCCAGAATAATTTCAGTTAACGCTTTTTCACAACGGACTTGAAAATCGGGACGAAATAGGAGATCTTCAGGGGGATAACCACAAATTGCTAACTCAGAGAAGATCAGCAGATCATGAGAAGAATAATTGTGAATTAGATCAATAATCTGCGCGCTATTATTCTCAATATCGCCTACTCGCCAGTTTTTCTGCGCAAGAACAATTGACAATGACATAGTAAAACTCATAACGAAAAAAATAAGTGGTAAGTTTAAATGATTCTAAGTTGCACTGCCACTTTTTTATCGATAACATGCAGTAATAAATTGAGCAAATTTACTGGTGCAATCATGATTTTAGACGTAACACTTGGCGAACGTAACTACCCCATCTCAATTGGCAAAGGGCTATTAAATCAATTTAACCACTTTATGTTACCCCCCAACTCACGCGTATTGATTGCAACCAACACCACCATCGCACCACTCTATTTAACGAAATTAACCACCATGTTAGAGGCAAACGGTGTAAAAACCGATAGCATCATTGTGCCCGATGGCGAAAAATATAAAACAGTAGAGACGTGGAACACCATTTTAACTGCACTATTAAGTGGCAACCATACAAGGCAAACCACCCTGATTGCACTAGGTGGTGGAGTAATTGGCGATGTGGTCGGCTTTGCCGCATCGGCGTATCAACGTGGAATCAAATTTATTCAAGTCCCAACTACACTATTAGCCCAAGTTGACTCATCTGTTGGCGGTAAAACCGCTATCAACCACCCACTTGGTAAGAATATGATCGGTGCATTCTATCAGCCGCAAGCGGTTGTCATTGATATAGATTGCCTTAAAACATTACCTGCACGCGAACTCTCTGCTGGACTTGCTGAAGTAATAAAATATGGGATCATCTTAGATGCTGAGTTTTTTAACTGGTTAGAGTCACATATTGATGATCTTCTGCGTCTCGATCCAGAAGCTGTCAGTTACTGCATCTACCACTGTTGTAAACTGAAAGCGGAAGTGGTGATTGCAGATGAGACCGAACAGAATCTACGCGCAATCCTCAATTTAGGTCACACCTATGGCCATGCTATCGAGGCAGAACTTGGTTATGGTAACTGGTTACATGGTGAAGCGGTCAGTGTTGGCATCTTAATGGCGGCACAAACAGCTAATCTACTCGGAAAAATGTCGCTTTCTGATATTGATCGCATTAAAAATTTACTACAGCGCGCAGGGCTACCGGTGACACGACCTGAAACTATGCCACCAGCCGCCTACCTTCCCCATATGTTACGTGATAAAAAAGTGCTATCGGGGCAACTCCGTCTGGTCATTCCAACTAAAATTGGTGGCGCAGAGATCGTTGATGGTATAGATAGTGATACGGTACTTCAATCGATCGCACGCGTCTAATTTATACATATTGTCTATATATTTAACTTATATATAGTTTATACATTTAATTTATAAGTTAAATCAAAGCTTTCAAATACAGTTAACCCTAAAACATTGCCAAAATGTTTTAGGGTTAACCTTTTTTTATCACTTTTTTTGTCACCTTCTTTATCAAATTTTCTTATAAAACTTTTATATAGAACTTATATATAGATTTTTGTATAGAATTTTTGTATCAATCATCATCTACCTATTAATATCTCCTCCTTAATTGTAACTAAATATTTACAATATCAAGTTAAAATATTTAATTAAATAAATTATTTAAAATTTAATTTACTAAAAAGTAATTTTATGTTTACATAATAGCCGTAAATGTAATTAATTTATTACATATCTCTATTAGTCACCACAAACAGATTGATAACACGCTCATCTCGGTGTGTGCGGATAGAGAGTTAACCAATTTTATTCGGAGAAGTACTATGTGTAATATAAGTACTATGCGTAATATAAGTACTATATGTAATAGCGGTAACATCTGTAATAGTGATCTGCATAATAGTATGGCTAATGCGCTATCAAATAGCGCCGTTAAGCAGCTAATTACCCCCCAAGAGATAAAACAGAATTATCCTCTTACCGATCAACTAAAAGAGCAAGTTGAGCAGTATCGTCAAACCATTATCAATATTTTAGAACGCCGTGATCACCGACTCTTGGTTGTCTGCGGACCATGCTCAGTTCATGATCCTATTGCTGCAATTGAGTATGCAAAAAAGCTTAAAAGATTGTCTGATGAACTTAAAGATCATCTTTTTATCATTATGCGCGTCTACTTTGAAAAACCACGCACTACAGTTGGTTGGAAAGGGATGATTAATGATCCCCATATGGATGGCTCATATGATATTGAGCATGGGCTAAAACAGGCACGGCAACTATTATTGGCGATTACACAAATTGGACTACCGATTGCAACCGAGGCGTTAGATCCAAATACCCCACACTACATTAGTGATCTCATTAGCTGGTCGGCAATTGGTGCCAGAACGACCGAATCGCAAACCCACCGCGAAATGGCATCAGGACTCACTATGCCGGTCGGGTTTAAAAATGGCACTGATGGTAATTTAGCTGTCGCAATTAATGCCATACAATCTGCCACAATGCCACACCGTTTTATTGGTTTGACCCAATCGGGAGAGGCTGCAATTATTGAGACAACCGGCAATAGATATGGGCACATTATTTTACGTGGTGGCAAAACCCCAAATTTTGATGCTAAACATATCACCGAATGTGAAGCGGAGATGCAAAAAGCTGATCTCATCGCCAATATAATGGTTGACTGTAGCCATGCAAACTCGAATAAAGATTATCGTAATCAACCTTTAGTTGCCGATGCAATTATTGCGCAGATTGAAGAGGGGAATAACTCAATTATCGGGGTAATGGTCGAGAGTAATCTTATTGAAGGGAATCAACCCGCTAATAGACCATTAGATCAGCTAAACTATGGCATTTCAGTAACTGATGGCTGTATTAACTGGCAGACAACGGATCAGCTATTACGCAAAATGGCGCGTAAACTCGCTGATCCGTTGGTTAAACGCAGTTTGGTTTAGCCAAACTGTTTACGTGCATTACGGAACATACGCATCCATGGGCTATCATCCCCCCAATTATCTGGGTGCCATGAGTTGGTAACCGTTCTAAATACCCGTTCAGGATGAGGCATCATAATCGTTGCCCGTCCATCTTTGGTTGTGATTGCCGTTATACCATTTGGTGAACCATTTGGGTTAGCCGGATAGTGCTCTGTCACCTTGGCAGCGTTGTTCACAAATCGCATTGCAACAATCCCCGCTCCTTCTAATGCATCTAAATGGGCACTATCATGAACCTCAACCCGACCTTCACCATGCGAAACCGCAATTGGCATATGTGATCCCGCCATATCGGTAAAGAGTAGCGAAGGGCTAGCTTGAATCTGAACCAGACTAAAACGGGCTTCAAACCGTTCTGACTGGTTGCGCACAAATCGTGGCCACAGATTCGCATGTGGGATCAGATCTTTTAAGTTAGAGATCATCTGGCACCCATTACAGACACCTAACGATAAGGTATCATTGCGTTGAAAGAACGTAGCAAAATCGTTACGGACACGCTCATTAAATAGAATCGATTTCGCCCAGCCCTCACCCGCGCCAAGCACATCACCGTAAGAGAATCCACCACAAGCAACCAGCATATTAAATGGTGTTAATGATGCTCTGCCTGATAAGAGATCACTCATATGTAGATCAACTGCAGTAAAGCCTGCACGGTCAAAAGCTGCTGCCATCTCAACATGTGAATTGACACCTTGCTCACGTAATATGGCAACAGTAGGTCTTGCACCTGTTGCAATATAAGGAGCGACAATATCTACTTTCGGATCAAAGGTTAATGACACATTTAAGCCTGGATCTGACTCATCTTGTTTGGCTCGGTGCTCAGCATCAGCACAGAGCGGATTATCACGCAGTCGCTGCATCTGCCATGTTGTCTCTGCCCACCAAGTGCGTAAAGTTGAGCGCTGCTCCTGATAGAGAAGAGAGCCATTAAAGTGAATAGCAAACTGATCCCCTTTGGTTGCACTACCTAAAGTTATTGGACGCAAACCGACCTGCTCAAAACAGTTAACTATCTCATCTAGGTGGCGATTATCAACCTGAACTACGGCACCTAGCTCCTCATTAAAGAGGGCTGCAATCGGATCATCACCTAACATAGTGATATCAATATTGAGTCCACAATGTCCAGCAAACGCCATCTCGGCTAAAGTAACAAATAGTCCACCATCAGAGCGATCGTGATAAGCAAGTAAGCGATCTTTGGCAACTAACTGCTGCATCGCCTGATAAAAAGCTAACAATGTTTTAGGGTCGCGTAGATCAGCCGGTTTTTCACCTAAATGTCGATAGACTTGTGCAAGCGCGGTAGCACCGAGTGACTGCTCACCATCTGCTAAATCGATAAATAGTAGTGAATTCCCACACTGATCTGCCCCGTTACCGAGGCGCAATTCAGGGGTCACTGTTTTACGGACATCTTCAACCCGTGCAAAAGCTGAAATAACTAATGATAGAGGAGATGTAACAGATTTTGTCTCACCATCTTGTTGCCAAGTGGTTTTCATCGACATCGAATCTTTACCAACAGGAATCGTAAGCCCTAAAGCTGGGCATAACGCTTCACCAATCGCTTCGACCGCTGCATAGAGCCCAGCATCTTCGCCCGGATGCCCAGCTGCTGCCATCCAGTTTGCCGAGAGTTTGATACGGCTCATCTTACCTTCATCAAGTGAACCGATCGCTGTCGCCGCAATATTGGTAATCGCCTCACCAACCGCCATACGCGCTGAAGCAGCAAAATCAAGTAGTGCTATCGGTGCCCGCTCACCAATCGACATCGCCTCACCATAATAGTTACCACTCTCTAAACTTGCTGTAGTCACTGCGCAGTCAGCAACAGGGATCTGCCATGGACCAACCATCTGATCACGGGCAACCATACCGGTCACACTTCTGTCTCCAATGGTGATCAAAAAACTCTTTTCAGCGACAGCCGGCAGGTGCAATACCCGTTTAACTGCATCAGCTAAATTGATCGAACTCGTCATAAATTTATCACCCGATGCCTGCTGAGATTTGACATCACGAACCATTTTCGGGGTTTTGCCTAATAGCAGATCGAGCGGCAGATCGATAGGGTCATTATGGAAATAGTCATCATGCACGGTTAACTCTTGCTGCTGTGTCGCTTCACCAATAATGGCATAAGGGGCACGTTCACGTTTACATAACGCATCAAACAGCGCTTCGCTTTCAGGCGCAATCGCAAGTACATAACGCTCTTGTGACTCATTACACCAGATCTCAAGTGGTGACATCCCCGGTTCATCAGTGAGCACTTTACGCAGTTCAAACTGACCACCACAACCGCCATCACTGATCAGCTCCGGCATCGCATTAGATAGACCACCCGCCCCTACATCATGAATAAACAGAATTGGGTTTTTATCCCCCATCTGCCAGCAGCGATCAATCACCTCTTGGCAGCGCCTCTCCATCTCTGGGTTATCACGTTGGACAGAGGTAAAATCGAGATCAGCATTCGACTCGCCCGAACTCATCGAAGAGGCAGCGCCTCCGCCCAAGCCAATGTTCATCGCAGGTCCACCTAAAACAATTAATTTAGATCCTGCGGGGAATGCCCCTTTTTGAATATGTTCACGGCGAATATTACCGATACCTCCCGCTAACATAATCGGTTTATGGTAACCGCGCACCTCTTCCCCATTATGGCTATTCACTCGCTCTTCATAAGTACGGAAATAGCCAAGTAGTGCGGGGCGACCAAACTCATTATTATAGGCAGCGCCCCCAAGTGGACCCTCCTGCATAATAGTAAAAGCTGAGACTATCCGATCTGGCTTACCAAAATCCTCTTCCCAAGGCTGAATAAAGTCAGGAATTCGTAAATTAGAGACCGAAAAACCGACTAAGCCCGCTTTAGGTTTTGCACCGCGACCCGTTGCCCCTTCATCACGAATCTCACCACCACTACCGGTAGCTGCACCTGGCCAAGGTGAGATTGCTGTCGGGTGGTTATGGGTCTCCACCTTCATTAAAATATCAGCATATTCAGGGTGATATTGATAAATTTCACTAGTTGGTTCTGCAAAAAAGCGCCCCACTTTAGATCCTTCCATCACTGCGGCATTATCTTTATAGGCAGATAACACATAATCGGGACTCTTTTCGAAGGTATTTTTAATCATCTTAAAGAGTGATTTTGGCTCTCTTTTGCCATCAATAATCCAGTCAGCATTAAAGATTTTATGGCGACAATGTTCTGAATTTGCCTGCGCAAACATATAGAGCTCAATATCAGTCGGATTACGATTAAGTTTACAAAAGTTATCCACTAAATAGTCAATCTCATCGGCTGCCAATGCTAAACCGAGTCGCTCATTTGCTGCCTCTATTGCGCTACGCCCTTCGGTTAAAAGATCAATAACGGCCACTGGCGTTGGCTTTTCAGCTTTAAATAGTGTATCGACCTGACGCAAATCAGTTAATACTGACTCCATCATGCGATCATAAATAAGGTTGGTAAATAGAGTCTGTTGGCTTTCTGTTAATGGATTGCTGTTGTTATCAGTAACGGCAGGATCGAAAGTAACATAATAGGCGATGCCACGCTCAATACGGCGCACTTTAGTTAATCCACAGTTGTGGGCAATATCGGTCGCTTTAGATGACCAAGGGGAGATGGTACCAGCCCGAGGAGTAACCAGAAAGAGTGAACTCTTTGCGTGCTCATCTTGTTGTGGCATGGTTGGACCATATTGCAGTAATTTTTCTAAAATTGACTCTTCGGTAACCGTTAACGGTTCAGCAAGATCAATAAAATGGAGATATTGTGCATCTACGTCTATTATTGGTAACTTTTCTTGTTGACAGATAGAGAGGATTTTTTGAATACGAAATGGAGATAAAGCAGAAGAACCAGCTAGAATTTTCATGTAAATTACTCTT
The DNA here is from genome assembly GCA_029433365.1 of Orbaceae bacterium ESL0721. Classification (GTDB taxonomy): domain Bacteria; phylum Pseudomonadota; class Gammaproteobacteria; order Enterobacterales; family Orbaceae; genus Gilliamella. Next base: position 899,119 of record JAQTHZ010000001.1, read on the forward strand.
TCAGGGATCTAAAAAGGCAAATTAGGGCAACATTATAAAAGAAAGTAAAAAATGTTGCCATCCCCAAAAGGTAATATGTGCAAACTAAAAAACAGGCTTTTTCAGCTAACTTTTTAGCTCCTCTTTTTGTGACCGCCCAAGCAGTGCCATTGCGGCCTCTCTTGGATCTTTATGGCAGTAGAGCACTTGATAGATCTGCTCTGTGATAGGCATATCGACATGATACCTTTGCGCTAATGTCCAGACCTCTTTCGCATTACGATACCCCTCAACCACTTGCGCAATAAGGGCTTGTGCCTCTTGAATCGATCTATTCTCGCCAAGTAGTATGCCAAAACGGCGGTTACGCGATTGATTATCGGTGCAGGTTAAAACCAGATCACCAAGCCCTGCCATCCCCATAAAGGTGATTGGATCGGCACCTAACGCCTCACCTAAACGCATCATCTCAGCCAATCCACGGGTAATGAGCGCTGTCCGTGCATTCGCACCAAAACCAAGGCCATCAGATAACCCAGCACCAATGGCAATCACATTTTTAATTGCCCCGCCAAGTTGCACACCAATAAAATCTTTACTGCTATAGACACGAAAACTTTTACTACAGTGAAAGAGATTTTGCAGTTCAGTTAGGAACTGCGCATTAGTTGAGGCAACAGTTACAGCTGTTGGCAATCCTGATGCCACCTCTTTAGCAAAGGTAGGTCCAGAAATAACTGCTAGCGGAATATGATCGCCGAGCGTCTCTCTTGCCACATCTTGCAATAGGCGACCCGTCTCGACCTCTAACCCTTTCGTTGCCCAGACAATTTTACTATCGGCGCGTAAATAGGGTTTAATCTGCCTTAAGAGATCGCCAAAAGCGAAGCTTGGTACCACAATTAATAAAATGGAGGCTGCCGATACTGCACTCTGTAAATCACTGGTAATCTCTAATTTTTCTGGGAATGGGATATTGGGTAAAAATTCACTATTTTGACGATCGCGCGCTAAGGTTGCCATCTTGTTAGGGTTATGCCCCCATAAAAGGGTCTCATTACCGTTACGAGCGAGTAAAATAGCTAATGAAGTGCCATACGAACCTGCACCAATTACCGATACAACTGCCTGTTTTTTCATTACTAACCTAATATCATTAGTTAACTACAATTTTTTACTATTAACGTTTTTTATATTAACTGTTTAATATTAATAACGATTTCGCTGATGATTAATAGTCGTTAATAGAAAAAAGGGGAATGCTAACATACTCTCCCCTTATCTAAATTTATGTTTTTTTATCACATCTATAATTGCAAACTACTGCAATTTTTAACTTCACAATAACTACTATAGTTAAGAACTACTATAATTAATAACTACAGTAATTTTTGACTACTGTAATTAACAACTACTGTAGTGTCTCTTTTGCCTCTAACTCTGTTTTCTGCTGCTCTAGATAGTTCATAAATAGTGCATCAAAATTGACCGGATCTAGATTAACTGGTGGGAATGAACTTTTCAAGATCAAACTAGCAATCGCTTCACGCGCATATGGGAATAAGATAGTTGGGCAATAAGCGCTAAGGCAGTGCTGTAACTGTGTATCAATCAGACCCGCAATAGTGAAGATCCCAGCTTGCGTCACTTCACAGATATAGGCAACTTCATCTTTTAATTTGGTTGTCAAAGTGATACGGAGAGCCACTTCATATACATTTTCGCTTAAATGTTGTGAAGAGAAGTTCAACTCAACATTTTTTTCGGGCTGCCACTCTTTGGTAAAGATCTGCGGCACATTTGGTGTCTCAAAAGAGATATCTTTAGTATAGATGCGTTGAATAATAAAAGTTGTCTCTGGAGCCTGACTGCTATTTTGTTCTGTCATAATAAGACCTTTTTTCAAATTGGATTAGATTTCTAAATTGTTATAGATAAGCGAGTTTTCAGCGATTATTTTTTAACTAAAGGCAAATTCTCACCATTCCAACCAGCAATACCATCTTTTAAGGCAAAAATCTTGGTAAAACCCTGTTTATAAAGAATCTCGCCAACATTACCTGCGGATAATCCATTATCATCTAATAGAATAATTGGACTATCTTTATACTTCTCTAAAACTTTAATACTCCCATTTTTAATATCAATCGGGAGAAGATTTAACGACTCAGTGATGTGACCAGTTTTAAAATTATCTGCTGATCGAATATCAACAACTACAGCACCCTCTTTATTGATCATCTGAATGGCTTGTCCATTGCTGACTATTTTAACATTTGAAAGTTTGCTTTTAATGGTCATCACGATAATTGCAACTAAAAGTGCAATCCATCCTAATGAAAGGAGTGGGTGATCTTTAATGAAGGGGAGAATCTCGTTAGTAAAAAAGTCCATATATATACGAATACCTTATCTTTTTTAGTGGGTTACTGATATAAAAAAGTGTTGCGATAAATATAATTTAAGCAGGAATTATAACGATTTTGTGCAATTAAATATAGTACTAAATAAATATCTCCTCAATACAATAATCTAGTTTTTAATAGCGTGTAACAACAAACAGATTGCCTAAATAAATCGGCACATATAATGCACAATAACTATGCAAAAAGTAACATTTTGGTGCAAATTACATGTTATACTGACAACCATTCTCATATTTTACCGTTTTTAACAGATAGCCTTGTTTAAAATAGACCAAATTAACCCAACAATCACAAAATAGTAACTAAATAGTAACTATAAATAATAGCTAAGCAATAGATCGGTAATTAACAGATAAAATAGTGCAATTTAAAAACTTGGCATCTATTTTGCATAATGCTCTCATATTTACTCATTTGATCAGGAAACAGTTTCCTGCATTTAATTTCATCCTAAATGGAGAACTGATATGTCTACAGAAAAAATTTTTACAGCAATCAAAGAGAACGACGTAAAATTTGTCGATCTCCGTTTTACCGATACCAAAGGTAAAGAGCAACATATAACTATTCCTGTAAGTCAGATTGATGCTGACTTTTTTGAAGATGGTAAAATGTTTGACGGCTCATCAATTGCTGGATGGAAAGGAATCAATGAATCAGACATGGTGTTAATGCCAGATGTAGATAGCGCAGTAATCGATCCTTTTTATGAAGATACCACTTTAAACATTCGTTGCGATATCTTAGAACCTGCCACACTACAAGGTTATGATCGCGATCCCCGCTCAATTGCAAAACGTGCTGAAGAGTATCTAAAATCAACCGGTATTGCCGACACCGTTATCTTTGGACCAGAGCCTGAGTTTTTCCTCTTTGATGATATCCGTTTTGGCTCCCCAATGTCAGGCAGTTATGTACATATCGATGATATAGAAGCCGCTTGGAACTCAGGCACCGAGTATGAAGAGGGTAACAAAGGTCATCGCCCAGGTGTTAAAGGCGGTTATTTCCCAGTTCCCCCTGTCGACTCTTCGCAAGATATCCGTTCTGAAATGTGTTTAATCATGGAGCAGTTAGGTTTAGTTGTTGAAGCTCACCACCATGAAGTGGCAACAGCAGGACAAAATGAGATCGCTTGCCGTTTCAATACGCTAACTAAGAAAGCGGATGAGGTTCAAATCTATAAATATGTGGTGCAAAATGTTGCCCACGCTTACGGTAAAACAGCGACATTTATGCCTAAACCGATGTTCGGCGATAACGGTTCTGGTATGCACTGCCACCAGTCGCTAGCCAAAGATGGTAAAAACCTATTTGCTGGTGATAAGTATGCCGGTCTATCAGAGATGGCGCTATTCTATATCGGCGGTATTATCAAACATGCCAAAGCGATCAATGCCTTCGCAAACCCTGCAACTAACTCTTATAAACGTTTAGTACCGGGTTATGAAGCACCTGTTATGTTAGCCTACTCAGCGCGTAACCGCTCTGCATCAATCCGTATTCCTGTAGTAACTAACCCTAAAGCACGCCGTATCGAGGTGCGTTTCCCAGATCCAGCCGGTAACCCATACCTATCATTTGCCGCGCAGTTAATGGCTGGGCTTGATGGTATTATCAATAAGATTCACCCAGGTGATGCAATGGATAAAAACTTATATGACTTACCACCGGAAGAGTCAAAATTGATTCCACAAGTAGCAGGATCACTTGAAGAGGCACTTAAAGCATTAGATGCTGACCGTGAGTTCTTAACCCGTGGTAACGTCTTTACCGACGACACAATCGACGCCTATATCAATCTAAAACAGGATGAGATTGATCGTGTCCGTATGACGCCACACCCAGTTGAATTTGAACTTTACTATAGTCTATAAGAACTGTTTATAAGATCAGTTTATAACTACTTTTTATAAGGATTGTTTATAACTGTTGTTTATAAGGACTGTTTATAAAAACAGCAGATCATTCCGACGACGAGAGTCGTCGGAATATAGAAGTAAAAAATGGTTTTGTAGATCGCTGCCCTATAATCCTTCTTTCAATCTTCAATTAGGATAAATTAAGCATGGAGAATCTGTGATGACATTTGATAAAGAGTCCGATGCAAATCTTATCCTTAACTCCATGAAAACTGCAATCTTACTGTTAGATGAGCAGTTAAACATTAGCTACGCTAATAGTGCTGCAAGCCAACTGCTTACACAGAGTACAAAAAAACTGCTTGGTTGTTACTTTCCTGATCTGATTAGCTACTTCTCGCTTGATATCCCATTAATGCAGAGCACCCTCTCGCAGGGGCAAGGTTTTACCGATAATGAAGTCAACCTTGTAATAAATGGTGAACTGCACATTTTATCTATCACAGCTGAACCACTAACAGGTGGTCGCATCTTAATGGAGATGACCCCGCTTAATAACCATAAAAAGTTGAGCCAAGAGCAGCTACAACAGGCACAGCAGAGTGCTACAAGGGAGCTAATACGGGGACTTGCGCATGAGATTAAAAATCCATTAGGTGGACTACGCGGCGCAGCACAACTGTTAGCCAAAGAGTTACCGCAAAACGAGTTGCAAGATTACACCAAAATTATTATTGAGCAGGCGGATAGATTACGTAATTTGGTGGATAGACTCCTTGGTCCACAGCATCTACTGCAACAGAAGAGCCAAAATATCCACCAAGCCATTGAGCGAATCTATATCCTACTCTGTTTAGAAAAACCAGATAATATTGAGATTATTCGCGACTATGATCCCAGCTTGCCAGATCTACTACATGATTCAGAGCAGATCGAACAAGTGATCCTAAATATTGCCCGTAATGCTCTACAGGTGATCGGTAACAATGCTGGCACCATAACGATTCGAACCCGCACCGCTCTCCAGTTAACATTACATGGCAAACGTTATCGGTTATCTGCCAGAATTGATATTGAAGATAGTGGACCTGGTATTCCTGTCACTCTACAAGATACGCTCTTCTATCCTATGGTAAGTGGGCGTGAAGGGGGAACAGGTTTAGGGCTCTCAATTGCAAGAACAATTGTCGATCAACATAAAGGTAAAATTGAATTTAACAGTTGGCCTGGTCACACAACGTTTTCAATCTATTTGCCGATACGGCAGTGAGGTAAATAAAAATGAATATATGGATTGCAGATGATGATAGTTCGATCCGCTGGGTACTCGATAAAGCATTAACTCAGGCGGGTTATAAATGCATCAGTTTCACCTCTGCCCAAGAGGTGTTAGAGGCTTTAGAGACCAATTTAGAGAGACCAGATGTGATCATCTCAGATATTAAAATGTCTGGAATGGATGGCTTAACACTACTCAATTTTATCCACGATCAGCTACCCAATCTACCAGTTATTATTATGACCGCCCACTCAGATTTAGATGCTGCGGTTAACGCCTACCAAAAAGGGGCATTTGACTACATCCCTAAGCCGTTTGATCTTGATGAGATGGTGCAGCTAGTTGAACGCGCTATTTTACAAAAAGCGCAAAATAGCGAACAACGTGATCCAACTACCGTCACCAAAACGGGTATTATTGGCGAAGCACCCGCTATGCAAGAGGTTTTTCGCATCATTGGTCGATTATCCAAATCATCGATCAATGTGTTGATCAATGGCGAATCAGGCACCGGTAAAGAGCTAGTTGCAAAAGCGCTACACACCCATAGTCCGCGCGCCAAAGCGCCATTTATCGCCCTCAATATGGCAGCAATCCCTAAAGATCTAATAGAATCAGAGCTATTCGGTCATGAAAAAGGGGCGTTTACTGGTGCCAATCAGATACGGCATGGGCGCTTTGAGCAGGCAGATGGAGGGACGCTCTTTTTAGATGAGATTGGCGATATGCCCCTCGATGTGCAGACCAGACTTTTACGCGTCTTAGCTGATGGGCAATTTTACCGTATCGGTGGCTACGCGCCAGTTAAAGTGGATGTGCGAATTATTGCCGCTACCCACCAAGATCTACAGACAGCTGTGCATGAAGGTAAATTCCGTGAAGATCTCTTTCACCGCCTAAATGTGATCCGAATTTTACTCCCTCCCCTTCGTGATCGGGCAGAAGATATTCCAAAACTGGCAGAATATTTTTTATATACCACCGCCAAAGAGCTAGCTGTCGAGCGGAAAGTCTTTAGTCCAGAAGCGTTAGCGAGCATCGCGCAATTTAGTTGGCCGGGCAACGTTCGCCAGCTAGAGAACTGCTGCCGCTGGGTGACTGTGATGTCATCAAGCAAAGAGATTTTAGCACGCGATCTCCCCCCTGAACTGTGCCATTTTCAGCAGGTGACAGACACAGTGAATAAAAAAAGTAGTACTGATCAAAAACCGACAAAGCTAAATGGTAAGCTGCCAGAAAAACAGTCAGAGCCTAATAACAACTGGCAACAGCAGCTTGAAGCGTGGGCGAAAGAGGCGCTACTATCTGGCGAAACTGAGATATTAACTCATGTCATAAATGATGTAGAACGTATATTACTCAACTGCGCACTCCATTTTACCCGTGGGCATAAACAGGATGCAGCACATCTACTCGGCTGGGGGCGTAATACCTTAACGCGGAAATTAAAAGAGTTGGATCAGTAATACTACTATTAAAAAAATGGATACAAAAAAATATCACGCTAAAAACCTTTAACGTGATATTTTTTTAGTTAAATTATTTAGTTAAATTATTTAGCTAAGATAAAACTAAATTTAAATAACGGTGTAATCCACTATTTAAAAAACTAAACCTATTAAAATGTTAAACCTGATCATTAAAAGTGACATCTTCATCATTATTAAAGACTGACATCTCAGTTTGCCCCAAAATACGGCTAGTCACTGCCCCAGCAGTAACCGAGCCCGAGACATTCAGTGCCGTTCTCCCCATATCAATTAACGGCTCTACCGAAATTAGTAGACCGGCTAAAGCTACAGGATAGTTCAAGGTTGATAGAACAATTAACGCTGCAAATGTTGCGCCACCACCAACACCGGCAACACCTAAAGAGCTAATAGTGATAATGGCAACGGTTGATAAAATAAAACTTAATGAGGTAGGATCAACCCCTTGCGTTGGCGCAATCATCACCACTAACATCGCTGGATAGATACCGGCACAACCATTCTGCCCAATTGTGGCACCAAATGAGGCGGCAAAGTTGGCAATACTCTCTGGAACTCCTAATGTTTTGGTCTGCGTTTTAACATTGAATGGAATCGAACCAGCACTGGTTCTAGAGGTAAAGGCAAATAGCAGTAGTGGGAAGATCTTCTTTAAAAAATGCCATGGCTTTAAGCCCACTAGCGAGACAAAGAGCAGATGAACCAAAAACATCGCAATAATGGCGCAATAGGAGGCTAAAACAAAATTGACCAGATTTACGATACTCTTATAATCTGAACCAGATATCATCTTTGCCATTAGCGCCATCACACCAAACGGCGTTAACCGTAAAACCAAAGTAACGATACGCATCACAATTGCATGAGCTACTTTGATAAAAGTTGCAAATGAGCTAAAAATATCCGCTTTTTTACGTGCCACACCATTTGCCGCTATACCAATAATGACGGCAAAAATAACCGTCGCAATAGTTGATGTTTTACGTGCTCCTGTCATATCTAAGAAGGGATTTAAAGGGATGAACTCGATAATTAGTTTAGCAAATGACATTGATTGAATGTGCGTTAATGAGTGTTGTAATGACTCACCACGTTGAACCTCCGCTGTTCCTGCGGTGATCCCCTCGGCTGTTAGATGAAAAATATCGGCAGTTACAATCCCAATAAGTGCCGCAATCATGGTAGTAAAAAGGAGAATACCAATGGTTAAAGCACTAATTTTACCTAACGACGCTTTACCTTGCAGGGTAATTATTGCCGAGATGATTGAAACCATAATTAACGGTATCACAATCATCTGAAGTAACCGCACATAACCAACTCCAACAATATCCATATAGTCGACTGTTTTCTGTATAATTTCGCTATTTACGCCATAACAACACTGTAGAACCGCCCCAAATAGTATCCCTAATATTAAGCCACTAAAAACGCGACGATTAAAAGAGATATGTTTAACTTGCATCCACCCCAACAAAATTAATAACAGCGCAAAGATTGCCAAATTAAATAGGACAAAGCTAATTGGGTGATGCGCAATAAAGAGCGCTAAGTTGTTGTTAACAAACATAGTTAGGTACTCCAATGTAGATATAATAAAATTTATATGGTTAACAAAAAATAGCGAACATTAGGCATAAATTAGAGTTATTGTTGTCACGCTACCCATACACGATTTAACTACTTGTGTTACAGATCTTATATCTCATTAAAATGCTGATAAATTGGCACTAATTCTAGTCAATCATATCAATTAATTTTATAACCATTGTCACAATTGTAACTAGATGCTTAATTAGAGAGATATACATACCATTTTTAGCATAAAAAATGGCATCAAAAGTTAGCGTTATCATAGCATCCATTTTTGCATATAAACAAATTTAAACCACTATTACATCATAAACAAATCTAAAAATGGTAAATTTAACAGTTAGTTACTCTTATTTAGTTCTATTTTAAAATTTGTTTTAGGGTTAACAATTTATATACAACTCAGATACAACAACTTTCCATATAACAACCCTTTTTATATAAAAAGGAAAAAGTAGAGCAGAATGATATTAACCGCTAACACCATCAGCGCTGTTGGAATCTGCACTTTTATCACTCTATAGCGATCGGGTAGATTTAGTAATGCAGCTGGTACCAGATTATAGTTAGCCGCCATTGGCGTCATTAATGTACCGCAGTAGCCGCTAAACATCCCAATTGCTGCCATCACAGCAGGATCACCACCAAGCTGATTAACTAAAATAGGGATCCCAACACCCGCTGCCATAATCGGGAATGAGGCAAATGCGTTACCCAGCACCATCGTTAACAGTGCCATACCGACAGCATAAATAGTGACAGCAATAAGGCGGCTATCAACATTAAGGTATTCAGTTACTAGTTGGGTAATACTTCTACCTACCCCAGCATCATTAAATAGCAGCCCGATGGTTGCTAAAATTTGTGGCAAAATAAATGCCCAGCCGATCGAATCAAGCAGTCTACGGGACTCATGAAAGGGTTGCGATAGTTTATCACCAGTCATCTTTAAGGCTATGATCAGCCCTAATATACAGCCAGCAGTCATTGAAAATAGGGTTATGAGGGTTGATACATGAGGACCCTCACCAAAAAACCAGTGCGATAGTGCACTATTTTGAAAGAGCAACACCCCTAAAACGGTACCAATTGGGATCATTAAAGCGGGAATAAACAGCTTGATACCAAATTTTTTGGCATTGAGCTGTCGCCTTTTTACCGATAGTGTTGGGTATTTCCCTAATCTAACGCCGCCTAACCCCGCAATCAGCGCCATAATCACAACCATCACCCCTACCGTAAAGTTGGTGATCGATTTTGCTTGATCAAGATCTTGTACAAAATAGTTTAAAAGCTGTTCACTCCAATCACCAACCAAAAAGATAACGCCATAAAAACACCAAAAAGCGCCGGTTGCGATGCGGCGTGGATTATGTTTATCAAGCCATGAATAGCACGCTACAACTAATAGCGATATACCAGCAAGGAAATAGAGATACTCCTGTTTAAAATACATGGTATTACTCTCCCCCTGATTGAGTTAAGCGCGAATGCAATTTTCTATCCATATAGATGATGCGCAAACAGTGGATAAGAAAGGCGCATATTGCAGTTGGGATACCCCATAAAGCGATATGTAGTGGCGCGATATGGATACCAAAACCACTCAAGAACCCTTGCATAAAGATAACTGCACCAAAAGCGACAAAAATATCCTCACCAAAAAAGAGTCCAACATTATCACAGGCAGCTGCCATAGCTAAAATTCGATCACGGATTTTGTCAGGCAGAGATCCATAATGTTTGATTGCCGTCCCCTCTGCCATCGGTGCAATGAGTGGTCTTACCATCTGCGCATGTCCGCCTAAACTGGTTAAACCGATTGCAGCAGTCACCTCGCGAATAAAGAGATAGGTAATCAAAAGCCGGCTAACGGTTGCACGCTCAATTTTCATGATCCACTGCTGAGCAAACTCCCTTAATCCATGGCGCTCAAGCAGCCCAATTACCGCTAAAGGGATTAATAGAATTAGCGCCAAATTACGCGCATTTAAGAAACCACTACCCAATTTTTGCATCACTTCGTAGAGCGGTAGATTGGCAAGTAGACCTGCTACAACACCCGCTATCGTCACGACCAGTACAGGATTAAGGCGGATTAAAAAACCGACAATAATTATCACAATGCCAACTAATGGCCAGTAGTTAATCAGTTGTTGTTCCATCACTCTTCTCTCCTATAAACAAAATTCTTTAGTTAAATAAGCAGCAATCTGTATATCAGTTCACTGTTCATCAGATAGCTTTGTTAATACGCTATCAATTAACAGCAATCAGGTAAAAGATTGCACTATCCATTACAATCTTCTGTTAGATCTGATTCTGCCTAAATGATCGCACCGCAATATTTTCCTGCTCTAAGGCTGCACTTAGCTGTTTCGCAAATTGCAGTGCATGCGCATTATCACCATGTAGACAGACAGTATCGGCAATAACCGGCAACCAGTTACCATTAATCGTACGAACACGATGATTAATGACCATCTCTAACGTCTGTAAAATCGCCTCTTCAGCCATTTCAATAAGCGCTAATGGGTGGGATCGTGGCACAAGTGATCCATCATCTTGGTAACGTCTATCTGCAAAAACTTCATGGGCGACCACCAAACCACGATCTTCACCCGCCTTAGTTAAAGTGCTATTGGCTAAACCTACTAAACAGAGCGAAGCATCAAAATCGGTAATTGCCGCGACAATCGCATCGGCTAATGTGGGATCTTGCGCTGCTTGATTGTAGAGCATGCCATGCGGTTTAACATGAGTAACTGCTGCCCCTTGAGTTGCGGCAATGGCAGTCAGTGCGCCTAACTGGTAGATCATCTGATTATAGACCGTTGCAGGGGGGAGATTCATTGCAGTACGACCAAAATTCTCCCGATCAGGGAAGGAGGGGTGAGCACCAATTGCAACATGATTCTGCTTAGCAAGCGCAATAGATTGGCGCATAAGATCAGCATCGCCGGCATGGAATCCACAGGCGATATTGGCAGAGGTGACAATAGTTAACAGTTCACTATCATACAAACCACCCTCACCAAGGTCGGCATTAAGATCTATCTGCATAGAGTCCCCACTCAATTTGATTAATAAAACGTTGCTGTTCAACCCAAGCTTTTTCAGCTTCTGCAAGCGTACACGGAATAAAATGGATCGATTCACCTAGCGGTATTTGCGCTAAACGGTAGAGATCTGCTGCAATAATTGTGCCAATCCGTGGGTAACCGCCGGTTGTCTGGGCATCTGATAATAGGATGATCGGTTGACCATTATGTGGCACCTGAATCACACCGGCTAATACACCATGTGATAGCAGCTCACTATCACAAGTACGTTTTAGCTCTCCACCATTAAGGCGAAATCCCATACGGTTACTATTGGGTGATATCTGCCAACTGTTGCGCCAAAAAACGGTTTGTGACTGCTGACTAAATTGATCCATCTCTGGACCCGCTAACACCCGAAATCGATTATCGAAAGGTAACTGCTTAACACCAACGCTTTTATTAAAAGTATTAAAATTATTAAAATGATGATTTTCGGTAACGCTAACCGCCTTACCAATTGGCAACGTATCGCCATTTTGTAAGACTCTACCCTCAAATCCACCAAACTTTGCCATCAGATCAGTACTGCGGGAACCCAAAATAACCGGCACATCAATGCCACCACTGATGGCGAGATAAGAGCGCATACCGCGTAGTGGTTGTTGCAAAATCAGCTGCTGACCTTTACGGACAAAATAGCGCCAGCCACTCCACAAAGGCTTATCATCTAAAGTTGCATTGCAATCAGCACCAGTTAACGCGATCCAACAATCTTGCTCGAATTGCGCGCTAAATTGCCCTAACGTGATCTCAAGACCTGCATAACTACGCGGATTACCCACTAAGAGATTAGCAATATGTAGTGCCGGTAGATCTAACGCGCCGCTTTGACCAATCCCTAACTTGCGGTAACCTATTCGACCACTATCTTGCACGGTAGTTAACAATCCCGCTTTAATAACCGTTAACATACCCCCTCCTTGTTAGGCACAAAGCGTACCGTATCGCCCGATTGTAACAGTGTTGGTGATGCCTTAGTCGGATCAAATAGCAGTTGCTCGGTCTGACCAATCAGCTGCCAGCCACCGGGTGTTGACAGTGGATAGATGCCAGTTTGGCTACCGCCAATGGCAATACTGCCTTGCGGCACAGCGAGACGGGGTTCAGCACGGCGAGGGGTGTTTAAAACAGCTGGCATCTCACCTAAATAGGCAAATCCGGGTTGGAATCCGATAAAATAGACGGTATAACGGGTACTGGCATGGCACTCAACCACCTGTTTTTCGCTCATGCCACAGTGCATCGCAACAAAAGGGAGATCTGGCCCTGCCTCCTTACCATAGGTAACAGAGATATCAATAAAGCGGGTTTTTACCTCTACTGCTTGGCTACGTTCCCACCGCTTTTTCAACTTATTAATAATCGGTGCCGCTTGGCGTTGCGGATGAGCCAATAGCACGGTTAAATTATTCATCCCCGGCACAACTTCAACCACCTCATCAAGACCAGTTAGTTGATCTGCAAGCGCCCAGATGCGCCGCTGTATCTCCAGTGAAATAGGTGGTGAGAACTCAATTACAACAGCCCTTTCACCAAGCAAATAATAGCGGGGATCAGATAAACTTTTTTTTTCGTTATTCATACGCCTCTACTATTCATTTCATCTATATCAATTCATCTAAAACAGTTTATCTAAAATAATTCATCTAAATAAATTAAAGCCTTAACGCTAACTAAAATAGCAACAACTAGTTAACCTCGTGTACCACTTTACCCCCAATAACGGTAAGTAATACATTGGTTTGATCCAATGTTTCGGGATCAACCTCAAACAGATTACGATCCAGCACGATAAAATCGGCAAATTTACCCACCTCTAATGACCCTATCTTGCTTTCAAAGCGTTGACTATACGCGGCATCAATGGTCATGGCGCGTAGTGCTTCGATTAAGGTTAAATCACGATCGGTATCAAAACGGGGGTGACGTTTGCCAGCAATATCGCGCCCACGGCGGGTAGTCGCCACTTTTAGGGCAAACCACTCATCTAAACCATCAATTGGCCAATCACTACCAAAAGCAACTTTTGCGCCCGCATCAACAAATTTAGCGATAGGCTCTAAGTTTTGATAACGCTCATCGCCAAGCATCTCCCGCTCAACTTCGGCAATCTCAGGTGTTGGCGCTGCCCACTGGAAGGAGAGGAAAGGAATCACACCTAGCTTAGCAAAACGTTGATAATCTTTAGTGGCAACTAACTCATTATGGGCAAAACCTGGGCGGATATCTTTATTGGGGAAGGCGCTGCGCATCTTCTCGACCGCATCAAGCGAGATCGAAACCGCACCCTCGCCAACAGTATGCAGATGTGGATCGAGATCAGCGGCTGCAATCTCAACCATCAACTCATCAATTACCTCAGGTGAAAAGTAGAGATCACCAAAGCGCTCAGTCGGTTGCCAATCTGGCTTATCCGCACTACCGCGATTCTCACGATACGGCTCTAAAAGGCGCGCCGTACGAATTGGTGGCTGTAACACGCCATCAATAAACAGCTTAACCGCATGAACAGCAATCCCCGCTTCAGGTCGCAACTCTGCTTGATTATACTTCTTCGCAAACGCAGCAACTTTAGCAACGGCAGCTTTTACTGACTCTGGCGTTGGCGCATCATCTGGCGTAATTTCACGACAACCTAAAATACGGAGATTCAACTCACCGCGCTGCTGCAAACGTAAAAAAGTATCAAGTTGCGTCTCGGCTACCCGTGCATCCATCACGGTTGTCACCCCTTGCGCATTCAAAGTTTTCTGAACCAGCTGCGCAATATAGTCATGCTGCTCATCACTTGGCTGCGGCAGACTGTCTGACGCCCGCATAGCTGGTGCATCTTCTAAAATGCCAGTTAGCCGCCCATTTTCATCTCTACCAATTTTGCCATCTTTCGGCTCTGGCGTGCTCTCATCAATCCCAAAAAGGGTTAAAGCGCGACTATTTGCCACTAACGTATGGCAATCATTTGAAAATAGAAAGAGCGGTCTTTTAGTTTGCAATCGATCGAGATCATCACGCGTCATATCTGCGCCCTCTGGCAGCATACCTTGGCGGAGCCATGCGGTTACCCGTAACCAGTCGTTTTCACCTTTAATCGGATCGTTATCAAGGAACTGTTGCAGCTCTGCCAAAATCTGTTCTACGGTCAATGACTGGTAGTTAAGCGAACAGCCATTTAGTTGATAGCCGCCCCAAAATGGGTGCATATGGGCATCAATAATACTGGGCATCACCATTTTACCTTGTAGATCGATCTGCTTGGTGGATCCACCTACAAACTCTGCAACTTCCTTACTGCTACCAACCGCAATAATCACGCCATCAGCAATGGCTATCGCCTCAACCAGTCGATTGTCACTATCAGCAGTATAGATAACCCCATTTTTATAAAGATAATCAGCAACACGTTTGCTCATAATTCATCACTCTACTCAACGCTCTGTTACGCTTTTTTAGCGCAACAGCACTTATTTGTTAAACACAATACAATCTTTAATAAAGATTGTTTATTAAGGATCTTTATTAAAGATTTAAATTAATTGATTTTAATTAACAGTTTCAATTAACTATTTTAATTAATGATCTCATACAGCTCTTCATCAGAAATGGTCGATGGTTTACGTTTAAAACCATGGATCATAATGAGTAGATAACTCACACCAATAAATAACCAGATAATCCCGATCTCAAGTGCACTCCGATCAAGGCTTGTCCAGAGCCATACGGTCAATACCACACCAATTGCCGGTAACAGTAAGCAGGTAAATAAGGTTTTCATATCACGCGCTTTTTGATCAATAATATAGAACTTAATCACCGCCAAATTGACAAAGGTAAAGGCAAAAAGTGCACCAAAACTGATCATCGATACAATCATCTCTAACGTAATCGCGAGGGCAGTCAGTGAGAAGAGACCAACAAAAAGGATTGAGAGATAAGGGGTGCAGTAACGTTTATGCAGACGGGCAAAAATTGATTTTGGTAATGCCCCTTCGCGCCCCATCGCATAGAGAATGCGAACAATACTTGCTTGCGAAGTCATGGCAGAAGCAAATACACCCGTTACATAACCGGCAATAAAAATGGCACTAAAGATGCGACCTGCCGTTAGCGAACCAAAAAAATGTTCCCCCGCACGCCCAACCACAGCAACACTTGCCGTATCAGAGTGGTAAACAAAATCTTGCCAATTAGGGTAGATGAGATGGCCAAAATAGGAGACAGTGATAAACATAATCCCCGCGACCAACACAGTTAAGACGATCGCTCTCGGGACTGTCTTTTTCGCCTCTTTTGTCTCCTCTGCCATAGTTGAAATAGCATCAAAACCCAAAAAGGCTAAACAGAGCACCGCCGAGCCACTTAAAATACCGCTCATTTGTGATCCGTTAAAGAGAATTGGACGTAAGATCACCTCAGGATCAAACATATCTACTGAGTTAAAACAGAAGAAGAGGAATAGCCCCAAAAATACGATCTGCAACAGAATAATAATTATATTCATATAGTTAACTAATCGCACACCCAAAATATTGAGCGAAGTCACAACCAAAATAGTTGGAATGATAAACCACGCCTCTGCAATATGGGGGAACCAGTCATGCATATATAGCCCAATGGCTAAATAGTTCAACATCGGTAAAAAGAGGTAATCAAGTAGCTGTGCCCAACCCACTAAAAAACCGACATTACTGCCAAAAGTTTTTTGCACATAAGAGTAAGCAGAACCTGATAGAGGTAATTTTTTCGTCATCTGACAATAACTGAAAGCGGTGAACAGCATCGTTATTAAGGTGATAACATAGGCGATCGGTAAATGCCCAGCACTTTTAACGGTAACATCACCATAGGTGGTAAAGATGCCGAGCGGCACCATATAGGCCAAACCAAAAAAAATTAGCGCGGGCGTAGTTAACACCCTTTTCATTCGTAAAGCGTTTTGTTGAGTCATTTTCCAAGCCCTTCCCAATAGCTCAAAAAACCATGTTTTACCTGAATAAAAGGTAAAACCGTTATGTTGTGTTAATTATTTATGTCTATTTTCCGTTGGAAGCGTTCAAAATTGTTTAGTCCGAACCGCTGGGGTAAACATAAGCTGCGTACAATATAGCACTATTTTTAATTAATCAACCTTAAGTTGCCGTTGATTACGCACAATCGGCAATAATTGATAAAAAAAGTGCAGAGATAGCACAATTTAATGAAAAATGAACACATTTTTTACAAAATTCACCTGCGCAATTTTTATCTCTATTTTAATTTTTTAACCGTTATCAACCTGTTCAGGGCAATTACATTTCAGATGGATAAGAGAGATAACTTAATGGGGGATGGAGTAATAAGAGAGATCTTTTATTGAAGCGAGGATCATCACCGATAAAAAGCGGCAACCCTATTTTGGGGAATGGTGATAATCTTACTATCTCTAACTTTTTGATTTTTAAATTAATTATTTTTAAACCTGTTATTTTAAAACCGGTTGTTTTTAAAACAGTTATTTTTAAACTCGTTACTTTATAATAATGAACTATAGGCACCATTCTAGATGCCTAGATAGATGCCTATTTTGCTAAGATTGCAAGCTATTATCCCTTTTTAACAAAGCAGGCTTTTAGCATAATCGCGCTACCATCAATTTTACAATCAATCTCATGATCACCATCGACCAAACGGATATTCTTAGCCTTACTCCCCTTTTTTAACACTTGTGAAGATCCCTTTAATTTCAGATCTTTAATTAAGATAACCGTATCGCCAGAGACTAATTGATTGCCATTGCAATCTTTAACAATACGTTCATCTTGCTCGGCAACCTCACTATGAGCGGGATCCCACTCATATCCGCAATCGGCACAAATAATTACCCCTTCATCAGGATAGCTGTTTTCTGATTGGCAAACGGGGCAACATGGTAATTCCTGCATATTTTTTCCCTACTTAGTTTTTTCCTACTTATTGGTGAATAGATAAAATTAATTATGAACTCTTGTGATTTCAAACCTGCAATACTATTAAAACAGACATAAAAACAAGAACAAAATAGAGCACAAAATCAAGCGGCAACATTTTAACCCACTTTGCCAAATAAGCGCGAACCATTTTTAAAAAGTGCCGATTATTTAATCTTTAAGAGAGCATTCTTATAATATAACGCAGAATTAACATCCAATTTTGGCAAAAATGTTTTAGGGTTTAGGTCATTTTAATCAAAATTTTTATTTTCTCTTTTTAAATGATAACTTTAATTTACCCCCTAAAACATTGTATGAATTAGTGTAGCCCATCCAATATTTTGTTGAAAAATAAAGATCTAAAGTAAAAATACTTTTTTAGGCAGTTAAAATAGGCAGCGTTTTTATGTTTTTAAAGTTAAGAGGTAAGTTTTTCTGTTGTGGTTAAACTTAGATAGTTTAATTTGAATGGTATTTTTAAAATTTGGAAGTTGGCTCCTCCAACAGGACTTGAACCTGTGACATACGGATTAACAGTCCGCCGTTCTACCGACTGAACTATGGAGGAACCGAAATGTAGCGCGATGATATAGATTTAGCAGTTTCTTGTCAATATAATTTTATGCAATTTCGTTATAAGTGGATCTATTCTAGCCAGTTAATGATTTAATCCTAATAGATCCATCTATATATCTAAAGTAAATCTAAAGTAAGTCTAAACTAAATAGGGGTTATTTTTGCGTTCGTCGCCAAATGTTGACATTGGTCCATGACCAGGGATAAAAGTGATATCATCCCCTAATGGTAGTAATTTCTGTTTGATTGAGTGCATAAGATCTTGATAATTACCGCGCGGGAAGTCAGTGCGCCCGATACTATTTTTAAATAGCACATCACCAACAAAAGCAGTTTTATCAGCTGACGAGATAAAAACGATATGACCTGGGGTATGCCCTGGGCAGTGCAGAACATCAAAGGTGAGGTGACCAAGCTCAATTTTATCGCCCTCATTTAACCATTTTGTTGGTAGAAACGGTTTTACATAGGGGAAACCAAACTGCATACACTGTTCGGGTAAGCTCTCAAATAGGAACTGATCATTAATATCGGAACCGATAATGTCAACTTTATAGTGATCAGCTAACTGCTGTGCCGCGCCGACATGATCTAAATGCCCATGAGTGATTAAGATCTTTTTAACATTTACACCCAAATCCGCTACGGTTTTTTGGATAACTTCGGCTTCACCACCCGGATCAATTATCGCCGCATCGCCTGTCTCATCACACCAAACAACTGTGCAGTTCTCTTCAAAGGGGGTAACTGGAATGATCTTAAATTGCAACATAGTCCTATTTTTTATCCTCATGAGTTGTAAGATTTTTACCATCTTGCTTATGTAAAGCGGTAAAAACGAGAGTCGAGATGATAGTCTCAATCCCTAAAATAATAAAGGCGGATTGAAACGCTGGAATTGTGGAAGTGTGAACCCCAATTAGACGAATCAATACCGAACCAAAAGCGATCCCAAAACTGATTGCTAGTTGCTGATTAACAGTCATTAAACTATTCCCACTACTGGTCTGTTCCCCATGTAGATCCGCAAGTGTAATACTGTTCATTGCGGTAAATTGTAATGAGTTGACACTACCAATACAGAAGAGCAGTAGCGCGAACAGAATGGTCGATGAGGTTGGACTGATTTGCGATAACGACATAATAAAAATCCCTGCCGCTATAGTATTGGTAATCAACGTGCGACGATAACCCCATGTACGTAAGATTTTCGGTACAACGGTCTTCATTAGCAGTGATCCCATCGCCATTGGTACTAACATAAAGCCGGCAAAAATGGCGGAGTAGCCAAAGGCGACCTGTAGAAATAGCGGAATTAAAAAAGGAATTCCAGAGATACCAAGCCGACTAAATAAGTTACCGATAATCCCTAATCGGAAGGTACGAATTTTAAAGAGGGATAGCGGGAAAAGTGGTTCAGCAGCGCGCGCAGCATACCATCGATAAACAAGTAGAAAGATGATAGCAAGGATGCCCAAAAATATTGAGAGGTTACTATCTTCCCCTTGACTTAAAAATTCAAGGCTTAAGGTGGCACTAATTAGCGCAATGACGATACAGAAGAAGCCGATCTGGTCAAACTTAAGTCGCTCACCTTTGATATTTGGCATATAACGCCAGCCGATAATGACCCCAATAAGACCGATAGGTAGATTAATCAAAAATATCCAGTGCCAGCTTGCCATCTCAACTAGATACCCACCAACAACAGGGCCGACAACCGGTCCAACTAATCCGGGAATCGTTGAGGTATTTAGCGCCGCTAAAAAATCGCTCCGCTTAAATGATTTGATGAGTACTAGTCTAGAGACAGGTACCATCATTGAGCCACCAATAGCCTGTATAACGCGTGAAATATCTAAAAAGAGTAAGGAGTCAGATAGGGCGCAAAGCATTGATCCAAAGGTAAATAGAAAGACTGCCGAGACAAAAATATTCCGCGTGCCGAATCGATCAGAGAGGTAACCACTAACAGGGATAAAGAGCGCCAAAGTTAGTGCATAACTGATGACAGCCGATTGCATGTTTAAAGGTGACTCTTTTAGATCTTTAGCGATTGCCGGCAGTGCAGTATTTAAGATTGATGCATCTAAAGTCTGCATAAAAAAAGCAATTGCTGCTAACCATGGTAAAAGGCGAATTACAAAAGGTGACAAACTGTTTTCATGATCCATGATGATTTACCTGATTGTAATAGATGGCTCAATTCTAATTAATTGAGCCATAAATAAAAATGGTTACTTATCTGCTTTTACTCTCCGACCTGATTTTATTGACTTCCCTTGCCAAAAACCTGCTAAGAGTGATCCTGATATGTTGTGCCAAACCGAGAAAACTGCCGCAGGTAGTGCAGATAGTGCGGAAAAATAGTTGGTGCCAAGTGTTGCTGCTAAGGCTGAATTTTGCATACCGACTTCAAGTGACATGGTGCGGCAAGTGGATTCATCAAACCCGAGCAGGCGCCCACCCCAATAGCCACCTAATAAGCCAAGTCCATTATGCAGTATCACCGCTATGATGATAGTAAAACCGACTTGCGCTATCTGTGACTGACTTGCAGCAACCACAACAGCAATAATTAGAAGAATACAGATCATCGATAAAAGGGGTAAAAAGCGTTCACATTTTTTAACTAAAGGATTGAGTGTATGGTGGACTATTAACCCTAAAACAATTGGAATTAAGACAATCTGAATAATATGCATCAGCATACTCCAGACCGGAACTTCAACTGCTGCGCCCACTAAATAGTAGGTTAAAAGTGGCGTCATCACCACGCCAACTAATGTTGAAACAGACGAGATTGTTACTGATAGTGCAACATCCCCTTTCGCTAAATAGATCATCACATTAGAGGCTGTCCCACTTGCAACACTCCCAACAAGTACCATACCAACTAACAGCTCTGGGCGCATAGTAAAGAGTTTAGCCAATAAAAGCGCCGAGAGTGGCATCACAATATAGTGTAATAACGTACAGACAATGACCGCTTTTGGTTTGGTGATCACCCGTTTAAAATCATCAATACTGAGCGTTACACCCATGGTGAACATAATAAACATTAAAAGATGCGATGTTTGCGAACGGATCGGTAAAAAAAAGTCTGGTAAGAGGTAAGCGATAGTGGCACAAAGTATTGCCCATAGTGGAAATAGACGGGTCAAATTGATAAGGGATTGCACAAAAAGTTGATTAAATCGTTGAGCCATAGGAACCTACTAAATGTAGAATAAAAAAATAACTTGATAATTATTATATGGTTATTTTAGTTATGGATGGGATAGAACCATTTTATTGATTCTACCAAATAGCGTCAAGGTATTTGTTAGAATCTGCTCGCTGATCTCTGCTGCCGTTTCGCTACGCAGTTCGGTCAAAATTTTAAAGATCAGCACAATATTTTCGGGGCGATTTGGTCTACTCTGTTCGCCATTTAGTGGCATATCTGGGGCATCGGTCTCTAAGAGTAGCGAAGTTAATGGCAAGCGCGCTATCGCGTTTCGCGTCTTTTGTGCTCGAGGGTAGCTAATCACCCCACCAACGCCAATATAGTAGCCCAGTTTTACAAACTGCATCGCCTGCTCATAACTCCCCGAAAAACCATGAAGAACCCCACGACAGGGTAGATTGGCTTGTCGCAGCTCATGGTGGATAACATCTGCCGCTTTACGTGAGTGAATCAGAAGTGGAAGATCAAACCGTTTCGCCAACTTAAGCTGCTCACGGAAAAAATAGCACTGCTTCTGCCATTTGGTTGCAATCTCCTCTTGATTATCGAGGTTAGCAAAAATAAAACGATCTAACCCCACCTCACCAATCGCCACCAGTTTATCTGGCTTAGCTGCCAGCTTTTCGGTCAAAATCTGTAGATCTTCTTCACTATGCTTATAGATCGGATGTAACCCAAGGGCGGCATAGATTGGTTGATACCGGTTAGCCAGATCAAGTATAGTTGAGAAGCGATCAGCTGTAATGGCAGGTATGATCAACCCGCGAATATCCGCCGCTTTGATGCGATCGATCGACGCTTTAATATGATCTGTAAAAATAGGAAAATCAAAATGGCAATGGGTATCAATAAACATTATCTATCCCCTCACAATGTAACACCTTTATAGGCTTTTTGATGACGTAAAATAGGTAACAGAAAACGTGCCGCAGCGCTAGTTATCTGCTTAACCAGCTCTGGCGTTAAAACAGGGTAGAGCCGGTTATAGTACTCATCACACTCACTTATCTTATTAAAACTACTCTGTTTAAAACCATCTTGCCAACTGTTAACCAGCTTAGCATCAGCTTTTGGCGACTCTTCGATATTACCAGTCTCTTCACTATATGCACTATTTAACCACTGCCATGCTGCTTGTAGAGGAAAGAGTAGCGGTTGATTGACACCTTGCAGATAACCGGTAACCAGCGTCGTTAATAGCGCTGTTGCCTCCGCTGCATCAATCTTGAAAAAGCGCCATTCACTCTCATCACGCCCATATATTCGGCTCTGATGTAAGCTTTTATCTGGATTTAATTGTGTATAGATGAGATGATCAATCCAGAGACTCATCCCATCATAGATAGAGAGTTTCGACGGTTTCCACTGTAAGATTCCATCTGCTTGCACACCACTTAACCAACCTTGCAACTGGCAAGATTGCACTGTTAGGGGATTTGTTGAATTAGCATCTGTTAACGCTGTAAAAGTAAGGGTTAAGTTAACCTCTTGCACTGTTTGCGTTTGGCGCTCTTGATTCACTCTATCGGCCAACTGCTGCATCAACTCAAACTGCTTATCGTAGATGATCTCACCAAATGCGCCGTCTGGTAACTCACCACTTAGTTGTAGACGTTTATAGAGTGCCGCCCGCTTCTCGTCTAAAGATAAAGAGAGTGCATAATCTGTCACTGTTGGCTCAATTAACTGTTGTAAAATCGATCTATTAAGTTGATACCGTTTAAGATCATCTAAGGTGAAATTTTCTGAATCTGGTAGCGTCTCATCCAGATGATCAAGATAGTAGTGTAAACGGTGTTGTAAAAAGTAGCGGATCGAGTGGCGATAGAACCGTTTTAGATCATCAATATCGATCTTATCAATTACCGTTGGGGGAAGATCGGCAATAAAAGGGTGCAATTTACCCTGTTTCGCTGCCGCAGGTAGCCACTCAGCGGCATAACTTTTTGGATCATTAAGGTAATTTTCTGGATTGAATGGTGTGCGAGAGTGGTTAATTTTAAGGAAATTAAAAGCAGTTCCCTTCTCGGTAGCGAGGTTATCATCTGTTTTGTCAGATCTTATATTACTCTTTTGATCCTGACAAACAGTATAGTTTTGGGCAATATATTCCCACAACTCATCAACCAACACTGAAGGGTAACGTTCACTGTTATCTTTAATATCACGCCCAATATAGCTGATGTAAAGCCGCTCTTGCGCGGCTAATATCGCCTCTAAAAAGAGGTAACGGTCATCATTACGGCGACTACGATCACCGCGCCGGCTATGAAAAGCGATAAGATCAAAATCAAGCGGTAATAACGTTCTTGGGTAGGTACCATCATTCATTCCCAACAGGCAGACAACCTTAAAGGGGATGGATCGCATTGGCATCATGGTACAAAAATTGATTTTACCAGTTAAAAAGTTGTGCGCTAATTGGCGATCTTCTAGCCGTGACTGCATTGCACTAAGTAGAATCGCGATGGAGATAGGTTCATCAATTACGTTTGCTGCGGTTAGTAACTTCTGCCACTCCTCCTTAATTAGTTGAAAAATCGCCTCGTTTTGATCGGTTGCAACAAAAAAGTCATCGCAGAGTTGCGCGCAGTAATCTTGCCACTCGGCAGCGCTTTTAGGTTCACTTAAAATGGTGAACCAGCGGCGCACTGTGGTTAGGAATTCAGCGAGTTGCCCAATTAGCTCAGCATCGAGTCCAGTCGCGCCGTTATAGGGTAAGATCTGCTGCCAGATCCCCTGCTCAGAATCGATCAGATAACCTAACAGTAACCGCTCCAGCCCAAATAGCCAACTGTGCGCATCTGCTAATCCAAAACGGATCCCTGACTCAATAATCCAAGTTCGTAACAGCGTTAATTGTGACTCTGTGATGGCAAATTTTTCGGCTATCGCTGGGATCTCAAGTAGATTAAAGAGATCTTCAGTTGTGAAACGGCTATCAGGGAAATCTAAAATAGCAAAAAATCCCTGCACAATTGGATCGATAGTACGCGCCTTCTGATCTGAAATGGTATACGGCAGATATCGCCTACTGCTGTTTGCAAAAGCGTCACTATTACCAAACACGGCCTGAATATAGGGGACATAACGGTCAATATCTGACACCATCACCACACAGTCGCGGAGTTCCAGATCTGGATTGTGATCAAACAGCGAGAGCAGGTAGTCATGCAGAACCTCAACTTCACGCTGTTCACTGTGGCAGATGTGAAAAGATATTGAGTTATCATCGACCGATACTGTTCGTTTTTGCGCTTCATCGCGGTAGAGATCTAAAATATCTTGCTGGATGGTGTGGAGCAGATTAGTAGACTCATAATCGGCAAAGAGTTCAATATCCCGTTTATTATCAAAATCCTGTAGTAAAAAGAGGTTATCCCGCCCCAATTTCCCCCATGAGGTCAAAAGCGGATTAGGGATCTTATCCGCCCCCTCTACCGCAGTTAACTGCTTCTCAATAATATCGCCCCAGTACCAGCGACAAGGATTATTAAACATCAGGTGGATATCAATATGTTGACCAAGGGCGTAGAGTAGTTCGAGATAGATTGGTGGCAGCGAGACAATACCGAAAATAAAAATCCGGTTAGGCAGCGTTTTTAAGCAAGAGGGATCAAAATTGGGATCAGCTAATTTTGCGCTCATCTGTTTATAGAGGCTATTTCGGTGATATTGGGCATTACTTTTAATAATCTCTCGCCACAGCTCCGCTTGCCACTGTTCCGCCGTGTGTCTATTGAGTGCAGGAACGCGCTCCCCCGCCTCCCACTCCGCAATCCAGTCCGGACGATAGACTAAATATTGGTCGAATAACCGCGCAATCCGAACCGCTAACTGATAGATACGGATCTGTTTAATCTCATCACTATTGTTCTTACTATCAATAAACTTATTATCAATTGACTTACTATTAACAGAAACACTATTACTAGACTCACCATTAATATAGTGGTTAAGCGGACGGAATTCAGGTCGATCTAGCAGTGTTGGCAGGAGAGAGAAGATCTGCCATGTCATCGACTCCATATTATCGGTTATGGGTGCATTGGGCAGTAGTAGTTGACTGAGCTGTTGAATAAATTGATTGGGAAAAGGGAAGGCAATATTTGCCGCGATATTGAGATCATTAGCTAATGCAATCTGGAGCCACTGCGCCATCCCTTGGCTCTGAACCAAGATAACTTCAGGCATAAAGATATCACTCAAAGGATCGCGTCTTATCAACTCACTAACGAGTGATTCGAGAAGGTCGACCTGATTTGAGTGATAGATAGTAAACATAATGGTTAATCTGTCATTGTGAAATAGTTGTAATGCTGTTGTTAACTACTCAATAACACCTTTAGCAGCTGTTTTTAATAACACTGTTGTTTTTTAATAACATGTTATGAGATCCGCATCCCCGGTTTTGCGCCGCTGTCAGGTGATAAGAGGTAGATCCCCCCATCATCTGACTTGCCACTGGCACAAAGCACCATCCCTTCAGAAATACCAAAACGCATTTTGCGCGGTGCTAAATTGGCGACCATGACAGTCAATCGTCCAATTAATGTTTTAGGGTTGGGGTAGTACTGTTTAATGCCAGAGAAGACATTACGTGTCTCATCACCAATATCTAAAGTTAACTGCAACAACTTATCAGAACCTTCAACGACTGTCGCATCTTTAATAAGTGCCACGCGCATATCAACTTTGGCAAACTGATCAAAATTGATGGTTTCAGCAATTGGTTCGGCGGTTTTTGTTTGTTGGGCTGTCTGCTCTTTTGACTCTTCAATCATCGCGGTAATTTTATCCATATCAATACGGTTAAATAGGGCTTTAAAACTGTTTATTGTGTGATTTAAAAGCGGTTTATCAATGGTATTCCACTCAAGTGGGCTGTTTAAAAATGCCTCTGTCCGTTCGGCTAATGACGGCACAATTGGCTTTAAGTAGATCATCAAGATACGAAATAGGTTAATCCCCATTGAGCAGATAGCTTGTAACGCCTGCTCTTGACCCTCTTGCTTGGCAACAACCCACGGCGCTTTTTCATCTATATAGCGGTTAGCGTCATCAGCAAGTGCCATGATCTCGCGCACCGCTTTTCCTGATTCACGCGCCTCAAAATAGCTGGCAATCGTCGACGCTTTAGCGACAAATTGATGGTAAAGATCAGGATCTGCTAGGGTTGCTGACAATTTGCCAGCAAAACGTTTATTAATAAATCCAGCACAGCGTGATGCGATATTGACCACTTTATTGACCAGATCACTATTTACCCGCTGCACAAAATCCTCAAGGTTAAGATCGATATCATCAATATGTGGTGATAATTTGGCCGCATAGTAGTAACGGAGGCAGTCAGCATCAAGGTGTTTTAAGTAGGTGGCGGCTTGAATAAAGGTGCCGCGCGATTTAGACATTTTGGCGCCATCAACCGTCACATAACCGTGAACAAAGATGTTGCTTGGTTTACGATGCTCGCTCCCCTCAAGCATGGCAGGCCAAAATAGGCTATGAAAATAGACAATATCTTTACCGATAAAGTGGTAGAGTTCGGTTGCTGAATCTTTCTGCCAAAATTGGTCAAACAGCGCCTCTTTTTGATGTTTATGGCAGTAGTTAAGGAACGATCCCATATAACCAATAGGGGCATCTAACCAGACATAGAAATATTTACCCGGTGCATCAGGGATCTCAAAACCAAAGTAAGGGGCGTCACGGCTAATATCCCAAGGCTGCAAGCCAGCGGCAAACCACTCCTGCATCTTATTGGCAACCTGATCTTGCAAGGTTCCAGAGCGGATCCACTCTTGTAACATAGATGAGAAAGAGGGGAGATCAAAAAAGAAGTGCTGTGAATCTTTCATAATCGGCGTAGCGCCAGAGACCACCGATTTAGGATTAATCAGTTCCGTCGTATTATAGGTAGCACCACACACTTCACAGTTATCACCATATTGATCGGGTGATTTACAACGCGGGCAACTCCCTTTAACAAAACGGTCGGGTAGGAACATCTCTTTTTCTGGATCGAACAGTTGCGAGATGGTTTTACTCTTAATATAACCGTTATTTTTAAGTCGCGTATAGATCGCTTCAGAGAGTTCACGATTTTCAGGGCTATGGGTTGAGTGGTAGTTATCATAGCTAATATTAAAACCGGCAAAATCGCGCTGATGTTCAAACTGCATATTACCAATCATCTCTTCTGGCGTTATCCCTAACTGCTGCGCTTTTAGCATGATTGGCGTGCCGTGGGCATCATCGGCACAGATAAAATAGATCTCATTACCGCGCATACGTTGATAACGGACCCAGATATCGGCTTGAATATGTTCAAGCATGTGACCTAAATGGATCGAACCATTAGCATAAGGGAGTGCGCAGGTGACCAGAATTTTACGTTGAGTTGTCATGTTAATTGCTTACCTTTGAATGCAGATTATTTATGCTATCGCCACAAGCTACTGCTATATAATCACCTCTGTTATTTATTAATTAACGAAAAATGCTCATTAACAAAAAAGAGTAATTAACAGTAAAGATGCATGATTATAGTGGGGATATTGTTGCGGAAATAGTACATCAAACATGGGATTATCACCAGATTTATGCCATAATTTATTCAAAATAAAAACGTAAAAAGAGAGTTAAACATTAAAATGGAAGCAAAAATGGATCGACAGATCGAGATTCAGAGAGTACTTAAACAGTTTACCCACCCTACCCTGAAAGATGATTTAATTACCCTTGGTGCTGTTAAAAGATGCACACTTGAACAGGGGATTTTGACTATCTCGCTCATGATGCCGTTTGTTTGGCAAACTCCTTTTTTACAACTTAAGCAACTTCTAACTCCGCAGCTCCTCCAATTCGAAGAGATTAATCAGGTTAAATGGGATTTAACTTATGATATTGCCACGTTAAAACGGGCTAACAGCCAGCACGCAATCCCCCATATCAAAAATATCATTTCGGTAAGCTCAGGGAAGGGCGGCGTGGGTAAATCCTCTACCGCAGTCAATATCGCTTTAGCGCTACAAAAAGAGGGGGCTAAAGTTGGTATTTTAGATGCAGATATCTACGGACCCTCGATCCCGATGATGCTCGGTACCGAAAATCAACACCCCTTAACCCCTGATAATCGCCATATGTCGCCCATTATGGCTTATGGGCTAGCAACCAACTCAATCGGTTATCTAGTTGAGCAAGATGGTGCCATGGTCTGGCGTGGTCCCATGGCAAGTAAAGCGTTATTGCAGATTTTAGAGGATACTTTATGGCCTGATCTCGACTATCTGGTTATTGATATGCCACCTGGTACGGGTGATATACAGTTAACTTTGGCACAAAGTACCCCATTAACTGCCGCCGTAATTGTTACCACACCGCAAGATATTGCGCTAATTGATGCCAAAAAAGGGATCACCATGTTTAACAAGGTCAACATCCCTACAATCGGTATTATTGAGAATATGAGCTACCACATCTGTGAAAATTGTGGTCACCATGAGGCGATTTTTGGCACAGGTGGCGCTCGGCAGTTAGCCAACAAATATGCGACAAAACTGTTGGGGCAAATACCGCTCCACCGCAGATTACGTCAAGATTTAGATCGCGGTCAACCAACAGTTGTAAGTGAGCCTGATGGCGAATTTAGTCAGATCTACTGCGACATTGCTGATCAGATTGCCTCAGAGCTCTACTGGCAGGGTGAAAAGATTCTACCTGATATTCTATTCAAAAGTGTGTAGCTAAAATGGAAAAGCCACAATAGGTAAAAAGACTAGGATATTGATACTATGCTCATCTCTCGATGTTTTTTAATAATAATTTTTGCTTTAGGGTTGATGCCAACCTTATTGCATGCTGATGATACAGCGCAGTTAAAATCGATACGCAGATCGATTCAAGAGCAGGAGAGTAAACTGACTGCGCAGCGTGATCAGCGGGCAAAATTGCTCGAGTCATTGAAAAACCAAGAGACCGCTATTGCCGAACTCTCAGCCTCAATCGACAAAAATAGTCTACTACTAAAAAAATTTGAGGGAGAGATCAAAACCTTAATTAAACAGATCACGCTCTTACAAAGCAAACAGTTACAACAACGTACCGCTTTGGCTAAGCAGCTAGAGGCGGCTTTTAAGTTGGGTAAAACAACGGGGCTGGATCTCATTTTTTCTGGGGTAAAAAGTGAACGTAATGAGCGGATTATCACCTATTATGGCTACATAAATGAGGCTCGAGAGACGCAGATTAATGATCTCAAAGAGACGCAGTTACAGCTAAATGAGAAAAAAACGACATTAGAGAGCCGGCGAACCAAACAGAAAACGGTACAAGATAGACAGCAGAAAGAGCAGGCGGGACTTGAAAAGAGCCGACAAGATCGCCAGAAAACCATCGCCGCTTTAGAGTCATCAATGCAAGCCAACCAGTTAAAACTGAGTGAACTGCGCAGTAATGAACGTAAACTACAGGCACAAATTGCCAAAGCTGAAAAAGAGAGCCGACGCCTAACCCGAGAAGAGATCAAACGGGCAAAATTAATTAAAGATAAGCAGAAAAGCAGTAACTACACACCTAATGCCGATGAGCGATCTTTAATGGCGCGGGTAAGTGGCATCGGCAAGCCACAAAAGCAGTTTAATTGGCCGGTATCAGGCACTCTGCTGCACCGCTTTAATGAACCATTACAGGGTGAATTACGTTGGAAAGGGCTTGTGATAAATGCCAAAGATGGCACCCCAGTTAAAGCGATAACCAATGGGCGCGTCATCTTGGCGAGTTGGTTGCAGGGGTATGGATTTATTGTCGCTTTAGAGCATGGTAAAAATGATATGAGTCTATATGGTTATAACCAACGTCTATTAGTCAATGTTGGTGACACCGTTGAAGCAGGTCAACCCATCGCTTTAGTAGGCGCAAGTGGCGGGCAGAGCGCACCCGCACTCTATTTTGAGATTCGCCGTGATGGCAAAGCATTAGATCCCAGTGCATGGCTAAAGTAGTACCAATGATAAAAGAGAAGAGATAGTTATTTACAGAAGAGACAGTTATTTACGTGAAAATCATTAATTTAAAACTGAGCAATTTAAAACTAAGTAATTTAAAACTAAGTAATCTAAACCAGAATAATCAAAAACAGCATAATTTAAAAAAGGGTAATCTATACAATATTTTTTCCAAAATATTCAATCTACATATCGCTAAAACGCTTATTTTTTGTCTATTATTTATTATCATCCCTAAAACATGGGCAGCTAAGTTAGCTATCGTGATTGATGATTTTGGTTACCGGCAACATAACGAAGAGCAGATTATTGCACTATCGCCCAATATCACCATTGCGGTTTTGCCACATGCTCCCAATGCCGTTAAAATGGCAAATCTTGCCCATAATCATGGCAATGATATTCTGATTCACCTGCCGATGGCGCCAATAAGCAGGCAGCCGTTAGAGGTAAATACACTATTCCCTTGGATGAGTGAAGATCAGATCGATAAGATTATTAGCGAAGCGGTAGAACGGGTGCCTTATGCGGTTGGGGTCAATAACCATATGGGTAGTTTGATGACGGCGGATCTCACCGCGATGAGCTATGTGATGAAAGCGTTATCCCGTTATGACCTCTTCTTTCTCGATAGTAAAACTGTTGGTGGTACAAAGGCAAAACAGGCAGCAGAGATGTACCATATTCCCCTTGTCACGCGCGATGTTTTTTTAGATAACTTACAGATTGAGAGTGAGATTAATCATCAGTTTGATCTGGCAATTAATCTAGCCCGTAAAAAGGGATATGCTATCGCGATTGGTCATCCCCACTCTGCGACGATTCAGACCTTAAAAAAGAGGTTGGCTAACTTACCTGATGATATTGAATTGATCAAAGTGCAACAGTTAATTCAGCCCAAAGTAGAGCAGTAACAATACAACAATACCAAAAAGTGGTTAATCGCAGCCGATAGTAACATGGCAGAGCGCGATTGAAGAGAAAAACAGCAGTGGCAACTGCTGCAATTGACAACTCTACTACGCGACGTAAATTTACTACTCTTGCGGCATCACCCAATAACCGTTTTGGTTATGCGTCTCCATATAGGCTTTAAATTTATCCGACTGGTAGAGCCGTTTAATATCCTCTGCCCACTGGCTATTCTCATTCCCCTGATTGACCACGACCATAATCTCTAAATCAGGAATAATGGTCTCGGTTAGTAGCGCTTTGTTGGCGTCAATATTGGCGGAGTAGACGATACTACCCGGAATCACCGCAAAATCAAGCTCATCCATCACGCGCGGAATATTGGCTGAATCCATCTCAATAATCTCTATATTTGCGCTATTTTCGGCAATATCATGTCTATTTGCCAAAATAGGATCGACACCACTTTTTAACTTAATCCAGCCAGCTTTCTCTAACAAATTATATGACCTTGCTGCATTAGACTCATCTTGCGGGATGCCCACTTTAGCACCCGAAAAGACTTTATTAAGTGAGGTATGTTTATCTGAAAAGAGCGCCGCCGGCACTGAAGGGACATGCACAACCGACTTAAGATTGGCATTACTCTGTTGATTGAATACATTCATATAGGCAGTGTGCTGGGCAACGGTGAGATCAATGCTGCCATCACTTAGCGCAATATCGGACTCAAGTAGATGCGGGAAGTCGACCAGTTTAACTCGATAACCCTCAGCCTCCAGCTCCGGTTTTATCGCATCATTAAAAAGGTCATTATAAGGACCCGGTGAAGCCCCCATAATGATCGATTTTTTGGTCTGATTATTGGCATTGATTGAGTTATCACAACCCAAAGATGCACCTATTAAGAGGAAGACGACAATTATAAAAATCAGCTCTCGAAATGTGACTGATGACGCATTTTTCATATCTATTTTCCTTTCTAGCCGTTGTTTTAATAGAGACCAAATAACTCTATCATAAAATGGAAAATTGAGATATTCCAACAACTTCTATCTTATAACCAAAAGTAATAAGTTATAAATAACGATTATTAGAGCGATAAATTTAGTTATGTTACTGTTCATTAACTCAACGGCAAAGTGAACAGATTAATTAATTTATGACCTGATTAATAGGTACTAGTTAACAGGTAATAGTTACTAAGTAATAGTTACTATGTAATAGATAAAAGTTAATCGCCTAATCACAACACAAATTTAAGGAATATAAAGATGTCAATTGACGATACTATCCAGACGCTCTTTTTAGAGTTGCACCAAAATCCTGAGCTCTCAAACCAAGAGTTTGAAACCACTAAACGTATTCGAAGCTATCTTGAAAAAGCGGGAATTCGCATCTTAGAACTCGGCGCTAAAACCGGTGTAATTGCCGAAGTTGGGCAGGGATCGCCTGTTTTAGCCATACGGGCAGATATTGATGCATTGCCGATTGATGAGCAGGCGGAGTGTGACTATCGTTCTAAAAATAACCAAGCCATGCACGCTTGCGGTCACGATGTGCACACCTCAATCTTAATGGGGGCAGCCTATCTGCTTAAAGCGCAAGAGCAGGATTTACAAGGTACGGTGCGGTTTCTGTTTCAGCCAGCAGAAGAGAACTTTAACGGCGCTTTAGAGCTGATTGATGTTGGTGCCTTAAACGGTGTCGATGCCATATTTGGACTACACAATAACCCCGCCTTAACCATTAATCAGATGACCTCTTGTGCTGGTCCTTTCTCTGCCAATGTTGATCGGATTGAGATAACTGTCACTGGTGTTGGGGCACATGCAGCACGCCCTGAAGCCGGCGTTGATCCGATTGTGATTGGTGCGCAAATTGTCACCGCCATACAGACAATTGTCAGCCGCTCAATCAGTGGACTCGATGCTGCGGTGGTCTCCATCACCAAATTTTTAGCGGGCAATACTTGGAATGTGATCCCAGAAACGGTCGAAATGGAGGGGACTGTCCGCACTTTAACCCCTCAGGTGCGCGAACAAGTGAAAACAACCTTAAAAACTATTGTTGAAAATATCGCAGCAGGAATGGGTGGCAAAGGCGAGTTGCGCTGGTTTGATGGTCCACCATCAGTCATCAATGTTGCTTCATGGGTTGAGCTGGCTAAAAAAGTGGCTCAGCAGGTCGGCTATGAGGTGATCGATGTTGAACCATCACTCGGTGGAGAGGATTTTGCCCACTACCTTCACCATGTCCCCGGTGCATTTTTGAATCTCGGTTCACAGAGTGATTATGCCCTGCATCACCCTAAATTTAAAATTGATCGCGATATGATCATGCCAGCTGCTAACTACTGGTTTGAACTGGCAAAAGCGGCGTTGACCACCCTGCACAGTAGTCTAAACAGTAATCCAAAAAACAGTCCAGAAAATAGCTCAGAAAAAAACCATTAACTATTTAAAATCAGCGCGTAATAAGAGTTGACAGTATGATCAAATTTGAACATGTTTCAAAACAGTATGAACGTAACGGCGTAATAACAAAGGCACTCCACGATATTAATCTCACCATTGAACGCGGTGATATTTATGGCATTATCGGCTATAGCGGTGCTGGCAAAAGTACCTTAGTTCGGATGATCAATTTTTTAGAGCGACCAACAGAAGGCGAGGTGATAATCCAAAATCAACCACTAAGTAGTTTATCAACCCACCAGTTACGATCGGTAAGACGCAAAATTGGGATGATCTTTCAACATTTTAATCTTTTAGAGTCAAAAACGGTCTTTGACAATGTGGCAACCCCGCTGATATTGGTAAAAGAGAGTAAAGCTGCGATTAAAAAAAGGGTCTATGAGCTGCTCGATTTTGTCGGATTGCGTGATAAAGCCGAAAATTACCCGAAAGAGTTATCAGGGGGGCAAAAGCAGCGTATCGGTATCGCGCGGGCGCTCGCCAATAGCCCCGATATTCTACTGTGTGATGAGGCAACCTCAGCCCTTGATCCCCAAACTACCCAATCAATTTTGGCACTGTTAAAAAAGATCAACCAGCAGTATCAGATAACGATTGTCTTAATCACCCACGAGATGCAGGTAATTTCGCAGATCTGCGATAAAGTGGCAGTGATGGAGCGTGGGCGAATCATTGAAAACGGCAGCGTTCTTGAACTGTTTGGTCACCCTAAACAGCGCACTACACAGAACTTTGTCAGCTCTGTAATCAGTGATGCAATCCCTACAGGTGTCGTTGAAAATCTACAAGCGATAGAGAGCCAGCATACAGATAGCGCCCTCTTTAAATTGGAGTTTTTAGGTCGTTCAGCAACAAAGCCAGTCATTAATGAACTTATTTTACAAGGCAAAGTGGTGGTTAATATCCTATTTGCCCATATGTCAGAAGTTCAAAAAACAGTGTTAGGGAGTATGTTTGTGCAGTTGCAGGGTGGTCAAGATGATATTAATCAAGCGGTTGACTACCTTCGTGACCATGAAGTACAGGTGACCAAAATTGAGGAAAAGGGTATAAACGGGGAGAGATCATAAAATGGAACAGTTCAACCAAACTATCACAACAGCTTTCATATCAGCTTTCATATCAATTATCGACTATCTAGGATCCCTTTTTTCGACGCGACTTACCGCGATGGATTTTATTGAGGCCGCCTACCAAACACTGTTAATGGTCTCGATTACGCTACTCATTGGCGCAGTGATTGGTATCTTTCTCGGTATCTGTTTAGTTGTGACCCGCCCAAATGGGCTGCTGGTCAATCGACCACTATTTAGATTTCTAAACACCACCATTAACCTGATCCGATCTCTGCCATTTATTATTCTACTGATCGCCATCATCCCTTTTACCAAACTGATTGTTGGCACCGCATTTGGCACAGTCGGCGCTATTGTCCCTTTAACTATCTATATCGCCCCCTATATCGCCCGTTTGGTAGAAAATTCACTCTTAGAGGTCGATCAAGGGATTATTGAAGCTGCAGAGTCGATGGGGGCAACGCCAATACAGATCATCTGGCACTTTATGCTACCTGAAGCCTTTAGCTCCCTCATCCTAACCCTAACCACCGCCACAATAGGACTGATCAACGCTACCGCAATGGCAGGCGCAGTTGGTGCTGGTGGAATTGGTGATTTAGCCCTCTCCTATGGCTATAGACGCTTTGATACCACAGCTATCATCGTCACAGTAATTATCCTAATTATCACCGTCCAATCTATTCAAACAGTCGGCAACTATTTAGCACGTAAAGCACGGCATGAGTAGCTGATGAGAGTAATCACTATTTTTTAAAAATTGTTCTGTAATTTTGATTAAAACAACCCTAAAACATTTTTGCAGATTTTGATCCTAAAACCTTCTCCATAATGGCGGAAAGTTGTTTATCTCAGCTTTATCAACCAGATAAATAAAAACAGTATTAGTGACTCAGATCATAAAATTATCTACTCTCACTTGCAGTTAAGCCATGCCATGTTAAAATCGCGCTGATTTTTTTCAAGAAACTTTTATAACAAGAAAACAGTTTCTAACAATAAAACCAAGAATGGAACAGGGATAGATGTATCATTATCAGTTAGTGTCAGCCGATGCGTGGCAGGATGAGAGCGCGCGTTTAGCCGGTTTGGACTATTTTAGTCGCCCAAAACGGATTAAACATTTTTATGATTCAGACTACCGAGATGTTGTTAAGAAGTTAGTTGCTGATCCAGAGTCGTGTAAAGATTTTTACCCAGTATTACAACAAGTTGGACTCCCTTACCAAACTTACTACCACAAAATCCCCGATAAAGTTGCACAAGTTTTAGCTACCGCGCTATTTACTGAAAGCGCAATTCTGCTAGAGCTGCCACTACCAAGTTGGATTTACAATAATTCAACATTTAACAGCGCTTACGTTAAGAAAAAGTTTAAAAAAATACCTTACTATCAACCTGATGATAGCTGGATTACGGTTGATTTGGTCAACCATAGACCGGAACTTATCGCTATTCGAGATGGTGCAAACATCCATAAGCAGCTTTTTACAATAGAGACTAGCGGAGAGGAGATATTTTTACGCCATTGTGACCCATTTTCAGCAAGTAAAGTGCTGCCAAAGGTGCACCTATTAATTGGTGGTAATCAAGGGGATACCGATTTAACGCTACGGGGCGAAAAGCAGTTAAATGTTAAAAAGCTGGCGCAGGCGTGGCTTGATGAACTCAGTAACCTACTGCGCTCCGGCAACTCGCCATTTACAACCCTACAAGATGAAAGACTTGCCAGCATTATCAACTATGGATTTTCACCGCAGCACTTCTCCCCAAAATATAACTATAATAATGAGGCGCCATTTCGCCCCGATGAGCAGATAGGTGAACTCTTTTATCAGATGCTACTACTCTTAAATGAGACCAAATTTATCACAGCAGTTGGGCGCATTGGTGATTTGGGGCATGATGAGAGTGAAGGGGCGATAATCCGTGACCCTACATTACTAAGGCAAACCCTAAAATCCATCCATAATATCTGCCATAGTGAAGGGTTTGATAAAAGTGATTACAGTTATAAGAGTGATAAACTTGCTAAAATTGCTAATGAGTACCTAAGTAGTCCACTCATCCTTGATGGCAGTGGAGGCGATAACGACTACGAGTCCAAACTCAAAGCGCAAATTAGTCTTGATGTAAAAACCGATGAGCTAAATGATATCGAAAACCTCTACTTCACCGCCATTAAACTGCTAAAACATCTCCGCACAGCAGGTCTCATTCGAAATATTGAAACTCGCCGTGCCTATAAACTCAAAGCCAAAAAATTAA
Source organism: Orbaceae bacterium ESL0721 (assembly GCA_029433365.1). Classification (GTDB taxonomy): domain Bacteria; phylum Pseudomonadota; class Gammaproteobacteria; order Enterobacterales; family Orbaceae; genus Gilliamella. Next base: position 936,340 of record JAQTHZ010000001.1, read on the forward strand.
CTTATCAACATGTTGAGTTAAAGCCAGCTGAGGGGTTCTATCTCAAATTTCATAAAGACCATAAATATGCCATCACATCGATTAGCGAAGGGCATCGGTTTATTGGTCGATTTAATCCGCAGGGTCTCGCAGATATCAAAGTACCCCAAAAGTGGTCACATATTGATGATTGGCAGCTTGAGACAAGTGCGGTTGACATCTCATTTATTGAACAGTTTTTTAGCCATATCGAGCCACAAAACCTTATCAATGCAGCCGAAGGGGCAGAAATAGGGCACGCTTTACTTGGTACATCTGGCGGACTGATTGGTGGTATTACCGGTTACCTTTACGGCGATACCATCAAATCGACCTACACTAAATATGAAAATCAAATCATTGGCGGAGCACAGGTAGCGGGTGGTCTGTTAACCTTAGCCGTTGCAGGTTCGATTGAAGGGGCATCACTTGGCACAGGGACAGCTGTTGCGGTTGCTTTAGGGTTTGTTGGTAGTGACAATATTGCTGCTGGCATGAGCCGCATCTTAACCGACCAAGAGGTGACAACTCTTGGGGAGGATGTTATAGCTTGGTCGGGACTCGTCCCAAAAGGGTATGAAGGGATTACCTACGGACTTGTTGACTTAGCCCTTGGCAGTAAAACGATGCTCCTAAATAAAGTCCCATCTGCTGCCCACAATATCGTCTCAATCAAATATGCGACCCCAGCAGGACAGCAGCCATTATTAATACGAGACATCAAAGTCCATATTGAAAAACTCTCTAAAAATAGGCTAAGGTATCGGCATGTTATAGAACTAAAAGAGCCAACTTTTAACCCCCGCGGCTCAGTAGGTGCAGTTAACGAAAGTGGTGTTGCAAAACCTAATGAAGTTTCAAAACCCACCGGCGGAGCAGCAAGAGCTGAACAATATTCAAGTAATTGGACTACAGCAAACTTAGAAAAAGCAATTGAGAATTTTGCAGGTAAAAACCCCGTTATAACAACAACAGAAAAAGGTAAAAGAATTTATACAAATCCAACTACGGGAATACAAGTTGTAGAAGATATAAATGGAAAATATTTCAGAATATATAATCCAAATTTATCTGGAAAAAGATCTTATTTGGATTTAAATGGTGAAATACCCAATAATAAAGTATTAGGAAATGGTAAAAATGTAGGAAGAAATCAAGGTGAATATAACCAAGTTACACATTTTAATATAGAAAGGAAAAAATAATATGAAATATATATCTGTTCCCATAAATACGAGTGCAATGAAACGTCTTGATTTTGATAATTGCATAGATGGTGATCTTATAGAATTAAAGCTTAATGAAGATAATTATAATGAATTATTAAAGTCTAATATCCTTAATCAATTAAATAATGAGCTTGGAATAAATATTGATGATTATGAAGATGAAAAAATAATTAATATTGATCAGCTTATAATAGCAAAAAATATTATCGAAAAATCAATAGCATCAAATAAAAAAGAAATATTAATAAAACTATTAGCTCAAGTTGACAATGCAATAAAATATAAAACAGGTCTCTTTTTTTATTTTTAAAGTTATAAACTAAAATGATTAATAATTTAGTATAAATTATATATATTTTAATCCAGCTAACCCTAAAACATTAATAAGATAAAGCAATGTTTTAGGGTTATTTTTATCTATAAACAATTTAACCTTTAGTGATATTAAAAACAGTGCTCACTATAAAGTTGAAAGTGACATTGTTGATGCTAATAATGTTGATAAGATAAAAACTACTTCTGTTTTAAATGAATATGGACCTTTAAATGCTGGTTTATTGCCTTCAGATATTGCCAATACCTTTAGAAGTGGAACATATAAAGAAGTTATTACCACTGATACAACTACCTTATATAGAGTTTATGGTGGTAATGCGAAAGAATTGGGACCTTATTGGACTACTGAAAAACCATCAGGACCTGTTCAATCTATTATTGATAGTGCCTTAGATCCAAAATGGGGCAATACAGCAACAAAAGTTGCCAAAATTAAAGTCCCAGCAGGTGTTAAATTTTATGTAGGAGAAGCAGAAAAACAATCAGGTTTAGTTGGTGGCGGTAATCAAGTATTCTTTTTAGATAAGGTGAATCCAGCATGGATAGTAAAATAATGTGGGAAACAATCGATCATTTTAATTCTTATAATGAATATGAAGAATTTTATAATTTTTTATGTACACAAACGTTTAATGGCTTAATTGAACAAGTGCCTGTTACAAAATATTATGCGGGTGAAAATTTAGATGAATATTGGTTTAAAAATAGCAAAGGAAGTATATGGAGACTAGTAGTTCCTGATTTTCCTTTTAAGGGTTATTGGGGACCTGTTTGTTAATTTTCATTTTGCAGTCTTAAATATTGAAAATTCAAATCAACATTCTACAAATAAAGAAATGTGGACTGGAACATCTTCAAGTGGTTTAAAAATTGAAGGCTGCTTTAAAAACCCAACATAGTGATAGGAAAGAGGCCAGCAAATTTATCACAGTTGTAGGGCGGGTTAAAAAATGGAGGTTTGTTACCATAATGCTAATTGCTATTTATATTGCATATTATATTTTATCGGTAATCCCGATAATTATCTCTTATCAATTTCGTAAACATACAATAAAAATTTATCAAAATAGTAGAGTAATAAATACCAAACGACGTTATGCACTTTTTTTTAAATATATTTTTTTTCTGTTTTCAAGCAATAATCGCTGGATTTAGGGAAACGATCTTATCTATAAATGGTAATTTCGAAATATTAATTTTTTCTGCTTTTGTTTTTATTTACCTCTATATATTTATATCAATAGGCAGATTAGAAACTCCAAAACATTAATTTTATAAGAAAAATTCAAATTATATAAACCTTTAATCCTTGATAGTAACGAAGTTGTTTAAACATGTAGCTACTCATCAAGGATATCGATAAAATCCAAAAAATTAACCTATCAACATGTTGAGTTAAAGCCTGCTGAGGGGTTCTATCTCAAGTTTCATAAAGACCATAAATATGCCATCACATCGGTTAGCGAAGGTCACAGGTTTATTGGTCGCTTTAATCCGCAGGGTCTCGCAGATATCAAAGTACCCCAAAAGTGGGCACATATTGATGATTGGCAGCTTGAGACAAGTGCGGTTGATATCTCATTTATAGACCATTTTTTTAGCCATATTGAGCCAGATAAACTTATCAATGCAGCCGAAGGGGCAGAAATAGGTCACTCATTACTTGGTGCAACTAGCGGGCTGATTGGTGGTATAACCGGTTACCTTTATGGCGATACCATCAAATCGTCCTACACTAAATATGAGAATCAAATCATCGGTGGCGTACAGGTAGCAGGAGGAGTATTAACCCTAGCTGTTGCTGGTACAATTGAAGGGGCATCACTTGGCACAGGAACAGCTGTTGCGGTTGCTTTAGGGTTTATTGGTAGTGACAATATTGCTGCTGGCATGAGCCGCATCTTAACTGACCAAGAGGTGACAACACTTGGGGAAGATGCTATAGCTTGGTCAGGGCTTGTACCAAAAGGGTATGAAGGGATTACCTACGGACTCGTTGACTTAGCGCTTGGCAGCAAAACAATGCTCCTAAATAAAGTCCCATCTGCTGCCCACAATATCGTCTCAATCAAATATGCAACCCCAGCAGGACAGCAGCCATCATTAATACGAGATATCAAAGTCTATATTGAAAAACTCTCTAAAAATAACCAAAGGTATCGGCATGAGATTGAACTAAAAGAGCCAACATTCAACCCCCGCGGCTCAGTAGGTGTTGCTAATGGAAGTGAGGCTCGCACACCTGTTAAAAAACCTGAGCTTGGCGAAGAAAATATTATAAATAAAGTTGAAAGTGACATTGTTGATGCTAATAATGTTGATAAGATAAAAACTACTTCTGTTTTAAATGAATATGGACCTTTAAATGCTGGTTTATTGCCTTCAGATATTGCCAATACCTTTAGAAGTGGAACATATAAAGAAGTTATTACCACTGATACAACTACCTTATATAGAGTTTATGGTGGTAATGCGAAAGAATTGGGACCTTATTGGACTACTGAAAAACCATCAGGACCTGTTCAATCTATTATTGATAGTGCCTTAGATCCAAAATGGGGCAATACAGCAACAAAAGTTGCCGAAATTAAAGTCCCAGCAGGTGTTAAATTTTATGTAGGAGAAGCAGAAAAACAATCAGGTTTAGTTGGTGGCGGTAATCAAGTATTCTTTTTAGATAAGGTGAATCCAGCATGGATAGTAAAATAATATGGGAAACAATTGATCATTTTAATTCTTATAATGAATATGAAGAATTTTATAATTTTTTATGTACACAAACGTTTAATGGCTTAATTGAACAAGTGCCCGTTACAAAATATTATGCGGGTGAAAATTTAGATGAATATTGGTTTAAAAATAGCAAAGGAAGTATATGGAGACTAGTAGCTCCTGATTTTCCTTTTAAGGGTTATTGGGGACCTGTTTGTTAATTTTCATTTTGCAGTCTTAAATATTGAAAATTCAATTCAACATTCTACAAATACTGAAATGTGGACTAACATCTTCAAGTGGTTTAAAAATTGAAGGTTATTATGAAAAACCAAATGGTACAGGAGCAACTGCGTGGTCTGTTTATAAAGGAAAATAATATGTTAAATGATCAAATTACTTTTTGGTTTAATGATGCAAGTTTTTCTCCAATAGGGGGAAAACTTAAAATAGATACTAGTAGTAATAAAACATTTGGATATGGAGCAAGAGAAATTGCAGATTGGTTAAGAAGTGATCTTCAATATTCAATCAATTCTGTCAATATTTGGATCAATAATCTTACTGATTTAGAAAATAGCAGAGCACCAAATGGTAATTTTGGTATAGGTAATGCGCATTGGGTATTAATTAAGGGAGATTATGTATTTTTAGGCACTGAATATGTCGAGGAACAACAAGTTTTAATGACAAGAGAACAATTATTATATGTTCTTGAGCAATATAAGGCGTTTTTGGAAGGTAATTATAAAGATCCAAATAATCCTCCTGATCCTATTGATGTGGAATTTATTGCTGAAGGTCAAGATGCAATAAATAAATATGAAAGGTTAGAAGGAGCTCATTGTATTCCTTATGATTTTTGTTAAGAAAGCCTCTTAGCGGATAAACAGTTAGATAAACTACGAGAGCAGGTAAAAACGGAGTTAGGGGCAAATGAATCTTTTAAATTATTAAAGACAAAATAATGATTACTTTTGATAATGCCGTGCAAAAAGCAAACGAATATATAAAAGATTCTGATATTCCACTTGTTATTACTCTACAAGGTCGTTTCTCCGAAGGATGGTTTTTTTGTTTTCAATCAAAAGAGTATCTCGAAACTGGTGAATCATCTTGTCAATCAAAACCAAATATTCAAGGACCCGGTCCGCAAAGAATAATAGTTGGACAGAAGGGCGAAATGTATTACACAAGTGATCATTATAAAACATTTATTAAAATCAAATAGGAATAATAATGAAATTAAATTTTAAATTTATTGAAGGATCTGCTTCTTATGACACAGCAAATGTATTTTTTGTAAGACTTGATCCTAAAATCACATCTACAGATGAATTAATAAAATCAATTTATTACTTATTATGGTTTCCAGGTTATTTTGGGTTTAACTGGAATGCTTTAGAAGATTTTTTGACTGATTTTGGTTGGATAGCAGAATTCAAAATTGTTATTTCCCATGATGATTTACCAAATATAAATGAATTTGACTTAAAAACCTATCTAGAAATTTTGAATGAATCAATTTTAAATTTGGCAATCAATGGCGAACATGAACTTGAAATTATCTTTCAAAAAAAAGATGAAGAAATAATAAAAAAATTGTTATCTTAAGAAAAGGTTAACTTAAAATATAGCGGTGAAATAGCCGAAGACACCATCCGCAACCTCCTCTATAACGGCAAACCAAACAACGAACTGACCGAAACTGAAAAAGAGAACATCAAAAAAGTCTTTTGTCCCAACAAAAAATTTTACAATTCATTATGCTAAAAATGGGGTACATATCGTACCTGCGAGACCTTAATTATGTATTCAGATAAAACCAGAAAAGAACAGATAGAATTAGAAAATAGAGTTAATGCATCTACTATGTATAGTTTGCTTGATAGAGCAACAAAAAAAATGCGAGGTATAACTGCAAGTGTGATAAATGATGATTTAACCATAGAAATATTTTTTGATAGTGAATTAACTGAAGAAGAAAAAGAAGAGATGGAATGCGCTCACACAGAAATTATTTCTGATTTATATCAAGAATTTATAGGGATGTATTTAAATCTTTCAATTATTTCATCTGAAATTCCGTTATATGATAAAAAAGGAAATTTAGGCTGGTTTTATCTACGTAAGGAATATTAAATTGATTAACAAGATCCAAAGTTAATCCTAGGATCTTGTTAACATCGCCCTAAAGTAAAAAATATGAAATATATATCTGTTCCCATAAATACGAATGCTATGAAACGTCTTGATTTTGATAATTGCATAGATGGTGATCTTATAGAATTAAAGCTTAATGAAGATAACTATAATGAATTATTAAAGTCTAATATCCTTAATCAATTAAATAATGAGCTTGAAATAAATATTGATGATTATGAAGATGAAAAAATAATTAATATTGATCAGCTTATAATAGCAAAAAATATTATCGAAAAATCAATAGCATCAAATAAAAAAGAAATATTAATAAAACTATTGGCTCAAGTTGACAATGCAATAAAATATAAAACAGGTCTCTTTTTTTATTTTTAAAGTTATAAACTAATATGATTAATAATTAGTATAAATTATATATATTTTTATCCAGCCAACCCTAAAACATTAATAAGATAAAACAATGTTTTAGGGTTATTTTTATCTATAAACAACTTAACCTTTAGTGATATTAAAAAACAGTGCTCACTATAAAGTTGACCACGCATCAATTAGTGTTGGCACTAGTAACAGCTCACCAACTGCCCCAGCCATCTACCATAAAGCGGAGTACAGGTAGCTAGCGGGGTATTAACATTAGCTTTAGCTGGAACAATTGAAGGTATAACCGTTGGCGCAGGCACTCCTGTTGCTGTTGCGTTTATTGGTAGTGACAATATTGCTGCTGGTATGAGCCGCATCTTAACAGATGGAGAGGTGACAACCCTTGAAGAGGATGCTATAGCTTGGTCGGGACTTGTGCCAAAAGGGTATGAAGAGATTACTTACGGACTCGTTGACTTAGCCCTTGGCAGTAAAACGATGCTCCTAAATAAAGTCCCATCTGCTGCTCACAATATCGTCTCAATCAAATATGCGACCCCAGCCGGACAGCAGCCATTATTAATACGAGACATCAAAGTCCATATTGAAAAACTCTCTAAAAATAACCAAAGGTACCGGCATGTTATAGAGTTAAAGGATGCTGATATACTTGCTGAAAAAAACACTTATTTTTTTAGCGAATTAAACGCAATAGAATTAAAACAATTAGATAGGAAATTTAAACATGCTGTCGATTTTGACATAATAACGACAAAGAAAAATGCAGAAACTATTAATCAATTTGAAGCTGCAATCAAAAATCATATGAATGATATATCAATAATATCTCATGGGACTTATGGTTTTATGAAAGATTCAAGAGTATTTTTTAATCCAAATACAAATAATGTAGTGGTTCTTGATAAGTTTGGTAATTTTGTTACAGGGTTTAAATTAGTACCTGGAACATCTCAATATGAAAACTATATGAAAAATGGAGTATTACGATGAGTTTGATAACACTGGAATTTATAAAGTCATTTGTTAATGGGCGAATAACTTCTACCGTCTTTACAGAAGCATATATGGAGCTTTACCGTATTGAACGCGATAATAATATATTAATTAAAGAAGATAAAAGGGTAGGTCAATGTTTATCAACAATTTTTTGTTTGGCAGATCTCTATAATCCCAGCTTAAATAGAGCTGATTATGAGTTAGATGATGATCAATTAATAGAACAAGTTAAAAATGAATTAAATCAAATAGAATGAAATACTCCATAAAATAAAGAATCTATTTAAATTCTTTAGTATATAAATAGAATGATGGATATGTTATATAACAATAAACAGACGCAACACCATCAACCCTAAAACATTGCTGGTTTTGGTGTTTGTGATGTAATGTTTTAGGGTTATTTAGATTTAAACATGTTAATTTTTGAAAAGATTCTATCTATCTCTTGTTGTTTTTGATCCATAAGGATTTTGAAATATTTTAATTCATTTAACATGATGGCGGCATTTTCTCTATTAATAAGAACATATTTATTTAATCCTGAGACCGCTAAATATGGAATGTTATTATCATCAATATATAATCGGTAAATAGAATTTTCCCCTAGTTGCCCCCAAGATGAAGTTGTTTCTAATGGGTGTTCTTTTTTGTATTGTTCAGAACCATTCGCCCATTTAATGAAATTTGCAACAGTATCATATTGTTTTGAAAAACTATGTTGCGTAAAACTACCAGCCATAAGTTTTTCAGAAACAGTAAAATAGTCAGAATACTTACCATGTGTTTGAAATTCTACATATAAATATTCATTATATATTTTATTCTTATCACACCTATTATCATTTATAACACAAATGGTTACTATTACATTTGAACGGTAGTTTTTAGTTAAATATGTATCATAAATATATGATCTTAATGTATTAACACTACATCCATTTAAAAATATACAGCAACAAACTATTATTATTCTCATTCTCTCTTTATGATCCGGATTTAAAATTTTAATCAAAACAGTATAAAAGTTATACGTTAAATGTGTAAAATTAAATTAGCAAATAAGTCTAAATTACACTTAAAATATCTGATTCTTGTTTGCAATATCAGCTAATAGAGTAGTTAATCAATAATTTCAGATCATCTGCAATAAAATCCCTTTTAGAAAAAATCATTCTCTAGAAATGTGTAATGTAAAATCAAGTGAAATATTTCAATATTGTTCAATATAGTTGTTATTGAACAATAAAATAAATGGATCTTGGTTTATAAATGATTATCAAGTAATATAGCACCTTACCTGTTTCCCCATTGTTGGTAGAGGATTAAATAGGATATCTGGTTAAGATTCATCTATTTAATATCCTTACATATATTCTTACATATATTGTTATATAGTTTCATATAAGGAATCGTAATGGTAGACTCATTACAAGACAATTTGGTTGAGATCCATGATATGGCATTTTATCGTGGCAATAGACCAATTTATAAAAATATGAATCTCAGCGTGGCTAAAGGTAAAATTACCGCAATTATGGGTCCATCTGGGATTGGTAAAACAACCTTACTTAAATTAATTGGTGGTCAACTTAAACCACAAAGTGGAAAAATTCTATTTGCCGGCGAAGATATTACTCGTCTATCGCGCGCAAAATTGTATGAAGTGCGTAAACGGATGAGTATGCTATTCCAATCTGGCGCACTATTTACTGATCTCTCTGTCTATGACAATGTCGCCTTCCCCCTGCGGGAGCATTTCGATCTACCCGAACCTGTATTACACAATCTAGTCTTAATGAAGTTGCAATCTGTTGGATTACGGGGTGCCGCTTGCCTTATGCCTTCTGAACTTTCGGGGGGGATGGCGCGCCGTGCTGCGTTAGCGCGTGCGATTGCACTTGATCCAGAGATGATCATGTTTGATGAACCCTTTGCTGGGCAAGATCCTATCTCAATGGGGGTAATTGTTCGATTAATTGCTGAGATCAACCAGTCGCTCGGTTTAACCTGTATTGTGGTATCACATGATGTTAACGAGGTGATGAGTATTGCTGATTATGCCTATATTGTGGCTGAGCAACATATTATTGCGGGAGGCACTTCAGAGCAGTTACGGCAAAATCAAGATCCCCGCGTTAAACAGTTTCTGGAAGGGGAGGCGGATGGACCAGTTCCTTTCCACTATCCAGCTATTGATTATAAGTTGGATCTCTCAAATCAAAGTGAACAGTGCTAAGGTGGATCGATATGTTAAATTTAGTTGCTAGATTTGGTCAATGGGGCATTAATCTATTGTCACTGCTCGGACGTTCTGGCTGTATGCTTTTTAGCGCGTTGGTTGGTCGTCCACAATTCAAAAAGCAGTTTCCGCTGCTGGTTAAACAGTTCTATTTTATTGGTGTGCAGTCACTAACAATTATTATTGTTTCAGGGCTGTTTATTGGCATGGTGTTGGCTCTTCAAGGCTATTTTATTTTAACTACCTTTAGTGCTGAGGCAAGCCTCGGGATGATGGTGGCATTAGCACTTTTACGCGAGCTTGCCCCAGTTGTTACAGGACTCCTCTTTGCCGGTCGCGCCGGTTCTGCTTTAACCGCAGAGATTGGTTTGATGAAGGCGACAGAGCAGATCTCAAGTATGGAGATGATGGCTGTTGATCCTTTAAGACGCGTTATCGCCCCCCGTTTTTGGGCTGGATTCTTCTGTATGCCATTTTTAACCGCCATTTTTGTCTCAGTCGGTATCTTAGGTGGTGCATTAGTTGGGGTTGATTGGAAAGGGATTGATGCTGGCTTCTTCTGGTCATCGATCCAGAGTAATGTTGATTGGTGGCATGATCTTGGCAACTGTTTTGTTAAAAGCTTTGCCTTTGCTATCGCTAGTAGCTGGATCGCACTGTTTAATGGTTATGATTGTGTGCCTACATCAGAAGGTATTAGCAAGGCAACGACGAATACCGTCGTCTATTCATCATTAGTTATTTTGGGGTTAGATTTTATCTTAACCGCTTTAATGTTTAGTCATTGAGGTCATTAAAATATGAGTCGTAAAGTTGAAATTTTAGTTGGATTTTTTATGATCCTAGTTATCTGTTCACTGCTGTTTTTATGCTTTAGGGTTACTGATCCAACCTCATTTACTCGCCACAGCTCTTATCGCGTCTATGCCGTTTTTGATAATATTGGTGGTTTAAAAGAGCGTTCGCCGATTAAAGTGGGAGGGGTTGTAGTTGGTCGTGTAAGTAATATTACATTAAGATCATCTGAAAATGATCTCTATAAACCGTATGTAACAATGAACATTGAGTCGCAATATGACAAAATCCCAAGTAGCAGCTCTTTAGCAATTAAGACATCAGGACTATTGGGTGAGCAGTTTATCGATATCAACTTCGGAATGGATCAATCAATGGCAAATGATATCGATGCGTTAGATGCTACAGACACAACAACCACTACCGCAAAATCTACCGAACCAGCTTACTTTGAAGAGGGATTTGTTGTGAATAACACTAAACCTGCACTGGTGATTGAAGATCTTATTGGTCAATTCTTATATGGTTCATCTGACAAAGATAAACAGGAAGATAAACAACAAGATGGTAGTTCACAAAACAGTAGTGATATGAATTAAAATGATTTGAAATACGAGGAGATAACAATGTCTATACAGAATACGGCTACACAAAAAACTGTTATACAAAAAATGTTCTGCTTTAAAAAAGTTTTACAACAATTTACAGGATCAGTAAAAAAGGCGACGATCTTAATGGTACTTGTTAGTACAACAGCGTTTGCTGCAAACAGTTCAGATCGAAATAACCCTTATATCGAGATGCAAAGTGCAGCTGATAAGGTGTTTACTACCATTAAAACGCAATCAGCTAAAATAAAAGCGGATCCAAATCGACTTAAAGAGATTGTAAAAGAGGATCTTCTCCAATATGTGCAGGTAAAATATTCAGCAGCTTTAGTATTAGGTAACTACTATAAAAGTGCCTCTGAAGCACAGCGTACTGCCTACTTTGCTGCATTTGAAGACTATTTAGTCCAAGCATTTGCCCAAGCACTTTCCATGTATAAAGGTCAACCTTACCAAGTAGAATCAGCCAAAGATATTGGCAATAAGACCTTTCTATCTATCCGTGTCCTATTAAAACAATCTGATACAGCTCAGCCTTTACGCATTGACTTTTTATGGCGTAAAAACACCGTTACTGGTGAGTGGAAAGCTTACGATTTAGTTGCTGAAGGTGTGAGTATGATCACCACTAAACAGAATGAGTGGGCAACAATACTGCGTCAAGGTGGTATTGATGCATTGACAAAAGAGCTAAATTCACAAGCTAAACAGAATATTGATCCAAATAAACAGCCTGAAAAAAATCAATAGGTTAAAATCAATGGCGCAAATTGAGACTAAAAAAGAGCAAGATAGACTCTACTTAGCAGGTGAACTAGACATTCATTCGCTAAATGAGATCTGGCGAACAGAGCAAAGTTTACTTGTCGCTGTAAAAACAGTTGATGTTGCAAAGCTAGAACGTGTTGATTCGGCTGGGCTCGCGTTATTGGTCTATCTTTGTAATCAGTATGGTGTCAAACTGGCAGGCATTAATCCGCAACTTCAAAAATTAATTGATTTATATGATTTAGCGCCAGTCATCAATAGTTAATTCTTAAATAAAAAACGGGCAGATTCTGACTAGGTAAGCTCGTTTTTTATTTATGGATCTCGCTCGATCATTTAATTCTTAAAAACTATCTTTCAAAAACAATACCTTAAAAAAGGCACTTGAAAAAAGATAGTTTTTAAACTAACTGAACTTACAGCACATATATAAATCCATATAGTTTACTTTTATAAGCAGAACTTTAATAGGAAACTGTAATAGGTAACTGATATAGGATTTATATTGTGCAAAAAAGGAACAAAAAAGAGGTATTTTTTATGGATAATCAAGTAATTATTGATACATTAAAAGCGGCTTTGCCATTAGATGAGGTCTATGTCCTTAGTGATGATGGTAGCCATTTTCAGGTTATTGCGGTGGGTGAACTTTTTGCCGATCTAAGCCGCGTCAAAAAACAGCAAGCGATCTATGCACCACTCTCACCATTTATTGCTGATAATAGCATTCATGCCCTATCGATTAAGACCTACACCCCAACCGAGTGGCAGCGTGCCCGTAAACTGATGGGCATGTAGTCGCTTTAATCTAAATAAAAACTTAATTAGAGTTAAATAAGTGTGAATTGAACAGTTAATGAAGCTTGAATTGATCTATTTTGCCTCAATATCTGAACCATTACTTCCTGTTGACGGAATCATAAAATAGAGGTGTTTTATATATGACAAATCCATTATTAACTGCAACGCCATTACCGCAATTTTCGAAAATAGAACCAGCTCATATTTTACCTGCGATTAAAGAGATTCTGCAAAATTGCCGTGAAACTATTGAACGTGTCGTCAATCAAAATAGCATCTATACGTGGGATAATCTTATTCAACCTATTGATGAGATGGATGAAAAATTTAGCCGAGCATGGTCACCAATTAGCCATTTAAATGCGGTAAAAAATAGCCCCGAACTGCGCGATGCTTATCAAGCCTGTTTACCACTATTATCAGAATATAGTACTTGGGTTGGGCAACATAAAGGGCTTTATAACGCCTACAAATCGTTAAAAGAGAGTGACGAATTCGATAAATTGAGTCGTCCGCAAAAAAAAGTGGTTGAGAATGCCCTGCGTGATTTCGAACTATCTGGCATCGGACTTTCAGAAGAGAAGCAAAAGCGTTATGGTGAAATTGTTGCTAAATTATCTGAACTATCCTCACAATATAGCAATAATGTGTTAGATGCGACCATGGGTTGGTCAAAATTAATTACCGATGTTAACGAGCTTGAAGGGATGCCAGAAACAGCAATCGCCGCAGCAAAAGCACAGGCGGATGCAAAAGGGTTACAAGGCTATCTCTTAACGCTTGATATACCAAGTTACCTCCCCGTTGTCACCTACTGTAATAATCGCGAACTTCGTTTTGAGCTCTATGAAGCCTATAGCACCCGCGCCTCTGACCAAGGACCTAATGCTGGTAAGTGGGATAATAGCAAATTGATTGAACAGATACTCGCGCTTCGCAGTGAGTTAGCCCATCTGCTTGGATTTGATACCTATGCTGATAAATCCCTATCCACCAAAATGGCAGAGAGACCACAGCAGGTGATCGAATTCTTGCGTGATCTAGCAAGCAGAGCAAAACCCCAAGGTGAAGAGGAGCTAGCACAACTTAAACGTTACGCTTATGAGTTTTTTGGTGCTAGTGATCTTAAACCTTGGGATATCGCCTATTATAGCGAAAAACAGAAACAGCACCTTTATACTATCAATGATGAGGAGCTGCGCCCCTACTTCCCGCAAGATCGGGTGATTAATGGTCTATTTGAGGTGGTTCATCGCCTATTTGGTATCACCGCAAAAGAGCGCCAAGGGGTAGATGTTTGGGATCCTGAAGTGAAATTTTATGATCTCTTTAACCGTGATGGTGAGCTTACGGGTAGCTTCTATTTGGATCTCTATGCGCGCGAACATAAGCGTGGCGGAGCATGGATGGATGACTGCATTGGGCGTATGCGTTTTGCTGATGGTCATGTACAGACGCCAGTTGCCTATTTAACCTGTAACTTCAACCGCCCTGTTGGCGATAAACCGGCACTTTTCACTCATGATGAAGTGACTACACTCTTTCATGAATTTGGTCATGGACTACACCATATGTTAACGGCTATCGATGTCGCATCTGTTGCCGGAATTAATGGCGTGCCATGGGATGCGGTCGAACTACCAAGCCAATTTTTAGAGAACTGGTGCTGGCAGCCAGAGGCGTTAACCTTTATTTCAGGTCACTATATTACCGGTGAACCACTACCTAAAGCGATGTTAGATAAGATGTTAGCCGCAAAAAATTATCAAGCAGCGCTCTTTATCTTACGTCAATTGGAGTTTGGACTGTTTGACTTTGAGTTACACACTAAAGCCGATGCAGATGTTTTAGATGTCCTAAAACAGGTACGTGAACAGGTTGCCGTGGTACCAACCGCAGATTGGGGGCGATTCCCACATGCATTTTCGCATATTTTTGCTGGCGGTTATGCCGCAGGCTACTATAGCTACCTCTGGGCAGAGGTGTTAGCTGCCGATGCCTTTTCACGCTTTGAAGAGGAGGGGATCTTTAATAGCAAAACTGGCAACGCATTTTTAGATAATATCTTATCTCAAGGTGGAAGTGATGACCCAATGACACTCTTTAAAAATTTCCGTGGACGAGAACCGCAGCTAGATGCGCTACTACACCATTATGGTATTCATCAGTAACTGTTATGTTGATAAGTAAAGAGACCGTTGCCCCGTTAACTGCGCAGTTAATCGATC
The DNA here is from genome assembly GCA_029433365.1 of Orbaceae bacterium ESL0721. Lineage (GTDB taxonomy): Bacteria > Pseudomonadota > Gammaproteobacteria > Enterobacterales > Orbaceae > Gilliamella. The sequence continues at coordinate 951,617 of JAQTHZ010000001.1, forward strand.
TTGCAAACGGTTGGTTAGCGGTGCAAAGTGGGCTACCATTCGCATTGGTGCAGCGTGATCATCTCGTTTTACAGAAGATTGATGAACCAAAACTTGGTGAAATTACAGTCGATTTTACCACCGGTGCAATGGCACATCGTCGCCAATTTGGTGGTGGTCGCGGTGAAGCAGTTGCCAAAGCAGTTGGGGTAAAAGGTAGCTACTTACCAACAGTGATTGATGCCACCGCAGGGTTAGGGCGCGATGCGTTTGTACTTGCTGCGATTGGCTGTAAAGTCACCATGTGTGAACGGCACCCAGTAGTTGCAGCACTGCTCGCAGACGGTTTAAAACGGGGATATGACGATCCCACTATCGGTCAATGGTTAGCCGAGCGGTTAACGCTTATCTATCATACGAAAGTGGCAGATCTTTTGTGTGATCAATCTGCTGAAAAACCTGATGTGATCTACCTCGACCCGATGTTTCCGCATCGTCAAAAAAGTGCGTTAGTTAAAAAAGAGATGCGCGTGTTTCAGACGTTAGTAGGCAGTGATGAAGATGCCGATGATCTACTGGAACCTGCCCGTAAATTGGCAAAAAAAAGGGTGGTTGTAAAACGCCCTGACTATGCCCCCTTCTTAGCTGGCGAGGTGCCAACCGCCCATATTAAAACTAAAAATCACCGTTTTGATATCTACACCCCACACTAAGTTTTTTTATTTAGGGAATTGATTATGCGTTTAGACAAATTTTTAGCTCACCATCTCGGTATTAGCCGCAATATTATTGGTAAAGAGCTCCGTGCGGGTAAAGTGACAGTTGATGGAAACATTGTTAAATCTGGCGCCTATCAACTCTCATTCGATGAACAATCACCAATTGTCAATTATGCCGGCAATGAGATTGCCGCAATCACCGCCCCACGTTACTTTATGCTGAATAAACCACAAGGTTATGTATGTGCTACCGACGATCCCACCTACCCAACAATCCTCTATTTTATTGATGAACCGATGGCAGATAGACTACATGCAGCAGGCAGATTAGATGTCGATACCACCGGTTTAGTTCTTTTGACTGATGACGGTAACTGGTCTCATCGCATCACCTCGCCAAAATATTACTGTGAAAAAGTGTATCACGTCACGGTAGAACAGCCATTAACTCATGATTTAATTGCTATTTTTGAGAAAGGTATTTTATTGCGCAATGAGAAAAATCTCACTAAACCAGCAAAATTGGTCATCATCGATGATCATCATGCTGAACTTACCTTAAGCGAAGGGCGCTATCATCAAGTTAAACGGATGTTTGCAGCAGTGGGTAACCATGTTGTCGCTCTCCATCGTGCCCAAATTGGTGAGGTAAAATTGGATATTCCAGAGGGTGAATATCGTCCGTTAACAGATGCAGAGGTTAACGCTTTTTTAGCCTGATTTTATCACTATATTTGATGATTAATCCCTTGTTTAGCAATACAGGGCGGCTTCTATAATAGTTGACTGTATGTTGTGGTTACTAATTTATGGTAAAATGCCACCACTATTGAGATCAATCTGTAACTGGGTATCTGTTTGAAAAAGTCGACCACTACAAGAAAGCAAATTGGTATTGAGTCTCTACTCGTCCTACTCCTTATCCTATTTGCGGGCATATTTCTATCGCTTATCACCTATGATTCAGCTGATCCGGGGTGGTCACAAACAGCATGGCATGAGCCAATCCGTAATTTTGGCGGCTATGTTGGTGCCTATATATCCGATATTTTACTCCAATTCTTTGGTTTTATTGCCTTTACAATTCCGGTACTGGCTATCTTTGTCATCCTCCAGTTGATGCTCTATTTTGCAAAACCACATAAATCGATTAACTATTTTGAACTCTCTTTTTGGATTATCGGATTTTTAGCTTTTATTTTTAGTGCTACAGCCCTCTTTTCGCTCAATATTATCGATCTAGAGTCCTACAAGGCGGGGGGTAATTTAGGCGATATTGTGGTTGATAGCATTTTACCGATCATGAGCGGCCCACTGTTATCGATGATTTTACTTGTGATCTGCCTATCTTGCTTTACCCTATTAACGGGTATCTCATGGTTTGATCTCCTTGAACGTCTTGGTGCCTTGGTGATGCTGCTCATCTCACCACTACTCTGGCTGGCTAAACGTTACTTAAACCGTCGTGCCGACCGAAATTTAGAGAGATATTCAGACGATAAAGCCCGTAATGATACAGCCTGTCATGAGGCAGCAGCTGTTGCTGAATCAACTGCTGATGAGTCGCCGTTTAATCAGCAAGATAGTAGTAATTTAGATCCGTTAAAAACAGAGATCCAAACTGAGTTTGAACAAAATCGTGATGATCAACCTGTTACCATCGTTGACACCCAGCAGCGCGATGAAGCGACTCAATTTAGCTATAGTGAACCGACGATTAAAAGCCCTGATGAGCTGTTACAGAGTATTAATATAAAAGAGGATAGTGCGTTTACTGATTCAGCATCTATTGATGATGAGGTGCTGCATAATTTCTCTCTAAACAGTTCATCTAGATATAGTTCATCTAGATACAGTCCAACCCAATTAAATGAGCTAGAGGCTCATTTAGCAGATCAGCACTATTTTGTTGATATAAATCAACCTATAGAAACTTCAGTTATAGGAACCTCAGTTATAGAAACATCAGCTACAGAAACATTAGCTACGCCATCACTCCCTGCAATTTCTGCTAGGTTAGATCTGATTGAACCAACGATAGCGACCACAGCGTTATCAACAACAACGTTACCAACAACACCATTAACGGTAACAGATCCAGTCGATAGCAAAGTTTGTGATGATCTAAAGCAGAGAGATGAACTAGATAGGCTAGATGATAGCTGCACTTCATTTGATGATTATGAATCTAGCCACGATCAGATCGACGATCAAAATAGTGATTATAGTCATGATTCAAATAGCGATCATAGTTATGATCACAACTATGTTCATAACAACAATCATAACTACAATCACAACAACGACACTACTTACTCAACGCAAAATAGTAATGAAGATAGTACTGTTCTACCTAATGAACCTCATCTCAGTAGTGCGCAAGAGAGTACCTTGTGTAATAGTATAGAGGTTACGCCAACTCAGTATGATACTAGCTTAATTCATCCGCTATTGCGCCGTGATGATCAGCAGTTGACCAAACCAACAACGCCGCTCCCCTCATTAGATCTATTAACCATGCCCCCGTCACAGCAGATAGCTGTTGATCATGCTGCCTTAAATAAGATGGCCGAACGGATCGAGAAGAGTTTGGCTGACTACCGTATTAAAGCAAAGGTGGTTGACTACCTGCGTGGTCCAGTTATTACTCGGTTTGAGTTAGAGCTTGCCCCCGGTATTAAAGCTGCTCGGATCTCCACTTTAGATCGCGACTTAGCGCGCTCATTAGCCATCTCATCGGTGCGTGTGGTTGAGGTGATTCCAGGTAAACCGTATGTTGGTCTTGAGCTACCTAATGTCAATCGACAGACCGTCTATTTTAGAGAGGTGCTAGATAGCGCGCAATTTAAAGAGGCAACCTCGCCGCTAACGGTTGTCTTAGGGAAGGATATTGCGGGGCAAGCGGTGGTTGCGGATCTCGCCAAAATGCCACATCTACTGGTTGCTGGTACTACAGGATCAGGTAAATCGGTGGGTGTAAATGCGATGATTTTAAGTATTTTATATAAATCAAAACCTGATGATGTCCGTTTCATTATGATCGATCCAAAAATGTTAGAGCTCTCAATTTATGAAGGGATCCCGCATCTATTAACACCAGTTGTGACCGATATGAAAGATGCTGCCAACGCACTTAACTGGTGTGTTGGCGAGATGGAGCGCCGTTACCGGATTATGTCAGCGCTTGGCGTGCGCAATATTGCCGGTTATAACGAGAAGATTAAACAGGCGGAGGAGATGGGTAGACCAATCCCCGATCTGCTCTGGAAACCGACCGATAGCATGGATCTCAACATGCCAATGCTCGAGAAGATGCCCTATATTGTAGTGATGGTGGATGAGTTTGCTGATCTCATCATGGCGGTCGGCAAAAAGGTTGAGGAGCTTATTGCAAGATTAGCCCAAAAAGCGCGTGCTGCTGGCATTCATCTAGTTTTAGCTACCCAGCGCCCATCAGTTGATGTCATTACCGGCTTGATAAAAGCTAACATTCCAACCCGTATTGCCTTTACCGTATCAAGTAAAATTGATTCACGCACGATCTTAGATCAGATGGGGGCGGAATCCCTACTTGGCATGGGTGATATGCTCTATCTCGCACCAAATAGCTCAATTCCCGTGCGTGTACATGGTGCATTTGTGCGTGATGAAGAGGTGCACGCAGTTGTGCAAGATTGGAAAGCGCGTGGTACACCAAACTATATCGATAATGTCACTGTAGGAACTGGTGAGAGTGAAGGGGGGCGTGATAATAGCATTGATGACGACCTCGATCCGCTATTTGATCAAGTGGTCGATTTTGTGATCGATACACGCCGCGCCTCTATCTCAAGCGTACAACGTAAATTCCGTATTGGCTACAACCGCGCCGCCCGTATTGTCGAACAGATGGAGATCGAAGGCGTTATCAGCGCACCAAGCCATAACGGCAATCGCGAAGTGTTAGCACAGCCTTCAGGCGGTGATTTTTAAGTGTGATAAAAAAATACTAAAACCCCAAAAAGCTAAGTAAAAAACCGAGTAAAAACATTGGAATGTCCACACATTTTCATATAACAAAATTAAAGGGTATCTGTTTACTAAATGCAGCTGGTGTCAAATATCCTAATAGTGTAGCCATCCAATACTAACTGTTATCGCAGCAGGATTTTTATTTACATCTATTTCTGCTATTTTTAGTTACTAATTCTGTTTTAAAGTACGGTGACGGGTCTGTACTCGTTTGCCATATGATTTAAATAGTTCGGCTAATTTTTCAGCCACATAGACGGAGCGGTGTTGTCCGCCAGTGCAACCGATTGCGATGGTTAAGTAGCTACGGTTGTTTTTCTCTAACATTGGCAACCACTGCTGTAGGTAGTTGGCTGTTTGGTAGATAAAGTTATTCACTTCAAAATGTTTCGCTAAGTAGGTTTTTACCGGTTCATCTAGACCTGTGAGTGGGCGTAAACTGGGATCCCAATGTGGATTAGGTAAGAATCGTACATCAAAAACAAAATCGGCATCTGTTGGCAGTCCATATTTAAAACCGAAAGATTCAAAAATAATGGTGAGATCACGCTCTTTTTTACCTAAAACGCGTAAGCGTAAGGTATCAGAGAGTTGATGTACCGAAAGGTCATCAGTATTAATAATGAGATCAGCATGCGCTTTTAATGGCTCTAAATATCTCCCCTCTAGATCTATTGACTCCTCAAGTGAGCGCTTACCTGATGAGAGAGGATGGGTTCTTCTAGTCTCACTATAGCGGCGGATTAGGGTGTTACGACTACAATCAAAAAAGAGGGTTTCAGGGGTGACTGATTCAGGTAACCGTTTGAGAATATCGCGTTCAAAATTGAAATTACTTGGTAGATTTCGGATATCGACACTAACTGCAACTGGCATATTATTATCTTTAAGTGATGTCGCGAGTTCAGGGAGTAGCGCGACGGGAATATTGTCAACACAGTAAAAACCCATATCCTCTAATGCACGTAGTGCGATCGATTTTCCTGATCCTGAGCGACCACTTACAATCATTAAAAACATACGATTTGCCTCAATCTAATTAAGTCCAATAATTATACATCGATTGTCTTAATAATCGATTGTTTTGAAGATCGATTGTTTTGATAACTGCTTATTTTGGTATGTTGCGATCATCAACTGTATTGATGATCGACAGTTCTGGTAATTTGTTTTTGGGTGAATCTATCCAATAGTGTTTGATAATCGCCCCAATATATCCCCCATAAATTCGCCTATAATTTGACAAAATAGAGTGCAACCCTAAAACATTTTGCACAACTACAACTGACTTAATTGTCAATAGGATAAATTCTCTGTTTGTGTTAGAATTCCACCATATTTTTGTGGCAAATATCCACGTTAAAAAAAGCGGTGTTGCAAAGCGCGATGCTGTTGATTTTATTAAATTTAGTGAATAAGGATTTACTATGCAGACGATTAAAGGCAACGTCGCCGCACCAGAAGCACGGGTCGCCATCATTGTGGCCCGTTTTAACCACTTTATTAATGATAGTTTAGTTGCAGGTGCTGTTGATGCACTTACCCGTATTGGTCAAGTGAATGAAGATAATATAAGCGTGATTTGGGTACCCGGTGCATTTGAGATCCCATTAGCGGCAAAAGCGGCAGCTGAGTCAAACAGATATGATGCAATTGTTGCTTTAGGCACAGTCATTCGCGGTAGCACTGCCCACTTTGATTATGTTGCAGGTGAATCGAGTTCAGGTCTCTTAAATACCAGTTTATCCCTCTCTATCCCGATCGGTTTTGGTATTTTAACCACTGAAAATATTGAGCAGGCGATTGAACGTGCAGGCACTAAAGCTGGTAACAAAGGTGCTGAAGCAGCATTGACTGCCCTAGAGATGGTCAATTTAGTAAAAATGATAAAGGAGTAATTACGTGGCATCTGTTAATCCACGCCGCCGTGCAAGAGAGTGTGCTGTCCAAGCGCTCTACTCATGGCAAATTTCAAAAAATGATCTTATTGATGTTGAAGCCAGCTTTATGGCTGAGCAGGATATGAAAGGGGTTGATACCAAATATTTTCGCGAACTGCTGCAAGGTGTTGCCAAAAATAGTGGCGAGTTAGATACCAAGATGTCCCCTTATCTAACTGAACGTACCGTTGATGAACTTGGTCAAGTTGAGTTAGCCATTTTACGTATTGCTGTCTATGAGCTGATGAAACGTGAAGATGTCCCTTATAAAGTGGTCATCAATGAAGCTATCGAACTTACTAAAACCTTTGGAGCCGAAGATAGCCATAAATTTGTTAATGGTGTGCTTGATAAAGTCGCGCCTACTATTCGTAAGCGTTAATCACTTTAAAAACGTTGTTAATTTTAATGTTGTTAATTTTAAAAACATTGCTAACTTTAATAATTGTTAATCATTTTAATAATGTTATTAACAGCATTAATGTTAATAACATCAAAAATATTAAAACTGTTAAAAATGTTAAAAATGTTAAAAATGTTAATAACGCCAATTTCAAATTAACTTGAGCGAATCAAGATTATATATTAAGTAACAGATAGGTATAGCAATGAACGATAGTAGAGATAAAGCGAAACCAACCATATTTTATGCTACCAAGCAGCCTGCTAATAGACGCAGTTCGCCTAGAGGTGAAGGCGAATTTGCTGCTACTGGTCGTCGTCCTCAAGAGCGTAATAAAAGTAGAAACGGTGGTATAGATAGTAATAGAAGTGGCCAGAAAAAGGGTAAATTGGGTCAAAATAGCCGAATTGAAACGTTCAATGCTTACACTAAAAGTCCAGAATCGACACAAAAAAGGGAGCGTGCTGATAGCGCTCCATCTAACATTTCTCCATCAAAAAACTCTCCATCTGTAAACTCTCTAGTTAAAAACTCTCTATCTAAAAGCTCTCCTTGGCAGAAGAAGATCAGTGAACTTGAGCAGGCGCCCACTTTTTCTCATGATGAGTATCATAAAAGGAGAAAAGAGGAGGCGATGGTCTATAGCCAAAATAGCTGTAAAGCGGTATTCAAACATCGAAAAGATGCGATAGTTAAAGCATTTATAACCGAAGAGATGAGTTACCAATTTAAGGATCTGATTAAATGGTTAGTTCATCAACATTTAGGTTATGACATTGTTACTGATGCTGAGTTGACTAAAATTACCGAGACACCACATCATGGTGGTATTGCGCTAATCATTAAAAAACGCCAACCAACGCTATTACTCGACTACTTGCAACAGCATCATAAACAAGATTATCTTCTTGCCATTGATGATATCAATAATCCACACAATTTGGGTGGACTGATGCGAACTGCCGCATTTTATGGTATAAGTGGCGTGATATTACGGCAACCCGCACTACTTGACAGTGGTGCTGCTATGCGAGTTGCTGAGGGGGGAATCGAAGCAGTTACACCAATTAAATGCGATGATTTTATTGATGCTTTAGATAGATTAAAAGAGGCGAACTATAAAGTGATTGTGCTACTGCCAACTCAGATGAGTCGTGCCAAAGCGCTAAATGAGATCATAGCTCAGCAGAATCACCCTAAAACTGTTATTGTACTCTCTGAAAAGATTAATAGGGATCTCATCGATATAGCTGACGAAGCTATCTATTTAAAAGGGAATAGTAATATGGCGGCACTCAATATCTCTGTTGCCGCTGGCATACTGTTATCGCAGTTATCCACTGTTAAAAATCTATAGCATATTGGACTATTTGTATGGCACATCAGATTGGTTTAATTTTTGGTAAATTTTATCCGCTACACTGTGGTCACCTCTACTTAATTGAAAAAGCGGTGAGCCAAGTAGATGAGCTGCATATTATGCTTGGCTGTGAAGCGGAGCGCGATAATAGGTTATTTATCAAGAGCCATCTTCCTAAGCAGCCAGAAGTGAGTGATCGCTTATTATGGCTGCAAAAAACCTTTAACCATCGCCCAAATATCCATATCCATCTATTAGATGAGTCGGGGATTACTGCCTACCCTAATGGTTGGCAAGACTGGAGTGATCGTGTTAAAGCGATCTTGCATGAGCAAGATGTAAAACCAACAGTAATCTTTACCAGTGAACCGCAAGATGTTGATAACCACGCGCACTATTTTAACTGCCAAGTAAAGATTATCGATGCAGATCGTGACTTTATCCCGATCAGTGCGACAGAAATTCGTCAAAATCCCTATAAAAGTTGGTCCTATATTGCTAAAGCGGCACAACCTTTTTTTGTGCGAACAGTGGCAATTATTGGTAAAGAGAGGTTGCGTGAGTTACCGATTCAACTTGCCAATATCTACAATACTAGTTATGTCAAAAATGACTTTTTTAATGATATTGAACAGGGAATTTTGTATCAGAGAGATCACCGCTATCTCAGTGAAAATGACTTTATCAAGCACGCTCTTAGCTATGCCGATTGTATTACACAAGCCGCTAAATCTGCTAATAAACTGCTCTTTACCACTATCGATTTCGAGATGCTAGATAACTATTATCAACATATTTTCAAGCATAAAAGTGTAGTTTTAGCCGCATTATCAAAGAATTTACCTGCTGATTTAACTATTAATGAGGCACTGCTAGATTCAGAAAGTAGCCGTTTAGATCTTTTTAATCTAGTCACCAAGCAGGTCGATCAGCTATTGATTTAGTTCAGCATAGATGTATGTTAAAATGTCGCAAATTTATTAAGCAGGTATTTTTTATGTCTCAAACTCCTGATAAACATGACAATACTCAGCAAGATTGTTCTGTTCCAAACTTTTCAGCGCAAAATAGCCGTAATCCAGATCAAGAGAATCAAGAGCAGATCGATTTTGGTTTTAGGCAGATTCCTAAACAGGAGAAGGTTAAACGTGTTGAGGATGTGTTTAATTCAGTTGCAGAAAAATATGATGTAATGAATGATCTCATGTCGTTTGGTATTCACCGCCTCTGGAAAAAAATCACTATTGAGTCGAGTAGTGTTCGTAAAGGTCAAAAAGTGCTTGACCTTGCGGGGGGAACCGGTGATTTAACCGCTAAGTTCTCAAACTTAGTGGGCGATGAGGGGTTAGTTGTCCTTGCTGATATCAATGATGCCATGCTAAAAATGGGGCGTAATAAGTTACGCGATAAAGGTCTTTTTAAAAATATTGCCTACGTTCAGGCAAATGCTGAGGCGTTACCATTTGCAGATAACTATTTTGACTGTATTACTATCTCCTTTGGACTACGTAACGTAACTGATAAAGCTAAAGCTCTCCGATCTATGTGGCGGGTATTGAAACCGGGTGGTCGGTTACTCGTTTTAGAGTTCTCAAAACCGGAATATAAATTACTCAGCAAAGCTTATGATCTCTACTCTTTTACGATGTTGCCGTTAATGGGTAAACTTGTCGTAGATGATTCAGATAGTTACCGCTATTTAGCTGAATCAATCCGTATGATGCCTGATCAAAAAAGATTAAAACAGATGATGGAAGAGGCAGGATTTGTTGATGTCTCCTATCATAATATGACCGGTGGAATTGTCGCTTTGCATACCGGTTTTAAATTTTAATCTCTATTAATTATTAAGCACTTATTAACTAATGAGTTCAACATAGCGGCTAAATTTGGATGCAAGATGACACTCTTTCGAATTGTTAAAATATTAACCGTTTTTCGTGCATACCGGTTAGATGCATTACTCCCTGCGCAGTATCTACCAAAGTGGTTTCCTTATCTGTTTGCTGCCCTCTTTTGGGTAAAAAAGAGAGCTAAAAATGAGGAGATTGGCGAGCGACTTCGTCAAGCTTTGCAAGAGTTAGGTCCTGTTTGGATAAAGTTTGGTCAGATGATCTCAACCCGCCGCGACCTGCTACCAGAAAATATTGCCAATGCATTAGTTAAACTGCAAGATCAGGTTCCCCCTTTTGATGGTTATCTTGCCAAGCGGTTAATTGAGTCTGCACTTGGCGTACCAATTGATCACTATTTTACCGATTTTAACCCTAAAGCATTGGCATCCGCCTCAATTGCGCAGGTTCATACAGCCACCTTAAAGCGTAGTGGCGCTGAAGTTGTGATAAAAGTACTACGCCCAAATATTTTGCCGGTTATCAAAAAAGATATCTCATTGATGTACTTCTTCGCTAAGCAGGCGACTAAAAGAGTTAAATCAGGTGAAAAACTGCATGCGATAGAGATAGTTAACGACTATAAGTTGACGCTATATAAAGAGTTAGATCTTTTAAACGAAGCAGACAACACCACCAGATTACGTGCTAACTTTATCAATAGTGAGATTCTCTATATCCCTTATGTTTACCAAGATCTCTGCCGTAAAACTGTGTTAGTTGAAGAGCGCATCTACGGGATCCCAATTGCCAATATTAACGAGCTTAAAGCGCACAATGTTAATATGAAAGTGCTTGCAGAGCGCGGGGTTCAGACCTTTTTTACTCAACTGTTTCGTGATAATTTTTTCCATGCCGATATGCACCCTGGTAACATCTTTGTCGATGCAACTGATCCGCAAAGTCCACGCTATATTGGTATTGATTGTGCCATTGTGGGCGAGCTTAGCCCAGCTGATCAGCACTATCTTGCTGAAAATTTCATCGCTTTTTTTAATCATGACTACCGCCGTATTGCTAAAACCTATATTCGCTCTGGTTGGGTACCGGAAACGACAGATATTGTCGCTTTAGAACGGGCGATGCGTAAGGTGTGTGAACCTGCATTTGCAAAACCATTAGCCGAGATCTCATTCGCACAGATTCTCTTGTCACTATTTCAGGTTGCTCGTCAGTTTAATATTGAGATCCAACCACAGCTTACACTATTAGAGAAAACGCTGTTCTATATTGAAGGTATCGGGCGCCAGCTCTATCCTGAACTCGATTTATGGACAACTGCTAAACCTTTTCTTGAAAAGTGGTATGAAGATAAATACAGTATCAAAAGGTTAATTAAACAGGTTAAAGATTCACTACCAGAGTGGCAAACATTGTTGCCGACCCTTCCTGAAAAAATTGGCGGTTATGAGCGCAATAATCAGCGCATGTTAACTGAAATAAACGAGATTCATGCCAAATTAGCGCAGAGCCAAAAACGGGAAAAGAGGGTGTTACTCCTGCTTGGTAGCATCATAACTGTTGTTGGCATAATCATGTTATACAGTATATAATTGACGCAATTAAAACGCGCTTCTTAAAAGCGTAACTGGAGAGAGTTTTATGATGCCAAGTTGGCCACAAATTCTTATACTAATTGCTGTGATTGTCATTCTATTTGGAACAAAAAGGCTGCGCTCTTTAGGTTCTGATTTAGGAGCATCAATTAAGGGTTTTAAAAAAGCGATGAGTGATGATGCGCTCCCTGAAAATAAAAATCCCCCTTCAAAAGAGTAATCCGTGTTTGATATCAGCTTTGGTCAACTACTATTGGTATTAATTATTGGTCTTGTTGTTTTAGGACCAGAGCGCCTACCTGTCGCGATAAAGACAGTCGCTAGTTGGATTAAAGTATTACGTCGCCTCTCAGCAAATGTACAGCTAGAGCTGAGTAAAGAGTTAAAGTTACAAGAGCTGCAAGATAGCTTAAAACAGGCAGAAGAGAGTGGATTAAAAACGATTACACCAGAAATCAAAGCGTCGATAGATGATCTAAAACGTATTACTGACTCCATACAGCAAGATATTGAATCAACAACGCAATCTCCTAACACCTCAGACGCAGATAACGAAAAATCATGACAGACGAATCAATACAGCCATTAGTTGGGCATCTTGTTGAACTTCGGCAGCGACTACTACGTGCAATCATCTGCATTTTGGTTGTGTTAGCCTGTCTCCTCTACTTTTCTAATGATATTTATCAAATTGTGGCAAATCCGCTAATACGGCAACTACCAGAAGGTAGCAGCATGATAGCAACGGATATTGCAGCCCCCTTTTTTACACCGATTAAATTGACCGCTATTGTGGCAATTTTTATCTCAATCCCCTATATTCTCTATCAAATTTGGGGATTTATTGCGCCGGCTCTCTATAAGCATGAACGGCGTTTGGTAATGCCACTGATTATCTCAAGTACGTTACTCTTTTATATTGGGATCGCTTTTGCCTATTTTCTGGTCTTTCCGTTAGCGTTCTACTTTTTTATTCATACCGCGCCAGTTGATGTGGCTATCAATACCGATATTACTAAATACCTTGATTTTGTGATGACGCTATTTATTGTCTTCGGATTTGCTTTTGAGGTGCCTGTCGCGATAATCTTACTCTGTTGGAGCGGCGTAACTACTCCTAAAAGTCTACGTAAAAAAAGACCTTATATTATTGTTGCGGTTTTTGCTATTACCATGTTTGTCACCCCACCAGATGTATTTTCACAAATTTTGCTCGCTATACCTATCTGTCTTCTATTCGAAATTGGCACTTTTTTTGCCCGTTTCTATAAGCCACGATCAGATGATGGTAAGCAGTGATAAAATCTAACCTTTAACAATATAAATTTATATTATCCAGATCAGCAGTCGATAAATTAAGGATAAACCGCCATGAAAACATCATTACCCAATTTCAATAGTGCCAATATATTAGTCATTGGCGATATTATGCTTGATCGCTATTGGCATGGCGGTACTAATCGAATCTCACCCGAAGCACCAGTCCCTGTTGTCAAAGTTGACACCTTAGAGGAGCGCCCTGGTGGAGCTGCCAATGTGGCGATGAATGTCACATCGCTAGGCGGTAAAGCGCGGTTAATTGGTCTAACTGGAATAGATGAGCCGGCTAAGATTTTAAATAGCTGTTTAATAGAACATGATGTAGAGTGTGATTTTGTGTCGGTCGCAACCCATCCAACCATTACTAAATTACGTATTTTATCGCGTAATCAGCAGTTACTTCGTCTCGATTTTGAAAAGGATTTTACTCCAGAAGATGCCGCACCGCTTATTGAACGTGTTGCATCGGCACTAAAACGTTGCCAAGTTGCGATCATATCGGACTATGCTAAAGGTGCATTAACTGATATTCAGACCATGATTAAGTTAGCAAATCAGTCCAATATTCCAACATTAATCGATCCTAAAGGGGCTGATTTTGAACGGTATCGAGGTGCCACACTTTTAACACCTAATATGTCTGAATTTGAGGCGGTAGTTGGTAAATGCGAAACAGAAGAGGATATTGCAACTAAAGGATATGCTTTGATAAAGCAGCTTGATCTTAAAGCGCTTTTAGTTACCCGTAGTGAAAAGGGGATGACGCTATTACAACTGGATAAACCTATTTATCACCTCCCAACTGTCGCTAAAGAGGTATTTGATGTAACAGGTGCTGGAGATACGGTTATCGCATCATTAGCAACTGCTTTAGCAGCAGGTAGCACTTTAGAGGAGAGCTGTATTTTAGCCAATGCGGCTGCTGGTGTTGTCGTCGGTAAATTAGGGACTTCAACTGTTTCACAAATTGAGTTAGAAAATGCGATGCGTGCACGGATTAATGATGGTTTTGGTGTCATGAGCGAGGAAGAGCTTAAAGAAGAGGTGAAAAAAGCTCGCATGCGTGGTGAAAAAATTGTGATGACTAACGGCTGTTTTGATATTTTACATGCTGGTCATGTCACCTACCTTGCCAATGCCAGAAAATTGGGCGATCGCCTCATTGTCGCTGTTAATAGCGATCTATCAGTCAAAAAACTTAAAGGGGAGTCGCGACCAATTAATCCATTAATGCAGCGTATGATTGTGCTTGGCGCATTAGCATCAGTTGATTGGGTTGTCCCATTTTCAGAAGAGACGCCTAAGCGATTAATTACTGAGATCTTACCTGATATATTAGTTAAGGGTGGTGATTATAAACCTGAAGATATTGCAGGAAGTAAAGAGGTTATTGCAGCAGGTGGCGAGGTTAAAGTCCTCAATTTTGAGGATGGCTGCTCTACAACAAAAATTATTAATAAAATTAACAGTAGTAAGTAACAATAAGCTGTACTAGATCAATACTATATACTAAAAAATAGTATCTAAACTAAAGCACAACCCTAAAACATTGAGTAAGCAAAAATTGTTGCGTTAACTCTTTAAAATAGATTTAGCTATTATACAAAATAATAGCTAATAAATATTTGTGGGTAAAAATCAAAAATTAACCGTTTAGATACTGATAATTTATTACATCACATCTTGAATAATTTGTACTACGCGACCAACTATCGTGTATTTATTAAAATCTTTTTCGTCCACTTCAATTGCTGGATAGTAATCGTTATTACAGAGAAATACCCAACCATTGGTAGTAAAACGGATTCGTCTAATAAAAGATCCTTTTGCTGATTCAATCAAGTAGATAGCACCATCAACAATATCGCGTTTATCGGTATTAATAATAACGCCACTATTATTTTTGATTTCAGGTGCCATTAAATCACCTTTTACCCAATAGATGATGAGATCGTTAACATTGAAACCACGACTTTTTACCCATCCATCAATAACAGGATAGTTCATTACAGGTGGCATATCACGAACAAATTGTTGAGTTTTCGCCTCTTCTTTAGTTGGAAGCTGTTTTTTATAAACTGAGATGCGATGAATCGCCTCACAAAAAGTCGAGTCATCCTCTTTTTGTCCTAATGTTTCAAGTTTATATCCCGTTGCTAACCAGTTATAGGAGATACCACAATTTTCAGCAATCGTTTGTAACCGGCTGAGTGAAGGATATGTTTTACCTGATAGATAATCGCGAATTACAGTTTCTGACATATCACATTTTTTTGCAAACGCAGATACAGATGAATCGCCTATTGAATATAGTAATCTATCTTTAAACGTTTCGACATTTGGATTTTTTTCCATCTACTCCTAACTCCTTAATTATTATTTGCTTTTCTTGATTCTATTTTAGATTAAATTGGTAATATAACTAAATTCAAAACAGCTACTCGATGAGTAATAGATCAAATGGCAATCATAATTTGCCTATCTTACATTTTGATCATCATTGCAAAGTAATCGAGAGCAGTACATGCATGCATGGATTCTTTTTTAATTTGTTCATTAACTAATCATTTAGCTGTAATAGATAATGAATACAGAATAAAAAATTAATTATGCTCTTCTGACCTAATTAATAATATTTTTCAAACTAATTCGTTAAAATAATCTATAAAAAAGAAGACAATACCGGTTATTCAACTTTTTTCTTGGAATTATTGGTTATCATTGGCAAAAAAAGCATGCTTTTTATTAAAATATGTTTATTTCCGCCGTTTATTATATAGCACTTTATCTATTTGAATAGAGTTTAAAGGAAGTTTTTAAACCAAAATTTTATATAAATCAAACATAAGGAAAGTTTTATAAAATGGAAATTCAATTTTTTTCATGTAATTTTTATTTGATTTGATAAAAAAACTCACAAAATCCACGCAAAACAAAATGTTTTTATGCTTATTTTTGAATATTGCCAATAATAAAAAACGAATTAATAATAAATGTTGACATTATTTTAAAAAAGAGGATAATTAAACGCGTAAGGATTTTTCATTGTTTTCTTTCCTTATATTCCTTATATTTCATGTTTGCCTGTATAGTTTATACAGGCTTTTTTATTTTTCCACCCCATCTTTTAGTCTACGCCAAAATTTTTAATATTAAAATCTCAATAAAAACAGCTTTCCTAACACTGTTAATCAAATACTACACTGTTAATCCAATAGTTTTATTACAATGTTGTTTTTTCCATAAAAGCCGATCCCTAAAGCATATCTGTTCATGTAACTCTATTAAAAATAGGATATAATAAGCACGCTTGTAATTTACTTCTCGTTTAACCACCATGCTGGTTACTGCAACTATAGATAAGCTAATGTTCACTATAAAGCTGTAGTTATTGAATCATAGTTATAGAAACATAATTATTAAATCGTAGTTATAGATTCAGAGTTAAAGAATTAATAGCTATAGAATCAATAGCTTTTGAATCAATAACTATAAAATCGAATGTTATAGAGTTGATAGTTTTAGAACCGATTGTTATAGGAGTACTTTTTATGTCATTTAGCATTCCCCATTTATTAGTTTTTCTTGCCGTTGTTATTCTTCTTTTTGGTACCAAAAAATTACGTAATTTAGGTTCAGATTTAGGCGCCTCCCTCAAAGGTTTTAAAAAAGCGATGAGTGATGATGAACCTCAAAATAGTGAGAAAACAGAAAAAGAGCACAAAAGTGATCAGCTTGATAGTAAATAGTTGATCTTGCATAACTAAAGAGAAGCACTAAATATTAATCTTATGAATAAATTTGATATTGCAATTATTGGTGGTGGTTTAGTTGGTATGGCTACAGCCTGTGCGCTAAGTAAAATAAGCGACCAAAGTAGGCATTTACGAATTGCAATTATTGATCCAAGTTTAAATCACACTCATCAGAATCAGAATCAGAATCAAAGTGCTATGCTTCCATTTGATGCGCCAACTGTTCGCGCCTCTGCCATTAATGGTGCTAGCCAACGTTACTTTAAAGAGATTGGGATCTGGGATGATCTCTATCAAAGTTCTCGAGTTGAAGAGTTTTCATCGATTGAGGTCTGGGAAAAAGAGGGGAACGCTTTTTTTACTGCCCATTGCCAAGAGTATGGTTTAGCAAATTTAGGATGTATAATCGAGAATCGCGTTATCCATCACTATCTCTCACAATTAGCGACACAATCCGCACAAATCATCTTTTTTAATCAACCCTGTATCGATAGCCTATTTGATGATGAGTGGGCTTTTTTAACATTAGCTGATCAAACAATTTTACAGGCTAAATTGGTGATTGGCGCCGATGGTGCCCACTCTTGGATAAGAGATCAAGAGGCGATCTCACTCTTAGAACAAGATTATCGGCACCATGCCGTCATTACTACTGTCTCAACTGAGTTTCCACATCAAGATTGTGCAAGGCAGCTATTTTACAACAATGGGATTGTCGCCTTTCTGCCACTCTATGAACAAAATAGGAGCTGCCTAGTCTGGTCGACGCTGCCAGAGCATGCAGTGCAACTACAAACTATGCCAGCAGAACAGTTTACTGCTGAGCTTTTTTTGTTGACCGGTGATAAAGTTGGCACCTGCCAATTAGTTAATGATCGCCTCCGTTTTCCACTTAAAGCACGCTTTGCCAAACAGTTTGTAAAACATCGCTTGGTACTAATTGGAGATGCTGCGCACACCATCCACCCTTTAGCTGGTCAAGGGGTTAATTTAGGTTTCCAAGACTCTGCGTTACTGGTTGCAACCATCAGCAAGTTATATCAATCCGGTCTCGATATTGGTAACTGTAACCACCTAAAATCATTCCAGTTTACACGCCGAAAAGATACTTTAATTATGATGGCGGCAATGCGCACCATACAAGATATGTTTGCCGGTGATAATCGTCTAAAAAAATGGGCGAGAGCAGTTGGTATGAATAGCATTAATCATCTAACGCCTTTAAAAAAGCTGTTAATTAAGTATGCTACCGGTTAATTGACGGCACCTTTTATCTCTCAATTTTGATAAATGGTGCCAAAAATTAGCGCGCTATCTATTAAAAAATAGTCTTAACTAAACCGCTTTTAAATAAATGGCTTTAAACCAACCATTTTTAAAAGACTCTCTTTAAAAGGCAAATTTTAAAAGAGATTTTTAAAAAAGAGTTACTATCACGCTTTTTTAATATCTTCTCTTTACAGTGCGCAATTAATCAAAAGCGCGCTCGTAAGGGGTGGGAATAAATGGTGATAGTGACGCCGATGGTGGCGTATGTAACACCCAATAGGGATCGCGCAATAGTCCTCGCCCAATAGCTACAAGATCTGCATCACCACTACTTAGAACAAAATCAGCCAAATAGTGATCTTCAAGCATGCCAACAGCAATAACTGGTAGCTGTGTCGCCTGTTTAACTGCGCGGGCTAAATAGACCTGATAACCAGCATGAAATAGCGGAGTATGTGATGCTGATAAATGGCCATCACCACCTCCACTAACATGTAAAATATCGGCTCCAGCTGATGCAAATCGTTTTGCCATTTGACAACCATATTCGACATCATACCCCTGTTCACCATACTCTTGTGCCGAGATTCTAACAATTAATGGCATATCTGCTGGCATAACCGATTTGGCTGCTTTAATTACCTGTTCGCCAAAGAGGAATCTATCTTGACCATACTCATCAGTCCGTCTATTTGATTTAGGCGAACTAAATTGATGAATCAGATAACCATGTGCAGCATGCAGCTCTATAGCATCAAATCCAGCTTCAACTGCTCGCTGCACTGACTCTTTATATTTTTGAATCAATTCGGCAATCTCATCTTTACTAAGCTCACGTGGCATCTGATATTGCCAACGATCACCTGCCTCATTTGATCCATCATATTTTATGGCTGTTGGCGCGACCACATCATCAGTACCTAAAGCTTTACGCCCTGCATGCCCAATCTGGATCGCTATTTTGGCATTTTGTGCATGTACTGCATCAACAATAGATTTAAATTTATCCCGCTGTTTATCATTCCATAAACCGAGGCAGTTAGGGGAGATACGCCCATTTGGGGCAATATTGGTCATCTCAACAATGATTAAACCAACACCACCTACCGCGCGCGAAACATAGTGGGTAAAGTGCCAACCATTTGGCATACCATCTGTCGCTTGATATTGACACATTGGTGGCATAACAACACGGTTCTTTATAGATAAGCTTTTAACAGTGAATGGAGAATTTAGATAAAATAGATCTGGCATCTTAGATATACTCCTTAACAGTGACTTAGTAATATGGGTGAGTGATAGGTGTAAACAATATGACTCAGTAATATAAATTACGGGCGAAAACTGTGCAATCGGTTCATCGCAGGTTCAAGCCCTTGCGAGAGAAGCATCTCAACAGAGCGGGCAGATTCATCTACTGCTTTATCGATCAGATCCTGTTCAGATTTTGGTGGTCTATTTAAGACATAACCCGCTACCCTATTTTTATCACCCGGATGACCAATGCCAAGACGCAACCGATAAAAATTAGGGTTATTACCAAATTTACTGATAATATCTTTTAACCCATTATGCCCACCATGCCCACCACCAAACTTAAATTTAGCAAGGCCAGGATTCATATCAAGCTCATCATGGGCGACCAGAATCTCCTCTGGTTTGATACCATAAAAATTTGCCATCGCCTGCACAGCTTTACCACTAAGATTCATAAAAGTGTTTGGCACTAATAGCCGAAGATCGTGATTAGCCAGATGGATACGCGCAGTATTACCAAAAAATTTGCTTTCGCTTTTTAAAGATTGATTATGTTGCGCAGCTAACAGCTCCACTAACCATGCGCCTGCATTGTGCCTTGTAGCAGCATATTCTGCCCCTGGGTTTCCTAATCCTACAATCAGTTTTATATCTGTTGCCATGCTTTTTTGCTTCTGCTGTGATCTATAAGAGACTTTCAACCAATAGGTGGAAAGCGATTTAACTCAAAAATGCTATCTATGTTCTTTTGCTATCTATGTTTTTTAAAATTAAAAAAATAAAAATCTTCATATAAAAAAGGGTAATAGAGTGTAAACCCTATCCCCCTTTTTCCCTATTTTATCAACGAATATTGGTGATAAAATAGGATGATCTATAAAACAGCAATGTTTACTTAATAATATTTACTTACTACTGTTTATTTAATAATGTCTACTTAATGATGAAACATCGCTGAAATAGACTCTTCATTACTAATACGACGAATTGCTTCAGCTAACATGCCTGATAAGGTCAATTGACGGACATTTTTTAGTGCACGAACCTCATTAGTTAACGGAATCGTGTCACAAACCACAATCTCATCAATATCAGAGTTTCTAATATTATCTAATGCCTTGCCTGAAAATATTGGGTGAGTTGCATATGCATATACCGATTTTGCACCACGTGCTTTCAATGCATCAGCAGCTTTGCAAAGTGTACCTGCTGTATCAATCATATCATCGACTAAAATACAGTCACGATCCGCAACGTCACCAATGATATTCATCACCTCTGACTCATTTGCACGCTGACGACGTTTATCAATAATAGCCATATCAGTATCATTTAATAATTTTGCAATCGCTCTAGCACGCACAACACCACCAATATCTGGTGAGACAACAATTGGGCGCTCAAAATTGCGTTGCAACATATCTTCTAAAATGACTGGACTACCAAATACATTATCAACGGGTACATCAAAAAATCCTTGAATCTGCTCGGCATGTAAATCAACTGTTAATACTCTATCAACACCGACTGTTGATAAAAAGTCAGCAACTACTTTAGCGGTAATAGGTACACGAGCTGAACGGACACGGCGATCTTGACGAGCATAACCAAAGTAAGGAATGACAGCTGTAATACGGCCAGCTGATGCACGGCGCATAGCATCAATCATAACCAGTAGTTCCATTAAATTATCATTAGTTGGCGCACAAGTTGATTGGATAATAAAAACATCTTCACCACGAACGTTTTCATTAATTTGGACATTGACTTCACCATCACTAAAACGACCAACGACGATGTCACCAAGAGAAGTATAAAGACGATTAGCTATACGTTTTGCTAGTTCGGGTGTGGCATTACCAGCAAAAAGCTTCATATCAGGCACGAGAAATCCTCAAGCATGTTATAATGATTACTTTTTAGTTCAGTAATCGGTTAAATCGGAGCTACAATTATATAATTATTTACAAAGGGTGCTCAACCCAAATATGGTTATTTATGTAATTTATTTCGTTTTCATGAAATTTTGCACTATACTTCATCACTTTTTTAACACTATTAACAGATAAAATTAACATATAAATTATTAACATAAATAGATATAGATCATGCATAAAGATGAGATTAATAGACGGGCAATTCGCAGTTTTGTACTAAGACAAGGGCGATTAACCAAGGGGCAAGAGCATGCCCTAACCACCTATTGGGCAGATTATGGTATTGACTACAATCCTAATGCTCCAATCACTTTTAATGAAGCTAGACCGACCATACTTGAGATTGGCTTTGGTATGGGGGCATCATTTATTGAGATGGCAACAGCAGCACCAAATAGTAACTTCCTCGGTATTGAAGTGCATAGACCGGGTGTCGGTGCCTGTTTGATGGCTGCAAAAGCAGCAGAGTTGACCAATGTTAAAGTGATGTGCCATGACGCAGTTGAAGTCCTTGAAAATATGATCGCTAATAACTCATTAGCTAAAGTTCAGATCTTCTTTCCTGATCCTTGGCATAAAGCTCGGCACAATAAGCGTCGTATTATTCAACCAAACTTTGTCGCGCTATTGAAAGAGAAGCTGCAACTAAATGGTATCTTACATTTAGCAACTGACTGGCAACCCTATGCAGAGCATATGTTAGAGGTATTAACAGCGGCAGAGGGATTTACCAACTTATCAGAGCAAGGTAACTATATACCAAGGCCAGATGATAGGCCGTTAACCAAATTTGAAAAACGGGGACAGAACTTAGGGCATGGAGTTTGGGATCTACAGTTTATAAAAACAGTCTAGCCATTAAAGAAGCAATGTTTTTATAAAATTGTTTTTATAAAACGCTATTATCATAAAAACAGAGTTGTTATAAAAATATGGCTACTCGGCTGGTTTAAGTAGCTAAACCCTAAAACATTGTTAGCAATAACTTGATTGTTAACTGTTGTTATACCAGTAATTACCAAATAACGTTTTTAACGTAGTGTTACACAAAATAGTAGATAAAAGATTGCCGAGTCAATGCTCGGCAATTAATCTTAAAACAACATACAGGTTATGTTGATTAAATAGAACTATTTCAGTTCAAGCTCATTCATCGCAGCAATATTAAATCCACCATCAACGTGAATCACTTCACCGGTAATACCTGAAGCTAAATCAGAGCATAAAAATGCGGCAGAATTACCCACATCTTCAATCGTTACGGTACGGCGAATTGGTGTAACCGCTTCACAGTGAGCAAGCATCTTTCTAAAATCTTTAATACCAGACGCTGCTAACGTACGAATTGGACCAGCAGAGATAGCATTAACACGGACACCTTCAGGTCCCATTGCATTTGCCATATAACGGACATTTGCTTCTAAAGAGGCTTTAGCAAGACCCATCACATTATAGTTAGGGATTGCACGCTCTGCGCCAAGATAACTTAATGTTAATAGTGCAGCATCATCGGTTAACATTGCACGACACGCTTTTGCCATACCAACAAAGCTATAAGCACTAATGTCATGTGCAATAGAGAAGCCTTCACGGGTTACAGCATCAACATAGTCACCATCTAACTGATCAGCAGGAGCAAAACCGATAGCATGAACAAAACCATCAAATTTTTCCCACTTAGTTTTTAGTTCTGTGAAAAGTTCAGTGATACTTTCATCATGTGCAACATCACATGGAAGAACAATTTTAGAATCAAATTCAGCAGCAAACTCTTCAACACGCCCTTTGAGTTTTTCAGTCTGATAAGTAAAGGCAAGTTCGGCACCTTCACGATGCATCGCTTTAGCTATACCGTAAGCGATAGAACGGTTACTCGCGACACCTGTAATTAATAGTCGTTTATTTGCTAAAAAACCCATAGATAGCTCCTTTTCTGTTTTTAGACAATTCGCCGGCAATGGTAACGGTTATTAGGGAATATAGTCAAGTGTGCTGATGATTTTATTCACACAGTTAGCATCTATTGGCAAGAGGATACAGTTACTATTTACTGATCGTTATTAAGACCATGTCTATCGATGATCCGCTTCTTCAATTGATTATATCTATTATATTAATTGAATATAATTCCCACTAAAACAGTCAACTATATACTTGACTAAAAATAAAGGATATATACAATGGTGGCACTTGGAGGAATTAAACATGAAATTGACATCGAAAGGTCGATATGCAGTAACCGCAATGTTAGATGTAGCATTGAATTCCGCTGCTGGCCCTGTTTCGCTGGCAGAAATTTCTGAGCGTCAGGAGATCTCACTCTCATATCTTGAACAACTATTTGCACGGTTACGTAAAAATGGGCTCGTCACGAGCGTACGGGGTCCAGGCGGTGGTTATGTTTTAAGTCGTAATCTGGATCAAATTGCCATTAGTGCCATAGTCAAAGCTGTTGATGAGAGTGTCAATGCAACAAAATGCCATGGTTCAGAGGGTTGTCAAGGTGGTGTTAAATGTTTAACCCACTCATTATGGAATGACCTTAGTGAACGAATTGATGATTTCTTAACCAGCATAACCTTAAACGAACTAGTCAAAAACAAAGATGTTCGTCTGGTTGCAGAGAGACAAAATAGTATTCCTCATGTGAGGATTGGGTAAACAATTAATTCTGCCCTATCCTTAATCAGAATCATTTGCCGAAAAATAAGTTAAATAACTAAAAGCTAAATATTTAAAAGCTAAATATTTAAAAGATAACTCGTTGGGAGTAATAGATGAAATTACCAATTTATATGGATTACGCAGCGACCACACCTGTTGATCCACGCGTTGCCGAAAAGATGATGCACTACCTAACTATGGATGGTGTATTTGGCAATCCTGCATCACGTTCCCACCGTTTTGGTTGGCAGGCTGAAGAGGCGATAGATATTGCCCGAAATCAAATTGCTGATCTCATTGGTGCTGATTCACGTGAAATTGTATTCACCTCAGGCGCCACCGAAGCAGATAACCTTGCCATAAAAGGGGCTGCCCATTTTAACAAAGCGCGTGGCAAGCATATCATCACCTGTAAAACCGAACATAAAGCAGTTTTAGATACCTGTCGTCAACTTGAACGTGAAGGATTTGAAGTCACCTATCTTGCGCCAGAATCAGATGGCATTTTAGATTTAGCCAAATTTGAAGCAGCAATACGCCCAGATACCACTGTGGTATCAATTATGTTTGTTAATAATGAGACTGGTGTTATTCAAGACGTCGAGAAGATTGGTGAAATCTGCCGTGACCGAGGTATTGTCTTTCATGTAGATGGAACACAAGCGGTGGGCAAAATGCCTGTTGATTTAAGCAAACTTAAAATAGATCTCATGTCATTCTCTAGCCATAAACTATATGGGCCTAAAGGGATCGGCGGACTTTTTGTAAGGCGTAAACCGCGTGTGCGCATTGAAGCGCAAATGCATGGTGGTGGTCATGAACGTGGTATGCGTTCAGGCACCTTACCTGTTCACCAAATCGTCGGTATGGGTGAAGCGTATCACCTCGCTAAAGAGGAGATGCCAACTGAGATCCCTTACTTAAAAAGCTTAAAAAATCGACTCTGGGATGGACTGAAAGATATCGAAGAGGTCTATCTTAACGGTTCATTAGAGCATAGCGTACCCAATATACTAAATATCAGCTTCGCCTATATTGAAGGGGAATCGCTAATGATGGCACTAAAAGATCTTGCCGTATCATCGGGTTCTGCCTGCACCTCTGCTAGCTTAGAGCCATCTTATGTATTACGTGCTTTAGGGTTAAATGATGAGTTAGCCCATAGCTCAATCCGTTTCTCAATTGGGCGATTTACTACTGAGGAGGAGATTGACTACGTGATAAAAATTGTCAAAGCCTCAATTGGTAAACTAAGGGAGTTATCCCCTCTTTGGGAGATGTTTAAAGAGGGCATCGATCTATCACAAATTGAGTGGTCAGCCCACTAATAGAAATGAGTAAGCCTGTTACATGCAATCTAAGTAGATAAATAAACAGGCAATAACAATATTTTTTATCTACTTTCAGTAAGCTAAATAGTAAAGGAAAATAGATAAAACGCTTAATTATTTAAGGATACAATCATGGCATATAGTGAAAAAGTAGTCGATCATTATGAACATCCCCGTAATGTAGGATCTTTCGATAAAAATGATCCTAATGTAGGTAGTGGTATGGTCGGTGCTCCAGCATGTGGTGATGTAATGCGATTACAGATTAAGGTTGATGATAACGGCATTATTGAAGATGCAAAATTTAAAACTTACGGTTGCGGCAGTGCCATCGCCTCGAGTTCATTAGTGACTGAGTGGATTAAAGGTAAATCTTTAGACGAAGCGGGCGCAATCAAAAATACCGATATTGCGCAAGAGTTAGCACTACCGCCAGTAAAAATTCACTGCTCAATCTTGGCAGAAGATGCAATTAAAGCGGCAATTAAAGATTATAAAAGTAAAAAAAATGACAAATAGGCAAAAACGTTATAATTGGTGCGTTATAAACTTTTTTTCCGCCTATTCCTGCGGGTAGCAGTAGATAAGAAACCACAAGGAGTCATAAGATGGCAATAAGATTAACCGATAGCGCAGCAAGTCGCATTCAAGCGTTCCTTACTAATCGTGGCAAAGGCGTAGGATTACGCCTTGGTGTTAAAACATCAGGCTGCTCGGGGATGGCTTATGTTATTGAGTTTGCAGATATGATTAACGATGACGACACCGTTTTTGAAGACCAAAATGTGAAGATTATTGTTGATCAAAAAAGTCTAGTCTATATTGATGGCACAGAGCTCGATTTTGTTAAAGAGGGGTTAAACGAAGGATTTAAATTTAATAATCCTAATGCGCATAACGAATGTGGTTGTGGCGAAAGTTTTAATGTCTAACGGAGTGTAAAGCATGATTAACTATTTTGAACTCTTCCAATTACCGGTGCAGCTCCCAATTGATATGTCAGCACTAAGCAGTAAATATCAAGCGCTGCAACGGCAATATCATCCTGATACCTTCATGTTAAATAACCATTCTTTAAAAGAAAGTTCTTTAAATAAAAGTTCTTTAAATAACAGTTCTTTAAATAACAGTTCTATAAACGGAAGCTCTATAAACAAAAGCGCTTTAGATGAGAGTGAAAAAGCGGTTATGCTGCAAAAATCGGCAACAATTAATGACGGTTATCAGACATTAAAAAATCCCGTCAAAGCTGCACAGCATCTACTCGCCTTACAAGGTATTGAAAATGAGGGCGAGCAGGATATCATCCATGATGAAGATTTTCTACTTGAACAGTTTACTTTACGCGAACAGCTTGATGAGATTGAACAAGATGCTGATCGACTCGACCAATTTTATAGTGAGATTAAAGAGCGAAAAAAAGCGATCTATCAGCAACTACTGCAAGATCTAAATCAACAAGCTTGGCAAACTGCAAAGCAACAGTTATATAAAATCCACTACCTCGATCGTCTAATTGAACGGATCGAACTCATACAAGAAACGCATGAACATTTTTAATTATAAACATGGTTAATTACGAACCTTGTTAAATATAAACGTTGTTAAACATAAACTTTGTTAAAACAGGATATCAACTAAAATAGCATGATGATCTTAGCTCGAGACGCTTAAATAGACGATCACTGGTAAACAATTTTAGGCGAAACAACTTTTATGCCGTTTCAATAGTAATTTAATCCCCATATAATAGTTATCAAATTGAGTGAACGATACGGGAAGAGCAGTGTTATCCTCGCCTCTTTCTCACCTGTCACGCATGATAACAAGAGAGAATAATAGATGGCTCTACTACAAATAAGCGAACCTGGACAGACACCAGAACCTCACCAACGTCGTCTTGCCGTCGGTATCGATTTAGGTACAACCAACTCACTGGTTGCAACAGTTAGAAACGGACAAGCAGAAACGTTACCCAATTTAGATGGAGAGTCACTCCTACCCTCTGTTGTCCACTATGGTCAAGATGATATTACCGTTGGCATAGAGGCAAAAAACCAAGCAATTAACGATCCTAAGAACAGTATCAGCTCCATAAAACGGTTAATGGGTCGCAGTTTAACTGATATTGACAAGACCCACTTCCCCTACCCATTTTCGGCTACAGAGAGCGGTGTCCCACTGCTAAATCTCCCTAATCGTACCGTCAATGCCGTTCAGGTCTCAGCTGAAATTCTAAAAACGTTGGCTAAACGAGCTCAAGAAACATTAGGTGGCGAGCTTGATGGGGTGGTTATCACTGTCCCAGCCTATTTTGATGATGCACAGCGTCAAGCGACCAAAGATGCTGCTAAGTTAGCTGGATTGCATCTATTGCGCCTCCTTAATGAGCCAACAGCGGCGGCTATTGCTTATGGACTCGATTCAGGCAAAGAGGGTGTTATTGCAGTATATGATTTAGGCGGTGGTACCTTTGATATCTCTATTTTACGTCTACATAAAGGGGTCTTTGAAGTATTAGCAACCGGCGGTGACTCCGCGCTAGGTGGGGATGATTTCGACCATCTTATCGCTGACTATATTAAAGCAGAGTTAGGCGATGCCTATCATGATGATCCCTACCTAAATCAGGAGATTATTAATAGAGCAGTTGAGCTAAAAATTGCGTTAAGTGGTAAGCCTAAAGCAAATTGTACTATTTTAAATCGATCAATCACACTAACAGCAGCAACCTTCAATAGTTTAATTGAACCATTAGTTAAACGCACTTTACAGGTCTGTCGACGTGCAATAAAAGATGCTGATATAGATGAAGATGAGATCGTTGAAGTGGTGATGGTTGGTGGTTCTACCCGCGTACCATTAATTCGTCAATTAGTTGGCAAATTCTTCCATAAAGAGCCATTAACCTCGATAGATCCTGATAGAGTCGTTGCTATTGGTGCCGCTATTCAAGCTGATATTTTAGTCGGTAATAAACCCGATTCGGAGATGTTACTGTTAGATGTGATCCCGCTATCATTAGGGATTGAGACAATGGGCGGACTGGTTGAAAAAATCATCCCTAGAAACAGCACCATACCTTGTGCCCGCGCGCAGGAGTTTACCACCTTTAAAGATGGGCAAAGTGCTATGATGATCCATGTAGTGCAAGGGGAGCGTGAAACTGTTGATAGCTGCCGCTCACTCGCACAGTTTACGTTACATGGCATCCCACCGCTCCCTGCTGGTGGTGCCCATATTAGAGTTACATTCCAAGTCGATGCGGACGGACTACTTAGTGTTACCGCAACCGAAAAATCGACCAATATTGAGGCGATGATCCAGGTAAAACCCTCTTATGGACTGACCGATACCGAGATTGCAACCATGCTGCAAGACTCAATTAACCATGCGGAGCAGGACAAAAGCGCGCGCATGTTAGCTGAGCAGAGAGTAGAAGCGGCGCGAATGGTGGAGACCTTAGATCGTGCGCTCGAAAAAGATGCCGATCTATTAGATCAAGCGGAGTTAGATGCCATTATTGCGGCTAAAGAGTCGCTAACGCATCTTGCCACTTTAGAAGATCGCCACGCGATCGAAGCGGCAATCAAAACGTTAGATGCGCTTACCCAAAATTTTGCCGCACAGCGGATGGATCGATCTATTCGAGAAAAACTGACCGGACATAATGTTGATGAACTGTAGTTTTAGATTGAGCATAATCGCTACAAAAATGTTAATCATCAGATAAATTAATCAACATAGAGAGAGAACTATGCCAAAAATTACCTTTTTACCCAATGCCGACCTCTGCCCTGAAGGCAAAACAGTTGAAGCATTTGAGGGCGAAACTATTTTAGATGCGGCGCTGCGTAACGATATTGAGATAGAGCACGCCTGTGAGATGTCCTGCGCCTGTTCGACCTGCCACTGTATTGTGCGCAAAGGTTTCAACTCCCTTCCTGAGAGTAGTGAACAAGAGGATGATATGCTTGATAAAGCTTGGGGTGTAGAGCCACATAGCCGCCTAAGTTGCCAAGCGGTGGTGACCTATGAAGATCTAGAGGTCGAAATTCCAAGATATAGCCTAAACCATGCTAAAGAGGAGCATTAGGGGAATATAGACCAATATTAACCCTAAAACAGATGGTCAAACAATTTAGTTAACACAGATAGTTTTATTAAATCGATCAATAGAGGTGAAGGTGTGAAAATAGCATTAATGAAGAGAACATTAATGAATAGAACATTGATGAAGAGAGCAGTGATGGTTCTCATCATTATAGTTGGCTTGCCACTATCAGTTATTGCCGAACCTTTACCCGCTGGTCGAGAGCAGTCATCATCGTCCACGCGTAATGTTGAGAAAACCGTGTCACAACTACGCCCACGTTATCAACAGTGGCTTAACAGCTACCAAACGCTAAATATCGATGAGCAGGAGCACCTTTTAGCAGAACTAAAAAATTATCCACTCTACCCTTATGCAAAGCTGCAATTTTTGCAAAATAATATCAGCACAGTATCAGTTAATCAGGTACTCGATTTTGTAAAACATAACCAAGATCTCCCGTTAACTGCACAGTTTATCCCACAATTTTTAGGTGAATTAACTAAGAGACAAGATTGGGATAATGTGATTAATTTGGCGATCACATTCTATGGCACCAATCTCTCTACCACCAATATGAGTGCCCACTGTTACTACCAATATGCACTCTATCAGCAGACCCTAAAAGCACCATCACCAGAGTTAACGCCAATCTTGGCAACGGTAAAATCTTGGTGGCTTACCGGTAAAGAGCTCCCCTCTGTCTGTGATCCACTCCTTGATCTCTGGCAGGATAATGGTCAGAAAACCGATAATCTGATCTTATTACGTATTGGACTTGCCACACAGCAAAACAACATAAATCTAGCCCGCTATATTACAAATCAACTATCCCCTGATTATAAAACAGTAAAAACAGCGCTAGTGTCGCTATTTGATGATCCACGTAATTTGGGTGATTTTTCCAGAAAAATCACTGCCTCACCATTTACACGGCAGATTGTGCTTGCCACCTTTCCAAGATTGGTAAAGCGGGATAACAAAACTGCGGAAAAATTACTTCCAACACTTATCAAAACGCAGCGCCTTAGTAAATCAGAACGGATTACCTTAGAACAGAGTTTAGCCAATAGCTATTTTACTGATGTGGCGACAGATAGACAGAAAAGCTGGCGGGATAACTTTATTACGCAACATGGCAACACGGCACTGATTGAAAAACGGATCCGGTTAGCTATCTCTGAGAATAGTAATGTTAGCCACTGGCTAGAGCGCCTCCCACCACAAGATCAGCAGAAAGATGAGTGGCAATACCTACAAGCAGAGATGTTGCTAAAACAGAACAAAAAAAGTGAAGCAGAGGCGATTTTAGCGCAACTAGCAACAAAGCGTGGATTTTACGGCATGATCAGTGCCCAAAAACTGCAACAGCCATACCTTGTGACCGGTCAATCAGAGCAGCTATTAACTATACAGCAACAAAATGAGTATGCTGATCTTCCAGTTATTAAACGGATTACTGAGTTACGCTATTTTGGGCTGCTGGCTGAGTCGACTCGTGAATGGCGCTACTATTTAACTCATCAAGCAGATAGCACAGACTACCTCGATCTTGCTCGCTACTGTTATCAACTCGGCTTTGGTGATCTGGCTATTCAGGCAACAATAGCGGGTAAATTGTGGGATAATTGGCGCGAACGTCTGCCGGTCATGTATCAAGATAGTTATCAAAAAGCGTTATCAGATAAAGCGATCCCACTCTCCTATGCTTTAGCTATCTCAAGGCAAGAGAGTGCATTAGATCCTACCGTGCAGTCACCTGTTGGTGCCAGCGGATTGATGCAGCTAATGCCTGCAACTGCCAAGGATAGTGCGGCTAAAATGGGTTTAACTAACTATAATAACAGCCTCCTTTTTAATCCTGATATCAATATTCAAATCGGCACCTACTACTTAAACTCCCTCTATAGCCAAAATGGGAATAACCGTATTTTAGCATCTGCCGCTTATAATGCTGGACCTAATCGTGTCAAACAGTGGTTAAATAGCAGTGGTGGTAAACTTAGCGCTATCGCATTTATTGAGACAGTGCCATTTGCTGAAACCCGTAACTATATCAAAAATGTGTTAGTTTATGACGCCATTTATCAGCACTTTTTAGCCAAATCAAAAATGGATAAGATCGAATCAGGTATATTGACCCAAAGCGAACTTAATAGATTCTATTAATTAAAAAAATTAATAAGGTATTAGGTGGCATAGAGTAGATGCCTCTTATACCTATCATTTGATCAACTAACTCAGATAAAACAGTGTAATAGAGGAGATAGTATGAGTAATAGAGAGTGGCAAAACACAGTTGAGATTCTGCATGATGCATTTAATGATGGATATGCAGCGGATATTTTACAACTACTCATGACCACTGATGAACTTAACGCTTTAACCACTCGTGTAAAGATTGTTCAAGCACTATTAGATGGATCAACAAATCAGCGCCAATTAAAAGATCAGCTCGGCATTGGCATTGCCACCGTCACCCGCGGTTCAAATAGTTTAAAGATAGCAACACCAAAATTTAAAGCGTGGTTAGAGGCAGAATTTACCAAGCTTAACCATTAATGTTGCAATCCGCCGCTTCATCAACAATAGGAACATAATAATCACACGCCAATAACTGGGTACGTTCGGCAGACTGCGCCGTTAAGTTATTGATATTATGATAGACCTCAATAGTACAACTAGAACGTAATCTCACTTTCAACGCTAACATAGCATTAGAATAGACTTGAGCGATAAATTCCTTAAAATTCTCGGGATGACCAACATATTTAAAACAGAGATAGAGACCACCCTCGAGTTTAAACGCTTCATTATGTTCGATATGATTATTATCTTCTAAACCAATTGTGTAGAACACCTCTTGCTCTTCAGCATTATCTCTGCTTTTCTGCGTCCGATTAAAGGCATAGATTCGATCAGGTAACTTTTCATCTCTCTCGACATAATGGGAGAGATAGCTCTGAAAAAACTGTTTTCTGAACTTATAAGTCTCATCTAAAAATTGGCTTAGATTACAGTTATTTTTATAGGTGATTCCCCAAAACTCACGTGATGGCATCTTAATAAAAGTAGGGGTTGGCAAGAGAAGCTTACGCTTAATTAAGGTAATTTCCGGTATTAAACCGGTAAGATCCCAAAACTCATTACGGCGATAGCTTGCCGGCGTAACATCAAACTGTTTTTTAAATGAGCGGGTAAAAGTCTGTTGCGAATCAAAACGATACTGCATGGCAATATCTAAAATGGGTTTGCTTGTCATTCGCAATGATAACGCCGCATAAGTTAAGCGGCGTTGACGGATATAGGTACCTAAAACTTTCCCAGTTACCTCTTTAAACATCCGCTGTAGATGCCATTTAGAGTAACCAGATTTTTGTGCTACATGATCAATAGATAATGGCTGTTCCAGATTTTTTTCAATCCAAACAATCAGATCAGAAATAATACTAACTTGATTCATAACACTCCATTATCCTTCAATTCATTATAGGGATTATGCCGTAATCGTCATAATATGCAAGATAAAATTGTGACGGTGATCTCATTTTGGTAACTCACCAAGATACTTCTCATAACTAGTAATAATTAGTAATATGAGTGAGTACCTGCTTGGTGTTCAGTAACATCACGCACACCTGCAAGTTCAGGGAACTCAGTAAGTAACTGTTTTTCAATTCCCTCTTTAAGCGTGTAATCAACCATCGAACAGCCGTTACAGCCACCACCAAATTGTAAAACAACATAATTATCATCAGTAAGCTCAACTAAACTCACATGCCCACCATGCCCTGCTAATTGTGGATTAATGGTCGCTTGAATAGCATAGTTAACGCGTTCAATCAATGGCGCATCATCTGCAACTCGCTTCATTTTTGAGTTAGGTGCTTTTAAGGTTAACTGTGTTCCAAGTTCATCAGTAACATAATCAATAGTCGCCTCCTCTAAAAAAGGTGCGCTTAGTTCATCAATATAGACTGAAAAACCGTCTTGCTTCTCCTCTATATCACTCTCTTCAATGGTATCAGCTGGGCAGTAGGAGACGCCGCATTCAGCGCCAATTGTGCCTGGATTCATAACAAAAACACGGATCTGGGTACCTTCGGCTTGATTTTTTAGTAAGTTTTTAAAATGTTCTTGCGCTGATGTTGAAATAGTAATGATAGACATAATTTTGCTTCTCCTTCCTCATCTGGCAGACTAAAAGAGCCATACAAGCCAGATAGAGGTTACTTTATACCTAAATAAGATAAAAATAGTTGACTAAATTAATCAAATATTATAGGTGCAGTTACGTCAATTTACAACGCGCTTTTTCTCTATACTTTTGCGCTTTTTTATCTCTACACCTTCTCGCTATAAAAGTACTATAGATTACAAAAAAGATTACAAAAATGTCCGGCATAGCGTTAGGATCTGCACCTCACGCGCTCCTTGATCTTTTAGCCGTTCACTAATCGCATTGCAGGTACTCCCTGTTGTGACAATATCATCCACCACTAAGATCGATCTCCCTGTGAGATCACTATCACAACCAAATAGCGTAACCACATTCTTAGCTCGACCAATTCGTGATAATGACTTCTGATCTTGCTTCCGCTGTTTACGATAGAGGAGATATGGGTAAAATGGGCGATTCAACCAGTGAGCGATCGGTTTAGCCAGCAGCTCTGCTTGATTATAACCACGTAACCAGTAGCGATGATGATGCAAGGGTACACAAGTTATGCAATCTGGTTTTGAGAGTTCACCCTGCAAATAGAGGCGATACCACGCAAGGAACATCAATCTTGATAATGCATAACTTAACTCAATTTTCTGGTAGAACTTTAGGTGATGAATCATCTTTTTAAGTGGCTCTACATAGTCCGTTACACTAATCAATCTATCCCAACTGCTACTATTTTCAAGGCATCGGTAACAGATTTCGCTAGTTAGTGAATGGGGTAAACCACACTTTGCACAAACTTTACCTAACCTAGGCAGTAGATCAATACAGTTGCTACAGATACCATGATAAGAGAGGTTTAGATGTAATCTACATAAAAAACAGCGCATTGTACTTCTTATAAATTGTTCTCCTTATAAATTGTACTTCTTATAAATAGTATAAAAATAGATCTGGAACTGTTTTGATAAAAGTTTTTAAGATTAATAATTTATAGGTAATGTTTTAGGGTTGATGTTCTTAAAGTGAATGTTTTTAAGGTGATTGCTTTTATTTATAAATGTTTTAGGGTTAACTTTCGATCTTTTTAAAAATAAGATGTAACAGAAGGAATCTACAGATTTTTGATAAAAATGGTTAAGCAAAGTAATAAATTACGACACAACTCGTAAAATTTATTCAAATTTTACATAATTTCTATTTCTAATTTGACAAATATATCGGGTATAATTCGTCGACCCATTTTTAGATTATGAAGTTCGATTAAAAATTTCGATTATAAAATTTAAAACAAGGATATAAACATTGAAACAGTTAAAATTACTTTTTATTACACTACTATTTACTCTCTTCTCAACTGCTGCTATTGCTGATACCAAAGTGTTACTACAGACAACACTAGGTGATATTGAGATTGAACTTGATAGTGAAAAAGCACCTATCACAGCGAAAAACTTTATTGATTACGTCAATAGCGGTTACTATGATGGACTCATCTTTCACCGCGTAATTCCCCATTTTATGATTCAAGGTGGTGGGGCAGATGATCAACTAAAATTTAAAGAGCCTAACGCGCCGATTAAAAATGAGGCAGAAAACGGACTTAAAAATGATCGTGGCACCATTGCGATGGCAAGAACTAGCGCTATTGATAGTGCAACAAGTCAGTTCTTTATTAATGTTGTCGATAACAGTTCACTCAATTACAAATCGCCGGAATCATTTGGTTATGCGGTATTTGGTAAAGTGATTAATGGGATGGATATCGTTGATAAAATTGTTAATGTACCGACTCAACGTAAAGGCCCACATTATAATGTCCCAGTTGAACCTATCTATATTATCAAAGCAACGGTCGAACCTACTGATAAAGTAGAAGTTGAAAAAGTAGAGGTGAATACAGGCGATGTTAATACTGTTGATGTTAATACTGTTGATGTTAATACAGTTGACGTTGATAAAACTGAAACTGATAAAGTAGAATCTAATAAAACAGAGTCTGTTCAAACAGAAGCTGATAAACCGGTAACCCCCGAAGTAGAAGTTAATGAAGAAGTTAATCATACAGAAGATAGCAAAATAGACGTTGAAGAAAAAGCGGTTGAACCAACACAAAATGGCACAACAGGTGAAGAGTCTACGCCTATTACACCAAGCGAGTCAGGCGAATAGAGACGCCAACTTGTAGCAATAAAATAGAGAAGCGCGGCAACTACCGCGCTTTTTTTATAGTATCTAATCGTAATAATTGGTAGAGAATAGGAATCTATTTCAGCTGCGCCAATAGATTTGCCAATGTCCTAACCCCAACCCCTGTCGCTCCTGTTGCCCAAAGTGCAGTCGCACCTTTACGAAAGGTCGCTGAACAGTCAATATGCAGCCAATTCTGGGTATAATTCTCAACAAAATAGGATAAAAATGCCGCTGCGGTACTCGCGCCAGCTGTATTTGGTAAACCTGAGTTTGCCATATCGGCAAAAGCAGAAGGGAAGTCATGGCGATGGAACTCAGCTAAAGGGAGACGCCAGAAAGACTCATGTTCTTGTTCACTACTAGCAAAAAGTTTTGCGGCAAAGTTATCATCAAAAGTGAGGAGTGATTGGTAGTCATTACCCACCGCAACTTTAGCTGCGCCAGTGAGCGTCGCACAATCTATTATATAGCGTGGTTTAGCCAGATCCGCCGAGAGCAGTCCATCCGCTAATACCAATCGACCCTCGGCATCAGTATTGAGAATCTCAACACTTTTACCATTGCGATATTTTATGATATCACCCAGCTTAAAGGCATTACCGCTGACTAAATTATCGGCGCAGCATAAAATAAGTTTGACCCTATGCTGCATACTACGCGCAATCGCTAATGCTAGTGCTGCGGTTACAGTTGCAGCGCCGCCCATATCAGATCGCATTGACTCCATAAAATTGGTCGGTTTTAAGCTATAACCTCCTGAATCAAAAGTGATCCCCTTACCCACTAAACAGGCGATAACTGGCGCGTCCTCATTTTTCGTAGGATTATAGTCAAGTTCCAGCAGGGCAGCTGGTCTTTCTGAACCTTTACCAACGGTATAGATCCCCATCAGATCATGCTCTTTCAGTGCATTTCCCGATATAATCTTATAGGTCACATCGTTTGAAAAATGTTGAATTAAGTTCGCACTCTGCTGTGCAAGTTCTAGCGGACTTAAGTTTTCGGCAGGCTGATTGATAATATCACGGCACCAATCAACGGTTGCGAGGCGGTGGTTAAGCTCTTTTTTATCCTGCTCATTTAGATCAGCAAAAATGATGCTATTGCGCTTTTTGGCATTACGATAACCAAGCCAGAAGTGCCAAGACGCCTCTAGATCCCAGTTATCACCAGCCAATTTAAGCTCTGGAATACTATCAAGTTTACGCCCAGCACGCTGAATGGCGTCAAGGCGATTTGCCGTTTGATAGTGAATTGTTGCCGCACTATCTTGGTAACTCAATAACGCATTTTTACCCCACTGTGCAGGCGCCATGCTATCTGAAAGGAAAATAGAGAGCGGTGATCCGGTATTGGTCGACATAAAATAACTCCTCACCATATAATTATTAATGGTTGTTAATTGTTGTAATTGACGGAGATTAAAAAATAGCAATCTCATTTTAAAAGCATCATAATATATCTGCGACTAAATAGACAAGAAGGGATGATATATGGAGTCAGTAGTACCGATAAAAAATGGCATAAATTTTCGCGATCTTGGCGGCATAAAAACGGTAGATGGGCGCACCATTCGCAAAGGTCTACTCTATCGATCAGGATCTTTTACCTATATTACCCCTGAAGAGGGCGACTTTTTAGCTGATAATCTACAGTTACACTATGTTTTAGATTATCGCGATCAGAGTGAAGTTGATACCTTTCCTAATAAATTATGGAAAAATGTAAACTATATCAATATCCCAGCAAATCCTTTGAGTGATGAGGTGACAGCAGCAATTACACAAGAGTTAACAAGTGATGCCAAGCAGCTAAAAGATCACTACCCAATTGATTTTATGGTCAAACTATATCAACTCTTACCATTTAACAATCCTGCATATAAAAAATTAGCCTCACTGCTATTACAAAATGATAACAGCCCACTGGTACAACACTGCGCTGTTGGCAAAGATAGAACTGGTGTAGGTGTTGCGCTTACCCTTTTTGCGCTAGGCGTTGATGAAGAGACGGTGATGCAAGACTATCTATTTACTGAAACAGCATTAGCCGATTTTCGGGAAAAGTTACTCCAAAAAATAAAAGATCGCCTATCCCCTGAAGTTTTTGAAAATCGTAAAGAGATTTTTGCAGCCAAACGGGAGTACCTTGCAGCAGCAATTACAGCGATAAAAGATCGTTACCAAACAATCGATAACTGGTTAGCAAAAGAGTATCAACTTGATGCAGAGAAGAGAAAAATCATTCAAGAAAACTATCTGATTTAACCAAGTAATTCAAATAGATAATTAACTATTTGATTAAATAAACTAATTGATTAAATAAATAGTCTAAAAATATGAATTAGATAGAGTTTAAAAAAAGGGTTTTAGTAATATAGTTTTAAAAAAAGGTAAAAAAACAGCTTAATGAATAGATAAGATAAGATAAGAGAATAAAATATAACCATAATTTATCCTCTTATTTTATACTCTTTTAAAAAGCGTATTTAACGCATTATCTACCCAAAAACTGTTATTCAGTTACTGCTATTCAGAAATCACTATTCAGAAACTACTGTAAATCGTTGCTGAATATGTTTACCAGTTTCAGCTTCATCGATCATCGCTATTGTATAGTCAGCATAACTGATCTGGCTTTCACCTTTACTGTTGACCATAATCTCCTCTCCTCCCATTGTATAGTGGCCAGTTCGCGGGCCATCAGCAACAAAAAATCCAGCTGGGCTTAAGTAGGTCCACTGCACATCATCACGTTTACGTAACTCTTCAAGTGCTTTTGCCATATTAGAAGCTAACGGTTTAAACTCATCTGGAAACTCTGCTGTATCCATTACTCGAACAGTATGTTCAGGGTTTACATAAAGACTACCAGCCCCACCAACAACCAGTAAGCGATTTGGTTTTTGGGATAGAATATCAGCAAGATGTTTTAGGGTTGTTTGATGTTGTACAAGTTTTTCAGGTTCAAACACACCAAAAGCATCAATAATCACATCATTATCTTTAATATCGTCATAGGTTAAATCAAACAGATCTTTTTCAATGATATGGGCATTTGATTCTGTCAGTTTATCAGCATGGCGAACAATAGCAGTCACATCATGACCTCTTTTTAATGCCTCTTTTAAAAGTAATTTTCCACTCTTTCCAGTTGCACCAATAATGGCAATTTTCATCTAAAGCTCCTTATATAAAATAGATTATTTAATTTAAAATTAAGTTTATTAATCAACATATTTTTATCATTTATAAAAATATTTTCCGACTAGATAAAACTCAACGCTATTCTATTTAAGATAGGGCGACTTGTAAAAAAAGAGAACGTGACCTAATTCACAGTTTACAAAAATAGTCTAAAAAAAAATCGCCGACAGATATCGGCGATTATATGGGTAAGAGAGAGTAAGATTTGATTAGTTTTGCGCCTCACTCCAACTATCACGTAGACCAACAGTACGATTAAAGATGAGGCGATCACCCGATTCGCTATCTAAACAGAAGTAGCCTTCGCGCTCAAACTGATAAGCTTGCCCCACTTTAGCATCTTTAAGATTTGCTTCAACAAATCCCTGTTTGATGATTAATGAATTTGGGTTGATGGTGGATAAAAAATCCTCCGCTGCTGCGGGATTTGGCACCGTAAAGAGGCGATCATAGAGTCTGATCTCAGCTGGCTGACCAAATTTAGCCGATACCCAGTGAATCACCCCTTTTACTTTTCGCCCATCTTCAGGATTCTTATTTAACGTCGCTGGATCATAAGAGCAGTAGATGGTCTGAATCACACCTTGACTATCTTTCTCTACGCGATCGGCACGGATCACATAAGCGTTACGTAGTCGAACCTCTTTACCAAGCACCAACCGTTTATAACTCTTATTCGCCTCTTCGCGGAAATCTGCGCGATCAATATAGATCTCTTTCGTCAAAACAACACCGCGCTCGCCAAGCTCTGGTCGATTAGGGTGATTTGGCATACTGAGCACCTCATCTACCGTATCTGAGAAGTTCTCAATCACCACTTTCACAGGATCAAGCACCGCCATTGCACGTGGTGCGTTCTGATTAAGATCTTCCCGAATACAGAACTCTAATGTCCCCATCTCAACCCTATTCTCCTGTTTTGTCACCCCGATACGGTGGCAAAAATCACGAATAGCAGCCGGTGTGTAGCCACGGCGTCTTAAACCAGCAATAGTTGGCATACGTGGATCACTCCAACCATCAACAATCTTCTCTGCCACTAACAGATTCAGTTTCCGTTTTGAGGTGATCGTATATTCAAGATTTAAACGGGAAAACTCATATTGATGTGGATGCGCGGCAATAGTGATGTTATCTAACACCCAA
This sequence comes from Orbaceae bacterium ESL0721, assembly GCA_029433365.1. Lineage (GTDB taxonomy): Bacteria > Pseudomonadota > Gammaproteobacteria > Enterobacterales > Orbaceae > Gilliamella. The sequence goes on from JAQTHZ010000001.1 coordinate 991,816, forward strand.
TCATAAAGGCGGCGGTTATCTTGGAACTCTAATGTACAGAGTGAGTGAGTGATATTTTCGATCGCATCAGAGATACAGTGTGTAAAATCATACATCGGATAGATGCACCACTTATCGCCCGTCTGATGGTGGTGGGCAAATTTTATACGGTATAAAACCGGATCACGCATCACAATAAATGGTGATGCCATATCGATTTTAGCCCGTAGGCAGGCGCTCCCTTCAGCAAACTCACCCGCTCGCATTTTCGCGAATAGCGTAAGATTTTCATCAACTGAGCGATCACGATAGGGGCTATTTTTACCCGGCTGGGTTAAAGTGCCACGATATTCCCGAATCTCATCGGCAGAGAGCTCATCCACATAGGCTAGCCCTTTACTGATCAGTTCGATTGCATATTGATAGAGCTGATCAAAATAGTTTGAGGAGTAGCAGATCTCACCATCCCACTCAAAACCTAACCACTTCACATCCTCTTTGATTGATTCAACATACTCAACATCTTCTTTCGCGGGGTTGGTATCATCAAAACGTAAATTGCATTTACCTTGCGGATAATCTTGTGCAACACCAAAGTTGAGACAGATAGCTTTAGCATGTCCAATATGCAGATATCCATTAGGTTCAGGTGGAAAGCGAGTATGGGGTGCTTGGCATTTGCCTGCGGCAATATCTGCATCAATAATTTGGTAGATAAAATTAGTTGGGCGACCGTCGTTCTCATTCGGTAAAGAACCGCTCATAAAAAAACCTCTGGTATGAATAATTAACAAATTTATCCGATTTTATACCATAACAATGGCTATATCGACTTTTTATTTCTCATCTAAATTGAGGGTGACGACAAAACGGGCGCCACCCATCGGGCTTGTCACCGCAAACGCTTTACCGGCATGGAATTCGGCAATCAGTTTAACGTAAGCCAGCCCTAAACCATAACCACCAGTGGTACGTGTACGGCTCGTATCTAACCGCGAAAATGGCATAAAGATCGACTCACGGGCCGCCAGCGGAATACCGGGTCCATCATCATCAACCTCAATGACAAGGACATGTCCCTTTTTCGAGATAGTCAGCACCGCTTTATGTGCTGCATATTTGAACGCATTTTGCAGAAGATTCTTAACAATGGTCTCAGCTAACCCTGCATCAATCACCACTTCACAATCTTCAATATGGGTGATTAGCTCAAAGCCGGGTGGTTTAAACAGTTCTACTGACTGGCAGACTTGATTGCCCCATGACGCTAACGATATTCGAGTTAAATTGAGCTCAATACCGCTCTGGTGCATCTTGAAGTAGTTTAAACTGACATTAATTAAGGATTCTAGTTCATTAATATCATCAGCAATCCCTTTTTGTAACAGTAACCGCTCATCCTCACTAGTCGCCTCATCTAACATGCTGAGCTCAAACCTCATGCGGGCAAGCGGTGTACGCAGTTCATGTGCCATTGCATGAGAGATTGTCTGGTTAGTACTAACAAGGTGCTCAATATGGCGCGCCATATTATTTAACACATCAGCTAATGGCTTAAATACCCAACTACGAATATTTTCCGCCCGTGCTTTTAGATTCCCCTCACCAATCTGTTCAGTCGTTTGGCGAATCTTAAACAGATCACGCCACACCGTAATAAAAGCAAAATAGATTAAGATGAAAAAGATAATGGCACTAAAAAGTGCCCATATTACTAAAAAGAGCGCAAGTGAAGTGGAGTTAGACTCTAAAATATGACGGACAGCAATGGGGCCAAGTTGTAGTATTCGCCCATTATAGAGATCAACTAAAATGACCTCTTTATCCTCATCATAGGCAAAACCATATTTTGCCAGTTCAGCCAACACTTCATGTGGTAATACCACTTGCGGTGGAAGTAGGGTCAGCGGGTAACTAAAATAGGGCTGTAACTTTTTTACTGCCTGTTTAATCGGAATATCGCTATTTTCATCCAGTTGAAGACGTAAAAGGTTAACAGTGCCCCGTTGCGATTCATGGAAGATGCTATGATCATCTGGAATGCCGGTTAATGATGCCGGCAGCGCATCAAACACCAGCAGTGCACCATAAGCGATGATGCACTGTAGAGAGAGCAAAACCACCAGATAGGTGATAATGCGGGTATTATAAAATGGCTTAGAAAATCGATGACTCAAATGCCCTCCTCCCTACCTGCTGCTTCACCACGTAAAAAGAGGTAACCTTTACCACGCACAGTTTTTATACGCAGCGGATTTTCTGGGTCATCTAGCAGTTTCCTGCGTAATCGTGAGATACGCGCATCAATTGAGCGATCGCTACCATCAAAATCGATTCCGCGTACTTGGGCAAAAATATCATCGCGGGATAAGATTTTGCCGGCATTATTTGCCAATAACCATAAGAGATCAAACTCTGCCGTTGTGAGATCTATCTCCTGCTGATCTAACAATACTTTACGATTTTCAGCATTAATCGTAAGATTATCAAACGTAAGTAGCTGACTATTTTGTGCCTCACTACCTATCTGTTCAAGATCAAATTCAGCATGTTTACGCCGCAAAAGTGCACGAATTCTAGCTAACAGTAAACGCGGTTCGATCGGTTTAGCTAAATAGTCATCGGCACCTAGCTCTAATCCAACAATTTCATCAATATCATCACCACTAGCGGTCATGATCAAGATAAAACCGGTGAACCAACCGCGGATATCACGGCAGATATCAAAGCCAGATTTACCCGGTAACATCACATCTAAAATAAGGAGATCGGGATTACTCTCGCGAATTTTCTCCTCCGCATCATCACCCCGTTCATGCCACTCAACGGTATAACCATGTTTTGTAAGGTAAGTTTGGATTAGAGAGGCAAGTTTATGATCATCTTCAATAATTAGGATTCGTCTGTTCATGCCAATGCTCTTAAATTGTGGGTTAGGAAGTGAATTTTTCCAATTATACAGCCAAAATAGGATCGTTACAAAACATACACAAAGCCGCCACATAGTCGGATCTTTCATTATTATACAATGCCATCTCAATATCCAAGGCTATGCCTTATTACCCCTTTTTTATAATCCAAAACCACTTAAAGATGAACAATATAGCGCCAACAGACACCATTTTAACGGTAAATAGCCGGTTTTTATCTACTTCAAAACAGGTAAAAACAGCATCGCAACAACCTATCATTCTCTCTGATTTTGATGGAACGATTAGCGAAAAAGATGTGACCGACACGCTATTATCCCACTTTGGTAAAACTGGCTGTGATGAGTTAGAGGAGCTGTGGCTAGCGGGTAAAATAGGTTCACAAGAGTGCATGAGCAAACAGATAGCCCTGTTAGATGCTAGTTTAGATGAAGTTAATCAAGTGCTTAGCGAGATGAAAATTGATCCTGATTTTAAAGCATTTGTGCATGCAGCAGAGCGTAATAAGATCCCCGTTCATGTGGTTAGCGACGGCTTAGATTACGCTATCCGTTTTATTTTAGAGCAGCATGGATTGGGGCATTTACCGATTTTTGCCAACCAACTTCTACATGATAACCAGCGTGGTTGGCGTTTAGCGTTCCCTTATGCCAATAAGGGGTGTATTAAAGGGAGTGGCAACTGTAAATGTAACCACGTTAAACAGCAACAGTTAAAACAGTTTAACCCAATCCTCTATGTTGGTGATGGCACTTCAGATTTCTGCGTATCTAATCGGGTCGATTTAGTCTTTGCCAAGGATAAACTTATCACCTACTGCCAAGAGCATAACCTAAATTACTGCGCGATTAACAGTTTTGCCGATGTGACTGATGCCATAGAGAAGGCGAGCTATTTATCTTCAATTCAAGCGCAGATCACTAATTAACAAGTTAACTAATTAAACAATTAACTAATTAAACAGTTAACTAATTAAAAATCTAATTAAAAAAGTTATTAAAAGTAGTTAAATAAGGAACTACCCAACTTATTAAATGACTATTTAACCGTTAAAAAGAGAGTTTCTAAATAATTATGAGTTCCATTGCAGATCTATCCTACTATCTACCCGGTAATCGCAACGGCGTGCTACTGATTCATGGTTTAACCGGTACCCCAAATGAGATGCGCATTTTAGCCAAAGGGCTACAACGTGCAGGATTCTCAGTCTATGCGGTTCAGCTTGCTGGGCATTGTGGTACCGAGGACGATCTCAATCAGACCACATGGCAAGATTGGTATAAAAGTGTAGAGGCTGGTGCCGATTTTTTAGCGCAAAAAGTGGATAACATTTTTGTTGCTGGCTTGTCGATGGGGGCACTGTTAGCCCTTAAATTGGCTGCGGATAGGCCTAATCAGATCAAAGGAGTTGGTGTTTTAGGCGTCACTTTTCGTTATGATGGCTGGAGCATCCCATTTTGGGCGAAAAAACTCTTCTTTACACTGGTCTGGTTAAAAAAATTGCACCTCTTCCAAAAAGCGGTATTTATTGAGCAGCCCCCTTATGGACTGAAAGATGAGCGCATCCGTGCAACTGTCTCCGAAAGTATGTTAAGTGGCGACAGCGCAGCAGCTGGTCTTGCCGGTAATCCTCTCCCTGCCTTAGCAGAGATGCAGCTACTTGCCAAAACAGTACGTAAAGATCTGCCTAAAGTAACGGTGCCTTGCCTAATTATGCACGCCAAAGATGATGATATCGCCAACATCAATACCAATGCCCGTTTAGTTGAAAAATCGGTCTCAGGTACAACAAAATTGATCGCGTTAGAGAATAGCTATCATCTCATTACCATTGATAGCGAACGGAGAGAGGTGATCAATGCTGCTGCCGAATTTTTCGGCCATATTGCGGCAAAAGAGGTAAAGAGTGACCTCAATGTGGAGCAGGTGAACTAATGTCCCCATTAATTATCCTTTTATGGGTGTGTAATATCTTCTTTGATACCTTAGGGCAGATCGCATTTAAATACTCTGCCACCTCGCCCACTAATCGTGATGGCTGGTACTACTGGTTAGATCTCGCCAAAAATTACTGGATCTGGATCGGTATCGCCTCCTACGTATTTGAGTTTCTCCTCTGGCTCGCCTTTTTAACGCTAGTACCGCTCTCGCTTGGGGTACTGCTTGCATCATTCAATATCATTACAATAATGCTAGTTGGGCGGTTACTCTTTCGCGAACTTTTAACGCTCTATCGCGTGATCGGCATTGCGCTTATCACCATCGGTGTTATTTTTGTTGGGCTGGCGGTTTAAAAATGAATTATTGTTTAAAGCAAAAGAGTTGTTGATTAATGACAATTAATTAAAAGCGGTCAATTCAAAACAGTTAATTTAAAGTAATCAATTAAAAGCAGTTAATTTAAATAATCGATTTAAAAGCAGTGATCTAAAATGAGCGATCAAACGGATTATAAAACAGATAGTTTATAAAAAAACAGTTTATAAAAATAGTTAACTGAATCATTTAAATAAATCATTTAACTAAAGTGGATTTGATCGCAATGCAATTGATAGGAAAACAGTTAATGGACAGAGACAATGGCTAAATTTTACCTCGTTGGTTTTGCAATCTTACTCTTTTTTGACACCATTGCGCAGTGCACCTTTAAAATGGCGGCAATGCATGCCATTCCGTTAGAGTTAAACAGCGCTTGGCTAATACGCGTCTTTACCAATCCGTGGATCTACATCTCGATTTTAGGTTATATTTTAACCTTTTTTACTTGGATGACACTACTTAAAAAAGCCCCCGTTGGGCCTGCCTTTGCCGCATCCCATCTTGAAATTGTCACAGTGATGATTGTCTCGGTTTTCCTCTTCCATGAACCGATAACCCTATTTAAATTAATCGGCGCTGGCTTTATCCTCTCTGGCATCGTCTTTTTAGCGATTGCTGAAAGTAAAATTAACAGCGAACAGTAATTAGCTCTATTTTTGTACTAAATTTTTACCAAACCACTTCAAAATCAGCCCCATCAACCAATGTTGATGGGGTAAAACCACCCAATCTACCCCAATCAAAAAACAGTTTAAACTGCTTTAACATTTAAGTTTAATATTAAAATATGCAAATTTGTTTTAGGGTTTATACCCATTTCAATCAAGCTGGGATAAAGTGAAAGGCAGATTAGTTTGGCGTGACATTATTTGACGTTAGATTGTCTGTTTGAAACAGATAACTGTTGATTATGATAATCAATATCAATCTTTTAGGATTAATATTTAAGAATTAATGTTTTAGGGTTGAAGTTTTTTTGATTTAAAGAGTATTGCTGTTTTTGGTTATCAATACCCTTTTTATCTGGTTAGCTTTTTAGTGCATCTAGCAGGGTTAGGTTGAGCTCATGCTGTTCTTGTTGCCACTGTTTTAAGGTTGCTTGGGAGATGTTGGGCTGTTTGTCTAGCAGGGTTAAGAGGCGTTTGAAGCGACTTTTTGGATGCCAGATAGATAGTTCGCCGGTGATGTCGCTGCCAATAATGCGGGGTTTGATGGCGGTGATGGTATCTAGCAGGTGGTAGGTCTGTAGTTCGCCCTGATCCCAATTGGTGTGGATCACCTTTTCGCTTAAGGCATCTTTATCAATCGAGAGATAGATCGGTTTTTGGTTATAGTACTGTTCGGCAAGGAAACTGGCAATAAGCTCATCCGCTGAGGAGAAGTTACGAAACGATTCACCTAAGCCCAATTTTTGCATTGGAGCAGTGTTAATCCCCATACTCCAATAGGTGAGGCGTTTTTTTAGGAGCGGTGCTAAGCGGTTTTCCCACAAATGGTAGAGTGAGATATCGCTCGAGGTGATGCCGACAACATGGATGTGCGAGACAAACGGTAGGCGTGCTAGGTGGCTAACCCATGAGCCGCAATGTATGCCAAATAGATAGCGCATATTATCGGGGTGGTTATCAAAGATGATCACTTCGATTGGATTTTTGGCGCTATAACGATCTGCAAGTTGTTTAATCAAAAGGAGGGAGAGGTGGTGATAATCACCGCTGCCCATCAGTACAGTACCGTAGTTTTTTGGGAGTTGTGGCTGTAGGTAGCACTCTAACTTGTTAAAGATTTTTTTGGTGCAGCCAAAACGGATCTGCTCTTGCCATGTTGTTAAATTGAGCGTTTTGGCATGCTCAATATGACCAACGCTTTGATCAAAATCAAGGATTAAGGGGCTATTCATGCAGTCTTCTCCTTATCACTTTCAAAAAATCGACTCAGTTTAGCCAAAATCACTCTCAGTAGCGGGTTTCGAACGTAGACGAGATGTTTAGTAAAGGTGAAGCTGGCGCCTAGCGACGCTTTAACTTCTGGATCTGTCCACCCTGCAATGTAGTGGGTGAGTCGATGTTGTAAGGCATATTCCAGATTGTAAAACCAGCTGACATAGTAGAGATTTAACTCGCGCGCTGCGGGGTAGACAAGTCCGATATATTTATCAACCAGCATATTATTGACAATAAAACAGATATTATAGCCAATCAGTTTTTTATCTTCGGGATTGCGGCTATCATAGTAGGTAAAAATTCGGGCATTGCTGCTTTTACTCTGTAGTAGCTGTTTAAAAAACGGTTTGGTCAGTTTGTCAAAATGTATTTCGCTCTGGTCATAGACATTTTGGTATAACTGATAGTACTCATCGATAAGCTGATCTTGGAAAAAAACGTCATCGCCACTAGATAAAACTTTGATGGTTAACTGCTTTTGCGATTTTAATTTGCGACGGAAGTTTTTACGTCGGCTGTAAGAGAATCGATTAAAGAATTGATCGATATCGGTAAAATCAATTGGTACAAATGCTAATGCCTGCCCCTCTACTTCGATAAAGTTTTGCTTTTTGAGTGCAGTGACAAATTGAGTTGAGTATTGGTTAGATTCGTCATTTTGAAGCGGTGAATCAATTGGGAGATCTTTAACAATGAGTAGTGGATAGACTTTAGCATAACGCTGTTTGATATGCATTGCTAATGTGCTGGCATCAACTTGATTGGTTAATAGCGCATATTCTGAGACTGTCGTCCCGACAAAACAGGTTTTAGGTTGTAACCAACTCTTCCAACTTTTGTAAAAAGGGATTTTTTTCAGTTTTGCTTTAAAATCACTCTGGGCGGTAGTTAGAAGATCAAATTTTGCGGCAAATAGCGGCACGCCATCTTCACTTAACCACGCAGAAAAATGGTCTGGCGGATGAGTTAAAAAATCATCAATTAAAGCATTTGGTTCCAATTGATTTAAATAGTTCATATGCAATATTTCTATAAACAATTGTTATAAAATCTTTGTACACTCTTTATAAAAAGAACTTTATAAGCAAAGCTTTATAAACAGCAGTTTTAATCAGTAACTTATAAATTAATAAGTTACTGATTTTTTGTTAAATAAAGCGCTTATTTAAGCTCTTTTTTGGCTCGTGTAATTAACTGATCAAGGAGTTCAATACCTTGGTCAATCTCTTGACGTGAGATAAGTAGTGATGGCGCAAAGGTGATTACGTTTTTATAGTAGCCACCGATATCAAGTACTAGACCCATTTTGTTACCTTTCCAGTCAAGATCGCCCGACATACCAATATCAACCATCTTATCGACTAGTGCTTTGTTGGCAGTGAATCCATCTTCTGTACAGATTTCGGCACGTAGTGCAAGACCAAGTCCATCAACTTCACCAATCTCTTTATGGCGTTTTTCAAGTGTTTTTAAACCTTCAAGGAAGTATGCACCACTATCCATCACCATCTTTTCATAGTCAGTTTCTGAGGTCATTTTTAAAACTTCGAGTCCAACTGCTGTGCCAAGTGGATTTGAAGCAAAGGTGGAGTGAGTTGATCCAACTGGGAATACTGTTGGATTGATTAACTCTTCACGCGCCCAGAGTCCACCTAGTGGGTTGAGACCATTAGTTAATGCTTTAGCAAAAACTACGACATCAGGTTTAACATCGAAATGTTCAATCGACCAGAGTTTACCTGTACGGTAGAAGCCCATTTGAATCTCATCGACAACAAGTAGAATTCCATACTGATCCAATACTTTTTTCAACCCTTTGAAGTAGTTGCGTGGTGGAACAATATAACCCCCAGTTGCTTGTAGCGGCTCTGCATAGAACGCGGCATATTCGGCTTGACCCACTTTTGGATCCCACACACCGTGGTATTCTGTTTCAAATAGTTTGGCAAATTCTGCGACTAAATGTTCACCATACTCTTCGGCTGTCATCCCTTTTGGACGGCGGAATGGGTATGGGAATGGGACAAACATCGCGCGATCGCCAAAGTGACCATAGCGACGGCGATAACGGTAACTTGAGGTGATAGATGATGCACCTAAGGTACGACCATGGTAGCCACCTTGGAAAGCGAACATAAGCGATTTACCACCAGTTGCATTACGAACCACTTTGAGTGAGTCTTCAATACATTGTGATCCGCCAACATTAAAGTGGACTCGCCCATCATAACCAAAACGATCTTTCATGCCAACGGCGATAGTTTTAGCTAATTCGATTTTGGTTGGATGGAGGTATTGGCTGGCACATTGCGGTAAAGTATCAATTTGATGTTTGAGTACATTATTTAGGCGTTCATTGGCATAACCAAAATTACAAGCAGAGTACCACATCTGTAGATCAAGAAAGGGTTTTCCCTCTTTGTCATACATATAGCTACCTTCGCAGCCATCAAATATTTTTGGTGGTTCAACGTAGTGGACAGTATCGCCAAATGAGCAGTATTTAGCCTCTTCAGCTAATAATGTTGCATCATCAGGGCGGCTGTTGATTGTTTCTAAACTTGGTTTACTCATAATTTACCCTTAAACTAAATAGACAAAAAGTGGGCACATTATTCACTAAATTTATTTATAACAATGTACATTTACTGTATAAGTTGTGTGACAACTTGAGGTAAATTGATAAAATGTGCCACATGTACAAATTGTGCTGTTTTATTCACTTTTTTTGTTCTACTTTATATGTTTTGCTCATTTTATTTAATTGAGTTTTATATAATCTTATATAAATATAGTCCTATATAAAAAGTTCTTTTATAATCAACAGTCATTCTGCGAGCTTTCAATGAAAAAAATGTCTTATCAGTTAACAAATCTATTAATAAATCCAATAATAAAAAACAAATTAGCAAATAGTAAAAAAAACAGACAAGGGTTTATCACTCTTATGTCTGGTCTAATTTTAGTTTTTTCAGCAACTGTCGCGGCTGATCCTACCTCAATCGGTCTTGGTTTTGGTGTTAGTAAATCCCCTTATAAAGGGTATGATACGACTTACTTCCCAATCCCACATATTGATTATGATAATGATACTGTCTATATCGATGGTCTTTCGGCAGGGATGTATGCATATAATAGTGATCTGCAAAATGTGACTATTGGTGTGCGTTATTTAGGAATGGAGTTTAATCCTCATGATACCGACAATAGAGGATTAAAACGGTTAGATAAACGTCACTCAACCCTTTTGGCTGAAATCGGTTATGAACTTAATACCTCGGTGGGTAATTTTGTTAGCCGATTAGCTGCTGATGTTTTAGATAATAGTAATAGTCTGCTTGCCGATGTTGGTTACAATATTCCATTTAAAGAGGGTGAGTTAATTATCGTCCCAACAATTGGCGTAAATTGGGCAAATAGTAGCCACAATGATTACTATTATGGCGTGTCACATAAGGAGTCAAAACGTTCTGGTCTTCGCTACTATGATGCCGATGGTTCATTTACTCCTTATACTGAGTTAGGTTTGCAATATCCTTTAGGTTCAGGTTTTCAGACTTTTGGTGGTCTCCGCCTAGATAAGTTGATGGGCGATGCTAAAAATAGCCCAATGGTGGGTGAAAGTGTTATCACCTCTGTCTATATGGGTATTAGTTATACATTCTAATTTTTCACATTTTTAAAGCCAATAAGTCTGTATCTGTTTGTTGGCTTTCCTCTTCTAGTAAGATATTTTTTCATCCGTTTTTATACGCTAAAAACAGCAAAATTATTAGGAAATTAGCTATATGCTTTGGTTTAGAAATGCCATTATTTATCAAATGAGCGATGATAATCCTCTAAATAAAGAGAACGTTATCAATGCTGTAAAATCACAGCTGTTTGTGCCTTGTGGTAGTTTAGATAATACTAAAATGGGGTGGATTTCACCTTATCATGATAATAGTGATGAAGATGATCTTATCGTTGATATGCAAGGTCATCTACTATTAAAGATGAAAAAAGAGACCAAAATTATCCCCTCTGCTGTCGTTAAGCTGGCACTTGCCGAGAAGATTAGTAAGCAGGAGCAGGTACAAGGACGCCGTTTAAATAAAACAGAGAAAGCATCACTAAAAGATGAGGTAATGATCGATCTGATTCCGCGCGCATTTAGTAAATATCGTTACTATTGGCTCTGGATAGATACCAAGAATAGACGTATTATTCTGGATTGCAGTAGCTTTACACAGGCGGAAGAGATTTTAGCCATTTTGCGTAAACCTATGGGAACATTATCGTTAAAACCGCTCTCTATTGATAAACCTGTAGAACAGGTCATGACTCAATGGGTAAAAGAAAAACGTCATTTTCCACCGTTATTGTTGGGTGATGAAGCTGAACTTAAAGATCCTATCGATGGAAATGGAATTATTCGCTGTAAAGATCAAGATGTTACCAGCGAAGAGATCGAGAATCATATCAATGCAGGTAAGTGGGTCACAAAACTTAAGCTTTTTGATGAAAGGGGCGTTAATTTTATTGCCAATGCTGATTTAACCTTAAAACGGATCAAATTTGATAGTGCTATTTTAGATGAAAATGAGGATATTGGTGCTGATGAGTTAGAAAAACGGTTAGAAGCCGATTTTTTAATTATGTCTGCAACATTAGCCGATACCATCGACGCTTTTTTTACTTCAATTCATAAAGCTTAGTTGATTAAAAATTATCTAAATATTATCAATTAAATTAATATAACTTAATGATATAACATAATTTTTACTAAAATTGCTTTTAGTTATGGCTTTGGTAATATTCTATGTTATAATTAATAGCACTTTAAAGTGTAACTTGATTAATAAAAACAAGTATTTGTCATTTTTTAAACATGAACTTTGGTTCTAAAATCTGAGTTCAATATTGAAAAACAGGTCGATAACAATACATAGTTGAGGCAATAAAATGAAAAAAACAACTTTAGCAATCGCAATTGCTGCTGCAAGTTTAACTACTTCTGTAGCAGCTCATGCAGCATATGAAGACAACACTTTTTATACTGGTGCAAAAATTGGCTGGTCTAAATATGTTGACGTAAAAACTGAAAAAGTAGCAAACACTAATGATACTAGCCGTGATAGCGTAGCTGGCGGTGCATTCCTTGGTTTCCAAGCTAATCAATATTTAGCTGCTGAACTTGCTTATGACTGGTTAGGTACATTAAAATACAAAAGCGATGTAGCTCGTGACAGCAAATTAACAGTTCAAGGTGTCTCATTAACTGGTAAATTAAGTTACCCTCTTTCATTTATTTCTGATGATTTAGACATTTATGCTCGTGCGGGTGCATTTGTTCGTATCGCTAAATGGAAAGATCCTTCTGCAGGAAAAGACCACACTGATACTGGTGTATCACCTGTTTATGCTTTAGGTCTTGACTACCGTTTCGATGAAGATTTTACAACTCGTTTAGAGTATCAATGGGTTAACCACATTGGTAGCGATGCGCCAGTAAATCCTGATAACGGTCTATTATCTTTAGGTATTACATACCGTTTAGGTTCACCTACTGTTGCTGCACCAACACCAGCTCCAATTACAGTTGAAACTGAAGAAAAGCGTTATATCTTAAATGAAGATGTACTATTTGCTTATGCTAAATCTGACTTGAAAGTGGAAGGTCGTCAAGCATTAGACAACTTAGTTACTACACTAGTTAAAATCAATCCAACACAAAGCGCGATTATCGTAGTTGGTCATACTGATCGTATCGGTTCTGATAACTACAACCAAAAACTATCTGAACAACGTGCACACTCAGTGATGAAATACCTTGTTGCTAAAGGCGTTCCTTCACAATTAATTAATGCACGTGGCGTAGGTAAAGCACAATCAGTAACTGGTAATAAATGTAATGCACTTCGTGGATCAGATCTTAAAGCATGTTTAGCACCTGATCGTCGTGTTGAGATCGAAGTAAAAGCATTGAACGTACAAGAAGTTGAAATAAACGTTCCTGCATCTAACTAAGTTTATTCTTTAAATTAAGTTAGTTTTAAATTTAGTTAGTTACTTTACATATCAAAAAACCCGGTCTTACCGGGTTTTTTATTAAAATTTAATCCGCTATTTGCAAAATTTATCTATTTCGTTTCATCTATAAAATCGTTATAAAAAAGTTTATAATTAGATTCGGTCTGCATCCATTCTAGAAGGAATTATTGTGTCTATCTGGCAAAGGTGTCTTACACAATTACAAGAAGAGTTACCTGCTACTGAATTCAATTTGTGGATCCGTCCGTTACAAGCTGAAATCATTGACAATCAACTCTATATTTACGCGCCTAATCGTTTTGTTTTAGATTGGGTAAAAAATAAATATTTATCTAATATTTCGCAATTACTTAACACCTTTTGTAATAATGATGCGCCTAAATTGTATCTTGAAGTAGGTTCAGTTTTAACTGCAAAAGAGACTACCACAAAACCAAATGAGCTACCAAGTTGGAAGAAGAGTAAAGAGAATAATAACAGTAAACATACTTACCACTCTGGTATTAATCATAAACACACTTTCGAAAGTTTTGTTGAAGGTAAGTCAAATCAACTTGCTGTCGCTGCTGCAAAGCAGGTAGCTGAAAACCCTGGTAGAGCTTATAACCCACTTTTTTTATATGGCTCTACTGGTTTAGGTAAGACTCACCTACTGCATGCAGTAGGTAACCAGATTATGCAGATTAAACAGAATAATAAAGTCGTCTATATGCACTCTGAACGTTTTGTGCAAGATATGGTTAAAGCTTTACAAAATAATGCGATTGAGGAGTTCAAAAATTATTATCGCTCTGTCGATGCATTATTAATCGATGATATTCAATTTTTTGCCAATAAAGAGCGATCACAAGAGGAATTCTTTCATACATTTAACTCTTTACTTGAAGGTAATCAACAAATTATTTTAACATCAGATAGATACCCCAAAGAGATTAATGGTGTTGAGGATCGATTAAAATCACGTTTTGGTTGGGGTTTAACCATCGCCATAGAGCCACCAGAGCTCGAGACGCGTGTAGCTATTTTGATGAAAAAAGCGGAAGAGAATCGTATCCGTTTACCTGAAGAGGTCGCTTTTTTTATCGCTAAACGGTTACGTTCAAATGTCCGTGAATTAGAAGGGGCGCTTAATCGTGTTATTGCTAATGCCAATTTTACCGGAAAAGCGATAACCATCGATTTTGTTAAAGATGCGTTAAAGGATCTACTTGCGTTACAAGAAAAATTGGTTACTATTGAGAATATTCAAAAAACTGTTGCCGAATATTATAAGATCAAAGTCTCTGATCTGTTATCTAAACGACGTTCACGATCAGTAGCAAGACCACGGCAGGTAGCTATGGCTCTTGCCAAAGAGTTAACAAATAAAAGTCTACCTGAAATTGGCGATGGTTTTGGTGGTAGAGATCATACAACTGTTTTACACGCATGTCGGAAAATTACAGAACTGAAAGAAGAGAGCAATGATATTAAAGAGGACTATTCCAATTTAATTCGAACTTTATCAACCTAATAAAAGAATAAATATTATGAAATTTGTTATTGATCGCGAAAAACTTATCAAACCTTTGCAACTTGTCAGTGCGCCACTTAGTAGTCGTCCTACATTACCTATTTTAGGAAATCTATTATTGCAAGTTGAAAATAATATGTTATCAATGATTGGGACTGATCTTGAGATTGAGATGATAGCTCGCCTACCATTAAGTGAGCAGAGCGAAGCAGGGGCGACAACTGTTCCAGCAAGAAAATTCCTTGATATATGCCGTAGTCTTCCAAGTAATGCACAAATTGCAGTTACAGTAGATGATCATCGACTTATTATTCAATCTAACCGTAGCAAATTCTCTTTATCTACTCTTCCGGCAAGCGATTTTCCAAATTTAGAAAATTGGCAAAGTGATGTTGAATTCTCAATACCACAAAAAACGGTGAAACGTCTAATTGATGCAGTTCAATTTTCAATGGCTAATCAAGATGTCCGTTACTACCTTAATGGTATGTTATTTGAGATCGATAATGGTCAACTCAAAACTGTTGCAACCGATGGTCATCGCTTAGCGGTCTGCTCTTTGCCTATTGGGCAAGATGTTGCATCATCCCACTCTGTCATCATGCCGAGAAAAGGTGTGCTTGAGCTGTCAAAATTAATTAGCGATAGTGAAGATCCTATTAATATCCAGATTGGCAGTAATAATCTACGTGTAAATTTAGCTGATTTCACGTTTACATCTAAATTAATTGATGGTCGTTTCCCAGATTATAAGCGTGTTTTACCGCGTAATCCGGATAAACCGTTAGAAGTTGGTTGTGAAGATCTAAAAAATGCCCTTTCACGTGTGGCTATTCTCTCCAATGAGAAATTCCGTGGTATTCGATTATATGCTAATAATAATCAGGTTAAGATCACAGCAAATAATCCTGAGCAGGAGGAGGCTGAAGAGGTCGTTGATGTTAAATATAATTCAAATGAGTTAGAAATTGGTTTTAATGTCACCTATCTACTAGATATCTTAAATACGTTAAGATGTGAAAGTGTACAGCTACTGTTAACAGATGCAACTTCAAGCGTGCAAATCGAAGATATTAACGATGATACGGCAACCTATGTTGTGATGCCAATGCGTCTTTAGATTTAACTGTTTTATCTGTTTAAACTTTTGTTTTGACTGTTAATTTTGCGCTGAACTGACTATTTATAAAACTATATGACTATTTCGCATATCAATATTCACCATTTTCGTAATATCGATTATGCCGAATTGTCTCTATCGCCCCATTTTAATTTTATTGTAGGTAATAATGGTAGCGGGAAAACGAGTCTGCTTGAAGCACTCTATATGCTAGGGCATGGGAGAGCATTTCGCCATGCGCAATCGAATCGAATTATTCAGCATGAAAAGCCTGAACTTGTGCTGTTTAGTCAAATCAGATCCGTTAATCAGCAGACGCGTACAATTGGGTTATCTAAATCGAAAACAGGCGATAACCGCATTAAAATTGATGGTGATGAAGGATTCCGATTAACTGATCTTGCCAAACTGTTACCGATGCAGTTAATTACTCCTGAGGGTTTTGAATTATTGACAGGGGGACCTAAACATCGCCGTGCGTTTATCGATTGGGGCTGTTTTCACCACTATCCTGAATTTATTACACTTTGGAATAGTCTAAGACGTCTCCTTAAGCAGCGTAACTCCTTGCTAAAACAGACAACTTGTTATCAACAACTCCTACCTTGGGATAGAGAGTTAGTCCCTATTGCGACTAAAATTAGTGCATTTCGTGCTGATTATGCATCCCATATTTTCCCAGAAATAGTTGCTACATGTGCCGATTTTTTACCTGAATATCAACTAAGTTGTTATTTTGATCGCGGTTGGGATGAAGATACTGATTATGCAGATCAGCTAATCAAACAGTATGATCGTGATAAATTTATAAACTATACTCAACAAGGACCACATAAAGCTGATATCAAATTGCGTGCTTACAATATACCTGTTGAAGATCTGCTATCGCGCGGACAGCTTAAACTGTTAATGTGTGCACTTCGGTTATCTCAAGGTGAATACTATGCTAAACAGATGGGGCAGTCCTGTATCTATCTTTTAGATGATTTTGCTTCAGAACTCGATCAGACTAAACGTGATTTACTGGCAAAACGTTTGAAATTAGCTAATTCACAAGTATTTATTACTGCTATTAATGAAGAGCAGATCAGTCAGTTGGTTGATGAAAATGATAAGATTTTTAACATCAAATCTGGTATAATTGACTAGATAAATAACAGATTAAACCCATTCAAAAAAGTCGAGAAATTCATGACCAACTCTTATGATTCTTCCAGCATTAAAGTGCTTAAAGGGCTTGATGCCGTCCGTAAACGCCCTGGTATGTATATTGGTGATACTGATGATGGTACCGGTCTTCATCATATGGTATTTGAGGTAGTAGATAATGCTATTGATGAAGCCTTAGCTGGTTATTGTAAACATATTGAAGTTACTATTCACTCTGATAATTCTGTCTCTGTACGTGATGATGGTCGTGGTATTCCTACTGGCATTCATGAAGAAGAAGGTGTCTCTGCCGCCGAAGTTATTATGACTGTTTTGCATGCTGGTGGTAAATTCGATGATAACTCCTATAAAGTATCTGGTGGATTGCACGGTGTTGGTATCTCTGTTGTTAATGCACTATCCGATAAATTGGAGTTAATTATCTATCGTGAGGGTAAAACCCATCAACAGATTTATAGCCTTGGTGTACCACAAGCGCCATTAACTATTATTGGCGATACTTCTGAATCTGGCACATATGTAAGGTTTTGGCCAAGCCCACAAACTTTTAATAATATTGAATTTGTTTACGATATTTTAGCTAAGCGTCTTCGTGAGCTCTCATTCTTAAATTCAGGCGTCTCAATAAAACTTAAAGATGAACGAACTGGTAAGAGTGAACACTATCATTATGAGGGAGGAATCCAAGCTTTTGTTGAATATCTTAATAAAAATAAGACACCAATCCATCCGAAAATATTCTATTTTAGTGCTGAAAAAGAGAGTATTGGAGTTGAAGTCGCACTACAGTGGAATGATGGTTATCAGGAGAATATCTACTGTTTTACTAATAATATTCCGCAACGTGATGGTGGTACACATCTAGCTGGTTTCCGTGGTG
Source organism: Orbaceae bacterium ESL0721 (assembly GCA_029433365.1). Lineage (GTDB taxonomy): Bacteria > Pseudomonadota > Gammaproteobacteria > Enterobacterales > Orbaceae > Gilliamella. The sequence goes on from JAQTHZ010000001.1 coordinate 1,009,703, forward strand.
CAATGACTCGTACACTCAACTCTTATATGGAGAAAGAGGGTTATAGCAAAAAATCAAAAATTAGCGCTACCGGAGATGATGCAAGAGAGGGATTAATTGCTGTTGTCTCTGTAAAAGTGCCTGATCCTAAATTCTCATCACAAACTAAAGATAAATTGGTCTCATCAGAAGTTAAATCAGCAGTTGAATCTATCATGTCTGAAAAACTCTCTGAATATTTGTTAGAGAACCCTGCCGATGCCAAAATTATTGTAGGTAAAATTATTGATGCAGCTAGAGCACGTGAAGCTGCACGTAAAGCACGTGAAATGACACGTCGTAAAGGTGCTTTAGATTTAGGTGGCTTACCAGGCAAATTGGCAGACTGTCAAGAGAAGGATCCTGCACTATCTGAACTCTACTTGGTGGAAGGGGACTCTGCGGGTGGTTCTGCAAAACAGGGGCGTAACCGTAAGAATCAAGCCATATTGCCACTTAAAGGTAAAATCCTTAACGTCGAAAAAGCGCGGTTTGATAAAATGCTATCGTCACAAGAGGTTGCCACGTTAATTACCGCTTTAGGTTGTGGTATTGGGCGTGACGAATATAATCCAGATAAAATGCGTTACCACAGCATTATTATTATGACCGATGCTGATGTCGATGGTTCACATATTAGAACACTACTTTTAACCTTCTTCTATCGTCAAATGCCTGAAATAATTGAGCGAGGATATATATATATTGCGCAACCACCACTCTATAAAGTGAAAAAAGGTAAACAGGAGCAGTATATTAAAGATGACGATGCAATGACACAATTTCAGATTGCATTAGCGCTTGAAGGTGCTTCGCTACATGTTAATGATCATGCTCCTGCTTTAGCCGGTGCCCCATTAGAGAAGCTGATTGCCGAATATCAAAAAGTGGAAAAACTGATCCACAAAATGGAGCGTCGTTATCCAAAATCGTTGTTAAACGAGTTAGTTTATCAAGAACCATTAACTGAGACGATCTTAAAAGATCATGCTACAGCTGAAGTATGGGTTAAAACTTTAACGGATAAATTAACTGCTAAAGAGCAACATGGTAGTAGATACCGTTATATTATTAACTTTAATGAACAGCAACAGCTCTATATACCAACAATCCAGATCCGTACACATGGCGTTGATACTGACTACCATTTAGATCAGGTATTTATTCATAGTAATGAGTATCGCAATATTACCCATCTTGGTTCGCAACTACGTGATCTACTTGAAGATGGCGCTTATATTCAACGTGGCGAACGTAAACAGAGCGTCAGTTCATTTGAAGAAGCGGTTGATTGGTTAATTAAAGAGTCTCGTCGAGGTTTAACGATTCAACGTTATAAAGGTTTAGGAGAGATGAATCCTGATCAGTTATGGGAGACAACAATGGATCCCAATAGTCGTCGTATGTTACAGGTATCAATTAAAGATGCGATAGAGGCTGATCAACTCTTTACCACATTAATGGGTGATGAAGTTGAACCACGCAGACTCTTTATTGAAGAGAATGCATTAAAAGCAGCTAATTTGGACTTTTAATACTGTTTTTTTGACACTAGTTTTTTTAATATAAGTTTTTAATACTGGATTTTAATATCCGCATAAAAAAACCACGGTCTCCCGTGGTTTTTTTATATCAATTCTTAATATTTTTATACTAATGTTTTTAAACTAGTTTTTATACGAATAGTTTTATTAATAGTTATTCTGCATCTACAATTTTTTCATCTTTCTCAATCGGGAAGATAAAATTGAGTAAAATAGCAGTAAGTCCACCGGCAGCAATACCTGATGAGAAGAGTGACTGTACCCAACTAGGCATAAAGTGGAAAATATCAGGTTGTTGTGATACGCCAAGTCCAATTCCGAGTGATAGAGCGATAATCATAATAGATCGCCTATTTAAAGACACTTTAGAGACGATTCGTACACCAGAAGCTGCAATAGTACCAAACATTACGAGTGTTGCCCCACCTAAAACCGGTTCCGGTATATGTTGGACAAAACCACTCACTTGTGGAAACAGCCCCAATAGAATTAACATACCAGCAATAAAATAGCCAACATAGCGACTAGCTACTCCAGTCAGTTGAATAACACCATTATTCTGTCCAAAGCAGGAGTTAGGGAAGGTATTAAATACTGCTGAGACAAACGAGTTAAAGCCATTTGCTAACACACCACCTTTAAGGCGTTTCATATAGATTGGACCAGAGACAGGTTGTTCTGATACATCTGATGTGGCAGTAATATCACCAATGGTCTCTAATGAGGTGATAAAAAAGACTAAAATAAACGGAAGTAGTAATCCCCAATCAATATTTAGTCCGTAATAAAGAGGCATCGGTAGCATGATAGAAGAGGATGAACCATCGGTTGTTGATTCAGGTAAGAGATCTAGCCAATAAGCAATAAAATAGCCAACTGCCATAGCAATAACTAATGACGAGATACGTAAGTAAGGATTTTTTACAATATTAAGTAAAATGATAATACCAAGGACAACACCCGCTAAAAATAGATTTATTGGTGCACCAAAGGTTCCCGACTCCATAGCGCCATACCCACCACCAACAGAGATTAATCCGACCTGAATTAGCGATAAACCTATAATCATTACCACAATTCCTGAAACCAGCGGTGTAATAATACGTTGAGCAAATTGTAAAACACGTGAGAGAATCATTTCAGTACAAGAGGCGAGCATTAAAGTACCAAATAGTGTTGCCATCATCATATCAACTGTCGACCCACCATTTTTAAGTGTTAATCCACCAGCAATTACCGGCGCAACAAAATTAAAGCTTGTTCCTTGTATAGAGAGTAGACCTGAGCCAATAGGACCCCAAGCTCTAATCTGAATAAGAGAAGCCACTCCAGAAGCGAAAAGTGACATACTAATAATATGTTGAGTATCGCTAACTGGTAGTTCTAAGCTTTTACAGATGATTAATGCAGGTGTGATAACCGCGACAAACATTGCTAATAGATGTTGCATTGCAGCAAATAGAGTTTGAAATATAGGCGGTTTATCATCCAATTTATAGATGAGTTCTGATTTATGATTTGTGGTAGACATATGAGTTGTTTGAAAGAAAAGAAATGGGAGCTAAATTATAATAATTATAAATAGCAATTGCCAGAATTTATTTAATTATGCTTTTTAGATTTCGCCAGTTATGACTGGCGAATATTATATGATTAATATCTTAACTACTTTGTTATTCGCCTTGTAAGTTCTATCACCCGCACTTTAGCTAACGCTTTTGAGAGCTCAGCTGAAGCTTGTGCATAGGTGGTATCGTTACTTAGATTATTGATGCGTTCTTGCGCTTGCCTTACTGATGCTTGCGCTTTAGCTTCATCTAAATCTTCACCACGAATAGCAGTATCAGCTAATATTGTTACCACTTTCGGTTGTACCTCTAAAATACCACCAGAAAGATAGATAAACTCTTCAGTACCATCAGCTTTCACAATCCCTACCATACCAGGTTTAATTGTGGTCAATAATGGTGTATGCCCTGAATAGATACCCAGTTCACCTTCACTACCGGTAACTGTAATATGCTGAACATCACCTGAAAAAAGATGAGATTCAGCACTAACGACCTCTAATTGATAGGAAGTGAGTGCCATAATTCTGTCTCCATAATACCGTCTTTATCGCCCATTTTATAATGTTTTGGCTTTTTCAATCGCTTCGTCGATTGAACCAACCATATAAAATGCCTGTTCTGGTAAATGATCATAATCCCCTTTCATAATACCGTTAAATGCACTTATGGTATCTTTTAATGAGACATATTTACCTGGGGAGCCGGTAAAGACTTCAGCAACGAAGAATGGTTGTGATAAGAAACGTTGAATTTTACGTGCGCGAGCAACAGTTAACTTATCATCTTCTGACAACTCATCCATACCTAAAATTGCAATAATATCTTTCAACTCTTGGTAACGTTGTAAAATAGATTGGACTCCACGCGCACAGTCATAATGCTCTTGACCTACAACTAATGGATCTAATTGACGGCTGGTTGAATCTAATGGATCCACCGCAGGATAAATACCTAAAGAGGCGATTTGACGGCTCAAAACAATTGTCGCATCTAAGTGCGCAAATGTTGTTGCAGGTGATGGGTCTGTCAAGTCATCAGCAGGTACATAAACAGCTTGAATTGAAGTGATTGATCCTTTTTTAGTCGAAGTGATACGCTCTTGTAACTGCCCCATCTCTTCGGCTAACGTTGGCTGATAACCTACAGCAGATGGCATACGCCCTAGTAGCGCTGATACTTCGGTACCGGCTAAGGTATAACGATAGATATTATCAATAAAGAGTAATACATCTTTACCTTCATCACGGAACTTCTCAGCAACTGTTAACCCAGTCAATGCAACACGTAGACGGTTCCCTGGTGGCTCATTCATCTGACCATAAACAAGGGAGACTTTATCGAGAACATTTGAGTCTTTCATCTCATGATAAAAGTCGTTACCTTCACGAGTACGTTCACCTACACCGGTAAATACAGAGTAACCTGAATGTTCAATCGCAATATTACGAATTAACTCCATCATATTAACTGTTTTACCAACACCAGCACCACCAAACAGACCAACTTTCCCCCCTTTTGCAAATGGGCAAATTAAGTCAATCACTTTGATACCAGTTTCAAGGAGTTCTGTTGAATTTGCTAACTCATCATAAGATGGCGCTTCACGGTGAATCGCCCAATGTTCGTCAGTTTCAATTGGACCCGCTTTATCTACAGGCTCACCAAGGACATTCATAATACGTCCAAGCGTTTTTGTTCCAACAGGTACTTCAATTCCATGGCCAGTGTTAACAACTTCAAGACCGCGTCTTAAGCCATCAGAAGAACCCATGGCGATACAGCAGACTACGCCGCCGCCTAACTGTTGTTGAACTTCTAGAACTAATTTTTCAGCGCCTGTTTCCACAATAAGTGCATCATATATATTTGGCACTGCATCTTCTGGGAACTCGACATCTACTACTGCGCCGATAATCTGGACAATCTTTCCCGTCGCCATTTTTAATCCTCTATGTTCTGTAAAATGACAGTATGAAAATAGACACTGTCATCAAATAAAAGCCTAAAACACTAATTCGACACTGCTGCCGCACCAGATACAATATCAATTAATTCATTGGTGATTGCGCTTTGTCGTGCTTTGTTATACACAATTTGTAAATCTTGAATTAGATTTGCACCGTTGTCGGTGGCTGCTTTCATCGCAACCATTCTTGCAGCCTGCTCACTTGCAAGGTTTTCAACTACTGCTTGATAAACCTGTGACTCAATATAGCGACGCAACATCACATCTAATAGTGATTTTGCATCCGGCTCATAAATATAATCCCAAGTTTTCTCTTTCAGCTCTTTATCTTCTGATGGTGGTAGCGGTAATAACTGTTGAATTATTGGCTTTTGTGACATGGTATTAATAAACTTATTTGTGACGATATAAAGTCTATCAATTTGACCATTGTCGTATGCTTCTAACATTGTTTTAACCGGACCAATCAGTTCAGACAGCATTGGTTCATCACCCATGCCAGTTGCTTGGGTTAGGATATTGATTTTCATGGTAGAAAAAAATGAAACTCCTCGAGATCCAATTACTCCAACATCAGAACCAACACCTTTTTCTTGCCAAGCTGTCATATCAGATAGGACTGTTTTAAAGAGATTAATATTCAAACCACCACACAAACCGCGATCCGTTGAGATGACAAGATAACCAACTCGCTTAACTTCTCTCTCAATAAGATAGGGGTGTTTTACGCTTGAGTGGGCTAATGCTAAATGCCCAATCACTTCTCGAATCATCTCAGCATAAGGGCGACTAGCTGCCATTCTATCTTGCGTTTTACGCATTTTAGAATTTGCTACCATCTCCATTGCTTTTGTGATCTTTTGCGTGCTTTGAATACTGGCAATTTTGGTTCTTATCTCTTTTGCATTAGCCATTATCTACCTCTTTTCAAACCTGTATTTACCAAGTTTGAGTCGATTTGAAGCTATCTAACATCTCTTTTAACTTCGCTTCAATCTCATCATTATAATTACCGGTTGCATCTATCTGCTGCATTAAATCGGCATATTGGCTATGTGCATAGGCAATAAGTGCATCTTGAAATGGCAGTACTTTTGCTAACTCTACATCTTCAAGATAACCACGCTCTGCGGCGTATAAAGCAATTGACTGTTCTGCAACTGTCATCGGTGAGTACTGTTTCTGTTTTAATAGTTCAGTCACTTTTTCACCGTGGCTTAATTGATTACGAGTTGCTTCATCAAGATCAGAGGCAAATTGCGAAAATGCAGCAAGTTCACGATACTGTGCTAATGCGGTACGAATCCCACCAGATAATTTTTTCATTATCTTTGTTTGTGCTGCACCACCTACACGCGATACCGAAATACCTGGGTTTACCGCAGGGCGAATACCGGCATTAAATAGGCTGGTTTCAAGGAAGATCTGCCCATCAGTAATTGAGATTACATTAGTAGGAACAAATGCCGAGACATCGCCCGCTTGTGTTTCAATAATTGGTAATGCAGTTAATGATCCGGTTTTACCTTTTACTTCACCTTTTGTGAACTCTTCAACATATGCTTCATTAACGCGCGCTGCACGTTCAAGGAGACGAGAGTGGAGGTAAAAGACATCACCAGGATAGGCCTCACGTCCAGGTGGACGACGAAGTAGTAGGGAGATTTGACGATAGGCAACAGCCTGTTTAGAGAGATCATCATAAACGATCAATGCATCTTGCCCACGGTCACGGAAATATTCACCCATTGCACAACCGGCATAAGGTGCTAAATATTGTAATGCAGCAGATTCAGATGCCGATGCAACAACTACGATAGTATTTTTTAGCGCGCCATGTTCATCTAATTTACGAACAACATTGGCGATAGTCGACTGTTTTTGACCAATAGCAACATAGATACATTTAACACCTGAGTTGCGTTGATTAATGATGGCGTCAACAGCTAAAGCTGTTTTACCTGTTTGACGGTCACCAATGATAAGTTCACGTTGACCACGCCCGATAGGAATCATGGAGTCAACTGCTTTATAACCAGTTTGTAGTGCTTGATCAACCGATTTACGGTCGATAACACCTGGGGCTACTACTTCAACCGGTGAAAAACCGTCATGTTGGACTGCGCCTTTACCATCAATTGGTGCGCCTAATGTGTTAATAACACGACCTAAAAGTCCATCACCAACTGGAACTTGTAGAATACGACCAGTACATTGAACTTTCATTCCTTCTGAAAGATCTTCATATGGTCCCATTACAACCGCACCAACCGAGTCTCTCTCTAAGTTAAGTGCCATTGCGTAACGATTTCCCGGTAATGCAATCATTTCGCCTTGCATAACATCAGTCAATCCATGGATACGTAAAATACCATCACTAACTGATATAATCGTTCCTTCGTTGTGCGCTTCACTCACAACATTGAACTGAGCTATTCGCTCTTTAATTAGTTCACTTATTTCAGTTGAATTTAGATGCATTATCAGTCCCCTTAAGACTGTAGAACGTCATTTAATCGATTAAGACGCCCTTTAATACTACTATCAATAATCATATCACCCGTACGAATAATAAAACCAGAAATGAGCGATTTATCGATCTCACATTTTAGTTTCACTTTTTTCGATAAACGTTGCTCGACTGCTTTGGTGATTTTATTAAGTTGTGTGTCAGTGAGTTGAGTAGCTGAAATGAGATCAACATCAGCAACTTGCTCACGATCTAAACAGTATTGATTAAAAAGTGTTAACACATCAGGCAAAAGTGATAGACGCCTATTTTCTGCCATTACCTTGATAAAATTACGACCATACTCATCTAAGGAATCTTGGCAGATATCCTCGATGAATTTAGCAATCGCTGCTGGTTTCGCATCAGATGTTAAAATATTTTTAACTTGGTCATTTTGGCTGACCAGAGATGCAAATCCTAGCATCATTTGCCACGTCTCAATACTATTATGTTCAACAGCAAAATCGAACGCGGCTTTGGCATAAGGGCGAGCAATCGTTGTTAAATCAGTCATTGCTCATCTCTCCTTATAGTTCGGCAACAAGTTTATCAATAATGTCGCTATTAGCAGCTTCATTAACCGAACGTTCAATAATTTTTTCTGCACCTGCAACAGCAAGTGTTGCAACTTTTGCTTTTAACTCTTCTTGAACACGCTTACGTTCCGCTTCAACCTCAGCATAGCCTTGCGCAATAATTTGCTCTTTTTCGCGCATTGCTTCCTGTTTTGCTTCGTCTAGAATAGCTGCTTTACGTTTGTTTGCTTGCTCAATTAGGGCATTTGCCTCAACCTTCGCTTTTTGCATAATTTCAGATGTATTAGCTTTTGCTAATTCCAAATCTTTTTTGGCAGTTTCGGCTGAAGTAAGTCCATCTGCTATCTCTTTTTGGCGATTTTCAATTGCACGAATAACAGGAGGCCAGATAAACTTCATACAAAACCAAACAAATAATACAAATGTAATTGCCTGGCCGAGGAGTGTTGCATTCATATTCATGAGACAATTCCTCTCAAATTTACTGTTTTATCAATCATAAATGGAAGATTTAATTGATGTTTAAATCTAAGCTGCAACAGCGAAGATAACATATAATGCAATACCGACACAGATCATTGGGATCGCATCAACTAAACCCATTACGATAAAAAATTGTGTACGTAACATTGGCATTAATTCAGGCTGACGAGCAGATCCTTCAAGGAATTTACCACCAAGCAAACCGATACCAATTGCACCACCAATTGCAGACAGCCCCATCATGATTGCTGCTGCTACATATAACATACTTACGTTATCCATTATAAAACTCCTAATAAGTTAATAAAAATAGTACTAATGATCTTCTTCTGTTGCCGATGCCATGGATAAATAAACTACCGTCAACACCATAAAAATAAACGCTTGTAATGTAATAATCAAAATATGGAAAATCGCCCATGGTAAAGATAATACCCACTGAAACCACCATGGAATTAACGCAGCGATCAAAATAAAGATGAGTTCGCCTGCGTACATGTTACCAAAAAGTCGTAATCCTAATGAGACTGGTTTAGCTAATAGTCCAACCATTTCAAGTATAAAGTTAATTGGTGCAAAAGCCCAATGGTTGAAAGGGTGTAATGTATACTCTTTTACAAAACCTTTTAAACCTTTATATTTAATTGAATAGATGATGATAAGGAAGAATACACCAAGGGACATAGATATTGTGATACTTACATCAGCAGAAGGTACAACACGTAAATGAGGGATACCAAGACTTTGAGCAGCATAAGGGAGAAAATCAACAGGGATTAAATCCATGAGATTCATTAAAAAGACCCAGACAAATACAGTTAAAGCTAATGGTGCTATCAGTCTACTTGTACCACTATACATATCTTTAACAGTATTATTGATAAACTCAATTAACATCTCTACTGCACATTGTAGTTTACCAGGCACACCACTTGTTGCTTTTTTAGCGACGTGATGAAAAATCCAAAGGAAAATGACACCGAGTAAAATGGAAAAAAAGAGTGAGTCAAGATTTAAAGTCCAGAAGCCAGAACCGATCTGAAGATTTTCAAGATGGTGTTTAATATAAGCTTGTGGTGTTACTGGAGAGGTGACTGACATATAATCCTCTTACCTATTAAATAACAAAATAGATACTTACATCTTTATTGAATTACCAAAAGATATAAGCAATCGCTCTAATAAAATTAGGCTGATATTGTAAACCTAATTACCCATATTAAGTCAACCGTTGATTAATGAAAATTGTAATAACAACACTTTTGGTTAATTTTCATATTATATCATTGTAAGCAATCACTATATTACTTATTATGTTGATTATATTATAAATTATGTTTAGATATCAGCATAACTCGAAACTAAATACGCCTAATACAGTCTGAAATTTGTTCAGCAAATTTTTTCACATCAGCTTCGATTTCACCTTCAACCATCACGCGCATAAGTGGTTCAGTACCTGATTTCCGGATCAGTATACGCCCTTTCTCTGCCAATTCATCTTCGACATTTTTGATGATTGCCTGTACCTCTATATTTGCTAATGGATCAACATTTTCAGTTAAATGAACGTTTATTAACACTTGTGGCAGTAATTTCATTCCACTACAGAGATCTGCTAATGACATACGATTACGTACCATAGCGATTAAAACTTGCAAACCGGCTATAATTCCATCACCCGTAGTTGTCTTATCGAGTAGTAACACATGACCTGAATTTTCTGCACCTAGCCGCCACCCCTTTTCAATTAGTTTTTCAAGTACATAGCGGTCACCAACTTTTGCACGTTCAAAAGGAATACCTAGGTTTTTTAAGGCGATTTCAAGTCCCATATTACTCATTAATGTGCCAATCACTCCCCCTTTCAACTCACCTTGACGGAGCATTTCACGCGCAATAATGTAGATAATTTGATCGCCATCTACCCGATTACCGAGATGATCTACCATAATGATGCGATCACCGTCGCCATCAAGGGCAAATCCTAAATCTGCTTGCTCTTCTAATACCCGTTTTGCCAGCATTTTTACATCAGTTGCACCGCAGTTTTCATTAATATTTACACCATCAGGATCACAACCGATTTTGATTACTTGCGCACCTAACTCTTTTAAAACATTTGGAGCGATATGGTAAGTTGCACCATTTGCACAATCTACCACAATCTTTAAATCAGCTAGACTGAGATTATGTTCAAAGGTACTTTTACAAAATTCAATATATCGCCCTGCTGCATCAGTAATACGCGAAGCTTTACCTAATTGCTCTGATGCCACACAATCCAATGTTTTATCAAGTTCAGCTTCAATCTGGAGTTCAATGGCGTCATCAAGTTTTTTACCATCAGTTGTGAAGAACTTGATGCCATTATCATAAAATGGGTTATGAGATGCAGAGATAACAACGCCAGCATCAGCTCGAAACGTACGTGTTAAGTAAGCGATTGCAGGTGTTGGCATTGGGCCTGTAAATGCTGCATCAACACCTGCTGATGCAAAACCTGCTTCTAAAGCTGACTCCAGCATGTAGCCTGAAATACGTGTATCTTTACCAATTAAAACTTTTCTTACACCATCCTTGGCTAATACTCGACCTGCCGCCCAGCCCAATTTTAATGCAAAATCAGGCGTAATTGGATATTGACCAACTCGCCCGCGGATACCGTCAGTGCCAAAGTATTTACGTTTGGACATCAATCTCTCCTATCATTTAAATATTTATTCTAAAATATAATGTGTAAAGTTTATGAATTTATCTTATTAAAATGTTTTAGGGTTTACTTATATTGAGTCATAATTTTTTATAAAACACATTATAATATGTACGACTTTTTTAACTATTCACGATTATCATTGGCTAATTTTAACAGCGTTTGACTCTCAAGAATAAAACGTTTTGCATAGTCACCAAACCAATCAGTTACTTCATTAAAGTTCTGAATAAATTTTTCTTTATCTCGTTGTTCAATGAGTTCAACCATTTTACCAAAGCGTTCATAATAGTGTTTAATTAATTCAATATTATCATCTGAAGCCATAATAATATCAGCATAGAGCTCTGGATCTTGTGCAAAGAGTCTGCCAACCATCATAAGCTCTAATCGGTAAATAGGTGAAGAGAGTGAAATGAGCTGCTCTAAATCTGCTTTTTCTCGCTGTAAATTGACGCCAAAAGAGAATGAGGTAAAGTGTCTTAATGCCTGAATAAAGGACATACATTTATCATGTTGCTTTGCATCAATCTGATATAAATTGGCACCCCAAATACGCATCTGTTCGATTAACCATTGGTACTCATCTGGATAACGACCATCGCAATAAGCAATAATCTGTTTTGCTAAATTAGGTACATCAGGCCCAAACATAGGGTGTAGCCCAACAACAGGCCCTTGATGGTTATCTAACATCGCTTGTAGTGGTTTTGCTTTAATTGAGGTAAAGTCAGTTAAAATAGTATTTTTGGGTAACGGAGGTAATGATGAAATGATATCAATAGTCTTATTAATTGGGACCGTCACAATAACAGCAGCCGCATCAGCAACCACTTCAGCTGCTTTATGCATTGTTTTTGACCCTAAAACATTAACGCGATAGCCTGATAAGGTAAATAGACGAGCAAAGAGTCGCCCCATCTGACCATTACCACCAATAATTACAATCGATCCTTGCCCAGTATAGACTTTCTTAAAACCTTTTTCATGTTCACTCAGGTAAGATTCACGCATTAAACGACGTAAAATATCTTCAATTAAAAGTGGTGAAACACCAATTTTTTCAGCCTCTTCACGCCGTTTTGCCAACATCTCTGTTTCGCGTTTACGATCATAAATTGGAATGCCTTGTCTGCTTTTAATCTCACCTACTTTGGTAACTAGGTCAAGTCGTTTAGCAATTAAGGACAAAATTGATTGATCAATCTCATCAATCTCATTGCGTAATTGTAATAGCTCTGTAGACATATTTTTCCTAATATGAAAATGTAATCCTCAATTTAATAACTTAACAGTATAACGTATTTTTGGTAGGATGAGATCGCTCAACCTATAAACAATAACTATAAACAATAACTTTAATTTATTACTATGAATTTTATCTCTTTTAATGTTAACGGGCTCCGTGCTCGTATCCACCAACTTACAGCTCTTATTAACAAATATCATCCTGATGTTATTGCGCTCCAAGAAACCAAAGTACATAATGATCAATTTCCCATCAATGATTTAGAGCAATTTGGTTACCATTTAAGTTATCATGGTCAAAAACGTTACTATGGTGTTGCTTTTTTAACCAAAGAGAAACCGCTATCCGTACAATATGGATTACCAACTGATGAAGAGAGTGCTCAGTGTCGACTCATCACGATTGAACTTGCAACACGACATGGTAATTTAACTGTTGTTAATGGTTATTTTCCCCAAGGAGAAAATTTACACCATGATACAAAATACTCTGCAAAAAATAAGTTTTATCGTGATGTTACCAACTATCTATTTGAAAAAAAAATTCATCATAAGCTCTCGCTTATCATGGGAGATATGAATATATGCCCTTCTGACTTAGATGTTGGAATCAATGATGATAATCGCAAACGTTGGTTAAAATCGGGTAAATGCTCTTTTCTGCCAGAGGAGCGTGAGTGGCTAAATCGTTTAATGTCATTAGGATATACTGATACATATCGAAAAATATATCCTCATAAAAGATCTTATTCATGGTTTGATTATCGATCTCGCAAATTTGATATAGAGGCTGGTTTACGCATTGATCTTATTTTAGCCAGTAGAAAATTGGAATCTTTTTGTCATCAAGTGGGTATTGATCATGAGATAAGAGTGATGGAAAGACCATCAGATCATGCGCCAGTTTGGGCGCAATTTGCTATAGAATAGAATAGACTATTCTAATCTTTTACCATAAAAAACAGAGGTTATTATGTTAACTAATGATATGTTTACTTCACACAAAGTTGTAGATAAATCTGTTTTATCCGTTAAGGATCTTAATCAGATGGTAAAAGATCTTTTAACTGATGGCATAGGACAAATCTGGTTAATGGGTGAAATATCCAATTTTTCACGCCCCTCTTCTGGGCATTGGTATTTCACCTTAAAAGATGATGAGGCGCAAGTTCGTTGTGCCATGTTTCGTAATAATAACTTTAAAACAGGATTCATACCGCAAAATGGTCAACAAGTCTTAGTACAAGCAACAGTCACACTATATGAGGCAAGGGGCGAGTACCAGCTAGTACTAAATAAAATGCAACCTGCTGGAGCAGGATTACTACAGCAAAAATTTGATCAGCTAAAACAGAAGCTAAATGAAGAGGGACTATTTGATGCGATGTATAAAAAATCATTACCTGAAATAGTTCGTACAGTCGGTATTATTACCTCAGCAACTGGTGCAGCTTTGCAAGATATTTTGCAAATTCTAAATCGCCGAGATCCGAGTTTACGACTTATTATCTATCCAACACAAGTGCAAGGAGACACAGCTGCTGCACAAATTGCCCGCCTAATTAATCTTGCTAATCAGCGCCAAGAGTGCGATGTACTTATTGTGGGGAGAGGGGGAGGATCTCTAGAGGATCTGTGGGCATTTAATGAAGAAGTTGTCGCAAGGGCGATTTTTGCAAGTGATCTCCCCATAATTAGTGCGGTTGGTCATGAGATAGATTTTACAATTGCTGATTTTGTCGCCGATATTAGAGCAGCAACACCCTCTGCTGCAGCTGAACTAGTCAGTCGTGATAAAACAGAACAATTTAGACAAATCGAGGGGCAAGAACAGCGTCTCTCTATGGCGATGGACTACTATATTTTACATTGCCAAGAAAAATTAAACCGTTTAGTTAATCAGCTACAAGAACAGCATCCAGAGACTAAACTTGCTAAGCAATTAAATTTATTGCAAAGTTTCCAGCACTTGCTCTTATCCTCTATTCAACAATATCTTATTAGTAGAACGAAACAATATACCGAAATAGATAGAAGATTGTTACAGTTATCGCCTGAAAATAGCGTTACCCAATATGGTCAACTGTTAGTCGCTAATTATAAGGGGATAGTTAACGCCGTTGAAAAAAAATTGGCTAACGCCGAACACCAATTTGCAATTCAAGCTGCACAGTTAAATAGTATTAGCCCTTTAGCAACTTTAGAACGTGGTTATTCAGTCACCGTAGATGATAGACAAAACGTAATTCGAAAGATAGATCAGGTGGTAATAGGAGAAACTATTACCACCCGTTTAAAGAAGGGATCATTAATCAGTAAAATTACACAAATAAAAAGTAAATAACTGATTAATAGATAGTTAACTAACGAATCTAACGAATTGCGATTTAAATCGCTACTGGTGCTTTTATTGCAGGATGCGGGTCATAATCAACAATTTCAAAATCTTCAAACTCATAATCAAAAATAGTCGGCGGTTTACGTTTAATTACCAATTTTGGTAACGATCTTGGTTCACGACTTAACTGTAAATGTGTCTGTTCCATGTGATTTGAATAGAGATGTGTATCACCACCAGTCCAGACAAAATCACCAACTTCTAAATCACATTGTTGTGCAATCATATGAACCAAAAGTGCATAACTGGCAATATTAAATGGCAATCCAAGAAAGACATCGCATGATCTTTGATAAAGTTGACACGAAAGTTTTCCATCTACAACATAAAATTGGAAAAATGCATGACATGGTGCTAGAGCCATCTTATCCAACTCCCCTACATTCCAAGCAGATACGATCATACGGCGTGAATCAGGATCTTGTTTAATCTGATCAATCACTTGTTTAATCTGATCAATCTGCCTGCCATCAGCAGCACCCCAAGCGCGCCACTGCTGACCATATACTGGACCTAAATCACCGTTTTCATCTGCCCACTCATCCCAGATTGTCACTTTATTATCATTCAGATATTTTATATTAGTATCACCCTTTAAAAACCAAAGTAATTCATGAATGATTGACCGTAAATGGCATTTTTTAGTGGTCACTAATGGAAACCCTTCTTGCAAATTAAATCGCATTTGATGACCAAATATAGATAATGTGCCGGTACCTGTTCGATCTGATTTAGGTGTACCTTCATCTAAAATTTTCTGCATTAACGCTAAATACTGTTTCATAATTGTCTCACTATTGGCTTACATTTATAGGCGTATAAAATTAGGGCTATTCCACCTAAAATCATTGGCAAACATAAGATCTGCCCCATGCTAATAAAATGGAAAAAGAGCCCTAACTGTTCATCTGGTTGTCTAAAGAATTCAATAATAAAACGGAAAAGACCATAACAGAGTAAAAATAGTCCTGAAACAGCACCTGTTGGTCTCTGCTTAGAGATAAAAAGATTTAAGATACAAAATAGCACAACACCTTCAAAAAACATCTCATAGAGTTGAGAAGGGTGACGGGGTAATAGACCATGTAATTCATTGTAGAGTGAATACCATTTGGGATGCGATTGAACATACATAAAATCAGCATGCATTGAACTTGGGAATAACATACCAATTGAAGAACTGGTAACTCGCCCCCATAGCTCGCCATTAATAAAATTACCAAACCGCCCAAACATTAAACCAATAGGAACTAGTGGTGCAACAAAATCGGACACTTGTAAAAAGGTTTTATGATTCTTTTTCGCAAAGATGGCAATGGTAATAAGTGCCCCAATTAATCCACCATGAAATGACATCCCCCCTTCCCACACAGCAAATAGGATAAGGGGATCTTTTAAAAATAGTTCAAAATTATAAAATAAGATATAACCAAGTCGTCCACCAATAAAGAGTCCTAAAAATCCCCAAAAAAGGAGATTCTCTACTTGCTGTGTTGTCCAGTGGCTATGTGGTTTTTTAGCTCTGCGTTTCGCTAACCATAATGCACCGAGAATACCAAATAGATACATTGCTCCATACCAATGAAGAGAGATAGGACCAATTGAAAAAGCGATAGGATCAAAGTTAGGAAAGCGTAAATATTGATTCATTTTTTAATACACTGCTTAGTTTTTCGTTTATGTGCAAAGAAGTTAAACCGTTTCTTTGAAGATTTTTGTGCAGTCTCAAGTTCCAATTGAATAGAGAAAACAGAAATAGCAAACTCTTTCATTGCTTTACGGTATACATCTCGTTTAAATGCAATAACTTGACGAATCGGATACCAGTAATTTACCCATTTCCAATCATCAAATTCAGGAACTGAAGAGATATTGAGATTAATGGCTGAAATATTAGTGACTAGCTCTAATAAAAACCATTTCTGCTTTTGACCAATACAGACGGGCTGATTATCCCAGCGAATCATTCTTTTAGGAAGCTTATAACGCAACCAACCATTTGTAACTGATAAAATTTTCACATGATGAGGTAGTAATCCAACCTCTTCATTTAACTCTCTAAACATCGCCTGTTCAGGTGTTTCACCTAATTTTATTCCGCCTTGAGGGAACTGCCAAGAATTTTGCCCATAACGACGAGCCCAAAGAACCTGACCATATCTATTACAAATAATAATTCCTACATTTGGACGGTAGCCATCACTATCAATCACGACTATCTCAAATCAAATTTCAATTAGCGTAAATTGTTACATACATCTTATTATAGGTAAACCTATACCAAAAAATAATTTATCTAAATACAGTGAATATTAATTCTTAATATAATGAAAATATTCATATTTTAGAGTTTTACCACTATATAAACCCCTAAAACAAAAGGATAATTAGTGGTCTAAAATTCGTCATTTTTATGAGAGATAAAGATTTATTTATCACTATATAAAATAGATAACAGACCCATTCTTAATATAGTCTTTACTTTGTTTTAGGATTAATAATTATTGAGCAATATAATATGGTATAAAGATAGTTGATACTATTTGAAGTTATGTTTATATTCAAAATTGCATCTGTGATGCACTGTTGTTACAGACATAAAAAAACCCAGTACAGCGTACTGGGCTTCTCTTCGTTTGTTAGTCTGGCAGCTCCCTACTCTCACATGGGTAATACCCACACTACCATCGGCGCTACGGCGTTTCACTTCTGAGTTCGGCATGGGGTCAGGTGGGACCACCGCGCTACTACCGCCAGACATATCCTGTTTACTCTCTAACTTCTTAGAACAAGCTTTATTCTCTCTTGCGTATCCAAAACAACTCTGAGTTGTAAGGTTAAGACTCTCGGTTCATTAGTATCAGTTAGCTCAATACATTACTGTACTTACACACCTGACCTATCTACGTCTTAGTCTCAAACGGACCTTACTGATTCTCATCAGGGAAAACTCATCTCAGGGCTAGTTTCGTACTTAGATGCTTTCAGCACTTATCTATTCCGCACTTAGCTACCGGGCAATGCAATTGGCATCACAACCCGTACACCAGCGGTGCGTTCACTTCGGTCCTCTCGTACTAGAAGCAAACCCCCTCAATTTTCCTACGCCCATGGCAGATAGGGACCGAACTGTCTCACGACGTTCTAAACCCAGCTCGCGTACCACTTTAAACGGCGAACAGCCGTACCCTTGGGACCTACTTCAGCCCCAGGATGTGATGAGCCGACATCGAGGTGCCAAACACCGCCGTCGATATGAACTCTTGGGCGGTATCAGCCTGTTATCCCCGGAGTACCTTTTATCCGTTGAGCGATGGCCCTTCCATTCAGAACCACCGGATCACTATGACCTACTTTCGTATCTGCTCGAGCCGTCACTCTCGCAGTTAAGCTAGCTTTTGCCATTGCACTAACCTCCTGATGTCCGACCAGGATTAGCTAACCTTCGTGCTCCTCCGTTACTCTTTGGGAGGAGACCGCCCCAGTCAAACTACCCACCAGACAGTGTCCCTACACTAGTTTCATAGTGTCAGGTTAGAACACCAAACCTTAAAGGGTGGTATTTCAAGGGCGACTCCATCAACACTTGTGTGCTAACTTCTTAGTCTCCCACCTATCCTACACATTAAGATTCAATGTTCACTGTCAAGCTATAGTAAAGGTTCACGGGGTCTTTCCGTCTTGCCACGGGTACACCGCATCTTCACGGCAATTTCAATTTCACTGAGTCTCGGGTGGAGACAGCCTGGCCATCATTACGCCATTCGTGCAGGTCGGAACTTACCCGACAAGGAATTTCGCTACCTTAGGACCGTTATAGTTACGGCCGCCGTTTACTGGGGCTTCGATCCAATGCTTCTCTTGCGATAACATCTTCAATTAACCTTCCAGCACCGGGCAGGCGTCACACCGTATACGTCCACTTACGTGTTTGCACAGTGCTGTGTTTTTATTAAACAGTTGCAGCCAGCTGGTATCTTCGACCGATTTCACCTACGTCCGCACGGGATTTCAATTACCATCGGCGTGCCTTCTCCCGAAGTTACGGCACCATTTTGCCTAGTTCCTTCACCCGAGTTCTCTCAAGCGCTTTAGTATTCTCTACCTGACCACCTGTGTCGGTTTCGGGTACGATTTAGTATGACCTGAAGCTTAGAGGCTTTTCCTGGAAGCTTGGCATTAGTTACTTCAGTACCTTAGTACCTCGTCATCACGTCTCAGAGCCACAGTGACCGGATTTGCCTAATCACCCTCCTACTCGCTTAACCCACCATCCAATAGGTGGTAAACCTAGCCTTCTCCGTCCCCCCATCGCAGTCATACCAAGTACGGGAATATTAACCCGTTTCCCATCAACTACGCCTTTCGGCCTCGCCTTAGGGGTCGACTCACCCTGCCCCGATTAACGTTGGACAGGAACCCTTGGTCTTCCAGCGAGCGGGCTTTTCACCCGCTTTATCGTTACTTATGTCAGCATTCGCACTTCTGATACCTCCAACTAACCTCACAGTTAATCTTCTGCGGCTTACAGAACGCTCCCCTACCCAATGACAACTTAGTGTCACTGCCGCAGCTTCGGTGCATAGTTTTAGCCCCGTTACATCTTCCGCGCAGGCCGACTCGACTAGTGAGCTATTACGCTTTCTTTAAATGATGGCTGCTTCTAAGCCAACATCCTAGCTGTCTAAGCCTTCCCACTTCGTTTCCCACTTAACTATGACTTTGGGACCTTAGCTGGCGGTCTGGGTTGTTTCCCTCTTCACGACGAACGTTAGCACCCGCCGTGTGTCTCCCATACTCTACTTGTCAGTATTCGTAGTTTGCATCGGGTTGGTAAGTCAGGTTGACCCCCTTGCCGAAACAGTGCTCTACCCCCAACAGTAATCATATGAGGCGCTACCTAAATAGCTTTCGGGGAGAACCAGCTATCTCCCGGTTTGATTGGCCTTTCACCCCCAGCCACAGTTCATCCGCTAATTTTTCAACATTAGTCGGTTCGGCCCTCCAGTTAGTGTTAACCAACCTTCTTCCTGACCATGGCTAGATCACCGGGTTTCGGGTCTATACCCTGCAACTATTCGCCCAGTTAAGACTCGGTTTCCCTTCGGCTCCCCTATTCGGTTAACCTCGCTACAGAATATAAGTCGCTGACCCATTATACAAAAGGTACGCAGTCACACATACCCATCGGTACATGCTCCCACTGATTGTACGTACACGGTTTCAAGTTCTATTTCACTCCCCTCCCGGGGTTCTTTTCGCCTTTCCCTCACGGTACTAGTTCACTATCGGTCATTCAGGAGTATTTAGCCTTGGAGGATGGTCCCCCCTTCTTCAAACAGGATTTCTCGTGTCCCGCCCTACTCTTCAAGTTTTCAATTAATGCATCTTCATGTACGGGACTATCACCCTCTTTCGTCTACCTTTCCAGATAGTTCCACTAACACATTAACCTTCCCACTTTGGGCTCCTCCCCTTTCGCTCGCCGCTACTCGGGGAATCTCGGTTGATTTCTTTTCCTCGGGGTACTGAGATGTTTCAGTTCTCCCGGTTCGCCTCCTTAACCTATCTTATTCAGTTAAGGATAGTGCACTAGTGCACTGGGTTTCCCCATTCGGATATCGACAGCTATTGCGCTCTTTACCAGCTTACCGTCGCTTTTCGCAGATTAACACGTCCTTCTTCGCCTCTGAATGCCTAGGCATCCACCGTGTACGCTTACTTTCTTAACCTTACAACTCATAGTTGTCTCGGTTACGCTTACTCTCTCTTATCTAATCTCTATAGCTACTTTTATCATAACCCTAACCTTAATATTAAAACCTTAATCTTAAATATAAATATTAAGTTTTAAGTTTCATATCTTAAGCATTGGGGTTTAGACTTTAGGTCTTAACCTCAAGTAACTATTAAACCAAATAAGCGAGAACTCGTTTATTTTCAGCTTGTTCCTTTTTGTTAAAGAGCTTTATCTTACTATCTACTCTAGCTTATAAACCTTTACACCTAATCTCTAACTTCAATTAGAACTGGTTTATCGCTTATCTAAGTAAATACTAAGATAACTTTTTATTAATTACTAAGTTTTTATAATACGTTCTTATAATACTAATTCCTTACAAGAATCTATTATCTATCACATAATAACTCGAAAAAAAGAGTTTTCCGTTAATGGTGGAGCTAAGCGGGATCGAACCGCTGGCCTCCTGCGTGCAAGGCAGGCGCTCTCCCAGCTGAGCTATAGCCCCATCTTCAGACTTCACTTCGTTACTCACCAACTCTTCCATTTTTGCCGAGTAATTCTTGTGCAAAATGGCCTCTAACTTGAATTGGTGGGTCTGAGTGGACTTGAACCACCGACCTCACCCTTATCAGGGGTGCGCTCTAACCACCTGAGCTACAGACCCATTAAGTGCCTC
Organism: Orbaceae bacterium ESL0721; assembly: GCA_029433365.1. Classification (GTDB taxonomy): domain Bacteria; phylum Pseudomonadota; class Gammaproteobacteria; order Enterobacterales; family Orbaceae; genus Gilliamella. Next base: position 1,031,111 of record JAQTHZ010000001.1, read on the forward strand.
TTCTTTTCTATCAACAAACAATCTGTGTGAACACTTACAAGCTCTCGTAAGGAGGTGATCCAACCGCAGGTTCCCCTACGGTTACCTTGTTACGACTTCACCCCAGTCATGACCCACAAAGTGGTAAGCGCTCCCCTTGCGGTTAAGCTACCTACTTCTTTTGCAAGCCACTCCCATGGTGTGACGGGCGGTGTGTACAAGGCCCGGGAACGTATTCACCGTAGCATTCTGATCTACGATTACTAGCGATTCCGACTTCATGGAGTCGAGTTCCAGACTCCAATCCGGACTTAGACGTACTTTATGAGGTCCGCTTGCCTTCGCAGGGTCGCTTCCCTTTGTATACGCCATTGTAGCACGTGTGTAGCCCTGGTCGTAAGGGCCATGATGACTTGACGTCGTCCCCACCTTCCTCCGCTTTATCAACGGCAGTCTCCTTTGAGTCCCCACCATTACGTGCTGGCAACAAAGGATAAGGGTTGCGCTCGTTGCGGGACTTAACCCAACATTTCACAACACGAGCTGACGACAGCCATGCAGCACCTGTCTCATAGCTCCCGAAGGCACTCCTCTATCTCTAAAGAATTCTATGGATGTCAAGACCAGGTAAGGTTCTTCGCGTTGCATCGAATTAAACCACATGCTCCACCGCTTGTGCGGGCCCCCGTCAATTCATTTGAGTTTTAACCTTGCGGCCGTACTCCCCAGGCGGTCGATTTATCGCGTTAGCTCCGGAACCCAGTGCCGTAGCACCAAACTCCAAATCGACATCGTTTACAGCGTGGACTACCAGGGTATCTAATCCTGTTTGCTCCCCACGCTTTCGCATCTCAGCGTCAGTATCTGTCCAGAAGGTCGCCTTCGCCACCGGTATTCCTCCACATCTCTACGCATTTCACCGCTACACGTGGAATTCTACCTCCCTCTACAGTACTCTAGTTAGACAGTTTTAAATGCAATTCCTAGGTTGAGCCCAGGGCTTTCACACCTAACTTATCTATCCGCCTACATGCCCTTTACGCCCAGTCATTCCGATTAACGCTTGCACCCCCCGTATTACCGCGGCTGCTGGCACGGAGTTAGCCGGTGCTTCTTCTGTAATTAACGTCAATATAAATATCTATTAAATATCTACACTTCCTCATCACCGAAAGTACTTTACAACCCGAAGGCCTTCTTCATACACGCGGCATGGCTGCATCAGGGTTCCCCCCATTGTGCAATATTCCCCACTGCTGCCTCCCGTAGGAGTCTGGTCCGTGTCTCAGTTCCAGTGTGGCTGGTCATTCTCTCAAACCAGCTAGAGATCGTCGCCTTGGTAAGCTCTTACCCTACCAACTAGCTAATCCCATATGGGCTCATCAAATGGCACGTGGCCTTACGGTCCCACGCTTTGGTCTCTCAACTTTATGCGGTATTAGCAGTCGTTTCCAACTGTTGTCCCCCTCCATTCGACAGATTCCCATACATTACTCACCCGTCCGCCACTCGTCAGCAGGTGCAAGCACCCCTGTTACCGTTCGACTTGCATGTGTTAGGCCTGCCGCCAGCGTTCAATCTGAGCCATGATCAAACTCTTCAATTTAAAGTTTGATGCTCAATTATTTAACCTGACTTCTTTCTGAAATTCTTCATTTCAAATGAATCTTCAAGGTCACTTATTAAGACTTTAATTTTTTAAGTCCGTAGACTTTATCTTTCGTCTCGTAAGTGCCCACACAGATTGTCTGTTGCTTAGTTTTTAAAGAGCTGACAGCTTTTTCTACTTTCGTATATCATTAGGCTTCACCGCCTAACTTCTCTGTCTCAAGGGCTGCGTATACTACACAACTCCCTCTTATCAGTCAAGACATTTTTCGCTTTTTTACAACAAAAAAATATTGCCTCAACTTCTTAATCCTTACTTCCACTTCGCTTTCTCTACTTTTCTCTGCTCCGTGTCAGTGGATGCGCATTATAGGCACTTCCTCAGCTTTAGCAAGTAAAAAAACATGATTATCAACTTGGTCGCATAACCTTTAAACATCGACATCTGTAATCCGTTGATATTTAAGGAAATTATAATCTTTTAATTTTTTGGCGATTCTTTCAACATACTTATTATATTGCGTACTTAATATAATATTTGGTTCAGACAGTTGATCATCTAATTGATTATTTAAAGTTAATAAATTACTTACCCGTTTTGCGATTGCTACGCCTGAATCAATAAAAGTTGCTTGCGGGAAAATTAACTGTAACTCATCTTTAATAAATGGGTAGTGAGTACAACCAAGAACAATAGTATCTGGAATCGTTGGAAGCATTAACCATGGTTGCATTAGCCTTTTTAACTCCACCATATCAACTGGAATACCTTGCAGTTTATCCTCTGCAATCAATGCAAGCTCTGATAACCCTAGTAGTTCTACCTTACAGTTGGTGGCAAATTGTGCAATGAGCTCAGATGTATAAGCACGTCTGATTGTCGCTTTAGTTGCCAATAAGCCAATAGATCCATTTTTAGTTAATTTACTAGCGGGTTTGATTGCCGGTACAACACCAACAATTGGGAATGTAAACTGAGATCGTAAACTTGGTAAACAGATAGTGCTTGCCGTATTACAGGCAATGACAGCCAAATCAATAGCATAAGATTTAGTGACTGTTTTTATAAGATGATTAACTCTATCAATAAGGAATTCACTACTCTTATCACCATAAGGGAACATCTTATTATCGAAAAGATAGATATAGTGTGCATTTGGCATGCTCTTACGTAATTCAGTATAGATTGATAAACCACCAATTCCTGAATCAAAGATTAAAATAGTAGATCTCTTTTTATTATTGCTCATAGTTGATTAACGATTAGATTTCCCAAAATATTTAAAAAATAGCTCACTTTCATCTGGCTGGCTATTTTAACTCCATAATGGTAAGTAATGCTGGCTTTTTTTATATTTAGTTATTAGAATGTCGATTGAATAGCCATCTAGATGGTAAAACTGCTAAATTATAACTGCAACGCGATATACTTTTTCGCAAAGCAATAAAATTCATGCAGTTAATTATTTAGCAGCAATAATTTATTCATATTAGCTAAGAAGGTATATCATGTCAGAATTCCTATTTACATCCGAATCAGTCTCAGAAGGTCACCCAGATAAAATCGCTGATCAAATTTCTGACGCTGTCCTTGATGCCATTTTAAAACAGGATCCCAAGGCGCGCGTTGCATGTGAAACTTATGTTAAAACGGGCATGGCACTTGTCGGTGGAGAGATTACCACCTCTGCTTGGGTTGATATTGAAGAGATCACCAGAAAAACTATCCGAGACATCGGTTATACCAGTTCTGATATGGGATTTGACGCTAACTCTTGTGCGGTACTAAATGCGATTGGTAAACAGTCGCCTGATATTAACCAAGGCGTTGATCGCAGTGATCCCTTAGAACAAGGCGCGGGTGACCAAGGAATTATGTTTGGTTATGCCACAAATGAGATGCCAAATTACATGCCAGCAGCAATTAGTTATGCTCATGATTTAATGCGCCGCCAAGCTGAAATACGTAAAAGCGGCGTTTTACCTTGGTTAAGACCAGATGCGAAAAGCCAAGTCACCTTAATTTATGAAAATGGCAAAATTAAAGGTGTTGATACAGTGGTACTCTCTACGCAACATGCAGATGACATTGAACAAAAAATGTTACATGAAGCGATAATGGAAGAGATTATCAAACCGATTATTCCCGCTGAATGGTTAACCGAACGAACAAAATATTTTATCAACCCAACAGGGCGCTTTGTCATTGGTGGACCAATGGGCGACTGTGGTTTGACCGGTCGTAAAATAATTGTCGATACTTATGGCGGTGCTGCTCACCATGGCGGCGGCGCATTTTCAGGTAAAGACCCATCTAAAGTAGACCGATCCGCAGCTTATGCAGCAAGGTATGTTGCTAAAAACATTGTCGCGGCAGGGCTTGCTGATAGGTGTGAACTACAACTCTCTTATGCAATTGGTGTGGCTAACCCAACCTCTATATATATCAATACTTTTGGGACAGAAAAGATCGCTCACGATAAGATTGTTGCACTGGTAAAAGAGTTTTTTGATTTAAGGCCTTATGGATTGATTAACATGCTTAACCTAATCCAACCAATTTACCAAAAAACAGCAAGTTATGGCCATTTTGGACGCGATATCTTCCCATGGGAACAGACAGATAAAGCTGAACTATTACGTGATGCAGCAGGCTTATAAACATATACCTATCCAGCTACACAGTCAGGTTATGGCTTGCTTAAGATTGCACTTAGCGCAAGCCAATACCTTGTTACAGACTAACTATACTGAACCAACCATTACTTATCGATCAAAAGGGAGTATTGCCGGATCTGCCTATTTAACCCGTTGGGAGATTCAGCTTAACCGGACTCTGCTGTGTGAAAATGGTACCCCTTTTATTGAGGAAGTTGTGCCGCATGAACTGGCTCATCTGCTGGTTTATAAACAGTATGGGCGCGTAAAGCCACATGGTAAAGAGTGGCAAAATATAATGAGAACCGTCCTAGGGAGAGAAGCAAAAACGACGCACTGCTTTTCGGTTTCTCGCCCTACTTATGTCTACATTTGCGCATGCCAAGAACACCACCTTACTTTGATAAGGCATAACAAAATTCAAAAAAACAATACCCAATATTTCTGTAAAAAATGTGGTAAACTCCTCGCTTTAAAATAATTAGAGACATTAATAATGTTCAAACAGTACGATTTCCATTTTTATAAAAGTCTATATTTACTAATCTTCTTAGGTCTATTTTTTTACATTATCGGTAACTTTTGCCTACCACTTTATGGTGGACTCACAGTTACCTTAATTGAACATTTCCAATCGCTATTCCTTATCTTTATGGGAGTCTACACCTATTTTTATGCCAGACGTGTACGTCATCATAAAGATCTCTATATTTTCTGGATCTGGACAATATCTTGGTGGCTTGTGATGTTTGGTCGTGGTATTAGTTGGGGACGCGACTTTTTTCCTGATGTGCCAAGATTCTACTATAAAATTATCGCCACAATTTTGATTGCTATCCCATTTATCGGGATGTTTACCAGCCCAATTCGTCGCGAAATTGCTAGACGATATAAAACGGAAAAAATACCAGTCTGGTTTGTCTTTTTTGCATTTCTTTACTTAGGAGTTGCAGATATTGCTGAACACCACCGTATCGGCTCAACTCTATTAGTGCTCTCTCATGATCGTAAAGATCTGATAGAGGAGTTGATGGAGACACCTTGCCTTTTCAGTTTAGGATTAGTCTCCCTCTATTTACAACACAACGAACAGAAAAGATTAAAAAATGCTAAGTTACCGTCATAGTTACCATGCTGGCAATCATGCCGATGTTTTAAAACATATTGTATTAACACTCTGTATCGACGCACTAAAGGAGAAAGATAAACCTTTTTTGTATCTAGATACTCATTCAGGTGCAGGGCGTTACCTTTTACAAGGTGAACATGCAGAGAAGACCGGCGAATACCTTACTGGGATTAACCGCATCTGGCAGCGGGATGATATTCCAAAACTGTTAAGCAGTTATCTTACAGTTTTACAACGCTATAACCCATTTGAGAGATTAAAATACTACCCAGGCTCGCCACTGATTGCCAAACAGCTATTACGCGAACAAGATAGACTCAATCTTACAGAGCTTCACCCAACCGACTATCCACTACTTCGGCAGGAGTTTAGTAAAGATAGACGGGCAACGGTATTACGCGAAGATGGATTTGCCCAGCTAAAATCGAAACTGCCCCCGCTCTCTCGCCGTGGCATAATTTTGATCGATCCCTCTTATGAAATTAAAGAAGATTACCAAAAAATCCCCCAAGCGATACAAGCTGCCTATAAACGCTTTGCCACTGGCACATATCTGATCTGGTACCCAGTAGTATCACGCAAACAGACAGATCGTATGATTAACGAGATTATTAATTTAGGCATTAGACGAATCTCTCAGTATGAACTTGCGATAAAACCAGACAATGATCAGAAAGGGATGACAGCATCAGGGATGATTGTGATTAATCCACCGTGGAAATTGCATGAACAGATGCAGACCATCATGCCGTGGTTGAAAGATCAGCTGGATGTTGAATCAACGGGTAATATAACAGTTAAACAGTTAGTGGCTGAATAAGCCACTTAACCGCTATCTATCTCTTTTATCTTAAATTAATCTAATTGAAACTAAAATTTAACTATCTCCTCACTTCTATAGCTGCAGAACGGTTGAGGGTAGCAATCCGTCTCTTATTCTGCCGAATAAAATCCCTCTTATCACTCCCCGCGGCTAGGTAATCAGTCAAAAAGGTGGCGTTAGTCTGCACCTTAGCGCCATTTAGAATCAATCTTGGCAGATCAATTTGGTAGATTGTCTTATCAACTGACTTTTGCAGGCTCTTCTCATCAGCATTGGTCAACAGATAGAGCGACCGCTCTTTTTGGGAGAGGCGCTTAATCGTCTCGGTTCCTGCCCCCATCATTAAATGGTCAGGGAAAATATAGAAAACAGTATTAGCTAACAGACCTTCATCGTCTAACTGGCGGATAAATTGACCCAAATTATAGTCTAAAGAGGCAGCAGCAAAAGCCATGCTATCAGTTTTTGGCGTGATTACCGATGCCATCCGATCATCACGAAAACCATTAGGCGCATGGGTAGAAACCGTTGAAATAAACAGCGCAAATGGCTTATTAGCCTGATGCATCTCATCAACCTGCTGCTTTGCAATGGTAAAAATATCTTTATCATATAGCCCAAAAGGTGCTGCAGGATAGACACCAGGGTAGTCCGCTTCTGAAACCGTATCGACACCAACTAATTTAATAAGGTGCCCAATACCCGCAAAATTCGCGCCACCAATAACATAACGGGTCTGGTAACCCGCCGGTTGCAACACATCAGCTAAAGTAATCAGTTTTGTCGCCTCTGCCGTTGCTAACGGTTTAGAGGTGAAACCACCGATTAAAAATGGCACCCCCGTCATATAAGTATACATTGAGGCAGCAGTCCAACTACTCCCAGGGCTCATTGGCATATGGGCAAAAAAGGTATAGTTATCTTTTAACTGATTAAGATTTGGTGTTAACTCTTTAAAATCGAAAAAACCTTGTTCAAACGACTCAAGCGAGATCACAATAATATTTTTACCCGCCTCACTCTGCAACTCTGCTACGCCTAAGCTATCACTATACTGCACCTCGTTATTAACTACCGTTTTATAGAGTTGCTCCTGCATATTTAAAGCGTACTGTGCCTGTTGAAAAGGGAGTTTTGGTGCGCTGGTTACCTGATAGATCTCATATAACCGGCTCCAAACTGTGCCAGAATTTGCCAAATAGGGGAAGTTAAGAGAGATGATGGCGAGAATAAAAAGCAGCAACCGCCAGACTAACTGGCAGTGCCACCTAAGCCAGTTGGTTAACCAGTAAAGCAGTAAAATCAACCCTAAAAATAGCCCAACTACTAAAACAGCTTGCCATTTAAAGATGAGCAACCCTTCAATAATATCGCCGATATTAAGATTGACAAAAAATTGGTAATCAATAAAGCCACCACTAAAATAGATTGAGGTAAGCTCCATAACCGTAAAAATAGTGAAGAGAACAATAATAGTCAGCTGTACAGTTTTACGTTTAAAAAGGGAAGCTAATATAATGGTAATAATAAGTAGTGGTAAAACAACTAAAGTCGATAGAGGCATAGCCTAATGCTCTTATAATAAATTTTTAACTGAAAAAACTGTTTACATATTTGTAACCCTAAAACATTTGACACATAATCATTTAAATAATCGTTTTTAAATGATTGTTTTTAGATGATCGTTTTATGAAATTTATAAAATAGTAAACAGTCAGGTGTTACATGATAAAGCGGATCCAGATCAACATTTAAAAAGTAACTTGTATAAACTAACTTAGATAAAGTAATTGAGATAAAGTAACTTATATAAAATAACTTGGATCACGCTTTTTAAAGATTAAGATAGCCCATTTTGACGGAAAAATAGCCGCTCAACCCCTTGCACAACATTTTTAGCAATCTTGTCGGTCAATTTTTGGCGACGCACATATTTAACCGAAATAATCTTATGTGACTCCAAATGGGCGAGGATAAAATCATCACTAGTGCCAATCTCATCGACTAAATTCATCCCTTTTGCTTGAGTTGCAAACCAGTGCTCGCCAGTAGCCACTTGATCAATATCGACATTTTCGCGGTACGCTTTCACAAAATCCTTAAAAAGGTGATGCGTCTCCTCAAGCTCCTGTTTAAACTTATCGCGCCCTTCACTGGTATTTTCACCAAACATGGTTAAAGTTCGTTTATAGGCGCCTGCAGTCTGCAATTCAACATCAATATCATGTTTTTTAAGGAGACGATGGAAGTTAGGAATCTGCGCTACAACACCAATAGAGCCAACAATAGCAAAAGGGGCTGCGATAATTTTGCTTGCAGTACACGCCATCATATAACCCCCACTTGCCGCAACTTTATCAACTAACGCGGTTAGGTTAATATTTCGTGTTCTAAAGCGGACCAGCTGAGATGCTGCAAGTCCATAACCATGTACTACACCGCCAGGGCTCTCTAACTTAATCGCCACCTCATCTTCCGGTTTAATCACAGAGAGGATAGCTGTGATCTCCTCCCTTAAATCTTCAACCTCGTGCGCATCCATACTCCCATCAAACGAGAGGAGAAACAGTTTTGGTCTATCTTTATTTGACTGGATAGAATGAGATTTATCTGATTGGGATCGGTTATCCTGATCGCTATTTGCATCAGTTGTCGAACTAGATGGTGTTTTCTCTGTCAATTTTTGCTTATCGGCAATTTTAGCCGCTTTTTTCTCTAACTTCTTCTGTTTTTTAAGATCTTTATAGAACCGCTTAACTGCCAGAGGATCCATGCTTGATAACTGCATCTCATCTCTCATCTCGGTGTAGATCTCATTAAGATCTTTAACGACTAGATGACCCACAGCCCCATGCGATTTTTTGCGTTGACTTAAAATAAAAATAAGCAGTGCCAATATCGCTACCACAACGGTCACTGTTTCGGCAAAAAAGAGTAAATATTCAAAAAACCAGCTCATCTACTAATATCCCTTAATCATAACTATAAGATGCGTATCATAGCAGATTTCTAAACAGTAACGAAGGCAAAATAGCGTTTAACGTACCCTGAAGTTTGCCTGCTATAACTATTAATAGCTATATATAACTATTAATAAATGTTTATAAAAAACGACTATCTAGCCGATAATTCACTTCAACCAGAAACAGATTTTTAACATGATATTTAAAAACAATTTGATCCTAATTACCCTTTATTGAACTCCCTATTTTATTTATACTAAATGCCCCTTTTTCTTATTTTATTAAAAAGAGCCACTATGTCTTTACGCCCAATTATCGAAATTGCAAACCAGTATCATATTCCTGAAGATTCCATCCACCCTTATGGCAAATATGTTGCCAAAATTGACCTCTCCATTATTGATGCCAAAAAGCCCCAAGGTAAATTAGTATTAGTGACTGCCATCACCCCAACCCCGCTAGGTGAAGGCAAAACAGTTAATACCATTGGACTTAGTGAAGGATTAAATTATATTGGCAAAAACGCGATTGCCTGTATTAGACAGCCAAGTTTAGGGCCAGTATTTGGCGTTAAAGGTGGCGCGGCTGGCGGCGGGCAAGCAGAAGTTGTACCGATGGAGACACTCAACCTTCACCTCACCGGCGATATACACGCCATAACAGCTGCCCACGATTTAGCCTCTGCCGCACTTGATGCAAGGCTATATCATGAAGATCGATTGGGTGATGAATTTACAAAGCAGACAGGTCTACCACGGCTCAATATTGATGCTAACCGCATCATATGGAAACGGGTAATTGACCATAATGATCGCGCACTACGTAAAATTACCGTAGGCGTTGGCGGTGGAGTCAATGGCATTGAACGTCAAGATGGCTTTGAGATTACAGCGGCATCTGAATTAATGGCAATTTTAGCCTTAGCGTCAGATCTACATGATATGCGCGCACGCATTGGGCGAATTATCTTAGCTTATGATATAAACGGCAAACCGATCACTGCCGATCAGTTAGAGGTCGCCGGTGCAATGACCGTATTACTGAAAAACGCCATCAATCCAAACCTGATGCAGACAGTCGAACAGACGCCGGTGCTCATCCATGCAGGGCCATTTGCCAATATTGCCCATGGCAACTCATCAGTCATTGCTGATCGCATCGCCTTGCAACTCGCTGACTATGTCGTCACCGAAGCGGGATTTGGTTCAGATATGGGGATGGAAAAGTTCTTTAATATCAAATATCGCCAAGCGGGCATTAAAGCGTCATGTGTGGTTTTAGTTGCAACAGTGCGCAGCTTAAAATCAAATAGTGGTAAATACAATATCAAACCAGGGCAACCGATTCCTAAAGAGGTGTCAGAACCAAATGTTGAACTACTCGCGATCGGCGCAGCTAATCTTGGCTGGCATATTAAGAATGCCAAAAGTTATGGCGTGCCGGTGATTGTCGCGATTAACCGCTTCCCAGATGATAGTGATGAGGAGCTCGCCTTCTTACAAAAATATGCACTCGAACAGGGTGCTTTCGCCTGTGAAGTCAGCACTGTATTTATAGAAGGTGGCAAAGGTGCTGAAAAACTGGCGCAACATGTAGTTGAGGCGTGTGAAATCAGCAGCGAGATCACCCTACCTTATCCAGACAGTATGCCACTTATTGATAAAATCCAGACGATGGTGAAAAAATATGGTGCAAACAGGGCAAATCTCTCACCTAAAGCGCTCGAAAATATTAAAGAGTTGGAAGCACTAAAACTGGATCACCTCCCGCTCTGTATTGCCAAAACTCCAATGTCAATCAGTGCCGATCCTAACCTAAAAAATGTACCGACCGATTTTGATGTCGATATTAGCCACTTAGCTATCTCAGCCGGTGCCGGCTTTATCCGCGTCTATGCCGGTAACGTCATGACCATGCCCGGACTCGGCACCAACCCAGCTTACCGCAACATCGATATCGATAAAGATGGCAACACCGTTGGCTTAAGTTAACCGGCTGACAAAAAAGAGCCAATAACATGCCGCACATTTTATATAACGCTTTTATACAACGCTTTTTATATAACGAAAATGTGTGGCACTTTTTTATTCCAATAAATGTTGTGAAACAGTCCATGGTTTAGCTGCACCTACAAAGCCGCGGGGGTTGAATGTTGGCTCTTTTAGTTCAATCTCATGCAGATATCTTTGGTTATTTTTAGAGAGTTTTTCAATATAGACTTTTATGTCTCGTATGAATGATGGTTTTTGACCTGTTGCATATTTGATTGAGACGATATTGTGGGCAGCAGATGGGACTTTATTTAGGAGCATCGTTTTACTGCCAAGAGCTAAGTCAACAACTCCGTAGGTAATCCCTTCATACCCTTTTGGCACAAGTCCCGACCAAGCTATAACATCCTCGGTTGTCACCTCTCCATCTGTTAAGATGCGACTCATACCAGCAGCAATATTGTCACTACCAATAAACGCAATGGCAACAGCATTCCCTGTACCAAGTGATACCCCTTCAATTGTACCTGCAACCGTTAATACTACACCTGCTACCTGTGCTCCGCCGATGATTTGATTCTCATATTTAGTGTAAGTCGATTTGATGGTATCGCCGTAAAGGTAACCAACTATCCCACCAATTAGCCCACCATGTGCACCAAATAATGAATGACCTATTTCTGCCCCTTCGACTGCGTTGATAAGGTTTTGCGGTTCGATATGGTTAAAATATTTATCAATAAAAGAGACATCAACCGCACTTGTCTCAAGCTGCCAGTCATCAATATGTGCCCACTTTTGGGGTACTTTGATATCGGCTAGACCCTGCGGATTAAATCGTCCAATAAACCTGTGACCTTTGCTAATCGATGTGATGGCATATTTATGGTCTTTATGGAACTTGAGATAGAACCCCTCGGCAGGCTTTAACTCAACATGTTGATAGGTTAATTTTTTGGCTTTTATCGATATCCTTGAAGAGTAGCTTCAGGTTTAATCAGCTTCGCTACTATCAAGGATTAGAAGTTTATATAAATTGAATTTTTCTTATAAAATTAATGTTTTGAGAGTAGTTAGTAGATTGCAATTTACTATCTAGATCTATATTACAGCTCCACTTTTTTCTGTTTTAGATTCGCATATTTATCTATTTCTGCTTGCCATAATTTTATTAAACTGTCACTAATCCGATCTTCATTATTTCTCTCCTTCATTCCTTGTATTCGCTCTTCTATAGAGCGTGGAATATATTCCTCACTTTCAATCTGCAAAATAAAATCTTTAAAGTTTGGACATAAATAGTGATAGCTATCGATTTCGTGATCATAAAAATAGATTTCCCCATAATTTAACTCACTAATACCGATAACAATAGAATTGCCAAAGCTATCCTCCGCAATTGGGAGATAACCATTTTCTATTGCAGAAGTGAAACTATCATCTTGCATTAACTGAGGAAAATCACAGTACTCGTCCTGCTCTTCAAAACCATAGAAGTATCGTATATCGCTCTCTTCACCATTTATATCAAAACCTGTATCAAGTGTGTAACCGCCATTGTATTTTTTTAAAAAATCTCTATATGCATCCGGTATTTTTATACCGAGTGTCTCTTCAAATAGCGCTATTTTTTCTGCAACATTTGAATTATCAAAACTAAAAATTAATAACATTATCTATCTCCTCTATTTATATAAACCGTGACCGCCAATATGGGTAAATTCTTTATGTATTTTTTCTTCAACTAACTGCATAACGCCATTAGGTTGTGAATGATGTACAGCATACCCCTTAGGGATTTCTTTTAACTCTGCTATTTGTAAAAATATTTTGGCGTCTTTCTTTCTTCTACCTGAGAAAACGCCAATATCAACTTCCGCTATTTTTTTATCAGGGTGTAAATAACGACTAAAATTGGGTAGTTTAACATCTTTACCATCTATATTTTTAAATTCATATGTGATAGATATTCCATCTTTATTAATATATTTCCAACTATTATTATCCAAAATTTCAATTTTACCCCCTTTTTCTATCCATTTAGCTGGTACTGGTGAATAAGATGGTTTTGTTTTTAATAACTCTTTTGAAGCTAACGCAATATCATCCACACTCTTCAAACTAATCACATTTCTCTGGTTTACGCTGATGTTCTCAACTGTGATTGTTATTTCAGTCGGTTTTACTATCTGTCCAGATTTGGCGCTATTAATTGTTTCGAATTTGACAATATTAGCTGTTTGATGAGTGGCTTTAAGTAGCGTGCTGGCTTTACCCACTGTGCCAACATCAATTAATGCGTAGGCAATTTCACCGTATCCTTTAGGTACAACCGCCCACTCTAAAAACTTTGCACCATAAGTTGTGGTGGTATCTTCTGAGAATAATGACCGCACCCCTGCTTGTATATTATCTATCCCAACAAAACCAATTGTTGCGGCTAATGGCGTACCAACACCTGTTGCGCCAATTGTTGCAGCGATATATAGATTAACCGCGCCACCCATTATCTGCATAGTTGATGCTAGATTATGTAGTGGTTTTTCTGGTCCCCCCATGATGTTTGCATGCATAATCCCTGCATCACTTTCACCAATAGTAAAGCCTTGCATGGATAACATATTTTGATACTGAGTTTTTAAGGCAGGAAAAAATTCATCTATAAAACTATGTTCAACAGGCGTTGCGGTTAAATCCCAACTTTTAGCATGAGACCATCTGGTCGGTATTTTGACTTTGACTCTATTATTCTTATCAAAGCGCCCAATAAATTGGTAACCATAATCTCTTGCTGTAATCTTATATTTATAATTTTTATTAAGCGTCAGCTCAATCGTATCAGCAGGTTTTAACTCAACATGTTGATAAGTTAACTTTTTGGCTTTGAGTTTATAGGCACGGCGGGTCTCAATATTGCGAATAATACCGGGTGTGCGCAGATGTTTTAGTAGTTTGATGGCGGTGAAGTAGAGATTTTCGATATCATTTAGCTCATCGGTTTCTACATCAATTTTTATCTGTGCTTTGAGTTTGCTCTCATAGTCGTTATCATCTCCACTACCATCAAGGATGAGTGGTTTACTTAGATACTCATTGGCAATCCTAGCTAATTTATCACTTTTGTAACTGTAATCACTTTTATCAAACCCCTCACTATGGCGGATATTGTGGAGGGATTTTATGGTTTGCCTTAGTAACCTAGGGTCACGTATTATTGCCCCTTCACTCTCATCATGACCCAAATCACCAATCCGACCTACAGCTGTGATAAATTTAGTCTCATTTAAGATTAGTAGTATCTGATAAAAGAGCTCACCTATCTGCTCATCGGGGCGAAATGGCGGCTCACTATTATAGTTATATTTTGGGGAGAAGTGCTGCGGTGAAAAGCCATAGTTGATAATGCTGGCAAGTCTTTCATCTTGCTCTACTGTAAATGGCGAATTACCCGAGCGCAGCAGTTCACTTAATTCATCAAGCCACGCCTGTGCTAGATTTTTAACGTTTAGCTGCTTTTCGCCCCGTAGCGTTAAATCGGTATCCCCTTGATTACCACCAATTAATAGATGCACCTTTGGCAGCACTTTAGTTGCCGAAAACGGGTCACAATGGCGTAAAAATATCTCCTCTCCGCTAGTCTCTATTGTAAAAAGCTGCTTATGGATATTGGCGCCATCTCGAATAGCGATAAGCTCTGGTCTATGATTGACCAAATCAACCGTAATCCAGCTATCATCAGGTTGATAGTAGGGTATTTTTTTAAACTTTTTCTTAACGTAAGCGCTGTTAAATGTTGAATTATTGTAAATCCAACTCGGTAGTGGTAGCTCAAGCAGAATCGCGCTTTCAGTAAATAGCGCAGTAGCTAAAACTTTTGCGACTTTATCGGGGATTTTGTGGTAGTAAGTTTGGTAAGGGAGTCCAACTTGTTGTAATACTTGGTAAAAATCTTTACACGACTCTGGATCGGCAACTAACTTTTTAACAACATCACGGTAATCTGAATCATAAAAATGTTTAATCCGTTTTGGGCGACTAAAATAGTCTAAACCGGCTAAACGTGCACTCTCATCCTGCCACGCATCGGCTGACACTAACTGATAATGATACATCTATCCCTGTTCCATTCTTGGTTTTATTGTTATCGGTTTTTATTTTGTAGTTTTTTAATATAACTGTGTTTTGGTATAACAGTTTCTTGAAAAAAATCAGCGCGATCTTAGCATGGAATGCGTTAACTGCAAGCAGGAATAGATGTTTTTATGATCTAAATCACCAATATGGCTGTTTTTTATCTGGTTGATAACACTGAGATAAACAAATTCCTGCCATTGTGGCAAAGATTTTAAACTCAAAATCTATAAAAATGTTTTAGGGTTGTTTTAATCAAAATTTGTGGTAGAAACTGGGGGATAATTTTTATTGCTTTACCACGCGTTAGCGCTTTTTTATTGATATAATGGCGCCTTTCGCGCTGTTCTCTCTGTTTAAGTAGGGGATGAGAACGCATTTACTTTTAAGGTAGAGTGATAACGATGCAACAAGAGATACAGATGAAGGCCTTCATTGATGAGGAGAACTGCATAGGTTGTGGGAAGTGTCGCCGTGTCTGCCCGACTGATGCGATCATTGGCAGTAAGCAGCTGATGCACACCATCATACCAGCGTGGTGCACCGCCTGTAATAACTGTATCAATACCTGCCCAACTGACTGTATTACCCTCTCAACTTTAGGGGTGAAACTCTCTGCCGATGAAGAGTTACAGTTGACAACTAAGCGCGATCGTAGATTAATGCAATCAGACACCATTGTACCGCCAACAATTCTGTTTCAAAATGCAGCACCAATCGCTAAACAGGTAGACTCTATTAATGAGCGGAAACAGTCAATTGCCGATGCGATTGCTAGAGTTAAGGCGAAAAAAAACCTCGCTAAGTAGCGAGGTCTTAATCTGATCATCTACCTATTTTTACCGGTAGAGGCGTGCTACTTTTACCATAACACGCGCTATATTTATCTATTCAATCTATTGCTCTTTCGCACCGCGATAAGCACGTTTACGGTCATTTTCGGTCAAATGGCGTTTACGTAGACGAATCGATAACGGTGTTACTTCAACTAACTCATCATCATCAATAAACTCTAATGCCTGTTCAAGTGACATTTTGATTGGTGGCGAGAGTGTTGTCGCTTCATCAGTGCCCGAAGCACGCATATTGGTCAATTTTTTACCGGTTAAACAGTTAACTGTTAAGTCGTTAGATCGGCTATGAATACCGATAATTTGACCTTCATACACCTCGGCACCGTGACCCAAAAAGAGTTTACCGCGATCTTGTAAACTGTAGAGCGCATAAGCAACTGCTTTACCGGTACCATTTGAGATCAACACACCATTGTTGCGTTGACCAATCTCGCCTGGGCGGATATCGTCATAGTGGCTAAAAGTTGAGTAGAGTAGACCGGTACCTGATGTCATGGTCATAAATTCAGTTCTAAAGCCGATTAAACCACGACTTGGAATGACGTAGTCTAAACGCACACGCCCTTTACCATCAGGTAGCATATTGGTTAAATCCCCTTTACGCAGACCTAAAGCTTCCATCACTGAACCTTGATGCTGCTCTTCGATATCTAATGTCACCTGTTCAAATGGCTCTTGCTTTTTACCATCCACTTCACGGTAGATTACTTTAGGGCGCGAAACGCCAAGTTCATACCCTTCACGGCGCATATTTTCGATCAAAACTGAGAGATGTAACTCACCACGTCCAGAGACTTTAAACGCATCTGGATCTGGAGTCTCTTCAACACGTAGTGCCACATTATGGACTAGCTCTTTCTTTAAACGATCAAGAATCTGGCGCGAGGTGACATATTTACCCTCTTTACCAGAAAACGGTGAGTTATTTACATTAAAGAACATGGTTACAGTCGGTTCATCAACGCTAAGTGCCGGTAACGCTTCAACCGCATTGGTATCACAGATCGTATCTGAGATACCAAGTTCGCCAAGACCGGTAATTGCGATGATATCGCCCGCTTCGGCAATTTCTGACTCGTAACGCTGTAGCCCTAAATGGCTTAACACTTGACCCACTTTACCGTTACGTTTGTTGCCTTCGCTATCAATGATGGTCACTTGTTGATTTGGTTTAACGCGTCCACGTTTAATACGCCCAATCCCAATAACACCAACGTAGTTGTTATAATCAAGTTGTGAGATCTGCATCTGGAACGGACCATCTAAATCCACTTTTGGTGGTTCAACATGTTTAACAATGGTCTCAAATAGCGGGGTCATATCTTCTGTCATCGCTTCATGATCAAGACCTGAAGTACCCATTAGGGCAGAAGCGTAGACAATAGGGAAATCTAGCTGTTCATCGGTTGCGCCAAGGTTGACAAAGAGATCAAAGACTTGATCGACAACCCAATCAGGGCGTGCACCTGGGCGATCCACTTTATTAATTACCACAATCGGTTTTAAACCGTGGGCAAACGCTTTTTGGGTTACAAAGCGAGTCTGTGGCATCGGTCCATCCATCGCATCGACTAAAAGAAGAACTGAGTCGACCATCGACATAACACGTTCAACTTCACCACCAAAGTCAGCATGCCCTGGGGTGTCTACGATATTGATGTGGTAATCACGCCAGTTAATGGCGGTATTTTTAGCTAAAATGGTAATTCCGCGCTCTTTCTCTAGCGCATTTGAGTCCATGATACGTTCTGCATCGTCACCACCACGCAGATTATCTAACGTACCAGATTGGCGGAGTAGTTTATCAACTAACGTTGTTTTACCGTGGTCAACGTGAGCAATAATGGCAATATTTCTTAAATTTTCAATCACAATGTTATTCCAGTAGGGATTTTATTTAGGCGCGATATTGTACACCTTTTTTAGACAAATGTTGATCTCTATCACAAAAGTTTATCAAATCAGAATTTGTCACTTATCGCTTTTTACAATCTGCAAAAATGTTTTAGGGTTTAGGTCGTTTTAATCAAAATTTTTTACATTATCGCTTTAAACTTCTCGGCAAACTGATCCACCTTTTGCCAATCGGTAAATTCAATCATCGGTTTAGTTACATCAGTATCCCCTTTGCCTAGCCACATAATAAAACGGATCATATTGCGATCTAACCAGTTATATTGTGGATAGTAGAGGGCGCCAGCAAATACCGCAGCCATCGTCGGGTGCCATTTAATGCTAGCCAGAAATTTTTTGGTATAGAGATTGGTTTCGGGGCTGTTTTTATGTGGCTTTCTGGCAACCACATTTACACCAAAAAATGCGGAAGGGAGTTGATTTAGTGTGGCGTAGTTATCATCAATAAACTTTTTCATCACTTTGCTATAGGCGCCATAACGGATTGAGCTACCCAATATCACTGCTTTATAGTTGGTGAGATCCACTTTGGTATCAGGCAACAGCTCTATTAGATCTGTTGCTGCTTGCTGTTCAATAGTTGCCTTAATTCGTTGCATAATTTTGCGTGTCTGCCCTTCGCGCGTGGTATAGAGCAGTAACACTTTACCGTCTGTTACAGAATTCATGATTCTTTCCTTTAATAGAGAGTCTTTAATAGAAAGACTTTAATAGATAATTTTAAATAGAGAGTCTTTAAATAAAAAGTTTTAAAAAAATCTCAAATAGAAGCTTTAAATTGAAAAATAGCGTAAAAACGTTGAGTGATGATCTAACTGCCCCTTTTATCATAAAAATTCTGGATGATTTCAGCATCAACTTTGATTATAGTAATGCACATCATTTTGTTTTAATTTTCTGTTATTGGATCAGAACATGAGTAAATCCCCTGCCCCGCCACGCCCACTAAATATTCCCAAAAATTGCGCTAAAAATACAAATTCTATAAATAGAAGTTCCGAGAATAAAAGTTCCGAAAATAGAAGTCCTGATAATAAAAGTCCAAAAAAAATGAGTACGGTGATCCTTGCTGCTGGCAAAGGGACGCGCATGAACTCTAATCTACCGAAAGTTTTACATAAAATTGGCGCCAAACCGATGGTACAGCATGTCATTGATACTGTCCAACAACTTCATAGTGATCATATCTATATCATCTATGGGCATGGTAAAACGTTACTCAAAGAGGCGTTACAAAATCAGCCCGTCAAGCTTGTCTACCAAGCGGAGCAGTTGGGAACGGGGCATGCGGTAGCACAGGCGATGCCTTATATCCAAGATGATGAAGATATTCTGATTCTTTACGGTGACACCCCACTTATTTCTGCTCAGACGTTACAGAAATTGATCAACAATAGACCAGCAGAGGGGATCGCACTGTTAACGGTTTTCCTTGATGATCCAACAGGATATGGTCGCATTATGCGTCAAGAGGGTAAAGTTACCGCAATTGTTGAGCAGAAAGATGCAACAGCTGCGCAACAAAAAATAAACGAAATCAACACAGGAATTATGTTGGTTACAGGTAAACTACTCAAACTCTGGTTAACACAGATTGATAATCATAATGCACAGCATGAGTTCTATCTCACCGATATTATTGCGTTAGCCCATCAACAAGATTATGAGATTATTACTACGCAACCATCAGAAAAATACGAAGTTGCCGGCGTTAATAACCGCTTACAACAGGCTGAGTTAGAGCGTGAATATCAGCGAGCCATGGTCAAAAAGCTACTCTTAGCAGGGGTTACATTTTATGATCCTAACCGCTTTGATCTCCGTGGTTCACTCACCTGTGGTAGTGACGTTACTATCGACTGTAATGTGATTATTGAGGGAGATGTAACAGTAGGTAACAACGTCGCTATTGGTGCGGGTGCGATCTTAAAAAACTGTACGATTGGCGATAACTGTGTAATTAGCCCCTATACAATTATTGATGATTCAGATCTAGGCGCTGACTGTACAGTTGGGCCATTTGCCCGTTTAAGACCAGGCACGACACTGCATGAACGCGCACATGTAGGTAATTTTGTCGAACTTAAAAAGAGTGAGCTAGGTGCTGATAGTAAAGCAGGGCATCTCACCTATTTAG
The DNA here is from genome assembly GCA_029433365.1 of Orbaceae bacterium ESL0721. GTDB lineage: Bacteria > Pseudomonadota > Gammaproteobacteria > Enterobacterales > Orbaceae > Gilliamella. The sequence continues at coordinate 1,051,298 of JAQTHZ010000001.1, forward strand.
GGGATAGCCAGATAGGCAAAAATGTCAATATTGGTGCCGGTACTATCACCTGTAACTATGATGGCGCAAATAAATTTAAGACCGTGATTGGGGATGATGTCTTTGTTGGATCTGACACGCAACTGATTGCCCCAGTCACCGTTGGCAATGGCGCGACAATTGCAGCGGGCACCACCGTGACGAAAAGCGTTAATGATAATGAGTTAGTGATAAGTCGCGGAAAACAGAAACAGATTACCGGTTGGAAACGACCAACAAAAATTAAATCATGAGGACAAGAGTATGTGTGGAATAGTAGGCGCTATCGCGAAACGTGATGTGGCAGAGATCTTATTAGAAGGTTTACAACGCCTTGAGTATCGCGGTTATGATTCAGCAGGGCTCGCTATTATATCAGCAACAGGTGAACTGCAGCGTGTTCGTCGCGTCGGTAAAGTTCAAGCACTTAAAGATGCAGTTGATGAGAATCCAATTCACGGCACCACTGGCATTGCGCACACCCGCTGGGCTACGCATGGCGAACCTGCGGAGCGTAATGCTCACCCTCATGTCTCTGGATCGATTGCAGTGGTTCATAACGGTATTATTGAAAATTTTGAATCATTACGCAAAAAATTGATTGCTCGTGGCTATCAATTTACCTCTGATACCGATACCGAAGTGATTGCTCACCTTGTCCACTACACCATGGTTACCGATAACTGCTCGCTGTTTGATGCAGTGAAAAAAGCGATCTCTGAGCTTAAAGGGGCTTACGGCACCGTGGTGATGGATGCGCGCCAACCTGATGAGTTAATCGCAGCTCGCTCAGGTAGCCCATTAGTTATCGGTTGCGGTGAGGGGGAGAACTTTATCGCCTCTGATCAGTTAGCACTACTGCCAGTTACCCGCCAATTTATCTTCTTAGAAGAGGGCGACATTGCCAAAATCACCCATGATGAGATCACCATTTTAGATCGTCACCTTAAACCGGTTACAAGGCCGCAAGTGAAATCTGATGCGACCTATGACGCTGGTACCAAAGCGGGTTACCGCCACTATATGCAAAAAGAGATTTACGAACAGCCAAACGCGATTAAAAACACCTTAGCGGGTCGTCTCCACTACGATAAGGTCGATCTCTCCGAGTTAGGTGAAAAGGGTGAAGATATCTTAAAACAGGTTGAACATATTCAGATCGTAGCGTGTGGTACTGCTTATAATGCCGGTATGGTTGCCCGTTACTGGTTTGAAGCGTTGGCAGGTATCCCTTGTGATGTAGAGATTGCATCTGAGTTCCGTTACCGTAAACCTGCGCGCCGTAAAAACAGCCTATTTATTACCCTTTCACAGTCTGGCGAAACCGCCGATACCCTTGCAGCGCTTCGCCTTGCAAAAGAGAATCAATACTTAAGCACACTGGCAATCTGTAATGTGGCAGCGTCAACATTGGTGCGTGAAGCGGATCTAGTACTGTTAACTAAAGCGGGGGCTGAAATTGGGGTCGCTTCAACCAAAGCTTTTACCACCCAATTGACAGCAATGTTGCTATTGGTTGCTAAATTGAGCCAGTTAAATGGCATGCCAAATAGTACTGAACAGGAAATTGTCCATGCGTTACAGGCACTGCCAAATCGTATTGAGCAGGTCTTAATGGCTGAACCGGCAATTGAGAAGTTGGCAGAGAAGTTTGCCAATAAACATCATGCGCTCTTTTTAGGTCGTGGTGATGAGTACCCAATCGCGATGGAGGCGGCACTGAAATTGAAAGAGATCTCCTATATTCATGCTGAAGCTTATGCGGCAGGTGAGTTAAAACATGGTCCACTTGCGCTGATTGATGCCGATATGCCAGTTATTGTGATGGCGCCAAATAACGAGATGCTCGAAAAGTTGAAATCAAATGTTGAAGAGGTGCGTGCTCGCGGCGGTCAACTTTATGTCTTTGCTGAGCAAGATGCAGGATTTACCGGTGACGATACGATGCATATTATCAATCTTCCTCACGTTGAGGAGATTACGGCACCGATCTACTACACCGTACCAACCCAGCTCCTCGCCTACCATGTGGCGCTGATTAAAGGAACTGATGTCGATCAACCACGTAACTTAGCAAAATCGGTTACGGTTGAGTAGTGATTTTCCCCTTTCCACCGATCGCTATCGGTGGAATCTCACCCACTCTCTTATTCACTCCTCCTCACCTATTACGCCACAAAAAATGTTTTAGGGTTATTGCTATTTTTTAACCATTTTTGATTACAAAAAATAGTTAATATGCCGCCATAATCTGCTTCCCACTATAAAAATGTGATCTAGATCACAAATTTAGAAAACACCCCTACTTAATGAGTGTGATGTAGATCACATTTATTCACTCTTATTAATGATTCATCCAGATAATTAACCCACAATATATGTACTTAGAAAAGCATAACAAGATACTTATCAATAATAAGATCAATTAACAGGGAATAATCTATCTATGTCTAAACCAAATATAAAATTAAAAGTCCAAAATTTTGGGCGCTTTCTTAGTAATATGGTGATGCCCAATATAGGTGCATTTATCGCTTGGGGCTTTATAACTGCTATCTTTATCTATAACGCTAACGATCCTAATGCGGGGGGTTGGTTCCCAAATGAGGCGATCTCTACCGCATTTATCAGTCCAATGATCACCTACCTACTTCCCCTCTTAATCGGCTATACCGGTGGTAAATTAGTCTATGGTGAACGCGGCGGCGTGGTTGGTGCGGTTAATACGATTGGCGTCATTGTTGGTGCACCGATTCCGATGTTTTTAGGGGCGATGATTGCCGGACCTTTAGGTGGCTATGTCATTAAGCAGTTTGATAAACTGGTCGATGGTAAGATTAAAAGCGGTTTTGAGATGTTAGTGAATAACTTCTCTGCCGGTATTATCGGTATGATTCTGGCACTTATCTCCTATCTTGCTATTGGTCCTGCGGTTGTATCTGCATCAGCAGTATTGGCAGAGGGTGTAAGTTTTATGGTAGTTCATAATTTACTACCACTAACTTCAATCATTGTCGAGCCGGCTAAGATCCTCTTTTTAAACAATGCCATTAATCATGGCGTATTTACACCATTAGGTATCACTGAATCGGTTGAGACTGGTAAATCGATCTTCTTCTTAATTGAAGCAAACCCAGGCCCTGGTTTAGGTCTCCTGCTAGCTTATATGCTATTTGGCAAAGGCGATGCTAAAGGTTCTGCAAGCGGTGCAGCTATTATCCACTTTTTTGGTGGTATCCACGAGATCTACTTCCCCTATGTATTGATGAATCCACGCCTTATTATTGCAGTTATTTTAGGCGGTATGGCAGGAATCTTTACCTTAACACTGTTTAATGCTGGCTTAACTGCACCGGCATCACCCGGCTCAATTTTTGCTGTCCTTAGCATGGCAAAAGGCTCCTATGTTGGGGTGACATTGTCGGTAATTGCTGCAACGATCGTCTCTTTTATCGTCTCAGCTATTTTATTAAAAACAACCAAAAGCAGTGCAAAAAGTTTAGATGAAGCAAAATCTGATATGGTGGCGCTGAAAAAAGGTAGATCAGCTAACTTTGATCTTAAAAATGTGAAGAAGATTATCGTTGCCTGTGATGCGGGTATGGGTTCTAGCGCCATGGGTGCTGGTGTTTTACGTAAAAAGGTGCAAGATGCCAATTTAGATATTATGGTCACCAATATGGCGATTAATAATCTCCCTGCTGATGCCGATATTGTGATTACCCATAAGGATCTTACCGATCGCGCTAAACAGTTTGCACCAAATGCTCACCATATTTCGCTCGTCAACTTTTTAGATAGCCAGCTCTACAATCAGTTAGTTGCCGATCTGCTTGTAGCGAAAGATCAGCCACAAACTACAACCAAACCGGTAGCAAAAGTAGAAACGGCAACCCCACTCTTCCATCTTTCTAAAAAGAATATCTTTTTAGGCTTAACCGCAGCTAATAAAGAGGAGGCGATTCGCTTTGCTGGTCAAAAATTGGTGGAAAATGGCTATGTTAAACCCACTTATATTGAGGCGATGTTAGAGCGTGAGCAGTTAACTTCAACTTACCTTGGTGAATCAATTGCGGTGCCACATGGAACAATCAAAGCAAAAGATGATGTGATTACAACCGGCATCGTATTTTGCCAATATCCAGCTGGTGTCGAGTTTGGTGATACACCGGAAGATAAGGCTAAAATAGTTATCGGCATTGCCGCGCGTAATAATGAACATCTTGATGTTATCTCTAAATTAACTAATGCTTTGGACGATGAAGCGATCATCACAAAACTTATCACTACCAATAATATTGATGAAGTTTTAGCGATACTTAGCTAATAAAAAGTTATGATTAAGCTTAGTTAGTCATAAATTAGTCTAAAAAATTGAGCGTATTGAAATTAGCGCGTATTGAATATAGTTTGAACATAGAGAGTTTTGAAATAGGATGAATGTTTTAGGGTTAACAACATTTTCGCCCTTCACTACTCATAAAACTATTTATAAAAAACCATTTATAAAAAACTCTTTATAAAAAAACGGTTATAAAAAACTATTCATAAAAGTAGATATGAACAACAAAAGAGCGGCATTTAGCAGGGATTAACCCGTTAAAAAACCGCTCATCTTCCCAATCGACTCTGTCGACGGTACATATGAGGTTATTATGCAAGCATTACATTTTGGCGCAGGCAATATTGGCCGCGGATTTATTGGCAAACTTCTCTCTGATGCAGGTGTACATGTTACGTTTGCTGACGTTAACCAGCAGGTGGTCGACGCCATTGCAACGCGCCATCAGTACCCTGTCAATGTAGTTGGTGAACAGTCGACGACTGAAATTGTAACTGGTGTCGATGCGATTAATAGCACATCCGAAAAGGTTATTGATTACATCGCATCTGTTGATCTCATCACTACTGCGGTCGGTCCACAAGTTCTTACCTACATCGCCCCAACAGTTGCAAAAGGGATTATCGAACGTCACAAACAGGGTAATAATAGACCGCTTAATATTATCGCCTGCGAAAATATGGTACGTGGAACAAGCCATTTTAAACAGGTGATTGTTAAAGCCCTACCGCAAGATCTGCTCCCTTGGGTAGATGCGCATATTGGGTTTGTCGACTCAGCTGTTGACCGAATTGTCCCCCCTGCTGTTTCAGAAAGTGGCGATATTTTAGAAGTAACAGTTGAGACATTTTCTGAATGGATTGTCGATAAAAATCAATTTATTGGTGAGATTCCAACCATTAAAGGGATGGAGCCTGTAGATAATTTAATGGCATTTGTTGAACGTAAACTCTTTACCTTAAATACAGGGCATGCTATCACCGCCTATTTAGGCTTCTATAAAGGGATTGATACCATTCGCGATGCCATTTTAGATGACCGTATCCGTTCAATTGTGCGCGGTGCAATGGAGGAGAGCGGTTTAGTATTAATTAAGCGTTACCAATTTGATCCAGAAAAACATCGCGCCTATATTGAAAAAATCCTCTCCCGTTTTGAGAATCCCTACCTACATGATGATACAGCGCGCGTGGGTCGGCAGCCGATTCGTAAACTTGGCGCCAATGATCGTTTAGTCAAACCACTGTTAGGTACTTTTGAGTATCAGACCAGCAATGATAATCTTCTGATTGGTATTGCCGCTGCCCTCAATTACCGTAATGACGAGGATGATCAAGCGGTTAAATTGGCAAAAATGATCGAAGAGCAAGGGGTAAAATCAGCTTTTTGCGAAATTTCTGAAATTAAACAAGACAATCCTGTTGTCGCGTTAATTGAAGCACATTATACTAAGTTGCAAAATCATCAATTTGTATAAAGGAAGGATTTTTATCCTAACAAAATGGCGACACTGATTTTACAAGAAGAGGTTATTTTAGAGAAACTGAGTCAGCAAACCGATATTTACGGTCTGCTGACCGTTGCTATTGATCTGATTGATCACGGCGTGAATAATCTTATCTTGAACGTCTTTCGCAAAGAGCGTCATGCAATTAAATTTGTTATTCCATCACTCATTGGTAAAAATGGTCCGCTTAATGATACCTCGGTCTGCCTCAAGTTGCTCTATGCGCTAGGCATTATTACGCGTGAAGAGTATGAGGATATTGAGCTGTTGATGGCAATTATGGATGAGCTAAAAAGTGATGAGAAGCACTACACTTTTGTTGATGATGAGATTTTAGGATCAATCACTTTATTACATGATATGGTTATGCCACCAAATTCGTTCCTACTATTTAATGACAAACCACAAGAGAGTGAATTCGGTATTGTTGATACATTAAAATCTTCCATATACCAGTCGCGCTATCAGCAGATGATTCGCTCATCATTGATTATTGCGATTACCAATCTCACCTTACGTATTGTGAATAAACAGCAGATTAACTACTTTCCCTAACTGATTTATCCACAAAAATATAACTATAAAAACAGCTATAAAAAAATAACTACAACAATATAAAAAGACTATTTTGCTGCAATTACTTCAACTTCGATTGATGCATCTTTAGGAAGTTTAGCAACCTGAACACATGAACGTGCTGGGAATGGTGCGTTGTTATCTTTGAAAAATGCTTCATAAACTGCATTAACTGCTGCGAAATCATTAAGATCTTTTAGGAAAACAGTCGTTTTGATAATATTATTTACACTATAACCAGCTGATGTAACAATCGCTTTTACATTAGCTAAACTCTGGCGAGCTTGATCTTCAATATTGAGTGGCATTTCACCTGAAACAGGATCAATTGGTAATTGACCAGATGCAAAAAGGGTGTTCCCTAAATCAACTGCTTGTACATAAGGACCAATTGCCGCTGGTGCCTGATCAGTATTAACTATTTTAGCCATTCTAGATGTCTCCTCTATTTACTCTATTACTTATATAAAAAGTTACTTGTATGAAGTTACTTGTATGAAAAGTTACTTATATGAAAAAAACGGTGACAAAAATACCATATAACCACGTTATAGAAAACAGATATATAGCACGTATGGTAAATTAAGATACAAAAAATAGGGTTATAGATTGCGTAATAACCGGTAATGATCATGGGATATAGCCCAATTTTCTGCTATGATAGCGGCAGAATTTATAGACCCGTTTCGAATCATCACCGTTAATTTATGCTCTTAATTTATATTAGGAGAAACAGTTAATAGCTTTTTGATTAACTGTAGTTAATTACCATTATTAACAGTGATTATTGATCACGAGTCTACGCTGTTAAAAACGACTAAGTTGAAAATGACTGAGTTAAAAACGTCACAGTTAAAACAACAAAGTTAAGAACGACAAATTTTATTGAGAGCAATTATGTTTGAAAATTTAACCGACCGTTTATCGCAAACATTTCGTAATATTAGTGGTCGTGGGCGATTAAGCGAAGAGAATATTAAAGAGGCACTGCGTGATGTGCGTATGGCACTTCTTGAGGCTGATGTTGCATTACCGGTAGTGCGTGAATTCATTAATCAAGTTAAAGAGAAATCAATCGGACTTGATGTCAATAAGAGCCTCACTCCAGGGCAAGAATTTATTAAAATTGTGCAGCAAGAGCTGACTACTGCCATGGGCGAAGTTAATAGTTCGCTCAATTTAGCAACACAGCCGCCAGCGGTCATATTAATGGCTGGTCTACAAGGGGCAGGTAAAACAACGAGTGTTGCTAAACTGGCAAAATTTTTAAAAGATAAAGAGCGCAAAAAAGTTTTAGTGGTTTCGGCCGACGTCTATCGCCCAGCCGCAATTAAGCAGTTAGAGACCCTTGCAAACGCAATTGATGTTAGCTTCTTCCCTTCTGAAATCAATGAAAAACCGATCGATATTGTCAATAAAGCGATCGCTCACGCCAAATTACAATTTTTTGATGTGTTGATTGTCGATACCGCTGGTAGGCTCCATGTCGATAACACAATGATGGATGAGATTAAAGCACTCCATCAAGCCATAGATCCCATCGAGACACTTTTTGTCGTCGATGCTATGACAGGTCAAGATGCAGCGAATACCGCTAAAGCCTTTAATGATACCTTACCACTTACCGGTGTGATCCTAACGAAAGTGGATGGTGATGCCCGCGGCGGTGCGGCGCTCTCGATTAGGCAAATTACTGGTAAACCGATTAAGTTCTTGGGGATGGGCGAAAAGAGTGACGCCCTTGAACCTTTCCACCCTGATCGTATCGCATCACGTATTTTAGGCATGGGTGATGTCCTCTCTCTGATTGAGGAGTTACAGAGCAATGTTGACCGCGAAAAAGCGGAAAAAATTGCGAAAAAACTGAAAAAAGGGGATAAGTTTGATTTTAACGATTTCCAAGATCAGCTAAAACAGATGCGTAATATGGGTGGTATGGGCGCACTGCTCTCAAAATTACCGGGAATTGGGCAACTCCCTGATCAGATCAAAGCGCAGATGAATGATAAAGTCACCATCAAAATGGAGGCGATCATTGGCTCAATGACATTAAAAGAGCGTGCTAATCCAGAAATCATTAAAGGATCGCGTAAACGCCGTATTGCTTTAGGCTCAGGCACACAGGTACAAGATGTGAATAAGTTACTTAAGCAGTTTGAAGAGATGCAAAAGATGATGAAGAAGATGAAAGGCGGCGGCATGATGAAGATGATGCGCCAAATGCAAGGTTTAATGGGCGGTGGCATGAAATTACCAAGAAGGTAATTTTATATTTATCATCTTATATTTTAGTTTTTTGTTTTTTATTTTAGGTTCTTTGTTTTAGGGATGATGATTTTTCAAAATCATTTTTAATGGTATAGTGCTTAATATTTCTTTATATATTTCTTTATATAAGAGTTTTTATAACCGTTTTTATAGCAGTTTATAAAAACGGTTAACAAACTATCTATAAACTATTTATAAACAATCCATAAACTGAAAGGAGCTAAAGATGAAATTATATTATACTGCCGGAGCCTGTTCACTTAACTCTCATATCCTCTTATGTGAAACAGGTATCCCTTTTACTACTGAAGCGGTTGATCTAAAAAATAAGAAGACAGCATCTGGTAAAAATTTTTTAGATATCACTGTTCGCGGTCAAGTCCCTACTCTACAATTTGATGACGGCTCTGTATTAACCGAAAATATCGCTATTGCGCAGTATATTGCAGATAAAGCGCCTGAAAAAAAACTTCTTGCCCCTGTTGGTGAGATGCAGCGTTATCAAACAATTGCATGGTTTAACTACATTGCAACTGAAGTGCATAAACTTTTTGGTGCTATCTTCTTCCCTGTTTCAGAGATCGCAGCGGAAGCGGCAATCAATAATCTCCTAAATAAATTTAGCTATATTGATTCAGTGCTTGCCAAAACACCTTATATTTCAGGTGACCATTTTACCATCGCTGACGCTTACCTATTTGTTGTCTCGCGTTGGTCTAAAATGATTCCTAATCTGCCTTCTTATCCTGCATTTGAACAGTTTATTGAGCGTGTAAAAAACCGCCCAGCGGTTAAAGCAGCCATTGCTCAAGAAGAGGGTGATAACATCTAAACCCTAATCAGAACTATCATAATCTGAATTATCATAATCAAAACTATCATAATCACGCTATTTTTAGCGTGATTATTTTTGAATAATTTGTATGATTACTATTTACAACAGTAACTGCTCTCTATAATCAGTTTTTACCTCTCCTATCTCACTGTTATAACTTACCCGATCCCATTGATAAAACAAATTAGCGCTGTTGCTAGCGCAGCAAACAGAAGTGAAAAAATCATCAATTTATACTTTTTCTAAAAGCTTAAGCGTTGAATTAATAGCCATACTATTCAAACAGTAATAAAATGACAAAATTTTAATCATAGATTGTTAATTAATAAAAAGGGGAGAAGTCGTGCGTGTTATCTATTTAGGATTATTAACAGTATTTATGCTGCTATTATCTGGATGTGGCTTAAGCCAACACAAGATTAATAAAGAGTTTGAAAAAGGTAACTATCAATCTGGGATTAACCTTTTAACCGAATATATGAGTAAACAGAAACAACCGTTGTCGGATAAAGATGCGCAATACCTCATAGCGAAAGTCAATGAAATAACACTAAAAGCGGAAACCGATCTCGCCTATGCAACCACCACTGATTACGAAAAAAATATTGAAAGCTATAAACTGTTAATGTCGATTCGCAAACAGCTTGCGAATAAACCTTATGGGAAACTACTGGTCACATTTAACCAGCGCTATCCAGAAACGGCGCTTAACCAGCAGCTGGTGACACAATATTATAATTATGCTAAAAGTCAGAAACCGTCGACCAGTACTGATTACCAAAATGTAGTCAATCTTTATAAAGAGGGTATGAGTTACGATGCAAAGTATAAAGATATTGCCAAACAGTATGATAATAATTTAAAACAATATTATAAAGTTGCAGCCAAAGAGTACTATGATGCGGGTAAAGAGTTTGCTTCACAGCAGAATTATAAAGCAGCGTCAGAGAGTTTTGCGGCAGCAGAAGAGGTCTATAAACCTCTAGGTCACTATAAAGATAGTGCGGCACTCTCAAAACAGTATGATAAAAAATATCGTAGCATTGAAGCAGATAATTACATTGCTAAAGCTAAAATGCTACTAAATCAGAACACCACGTCTAGAATCAATTACCGGACTATTGCTTACTTCTACCAGCAAGCAGCCGATATTTATGAGCCACATGGCGATTATAAAAATGCCGCAAAATTGGCAGCAGAATATCGAGATTCAGGTTGCATTAAGATCTATATTGCTAACAGTAACTTCTCTGACATGATCCAAAATGAGCTGTCCGATTACTATTACGATTTTGTAAATTACGCCTCTTATGCAGATGTTACTATTAATATCTCTCTTGATCGACCAGACTATAACAGTGATGAAGGCTCAGAGCAGATAGAGAATAAAAGTGAGCAGATCGTCATTGGACATAAAGAGGTTATCAATGCAGATGGTACGGTTACATCTGTTCCTGAATATAAAGAGTATAACTATACAGTTCATAGCCGCACAAAGAGCAACTCTTTGAAGTTACAAGCCACTATAGAAGCGAGCGGCGAACTGTCAGAAAGTTATACCGCCTCTGGTTCTGCCTCTTCATCAGAAACACACTATAGGATTACTGGTAATGCCCCCGCCAATAAAAAAGCACCTCACACATCTGGGCAGTTACTCTCAAGGGATGAACTATATGAACGTGCCTATGATCATGTCTTACGCGATTTAAAATCTGATCTTACTAGAATCAGACATTCACTAGAAATTTTATAATCTGATACGTAGGGTAAATAAGTATGGTAATCACGCTATTTAGAGCGTGATTTTTTTGCACTTCTAAGTAAGATGAAAAATCCTGATTGTTTGGCAACAAAGTTAAAATTTCAATAACAAAATAACAAAATAACAAAAATTATAAATAGGAGAAAAATAGTGCGTATTATTTATGTAGGATTAATAGGTGTGCTGTTACTGATTTTATCTGGCTGTAGCTTAAGCCACTACAGGATAAACAGGCAGCTTGAAAATGGAAACTACCTAGGCGTCATCTCCCTTTTAGCCGACGATATGGATAAACAGTCACTCCCTTTGTCTGAAGGAGATGCAAAATATCTATTGCAAACAGTAGATCATTTAACAGAAGCAGTTGAAACAGATCTAACTAACAAAGAAGCCTCTGACTTCTATAGCAGAGTTGAAAGTTATAAACTTTTACTAACCATTCGCAAACAGTTGGCAGATAAACCTTATGGAGAGATACTGACGACATTTAACCAGCGCTATCCAGAAAAAGTTATAAATCAACATCTGGCTGCACAATATTATGATTATGCAAAAAGCCAGAGGCCAACTACCAGTGATGACTATAAAAAAGTAGCAGAGATTTATAAAGAGGGTATGGCATACGACCGAAATTATAAAGATATTGCTAAACAGTATAAAAATAGTCAAAACCAATCATATCGGGTTGCCGCCCAAGAGCTCTATGCAGCAGGGAAAGCATTCGCCTTGCAGAAAAAGTATAAAGAGGCATCAGAAAGTTTTGCAGCAGCTGACGCGGCTTATAAACCTCTAGGTCACTATAAAGATAGTGTGGCACTCTCAAAACAGTATGATAAAAAATACCGTACCATTACAGCAGAAAAGCATTATACCGCTGGGAAAAATCATGCCTTGCAAGAGAATTATAAAGATGCTGCTGAAAGCTTTACGGCAGCCGAAGATATTTATCGCCCTATAGGTCATTATAAAGATAGCGCGGAACTGGCTAAACAGTATGATAAAAAATATCGTACCATTGCAGCAGAAAATAATTTTACACAAGCACAACTATTAGGGCAGCAGAGACGATATAAATCGACTTACCGTTCTATTGCTTACTACTACCAAGCAGCGGCTGATATCTATCAGCCATATGGTGATTATAAGGGTGCCGCCTCATTAGCAGCTAAAAATCGCGATTTAGGTCAAGTTTATGTATATATTGCAAATAGCGAATTTAGCCATATCATTGAAAATGCCCTGTCAGCAAGCTATATCAGTTTTGTAAGTTATTCAGCTGCTGATGTCGTTATTGATATCTCTTTAGACCGCCCAGACTATAGTCATGATTATGGAACCGAACAGACAGAAAATAGATATGAGAAGATTAATGCAGGAGAAAAAGCCATTACAAACGCAGATGGTTCAGTAACTTTTGAGACCCAATATCAGGAATACAGTTATACCCTTCATAGCCGTAAAGAGAGTAATTCTATAAAATTATACGCAACGGTTTCTGCTTCTGGCTCACTTTCAAGTAGAGGTACCGCCTCTGGATCTGCCTCTTCAGAGGCTACTCACTACTGGGTTACCGGCAATGTTCCCCCCTCATCTAACTACAATAATTCCTATACCTCTGGAAAATTATTATCAGAGAGAGAGCTATATGAGATCGCTTATAAAGATATAGAAAGCGCGTTAAAAACCGACCTGATTAGTATTGAAAGTTCACTATCATCTTTATAGCCAGATAAACCTAATAATCACGCTATTTTTAGCGTGGTTGTTTTTGTATGGTTGGTTTGGCTATTACAGCTCTTCTATCTCACTTTTACGACTTATCCCTAATACCGATCCAATTGATGAAGCGATAATAAAAGCGATCGCAATCCATTGATAAAGTGTGACTGTTTCATGTAACACAGCAAATCCTGATAGTGCAGCAAAAACAGGTGATAAACTCATTAAGGTACTAAAGGTTTGCGCAGGTAATTTAGGTAGAGCAATCATATCTAAGCCGTAAGGAATGGCTGAGGCTAAGAGTGCAACTAAAAATATAAATGGTAGTAGTTCAGGAGAGAACATTACGCTGCCTGCCTGCCATAAACCAAATGGGAAGAGTAGGCAGGAGATGATAAATGAACCTATAGCCACACTTGATGGGCCATGTATTACGCTCACTTTGCGTCCAAAAAGTATATAGAGCGCCCAGCAGCAGCCTGCCATCAGTGCAAATAGTAGTCCTACTGGATCAAGGTTAGCGTTTGCTTGATGGATTGGTAACAGCATTGATAGACCTAATACAGCCAATCCTAACCAGATAAAGTCAGTTAACCTTCGGGATGAGAACATCGCGACCATAATTGGACCAGATAACTCAATCGCAACAGCAATACCAAGCGGCACACGTGCAATAGCGTAATAGAAGAGGAGATTCATAAACCCTAAAGCAAAACCGTATAATAAAATGTACTTCCACGCTTTACGTTTAACCGGTTTGCGCCAAGGTTTGAAAATAATAATTAACATTAAAGATGAGAAAAGAAGACGCCATGCGGTTACGCCAGCTGGACCTAAAACGGGGAAGAGGATCTTTGCCATTGAGGCGCTCCCCTGTACGGAGATCATTGAGATAAAAATTAATAAAACTGGGAAAAACCGTTTTAGCACAGCTCATCTCCATAAATTAGTTTGTCCGGTGAAGTTTGTTCGGTACTGTTTGTCCCGTACAGTTTGTCCAGTAAATGGTGTCGCGCATTATATACCTCTTATTTGGCAAAATGTAGCGATATCCTTAGCGTTAGCTAATAATCTTTTTATTAAAAAAATAGTTGAAAATGGTTAAAAAATGGTTAAAAAGCAGTTTATAAATTACCGTCAATTATGGGTGTAACGCTATTTTTACAATACAATTTTAACTAGTAAACCATTGCAATTTAATTTATAGTAAGTAGTTATTCACTTAATATGTAACGAAAACATTACAGGAATATCACTATGTGCATCTTAAAATCGACCGCCTTAAAGTGGTCAACACATTCCATAATCAATTTAGTTATCCTATCTGTTTTATCCTTTTTATCCTTATCTACCTTTGCTGATCAAAATGGTCAAAAATATGTTGCAATTACTGCTATCGTTGAACATCCGTCACTCGATAATATTCGTCGTGGGGTGGAAGATGAGTTAAAAGCGAATGGATTTATTGATGGCGAAAATTTAAAGTTACAGTATCAAAGTGCGCAAGGTAGTAGCGCTAATGCCGCGCAAATTGCAAAGCAGTTTGTGGCAAGTAAGCCCGATCTTATTGTCGGTATTGCCACACCAAGTTCTCAAGCATTGGCTGCAACAACTAGAACCATTCCACTTGTTTTTACTGGGGTAACCGACCCCGTCGCTGCAAAATTGACTAAAAGTTGGGAGGCATCAAAAACCAATATTACGGGTGTCTCTGATGCGCTATCTTTAGAGAAGCAGATCGATCTTATTTTATTGATCAAACCTGATACCAAAACTATCGGTTATGTCTATAGCCCAAGTGAGATCAACTCAACCATTATTCTCAAACAGTTACAGAGTGAACTCGCAAAAAGGGATATGAAAATTATTGCAGCCCCAGCTCAGCGAACGTCGGATATTCCAACTGCGGCAAAAAGTCTAAAAGGTAAAGTCGATCTTATCTATACAACGACTGATAACAATGTTATCTCCGCTTATGAGTCATTAGTTAAAGTTGCAAACGAGAGTAAAATTCCACTTATTGCCTCCGATCCTGACTCTGTGTCACGCGGTGCGATTGCGGCATTAGGGATGAGTTATTATGATCTCGGTCGCCAAGCGGGCACGATTGCAATCCGCATCTTAAATGGTGAAAAGCCGGGCGATATTCCACCACAAATAGGCAATATTACCCGTTTAATGATCAATACTAAAGCTGCCAAAAGGCAAGGAATCACGCTATCAGATGCAGCATTAAAAGCAGCAACAGATGTTATTGAAAAATAAAAGTTGAAAAATAAAAATTGAGAAATAAAGTTTCAAAATATAAAAAATGGTATCTTTTAGGAATACTTGTAAAAAAAAGAAGATATTTTAAAAAAATGTTTTATAACAGACACTATCTATATGGATTATTGGCATGTCATTTGAATTTTTTCTAGGATCACTTGAAATTGGTCTTATCTATGCACTGGTTAGTTTAGGTGTATTTATCTCATTTCGATTATTAGATTTTCCTGATTTAACTGCTGATGGGAGTTTCCCTCTTGGCGGTGCTATTTGTGGACTCTGTATCTATATCGGCATTAATCCGTGGCTCGCAACACTCTATGGCACCTTAGGTGGCTGCGTTGCTGGGATGATTACCGGTTGGCTCTATGTGAGGCTCAATATTTTACAACTCCTATCGAGTATTATTGTGATGATAGGGCTCTACTCAGTCAATTTGCGTATTTTAGGCGCTGCTCCCTATATTATGGGGGAGACACCTAATTTAGCCGGTTCGCCAAATCTCCCTCTATTAAATCTAGACACTATTTTTACCCCATTTCTAAATAGTGATCTATCCAATCAATATATTGTACAACCGTTAATCATCACACTTTTTGTAATCCTCTTTTGGCTTGTTTTAAATAGCTTCCTCAAATCTTATAAAGGGTTAGCTTTAAGAGCTACCGGAACCAATTCACGTATGGCAAAAGCACAAGGGATCTCAACCGGTTCAATTACCATCTTAGGTATGGCGATATCAAACGGGTTAATTGCTTTAGGGGGCTGCCTGTTTGTTCAGACGCAAGGGGGCGCTGATATTACTATTGGCGTTGGGACAATCGTCATTGGCTTAGCCTCAATTATTATTGGTGAAAGTATCTTTCCTGCTAAAAAGATGTGGTTAATTACCCTTTCAGTTATTTTAGGATCGATACTCTACCGGCTATTTATTGCTGTAGCATTAGGCAATGAATATTTACAACTTATTGGTATTGGTACTGAAGATCTTAACTTAATAACAGCAATCTTAGTTGTCTTAGCTTTAGTGATACCTAAACAGATAAAAAAGTGGCGTCAAAAAAGGGGAAATAGAGCATGATTAAAGTGGAAAATTTGGAATTAACCTTTAATCAAGGGACACCAATCGCTAATCATGTATTGCGTGGTCTCAATTTAACCATCAAAGAGGGTGAATTTGTTACAGTTATCGGTAGTAATGGGGCGGGTAAAAGTTCACTTCTTAATGTCATTAGTGGCGATCTTATTGCTGATTCAGGTTATGTCATAATCAATAATAGAGATGTGACTCATCTCCCCGCTTGGCGACGAGCAGGAATGGTTGCTCGCGTCTTCCAAGATCCGATGGTTGGAACCTGTGGAAATCTAACCATCGAAGAGAACTTAGCATTAGCCTATAATCGTGGTAAAAAGTTTAATCTCCGCTCAGCATTAAATCATAAACGTCGCCTATTTTTTAAAGATAAGTTAGCAACGCTTAATTTGAGATTAGAGAAAAGATTGACCGATATGATGGGGCTTTTATCGGGCGGTCAACGGCAAGCAGTGAGTCTATTGATGTCAACCTTACAGCCATCAAAAATACTTTTATTAGATGAACATACCGCTGCACTTGATCCTAAAACAGCGCAATTTGTCTTAAATTTAACGAATCAGATTGTATCTAAAAATCAGTTAACGACCATGATGGTTACTCACTCTATGAAACAGGCATTAGAGTATGGGACACGCACTATTATGTTACATCAAGGAAGAGTGATATTTGATGTGTCAGGTGAGGAGCGTAAAAAATTGACTGTGACTGATCTGCTTAATCAGTTTGAAAAAGCTAGGAAAGAGCCAATTACTGATGACGTTCTACTATTAGAGTAATGTATTAGATTATTGTTATATAAATATGATTAAAACATTATATGTAAAAAAATTATAAGTGATTAAAATTCATGACTATTTGTTGCATAATGATAGAGACTACGGCAAATTAAATAGGCGATTTTCATCACTGTTTTAATATTTATTTTAAATAATATTCATTTTAAAATAGTTATATAATAAAAAAACCCAGCTTAGCTGGGTTTTTCTAACTTTAAATCTATTTAAAAAAATTAGATTTTAGTTGTAAAAGTACGTGTAATAACATCACGTTGTTGTTCTGGAGTTAATGAGTTAAAACGAACAGCATAACCAGAAACACGGATTGTTAATTGTGGATATTTTTCAGGGTGATTAACTGCATCTTCTAATGTTTCACGACGTAAAACGTTCACATTTAAATGTTGACCACCTTCAACTTTAACAGTTGGCGCTACATCTAATGGTACTTCACGATATTCGATCTGACCTAATTCAGCAGCTGGAACAACTTGGTCTTCTTTGTAAACAGATTTAGCTGCTACACAACGTGCTTCGTTAGTTGCATTATCTAATAACCAAAATGAGTTAAGTAATGCGCTATTGTTAGCTTTAGTAATTTGGATACCTTTAATCATTTGAAAATCCTCCAAGGACTTAATAATATTGTAAACATGATAATTATCACTAATATAGCATCTCATAAATTTGATAAAAATCAAAATAAACTATCGTTGCAATAGTCTTAGGCTTTCAATTTGATAGTTTCTAATTATCATAAGCTACTTCCGTCAGTTAAAGATAGATCCAATCGACCTACAATACTTATCTAAAATATAAAGAGATAATTAAATAGGTGGTGAATCAAGTAGAATTATCCCTTTATCTATATTCATCTATGCTTACCTATATTTTAATCTTTAATCTCGATATAATGGCACTTTTGTTACCAAGGTGATTGATATGCAGCTGGCGTTTTGCATCTATAACTATTTCCCATTTGGCGGTTTGCAGCGTGATTTTTTGCAAATTGCCAAAGCGTGCCAAGCAGCAGGCGCTAAAATACGTCTCTATGTGATCTCTTGGCAAGGTGAACAGCCAGACGGTATGGATATAGTTTTTGTACCGCGCAAAGGTTTTACAAATCATAGCCGTAACGAAAATTATGCTAAATGGGTTAAGGCTCACCTTGATAAAAATCCCGTCGATATTGTGGTTGGTTTTAATAAAATGCCGGGGCTCGATATCTATTTTGCGGGCGATACCTGTTTTGCCGCTAAAGCTGCAAAGAGAGGCTTTTTTTATCGCCATACCAAGCGTTGTAAGCACTATTTAGATTTTGAAGCGGCGGTTTTCAAGCAGAAAACGGGTAAAAACAACACACCATATCCAACCAAAGAGACCGAGATTATTGTCCTAACCAAACAGCAGATTGGAGATTTTCAGCACTTTTATCAGACCAATAGTAACCGCTTCCATCTTCTCCCGCCTGGTATAGCCGCTGATCGTAAATATGATCAAAATTCAGCACGTAGACGCCAGCAGTTTAGAGATGCTAATCAGATTAAAGCGGATGATTTTGTCATTGTGCAGATTGGTTCAGATTTTAGACGTAAAGGGGTGGATAGGTCGCTATATGCCATTGCATCACTGCCAGAATCACTACGACAAAAGGTGATCTATCTGGTGATTGGGCAAGACAATCCTGCTGATTATCAAAAAATTGCTAAAACAGAGCATATTGATGATCGGGTACGTTTCTATTCAGGGCGTAATGATATTCCTGACTTCCTTTTTGCTGCTGATTTGCTGTTACACCCCGCGCGACAAGAGGCAGCTGGCATGGTTTTAGTTGAAGCGTTAGCTGCTGGTGTACCAGTTGTGGTAACGGGTAACTCTGGTTATGCTTTTCATGTCCAAGAGGCAGATGCTGGTATTATCCTATCTGAACCCTATAAGCAGAGTGAGTTAAATAGTGCGCTTCAGCAGGCAATAAGTGATCAAAACCAGTTGCTCACATGGCATAAAAATGCAATTGCTTATGGTGAAGAGCATGATCTCTATCATTTAGCTGATAGTGCAACGGCAACGATTTTGAAGTGTGGCAATCATGAATGAAATTGAACTTAAAACACCTTTTGATACATTATGGCGCAATCAAGATCCATTTTATAATGTAGAGCAGTTGAAAGGGGAAGTTTTTCGTGCAGTTAAACAGCGAAAAACTTTAAATTTTCAGCTAAATGGAAACTCCTATTTTATCAAGATTCATCGTGGAATTACGGTAAAGGAGATTCTTAAAAATCTACTAGCGCTGCGTAAACCGGTATTGGATGCTAAACAGGAGTGGGTTGCCATTCATCGCCTGCAGCAAGCAGGTGTGCCGTCTATGAATGGGCGCGCTTTTGGGCGTAAAGGGTTTAATCCACTTACTCGCCACTCTTTTATTATTACCGAAGATCTTAACTCAACTATTAGTTTAGAAGATTTTACAAAAGAGTGGTTTCAGTTCCCGCCACTACCAACACTTAAACGCGCATTAATCATCTATCTAGCTAATATGGTCGCAAGAATGCATCAAGCAGGTGTTAACCACCGTGACTGTTATCTCTGCCATTTTTTACTGGATATTCCACTATTTGAGAAGGGAGAGATAAAACTCTCTGTTATTGATCTGCATCGAGCACAAACAAGGGCAAGAGTACCAAAACGGTGGCGTGATAAAGATCTGATAGGACTCTACTTTTCATCAAGGGATATTGGCCTTACTCGGCGGGATATCTATCGATTTTTAAAAGTCTATTTTAATCAACCTTTAAAGACTATTTTAAACGATGAGCGCGCGCTTATTACGCAAGCAGAGCGTAAAGCGGAACGTATTCGTCGACGGACAGAAAAATACCAGTTATAACAATTAATTTTATCCCTATTAATTCCATCTCTATTATTATCTCCTATTAATAGAAACCCTATTAATAGGCATTATCATGGTTTTTTAAATACTATTTTTTTAAAGACAATTTTTTATACTTTTTTAAATAATAGTAGACAAAAAAAGCCCTGACTTTAATCAGGGCTGCTATTTAATATGACTCTATATCAGAATTTAAGTATCAGAATTTAAACATTTAAGCTTAAATATCTGAACTTAAATATCTGAACTTAAAGATCAAAGCTTATTCTTATTCCATAAACCCGTAAATCAGAATCACAATAATGGCAATTGGGACAATATAGCGGGTCAATACAGTCCAGATACCAAACCAGAAGTTATTCAGTTGCAGTTCATGCTGTATCTCTTTCTGCTTCATCATCCATGCACCAAAAATAACAGTGCCAAGACCAGTTAGTGGTAAAAGTAATTTACTGGTTAGAAAATCCAACAGATCAAAAATATTTTTATCAAATAGTTTGAAATGGGACCACTCATTAAATGAGAGTAGACAGGCGATACCAATCAACCAGATCACTAAACTACTGATAAGCGTCGCAGATTTGCGTCCGAGACGTGTTTTCTCTTCCAGCAACTCTACCGTCGGCTCGAGCAGTGAGATGGAGGAGGTTAAAGCGGCAAAAGTTAGGAAAATAAAGAATAGAACCCCTAAAATAGCACCACCAGTCATACTGCCAAAAGCGATCGGTAAAGTGACAAAAATCAGCCCAGGTCCGGAACTAGGTTCTAAGTTATTGGCAAATACCAGAGGGAAAATCGCCAGACCAGATAACATTGCTACCACAACATCTAGAATAACAACTGTACGCGCAGTGGATATCAAATTGACATCCTGCCCTAGATAGGAACCATACGCCATCATAATACCCATACCGAGCGATAGACTGAAGAATGCGTGACCCAGTGCAGCCAGAACCGCTTTACTATCAATCAGACTCCAGTTAGGTGTAAAGAGGAAATTAAATGCCTTACCAAAGGCTGGACCACTCACCCATGCTGCATATATAACCATCAATAACAACAGAATACCAAGACCTGGCATCATGATTTTACATGAGCGCTCAAGCCCAGCACCTACACCCAGCGCCACAATAGCAGCGGTGGCTGCCATAAAAATCGTATGCCATGTCAACAAGTGATAGAAATTGCCTAAAAACTGTTTGAAAACTTGACTAGTACCTTCACCATCAATATGGTGAAAAGTGCCTTTGGCTGCTAAGAAAATATAGTCCGTTGCCCAGCCACCGATAACACTGTAAAACGATAGGATCAGAAAAGAGCCCAGTACCCCGATAATACCAATCCAGCGCCAGTTGCGTGAACGCCTTTCGGCAACCGCTACATCTTCCATTGTATGGATCGGATTTTTCTGCCCTCTACGTCCAATCAGCCATTCTAAAACCAGAATAGGCAACCCAATCACAAACATGCAAATCAGATAAGTTAGTACGAAGGCTGAGCCACCCATTTCGCCAGCCATATAAGGAAATTTCCAGATATTACCTAAACCCACCGCCGAACCTGCTGCTGCAAGCATGAACCCCATGCGTGAGCTCCATTGCGAGTGAGATTTTTTCATAGTTCCACTACTCATATCAGCCTTTTTTATTTTCAATATAATTAATTAATCTAATCAGTTGACTCTTTTTTAATCAATTCTTAACCAAACTGATTGCTAAATCACAAAAAATAGGGGTGTAATCATGCCATGAAATATACGCACAAACAAGAAACCATTAAAAATTAATATTTTCCCACCCAACATTATTGTTCCGAAAGCAAAACCAGCAATTTAATTAATCCAATAATTACAACATCATACAGTCAGAAAATTTCTACTATTACAGTTAGGTGGTGATAAGTTAGAAAATGATAAGTTAGGAAGTGATAAATTAGGTAGTAATAGTTATTTAACTATGAAAAATAAAATAACTATATAGCAACCTATAATCAGGTACTTATATAGTTATTTTGTACATAGATTCTTTAAATAAAGAATCGTTATATACTTTATTTAAAGATATGGTTATTTTGAGAAATGGTTATTTAGCAATACGTCTATATTTTGCCCGTTTTGGCTCTAATGCTTCTGCGCCTAGTGTCCGCTTTTTCCACTCTTCATATTCGGTAAAATTACCTTCGAAAAACTCAACATGGCCTTCATCTTGGTAATCTAAAATATGGGTTGCAATTCGGTCTAAAAACCAGCGGTCATGCGAGATAACTAAGGCGCACCCTGGGAACTCTAATAGTGCATTCTCTAATGCGCGTAATGTCTCAACATCTAAATCATTGGTCGGTTCATCTAGTAGGAGAACATTACCGCCAACTTGCAACAGTTTAGCTAAATGGACACGACCACGTTCACCGCCTGATAGTTCACCAATTCGTTTTTGTTGATCAACACCTTTAAAGTTAAAACGCCCGACATAGGCACGACTTGGAATCTCAAAATTGCCAACACGCAAAATATCTTGCCCATTAGCCACCTCATCCCAGACCGTTTTATTATCATCCATATCATCGCGAAATTGATCAACCGATGCTAACTGAACCGTTTCACCTAACGTGATGGTACCTGAATCGGGTTGCTCTTTGCCTGATAACATTCTAAATAGAGTTGATTTACCTGCGCCATTTGGTCCAATGATCCCAACAATTGCCCCTTTTGGCACGGTAAAAGAGAGATCATCAATTAAGATCCGATCACCATAAGATTTAGTTAGGTGACTCACTTCAATCACCTTATCGCCTAAACGTTGCCCAGTTGGAATAAAGAGTTCATTCGTCTCATTACGTTTTTGGTAATCACTACTATTTAACTCTTCAAAACGGGCTAGACGGGCTTTACTTTTTGCCTGACGCCCTTTTGGATTTTGGCGAACCCATTCAAGCTCTTTTTCAATCGATTTTCGTCGAGCAGATTCTGTGGCAGCTTCTTGCGCAAGCCTTTGATCTTTCTGTTCTAGCCATGAGGAGTAGTTACCTTGATATGGAATACCTTCACCGCGGTCAAGCTCTAAAATCCAACCGGCGACGTTATCTAAAAAGTAACGGTCATGGGTAACCGCTACAACTGTCCCTTCATAGTCATGTAAAAAACGTTCTAACCAAGCAACCGATTCCGCATCTAAATGGTTAGTCGGCTCATCGATTAAGAGCATATCGGGCTTTTCTAGTAGAAGTTGACAAATAGCCACACGCCGGCGTTCACCACCTGATAGATTACCAATTTTAGCCTCCCAATCGGGTAGACGTAGCGCATCAGCCGCGCGTTCTAACTGATTGTCTAAATTATGGGCATCTTGGGACTGAATGATCGCTTCAAGTTCAGCCTGCTCTTTAGCTAATGCATCAAAGTCTGCATCAGGTTCTGCATAAGCGGCATAGACCTCATCTAAACGAACTAATGCCTGTTTGGCACCACTTACCGCCTCTTCAACTGCTTCACGAACAGTCTGATTAGGATCTAATTTTGGCTCTTGCGGTAGATAACCAATTTTAATATCTGTTTGCGCACGTGCTTCACCTTCTATTTCAGTATCCACGCCCGCCATAATACGTAGTAGTGTCGATTTACCGGCACCATTTAGACCAAGCACCCCAATTTTGGCACCTGGGAAAAAACTGAGAGAGATATCTTTTAAAATATAGCGTTTCGGCGGAACGATTTTCCCGACACGATTCATAGTATAGACATATTGCGCCATAAAGTTTGATTCACCTATTTGATTTAAAATGTATTTTCGTTATCAACAATCAGTAACGAAATAATTGAAAGGGTTATAAGACTTTCGCCTAATAACCCATTTTTTGACACCTTGTTACTTACAAAGGTTGCTTACAAAGTGCGATGAGGAGATATTGTATAAATTAATCAGCTAAATTAATATCAAATACTTCAATATTTTCAAAACCACCATAAATGTCATACCATGGCGTTGCATACTGTTTTAGGATTTTATTTAGCTGTTCGACATTTTCATGCCCTACTGAATCTAACCAACGAATTAAGCCATCGCGACCACCTTTAGCATAAGCGTCGACCCCTTCGAACCACGTTGCGCGTCCACCTAAGATACCGCTATAACGTGCGCCTGCTTCACCAGCAAAGATCAACTCTTGCTGAAAGGTTTTGGTTGGCACGCCAGCGCTTAGATAGATAAATGGGCGAGTTGCTGCATCACTAGCTTGTTTAAAATAGTTTGCAGCCTGTTTTTGCGTGTAGATCACAGGATTACGTTCATTAAAACCTTCAACATAGTTGAATGCGACAGGCACTTCAACTTTTAATACATCGATATGATAGTGATCTTTAGTAAACTCTTTAATCGTTTTAATCACTTTTTCGGGTTTGATCTTCGCAAATTCAGGACTTTTATCGTTAGTAATCTCATTATCGTAGACAATTGGCTCAACAAATACGGGAATATCTGCTGCGCGCGCTTCGTCACCTAGACGTTCTAAAAATGCATGTTTTTTATCTAAGATATCTTGTGAATCTTCAGGATTGTAGTAGACCAATACTTTGGCTGCATCAGCCCCTTTTTTGAGTAAACGTTGTAGCGAATCTTCTGGAATCACATCTGGTAAACGGCCTGGAGTATTAGCATCATAACCAGTTTTTTCGTAGGACATCAAGAGTCCAGCATCGCGATTTTTTTTCTCAATCCCTTTAAAGCCATACTCTTCATCAAGTAAAATAGCACTCACATATTTTGTCAGCTCTTGCGAGACTAGCTCTTTGAACTCATAAACCATGTCGATATTATAACGATCAGGACCAACAGCAGACTGCATCATTTTAACCATTGAGCCGCGTTGATCGATAGCTAATGCCGCTATGACACCATTAGCATTAGATAGCTGTTGCATATGGTTAAATTTACCACGAGAAATACGTTTTTTACTCATTCAAACTCTCCTATCTGTTTTTTACCGTTGATATCTACCATAAAAAAACACTGTTTTTATTGTAATCCTCTTTTTGGATTGCGCAATATCTAACATTTACCATTTTAGGTTACTATTTACTTTATAAGAGAGAGTTATTTTAGATGAGATCCCCCGTTAATGCCTCTGTTACATTTCTTGCTTTTTTAATGGCAATGCGTATAGTAGTACAAAATAGTAAACTAAATGTAAATATATATTTACATTTTAAAATAAAATTAATAGCTAGGATCAATTATGTCTCCATTTGATACTTCGTCCGCTATCTCGTCGCAATCTATCACCCCAAATCGTACTCTCAATAGTCAAGATTATAAAACACTGGCTCTGTCAGCTTTAGGTGGTGCATTAGAGTTTTATGATTTTATTATTTTTGTCTTTTTTTCTAACATTATTAGCAATCTATTCTTTTCTGCTGATATGCCGGCTTGGCTTAGCCAAGTGCAAACTTTTGGTATTTTTGCTGCTGGTTACCTTATTCGCCCTTTTGGCGGTATCGTGATGGCGCATTTTGGAGATCTTTTTGGTCGTAAAAAGATGTTTACACTTAGCATCCTATTAATGGCACTCCCTACCTTACTTATTGGCTGTCTCCCTACCTACCAACAGATTGGTATTTTTGCCCCACTGTTGCTTTTACTCATGCGTTTATGTCAAGGATTGGCTGTTGGCGGTGAGGTACCGGGTGCTTGGACTTTTGTCGCTGAACATGTACCTAATAACCGTGTTGGACTTGCTTGTGGCATATTAACTAGTGGTCTTAGTTTAGGTATTCTTCTTGGATCTTTAGTATCAACAGCCATGAACAGATATTTTTCACCGGATCAGATGGATGATTGGGCGTGGCGTATTCCCTTTATTATTGGTGGAATTTTTGGTTTTATTGCTATGTATCTACGTCGTTGGTTAAAAGAGACGCCAATATTTATTGCAATGCAAAAACGTAAACAGCAAGAGTCATCCGGTAAGATTCCCCTTGTAACGGTATTGAGTGATTGTCTGCCACAGATGATTCTCTCTATCCTATTTACTTGGGTACTATCAGCCGGCATTATGGTCATTATGTTGATGACCCCCATTTTGTTACCAAAGCAGTTTGGTTTTACGGCTCTTGATACACTGCAAGGCAATATTTTAGCTATTATTGGGCTGATTATCAGCTGTACCTTTTATGGTCGGATGATGGATAAATTTGCCATGGGCAAAGTAATCTTTGTTGGTTCCATTGTTGCTATGGTGACAATTACCCTCTTCTATTTATCACTTATTTCTCATCCGCATCTTCTCTTTGTTACCTATCCATTAGCGGGTTTTGGGGTTGGAATAGTCGGATCATTTGCCTATTTTATGGTAAAGGTATTCCCTGTAGAGGTGCGTTATAGCGGAGTCTCATTTTCATTCAATATCGCTTATGCCATCGCTGGTGGGTTAACACCGGTATTAATCTCAATCTTCAGTGAATTTTTTAGTAAGATGGCACCTGCTTTTTATGTCATTGCACTTTTTGGATTAGGGGCAGTTATTGGTCTATTTTTGATCTTTCATGTAAAACGTTATTTAGCGAAAGATATTGGCTAGCATTTTAGCGTGATCTCTATTTTGATAGGGATTAAGCTTATCTTTATTCAATTATCCGATCTTCTCTTCTATTAAAATCTATTAATAATTAATAGAAGAGAAAATTTTTCCAAAAATGGTAATAAAAATAGTTAAACCCTAAAACATTTTAACCAATTTTGGTTATGCAATTGTCGCCAGCGCTTGATCAAGATCAGCAATAATATCATTAATATCTTCTAAACCGACTGAAATACGTAATAGTTGATCTGATATACCTGCCGTTTTCCTTGCTTCAGCACTAATTCCTGAATGGGTCATGGTAGCTGGGTGACAAATGAGGCTCTCAACGCCACCTAATGATTGAGCTAATGTAAATAGCTTAAGGGATTGCAAAAATTTTGGCATGACAACAGGATCACCAGCCAGTTCAAAACTGAGTAGTGAACCAAACCCTTTCTGCTGTTTTTTAGCGATTGCATGCCCAATATTTGATGGTAAAGAGGGGTGGTAAACATTGGCTACTTTTGGATGATTAACCAAAAACTCAACCACTTTTTGCGCATTAGCTTGTTGCAATAAGACACGCGCGGATAGAGTTCGTAATCCACGTAAAAGTAGGTAACTATCAAATGCTGATGTTAATGTCCCAATATTATTGGCCCACCATAAAACATCATCCGCCAGTTTTTGATCTTTAAATACCAATACGCCGGCTAATAGGTCTGAATGGCCATTTAAAAATTTTGTACAGGAGTGCGTCACGATATCAACACCCAATGCTAATGGCTGTTGTAAAATAGGTGACATAAAAGTGTTATCAACCAATACAATAGCACCAACAGCATGTGCTACTTCGGTTATAGCTTCAATATCTACAACACGCAATAGTGGATTACTTGGCGTCTCAATAAGCACCAATTTCGGTTTTAATGCTAACGCCTCTTGGAGCGCTACTGGATCAGATTGATCAACAAATTTGGTCTTAAATAGTCCGCGCTGACTCAAACTATTAAAAAGGCGATAACTGCCACCATAACAGTCGTGCGGTGCTACAACAAGATCATTCGGCGTTAAGAGGGCAACAGTGAGTAGATGGATTGCAGACATGCCACAGTTGGTTAAAATAGCATCTACTCCTCCCTCTAGTTTCGCAATGGTCTCTTCAACTAATGATCGACTAGGATTTGCCTTTCGCCCATAATCAAACTCCCTTGGTTTGGCAAATTCATGATAACGATAGCAGGTTGATGGGGTAATAACAGGTACGACACTGCCATATTGCTCATCACTGTTGAGTCCACCTCGTACAGCAACGGTTGCTTGTCTGACACTGTTGTGCGGAATAGATTTGGTCATGGTAAAACTCCTAAAACAGACATGTAGTTATTGATGTATCGTATTGACTAGAAAATAAATAGCAACCAGCATAACATATTAAATAAAGACGTCAACATGTCTAGACGTCTAAATATCTTGATGGGTAGATTGCAGTAAATCCAAAAAGACGGTAAAATTGCAAACGTAAGATTAACCCTACATTTTATAGCATAATTATTGATCTTAATTGATCATAAAATATGGCTTAATTCAGGTAACAACGATGATTGAATGGAATGGTGACTATATAAGTCCCTATGCTGAACACGGTAAAAAAAGTGAGCAGGTAAAAAAAATTACCGTCTCTATTCCTTTAAAAGTCTTAAAGATTTTGACAGATGAACGCACCCGCCGGCAAGTTAACAATTTACGCCATGCAACTAATAGTGAACTACTTTGTGAAGCTTTTTTACATGCTTATACTGGGCAACCGCTACCCGATGATAGTGATCTATTGAAAGATCGCGAAGATGGGATTCCTAATCAGGCAAAAAAACGTATGCAAGAGCTGGGTATTGATCCAGATTCGCTTGATATTTAAACTTGATATTTAAATATAGAATTGAACTAATAGCATCAATTTAAGATTAAAAGTACTATTTGTTAAAAATACTGTTTGTTAAAAGTATTATTTATTAAAAGTACTAAATCATATTTAGAGAGAGCAGAAAATAAAAAAAGGCGCAAATCGCGCCTTTTTGTCTGTTTTCAGTCTGATTAACGACAATTATATTAATAACTGTATTACTTCTTACTGCTAACCATACCAAAACGTTGTTTAAATTTATCGATACGTCCACCACTTGCTACATCACGTTGTTTGCCAGTGTAAAATGGATGGCATTCACCACATACGTCAAGATGGATATTTTGACCAATAGTTGAATGTGTTTTAATCACATTACCGCAAGAACATGTTGCCGTAATCTCTTTATATTCTGGATGGATACCTTTTTTCATAATAAACCTCTACAGTTTTTTCGTATCGCTATATAGATGGCTATGTAAACAAAATCTAAACACCATACGAATGTTAAATAACATGACTAAGGTCGCGGATTATATACCGAATCTGCTTAATAAGCAAATTGTCATTTATTGACGATTTTTTTAGATAAAAATAGATTAAACCGGTAGTTGACCTATCGTTATCTCTAATTTTACCCTTTCCCCATTGCGTAACACCATAATGGGAATAGTTGTGCCAGGTTTCAACTCCGCTATTTCATCCATTGTCTGGACAATAGATCTGACCGGCCGGTTATTTACCTTGATAAGAATATCATTTGCTTGAATTCCCGCCTGTTCAGAAGGGCCTTCAACTTTGGTAACTAAAATGCCTAAAACATTTGGGAGATCACTCGGATTTTGTGTTGGGGCAAATTCTAGTCCATCAATACCGATATAGCCGCGAATTATCTTCCCATCTTGAATCAATTTATTCATGATCTTAACAGCTAAAACTGTAGGGATTGCAAATCCGATCCCTTCTGGTACATCATTATTTACATTTTTGGCAAAGCTTAATGTATTAATTCCCATTAGTTCGCCTTTAGTATTAACTAAAGCACCACCAGAATTACCGTGATTAATAGAAGCATCTGTTTGAATAAAATTTTGCCGACGATAAGGGCTTAATCCATCGCGACCTGTTGCACTAATAATACCTTGTGTGATTGTCTGCCCTATATTATAGGGGTTGCCAATTGCTAAAACGACATCACCAATCTTGGGTTCACGTTTTGGATTAATATGGATTGTTGGAATATTAACCGCCTCTATTTTTAATACAGCAATATCAACTAATTTGTCAGAACCAACAGAAAGCGCTTCAAAAATTCGCCCATCTTGTAGTGCAACGATGATCTGCTCGGCACCATTAACAACATGATAGTTAGTTAGAATATACCCCTGATCACTCATAATTACCCCTGAACCAAGCGGGGTAATGGCATTATTCTGTTTTTTTTCTGGAATAGATCGAATGGAGCGACTATAGATATTAACCACAGCTGGGGCAGCAATATTTACAGCATTAGAGTAGCTAAGGGGTTCACTATTGAAAATGGTTGACGAAAAAAGAGATTTCGTTCCACCACGAAGAGAGGGAAAGATAATTAATAGTACAATAGCCAAAATTGCACCAGTAAAAATGGGCCATAAGAGTTTTTTTAACATAATTGTTACTATCATAGTTTGAGTTAAATAGATTAATACCTATTTAACTCAAACTTGTTCATCTTAAAAAGGCTACCTCAAAAGAAGGTAGATACGACTATCGCCACGGATAATATTTAACGCAATTGCAGCAGGATTGCTATCAATTACTTTACGTAGATCCGCAATATTGGTTATGCGTTCTCTATTTACACCAGTGATAAGATCACCTTCTTGTAAACTTAAACGTGATGCAGGGGAATTTTTAGCAATAGATTCAATTAATACCCCTTTTTGCCCTTTCACTTCACCGTTAATTAAGGTTGCCCCTTCTAATGAAGAGTGAAGAGATTTAGCATCAGTAGTTGATTCATCACTATTTTTTAGTTTTACATCGACAGAGAGTGGTTTACCATCGCGAATTAAACCTAATTTAACCGTATGACCAGCACCTGATGTTGCTATTTTTGCGCGTAGTTCTGCAAAACTATCAACTGGTTTATCATCAATCGCCGTGATAACATCACCTGCTTTTATCCCTGCCTCTTGTGCAGCAGATCCATCAATTACTTCACTAACAAATGCACCCTTTTGTACATCTAAATCGAATGCTTTTGCGATATCCGAAGTTAACTCATTACCTTTGATACCAAGGACACCACGTTTAACTTCACCAAATTCGATCAACTGAGCTGTTAAATTTTTAACCATGTTACTTGGAATCGCAAAACCGATCCCAACATTTCCGCCGTTTGGTGCAATAATTGCGGTATTGATACCAACCAGTTCACCTTTAAGGTTAACTAGCGCACCACCTGAATTTCCACGATTAATAGAGGCATCAGTTTGAATAAAGTTTTCAAAACCGTTCATACTTAATCCACTACGAGCTAACGCAGAGATAATACCTGAAGTAACTGTTTGACCAATACCAAATGGATTACCTATAGCAACGACAAAATCACCAACATGTAAATTATCTGAATTAGCTAAAGAGATAGCAGTTAATTTTTTTGCATTATCAACTTTAAGAAGTGCAATATCGCTTTGCGGATCACGTCCAATTAATTTTGCAGTAAATTCATGCCCATCATTTAAAGAGACAGTAATTTTATTCGCATTATCAATAACGTGATTATTAGTAACAATATATCCTTTATCGGCATCAATAATAACGCCGGATCCTAGACCAGTAAAAACTTGTGACTGATTATCAGGATAGCCGAAAAATCGCCTAAACTCCTCTGGCATATTGCTTTTCATCTGCGTAGTTCCCTCTACTTTAATACTAACAACAGAAGGGAGCACATTTTCTAACATAGGAGCTAAACTTGGCTGTTCTGCACCATTAGCAATTGAGAGCGATGGAAGAGTTGCGTAAGTGGAAGGTAAAAAACCGAGAGTTAAAAAACTAAGAGCTAAACTTAATGCAAGTGGCTTAATCAGTTTTTTATGTTTTCTCATTTTTTCAGTTTTAAATGTTTCTATTTTAAAACTTTTTATTTTAAGTAAAGTAAACATATTATTCATCTCTTTTATTACTAACATTTAATAGATATTATATTTGCAGATAAAGCGAGCAATACAATATATTAACAACAACAGAACTATAATATGTTTATAAACATATCTTTCAAGATTGTTATAGTTAAAATAGACAAAATATTTACAATTTGTAGTCTTCAGATTTAAATAGACCTGAAGAGTTTTCTGAATAGTCTTTAGGTTGTTTTTCGTGAGAAAGATTTTGAGTAACTTTTTTATCACTATCAGAATCTAACTGGATAACTGATTTATCATTTTCACTCACTAATTTACTCGAATTTTCTGCCATATGTTGGTAGAGACGACGGAAATCTTTAGCCATATTATCCAAAATTTCGGCACTATGTGAAAAATGTTTTACCAACATCTGTTTTTGCGAATCTAAATCAGCATGTGCCTGATCTAAATCGCGTTTTAATTTGGCATATTTTCTTGCTTTAGGGCTGATGTCATTCATAAAAATGAGACAGATAATAAAACCAACTACGACACCTATTACTAAATAGGTTATCATCACTTTATCCATAACTTACTCCTTAATTATCTTGATATATAAATCTATCGTTCTATTTTACTGCTTATTTTGCATGGTTAGCTAATTTAATCAATTGTTTTTTTAATTTTTCAGGCGCATGTTCAGCAAGCATATGTAAATAGAAGGCACTTTGTAATGTCATTTTACTCGATAAAGATTCTGTTGGCTGTTTGTTAACAACAGGCTTATGAGTCAGATCAGGATTAATTTTATACTGAATTGATGATAATGCCGGTAACAGTTTCTGCCTTATCCCTAAAATTAAATCACTCTGTTCATATTTCAATCGACTTAGCCAACTTGCCGAACTTACCTCTAAAATTAAAAGACCTTGACGATAATTTGCCACACGACAGTGCTCATTTAATGGTGAAGGGAGAAGCGTTTTTACCATTCTTGTCAATTTAGCCAAGGCGATTGTCTGTTTATGAATTTGTGATAAACCATCTGCATGATCTAAAATTGAAACCAATATCTGAGGTCTATTACTTCGCATGTTACCTTCCTCCCCAATATCAGTTATAAATTAACTATTTTAAAATGTATCTTTCCTAAAAACATAGGTTTTAACGTTGGTTTTAAAAAGGATTTTAATTATACCCAAATTACCGTTTTACATCCAAAATAATATAATTTAACCACTTTATTGACTAAATAAATTAAAAACTATTTAGCCACTTTTATAAACCTTCTAATGCCCCTATATACGCCTAATTTTTCATCAAATACAACTTAAAAAATAGGTTAATGAAATAATTATAGTTGTTTTTACGATATAATAACTGCTTTTATTTATTAACACACGGAAATGATATGACTACTTTACGTGAACTTACCCTTCGAGGCACCATTTTAGGGGCTTTTATTACCGTAATTTTTACGGCATCGAATGTTTATCTTGGATTAAAAGTGGGATTAACATTTTCATCAGCAATTCCAGCTGCTGTTATCTCAATGGCAATTTTGCAGCTCTTTAAAGGTTCAACCATTCTTGAAAATAATATGGTACAAACCCAAGCATCGGCTGCTGGCACGCTTTCATCTATTATTTTTGTATTACCAGGTTTATTGATGATTGGCTATTGGAGCCACTTTCCATTTTGGTTAACGGTACCTATCTGTGCAGCAGGTGGTATGCTGGGCGTGCTTTTTTCTATCCCTTTACGTCATGCAATGGTTGTAAAAAGTAAACTTCCCTACCCTGAAGGTGTTGCAGCTGCTGAAATTTTAAAAGCAGGTTCTCATGAGAATAACGCTAACCGTGAAGGTTTAAAAGATATTCTATTTGGTAGTGTCGTTGCGGCAACTGTTAGTCTGTTTACCAACGGTTTTCGTCTTATTTCTGATAGTACCGCATATTGGTTTAGTTGCGGAAAATCGATTCTACAATTACCGATGGGTTTTTCATTAGCACTGCTTAGTGCTGGTTACCTGATTGGTTTGATGTCCTGCATTGCAATTATTATTGGCACACTGTTAGCATGGGTAATTGGTATTCCTATCTTAACCGCTATCACCGATTATGATACGACGTTGCCGTTATCAAAAGTGGCAATGGGACTTTGGTCTAGTGATATTCGTTTTATCGGCGCAGGAACCTTGGCGGTTGCCGCTGTTTGGGTTCTATTAACATTAATTAAACCAGTAATTGAAGGTTTAAAAGAGTCATTTCGAACATTACGACCTGATGTTTCTAATAAGGATATTCCGCGTACTGAACAAGATCTATCGCCAAAAACAATTTTTATGATCATGGCAAGTATGCTTGCTATTTTAGTATTAACCTTTTATTTCTTTATCGCAGACAGTGGACTATCTTTTGGCACTGCTTGGGCGTTGGTATTCTGTTCTGTTCTCTGTGCATTTATTATCGGCTTTTTAGTTGCTGCAGCATGTGGTTATATGGCAGGATTAGTCGGTTCTTCAGCCAGTCCAATGTCAGGTATCGGAATTATTGCCATTATCATCACCGCATTAATTTTGTTAGGTGTAGGTGAAATAAACGGTATGTTATCTACCAATGAAGGATCCCACTTTGCAACAGCTTTAGCGCTATTTACTACAAGTACAGTAATGACGATTGCCTGTATTGCTAATGATAATCTTCAAGATCTTAAAACTGGTTATTTAGTTCATGCAACACCATGGAAGCAGCAAGTTGCTCTACTTATTGGTTGTGTCGTTGGTGCCTTGATCATTGCACCTACATTAGATATTTTATATCAAGCATACGGTTTTACTGGTGCGATTCCGCGTCCGGATATGGATATTTCACAAGTTCTTACAGCACCACAAGCAACATTGATGACAACTATTGCGACCGGTATTTTTTCGCATAATCTTCAGTGGACAATGATCCTAATTGGTTTGGTATTAGGTGCAGTTATTATTATTATTGATCTCATCCTAGCAAAAAGTGGATCAACTTTTCGATTACCAGCACTCGCAGTTGGAATGGGTATCTACTTACCGCCTGCAATTACAATGCCAATCTTTTTAGGCGGATTGCTTTCATGGTATATAAAAAGAGGCGCATATAAAAAAGCTGCTTTAAATCATCTAGATCCTAAAGAGCAATATACAAGAGCAGATCGTAAAGCAACGCTTATCGCTTCTGGGTTTATTGTCGGTGAAAGTTTGGTTGGTGTAATACTTGCAGCGATTATTGTTATTAGTATCACTAATGGTGGCAATGATGCGCCATTAGCAATTGATATCGATTTAGGTAATTTTACCCAATTTGGTGGATTAGCTGTATTTATCATTATCTGTCTACTTTTTGCGCGTCGTGCACTTTCAGCTATCAAAAAGTAATAAGTCATAGTTAATTTTAAAAGGGGTTATCGGATTGTATCTGATAATCCTTTTTCTTTTTTACATCAACCACCTCATTTTTGACTTTTTAACTATTATCTATTTAGCTGTTAACTATTTAGTCGTTAGCTATTCAACTATGTATCTCTCAATTTCTCACATCATTAACTTTAATGATGTTAATAATTAATGAAGTTAATAATTGCGGTTACAAATATTAGAGTTAATTTGCATATATACCAAATTTTGTTAGCATAGCGTAGCTTCATCCATAATAAATAACTTCGCATTTAAAGAGCTTTTATAAAGAGATAGTAACCATCATGATTGTTTTTGATTCTGTTCAGATACGCCGCGGCCCAAATTTACTTTTAGATAATGCATCAGCCACAATAAATCCTCATCAGAAAGTGGGATTAGTTGGTAAAAATGGTTGTGGGAAATCGACACTGTTAGCACTCATGAAAGGTGAATTAAGTGCTGACGCAGGATCATTTAAGATACCAAACCATTGGCAACTTGCTTGGGTAAATCAGGAGACACCTGCACTTGATCAACCTGCGCTTGAATATGCAATTGACGGAGATAGAGAGTATCGTCAATTACAAAAAAAGCTGGATAAAGCTAATCAAGAAAATAACGGCGAACAAATTGCACTACTTCATGAAAAACTCGACCAGATTGATGCTTGGACAATAACTTCACGTGCTGCAACATTACTCCATGGTCTTGGATTTTCGAACGAACAACTTAATCTACCGGTAAAATCTTATTCTGGTGGCTGGCGAATGCGTTTAAATCTGGCACAAGCTTTAATGTGCCGCTCAGATCTTTTACTGCTCGATGAGCCAACTAACCACCTCGATCTGGATGCTATTATGTGGTTAGAAAAATATCTGAGCAATTATGCTGGTACTCTACTTCTCATCTCCCATGATAGAGATTTTTTAGATCCCTTAGTCAATAAGATTATCCATATTGAACAGAAACAGCTATTTGAATATACCGGCAATTACACCTCTTTTGAACGGCAACGGATAACTAAACTTGCACAGCAACAATCGCTCTATGAGAGTCAGCAACTAAGAGTTGCCCATCTACAGCACTATGTTGATCGCTTTAGGGCCAAAGCGTCTAAAGCAAAACAGGCTCAAAGTCGCATTAAGATGTTAGAGAAGATGGAGTTAATTGCACCAGCGCACGTTGATAATCCTTTCCATTTTACCTTTCGCCCTGCTGACTTTTTGCCTAGTCCGCTGCTGACAATGGAAAAAGTCATTGCTGGTTATGATGATAAAATCATTTTAGAAAAAATTAAACTTAACCTAGTGCCAGGCTCAAGAATTGGACTCCTTGGACGTAATGGTGCAGGTAAATCAACTTTAATCAAACTGCTTGCTGGTGAACTTTCACCTAAAAAAGGGGAACTTCACTTAGCAAAAGGGATACAGTTAGGCTATTTTGCTCAGCACCAACTGGAATATCTCCGTGCTGATGAATCACCTTTATGGCATCTTACACAAATTGCTGATGCCAAAATTACCGAACAGGCATTACGCAACTATTTGGGTGGATTTGACTTTCATGGCGACAAAGTAGTTGAACCTGTTAAAACCTTCTCAGGAGGAGAAAAATCGCGTCTTGTTTTAGCATTAATTGTTTGGCAAAAGCCAAATCTACTCCTTTTAGATGAACCAACTAACCACTTAGATTTAGATATGCGCCAAGCATTGACTGAAGCATTAATTGATTTTGAAGGTGCTATAGTTGTTGTTTCGCATGATCGCCATCTATTACGTGCAACTACTGATGAGTTCTATCTGGTACACGATAAACATGTCGAGCCCTTTGATGGTGATCTTGAGGATTATCAACAGTGGTTAGCTGAAGATCAGAAAAAAGAGATATTGCAAACTGATACCCTCTTAAATAGTGATATGCAGCAAAATCTCTCTGCCCAAGATCGTAAAGAGCAGAAACGTAAACAAGCTGAATTACGTACGTTAATGCAGCCTGTAAAAAAAGAGCTTGAAAAAGAGGAGCAAAAAATAGATATGTTAACCTCTCAGCTACAGGCGATTGAGATCGAACTTGCCGATCCTGCAATTTATAGTAAAAAAAGTGAGCTTACCGAGCTGTTATTAAAACAGAGCGAACTTAAAAAAGAGTTAGAGGAGAGCGAACTAAACTGGCTCACACTAGAACAACAATTGGAAGAGTTTAAAAATTTATAGTATTTATTTATAATTTTTATTTATAGTTTTTATTTATAGTTGTTTAATAGATGAATATATTTTAGGTTCTCTATTCTATTAATAAATAGTGCTTGGTATTAATAAGAGTCAACCCTAAAACATTCAGATAAAAAAATAGACTATTCATAATTGATGAATAGTCTACATAGAGAGTAATTTTATTAACTAAATCAGTCAGTGACTTAGAACTATTTTACAGATCTCGTTTAGCTCTTTTCTACTTGACCAAAATCAAGTTCAACCGGTGTTGAGCGACCAAAAATAGAGACTGATACTTTAAGGCGGCTCTTTTCATAATCGACTTCTTCAACAACACCATTAAAATCAGCAAATGGACCTTCATTAACTCGTACAAGTTCACCTGGTTCAAATAGTGTCTTAGGACGCGGTTTATCACCTACCTGTTGTAAGCGATTCATAATTGCATCTGCTTCACGTTGGCTAATCGGTGCAGGACGATCAGAAGTACCACCAATAAAACCTAAAGTACGTGGTACACTTTTAACTAAATGCCATGTCGCATCATTCATTACCATATTTACTAATACATAGCCGGGAAAGAATTTACGTTCACTTTTTCGACGTAGTCCGCCTTTCATTTCGACAACTTCTTCGGTTGGTACTAAAACCTCACCAAAAAGATCTTCCATGTTGTGTAGTTTAATATATTCACGTAATGACTGCGCAACACGCGCTTCGTATCCAGAATAAGCCTGAATTACATACCATCTTTTTTGTTGTACTTCGCTCATATCAACGCCCTATTGAAGTTAAGTAAAAGATTATTGTGCGGAAAAGGGAATCCAGTCCCCATAACGCAGTTCCGACAATAACGGTAATAGCAGCGACTAGCAAAGTTGTTCGCACAGCTTCTTTGCGAGTTGGCCAGACAACTTTTCTCAATTCTGCACGAGACTCTTTTGCAAAAGCAATGAAAGATCTACCTTTGCGCGTGGTAAATGCAATAAATAGCGCAATAACAGAAATAACAACAACAGCAGCAATACGGAGGATTATATTGGGTTGATATATATCATTAGGTCCAGAAAAATAGGAATTCCCCCAGACAATAAAAGCAATCAATACTAGAACCAAAATCCATTTAAATTTGTCTAGAACTGTATTTGTTTCTTGATTCTCGTTACTTACTCGCATATAAAACCTATGATTATTTTATTGAATTTATAACTAAACTCTTTTATTGGATAACATCTATTTTCCAAAATGCTCTTATATATCTTTCAAAAAAAACACTTTGCTAAATAGAGTAGATAAGAAAGGGCATCGAATGATACCCTTCCAATAAATAAGTCAATAATCTAGGTTAACTTATTTAATAACCTTAGCAACCACACCAGCACCAACAGTGTGACCACCTTCACGAATCGCAAAACGTAGACCGTCTGCCATCGCAATTGGGTGAATTAGGCTAACTTTCATCTTGATGTTATCACCAGGCATTACCATCTCTACACCTTCTGGTAACTCGATTGTGCCAGTTACGTCAGTAGTACGGAAATAGAATTGTGGGCGGTAACCTTTAAAGAATGGAGTGTGACGTCCACCTTCTTCTTTGCTTAAGATATATACTTCAGCTTCGAAGTCAGTATGTGGGGTAATTGAACCTGGTTTTGCAAGTACTTGACCACGTTCGATATCTTCACGTTTAGTACCACGTAGTAATACACCAACGTTCTCACCAGCACGGCCTTCGTCTAGAAGTTTACGGAACATCTCAACACCAGTACAAGTTGTTTTAATTGTTGGACGAATACCAACGATCTCAACTTCTTCACCAACTTTGATGATACCACGCTCAACACGACCAGTTACAACTGTACCACGACCTGAAATTGAG
This sequence comes from Orbaceae bacterium ESL0721, assembly GCA_029433365.1. Classification (GTDB taxonomy): domain Bacteria; phylum Pseudomonadota; class Gammaproteobacteria; order Enterobacterales; family Orbaceae; genus Gilliamella. The sequence goes on from JAQTHZ010000001.1 coordinate 1,090,451, forward strand.
AATACATCTTCAATTGGTAGTAGGAATGGTTGGTCGATTTCACGTACTGGATCTGGGATATAGGTATCTAATACGTTAGCAAGTTCGATGATCTTCTCTTCCCATGCAGCATCGCCTTCTAACGCTTTAAGCGCTGAACCACGAATTACTGGCGTATCATCACCTGGGAAATCATATTGTGATAGAAGTTCACGCACTTCCATTTCAACTAGTTCTAATAACTCTTCATCATCAACCATGTCGCATTTGTTTAAAAATACGATGATGTAAGGAACACCTACTTGACGACCTAATAGGATATGTTCACGAGTCTGTGGCATTGGACCATCAGTTGCTGCAACAACTAGGATTGCACCATCCATCTGCGCTGCACCTGTAATCATGTTTTTAACATAGTCAGCATGCCCTGGGCAGTCAACGTGTGCATAGTGACGGGTTGGGGTGTCATACTCTACGTGTGATGTATTGATTGTGATACCACGCGCTTTCTCTTCTGGTGCATTGTCGATCTGATCGAATGCACGCGCTTGACCACCATATTTTTTAGCAAGTACGCTTGTAATTGCTGCTGTTAATGTTGTTTTACCATGGTCAACGTGGCCGATTGTACCTACGTTAACGTGGGGTTTTGTTCGTTCAAATTTTTCTTTAGACATTGATTGTCCCTCAAATGTAATACAAATCGGTGGTGCAATACCACATTAACCAAGTATTATATAAAATAATACTAATTAAAAAATGATTGTGAATAATAACAGATAAAGCTATCTTGCTACAACATTTATTATAAGCATTTTTAAGAGGTGGGGAGAGTTATTAAAGTGGTGCTGATAGGCAGATTCGAACTGCCGACCTCACCCTTACCAAGGGTGCGCTCTACCAACTGAGCCATATCAGCAATTGGAGCGGGCAGCGGGAATCGAACCCGCATCATCAGCTTGGAAGGCTGAGGTAATAGCCATTATACGATGCCCGCATATTAAAACTCGGCTACCTAAATGCTTATTGCTCACATTGATGGTGGTGGGGGAAGGATTCGAACCTTCGAAGTGTGACACGGCAGATTTACAGTCTGCTCCCTTTGGCCGCTCGGGAACCCCACCCGAATCTTTTTAAACTTTAACTAAAGCACTTAAGTTATAAAACATTTCAACTATAAAAACAGTTGTCGAAAAGCACCTAGATTGAAAGTACTTAGGTTAATGGTGCCGGCTGCCGGAATCGAACTGGCGACCTACTGATTACAAGTCAGTTGCTCTACCTACTGAGCTAAGCCGGCCTAAGTGCTGCGCATTCTAGACTATATGGATATGGTTGGCAAGCAGATTAAGTGAAAAAACTTTTGTTTGATTAAAAAAAAATCAGAAACATAAAAAAACCCTGAATTCATCTAGAAATTCAGGGTTTAATATAGTAACTAATTAGTCACTGAAATCGACTATTTAGCTATTTTTTTTCCCTCTTTTTTGCCATGCGTTGACTCTTTTTCAGAAGATTGCAAAGCAGTATCATCACTATCTTTATACGCTCTACCATAGTATGAGTCTAAATAGAGCTGTTTTAATTCAGAGATAAGCGGATAACGTGGGTTTGCGCCTGTACATTGGTCATCAAAAGCATCAACTGCCAATTGATCTACTGCTTCAAGAAATGCTTTTTCATCGATGCCATATTCTTGTATTGATGCAGGAATATCTAGATCAGTTTTTAACTCTTCTAACCAAGCTAACAATTTTTCAATTTTTTGCTCATCAGAATCGGTTGGTTTCGTTAATCCTAAATGGTTTGCAATTTCAGCATAGCGTGTAATAGCTTGTGGATAACCATATTGGCTAAATGTACCTTGCTTAGTCGGCTTGTTAGTTGCATTGAAACGAATCACATTACAGATAAGCATCGCATTTGCTAAGCCATGTGGTACATGGAATGCTGCGCCTAGTTTATGTGCTAATGAGTGACATACACCTAAAAATGCTTGCGCGAATGCAACACCAGCTAGCGTTGCTGCGCTGTGTACTTTTTCTCGTGCAATTGGATTTTTAGCACCCTCTTTATAACTTGCTGGCAAATATGCTTTTAACATACTTAATGCTTGCAGTGCTTGACCATCAGAGAACTCATTTGCCATGATTGACACATAGGCTTCTAATGCATGGGTAACTGCATCATAACCACCAAAGGCACAAAGTGATTTTGGCATCGTCATCACAAGGTTAGCATCAACAATTGCCATATTTGGCGTAATAGCATAGTCCGCTAGTGGATATTTTTGACCGGTCTCATCGTCAGTAACAACGGCAAACGGCGTTACTTCAGATCCTGTACCTGATGTGGTCGCGATACAGACCAATTTAGCTTTTTCACCCATATTAGGGAAATGGCATGTACGTTTGCGGATATCCATAAAGCGCATAGCCAGTTCATCAAATTTTGTTTCCGGATGTTCATAAAGTACCCACATAATTTTGGCTGCATCCATTGGAGAACCACCACCAAGTGCAATAATAGTATCTGGTTTAAAAGCTATCATAGCCTCTGTGCCTTTACGCACTGTACTTAATGTTGGATCTGCTGCAACTTCAAAAAATGTCTCACAAACCACCCCTCTTTTCTCTAATTGATCAGAAATCTGTTTGGTATAGCCATTTTCAAATAGGAATTTATCGGTAACAAGGAATACTCTTTTAGCTCCTTGATCAATAATTTCATCTAATGCAATGGGTAATGAACCACGGCGGAAATAGATAGAAGATGGTAATTTATGCCATAACATATTTTCTGCTCTCTTAGCGACTGTCTTCTTATTAATTAGGTGCTTAGGACCTACATTTTCAGATACTGAGTTACCTCCCCAAGAGCCACAACCTAATGTTAAAGATGGCGCTAAATCAAAGTTATATAGATCGCCAATTCCACCATGAGTAGAAGGGGTATTGATTAAAATACGGCAAGTTTTCATTTTGCTACCAAAATAGGCAACTCTATCCCTATTATTATCTTGATCAGTATAAAGAACAGAGGTATGACCTAATCCACCCATCTCAACCAATTTTTCTGCCTTATCTACCGCATCTTTAAAGTCTTTAGCTCTAAACATCGCTAATGTTGGCGATAATTTCTCATGTGCAAATGGTTCAGAAGGATCTGTTTTGGAGACTTCACCAACTAATACTTTGGTAGATTTTGGAACAGTTAGACCTGCCATTTCAGCAATTTTATATGCTGGTTGACCAACGATATTGGCATTTAAAGCGCCTTTATCATTTAAAATGATCTTTTGTACCGCTTTAGTTTCAGTAGGATTAAGTACGTAAGCACCATATTCAGATAATAGGCGACGAACTTTATCATAAACTGAATCTACCACAACGATAGCCTGTTCTGAGGCGCAGATCATACCATTATCAAATGTTTTAGACATCAATACAGAAGCGACAGCACGTTTAAGATCAGCCGTTTCATCAATGACAACCGGAGTATTACCTGCACCAACGCCTAAAGCTGGTTTACCTGAGCTATAAGCTGCTTTAACCATACCTGGTCCGCCAGTTGCAAGAATAGCTGCCACATCTGGATGGTGCATTAAACCATTTGATAACTCAATAGAGGGTTCATCTATCCAACCGATGATATCTGCTGGGGCGCCAGCTTTAACGGCAGCATCTAATACAATTTTTGCTGCTTGAATTGTGGATTTTTTAGCGCGAGGATGGGGAGAAAAGACAATCGCATTACGTGTTTTAAGGCTAATTAAAGATTTAAAAATTGCTGTCGATGTCGGATTAGTTGTTGGAACAATACCACAAATTATACCTAATGGTTCAGCAATTGTGATAGTACCAAATTGTTCATTTTCAGCAACGACACCACAGGTTTTATCATGACGATATTTATTAAGGATATACTCTGCCGCAAATAAGTTTTTTATCACTTTATCTTCAACAATACCCATACCTGATTCAGCAACAGCTTGCTGCGCCAAAGGGATACGTGCGGCGGCGGCGGCTGTTGCTGCTGCAATAAAAATCTTATCCACTTGCTCTTGCGTATAAGTTGCGTAAGTCTCCTGTGCTTTTTTAACTCGCACCATTAACTCATTTAACTCACTCATATCGGTTACTGCCATATAAATCTCCTTGAAAATTAAAAAAATAAAATCTGATTCGCTTTATTTCTTCCATGAGATTAGCAAATTACCTTAAAAAACGGAAAATATTACATTTTAAAATTATTCCACTAGGTTTATTATTGGATTATATAATAATTCATAAGTTAAAAACATTTTTTAATTTGGATTTATTGTTTTTCCGTTTTTTAATATTTAAAAACTTGCTTTAACAGTGTTAATAAACGAGACTTAACCACCTATTCGATTTAGAACATAACTCACTGCGACAAAACCAAATGTCGCTGTCACTGTTGTAATGGCACCAAATCCAAATTCACATCCCATTTTTTTTGCGCCAACTGCCCCTTTTTTTGCCATACAGATAGCACCATTTTCGGCAGGATAGGTTAACTGTTCAGTTGAGTACACGCATGGGATAGAATATTTACCTTTACTATCTTTATTCAATTTATAGTTATGTTTTAATTTTTCACGTAATTTAGATACTAATGGATCTTGAATAGTTTTAGCTAAATCCGCAATTTTAATCTGTGTTGGATCTTTCTTACCACCAGCTCCACCAATTGTGATCACTTTTAATTTTTGTCTTCTACAGTGCGCCAATAGTGCTGCTTTATCATTTACGCTATCAATGGCATCAATAATATAGTCATAACGAGGTGACGTTTTAGTACCTAGATAATCATTAACATTATCAGGGTTAATAAAATCATCAATAATCGTTACTTTACATTCAGGATTAATTTGAACTATCCGTTCAGCCATAACAGCAGTTTTAGCTTGACCTATAGTCGATTTTAAAGCATGAATTTGGCGATTTACATTGGTTACACAGACATCATCCATATCAATTAGGGTAATATTTCCAATACCACTTCGTGCTAAAGACTCAGCTACCCAAGATCCCACACCACCTATCCCAATAACACAAATATGTGCCTTAGAAAAATTAATTAATGCAGGCTCACCATATAGACGGGCTATACCACTAAAACGTTGCCAATAAGCAGTGGAATTCATGAATTACAAATTTCTCCAAATTTTACAGGTTATTTTGCAATAACCCTAAAACATTTTAAAAATTTTTTAATTAAAAATTAAAGGGTAAATAATATTTTTATCTATCTCTTTATCTATTTTTTTATTTATATTGTTATAACAACTTTTCAATATCATTTATCGCTTTTCTATCTGGTAAAAAGATGATGATATGGTCATCATCTTCAATGGTAAGATCAGTATTTGCAATGATGACATCATCACCTCGTACAACCGCCCCAATAGTGGCACTTGCTGGTAGTTTAAGGCTATTAATTGTACGCCCAACTAATTTAGAGGTATCTTTATCGCCATGTGCAACAATCTCCATTATTTCAGATTCACCTTGACGGAGAGAGACAACTTTAATTATCCCCGTCTGTCTGACATGGCTAAGTAGTGCTGAAATGGTGGCATGTTGTGGTGAGATAGCAATATCAATGACACTATCATTAATCAACTCCAAATAAGCTTGCCGTTGAATCAGTACAATCACCTTTTTAGCGCCCATCCGTTTCGCTAACATAGCTGACATAATATTGGATTCATCATCGCTTGTTACTGCAATAAAGAGATCAGTTATCTCAACCTGCTCTTGTGAAAGAAGTTCCTGATCAGCTGACTCACCATGCAAAACGGTAGTATTAGAGAGTTTTTCAGCAATACGTTCTGCCCGTGCTGCATTCCGTTCAATAATTTTGACTTGATAATCATCTTCTAACCGTTTAGCTAACGCAATTGCAACACTCCCACCACCACTGATGATGATCCGTTTATATGGTTTCTCTAAACGTTGGAGTTCACTCGTGACTGCTCTAATATTAGTTGGAGTAGTAATAAAATAGACAATATCGCCCGCTTCAATAATCGTTGAGCCAATTGGTTTAATAAACCGATCTTGTCTATAAATGGCAACAACTCGGGCTTCAATATAAGGGAGATGCATTTTAAGTTCGGATAGTTCACTCCCAACTAATGCACCACCATAATAGGCTGTAACTGCAACAAGGCAGACGCGATTGTCATTAAAGGAGGCAAATTGTAGTGCACCAGGATACTGGATTAATTGACTAATATTTTTAGTTATTAACTTTTCTGGCGCGATGATATGATCGATTGGGATCCCTTCTTGGGTAAAAAAGAGATAATTTTCATCATTATATTCTGGCGCACGGATACGCGCGACTTTCTGGGGGATATTAAATATAACATGAGCAACTTGACAGGCTATCATGTTGATCTCATCAGAGTTTGTTACAGCCACCAGCATATCAGCCGATTCAGCGCCCGCACTTTCAAGTACTTGAGGATATGAAGCTTTACCTAAAATAACTTGTAGATCAAATCGCTCTTGCAGTGATTGTAATTTATCTTGATCGTCATCAACAACTGTTACATCGTTTTGATTATCTGTAACAAGATACTCAGCCAGTGCACTACCTGTTTGTCCTGCGCCTAGAATAATGATTTTCATTAATACTCACATTCGATAAAAATTACCGTACAAAACCAATAGCATCATAAACTTTCTGTAAAGTTGGTTCTGCTTTTGATTGCGCTTTTTCAGCTCCATCTTGCATAATCGTCTGTAAATAACTTTCGTCATTACGGAATTGATGATATTTACGTTGCAGCTCAGCTAACATATCAGTCACTTGTAGTGCCACTTCGGTTTTTAAGTGACCATACATTTTCCCTTCAAACTCTTTTTCAAGTTCAGAGATAGGTTTACCAGTTATACCTGTTAAAATATCTAATAGATTTGATACACCCACTTTATTAGCACGATCATAACGTACAACTGGTGGATCTTCTGAATCAGTCATGGCTCTTTTAATTTTTTTAGCAACATCTTGTGGATTTTCAAGCAAACCAATCACATTATTACGATTATCATCCGATTTTGACATCTTTTTAGTTGGATCTTGCAGAGACATAATTCGTGCGCCTGATTTAGGGATAAATGGTTCAGGAACAGTAAAAATATCACCATAAATGGCATTAAAACGCATCGCAATATCACGGGTCAGTTCTAAATGCTGCTTTTGATCATCTCCAACTGGAACTAATCCTGTTTGATAAAGTAAAATATCGGCAGCCATTAATACAGGATAATCAAATAGCCCCGCATTAATATTTTCAGCATAACGTGATGATTTATCTTTAAACTGTGTCATACGGCTTAATTCACCAAAATAGGTATAACAGTTTAGTGCCCAACCAAGCTCAGCATGTGCTGAAACTTGTGACTGCACAAAGATAGTACTTTTTTTAGGATCAATACCGCATGCTAAATAGAGCGCTAAAGTATCAAGTGTTGACTTTCTTAACTTTTCCGGATCTTGTCGTACTGTAATTGCATGCTGATTTACAATACAGTAGATACAGTCATAACTGTCTTGCAATGTAACCCAACTTCGCAACGCGCCTAAATAGTTACCAAGTGTCAGTTCTCCTGATGGCTGGGCGCCACTAAAAACGATAGGTTTACTCATAATCTATTCCTAATTACTATTATTTATATGGTAGATATTTATCCGGTAGATCTTATTCTATCTGCTATCATCGAGATAAGAGCCTTTTTCTATTAAACCGATGATCAACTTATTTTAAGTTATAAGACAATTTGCTCTACTTATCCTAATTTTGGTAGCGGTAGAAGTGTTAAAATTTCTTTAAAATCATCTAACAAAAAATCAGGTTCACTTGTCGCTATTGAGACACCATAATTATAACCATAGGTTAATCCAACCGTTGGGCAGTTAGCATTTTTGGCAGCATCAATATCATTTTTTGAGTCCCCAACAAATAGCAACTGATTATTAAAAAGTCCAAAAGTTGCTAAAACTTGATAGATAGGGGCTGGATGTGGTTTTAATTTAATGAGATCACCACCACCTAGCACTAAAGAAAAATAGCTATCTATTCCAAGGGATTTGAGTAGTGCAGGTAAGAACTGTTTCGGTTTATTTGTCACTAAAGCCAGTGGATAATTGTTTTGCTGTAAAATAGAGAGTGTCTCTTTCACATGAGGGAATAATTTAGTCTCTTGATCAATAACTGCATCATAGTGGTGATTAAATAAATTTTTAGCATCAGCTAACTGATCTGTTGATAAGGTCACATTAATTGCGCTAAGAACGCGTTCAAGCATTACATCAATACCATTGCCTACCCAATTTTTAACCTGCTCACTCGTTACAGATGGTAATTTTAGATCAGTTAACATTCTCTGCGTTGCTAATGCAAGACCGGGGACACTATCAACTAATGTACCGTCAAGATCAAATGCAACCGCTTGGATATCTTTTACTACTTTAGTTTGCATAATGTTATTCTTTTTAATAATTAACTTTTTTAGAGTTAATCTTATTGACTAAACAGTGATTAACTATATTTGTGCTAACTCTTGTCGCATTGCATCAATCACACGCTTATAATTTGGTGCATTAAAAATCGCTGAACCAGCTACAAACATATCAGCACCTGCCCGTGCAATTTCAGCAATATTTTCAACTTTAACACCACCATCAACTTCAAGTCGAATATCATAACCTGACTTGTCAATCAATTGACGAACTTGCCGTAATTTAAGCAATGATGAGGGTATGAATGATTGCCCACCAAAACCTGGATTGACACTCATCAAAAGGATAATATCAATTTTATCCATTATATATTGTAAATAATCTAAAGGGGTTGCAGGATTAAAGACGATTCCAGCAGTACAACCGTGATCTCGAATTAATTGGAGTGAACGATCTAGATGAATTGTTGCTTCAGGATGAATGGAGATATGTGTAGCGCCTGCTTTTGCAAAAGCGATAATTAACTCTTCAACAGGTGAAACCATTAAATGAACATCGATTGGGGCGGTAATTCCGTAATCACGTAACGCTTTGCAAAACATTGGACCCATTGTTAAATTCGGTACAAAGTGGTTATCCATCACATCAAAATGGACAACATCACCCCCTGCATCCAATACGTTTTGTGTCTCTTCTCCTAATTTAGCAAAATTGGCAGATAAAATAGAAGGCGCAATTAGAAAGTTTTTCACGGTCAGCCTTTAATTAACTCATTTTAGATGATTGGAGCATTATAACGGATTACAGTAAAAAAAGGAAAGCTGATAACTGAGAGTTTACCTTCCTATCAACCAATGCTTACCCATTAATTTTTTTAAAATTTTCTATATAAAGGATGAATTTTAAAATAAATCATAATTTACTCTATTCTACGGCTAAATCACCTTGAGTAGAGACGGTACACTCGGCTATAATAGCCGCTATTTATAATAATTATGAAGAAGGACACCCATTTTGACTACAGAACTCAACTCTCTAGATATTGAAGAGATCATCAGCCTCTTACCACACCGTTATCCTTTCCTAATGGTCGATCGTGTTATCAGTTATGAAAAAGGGAAAACATTAAGGGCGATTAAAAATGTTAGCTTTAATGAACCTTTTTTCCAAGGTCACTTTCCTAACAAACCTATCTTTCCAGGTGTCTTAATTTTAGAAGCGATGGCACAAGCAACCGGTATTTTGGCATTTAAAAGTATCGAAGCGTTAACACCCGGTCAACTTTACTATTTTGCATCTATCGACAAAGCACGATTTAAACGCCCTGTTGTTCCTGGTGATCAATTAGTATTGGATGTCGAATATATTAAAGAACGTCGCGGAATTGCGCTCTTCCACGGGGTAGCAACGGTTGATGGAAAATTGGCATGTGAAGCTGAGATGATGTGTGCGCGTAAATAGTTAATCATCAAATAGTTAATTATATAGATAAAAAAGCTATAAACTCATTACGATTAAATTAGATAAATGGAACATTTAGCGACAGTTTTATCCCCTTTTTTAGTATCTATTCTAATAATAGATTAATAATTTAAGATAAAACTCCTATATAGCCGTAATCAGTATTGAGTAAAAAGATAAAATTAAGGAAAAGATATGGCAACTGAGATACACCCTAGTTCAGTGATCGAACAGGGTGCAAAAATTGGCGATAATGTCAAAATTGGTCCTTTTTGTTATATTGGCGAGCATGTTGAGATTGGTGATGGCACTTTTTTAAAATCGCATGTTGTAATCAATGGACATACCAAAATCGGTAAAGATAATCAAATTTATCAATTCACCTCAATCGGCGAAGTAAATCAAGATCTCAAATATCGCGGCGAACCTACTCGTACTGAAATTGGCGATCGCAATATGATTCGCGAAAGTGTAACCATACATCGCGGCACCATGCAGGGTAGTGAAATAACACGAATAGGCAGCGATAATTTATTAATGATTAATGCGCATGTAGCCCATGATTGTCAAATCGGTGACCACTGCATCTTGGCAAATAATGCAACTCTAGGTGGGCATGTCGAATTAGGTGATTATGTTATTCTTGGTGGTTTAACAGCAGTTCATCAATTCTGTATTATAGGATCTCATGTGATGGTTGGTGGCTGTTCAGGCATTGCCCAAGATGTCCCACCATATGTAATTGCGCAAGGCAATCATGCAACACCTCATGGTATAAATTATGAGGGGCTTAAACGACGTGGATTTAGTAAAGAGGCGTTACAAGCGATTCGTAATAGTTATAAAATTTTATATCGTGATGGATTAACATTAGATGATGCTAAGGTTGGTATTAAGGCAATTGCTAAACAGCATCCTGAAGTTCAACTATTTATTGATTTCTTTGACCATTCAACACGTGGAATAATTCGTTAAGAACTTATTTAACACAATGACAACCAAACCGTTAACAATAGCCTTAGTAGCTGGAGAAACATCAGGTGATATTCTTGGTGCTGGGCTAATCCATTCATTAACAACATTATTTAATCATAGTGCGGAATTAAAATCGCAATACACATCTATCCGTTTTGTCGGTATTGCAGGTCCACAGATGCAGAGTGCCGGTTGTGAAGTATGGTATAAAATGGATGAGTTATCGGTAATGGGTATAGTTGAAGTGATTGGTAAGTTGCGCCGTATTTTATCGATAAGGCGCGCTATTACTAAACAGCTTATTGAACTTAAACCAGATATTTTTATTGGCATTGATGCGCCTGATTTTAATTTAACATTAGAAGGTAAATTAAAGAGACACGGCATCAAAACTATCCACTACGTGAGTCCATCTGTCTGGGCATGGAAACAGAGACGCGTCTTTAAAATCAAAAAAAATACCAATCTAATACTCACATTTCTACCTTTTGAAAAAGCTTTTTATGATAAATATAATGTCCCTTGCCGTTTTATTGGTCATAAAATGGCAGATGATATACCACTATCACCAGATAAATTGACTGCTAGAAAAAAACTAGCTATTCCCACAAATTGCAAATGTTTAGCAGTTCTGCCAGGTAGTCGCCATGCTGAAGTGACACTTTTATCTGCACCTTTTTTACATGCCGCAAAATTACTCAAACAGCGCTATCCAGATCTCCATATTATTGTTCCACTCTCAAGCCGCAAACGGAGACAAGAGTTTGAACAGATCAAAGCTGAAGTTGCACCTGAATTAGAGATTCAGCTTTTATATGGACACGCCCGAGAAGCAATGATAGCAAGTGACGCAGCTATTTTAGCATCAGGTACTGTTGCGCTAGAGTGTATGTTAGCCAAATGCCCAATGGTTGTTGGTTATAAGATGAAACCGTTTACTTTTTGGCTGGCTAAAAAATTGGTCAAAACAGCTTATGTTTCACTACCCAATATTTTAGCAGGGAGAGAGATTGTCCCTGAACTGTTACAAAATGAGTGTATGCCTGAAAATATTGTAAAAAATGTTATTCCACTTTTAGAGGGCGATAATCAGCAATTAAAAGAGATCTTTTTATCACTGCATAAACAGATTAAGTGCGGTGCTGATGATCAGGCAGCAGAAGCGGTATTTGACCTAATTAACAGTGATGTATCAACAAAAAGCCCTTAATCAACTACTCTAAATTATCTATAACTTAAATATGTAACCCAAAAATAGCAGCGAGAGAGTATACCTATGTCAACATTCATCTATCCTGAAAATATTACCCTGATCGCTGGCGTAGATGAGGTTGGTAGGGGACCACTTTGTGGGGACGTAGTTACGGCAGCTGTCATATTAGATCCTAATAATCCTATTAGTGGACTTGCAGACTCTAAAAAATTAACTGAAAAAAAGCGTGAACAACTGTTTGTGATTATCAAAGAGAGAGCTTTAGCTTGGTCAATTGCAAGATGTTCTGTTGCCGAAATTGATAAACTCAATATTTTACATGCCACGATGCTCGCCATGCAACGCGCAGTAGCTGGTTTATCGATCAGACCAAATTATGTATTAGTCGATGGTAATCGCTGCCCTGATTTTGGTATTACCGCAAAACCGGTTATTAAAGGGGATAGTTTAGTTGCTGAAATAAGTGCCGCATCTATTTTAGCAAAAGTAACACGTGATCAGGAGATGGTTGAGTTAGATAAAATATACCCTCAATATGGCTTTGCTAAACATAAAGGATACCCTACAAAGGCACATTTAGCCGCGCTAGAACAGCACGGCGTAAACCATCTTTATCGAACCAGCTTTGCACCGGTAAAAAGATTACTTGCGTTTAGTTAAATCACTATTTATTGGATTACGACTCGAAAAAATAGCCGCTGATTTAACTTTATGCATTGTTTTACTTGCTGAAATAAAACGTAATGTTTTAAAGAAACCAAGTAAATTAGCTAAATGCATACGATATAATAGACGATGAATTTGCAGTGCTATCCACCCTTTTACACCCATCTGACGACTACCAACTAAGGTTACAACACCTTGAGCAGTATCATGTAAGGATATAATGGTACCTTTATCATGGTAAACAAATGTTTTTAATGGTTTGTTTTTTAACATGTTAACAATATTTTCAGCGCAAATTTTTGCCATTCCATGTGCGGCTTGTGCGGTCGGAGGAGCAGGACGTCCGTTCTCTTGTAATGCACTTGCACAGTCACCAATAGCAAAAATATTATCATCACGTGTAGTCTGAAGTGTTGGTTTTACAACTAATTGATTCGAACGACTTGATTCAAGTCCACCAATATCTTTTAAGAAGTTAGGTGCTTTAACGCCGGCAGTCCAGATCATAATATCTGCTTTAATAAGATCACCCTCTTTAGGGTAAAAACCATCACTTTCTGCTTTGGTAATCATAGTATTAGTTAATACTTTAATTCCACGTTTTTCGAGAGTTTTCGTAATATCTTTTGCGGTTTTTTCAGGTAATGCAGGTAAAATCCGTGGAGCTGCTTCAACAACGGTAACAGAGAGAAGATCCGAACACATTTTATTATGTCCACATACGCCAAATGTTTCAACCATTGCTGGGAGTTCAGAAGCGAGCTCAACCCCAGTCGCACCACCTCCAACAATAGCAATTTGAATCTTATCTTTTTCTTGATTTTTATGGTTAGCAATAGATGAACAGAAGCTGGTAAATTTGGCAATTAATATTTCACGTAATTTGATTGCTGAGTTTTGATCTTCTAAAAAGATACAGTTATCTTTAACGCCTGGTGTACCAAAATCATTTGCAGTACTACCAATTGCCATAACTAAAATATCATAATCTAAAGTAAGCTGTTCACCGTTCATATCAGTAATAAAAAGGTGCTTATCTTCACGATTAATATTAATTAAACTACCCTGTTTAAATAGAAAATGGTGCTGCTCTGCTTGTGCAGCATAATAGATATTATCTACTTGTTCATCTAATACCCCTGTTGCAAGTTCATGCAATAGTGGTTTCCAAAGATGATATGCATTTTGATCAATAAGAGTGACTTCAGCTTGTTGCGATTTACCTAATGTATCACCGAGACGTGTTACCAGTTCTAAACCACCCGCACCACCACCAACAATAATAATTTTTTTCATAACTTTTGCCTTTTGGTTTGAGTGCGAATATCATACTAAATCAGTATGACTTTATCTATCATTTTTGATTACTATCAGGTCGCAATAACATTTACTAATCACTTGTAGGCAGTACATTTTACGAACAATCGTCAGCCAATCTGTTACAAATATTATTGCCTTTTTTGTCGGGAAGATTACTATAATTTCCTGATCTTTTCTGACTGCCATCTTATAAGAAAAAGCTATGAATAAAAAAATCTTTATTACTATTGCGTTTATCATTATTTCACTCTCAATTACCGTTCTTGTTCGATCACATAACAGTGGGTTAATTTTGCAAGGAGAGGTAGATGCACCTAGTGTCACGGTTACATCTAAAGCAAAAGGGCGTGTGCAAGATATTTTTGTTAATCGTGGCGATGATGTTACTGCACAAACATTATTAATCTTACTAGACAGTCCAGAATTATTAGCACAAGTTAATGGGGCAAAAGCGGCCAGAGATCAAGCCCAAGCACAACTAGAACTCTCAAAAAATGGGACACGAGAGGAGAGCATCCGTTATTATGAGGCGCTCTTAAAACAGGCTAAAGTGACCTATGATAATGCCTCACGCGAATATGAACGTAACAAGGCAATTTCCGCTAAAGGGTATGTCTCTCAATCTATTTTAGATGATGCCTTACGAACACGTGATGCAGCGTTTCAACAGGTACAATCTGCACAAGCTAATTTAGATCAAGCCAAACATGGTGATCGAATCGAACAGCGACAAATTTATGAAGCGCAGCTACAGCAGGCAGAAGAGCAGTTAAAACAGTTAGTGATTCAATATGACGATCTACAGGTTAAAGCGCCTATTGAGGGGGAGATCGGATCTATTCCTGCTGAAATAGGAGAGCTATTTAACGCCGGTAGTCCACTACTTACTATCACACGCCTTTCGCAAGCCTATTTTGTATTTAATATCCGCGAAGATATTATGGCGACAATCCATAAAGGTGATCATGTTAGCATTACCGTTCCCGCTTTAGGCAATAAAACAGTTGAAGCAGAGATTCGCTATATTGCCCCGATGGGTGATTATGCAACCAAAAGAGCGACCCGCGCTACAGGTGATTTTGACCTTAAAACCTTCGAAGTAAGATTATACCCAACCTCCCCTATTGAAAATTTACGCGTTGGCATGAGTGCTCTCTGGGAATCAAAACATTAATTTTTTTGTTAACAACACTATCTGGAAACTATTGTTAAATAACTATTATGGATTTTATCAGTTGTTTTAAAAAAGCCTTTAATAATGAAATAGCTTGGATCTTCAAACACTTTACCACCCACTGGTTGATGTGGATTTTGCCGCTGGCTATTTTTATCTTAATTAGCAGTATTTTTCATCGTGGTGTACTATTTGATCTGCCAGTTGGTTATATAGATCAAGATAAAAGCGAACTCTCTCGTGAGATTATTCGTGATCTAGATGCGGCAGCTCATGCTGATTTAATCAACTATGATAGCGATCTCGATCAGGCAAAATTGGGGCTACAGAAATCAACTATTTATGCTCTTCTCTATATTCCTCCCAATTTTGAAGCTGATCTGTTATCTGGTCGCCAACCAACCCCCTTTCTCTACTATAATGCACTCTATTACAGCGCTGGACTCTATTCGATTATGGATTATTCTGGGTTAATTACCACCTTGAATGAACGCTATCGTACGGTCTTGGCAAATAAAATCGGCTTAACTGTTCCCCCATTAGCAAAAATAAATTTTAATTATGATGGACTCTATAATAGCAGTGGTAACTCAATGTACTTTCAGCAGTTTTCAGCAGTTGTCCATCTATTACAGCTCTTTGTTGTAAGTTTAACTATTCATCTACTAGGGAAATTACCGCAACGGACTCGACCAAATTACGCATTTGTATTAGGTAAACTTGCACCATACACAATTTGGTATACCGCGCTACTCATTTTTGAGATTGCACTACTGGTCTTTTTCTCACATGCAAGGGTTTCAGGATCCCCTATTGCAATGCTTATTGTGGTCTTTTTCTATGTTATGGCAGCACAGAGTATTGGTGTCTTACTGTTTAGTTTTACTAAAACAACCATTGATGCTTATATGTATATTGGTCTATTAGTGGGATTAGCTTTAACCTATTCCGGTACAATGGTTCCTGAACTTGCCATGCCCAAAGTAGCTCAAGTTATCTCATCGATTGAACCACTAACTTATGCATTAAATAGATTATTTGATCTCTTTTTACGCCATACCGACTATCTATCGGTATTTAAAACGTGCTCCATTTTGCTCATCTATCCATTTATCATCACACTCTTAGTGAGAAAACGGCTGGTTAAAAGGTTATACCATAAGGAGGAGTCAGTATGAGTGGCGCGATAAAGCTATTTTGGAGCGCTTTTAAAAGATTACTAGGACGATTACTTGGGCAACCAAAGTGGTTATTACTGCTTATCTCTGTCTCATTTATGAGCCTTGTATATAGTAATGGGACTATTATTAATCTGCCAATTGCGGTGGTTGATATGGATCATAGTAAAGCCAGCCGCGATCTTATAAGAGCATTAAGTACTAGCTCAAAAATCGAAACGATTATGTATGACAGTTCACTCAAAGCCTATGATGATATTAATAATCGTAAACTGTTTGCTGTAATTACAATTCCACGTAATTTTGAAAAACATCTATTACATGGTGATCAGATCACTATTCCTGCTTATGGTGATGCAACAAGTCGGCTAGTCAATGGATTAATTCAACGCGATCTACAAGCCATCTATCAGCAAGTACTGACTGATTATAATACTAAGCTAATGTTAAATAGTGGCTTTTCATCTCAGCAAATTACTACCATATTATCACCAATTAAAGCGCAAACTGACCCGCTATATAATGCTGGTGCTAGCTTTGCGGCAATCACATTCCCAGGGCTTTTAGTGATGCTGTTGCAACACTCTTTTTTAATTGCTTCAACACGAACTAACATCACATTAAACACACTACCACAAGGTAGGCCGCCAAAAAGTTACTTGATTGGTAGTCTCTGTGGATTATTACCGATCTGGTTATTTTTATCGATCGTCCTATTTGGGTTATGGCCTTGGGTTTTAGGTTATCGTCAACTTGCTTCACTACCCACAATTTTAATGATGTCGTTTCCACTTCTATTGGGTGCTTTAGGGTTAAGTAAACTCTTAACAGAGTGTTTAAATAGTATTGAGATGATCTACCTCACATTAGCATTTTTAACAACGCCAGTATTTTACCTATCCGGCACAATTTGGCCGCTAGATGCTATGCCAGACTGGGTGCAATTTGTATCAAAATTATTACCCTCAACATGGGCTACCAATATGATTGCTGGTGTAAATCAGATGGGGGCAAATATTTCTGACTATCTCTTTAATATCTTTATGCTTTTACTACTTGGGGCAATTTACGGATCACTTGGTATTTTTATTTCAACACTACGTTCTGGGCGTTTACGCCAATATTTAAAATACTATTTATCTCGCTAATTAATGATGAGATTATTTTTTAAAAGAGAAGAGATATTTAAGTTATCAGTAAGTTAATTTATCGCTTATAAAGCAGTTAATTCCATACAAAAACTATGAGAATGCAAGATCATTTATAGTGAAATGTTTTAGGGTTGCACTACGATTATGTGCAGAGCAGATGAATATATCTCCAATTATTGTTATTCTCTTCTTAAATATAGATGCTTACAAATTAAGTGATTGATATTACGATGAGAATAAAATGGTATCCTCTTCTAATTAGCTTACGTTTGAAAACGTTACCTCTTGCTCTCTCCACGATTTTAGCTGGCAATGCGCTTGCTTATTGGCAACATAAAATGGCTTTAAGTGTTATGTTTTTATCACTTATTACTGCCAGTTTATTACAGATCTTATCGAATCTAGCGAATGATTATGGCGATACAATTAAAGGGGTTGATCAAAGCAGTCGTGAAGGACCTGAAAGAGGTATTCAGTTAGGATTAATTACCCTCCCCGAATTAAAACGGGTCATCGAAATTACCATCTGTTTATCAATAATCTCTGGTTTATGTTTACTGCTTTTAGCTTGTCATACCTTTCAGGAACTATTAGGTTTTTTACTATTAGGCGCTATCTCAATCGTTGCAGCTATTACCTATACTGTCGGGAGAAATCCATATGGATATCGTGGGCTTGGGGACATATCAGTACTCATCTTTTTTGGTTTAGTTAGCATAATGGGGAGTTTCTATTTACAGACAAAACAGTTACCGATTTTTTTAATTTGGCCTGCTGTTGGATTGGGGCTATTAATTGTTGCTGTATTAAATATTAATAATCTACGCGATTATGATAGTGATCTTATCCATCATAAAAGAACTTTAATCGTATTAATGGGGAGAAAAAACGGCGGTTACTACCATATAAGCTTATTGGTTATCTCACTTTTGATGTTGATACATTTCTCCTACTACTATTTACAGAGTATCTGGGCGTGGCTCTTCTTATTAACGTTACCTCTATTTTATCTACACAGCCGCGCTATTTTGCGTAGCCAAACTAGTAAAACTATTGCGCCACTCTTTCCTCAAATGATCAAACTTGCTTTATTAACTAATTTATTTTATTGTTTGGGAATTATTTTAAGTTGATTGATAATTACACATTACTCGTAGTCGTTTATATGGATCTAATCAGATAACGGTTACGTTAAAAAATCAGCATAACAGTTAGGTTATCAATTCAAAAATGCAGATAGCAAGGAGTGTTAATAATGGAATTCGATACATCGATTCTTTGTGATTACTATCCAGAAGATATTAATGTAGTAGAACCTATATTCAGTAATTTCGGTGGTATATCCTCTTTTTCTGGTCAAGTCGTAACAGTAAAATGTTTTGAAGATAATGGACTAATCTACGAAGTCTTGCAGAGTGATGGTACAGGGAAAGTCGCAGTTATTGATGGTGGTGGTTCTATGCGCCGTGCACTTGTTGATGCAGAATTAATTGATATTGCTGTACAAAACCACTGGGAAGGTCTGATTGTTTATGGTGCAATACGCCAAGTTGATGCGATTGCTGATGCAAGAATAGGTGTTCAAGCAATTGGATCAATACCAGTTGGTGTAGATGATCAAGGTATAGGCGAAGTCGATATTCGTATTAATTTTGGTGGTGTAACCTTCTTTTCTGGTGATTTTATCTATGCAGATAATACTGGTATTATCCTCTCTGAGATCGCACTTGATATTGAAGATAAATAATATTTTAATCAGTTAATTAAAAAAAGGAGATCACTATCTCCTTTTTTAAAGTACAGTAATATTAGGATTTATGACTCTTTTTATCAGTTCCAGTTATAATATTTTACTTTATCTATAATAGTTATTATCAGATAAGTAATCGTATAACTATATTAATATAACTATATTAATATAGTTATATAAAATCAGCTCTTATATTAAATGGTTACGTACATAACCACCTGTCACTGTTTTAATCAATCCCGCTAACTCCATATCCATTAATTTTATTGTTACTTCAGGAATTGATAAGCTGAGCTGTTCAGCAATCCTATCAACGGAAGTGGGTTGATTATGAACAATTGCAAAAATTTCAGGATGCAACACTACCTGCTCTACGGTACTAGTTTGTGATTTAGTACCTTGTGATTTACTAACTTGCGATTTAGTAACTTGTGCAACATATTGATGATAGTGCTCTAAAATATCAGTCGGATTTGTGACTAAATAGGCGCCCTGTTTGATTAACCAATGTGTTCCACTACAGTTATCGCTATTGATTTCACCAGGCAATGCAAATACATCACGGTTCTGTTCTAATGCGTAACGTGCGGTTATTAATGAGCCACTTTTTGTCGATGCTTCCACCACAAAGGTACCTAAACTAACTCCGCTAATAATTCGATTACGCCGCGGAAAGTACTCTGGACGTGCAGCTATATGTGGTAAAAATTCTGAGATAATTGCTCCACCACCTGATAGTATATCCTTTGCAAGTCTATGATTAGTTTGTGGCGTGATTGCATTCAATCCACTACCTAAAACAGCAACTGTATTACCTGCTACATCAAGCGCACCACGATGGCATATTGCATCAATCCCCATCGCCAGACCACTCGTTATTGTTATACCATTTATTGCCAATTCACTTGCAAAATAGCGTCCCCATGCTGCACCATACTCACTAAAGTTACGGCTGCCAACCATTGCAATTTGAGGAGAAGATAAGAGGTTATGATTACCAAGTACAAAAAGTAGAGATGGGGGTGCACTGATCTGCTTAAGCAATAGAGGATAATCTGGATCACAATAGGCAATCATCTTTCTCTCTATGCCATTTTCACTATGATTTAACCAGATAACTGTTTTCTGGACCAACTCCTCATCTAGTTCTAAAAATAATTTTTGCTGTTTATCACCAAGTCCAAGCTCTTTAATAAGCAGTAAGCTATCAATATCATCAGGCAAGCCGTGAGGGAAAAGTTGCGCTATCTTTTTTAAGATCTGTAATTTTCCTTGCCCTATCATTGAAATTCTTAATAAGAATTCATATCTATTTAGCATCGCATTTTTTGTCCAAGAGTTGATAAATTATATTTTAACGATAGTTAGACAGTTATTAATAATGGCTATCTATCAGCAGAATAAATGTTTACAATAGTGACAGTGCAAAATAAATTTATTTTTGAGGAGTAGATCGAAGAATTTATGGCTATTTTACCTGTTTTACGTTTTCCAGATGAGCGACTTCGCAAAATTGCGAAACCTGTCACCGAAATTACCTCTGAAGTTCAAACAATTATCGATAATATGGTTGAGACCATGTATGCCGAGAATGGTATTGGACTTGCAGCAACCCAAGTAGATGTACACCAACAGATTATTGTTATTGATGTTTCAGAAGATAGAAGTGAACTTTATATTATTATTAATCCAGAAGTGATCCAACATGCTGGAGAAACTGGAATCGAGGAAGGCTGCCTATCAGTTCCTGATAGTCATGGTTTTGTGCCCCGTTTTGAGACAATTAAAATATCCACACTTAATCGTGATGGTAAAAAGTATGAGATTGATGCAGATGGACTTCTTGCTATCTGTATTCAACATGAGATGGATCATTTAAAAGGTAAACTTTTTGTTGACTATTTATCACCGTTAAAACGCCAACGCATTGAGCAGAAAATGAAGAAAATAGCACGGGAAGAGAGCAAGAGTAGATAAAAATACCTATCTCCCACAGGAGATAGGTAAATTCATATAGTGATTATTGAAATTTTACTTTGCAACAACAACCATTGCAGGACGAAGAAGCCGACCATTTAAGGTGTAGCCACGTTGAATGGTATTTACAATTTGACCTGATTTATGTTCAGGTGATTCAACCATACTGATCGCTTGATGAAATTCAGGATTAAGTTGATCGCCTTCTGTACTTACCACTTCAATACCAAATTTTTTCACTGTATCTAAGAATGATTTTAGGGTTAATTCTAATCCTTCAATCATCGCTTTATGTTCTGGATTACTTTTATCGGTTGACTCTAATGCACGTTCTAAATTATCGATAACCGGTAAAAGTTCGTTAGAAAATTTTTCTAAAGCAAATTTATGCGCTTTTTCAACATCTTGCTCAACACGTTTGCGTACATTTTCAATTTCAGCGCGTGCGCGTATTGCCGCTTCACTCTCATTTTTCTTTGCTACTTGTAGCTCTTTTTCTAATTCAGCAATACGCTGGTCTTTTGCTTTAATTAACTCATTTTCATCAACTACTTGGCTATCTTCGGATACGGTATCCGTTGAATTTGTAGGATCGATATTGTTATCATGTTCTGATACTGTTTTTTCTTGATTCATAATAGATGCTCCAAAAGAGTCGTAAATAGGTCTAATAACGATTATTATGGGGATATTTTTATTTATTACAAGACTCAACTTATAGTGATGAGTTTTTTCACTCTCTAGTTTTTATAAAAATGTTAAAAAACATTATAAATATTTATTTAAATACAGTAAGTTAATGTTAATAATTTAACCCGTGAGTAAGGAAAATATGATGAAAACGCTCTTTCATACCGTAGGTTTAATTGGTCTACCACGTAAAATCGAAGCGTTGCAGACAGATAAAATCATCTATGAATGGTTAGTTGAAAAAGGCATTCGGGTATTAGTAGAAGAGAGCTTGGCAGAGCATATCACATTTCCTGTTCATGAATTTGCTACATTAGATGAGATTGGCAGACAGGCAGAGTTAGCGATTGTGATTGGTGGTGATGGTAATATGTTACGAGCTGCACGTAGTTTCGCACCCTATAATATTAAAGTGATTGGGATAAATCGTGGTAATTTAGGTTTTTTAACAGATATTTCCCACGAAAATGCGACTGAACAGTTAGAGAGCGTTTTTCAAGGCGAGTATGAAGATGATTCTCGCTTCTTACTAGAGGTCTCTATTTTGGATCGAGGTGAAGTGATCAGTTCTGGTTTTGCGGTAAATGAAATTGTTGTGACACCAAGTACAGTTGCTCATATTATCGATTATGATGTCTACATTAATCAATGTAATGCTTTTTCACAGCGTGCAGACGGACTGATTATTGCGACACCAACTGGATCTACGGCTTACTCGCTGTCGGCAGGTGGCCCTATTCTAGCACCTCAGCTTGATGCGCTAATTATTACCCCAATGTTTCCTCACTCATTGTCAGCAAGGCCGTTAGTGATAAAAAGTGATGATAACATTACATTAAAATTCCCTACCACTGCACTGAATTTAAATGTTGCTTGTGATAGTCAAATTATTCTCACAGCCAAACCGGATCAAGAGGTGGTTATTCGCCGTTCAAATTATGAGTTTAATCTAATCCATTCAAAAGATTATGACTACTTTAATAATCTATCAACAAAATTGGGTTGGTCAAAAAAGATGTATTAATATTAGTGGTTTTATACTTCTTCGCTGTTTTTAAACAGTATTGTCTACAAACAGGGAAGAAGTATAAAGATGAGAGATAAAAGAGAGCTTATCTCTCTTTATTTGGACGCATAGCAGGGAAGAGAATCACATCACGAATTGTATGGCTATTGGTAAATAACATCACCGTACGATCAATACCAATACCCAGACCTGCGGTTGGTGGCAAACCATGTTCTAATGCTGTGATATAGTCTTCATCATAGAACATCGCTTCATCATCACCAGCATCTTTTTGCGCTACCTGATCTGCAAATCGTTGCGCTTGATCTTCCGCATCATTTAGCTCTGAGAAACCATTACCAATTTCGCGACCACCGATAAAGAATTCAAATCGATCTGTAACAAATGGATTTTGATCATTACGACGAGCAAGTGGCGAAACTTCTGCTGGATATTCAGTAATAAATGTTGGTTGAATAAGATTTGCTTCAACCACCTCTTCAAAAATTTCAGTAACAACGCGACCAAGTCCCCAACCTTTTTCAATCTTAATTCCAACTGCTTTTGCAATCTCAGATGCTTTCTCAAAATCATCAAGATCAGTGATATCAGTTTCAGGTCGATAGTGGCAAATTGCATCACGCATTGTCATTTTGACAAACGGTTTACCAAAATCAAACGTATGTTCACCATACTGCACAACAGGATTACCGGTAATATTTACTGCTAATCGGCGGAAGAGATCTTCAACTAAAACGATAAGATCTTTATAGTCCGCATACGCCATATACATCTCCATCATTGTGAATTCAGGATTATGACGTGGTGAGACACCCTCATTACGGAAGTTACGATTAATCTCAAATACGCGCTCAAAACCACCAACCACTAATCGCTTAAGATAGAGTTCAGGTGCAATACGTAGATACATATCGATATCTAACGCATTATGGTGGGTGGTAAAAGGTTTTGCTGATGCACCGCCAGGGATCACATGCATCATCGGTGTCTCGACCTCCATAAAGTGGTGATCTAACATAAAGCTACGAATTTCGGCAACCACTTGTGAACGTGCTTGAAAAGTATTGCGAGATGATTGATTTGTAATTAAATCAAGATAACGTTGGCGATAACGCATCTCCTGATCCGCAAGTCCATGGAATTTATCAGGTAGTGGACGAAGTGCTTTGGTCAGTAGCCTGATTTCTTGGCAATGGATTGATAACTCACCTGTTTTTGTCTTAAAGAGGTAACCTTTTGCACCAATAATATCGCCTAGATCCCACTTTTTAAACTGTTCGTTATAGAGACCTTCAGGGAGATCATCACGCGTAACATAAAGTTGAATCTGCCCGCCAACATCTTGTAAGGAGACAAAAGAGGCTTTACCCATAACACGACGCATCATCATACGTCCTGCTACACTAACAATAATCTTATCTTCAATTAACTCTTCGTTGGTTTTATCATCATATTGTTTATGTAGTTTTTTAGAGATGGTATCGCGTCTAAAATCATTTGGGAATGCAATACCCTGTTCTCGAATATGAACCAATTTTTCGCGGCGATTTTTTAATTCATTATTTAGTTCATTGTTCAGATCATCAATTTGAGTTAGTTGATTATCTTGTTGCTCAGTAGACATAGTTTTACCTTTTATTTATGAGTAGATCTAACCGTTATAGACCCGCTTTTAAACTTTCGACAATAAATTGATCCAGATCACCATCGAGTACTGCGCCAGTGTTACGCGTTTCAATGCCTGTACGAAGATCTTTAATACGTGAATCATCTAATACATAAGAACGAATCTGACTACCCCATCCGATATCAGATTTATTCTCCTCCATCTGCTGTTTTTCAGCATTTTTTTTCTGTATTTCAAGCTCATAAAGTTTAGCTTTGAGCTGTTTCATCGCCTGATCTTTATTGCTATGTTGAGAACGATTATTTTGACACTGGACAACAATACCTGTCGGAATATGGGTTATACGTACGGCAGACTCTGTACGGTTAACATGTTGACCACCTGCCCCTGACGCGCGGTAAACATCAATGCGTAGATCAGCAGGGTTGATATCGATTGCAATATCACCATCAATTTCAGGATAGACAAATACAGATGCAAATGAAGTATGGCGACGGTTGCCTGAATCAAATGGACTTTTACGTACTAACCGATGCACACCAGTCTCAGTGCGTAGCCAACCATAGGCGTAATCACCAGTAACTTTTATAGTAGCAGATTTAATCCCTGCTACATCACCATCAGATAGTTCGATCACTTCGGTTGTAAAACCTTTTGCTTCTGCCCAACGTAAGTACATGCGCAGCAACATTTCAGCCCAATCCTGAGCTTCTGTTCCTCCTGAACCAGATTGAATATCCAGATAGCAATCCGCACTATCAAAATCACCTGAAAACATACGACGAAACTCGAGACGAGCCAATTTAGATTCTAATTGATTAAGTTCAATATTCGCTTCATCAAAAGTCTCTTGATCTTCTGCTTCTACCGCAAGATCTAATAACCCTTGCACATCATCTAAACCTTGTACTAGCGCATCAATAGTCTGAATAACTTCATCAAGAATAACGCGCTCTTTACCTAATGCTTGTGCTTTTTCAGGATCTGCCCACACTTCTGGCTGCTCTAACTCAGCGTTAACCTCTTCGAGGCGCTCTTTTTTGAGATCATAGTCAAAGATACCCCCTAATTACATTAGTTCGCTCAGTAAATTCGACAATTTTGGTAGTAATAGGATTTATTTCAAACATGATTATTCATTGATTTTAGGTTATTTAACAAATTGACTATTGCGTGTGACTAAACATTATATTGTAGCGGATTTAGGCAACAGTTAGCAATTTATTTCAATTACTCTCTTACTTGATTCCAATTTCGATAACCGTGTGTCAGAAGATAAGCTCTATTTAAGGTTAATATTTGCGATCTCTATAAAGATAAGTATGAATTTTAAGATAATAGGGGAAATAATAAATAGCAAAAGAGACGCAATTAATGCGTCTCTCTTTTTGATATAAATAACTTATTTAAATAAATATTTTTATATCAATACTGGATTTAACCATAATAGATATTATGCTTGCGCTTTACTATACAGTTCAGCGACTTTATCCCAGTTTACTACGTTCCAAAATGCACCAATGTAATCAACACGTCGATTTTGATATTTTAAATAGTAAGCGTGCTCCCATACATCTAAAGCTAAAATTGGTGTACCAAACACACCCGCATATTTTTCGCCCATCAGTGGAGTGTCTTGATTAGCAGTTGAGACAATTGCTAATTTGTTTTTCTGAACAACTAACCATGCCCAACCTGAACCAAATCGACCTGCTGCTGCCGCTGCAAATTTCTCTTTAAATGCATCAACTGAGCCAAAAGTCTTTTCAATATCAGCTCTTAAATCACCAGTCAATTCAGTACCTACTTTCAACAGTTCCCAGAATAGTGAATGGTTAACATGACCACCCACATTATTTTTAATGCCTGTTAATTTATCAGCTGGAACTTGATCAAGATTTTGTAATAATTTTGCTGGTTCCCAGTTTTGCAACTCAGTTGGAAGGGTTTCTAGAATAGCATTCGCATTATTGACATAAGTTTGATGATGTTTATCATGATGAAAATGCATTGTTTCTGCATCTATATAAGGTTCTAACGCATCATAAGCATAAGGTAATGGAGGAAGAGTATAAGCCATGACAGTGCTCCTTTAAAAGTTAAGCTTGGATTGAATTCTGATTATTACATATCGAAATTATCAGTGTATTGATTCAGCCTACTTTAATGCACAAATATAATTTGTGTCAAAGAGTATATGCATCTTTAACAAAACAGGATAACTATTAGATAGATAATTTGCACCAATTAAATTAAAAACTCCCATTTAAGCCGCTTTTTATATAACCAATCGATCACTATTTTTAAAAATATACTGGACAATACTCAATTTTATGCGTAATATTCGCCACTATTCAACGGTGGCTATAGCTCAGTTGGTAGAGCCCTGGATTGTGATTCCAGTTGTCGTGGGTTCGAATCCCATTAGCCACCCCATTATCTTTATATATGTTGTTTTTATGTCTTTTTAAAATAACAGTTATTAAAAATAGTAGTTTTTAAAATAACAGTTTTTATAAATAACAGTATATATAGGATATAAAAATATATAGGATATAAAAGCTTTATACTTCACGGCGAGTAGCGCAGCTTGGTAGCGCAACTGGTTTGGGACCAGTGGGTCGGAGGTTCGAATCCTCTCTCGCCGACCAATCTTTCCCTCTATCTTAATTATCTTTTTAACCGTTCAGTTACAACTATAATTCCTAGTTATTATTCTCTATTTTACAAAAATATTTTTTATTTGTTTTATCTCGCTATTTTGTTTTAATAGGCAAATTAATTTTTATTTTATCAATTATCTTGATAGGAAATTAGGGTAAGAATTTGATGAAATTCCCCCTATAAACACGCTATCTTGGCAAATACTTTTTTTGGAAAATAATATGAAAAATGTCGGTTTTATTGGTTGGCGAGGAATGGTTGGCTCAGTACTAATGCAACGTATGGTAGAGGAGTATGATTTTGATCATATCAATCCAATCTTCTTTTCTACATCACAAGTCGGGCAAACTGCTCCGACCTTTAGTAATAGCACAAATAGTAGTCAATCCAATATATTACAAGATGCTAACGATATTGAAGCGTTAAAAGCATTAGATATTATTGTAACTTGTCAAGGTGGAGATTATACAACTGAGATCTATAGCAAGTTACGTGCTACAGGTTGGCAAGGTTACTGGATTG
The DNA here is from genome assembly GCA_029433365.1 of Orbaceae bacterium ESL0721. GTDB lineage: Bacteria > Pseudomonadota > Gammaproteobacteria > Enterobacterales > Orbaceae > Gilliamella. The sequence continues at coordinate 1,118,321 of JAQTHZ010000001.1, forward strand.
ATGCAGCTTCAACACTACGCATGGAAGATGAGGCAGTTATCGTGCTTGATCCTATCAATAGAACCCAGATTGATCAGGCCTTAAATCGAGGAATAAAGACATTTGTAGGTGGTAACTGTACGGTCAGCTTGATGTTAATGTCACTTGGTGGTCTCTTTGCTGAAGATCTGATTGATTGGGTTTCTGTTGCAACTTATCAAGCAGCTTCTGGTGGTGGTGCTCGGCATATGCGTGAGCTCTTAACTCAAATGGGTATGCTCTATAGTGATGTTGCAACTGAGTTACGTGATCCTAACTCCTCTATTTTAGAGATTGAACGTAAAGTGACTCAGAAAATGCGCGACGGTAGTTTGCCAACCGATAATTTTGGTGTACCACTTGCTGGTAGCCTAATCCCATGGATCGATAAAGCGTTAGATAATGGACAGAGCCGTGAGGAGTGGAAAGGGCAAGCTGAAACCAATAAAATTTTAGGTACTACAAATATTATTCCAATTGATGGACTTTGCGTCCGTATTGGTGCACTACGTTGCCATAGCCAAGCATTTACGATTAAATTGAAAAAAGATGTTAGTGTGCCAGATATTGAGAAGATACTAGCTGCTAATAATGATTGGGTAAAAGTGATTCCTAATGATCGCGAACTTTCGATGCATGAACTAACTCCGGCAGCTGTTACTGGTACACTTACCACACCAGTTGGGCGTTTACGTAAGCTAAATATGGGTAAAGAGTATCTCTCTGCATTTACAGTAGGTGACCAGCTACTATGGGGAGCAGCAGAACCATTACGAAGAATATTACGAATCTTAGCGTAATGTTTAAAGCAACTTTATTATCGTTGCCATGATTTAAAATGTTACCAATTTAGTAAGAAAATCCACAATAAAAAAGCCACTTTAAATAGTGGCTTTTTTATTGATTTAAGATTGATCACTCTTTTTCAAATATTTAAAAACGTTAAATTATTAATTTAATTTTTGACTCATTACGCCATTTACTACTGTCTGAATAACGGTAAAATCATCATTAAATATTACCAAATTAGCAACTTTCCCTTCATTTAGTGTGCCTAAAACATTATCCATTCCAATCGCTTTGGCAGGATAAAGCGTTGCCATTCTAAGTACTTCATCAAGCTCAATACCTACCTGTTTCACACTATTTTCAACGGCTTTGATCATGGTTAAGGCAGATCCTGCTAATGTTCCATTAGCATCTACACAGCGACCTGCTTTATGGTAGATTGTTTTACCGCCAAATTGGGTAGAAGCTAAGTTAGAGCCAGCAAGTAACATAGCATCAGTGATAAGAATCAGATGATCCTGCTTAATTTTGTGGCTATTTCGAATATTAGCAAAATGGACATGCTCCCCATCGGCAATAATACCGGCATATACAGCAGGTGTGTCATATATTGCACCAACGATGCCTGGGGCGCGACCTGCAATATAAGGCATGGCATTAAATAGATGTGTACCCATTGTGATTCCTGCCTTAAACCCGCGACAGCAATCTTCATAATTACCATTAGAGTGTCCAACAGAGACCTTAATTCCCGCTTCAGCTAACTGATGTATATAGTGATCTGCCACCTTTTCTGGTGCAAGCGTGATAATTTTAATGACATCTGCATTATCAGATAAAAAATTGATCATCTTTTGTGAAGGTGGACGGATAAACTTCTCATCATGGATCCCTTTTTTTTCGCTATTAATGTAAGGACCTTCTAGATGTAAGCCTAAAGCTTGATTTTTATGGATCTGTAAGTAATCACGCATCACAGCGACTGCTTTTTCCATAAATTCATCACTTGATGTGATTAAAGTAGGCAAAAAGCTGGTACATCCTGAGCGCAAATTGGTGGTTTGCATCTGTTCTAAAGTCTCGATACTTAAAGCATCAACTGTTTCGTTAAACTGTACACCACCACAACCATTAACTTGTAGATCAATGAATCCGGGCGCAACAACTGCATTATTTACATCGACAATGTCGATATTAGCAGGTAGCGCATCTTGCTTGCAAATTTTACCAATTTTATCTTCATCAATAAGAATGGCATAATTATTGAGTTGTTCATAGCCAGTATAAAGACGACAATTTATTAATGCATACATGCTGTTGTTACTCCTATCTACTTTTATGACATATCAGAAATAAACACGCCAGAAATAGACATGTCATAAATAAAAATGTCATAAAATAGTTACTTGCAAATTATCCGCTTCCATCTGTGAAAAATATTTTAAGGTCTTTACCTTTAGATCTTCCGTGCTTGGCTCATCGCATACAATTATTGATTTGGGGTGCATCTGTAGTGCTGAGACAGTCCACAAATGGTTAATTGCGCCCTCTACAGCTGCTTGCAGAGCTAAACTTTTGCTATGTCCACAAACTAATAAAAGTACCTCTTTTGCATCCATCAATGTCGCAACGCCGATAGTTAATGCTTGGCTAGGTACTTTTTTTACATCATTATCAAAAAAACGGGAGTTGGCAATTCGGGTATCCATGGTTAACGTTTTAATACGTGTACGCGATGCCAGCGATGAACCAGGTTCGTTAAATGCAATGTGCCCATCTTGACCGACCCCACCAACAAAAATATTAATCTTGCCGTAAGATCGAATTTTATTTTCATACTTTTGACACTCAGCTTCAATATCAGTGGCATTACCGTCAAGTATATTAATATTCTTTTTATCAATATCTACATGATTAAAAAAGTTATCATACATAAATCTATGATAACTTTGCGGATAATCTTCCGGAATACCAACATATTCATCCATATTAAAGGTGACAACATGTTTAAAGCTAACATTGCCGGCTTGATACTGTTTGATTAACTGTTGGTACATCACAAGCGGAGAGCTACCTGTTGGTAACCCTAATAAGAAAGGACGATCTTCACTCGGTTTAAATTGATTGATTTTTTTTACAATACGCTCTGCTACCCAAGCACCAACTTCTTGATCATCTTTAAGCGGAATTAATCTCATACTTGTCACCTCTCTATTTAACAATAGATTATATTTATTACTCTTATTTTTAGTATTTTTCTATATTGTATAGAACTATTATTACGGAAATGATCTTAACCCTAAAACATTTTATGCACTTCACTACGATTTAGTTACTTTGAAACTTGAACTATCAAAAAATGTCTATATATATTGCGGTAAGGGTAAATAGTACTATAAAAAATTGAGAACGCTAATATTATGCAACAAACTAAATTAAACGAGCTGTTGGAGTTTCCTTGTTCTTTCACCTATAAAGTGATGGGTGAGGCAAAACCTGAATTAGTTGATAAAGTGCTAACTGTCATTCAACGTCATGCACCGGGTGATTATACACCAACTGTCAAGCCTAGTAGTAAAGGAAACTATCACTCAGTTTCAATTACAATCAATGCTACACATATTGATCAGGTAGAAAATTTATATAGAGAACTGGCAGATATTGATATTGTCAGAATGGTTTTATAATTGTTTTTAAATTGTATTTATTTTATCGGTCCGCTAATAAAGTTAACGGACCGTCTCAAACTAACCTAAAATTTTGGCTAACTCTTTTGTAACTTCAGCGACCGGCTGTGTACCATCAATACGGAAATATTTTGTTAATCCCTCTTTTGCTGCTTGTTGATAGTAATTCATCAGTGGTTTAGTTAGTTCATGATATTCAACTAAACGTTTACGTACAATATCCTCTTGATCATCTTTACGGATCGTTAGTGGCTCACCAGTAATATCATCAATATCTTCCTGTTTTGGTGGATTATAACGGATATGATATACACGACCTGATCCAGCATGCACACGGCGTCCACTCATACGATCAATAATAATCTCATCAGGAACATCAAATTCCAATACATAATCTACATTTATACCAGCTTCTTTCATTGCATCTGCTTGTGGAACGGTACGTGGAAAACCATCTAACAAAAAGCCATTAACACAATCAGGTTGTGCAATACGTTCTTTCACTAACGCAATAACCAGTTCATCAGTAACTAACTTACCAGCATCCATTAATGCTTTTGCCTGTAGTCCAAGTGGTGTACCCGCTTTAACAGCAGCACGAAGCATATCACCTGTAGAAATTTGTGGAATACCATATTTTTGCATAATAAATTGTGCTTGCGTCCCCTTCCCTGCACCAGGAGCACCTAATAAAATAATTCGCATAAAAAACAACCTCTCTTTTTAAGAATCTTTTTTAAACCTTGCGGTTTTTAAATTTTAGTTATCAATTCATCTCGGTCACTGGCTATTTACGCCATTGTCTATTTTCACCGTTGTCTATTAATACTTAACTATAAGAGTTTTTAAAAAGTATAAAATGCAGTTATCAGATAGATAATCTACTCTGGTGAATAGTGAATAATAATTTTTTTGCTTGAGATAAGTCCATCAACAGGACAGAGATAATTGACGGCCCCACACCCTTGAATAAGCTGTAAAGAGTTATGGCAGATCGGACAGTTATACTGTTCAATATAATTTTGCTGACAATAGTTACAGTAGTAGTGCTGTGGTGAAACGATATCCATTTTATGGTGACAATAAGAACAGACTCCGCTAGAGTCTATCCCAATCAAAGATTCAGTCTGCATATAATCGCTTAATGACGTCCTTTAACATGTTTTAGTAGACGACGACGTTTACGTTGCTGAGCAGCAGTTAAACTATTTTTTCGCCCTTCAAAAGGGTTAGCCCCTTCCTTAAATTGAATCCGAATTGGTGTACCAATAATTTTTAATGCACGCCTAAAATAGTTCATTAAGTAACGTTTATAAGAGTCTGGTAACGCTTCTACCTGATTACCGTGAATGACAACAATTGGAGGATTATAGCCACCAGCATGGGCATATTTTAATTTTACCCGTCGTCCACCGACTAACGGAGGCTGGTGATCATCCTGTGCCATCTGCATAATACGCGTTAACATGGCTGTATTTACGCGGCGTGTAGCACACTCATATGCCTCTTGAATTGAATCAAAAAGATTACCTACACCACTACCATGTAAGGCTGAGATAAAATGGAGTCGCGCAAAATCGATAAAATCTAATCGATCATCTAAGCTGCTTTTTATCTGCTCTTTAATATCTTGTGACAACCCATCCCACTTATTGACAGCAATAACAAGTGAGCGACCACTATTAATGATAAAACCGAGTAATGATAAGTCTTGATCAGAGATACCTTCACGCGCATCGATAACTAAAATAACCACATTCGCGTCTTCAATCGCTTGCAAAGTTTTTATGACAGAAAATTTTTCGACTGTCTCAGTCACTTTGCCCCGTTTACGGACACCTGCCGTATCAATCAATACATATTCACGTTCATCGCGTGACATTGGGATATAGATACTATCTCGCGTTGTACCTGGCATATCATAAACTACCACGCGATCTTCGCCCAAAATGCGGTTAGTCAGTGTTGATTTACCCACATTAGGACGACCAACAATGGCAACTTTGATTGGTTGATTTATAAGATCTTCAGCTGATAATTCATCATCTTGAATCTCCGTATTCCCTTTATCATCTGTTGCATCTAAATCAGTAGCATCTTCGCCATCTGTAAAATGGAATAGTGGATCTAAAACACCTTCGATGAGTGAACTTACTCCCCTACCATGACTTGCCGCAATTGGGTGAATTTCACCAAGCCCTAGTCCATAAAAGTCTCCAAGAGCACTATCGGCATCAATGCCATCAATTTTATTTGCGACTAGAAAAGTCGATTTATTCGAGGAGTCAGTCTGGCGAGAACGTAGATGTTTGGCAATAGCATAATCAGCAGGCATTGCACCGGCTCTTGCATCCACCAAAAATAACACGATATCGGCCTCTTCAATGGCTTGTAAAGATTGTTGCGCCATAAAGCTCTCAACACCCTCTTCTGTACCATCAATTCCACCAGTATCTATTACAATATATTCGTGACCTTTAATTTCGGCCCGACCATATTTACGATCACGTGTTAATCCTGGAAAATCTGCAACTAAGGCATCACGCGTGCGGGTTAATCGATTAAAAAGTGTCGACTTACCCACATTTGGACGTCCGACTAAGGCAATAACAGGTATCATACTAATGCTCAATTATATTTGTTGTATCTTTTTATTTACTATTAACTTTTAGTATAAGCGTAAATGTTACCATTTTTTGCTTGTACTATAAGTGTGTTACCAATCACAATTGGTTTTGAGATAAATCCACTACCACTAACATCAATTTTAGCAGCTACATCTCCAGTTTCCATATCAAACCAGTAGAGATAACCTTCAAAATCACCGACCACAATATAATTTTGATAAATCACAGGATCTGTTAATTGACGATGTAATAGCTCTTCTCTCTTCCATAAGGTTGCACCACCTTTTTTAGAAACTGATAACAGATTATCATCTTGATCAACGATAAAAAGTTTATCATCAGTAACAGCAAAACTGTGCGTTGAACCTAACTCTTTTCGCCAAACAACTTGACCATTACTTAAATCTAACGCGGTAAGATTACCATTATAGCCAATCGCATAAACTAAATTACCCTCTACCACTGGTGTATTGTCAATGTCATTCAATTTTGCAATTTCGGTTGAACCAGACGGTTGAGAGATTCGTTGTTGCCAAATGAGTTGTCCATCTTTTACATAAAATGCATTTACTCGACCATTATCATCACCAAATATAGCTGCTCCATGGGCAACAGTTGGCGTTGAATTGCCACGTATGGAGAGTGAAGGAACGCCCAATGATGCATCCCATAGAGCATCACCAGTATCACGATTTAAACCTTGTAGATAACCATTTGAAGTTCGAATAATCACTTTATCTTCAGTTGGAACTGGTTTTGCTAAAACTTCACCTTTTACTGTTTTTTCCCAAACAAGGTTTCCGTTTAGACGATCAATGGCGTAAACAATTGCCCGTTCACTTGCAACATAGACATATTTGTCATCAACACTTACACCACCTGATAGTAAACCACTTTGTGTGTGAAATAGAGTGCTCTTAGAGAGATCAATATTCCATAATGTATTACCAGTAGAGAGCTCCATCGCTTTTACTTGACCACTACGACCGGCAGCATAAACTACGTTTTCATAACTAATTGGACCAAGTAGTGAATAGATATCACTATTACCTGATGTGCTGTTACTCCATATCTTTTGTAACGAAAACTGATTCTCAACTTTAGGAGCTGGCGCAACTTGCACAATCTCTTTTTCACCACCGAATAATGAACAACCAGCAAGTGAAAACATAAATAGAGCTGAAAAAAGATATTTCAATAATTTCATTTCTTATCCCTTTAATTGTAAAAATAATTAATCTTTATTTACATCTTTTTTAACAGACTCACTTGCCTCTTGAGTATTCTCTTGTCTGTTTTTCTCTTGTTCTTGCTTTTCATCATAAGCTTGTTTAGCTTTTAAATATTCAGCTTGATTAAGTTTTATCTTAATATTACTCTCAAGATCAGGTGAAGGTGATGCTGCTAACGCAACCTTATAACTATCGACTGCATCACTATAACGCGACATTTTTATAAAAATATCGCCACGAATATCATTAACGCTTGGTGCCCAGCTCTGTTCTATAACTTTATCTAAAGTGGTTAAGCTATCTTGATATTGTTCTAACTGATATTGCAATCTTGCAATACGGATATTGATAATTGATTCAACCGGTTGTGAATCTGTTTTCTTTAAAGCATTTGTTAATAATTTTTTCGCGCCTTCATAATCTTTAAGTGTTTCAACATAAAATTGTGCCGCGCCGAGATCTGCAAATACTGCGTAGATGGTATCATTATTATTAGCAAAGGCAACTAACTCATCTACCGAATTTGGTACATTAGTATCTAATTTTTGAACCAATTTTTCATACTGTTCTGAAGAACTGATTACCTTTTCTTGTTGATGAGATTGCCAATAACGCCATCCCCAAAAAGCAAGTAAACCAATTACAATTACAGCTACTATGATCTTCCATGTTTTAGCAAAAAACGATTTTAATTCCGACATTTGCTCTTCAGCAGTTAATTGATGACTCACTCTATTCTCCTTTCTCTTGCTTTAGAATTGCTAAACATTCTGATGCTGCATCTTGCTTAGCTACCTCTTTCTGCTCACCAGTTTGTAAATTTTTAATCATTACCGTTGCTTGATTGGCTTCGTTTTCACCAATAATGACAGCTATTTTAGCACCTAATTTATCTGCCTTTGCAAACTGTTTCTTAAAATTCGATGTCCCGTAATTGGTCATCACTCGCTTATTCGGGAGTGCATCACGTAACTGTTCAGCAACATTTTGTGCAATAGATAGTGTTTTATCATCACCAGATGAGATCATATAGATATCTATTGCATCATTAGATACTAATGCATCATTGACAGCTTTAACCAGTAAGACCAAACGTTCAACACCCATAGCAAAACCAACTGCTGGTGTAGGTTGCCCACCTAATTGACTAACTAAACCATCATATCTGCCACCACCACATACGGTACCTTGTGCGCCTAAACTGGTAGTTACCCATTCAAAAACAGTCCGATTATAATAGTCTAAACCGCGTACTAACCGTTGATTAATTTGATAATGGATACCTGCCTGATCAAGTAAATAACATAATCGGTTAAAGTGATCTTTAGACTCCTCATCAAGGTAATCAAATAATTTCGGAGCATTATTAAGTAACTCTTGTATGACTGGATTTTTTGAATCTAAAACCCGCAAAGGGTTAGTGTACATTCGGCGTAGACAATCTTCATCGAGTAGATCTTTATGCTGTTCAAGGAACTCAACTAGAGCTTTGCGGTAATTGGCGCGTGCTTCAACGGATCCAATGGAATTTAACTCCAGAGTCGTATGTTTTTCAACACCTAATGCTTTCCAGAAACGGGCAGTTAAGAGAATAATTTCTGCATCAATATTTGGACCTTCAAGCCCAAAAACTTCAACTCCGAACTGATGAAATTGTCGATAACGCCCTTTTTGCGGTTTTTCATACCTAAATGCTGGCCCCAAATACCATAATCGCTGTTCTTGATTATATAAAAGACCATGCTCAATACCTGCTCTTACACAACCAGCAGTCAATTCTGGACGTAACGTAATACTCTCATCATTACGATCATTAAAGGTGTACATCTCTTTTTCAACAATATCTGTCACTTCACCTACAGCACGTTTAAATAGTGCGGTATCTTCAACAATTGGAGTACGAATTTCGTTATAACCGTAACTGTTTAATACCTCTTTGACTGTTTTTTCAATCTGTTGCCAGATTGAACTTTCAGTTGGAAGTAGATCATTCATTCCACGAATAGATTGAATCTTTTTTTCTGCCATAATTATAATTCACTATTAGGTTTAAGTATTTATTAATACTTTTTTATCTCAACTATCTTAGTTAATGACTAACTATTATTATTAATCATTGATAGTTATTAAAATTTAAAAAATTAGTTGATTGTGTTTAGCTTTCTACTGTTTGGATACGGTTTTTTAGCAGTGCTGCTTTAGCTCGGATTTTTGCCTCAAGCTCATCTATCATCTGTTCATTATCAATACGTCCAATACGAACACCATCTTCATAGAAACCGCTCTTATTATGACCGCCGGCAACACCCATAGTTGAAGCTAATGCTTCACCAGGCCCATTAACAACACAGCCAATAATGGAGACATCCATCGGTGTAACAATATCTTCTAAACGCTGTTCAAGCATATTTACCGTATTTATCACATCAAACTCTTGTCTTGAACAGGTAGGGCAAGCGATAAAATTGATACCACGTGAACGGATACGTAGTGATTTTAAAATATCAAAACCAACTTTTACCTCTTCTGTGGGATCAGCTGCTAATGAGACGCGCAATGTATCGCCAATACCTTCTGATAATAGTAATCCTAAACCAATTGCTGACTTAATCGCACCACTTCTCGCACCACCAGCTTCAGTAATACCCAAATGAAGTGGCTGTTTAATCTGCTTAGCTAATAATCGGTAAGCCTCAACAGCGGTAAATACATCTGATGCTTTAACACTCACTTTAAATTGATCAAAATTAAATTTATCTAATATATCGGCATGGCGCATAGCAGACTCAACAATAGCACTCGGCGTTGGTTCGCCATATTTCTCTTGGATATCTTTCTCAAGTGATCCTGAATTTACGCCAATCCGTATCGGAATATTTTTATCTCTAGCGCAATCAACTACTGCCCGCACGCGCGATTCATTACCAATATTACCAGGATTAATCCGTAAGCAGTCTACGCCATATTCAGCTACTTTAAGTGCTATTCGATAATCAAAATGGATATCGGCAATGAGAGGAACTTTTGTCTGTTGTTTGATAAATTTAAATGCTTCGGCAGCATCCATTGTAGGAATAGAAACGCGCACGATATCAACCCCTACACGTTCTAAAGCTTGGATCTGTGCTACTGTTTTTTCAACATCTGTAGTACGCGTATTAGTCATGGATTGTACAGCGATAGGCGCACCACCACCAATGGGTACATTACCAACATAAATTCGAGTTGATTCTCTGCGATTAATCGGTGAATCATAATGACTCATAAAAAACCTAACTACCTTACATTGACGTTCATACGCCAACTATTTTACTGTTAATTAATAAATAAAAATGTCTTAATATCTCAATGAGCAAATTTTTTAACTACTAATATGATTTGTTGGCTCAGGTGATATATAGTGACTTACTTCAATAAAATTGTCTCTATTCTCTTGCCAAACACAGTATGCCGTTATACCCAAAACAGTCATAATAATTAAAATTGAGATAATTAATAGCCATTTTCCGCGCTTTTTACTTTTATTAATTTGAGAGTAATCTTTCATCTTATACGTGCAATGATTTTTTGATAACGCTTCTAAAAAAGAGTGATACTCTTCAAGAGGTAGACCAACAATTTCAGCATAAGATCTGATATAACCTCGAATAAAAACTACCGGAATGCGACTTAATTCGCCATGTTCAATATCATCAATTACATTGGTGCATATATGGATCTTCTTGGCAATATCTTTTTGAGTCAATCCTTTCTCATTTCGTAAGTTTTCAAGTTTAACTCCCAAAGTAACAATATTGTCCATCCATTTTCCCCATCTATAACTTAATGATAAATACTATCATTTTTACACATATGTGTTACCACATCCAGATAATTAATATTTTACAACTTATCTATACTTTTTCTGCTTTAAACCAATGAGTTGGTTTTACAATCTCATCTTGTGCTGAGACTAATTGTAGTTCATATTCATCATGTTTTAGGGTTTCAAGCATTACAGCATAAACAGCTGCCGTTGTATGTTCAAGCGCGTCAACTAAAGATCTACCTAATAAAATATTTGCTAAAAATAGACCGCTAGTCATATCGCCAACACCCACTGGTTGACGAACACCAAAGTCAACTAATGGCCTTGAGATGTGCCATGCTTCATCTTTAGTAACTAATAACATTTCAAAGCGATCATTTTGATAACCCGCCCGACTCAAATGCTTAACTAAAATAGCTTTTGGCCCTTTTTTACATAATTCTCGGCAAGCTAAAATCGCTTCTGTAACATTGTTAATACGCTGTTTACCATTTAACTCTTCTAACTCTAAAATATTCGGTGATAATATATCAGCCATTGGTACAGCTGTTTGACAGAAAAATTCGGCTACACCAGGCGCAACAAAACAGCCTTTTTCTGGATGCCCCATTACAGGATCGCATAGATAGATTGCTTTAGGGTTAACCTCTTTTACTTTTTTAACAATATCAATAATTGCATGCCCCTGTTCAGGGGAACCCATATAGCCACTTAATACTGCATCACATCGCTTTAGTTCACCAATTGCATTAATTCCATTAGCAATATCAACTAAGTGAGAAGCAGGCATAACTGTACCAGTCCATTCACGATATTGGGTATGATTCGAAAACTGTACTGTATTTAGTGGCCAAACATTTACACCTAAACGACGCATTGGAAATTCAGCCGCGCTATTTCCCGCATGGCCAAAAACCACATGCGATTGAATAGAGAGTATATTTTTCATAACATTAACTCCTAGTTGAGATTAATTTGCAATTGATTCCCAAATAAGTAAACAGTAATATTTTTTACCACGACGTAATAACGTATAACGATTAAAGAGTTTATCACTATCAGCGAATCGATAATCACTGATAGCATTGCGCTCACCATTAACCGATATGGCATTTGACTCAATCATCGTCTTTGCTTGCCCACGAGATGGCGCAAAGCCAGCATTAACAACAGCTTGTTGCAAATCAACATCCGTCGTAATGTGTGCAGTTGGCATACCATCTTGTTCTAACTGCTCAAAATCGCTCTTAGAGAGTTTACTTATATCACCTGAGAATAGGCTTTCAGTAATTCGTTGAGCAATTTTTAACCCCTCTTCACCATGAACTAAACGCGTCACCTCTTCTGCCAATACATACTGTGCTCGAGGAGCTTTTCCGCTATTTTTATCTTCCTCTTCAAGTTTATCAATTTCCGATAATGGCATGAACGTAAAGAATTTTAAGAAACGGTAGACATCTGCATCAGCTGTATTTATCCAAAATTGATAAAACTTATATGGGCTTGTTTTTTTCGGATCAAGCCATACTGCACCGCTCTCTGTTTTACCAAATTTAGTGCCATCCGATTTTGTAATTAGAGGAACAGTTAAACCATAAACCTGTTTTTGATGTAAACGGCGTGTTAAATCAATACCCGCTGTAATATTACCCCACTGATCAGAACCACCAATTTGTAATACCACATCATGCTCTTTATTTAAGCAGGCAAAATCATATGACTGTAATAGACTATAAGAGAATTCAGTAAAAGATATGCCTACTTCATCACGATCAATTCGCTGTTTTACTGACTCTTTATTAATCATTGAGTTAACAGAGAAATATTTACCAATATCCCGTAAAAAAGTGAGCACATTCATACTACCAAACCACTCATAATTATTGGCAATAATAGCGGGATTCTCTTTAGAACTAAAATCTAAGAAAGGGGATACCTGATCTTTAATTTTATTGCTCCAGTCAATTACAGTTTGCTCAGTATTTAATTTACGTTCGACCGCTTTAAAACTTGGATCACCAATTAGACCTGTTGCACCACCAACCAAAGCGATTGGTTTATGACCTGCGATCTGGAAACGTTTCAAACAAAGAAGAGGTACTAAATGACCTAAATGTAAACTATCTGCAGTAGGATCAAAACCGCAATAAAGTGCTATTGAACCTTGTTCGAGTCTCTCTATTAAGGCTTTTTCATCTGTTACCTGTGCGATTAATCCGCGCTCCTGCAATTGTTTGATTACATTAGTCGTCATACTTTTATACCTGTTCTTTTCTATCCACCAATTGGTGAGTTATGTTTAGAAGCGGGTTAGGAGCCAGCCCTATACCCGATTATTCTGTCTTTTATTCAGCCTTGCATTTCAGTATGATTAAAAATTTCACTTTATAATGCCTAGCCTTTTATTGTTACTTTTGATAAAGATATTAATTCTGTTTATTCTGATATCTGTTTATTGTGATAAACATTATGAGCCTGTTGAAAATGATCGGCTACTGTCTGATTTGGTTTTTTATCACATAAACTGATGATAATAATCGTAATAGATGCAAATAGAAAGCCTGGAATTAATGAGTAGAGATTCCACCAGTTAAAATTAATCCATAATAAGACTGTTACCGCACCAACTATCATACCTAAAAGTGCGCCATTACGCGTCATTCTTGACCAAAAAACAGAGAAGATGATAATTGGACCAAATGCGGCACCAAAACCAGCCCAAGCATGACTGACTAGATCTAATACACTATTATCTGGATTGATTGATAGTAAAATTGCAATTATTGCAACAAGTAAAACCATTGCTCTACCCACCCAAACTAACTCTTTTTGGGTTGCATTTTTACGTAAAAATGCACGGTAAAAATCTTCAGTCAATGCACTTGAACAGACTAATAACTGACAACTTAATGTGCTCATTACTGCAGCTAAAATAGCAGCTAACAGAATACCTGCTATCCATGGGTTAAACAGTAATTTAGCTAATTCAATAAAAATACGTTCATGTTTTCCATCATCAATTAGATAGCTAAACTCAGGGTGTGCTGAAAAATAGGCGATCCCAAAAAACCCTACTGTTATTGCACCACCTAAACATAGAATCATCCATGTCATACTTATTCGGCGTGCATTTTTCATCACTTCGTGTGAGCCAGCTGCCATAAAGCGGGCCAAAATGTGCGGCTGTCCAAAATAGCCCAGTCCCCAACCTAGTAAGGAGAGTATAGTTATCAGATCCATATGTGCCATCAAGTTAGTATAGTCAGGATTTAACATCTGAATATGGATAACAGCATCATTAAAACCACCCGCATTAATAATAACCATAATTGGTGTTAGGATAAGCGCAAACATCATTAAACTAGCTTGGATGGTATCTGTCCAGCTTACCGCTAAAAAACCACCAATAAATGTATATAAAATAGTTGCCCCAGCGCCTGCTAACATTGCCCAGCCATAACTCATTCCAAATGTACTTTCAAAAAGTTTTGCACCGGCAACAACGCCAGAAGCACAATAAATAGTAAAAAAGATGAGAATAATAAGTGCTGAAATTACACGTAAAAGTGAGCTTTTATCATCGAAACGACGCGCAAAATAGTCAGGCAAAGTGAGTGAATTATGGTTAATTTCTGTGAAGACACGTAAACGACCAGCAATGAGTAACCAGTTAAAATAAGCACCAATAATCAACCCAATAGCGATCCAACTTTTTGAGATGCCGAATAAAAAAACGGCTCCGGGCAAACCCATTAATAGCCAACCACTCATATCAGATGCACCAGCAGATAGAGCAGTAACTAAACTGCCAATACGGCGTCCGCCCAAAATATAATCACCAAAATTCTGTGTGCTGCGAAATGCATAAAAACCAATTGCAATCATCCCAAAAATATAGATTGCAAATGTGACAATCATGGGTAAAGACATATTTATTAAAAACCTTGTTGAGTCGGCAAAATAGGGCAAATAGCTTACCATAAAAATAGGGGGCTAAAAAGTGAATAAACAACACCATTTTCTATAATAAAAATTATCAATTTCCCTCTTTTTCCTTAATAATAGGTAGGACGTATCATGCATTTATGCAATTTTAAATGAAATATGTATATAATGGCTCAATTTATCTAATAAAATAGACTCTTTATAGGAAGTTATGAAACAAGCCTCGCGGATTGAAATTTTAGAACGATTAAAAGATCATATAAAAGATCCTACCACTGAACTAGTCTATCAAACCCCCTTTGAGTTATTGATTGCTGTGGTTCTTTCAGCACAAGCAACTGATGTGAGTGTAAATAAGGCAACAAAACCACTATTTGCCATAGCAAATACACCAGAGCAGATCTTGGCACTTGGGCTAGATAAGCTGAAAGAGCATATTCGTACGATTGGACTCTATAATAGTAAAGCTGCCAATATTATGAAAACATGCCAGCTATTAGTTGATAAGTATAATGGTGAAGTGCCAGAAAATTTTGATCAATTAATTGAGCTACCTGGTGTTGGAAGAAAAACCGCAAATGTGATCTTAAATACAGCGTTTGGTTGGCCAACAATTGCGGTTGATACCCATATTTTTCGTGTCTGTAACCGTACCCGTTTTGCTCCTGGCAAAAATGTTGAAGAGGTTGAGCAAAAATTATTAAAAGTGGTACCCGACGAGTATAAAATTAACTGTCATCACTGGCTTATTTTACACGGCCGTTATACGTGCATTGCACGCAAACCACGTTGCGGTTCTTGTGTTATTGAAGATTTGTGTGAATATAAAGATAAGGTCTATCCAGAAACATAAATTACACTCTTCTTTTGTTTATCAATTAATTGTCTGTTTTGAGAAAATGTACATGCCAAATAAATTTAATCTGAGTAAAGATGATATAGATCTATTTAAAAATAGTATTGGGAAAGCTAAAAAAATAGCTCAAGATACTGTCGTGCATAAACCAATTAAGCGATCTTCACCAAAGGCACAATTAAATAAATTGGAACATGAACAGAGTAATACTGAATTCTATTTTTCAGATGATTATCACCCTATTCTACAAGAAGATCCGCTCCGTTATAGTCGTGAAGATGCTGATCCTTATGAGATTAAAAAATTACGCCAAGGATTTTATGAGCCAGAACTTTTTTTAGATCTGCATGGTTTAACACAGTTAGAGGCAAAAAAAGAGATAGCAGCACTAATCGCCGCTTGCTTAAATGAAAATATACAGTGTGCTTGTATTATGTATGGACATGGAAAAAATATTTTAAAAAGGCAGATACCAATGTGGTTAGCACAACATCCTGATATTATCTGTTTTCATCAAGCACCTAAGGAGTTTGGTGGCAGTGCAGCATTATTAGTTCTCTTTGATAATAAAAATTTAACTTTTTAATCTTTTTTGAAAGATATAAAAGAGAGGATATAAAAAAACCAGCTTAATTAAGCTGGTAAACATTGGAAGCAATGTGAGCAATGTCATACTTTATTTAGAAGCTATTAGAAGTCTCCAATAAAGCATAAATCAAATGATAATTATTCTCATTATTAATTGCAAGCACTATTTTTACTCTTTAAATAAAATTTCAATTAATCTTTTATTACTATTACATCTATTTTTTATAGATGATTTCAACACCTTCATCATCTTCTTCATCCCAATCGTCATCATCCTCATAAGCCTCTTCCATAACCTGTTGATGATAATCGTCCCACATGAATTCAACTTTTTCTGGCTGCGCTGTTATCTCTTTAGTTTCACGTGGATGTGCATCAATATAAGCCATTAAATCCCAACAAAGTGCTTTTACACCTTCATGATTAATAGCAGAAATAAGGTAATATTTACCTTCCCAACCTAATGCTTCAACGATTTCTGCTGCGCGCTTTTTAGACTCTTCTTCACCTAGAACATCAATCTTATTAAATACTAACCAGCGCGGTTTATTGGCTAATGTTTCACTATATTGATTTAATTCATTAATAATTACTTTAGCATTTTCAACAGGATCTGATTCATCAATTGGTGCAATATCAATTAAATGAACAAGCAGACGACAACGTTCCAAATGTTTTAGGAATCGTATTCCAAGTCCTGCCCCTTCTGAAGCACCTTCAATTAAACCCGGTATATCAGCAACAACAAAGCTCTGATTATGTTCCATTCGTACCACACCTAAACTTGGAATAAGTGTTGTAAATGGGTAATCTGCCACTTTTGGTTTAGCCGCTGAAACACTACGAATAAATGTTGATTTACCTGCATTAGGAAGACCAAGCATACCAACATCGGCAAGTAGTAACATCTCTAACAAAATATCGCGCTTTTCACCCGGTGTTCCGTCTGTTTTCTGTCTTGGTGCGCGATTAACAGATGATTTAAAACGGGCATTACCGAGTCCATGATAGCCACCTTTGGCAACTAACACTTTCTGTCCATTATGTGTTAAATCACCAATTACCTCTCCGGTATAACTGTCAGTAATACGCGTACCAACAGGAACTTTAACCGTTAGATCATGCCCACGTTTACCCGTACAATCAGAACCTTGACCATTCTGTCCACGTTCAGCACGATAATTTTTTTCAAACTGAAAATCTACCAATGTATTTAGATTTTCATCAGCTATAAAGAAAACATCACCGCCATCACCGCCATCACCGCCATCAGGTCCCCCTTTAGGGATATATTTTTCACGGCGAAAACCAACACAGCCATTACCACCATCACCGGCTTCTACTCGAATTGAAGCTTCATCAACAAATTTCATTACTCTTCCTCTTTTTCCGGTTAACTATTTTCTATACCTGCACTATTTTTTACCGTTTGAGAATCTGCTCTTTGGATTCCAAAGAATATTTTTGAGGCAACTATAATAAGGATAAATATCATCTTAATGTTTTTAAATAAAACAATACAGACAACACTATTAGTATAGATTCATTAAAAATCGTAAAACTGGTATTAACTATATATTTATTAACATATTTATTAATGCTATATCTATTAAGTATAATGGTGTTAAAACCATAAAAAACAATCACAAACAGTTATTATAGAGAATCTATTATTTAATTTACACGATGAATTTAGCAATAATAGATTTTACCTTTGCCATTTATCTACCTAGCAATTTCATATTTCTTCTTTATATTTGAGCGATGACACATTGCTATAATTGATACTCAGAATCATAATTATCAACAGCACAATTTAGAATCAGCATTAATATTTATTATAAATCAATATGTTATAACTGTTTTTTACCGAAATAATTCTATAAAAATAGAGCAAATAAAAAGCCTCACAAAATAATTGTGAGGCTTTTTATAAGAAAAAAAGACCGATTTTTACTTAGCTATTAGCAACAATACTAACATAGCGACGGTTTTTTGGCCCTTTAACTTCAAATTTAACTTGCCCATCAATCAGTGCAAATAGAGTATGGTCACGACCACAACCTACATTTGTACCAGCATGAAACTGAGTTCCGCGTTGACGAACTAAAATATTACCAGCTAAAACTTCTTGATTACCATAACGTTTAACACCTAAACGTTTACTCTGGGAATCGCGACCATTACGTGATGAGCCGCCTGCCTTCTTATGTGCCATTGTTCGATACTCCTACTAAGCAATTGCAGTGATCTTTACATCAGTAAACCACTGACGGTGACCTTGCTGTTTACGATAATGTTTACGACGACGGAATTTAACAATCTTAATTTTATCGCCACGACCATGTTCAACAATCTCTGCTTTAATAGTCGCACCTTCAACAAATGGAGCACCGATTTTAATCTCTTCACCATTTGCTACCATTAGAACTTTATCGAAAACAACTTCTGAACCTGTTTCGATCTCTAATTTTTCCAAGCGAACGACTTGCCCTTCGCTAACTCGGTGTTGTTTACCACCACTTTGGAAAACTGCGTACATACTTAACTCCGCAATAATAGACAGACTTTTTACTTAATCACATTACTAGTCTGCATTGATTAATCTTATAGGGCGTGAATTTTACGCAAAAATGAACCTCGTTGCAAGTAATGTTTAATAAAAGATCCATAAAAAATGAAAAGATCTAATTCTTAATTCAAACAATTAAATAGGTTTTTTAAAACTATTGGTTTGACATATAAGTAATACTACGGCGAATTTCCTGATCTAGATTATTTACCCAACGGTTATAATTACGATGGATATTGCCTTGTTTATCTTTTAGATTATCACTAACTGAAACATATTGAATAGTATAACCTTTAGAAGAATACTGAATATTTACTTTAGCTTCATAACCACGATTAAATAATACACCTTGAATATTATTCCCATCTTTATCTTTTAAAACCCACCCTCGATTACCACTTTGTCCGGCACTTAAAATTGCTTTTTTTATCTGAGTTTGTGTTAAACCATTGATATCATTATGTACATTTCGTGGTTGTACATATTTAGATGAGCAACCTAATAAAATAGACATAAATATAGTTACAATCGCAATTTTCCAAAATTTCATATTTTCCTCAATTTTTTAAATAGTTAGATTTATTAATCATAATAACAATTATTTTAGTTTTATAAAAAACCATAAAATACTTATCCAAATATGCATATTTGGATAAGTAGATATATAATATCTTAATAAAAAATTTACTCTACTTTTTCGAATGAAATTTTCACTTAATATTTCACGATGGTCAGCAATTTCACCTGATCTACTAAATAACGATGATTGGTTAGAATGGTCTAAAAATTTATCATCAAATTTTTTTTCACAAAATACAACATTACCTAAAAGTTCTAGCATACCGATGATGACTGCACGACGCTTAAGCATTGGCTGCCGGCTTGCTTTAGAAGTAGGGTTAAAATTGATGCAATACGATCCTTGTGCTGCAATCTTTATTAGTCGACATGGCGAATTAGAAAGATCATATAAAATCCTGTTAGCCTTAAATCAACTACAAACTATCTCACCAACTGATTTCACAATGTCAGTACATAATACAGCAGCTGGATTACTCACTATTGTTGGACAAAAAGATATTCCGACTACCTCTATTGCAGCAGGAGGCGATGGTTTTCAACAAGGTATAATTGAAGCACAAGCAATGTTACAGAGTGGATTAAAAAGAGTTTTGCTTATTGATTTTGAAGGAATTATACCTGAATTTTATCACTCATTTCTTAAACCACATGAAATCTCATCGCCTTATGCAGTTGGATTTATCATTACATCAGGAGATGAATATTCATGTTCCTATGATGTTAAAAATAAGAGTAACTTAATATCACAATCTTCAAATATCTTACCTCAAGGACTTCTATTTTTAAAAAATTATCTTTTATCAAATAGACAATTTTATATAAAAGGATCATTTCAAGATTGGGTTTGGGAAAAAAATGGCAAATAGAAATACTATTATAAAAAAAATTTCTTACGGGTGGCGTATCATCGCTACAGCTATCGGTTTTATATTATTTGGACTTGGCGGTTTATTAATCATATCCATATTTTGGTTTACATGCCTTCGGCTATTTATTTGGAATCCATTATTACGAAATAAAGTGGCTAAACGATCTGTCTGTTATAGTTTTAAGTTCTTTTTATGGATTATTAAGATATTAGGCATAATTGACTACCAATTTATTGGTCAAGAAAAACTCTCAACATTAAAATCAACACTCATTGTTGTAAATCACCCTTCATTGCTTGATTATGTCTTACTTGCTTCAGTTATCCCTGAAACATCGTGTATTGTAAAAGAAACATTATTAAAAAATTTTTTTATAGGCGGCATTATTAAAACAGTAGGTTATATTCCTAATACTAAAGCCGACAAATTATTGAATTTATGTAAACAAAAATTTCAGCGTAATAACCCTATTATCATCTTTCCAGAAGGGACACGTAGTACACCAAATAAGCCGTTATCTTTCCAACGTGGCGCTGCAAATATTGCATTACGCTGTCAGACTGATATTCAAATGATTCATATCAACTGTAATCCACCATTTTTATTAAAAGGGCAAAAATGGTACCAAGTAGCAAAAAGTAGGGCAAAATTTATAGTAACTGTTGGAAATAAAATAGCTATTTCTGATTTTTCTCATGAGCATTTAACTGTTGGATCAAGACGGTTGACGCAATACCTTGAATCATGTTTTAATCAGCACCTTTCATTAAATCCCATTAATAATAAGTAAAGGATAATAGATGATAGAATCAGTAAGAAATGAAATAAAACAGTTAATTATAGAAACTCTAAATTTAGAAGAGATGACACCAAGTGATATTGATTCAGAAGCACCGCTTTTTGGCGACGGGTTAGGACTCGATTCAATTGATGCGCTAGAATTAGGTTTAGCTATAAAAAATAAATTTGAGGTTGTTCTCTCTTCAGAAAATGAAGAGACAAAAAAACATTTTTATTCTGTAGCAACTTTGGCTAATTTTGTCACCACTCGATAATAATTTAAAAAATTAAGGTTAAATGGATGGATAAGCAACAAATTTTCAATGAAGTACAACAAATATTAGTACAACTATTTGAACTTGAACCTAATAAGATAAAACCCGAATCAAAACTATATGAAGAGTTAGATTTAGATAGTATAGATGCAGTTGATCTAGTCGTCCATTTACAGAAAAAAACTGGGAAAAAGGTCAACCCTGAAACATTCAAATCCGTTAGAACTGTGCAAGATGTTGTAGATTGTATTGATCAACTGATCAATAATTAAATCAAATGATAGGCTAAATTGTTTACTAAACAACAATGAGCAAACCATCACAGTTAAAATCAAAAAAAGCAATTAAATACATTACGACTATATTGTTAACTCTCTACCCTATAATGATCTACTTAGGGCTAAAGTATGGGTATATGCGTAATGTAATGTTATTCCTCATTTTAATATTTATTTTACGACTATTCGTATTACCCTCTTTTCAGACAGGATTAAATAAAGTAGCAAAATTAATTACTTATTTTGGTCTGATACTTATAGTAATGGGATGGTTGCTAAATAAATATCAATTAGTTCTATATTATCCTGTGATTGTTAATTTAATTATGTTGATCTTATTTGCTTATTCACTCTATAGACCACCAACAATAATAACGTTACTAGCACAAATCAAAAAACCGCAATTATCTCTATTAGCTATACAATATACTCGTAGAGTCACTATTGCTTGGTGTCTATTTTTTATTATTAACGGATCAATAGCTTTCTTAACTTGCATAATTAACCAACCTGATTTATGGACATTATATAATGGACTTATCAGCTATCTATTAATTGCATTATTAATGGGGGGCGAATGGTTAATTCGACAAAAAATAGAAAAATAACTCCTTTTACTGATCTATTATTACGTACTGATAATAAGATCATTGCTTATCGCAAACAGAAACCTCTATTTTTAGAGGATCTTAAGCTGCAAGTGAGTTATTTAATCAAACAGATTGAAATATATCCTAAATCACGTTGGGCTATTTATTGTCAGGATAGTTTCTATTTTTTAGCTAGTTTATTAGCCCTTTTGTACTGTAAAAAAGAGCCTATATTAATTACAGATCATAAATCATATTATTTATCGCAATTAAATGACCAATTTGATATATTTCTGACAGATAGTTATCCTGAAAATTATCTTTTAAAACAACCGCTAGTTCATATTCAATCGATAAATGATGAAAATAGTTGTAATAGGCTAAACTCAGTAAAAAATTTGTTTAGAACAGCATTAGATGACGCACAGACAGTTACTCTTTTTACGTCAGGATCAACAGGTCTACCTAAACCCATTAAAAAGAGACTCTGGCAATTACAAATAGAGAGTCAAATTCTTGCCGACTATTTTTTTGAAAAAACAGACCAAGATTTAAAACAGTCTACCTTATTCATTGCAAGCGTTGCACATCATCATCAATATGGTCTGTCATTTAAAATTATGCTATCGCTAGCACTTCAACAACCTTTTATTTGTGAACAGATATTTTACCAAGAACAGATATTCCTTTATGAAGCTATTTCACTACCCATCATATTTATCAGTTCACCATCTCTATTAAAATCATTAGATATATATTTACCTAAATTAACATGCAAAATAATCTTTGCAGCAGGAGGTAGATTAACCCAAGAGACAGCACAGATAACGGAAGCCTGTTTTGGGAAAATACCTAATGAAATTTATGGTTCAAGTGAAACAGGTATTATTGCTGTTCGGCAATCAAATATGAGGGAATCGGTTTGGAAATTATTTCCTCAAATGAGGTTATCAACTGAAAATAAACAACAAGCATTATTAAACTCACCGTTATTAATTAAAGCAGATGAGCCCATAAATGATAAAATTACCGCAATTGACTCGCAATATTTTTATTTACATGGCCGTAATGATCGTATAGTAAAAATAGCAGAACAACGTATTTCACTTGCTTTTATTGAACAACAACTATCTTCATTACCTCAACTATCTCAATTTGTTATTTTCCCTTTAGATGATAAAAACCGTACTATTATTGCGACTGTTGCAATTTTAACAAAGACAGGGATTATTCAAATTAATCAAATGGGAAAAATTAAATTTACCCAATATTTACAGCAGCAGCTTCGTTCGAAAATTCCACTAATTGCAATACCCAAACGTTGGCGATTTGTGGATGCTATACCTTCTGATAGTCAAGGTAAACATAGCATGATAGATATAATGGCGTTATTTAATTAACTCTTATCTAAAATAATTTTAATAAATGTAATATTAATAACCATTGAGAAAGAAAATGAAATTCGCTAAGCAGCAACAGATAATTTTTAATAATAATGAAGTAATAATTAATCTATTTATACCCGCTGATCTTTTCTGGTTTAAAGGACATTTTCCAACGCAAGCAATATTACCTGGTGTTATTCAACTTGATTGGGCTATTCACTATGCAAAAAAATTTTTTCATCTTGATATCAGCGTCTTTCAAATAGATTTTGTTAAATTCCAAAATCCTATATTACCAAATAGTGAAATCTCTCTCTATTTAACATGGCAAATTGCCAATCAAAAACTGTTATATCGATATACATGTAATAATCATGATATGAGTTCTGGAAGAATTTTATTATGCAACAACGCCAATTAAATGTAATTAATACAGATGACTATCGTCTCTGTTTTATTATTCCTTGTTATAATCATGGAGTCACCATAGGTAATGTCCTAAAGCGATTAAATGCCACTAGTTATCCATGTTTTGTTGTTGATGATGGCAGTGATAAATCAACAAAAGAAGAACTAGAACTATTGGCACAACAATTTCATCAAGTTCATATTTTGACCTTACCAACTAATCAAGGTAAAGGAGCTGCCGTTATAGCTGGCATGAGAGCTGCGTATGAAAAAAAATTTACTCATGTCTTACAAGTTGATGCTGATGAACAACATGATCTCAATGATATAGCTAAATTTATAGAGTTATCACAAAATCAACCACGATGCCTAATTTCAGGTCAACCAATATATGATAGATCCATTCCTAAAAGTCGGTTATATGGTAGATACATTACCCATTTTTGGGTAACCCTTGAGACTCTCTCTCGCTCACTAAAAGATAGTATGTGTGGATTTCGAATTTATCCGCTTAAGGAGACAATTCAATTAGTTAACTCTGTTCCTATTGGGCGACGTATGGATTTTGATACTGATATTATGGTTAAACTTTATTGGACTGGAATAGATAGCCTATTTATACCAACCAAAGTCATCTATCCAAATAATGGTATTTCACACTTTAATATCCTTAAAGATAATTTACGAATCAGTTGGATGCATACAAAATTATGTTTTTCAATGTTACGGCATCTCCCTTATCTGCTTCGAAAGAGAAAAAACAATGACTAAATCTATAACACATTGGTCTTTAATCAAAGAACGTAAAGGATTATTAGGATTAAAGTTTATTTTGTTAGTCTATCGATTATTTGGTTATAAAATAGTAAAAATATTTATGTTGCCTGTAATAACTTTTTTTTGGCTTACAGGGAAGGTACAACGTAAAGCGTCTCAAAACTATTTAAAACGACTAAAAGAGTATTGCCAGCAAACAGATCAAACAATACCATGGGTTGCAAAACGTTATTTAACCAGCTGGCACCATTTTTGGAAATTTGGGGACTCACTTTTAGATAAGATTGCTTGTTGGCATGGAGATATTAACTTTTCATCAATCTATTATCCTCAGAAACAAGAAATAACAGATTATATTAAGAAAAAACGGGGCACATTACTTATTGGATCTCATTTGGGAAATATTGAACTATGTCGAGCTTTAGCCGAATTATCAAAAACTATTACAATAAATGCGCTAGTTTTCACAACAAATGCCAAACGTTTTAATCAACTGTTACATCAAGTCAATGCTCAATCTTCGATTAACTTAATTCAAGTTGATGAAATTACGCCTAATACCGCTATTCTTTTGAAACAAAAAATCGAAAATGGTGAGTGGGTGGCCATAGTTGGAGATAGAACATCAGCCAATAATCAATTACGCCAACAAAATGGATCCATTATTTGGTCTGATTTTTTAGGCTACCAAGCACCTTTTGCTACAGGGCCATTTATATTAGCCTCTTTATTAGCTTGCCCTGTTTACTTAATTTGGGGGATAAAGCCAAACGGCCGTTTTCAGCTCTATTTTGAACACTTTGCTGATAAAATTGATTTACCAAGAAAAGAACGGAAAATGGTTTTAAAACAATATATTGAAAAATATAGTCAACGTTTACAACATTACTGTTTAATTTCCCCTTTGGATTGGTTTAATTTTTTTGATTTCTGGGCAGCACCTTACCCTAAAACAATAGAAGAATCTCAAGTAACTAAAAAAGATAATTAAAAAGACTAATAATATGAAACATAATGATATTGAAAAAGCATGCATAGAAGAAAATAATCAAAATTATTTGGTACAAATTGATATCATCCCTTCTTTTCATGACACAGATGCAATGGGTGTTGTTTGGCATGGTAACTATTTGAAGTTCTTTGAAAAAGCACGCGAAGTACTATTTCGAAAATTTAATTATGGTTATCAAGAAATGATAGATTCTGGATATATTTGGCCCGTGATAGATACCCGACTTAAATATATTGCCCCAACTTATGCTGAACAAAACTTGTTAGTCATTGCAGAACTAAAAGAGTTTGAAAATCGAGTAAAAATTGACTATACAATTTTTGATGCAATAAGTCATAAAAAAGTTACCTCTGGTTATACTATTCAAGTAGCTGTTGCCATTGAAACAGAAGAGATGTCGTTTATTATCCCTGACATTTTTTTACAAAAATTTGGATTACCATTATGAAATTTTTATCAACTCTTTTATTGAATATATTGCTTCTCTTTTTTCATCACTCTTATGCCATAGAAATGACAGAATTACAGCAAAAAATTAGTCAACACTCAATTATAAAAGCAGATTTTATCCAGCAAAAACAGATATCTGGATTAAAAGACCCCTTAATTTCCAGTGGAAAAATGATCCTTGATCGTAAACATGGTTTATGGTGGCAACAACAAACACCTTTTAAACAAACAATAGAAGCCAATAATGAGAAAATTAAACTAATTATTGAGAATGAAACTCCTCAAATAATTACTCGTGAAACACAACCGCAACTATTTCAATTCAGTAATCTATTAAACGCAATATTTAGTACAGATATAAAAATACTCAATGACAATTTTAAATTACAAATACTACAACCCAATCAGACAAACTGGATTTTAAAATTAACTCCAATTTCAGAACCATTAAATAAAATATTTGAACAAATTATATTAAGTGGTGATGAATTTCTAGAAGTTATTGAATTAAGTGATAAACAAAATGATAAAACTTTAATTGAATTTTCTCATTTTGACACGTCCCCATTAACAACTGAACAGCAACAGTTATTTAACTAATAATTTAATAAAGTAATTTAATATGATGGAACAACAGCTACGTTATAAATATGCTGCATTAATATGGTTTGGGATAGTTTTAATTTTTATTTTAGTATTATGTTACCTCCTACCATCTTGCCGTTTAAATACCAGTATTATTGAATTACTTCCTAAACAGAATTCAACTCAAAAAATAAAAGATGCTGAAATTATAGGTGAATTACAACAGAGGTTAGATAAACAGTTAATTTGGTTAATTAAACCAGATCAAATTAATGATTTATCTTCTATACAATGGTTTTATCAAAAATTACAATCTCAAAATTTTATAGCTACTGTGCAGGGAGAAATTACCCCCGATTTTCAAACAGAATGGAGTAAATTTGCGTTCCAATACCGCTACTTACTTATTGATCAAAACACACAACAACGTTTAAAAAATAATGAGCAGCTAAGCTGGATTTTAAGTCAACTTTACAACCCATTTGGTGGTGTAAATGTAACAGAAATTACCAATGATCCACTATTATTAACGCGAGCTGGGCAACTTAATCAAAACAACTCATTATCTAAATTACAACTAACGCACAACTGGTTAAGTGCTATTGATAAACACGATCAAATTTGGTTTATTATTTATGCTGAACTAAAGCAATCATCATTTAATTTAAATCAAACACATGAAAGTGTTATCCAACTCAATAGATTAATAGAAGAGTTCAATGACAAATGGCCAAATAATGAGATATTAACCCGTGGAATTCTATTTTATAGTGATTATGCAAGTAGCCAGGCTCAAGATGATATTGAAACAATTGGCACTCTATCTTTTATAGGTATCACTTTATTAGTTCTCTCTATTTTTCGCTCAATCAAACCTTTACTATTAACACTCTTATCAATAAGTGTTGGATTACTGATTGGATTAGTAGCAGTTCTGATCTCCTTTAAGGAGATTCATCTTTTTACATTGGTAATGAGCACAAGCATTGTCGGCATTGCAGAAGATTATGCCACTCACTATTTAGTTGAAAGAATGTTACATGGCAATCAAGAGACAGCTCGAGAAAGCCTAAAAAAATTGCAAAACACATTTATCATAGCTCTCTTAACAAGCCTTATTGCTTACATCATATTACTTATTACTCCATTTCCAGGTTTACAACAACTTGCCATTTTTGCCATTTTTGGATTGATTGCGACATTTTTTACAGTGATTTGTTGGTACCCTTTTTTGGTTAATCGATTACCAGTACGCGAAAAAGTTGCAAAGAACTGGTTAACATATTGGTTAAACTTATGGCAATACCGCTCCTTCCGCTGGGCAATGATTGTCGGTGGACTATTTTTTATCATTTTAGGGAGCAGTCAAATTGAAATTGATGATGATATTTCACGCTTACAAACAATGCCAGAACAGTTAAAGCAACAAGAGCAGCAGATAGCAGCTATAACTGAACAACAAAACGAACAAAAATGGTTATTAGTTTATGGCACCAATCCTGAACAGACACTGCAACGATTAGAAGAGTTATTACCTACTCTTGATAACGCTAAAAAACAGCAGTGGATCACTCAATATCAAACGATAAACCTCCCATCACTAAAAAAACAACAAGAACAGTTAACATTAATCAAACAGACAGCTCCAAAGATAATTGATAAATTAATACAAATGGGTTTAGTGCAACCAAGTTTTTTTACACAATTCAAAGCAACATTAGAATCACAGGAGCTAATCTATCCTAATACTTGGTTAGAAAGTCCTTATAGTTTTGGTTGGCGATTACTGTGGATTACATCAAATAATAAAAGCGCCACACTCATTCCATTAAATGGTGTAAATGATACAAATAAAATAAGAGAACTTATCTCAGACTATAGTGGAGTGGTTTTTGTTAATAATAAAGCCGATTATGACGAAATGTTTCATAGTTATCGAATACAGTTAAGTTATCTATTAACTATCACTATTATTTTTATCTGTATCACTTTTTTTATAAAAAATTACCGTTATAGTTTAAAATTTGCCTTCTTAAGCTGCATCCCAACTCTATTTTCTATTGGTTCAGCTTTTGCATTACTCGGTTTTAGTGGTCAACCTTTTAATCTTTTCTCGCTTCTTGCTTTCATTTTAGTTATTGGAATGGGTATTGATTACAGCTTATTTATGAGTAATTCGAAAAGCATTACAACAAGTTCGTTTCTTGCGGTATTTATGGCGGCTATTAGCACCTTTTTATCTTTTGGACTATTAACATTAAGTCATACTTCTGCTATTGCTAGTTTCGGTTTTGTTATTGCAGGCGGTCTTATTGCAGCCTTCCTATTTTCACCTTTGGCTATTCCACCAAAAGTAGAGTAATACAGTAGAATAATTAGACATTTATCAGTTAATTTATTATCATGAGCCGCTATTATAATAATAAAATATCTTAAAATCATGAAAGAGACCACCAACAAAAAAACAATTAAAAAAAAGTTAATTTTCTCCTGCCTAGGAGGTTTACTATCTATACTAATCACCGCTTGTCATTCAATTAATAGTGATACATTTAATAGCGATACATTTAATAATAAGAAAAGACCCTCAGCTTGGTTAACTAAAACGGTAAAAGTCAATTTACCCGATCCGCGTTTCCCAAGACCATTTACCGCAAACCAGTTATTAACATTTTATACTCACGATAAGACTGATACACTATTCTCCCTAATTGAAGCTGATCAAGATAAATTGACAATAATTGGTTTATCAACATTAGGTGTAAAACTATTTCATATTACTTACCAAAAATCGTTGATTGAGACAAAACAGTATCTTCCATTACCGCAAACACCGCCTGTAGTCCAAATTTTATCAGACATTATGCTGACAATTTTACCTATTGATGAATGGCAAAAAGTGTTACCCAATGGTTGGTCAATTGTAGAAAAAGGAGCATTTCGTTACCTCCAAGAAAATGGAAAAAATATAATTATTATAAAATATGATAAAGATATAGATGATCCATTACGGAAACCAATTTCTATTGAACATACTGTTTTTGGATATCGCATTAATATCATGGAGACTGCTTCATGATCAACATATCTGCTTTAGGGATGATTAATGCATTAGGGGATAATTTAATCGAAATTAGTAACCAATTATCGATTAGTACTCAAGATACATTACAATTAAAATCCAATTGGCTCGTTCCAGAAAAAAAGGTATGGTTGGGAGCAGTAAAATCCACATTACCTGAAATTCCAACTCATCTTTCCTCTTATAATAGTCGAAATAATCGACTTTTATTAGCAGCACAACAACAAATTGATGATGATATTAAACAAGTAATTGCTAAATTTGGTCAGCACCGAATTGCAGTTATCATTGGGACAAGTACATCAGGCATTGATGAGGGCGACAGAGCAATTCAATCATATATACAAGATAAAAAAATACCTAAAAATTATGCATATCATCAACAAGAGTTAGGTGATCCAGCTATTTTCTTATCTTCACTTTTAGGTACAACAGGCCCTACCTATACAATCTCTACAGCTTGTACCTCAAGTGCTCGCGCAATCATAAGTGGTAAACGGCTTATTGAGGCAAATTTAGCTGATGTTGCCATAGTTGGGGGAGCTGATAGTTTTAGCCGTATGCCTATTAATGGATTTAATTCCCTTGAAGCAATATCACCCGAGCCTTGTACCCCATTTGCTAAAAATCGTAAAGGGATCAATATCGGTGAGGGTTCGGCTCTCTTTTTATTAACACGCAATGAATCTTTGAATGATAAAAATAGTATCAATTTACTGGGTTGTGGTGAGTCTTCTGATGCCTATCATATCTCTGCCCCTCATCCAATAGGAATTGGAGCAGAAAAAGCGATGAAAATGGCATTAACTGAATCAAAACTTATTCCTCAGGATCTAGGTTACATTAATCTTCATGGGACAGGAACGCTATTAAATGATTCAGCAGAATCACAAGCTACATATAGAATGTTAACTAACGAAGGTATCACTGCAAATGTTCCTTGCAGCTCAACTAAACATTTGACTGGACATACATTAGGATGTGCAGCGGCTACCGAATTAGGAATTAGTTATCTTATTCTGCGAAATAATTTATATTTACCACCTCAAAATTTTTCAAATTCAACATATGATCCCTCTTTACCACCTTTAAATATGGTAACTCACACAAAAGAGTCACTGCAAAAAAGAGTTATTATGTCTAACTCCTTTGCTTTTGGCGGTAATAATACTTCTATTATTATCGGTAATCTCAATTCTATGTCATAACGGAATTAACGACATGCCACAACTAGTGCCGCTTCAAAATAATTATCAATCTATAGATCAATATCTGCCACATACCGCCCCCATGATTTTGTTAGATCATCTGGTTTTTATTGATGAAAAACAGTGCATCTGCAAAGTTACAATCACACCATCTGGTAGATTATCACCATTTTTGAATAGTAATAATGAGTTACCAAGTTGGTTCGCAATGGAGTTAATGGCTCAAACAATTGGAGTATGGAACGGATATCATGGACAAATACGCCAACATAAACCTAAATTAGGCATGTTACTCGGTTGCCGAGGTTTTAAGAGTAAATTAGCAAATTTTCCTATCTATAGCAGTTTAGAAATAGATGCAAATTTAAATTTCCATGATAACAAACTGGCGAATTTTGATTGTCATATTAATTTAACTAATGAAAATCATAATCAAGAAAACGTCTGTCATGCAAAATTAAATGTTTATGAACCTGATGAGAATGAACTTGCTCTACTTTTTTCACGTTCCAAATCAAAATAATAACTCATTTAAAATGAAGGAGAAATAATATAATGCGAACAGTCCTTGTAACTGGTGCAAGTAAAGGAATTGGCCAAGCAATCGCTATTGAACTCGCAAAAGCAGGATTTTATATTGTAATTCATTACAATCAAGATCGTGAAGGTGCATTATCAACCCTAAAACAAATTGAATCTAATAGTGGTCAAGCACGTCTAATACAATTTGATGTCAGTGAACGCGCAGTGTGCCAAGCAGTTATCGAAGATGATATTGCCCAATTTGGTGCTTATTATGGCGTTATAAATAATGCTGGAATTATTCGTGATGGCGCTTTTCCTGCTCTAACCGGAGAAGATTGGGAAGATGTCATTCATACTAATCTAGATAGTTTTTATAATGTGATTCATCCTTGTATTATGCCAATGATTGGATTACGCCAAGGTGGAAGAATTATAGTACTATCATCTGTCTCAGGTATTACTGGTAATCGAGGACAAGTCAATTATAGTGCATCCAAAGCAGGGTTAATTGGAGCAACAAAAGCTTTAGCTATAGAATTAGGAAAACGGAAAATTACCGTCAACTGTGTTGCACCAGGTTTAATTGATACAGGAATTGTAGATATAAATCCCATTGCGATGGAAGAGACCATGAAAATGATTCCATTAAAACGAATGGGAGAAGTAAATGAAGTCGCCTATTTAGTCAACTTCTTAATGTCTGATAAAGCTAATTATATCACCCGCCAAGTAATATCAATTAATGGAGGAATGGTATGACACGTAGGGTTGTTATCACAGGAGGTGCAGCAATAACTGCTTTAGGAGATGATGGAGAGACATTACTAGAACGTTTAAAATTGGGTCAAAATGCGGTACGTTATATGCACGAATGGGACATCTATAATGGTCTTCATACGCGTTTAGGTGCACCTATTGATAATTTTGAATACCCTACACATTATTCTCGAAAAAAAATTCGTTCAATGGGAAGAGTCTCACTACTTTCAACTAGAGCTACTGAATTGGCATTGATTCAAGCAGGATTAATTGATGATCCTATATTAACTTCAGGACAAACCGGTATTGCTTTTGGCTCATCAACAGGTAGCACCAAACCAATTAGCGAATTTGCCACCATGTTAACTGAATTGCATACCTACAATATTTCAGCAACAACATATGTGCAAATGATGTCTCATACTACTGCTGTAAATACCGGACTATTTTTTGGTTTACGCGGACGAGTCATTCCAACATCAAGTGCTTGCACATCAGGCAGTCAAGCAATTGGTTATGCCTATGAAGCGATTAAATATGGATTACAAACAGTAATGGTAGCTGGCGGAGCAGAAGAGTTATGCCCTTCCGAAGCGGCTGTTTTTGATACATTATTTGCTACAAGCCAACAAAATGATCATCCAAAATTCACACCTCGCCCATTTGATAAAAATCGTGACGGACTTATTATTGGCGAAGGTGCTGGAGCCTTAATATTGGAAGAGTATCAACATGCTAAAGCGCGTGGGGCTAAAATTTATGGAGAAATTGTTAGTTTTACGACCAATTGTGATGCTAGTCATATTACTCAACCACGTAAAGAGACAATACAATATTGCATCGAACAGTCACTTAAACAAGCAAATTTACCTGCTAATGAAATTGGTTATATCAGTGCACATGGTACAGCTACGGATCGTGGTGATATTGCTGAAAGTTTAGCTACTGCTGCAATTTATGGTACTTCAACGCCAATTTCATCATTAAAAAGTTATTTAGGTCATACTTTAGGTGCTTGCGGTGCAATTGAAGCTTATATGTCTATTGAAATGATGCATAATGGCTGGTTCCATCCCACGATTAATTTAACTGAGCCAGATAGTGAATGTGGAGAATTAGATTACATTATGCACAAAGGAAGAGAGCTAGATATTGAGTATATCCAAACCAATAATTTTGCTTTTGGTGGAATTAATACATCAATCATAATTAAACGTTTATAACATTATAATTACTGCAGATAGATTGCAATTTATCTGCTTTATTGACAAATTTTATTTTTATTACATTTTTTGCTCTAATTACTTTTATTCACACTGAGTAATCTCAGCTGTAAACAGTATTTAATAAAAGATCATAAAAAATGAAAAGATCCTTTTATTGTTAAAATATGATCCTTTACTTGTCGCCATTGTGCCTCCTATTGCTGAAACGCAGTAGCGTGTTAGAATAAGCGCCTATTTTTTCAATTTTAATTATTATAATGTCGATAACAACTTGGCTCTACTATAGCTGTTATAACGTTTATCATCATTAGGACTCATTCATGAAAATCAAAACCCGTTTTGCGCCTAGCCCAACTGGTTATCTACATGTTGGTGGTGCACGTACTGCTCTCTACTCTTGGTTATTTGCTCGTCATGCAAAAGGTACGTTTGTTTTACGTATTGAAGATACAGATCTTGAACGATCGACCCCAGAAGCAATTCAAGCAATTATGGACGGTATGAACTGGTTATCACTATCATGGGATGAGGGTCCATATTATCAGACAAAACGATTTGATCGTTATAACCAAGTGATTGATGAGATGCTCGCTAAAGGCACTGCCTATCGCTGCTACTGCTCAAAAGATCGTCTTGAAAAATTACGAGAAGATCAGATAGCTCGTGGCGAAAAAGCGCGTTATGATGGGCACTGTCGCTGTGATGCTGAGCAACATTCAGCTGATGAACCCCATGTTGTCCGCTTTGCTAATCCAACAACTGGGTCAGTTGTTTTTAATGATCTTATTCGTGGTCCAATTGAGATTGCAAATAAAGAGTTAGATGATCTTATTATCCGCCGCACTGATGGCTCTCCAACATATAATTTCTGTGTTGTTATTGATGATTGGGATATGGAAATTACCCATGTAATTCGTGGTGAGGATCATATAAATAATACACCGCGTCAAATCAATATATTAAAAGCGTTAGGCGCCCCACTACCTGCTTATGCACATGTCTCTATGATTTTAGGCGATGATGGACAAAAATTATCAAAACGCCATGGTGCAGTGAGTGTAATGCAATATCGTGATGATGGTTATCTCCCTGAAGCACTATTAAACTATTTAGTTCGTCTTGGTTGGTCGCATGGTGATCAAGAGATATTTTCAATTGAAGAGATGGAAAACTTTTTTACTTTAGATGCAGTGAGCCGTTCAGCAAGTGCATTTAATACCGAAAAACTGCTTTGGTTAAATCACCACTATATTAATAGTCTTGATGCTGATTATGTTGCTCAACATTTGATGTGGCATATGCAACAGCAAGGCTATGATTTGACAAAAGGTCCTAGCTTAATTACCATCGTAAAACTCTTTGGTGAGCGCTCAAAAACATTAAAAGAGATGGCAGAATCATGTTCTTATTGTTATCAAGACTTCTCAGAATTTGATCATGATGCTGCAAAAAAACATCTGCGACCTGTTGCAAAAGCACCTTTAGAACTCATAAAAGCCAAAATCAATGCAATTGCTGATTTCGATTGGCAAGTTGAGAATATTCATCATGCCATTGAAGCCACAGCTACTGAATTAAATATAGGTATGGGTAAAATAGGAATGCCACTGCGCGTTGCTGTCACAGGTATTGGTCAGTCACCTTCTGTCGATGCTACTGTTTTTGCCGTTGGCAAACAGAGAACATTAGATAGAATCGATCGTGCTCTTGCCTATATTTCACAACGAGAAAATGGTCAAGAGTAATAAGTGATTTTTATAACAAAAGCTTGTATTATGCAAAACTGACATTATTTATACGATTTTTTAATGGAGAAACTTAATGTGTTCGATTCTTGGAATTCTTGATATTAAATCAGATCCAACACAACTACGAACTAAAGCTTTAGAGCTATCGAGCCTAATGCGACATCGTGGTCCTGATTGGTCTGGTATTTTTGCTTCTGATAAAGCAATACTGGCGCATGAACGTCTATCAATTGTAGATGTGAATACTGGCTCACAACCACTTTATAATAAAGATAAAACATTAGTGTTAGCAGTTAATGGCGAAATTTATAATCATCAAGAGATTCGTAATCGATACAAAG
The DNA here is from genome assembly GCA_029433365.1 of Orbaceae bacterium ESL0721. Taxonomy (GTDB): domain Bacteria; phylum Pseudomonadota; class Gammaproteobacteria; order Enterobacterales; family Orbaceae; genus Gilliamella. The sequence goes on from JAQTHZ010000001.1 coordinate 1,154,323, forward strand.
ATCGTTATGAGTTTCAAACTGGTTCTGATTGTGAAGTGATCCTTGCGTTATACCAAGAAAAAGGCATTAACTGCCTTGATGAATTACAAGGTATGTTCGCATTTATTCTTTACGATATTACTAACAATACCTATTTTATTGGACGTGATCATATCGGAATTATTCCACTCTATATGGGATATGACGAAAATGGTTCACTATTTGTTGCATCTGAGATGAAAGCATTAGTGCCAGTTTGCAAAACATTAAAAGCATTTCCACCTGGTTGTTATCTTTCAAGTGTTGATGGTGAAATAAAAACCTATTATAAACGTGACTGGATGGAATATGACAATGTCAAAGACAATGTGACTGATCCAAATGCGGTACGTGTTGCTCTTGAAGAGTCAGTTAAAAGCCATCTTATGTCAGATGTTCCTTATGGTGTTTTACTCTCTGGTGGGCTTGACTCTTCAATTATCTCGGCAATCACTAAAAAATATGCTTCTCGTCGTGTAGAAGATCAGGAGAAAAGTGAAGCTTGGTGGCCACAACTGCACTCTTTTGCTGTTGGATTAAAAGGGGCGCCTGACTTAAAAGCTGCACAAGAGGTAGCAAATCATTTAGGAACTGTACACCATGAGATCAACTTTACCGTGCAAGAAGGTATTGATGCAATCCGTGATGTAATCTATTTTATTGAAACATATGATGTCACAACAATTCGTGCATCAACACCAATGTATCTAATGGCACGCAAAATTAAAGCAATGGGTATCAAAATGGTACTATCTGGCGAAGGTGCTGATGAAGTATTTGGTGGATATCTCTATTTCCACAAAGCACCAAATGCTCAGGAGTTCCATGAAGAGACTGTCCGTAAACTGGCTGCTTTACATATGTTTGACTGCGCACGCGCAAACAAAGCGATGTCAGCATGGGGTGTTGAGGCTAGAGTTCCGTTTTTAGATAAGAAATTTTTAGATGTTGCAATGCGCATCAATCCAAAAGATAAAATGTGTGGCAATGGCAAAATGGAAAAACATATTTTGCGTGAAAGTTTTGAATCTTACTTACCTGCTAGCGTTGTATGGCGTCAGAAAGAGCAGTTCTCTGATGGTGTTGGTTATAGTTGGATTGATACATTAAAAGAGATTGCAGAGAAGAAAATTAGTGATCAGCAGCTAGAAAATGCTAAATTCCGTTTCCCATATAATACACCTGCATCAAAAGAGGCGTATATGTATCGTGAAATTTTTGATGAACTCTTCCCGCTAGAAAGCGCTGCGGAATCTGTGCCAGGTGGTCCTACTGTTGCATGTTCAACTGCAAAAGCAATTGAGTGGGATGAATCATTTAAAAATCTTAATGATCCATCAGGCCGCGCAGCAGTTGGCGTGCATCATGATGCTTATAAAAAATAGGTTTTCACTTACAAAAAAACACGCTCTATAGCGTGTTTTTTTCTCTATTTTATTAATTAATATGTATATTAATGCTGAGCGCTTTTAGCTGCACCAATCGGCAGAACAGTTCGTCCAAATTGTTCATTAACCACTTCTGCCATCGCTAAATAGACAGCACTTGCACCGCAAAGAATACCTTCAAAACCAGCAATATTGATAATTAAATGGTTACCACAGATATTACCAATAGCTAGTAAAACGAATAAAACAGTTAAACTTGCAAAAACAAACTGTAATACCTTATTTGCTTTCAATGTCCCTATAAACATAAATGCAGTAAAAATTCCCCATAATAGTAGGAAAATACCAACAAATGTCGCATCAGTTGGTGCGGTTGCTGGTGATGTTGGCAAGTACCAAATACCAACTAAGGCAATCCAGAAGAAACCATAAGAGGTAAATGCTGTTGTTCCAAAGGTATTACCTTTTCTAAACTCTAAAATACCAGCTATAACTTGTGCTAAACCACCATAAAAGATACCCATTGATACAATTGCTGTCATAGCCGGAAAGAAACCAGCATTATGAATATTTAATAAAATCGTGGTCATACCAAATCCCATTAAACCAAGTGGCCCTGGGTTAGCTAATTTTGACTGCTCCATAATATCCTCAGAATAATAAATAAGTTAAATAGAAAAACGTGCACATAATAAAGGTAGAGACAGTCGCTAGCAAGGGCATAAAAAAAATTATTTTTCGCCCTTGATATTGTTTATAACGATCCCATCTACGTAATATAGTAAAACAATTACTTTCTTGTGAATATTATTGACTTAAAACTATTGATTTAAGTCTTATATGCAAAGATTAGATACAGAATTTTAGGAGAGAAAAATTATGGGTAAAATTATCGGTATTGACTTAGGAACTACAAATTCATGTGTTGCAGTAATGGATCATGGTCAAGCTAAAGTTCTTGAAAATTCAGAAGGCGATCGTACTACACCGTCCATTATTGCCTATACACAAGATGGCGAAATCCTAGTTGGTCAACCGGCAAAACGCCAAGCAATTACCAATCCACAAAATACACTTTTTGCAATTAAACGACTAATAGGTCGTCGTTATGATGATGCTGAAGTTCAACGCGATGTCAGCATTATGCCATATAAAATTGTGAAAGCAGACAATGGCGATGCTTGGGTTGAAGTAAGAGGTAAAAAAATTGCTCCACCACAAATTTCTGCAGAAGTTTTAAAGAAAATGAAAAAAACAGCAGAAGATTATTTGGGTGAACCTGTTACTGAAGCAGTTATTACTGTTCCAGCTTATTTTAATGATGCACAGCGTCAAGCAACAAAAGATGCGGGTCGCATTGCGGGTCTTGATGTAAAACGTATTATTAATGAACCAACCGCAGCAGCATTAGCTTATGGTTTGGACAAAAAAGTGGGTAACCGCACTATTGCTGTTTATGATTTAGGTGGTGGTACATTTGATATTTCCATTATTGAAATTGATGAAGTTGATGGTGAAAAAACTTTCGAAGTGCTTGCAACAAATGGTGATACGCATTTAGGTGGTGAAGATTTCGATTCTCGTTTAATTAACTATTTAGTTGATGAATTTAAACGTGAACAGAATTTTGACCTTAAAAATGATCCATTAGCAATGCAACGTTTAAAAGAGGCAGCTGAAAAAGCGAAAATTGAGCTATCATCTGCACAACAGACTGAAATCAATCTACCTTATATCACTGCTGACGCAACAGGTCCAAAACATTTAACAATTAAAGTTACACGTGCAAAATTAGAATCACTAGTTGAAGATTTAGTAAAACGCACTATGGATCCTGTCAAAACAGCACTAAAAGATGCAAATTTATCTGTTTCTGATATTCAAGACGTTATTTTAGTGGGTGGACAAACCCGTATGCCTTTAGTTCAGAAAGTAGTAGCTGATTTCTTTGGTAAAGAGCCTCGTAAAGATGTAAACCCTGATGAAGCAGTAGCTATTGGTGCAGCTGTTCAAGGTGGTGTGCTTGATGGTGATGTTAAAGATGTACTATTACTCGATGTTACACCATTATCTTTAGGTATCGAAACTATGGGTGGCGTGATGACAGTATTGATTCCAAAAAATACGACTATCCCAACCAAACATAGTCAAGTATTCTCGACTGCTGAAGATAATCAATCAGCTGTAACTATTCATGTTTTACAAGGTGAACGTAAACGCGCAAGTGATAATAAGTCACTAGGTCAATTTAACTTAGATGGTATTCAAGCAGCACCTCGTGGTTTACCACAAATTGAGGTTACCTTTGATATCGATGCTGATGGTATTTTGCATGTTTCAGCAAAAGATAAAAATACAGGTCGTGAACAGAATATCACCATTAAAGCATCATCAGGCTTAACTGAAGATGAGATTCAAAAAATGGTTCACGATGCTGAAGCTAATGCTGATGCAGACCGTAAGTTTGAAGAGTTAGCCCAAGTACGTAACCAAGCTGATCATCTTGTTCATACTACTCGTAAAGAGTTATCTGAAGCTGGTGATAATCTATCAGCTGATGATAAGAAGAGCATTGAAGATGCGCTTAATGAATTAGAAACAGCAGCACGTGGTGAAAGTAAAGATGAGATTGATACTAAAATTAATGCATTAGTAGAAGCATCTAAAAAATTAGCTGCAGCAGCACAACAACAGAGTTCACAGGCAGGACAAGATCAACCAAATGATACTGGCGCTTCGCAAGATGATGATATTGTTGATGCTGATTTTAAAGAAGTCGAAGACGACGACAAGAAATAGTATATTATCTCTCTCCAAGAGAAAAACTTAAAAAAGTAAAAGATAAAACGGGTAAGAGATAACTCAAGCCCGTTTAGTTGTTTCTAGACTTCTCCATTTTCATTAACCTAATTATTAGAAAATATTTTATTTAAAAAATAGTAGTTAGCAGGAGTTAGTTTATCATCTAATAAAGTTTTTCACTTTTTACGCATCACTCAATTTTGATGAATGAATTGAATAATTAATGGTAATGAATATAAAAACTAAAGGTCAAATATGGCACAGAAAGATTATTATGAGATATTAGGCGTCAGTAAAACTGCTGATGAACGTGAGATTAAAAAAGCCTATAAACGACTTGCAATGAAGTACCATCCTGATAAAAATCAGGATAATAAAGCTGAAGCTGAAGAAAAATTTAAAGAAGTTAAAAAAGCCTATGAGATCTTAACTGATCCGCAGAAGAAAGCGGCCTACGATCAATATGGTCATGCAGCATTTGAACATGGTGGTGCTGAAGGTGGCGCTGGTTATGGTGGCGGTTTTGGTGGTGGCTTTAGCGGCGGCGGATTTAGTGGCGGGTCTTTTGACGACATATTTAGTGACTTCTTTGGTGGCGGACAAGCAAACCGCGCACATGCAGCATCAAGAGGAGACGATCTTCAATATAATATCTCACTAACTCTTGAAGAAGCAGCGACAGGTGTTACCAAAGAGATAAAAGTACCTACTTGGGTAGAATGTGATGTATGTCATGGTAAGGGTAGTGAAAAAGCATCAGATGTTGTCACTTGTGACATGTGTCATGGAACTGGTGTTGTCCAGATGCGGCAAGGCTTTTTTGCAGTTCAACAAGAGTGCCCAGCATGTCATGGTACCGGTAAAATAATCAAAAATCCTTGTAAGAAATGTCATGGTGAAGGTCGCATTCAAAAAACAAAAACCTTATCTGTAACAATTCCTGCTGGTGTTGATACAGGTAACCGTATCCGTTTAAGTGGTGAGGGCGAAGCGGGTCGTAATGGTGCGCCGGCAGGCGATCTCTATGTCCAAGTTCAGATCAAACCAAATCCTATTTTTGAACGTGATGGGGTTAATTTACATTGTGAAGTGCCAATTAATATTGTTGTGGCTGCTTTAGGTGGTGAAATAGAAGTCCCGACACTTACTGGTAAAGTGAGTCTAAAAATTCCGAGTGAAACCCAAACTGGCAAAGTATTCCGTCTACGTGGTAAAGGTATTAAATCATTACGTGGTGGAACAATGGGTGATCTCTATTGCCACGTTGTTATTGAAACTCCAGTCAATCTTTCAGGTAAACAGAAGTCACTATTAAAAGAGTTTGGCGAGAGCTTAGCTACAGATAAAAGCGGTAAACATAGCCCTAAACAGAAAAACTTTTTAGATAAAATGAAGAAATTCTTTGGATAGGAAAGATGGGGATTTTCTAAAATTAGAAGAGTTATAGAACACAAGTTCTATAACTCTTAATAAGATTATCCCGCCAACAGTTGCCGACGGAATAGAATAGTAATTAGTTAAGACGTTCTTTAATACGTGCTGCTTTACCGCGAAGTTCACGTAAGTAATAAAGTTTAGCTTGACGTACTTGACCACGACGTTTTACGGTAATTGAGTCAATAATTGGCGAATATGTCTGGAAAACTCGTTCCACACCTTCACCATTAGAAATCTTACGTACAGTAAATGATGAATGTAAACCACGATTACGAATCGCAATAACTACACCTTCATATGCTTGAAGACGCTTTTTGTTGCCTTCAACAACCCATACTTTAACTTCGACTGTATCACTAGGTCGAAAAGCTGGGATCTCTTTTTTCATCTGTTCTTGTTCTAATTGCTGAATAATTGCATTTTTCATAATATTATCTCTTTAACTAGTTATACTGAAATTTTAGTTACTCTGTTTACGATTGTATTCTTGTTTGAATTCAACTAATAAACAACGCTCTTCATCAGTCAGAGCTAGATTTGTTAGAAGATCTTCTCTTCTTAACCAAGTTCGTCCTAAAGACTGTTTTAAACGCCAACGACGAATCTCTTCATGGTGACCAGACATTAATACATCAGGCACCGCCATACCATCTAACACTTCAGGTCTTGTATAGTGTGGACAATCAAGCAAACCATTCACAAAAGAGTCCTCTTGTGCTGATGATTCATGATGTAATACACCTGGTATAAACCGTGCCAAGGCATCAATCATTGTCATCGCAGGTAGCTCACCACCACTCAACACATAATCACCAATTGACCACTCTTCATCAATCTCAGTTTGAATTATGCGTTCATCTATACCTTCATAACGTCCACAAATAAAAATTAACTTCTTATTTTGTGAAAGCTCGCAAACACCTTGTTGGTCTAATCTGCGCCCTTGTGGAGAGAGGTAGATAACTTTTGTATCTTCACCAATTTCAGCTTTTGCAGCATGAATCGCATCACGTAATGGTTGAACCATCATCAACATGCCGGGACCGCCTCCATAAGGCCTGTCATCAACAGTTTTATGCTTATCATATGCAAAATCGCGTGGATTCCAATACGATATTTTTAACAGCCCGTTTTTGACTGCACGACTTGTCACCCCATAATGCGTAATAGCTTGAAACATTTCAGGAAATAGGCTAATAACGCCAATCCACATATTCTTACCTTATTACTGACTAAAATGCAGGATCCCAATCGACTTCAATCATTTTTGAAGCAAGATCAACTTTCTTAATAAATTGTTCTTCAACAAAAGGAATTAAACGTTCTGTTGCTCCAAAAGCATCTTTAAGATTTGCTTTCACCACTAATACATCATTTGAACCGGTCTCTAAAAGCTCAGTAACCTGACCTAAATCATAACCGTTCACGGTTTTCACTCGACAACCAATCAGATCTTTCCAATAAAAATCACCATTAGTTAATTCTGGTAACTTTTGCACATCAACATAAATTTGAATATTAGTTAATGCATTAGCTTGGTCACGATCATCAATGCCTTTGAGTTTTACCAATATATCTTGATTGTGTGGCTTATAACTTTCAACAATAGCTTCTTGCCATACACCAGCACGCTGGATATACCAAGGAACATAGTCAAAAATTGTTTCTGGAGACTCTGTAAAAGAAAAAACCCTAAGCCATCCACGAATGCCGTAGCTTGAACCAAATTTACCTACGATAATAAGATTCTCAGTATTCATCTCTATTTACAGTATTTTCTTAATGATATTAAGCAGCTTTTTCTACTTGTTTGATCAATGAACGAACACGATCAGAAACAGTAGCACCTAAACCAACCCAATGATTTACACGATCAAGATCTAAACGTAGCTCTTCTGCTTTACCTTTAGCAATTGGATTAAAGAAACCAATGCGTTCAATAAAACGACCATCACGTGGGTTACGGCTATCAGTAACAACTACTTGATAAAATGGGCGCTTTTTAGAGCCACCGCGACTTAAACGAATAGTTACCATAATATCCTCTTAATTTAAAATGTTCTTTTCCCTTTTGCCCATTAAATAGATATAGTTAGAGCAAAAGCCCGAGAATTATACCCTTTTGGGCGAAAAGTGCAATGAATCTTTATAGTGCTAATCGCACAGTTTTTATTGTTTGTCATAACGAGAACAGAAAGATGGTATTGTTATTGAGTTTTAATTTTAATAGATAATTGTAAGTGATACAGATGAATTTATTTTTTACACTCTCTTTTGATAAAAACCGATTTTAATCTTTTAAAAAAACCTTCTGCTTTAACCATTTGCGTGCCATCAATATAGCAACGAATTGCTTTTAATACCTTTTTAGGATCTTTAGAAGCAAAATGGAAAGTACCGCTCTGTTTGGTCTTAATTGCATAACGGGGAATAAAGCGGCCACCAAATAGTACCGAAGCTGTAACCAATTCCACCTCATGCCATGGAATTTGAATATATTTACGACTATCACGATGATGATAAAATTCGAAAGCTCTATCACCAATCAGAATCTCTCCATATTCTGAAACACCAATAAACACTGTACCTTTAATTGTTAAATCAACCCGAGTATTTAAAGATTGCACCATATATCTATTTCCATATTTTATGAATTATTGATAACTAATGCATAAAACTGTTTACTTGATCAATTTTTTAGAGTTAGAGATAAAAAAGTTGAATCATAGAGCAGATATACCGCTATAGTTCAACTTTTTTCACATTATCATTTTTGATTGAAATGGGTAGTAACCCTAAAACAAATTTGCACTGTCTTTCATTATGACTAAGTTATAAAAGACCTATCAAATGACCAACAATCCCTACAATAAATAGTCCAATGATAATGACAATTGGTGACACTTTTTTGCGCAGTAACCACATACAGAAAAATGTGAGTAACAGGGGTACCAAACCAGGTATTAACTGATCTAGATTATTTTGTAAAGTTGTCACTTTTTCTTGCGTTAATGATAACCCATTTTGCAAACCAACTAATGCTTGTTGAATACCTTCCGTACCGGATGGTAATGAACTCCAATCAATGTAAGCACCATGATCTAATTTAACTGACGAGACAACAGGTTGAAACTTAATCGAAACCCACCTCTGTACTAATGCAGCAAGTACAAACATCCCAAGAATGGAGGCACCTTTAGTGACTTTTTGTAATAATCCACCCGATAAATTATCTGTGATTTTTGAACCTGTACGGTAACCAAACTCTAACGTATACCATATAAATCCCCAACGAATAATATTCCATAATAAAAAGAAGAGAATAGGTCCAAGAACATTACCACTTAATGCTAACGATGCACCAAGTGCACCTAACATTGGTCGTACGGTAAACCAGAAAACAGGATCACCGACGCCTGCTAAAGGTCCCATCATCCCAACTTTTACCCCTTGGATAGTAACATCATCAACAGGGGCACCATTTGCACGCTCTTCCTCTAATGCTAAAGTGACACCAAAGACTGGTGCAGCAAGATAGGGGTGAGTATTAAAAAATTCTAAATGCCGTTTAAGTGCTGCTGAACGATCTTCTTTCATTGGATATAATTTTTTTATTGCTGGAATCATCGCATAGACCCAGCCACCATTTTGCATGCGTTCATAGTTCCATGAACCTTGAAGAAAAGTTGAACGCCAAGCGACTGAAAGACGATCTTTTTTGGTTAATTTAATTTTATTTTCGCTATTATCTATCTGAATAATATCACTCATTTTCCTCTCCCATCTTAATAATCGTTTAAAATATCATCAAGTGAATCACCACTATTACCACCATTAGAAGCGCTACCGCGATCTGAAAGGTTTAAATAGATAAGAGCGAGAGCGATACCCAATGCACCTAATGCAATCAACGTCAATTGTGAAATTGCTGCCACCACAAAGCCAATAATGAAAAATGGCCACACTTCACGATTTGCCATCATGTTAATAACCATTGCATAACCGACAGCTACAACCATTCCACCGCCAATTGCCATACCTGTTGTTAACCATTCAGGCATGGTATTCAGCGCCTCTTTTACCGTTTCTGCTGGGATAAATAGTAGGGCAGCAGCAGGAATAGCAATTCGTGAACCTTGTAAAATAAGACAGAAAATTTGCAGCAACTCAATACGTCTGATATTGCCTTTTTCCGCAGCTGCATCCATCAAATGAACCAGCGGTACTGCGATAGTGCGCACAATCATGGTTAAAAAGAGACCAGCTACAGCAAGTGGAATTGCAATAGCAACTGCTGTTGCAACTCCCGCCTCACCTTGTCCACCTAGAACCAAAATGATCGCTGATGCTACCGCAGCAAGAGCAGCATCAGGCGCTACAGCTGCACCAATATTTGCCCAACCAAGTGCTATCATTTGAAGATAACCACCAAGTATTACACCAGCCTCTAAATTACCGGTAACTAACCCAATAAGTGAACAAGCAACGAGTGGTTGGTGAAATTGAAATTGATCTAAAATGCCTTCCATACCAGCTAAAAAGGCAACGACTATCACTAAAATGATAGAGATAACAGATAACGCCATAATATATTCCCCTTAAATAACCTGATTTTTTTGCAACTCTTCTTTTGCTTTTTTTAGTAACTCATCCATATTGCTATTTGAATCACTTGGCACTTTTCGAACATCAAATTTGACCCCTTTCTCTGCCAATTTTTCAAATGTTTTAACATCATCAATCCCCATGGAAAGTACTTTATTAACCATCACCTTGCCAACAGAGTGTGCCATTGAACCAATATTAATTTGATGGATATCAACACCACCATCAATAGCTCTTAAAACATCTTCTGGATTCTCAAAGAGTAAAAGTGCTTTTGTTTGACCAAAACGGGGATCGTTTGAGATCTCAATTAATTTATGGATTGGAATAACATTTGCTTTAACACCTGGTGGGGCTGCTTGTTCAATTAGCTTTTTCCTTAAATCATCTTTGGCAACGGAATCAGAAACAACAATAATTCGGTTAGGATTCGTTGATTTTGTCCATGAGGTTGCTACTTGACCATGAAGTAAGCGGGAGTCGACTCGGGTTAAAACAATTTGTAATTTACCATTACCTTGAGTTGGTAGAGGTGAAATAGCTTTTTTATTTGAAATGGATTTATCAACTCTCTTTGTTGCTGACTCAACTGTGGTGCGAACTCCCTCTTTAGCGGATTCTAAAATGGATAGAGCTAATGCTTTTGCTGAATCAACTGAAGTGCGATTTGAGTAGGCTTCAATTAACATAGGGAGATTTAACCCAGTAACAATTGCCCATTTTTCATGTGTACCACAAAGATTATTGGCTTGATTAAAAGGCGTTCCACCCCATAAATCGACTAAGAAGAGAACTTCATCTTGACTCTCGAATGTCGCAATTGCAGCTTCCATTCCTCTTTTTAGATCATCAGGGCTATCACTTGGATGCAAAGTAACCGCTTTTACATCTTCTTGATCACCAAAGATCATACTTCCAGATTGCAAAATGCCTTCTGCAAACTCGCCATGAGTTGCCAGAACTATTCCGATCATATTGACGCCTCTTATTAATATTTATACTGAATGACACTATTCTACTCAAAGATACTCATACGTCGACTATAATTGGTAAAAAAACATACAGAGATCACAAAATATAAATTTAGGATGTCAATAATAATTGATTATAATTTATCCTCAGACATTAATGCTTTACGTAGAAAACCTTGATTTTGTAATAACTGCTTTTTAGCTTGTTCTACACTCGAATTTGTTAAGAGCATTAAAATTGCTGTTTTACACTGTTTATCACTTTGATTTAGTGCCCAGATTGCTGTATCACGGTCACATTCTGTTGCTTGCATTACAATGCGAATCTGCCTTTCAATCAATTTCGCATTTGTTGCATTAACATCAACCATTAAATTCCGATATACTTTCCCTATCTTAATCATGCTAGCTGTAGTTAACATATTAAGAACTAATTTTTGTGCCGTCCCTGCTTTCATACGCGAAGAGCCAGTTATCACTTCAGGACCGACCAATGGCGTAATTGCAATATCAGCTATCTGATCCATAGGGGAATTTAGATTACAACAGAGACTAATTACAGTCGCACCTAATGATTTGGCATACTTCATACCACCGATAACATATGGTGTACGACCACTAGCTGCTATACCTACAAGAATATCATTCTGAGTAAATTTAATGTTTTTTAAATCTTTAATTGCAAAATCCGGAAGATCTTCAGCCCCTTCTACTGCTTTAAAAACTGCCTCGTTGCCACCGGCAATTAATCCAATAACTTGATTGGGTAAGGTACCATATGTTGGTGGACACTCACTTGCATCTAAAATACCTAATCGCCCAGAAGTGCCTGCACCCATATAGATTAAACGCCCATTATTCAAAAGTGCATGGCTGATTACATCAACTGCTTTGGCTATTTGTGGTAACACTTTTTCAACAGCTAGAGGGACGCTTTTATCCTCACTATTAATGATTTTAAGTATCTCAACTGTTGAACAGGCATCAATATTTTCACTGTTACTATTACGACTCTCAGTTACCATATTAGATAAATCAATCTGTTGCATTATCTGTAGATCCTTTAATCTCTTATTCTGCCATATTACGTAACATCATAAAATCTACCTTACCACTTCCAAGCAGAGGTAACGCCTTTATAACACGGATATCTCGTGGAACTGCAAGTGTTGGAATACCTAACTCTTGTGCAACTTGATTAAGTTTTTCACGCGTTATATGAGTTGATGTTGTAAAAAGAACAACTGCTTCACCTTTAGATGCATCCGTCTTTACAGTCGCACTATGCATTGCATCTGAGTCAATTCGATTAGCTAACATTTCAACACTCTATTTTAATAGTTTTATTATCATTATATTTCCTATCTTCAAAAAGTGGTCATAATAAGAAGAATAACATTGATATACAACTTTTTATTGTAAAAAATTGTATCGTTATGATTACCAATATCTCTAATGAAATTATCTCTTTTTTAATAAACCTACAACTTCACTTCCATTTTCATACCAATTTTAAAAAAGAGGATACATAAGCTATTTTTTCCGTTAGAATTTGACGCTATAGAAGTAAACCTTTATTGAAGTTGTACAAATATCTATCGGAGATCAAATGAAAATAGCAAATAATAGCGTTGTCAGTATAGCGTATCAAGTTCGTACTAAAGATGGTGTTTTAGTTGATGAAGCGACAACCGCTGCTCCTCTTGAATATCTACATGGACGAGGAAACCTTATTCAAGGTTTAGAAGATGCATTAAATGATCATCAAGTTGGTGACAAATTTGATGTTGATGTTGAGGCAAGCCGAGCTTATGGCGATTATAATGATAAACTTGTACAACGTGTTCCGCGTGATATTTTTGTTGGCGTTGATGAACTTGAAGTAGGTATGCGTTTTCTAGCTGATACCGATCAAGGTCCTGTTCCCGTCGAGATAACTGCTATTGATGGTGATTCAATAACAATTGATGGTAACCATATGTTAGCTGGGCAAGATCTCAATTTTAAAGTTGAAGTTATCGGCATTCGTGAAGCAACTGAGGAAGAGATAGCCCACGGACATTTGCATAATAGTTCCCATGGACACGATCACTGCGGTTGTGATGATCATGAAGATGAAGAAGAGACAGGATGTTGCGGTGGTGGACATGGTGGTTGTGGCTGTAGCCATTAATCAAAAATTAACAAATAGCATATCTTAATGAAAGGCGCCTAAATGGCGCTTTTTATTTGATCAATATCTTTGTCATAAATCATGAACTATTTTACGAGCCATATCTCAATAATCACTAATCTTATTAGATCTCTACACCATTTTTTTTGATAATCACATTTTTATTCTCTTTAAAATTATCTATATGCCAATATCCCAAACTACTTTAATGCCACGTGAAAAATTATTGCAATTTGGTGTAGAAAGTTTAAGTGATGCCGAACTATTAGCGCTATTTTTACGTACTGGAACACGTGACCTACCAGTATTATCGCTCGCAGAAACATTACTACATGAATTTGGTTCATTTTATCATTTAATGAATACAACACATGAGCAGTTCTGTCAAAAACCTGGTCTTGGAACTGCCAAATATACCCAATTAAAAGCAGTTATTGAGTTAGCACGTCGTTACTTAAAAGTGCAAATAACTCATGAAAGTTTTTTACAATCGCCTGATTCAACTCATCAATTTTTAGCAAGTCACTTATCACACAAAGAACAAGAAGTTTTTATGGTGATTTTTTTAAATAACCAGAATCAAGTTATTGCATCTAAAGAGATGTTTATAGGTACATATAACTGTGTTGAAATTCATCCCCGCGAAATTGCTCGTTATGCCTTACAATACAATGCTGTTGGATTAATCTTAGCGCATAATCATCCATCTGGCAGGGCAGAACCTAGTCAAGCTGATCGTGATATTACAATAGAAATTTGCAAAACATGTGAGCTACTTGATATACGAATTATTGATCATATTGTGGTTGGTAAAGGGCAATATGTCTCTTTTGCTGAACGTGGATGGATCTAAAAACTATTTTTACTTACAATAGTTGTATTACTTATTAAGGTACCCAATATGAATCAACATATAAATCAGCAATTAGAGTTATTAGAAACTAAACTTGCATTTCAAGAGATAACAATTGATGAATTAAATCAGATAATCATCACACTGCAAGATGATGTAAGTAAATTAAAAAAGCAGTTAGTTCTACTGTCACAAAAGTTAACTCAAGTAACTAATATTGCATCCCTATCCGAAGAGACACCACCACCTCACTATTAATTTTCTACTCATAATAAGTAGCTTTATTTATAGCACTGCATTAAGTTATACAATTTTAAAAAATTAATTAAAGAAAAGAAGTAAAAAAAAACCGACATTAAAGTCGGTTTTTTCTGTTATATGAACTATTTATTCAGCAGCAGCTTCTACTTCAACTGCTGGACGATCAACTAATTCGATATAAGCCATTGGTGCATTATCTCCATCACGGAAACCACATTTTAAAATGCGAACATAACCACCAGGTCTAGTTGCAAAACGTGGACCTAAATCCGAAAATAATTTTTTTACTGCATCTTTATCACGAATACGAGCAAAAGCCAGGCGACGATTAGCTACGCTATCGCTCTTGGCTAACGTAATTAACGGTTCAACGACACGACGCAACTCTTTCGCTTTAGGCAATGTAGTTTTAATAATTTCATGTTCAACTAAAGAACTTGTCATATTACGAAACATTGCTTGACGGTGGCTGCTATTTCGGTTCAGTTGACGACCACTTTTACGATGGCGCATAACTTTATCCTTCTTATATAAATTTTATTTTAGTCTTCAACAATACTTGCTGGTGGCCAGTTCTCTAAGCGCATACCTAAAGAGAGACCACGTGATGCGAGCACATCCTTAATTTCAGTAAGCGATTTCTTACCAAGATTAGGAGTTTTCAATAGCTCAACTTCAGTACGTTGTACTAAATCACCAATATAATGAACTGCTTCTGCTTTTAAGCAATTAGCAGACCGAACAGTTAATTCCAGATCATCTACTGGGCGTAGAAGAATTGGATCAAATTCCGGTTTATCCTCTTTCACTTCTGGTTGATGAACATCACGTAAATCAACAAAAGCTTCAAGCTGTTCAGCCAAAATGGTTGATGCACGACGAATAGACTCTTCTGGATCAATTGTTCCATTAGTTTCCATATCGATAACTAATTTATCTAAATCGGTTCGCTGTTCCACTCGAGCTGCCTCAACGGAATAGGCAATACGCTCAACAGGGCTATAACAAGCATCAACTAATAAACGACCAATTGGCCGATCTTCATCTTCTGACTTAACGCGAGCAGAAGCAGGGACATAACCACGTCCTCGTTGTACACGGATACGCATACTAATCGAAGCATTATCATCAGTGAGATGACAAATAACGAGATCAGGATTAATGATTTCCACATCACCATCATGTGTAATATCAGATGCAGTAACTGCTCCAACACCAGACTTATTTAAAGTCAAAATAACATCATCTTTTGAATGAACTCGAATAGCTAATTTTTTTAAATTAAGCAAAATATCAAGCACATCTTCCTGAACGCCTTCTTTAGTACTGTACTCATGCAGAACACCGTCAATTTCAACTTCAGTTACTGCACAACCCGGCATAGATGATAATAATATACGGCGAAGTGCATTACCTAATGTATGGCCAAAACCACGTTCAAGTGGCTCTAAAGTCACTTTAGCATGAGTTTGACTGTATTGAACAACATCAACTAGGTGAGGTTTTAAAAAATCTGTTACAGAACCCTGCATTATGTCCTCTCTTAAGTGCTAAACTTTACTTAGAATAAAGTTCGACGATCAAATGTTCATTGATGTCAGCAGATAAATCTGAACGCTCTGGTAAGCGTTTAAATACACCTTCCATTTTGCTAGCATCAACTTCTAACCAAGTTGGTTTTTCACGTTGTTCGGCTAATTCTAAAGCAGCTTTAATACGCGCCTGTTTTTTAGATTTTTCCCGAACACTAATAACATCTTCTGGAGCAACCTGATAAGATGCTATGTTAACTACATGACCATTAACGAGCACAGCTTTATGGCTTACTAATTGACGAGCTTCGGCACGAGTTGCACCAAATCCCATACGATAAACAACATTATCTAAACGACATTCTAAAAGACTAAGTAGGTTTTCACCAGTATTACCTTTTATACGTGCTGCACTTTTGTAATAATTACGGAACTGACGTTCTAAAATTCCATAAATACGACGTACTTTTTGTTTTTCGCGTAACTGAACACCATAATCTGATAGACGCGGTTTACGCGCACCATGTTGTCCAGGAGCTTGCTCTAATTTACATTTACTATCAATTGCGCGAACACCAGATTTAAGAAATAGATCTGTACCTTCACGACGACTTAATTTGAGCTTTGGTCCCAAATATCTTGCCATTTTATTTCTCCAATAATCCTAAAACATTCAATGTTTAATTTAATAGAAACTAAACACGACGTTTCTTTGGTGGACGACAACCGTTATGAGGAATCGGAGTAACATCAGTAATATTAGTGATGCGATAACCCGCTGCATTTAATGCACGAATTGTTGACTCACGACCAGGACCAGGTCCTTTTACCATAACTTCCAGATTCTTAATTCCGTACTCTTTAACTGCTTCAGCACAACGTTCCGCAGCAACTTGCGCAGCAAAAGGAGTTGATTTACGAGATCCACGGAAACCAGAACCACCAGCGGTTGCCCAACCCAACGCATTACCTTGACGATCGGTAATAGTTACGATTGTATTGTTAAATGATGCATGAATATGAGCTATACCATCAGAAACTTGCTTTTTTACACGTTTACGTGTACGAACAGGTGTCTTTGCCATTTGTTTATCACCTCAATTATTTCTTGATTGGCTTACGCGGTCCCTTACGGGTACGTGCGTTAGTTTTTGTGCGTTGACCGCGAACAGGAAGTCCACGACGATGACGCATGCCACGATAACAACCAAGGTCTAATAAACGCTTGATACTCATAGTTACTTCACGGCGTAGATCACCTTCTACAGTAAACTTAGCCACTTCTTCACGTAACTTTTCAATCTGATCTTCAGATAGTTCTCTGATCTTAACATGCTCAGGAATACCAGCTTCAACACAAATTGCTTTAGCACGAGTATTACCGATACCATAAATTGCTTGTAACGCGATTACAGTATGTTGTTGATCAGGAATGTTAATGCCTGCTATACGGGCCACTATGCACTCCTATTATTGTTAATGTTTAGCGAATACCCCTATACTGAAAAGCCCGTTTTCAGGATACTCAAACAGAGGATTCACGAAAAACTAGGCTGGCTATTCTAGCCAGCTTTACTATACTTTGGCAAGTAAAATATGCACAACCTCTGATTAAATAATATATTAACCTTGACGTTGTTTATGTTTACCTTCAATACAAATGACACGAACAATGCCATTACGTTTGATGATTTTACAATTTCTGCATAATTTCTTGACTGAAGCACGAACTTTCATTTGTTTTCTCCGTAACTTCTATCTTATCGGCCATAGCCTTTCAGATTCGCTTTCTTTAAAACTGACTCATAACGATTTGGCATCATTAAAGTCTGTACTTGTGCCATAAAGTCCATAACTACTACAACAACAATCAATAGAGAAGTACCGCCAAACTGCACAGGAACTTTGATTGCTGAAGTCATAATCATAGGAACTAAACATACAAAAGTAATATATAGAGATCCAACTAACGTTAAACGCGTCATCACTTTATCAATATACTTTGATGTCTGTTCACCTGGACGAATTCCTGGAATAAACGCACCCGATTTTTTCAACTGATCCGCTGTCTCTCTAGGATTAAAAACTAATGCTGTATAGAAGAAACAGAAGAAAATAATCGCTACAGCATAAAAAATTATATATAACGGTTGATCATGAGAAAAATATTGACCAATAAGGACAATAAAGTATCTCCAACCTTCACCGTCCCCTTGGAACCAAGAGGCCATCATTGATGGTAACATAATGATTGTTGATGCAAATATTGCCGGAATAACACCCGCCATATTTATTTTTAATGGCAAATGTGTGCTTTGTGCCGCATAAACACGGCGACCTTGCTGACGTTGAGCATAATTAACAACAATGCGTCTCTGTCCACGTTCAACAAACACAACAAAATAGGTTATCCCGATAACTAATGCTGCAACAGCTAATAGTAAAATTGGATGCTGATGAGCTTCTTCAATTACTACATATATTGCATGAGGAAGACTCGCCACAATACCTGCAAAGATAATGATAGAGATTCCATTACCTACACCTCTTTCAGTGATCTGCTCACCAAGCCACATAAGAAACATAGTGCCAGTAACTAAACTAACCGATGCAATAAAATAGAAAGAAAATCCAGGGTTAATAACAATACTACCATAGTCCGGAATATTGGGTAAACCAGTTGCAATTCCAACAGCCTGTACAATCGCTAAAGCTAAAGTACCATAACGAGTGTATTGGCTAATCTTTTGTCGACCTGATTCACCCTCTTTCTTCAATTCCGCCAGTTTAGGATTAATGGCCGTTAATAACTGCACAACAATCGATGCAGATATATACGGCATTATCCCTAAAGCAAAAATTGAAGCACGGCTTAAAGCACCACCAGAAAACATATTGAACATATCCACAATACCATTACTTGAAGCCTTTGCAAGTAAATCCGATAATGCTTTAGTATCAATACCAGGAACTGGAATATAAGAACCAATACGAAAAACGATTAGTGCTAAAAGTACGAATAACAAACGTCTCTTAAGTTCACCACTTCCGCCTCTCGTGCTTTGAAAATCTAATCCTGGTTGCTTTGCCATCTTTCTAATTATTCCTCTATTTTTCCGCCAGCAGCTTCAATTGCAGCTTTTGCACCTTTAGTCACTCGAATACCACGAATAGTAACAGGTTTAGAAATTTCACCTGATAACATAATTTTCGCATACTCAATCTGTGAATTAATCACGTTAGCAACTTTTAAGCTATTTAAGTCAACAACATCACCATCTACTTTCATTAGATCTGAAAGGCGAATTTGAGCTGTAACTTGTGCTTTACGTGAGGTAAAACCAAATTTTGGTAAACGACGATATAAAGGCATTTGACCACCTTCAAAGCCACGACGTACGCCGCCACCTGAACGAGACTTCTGACCTTTAACACCACGACCACCAGTTTTACCTAATCCTGAGCCAATACCACGACCCAAGCGCTTAGATGCATGCTTTGAACCTTCAGCAGGAGATAAAGTATTTAGATGCATTACTTATTACTCCTCTACTTTAACCATGTAATAAACTTGGTTAATCATACCACGCATTGCGGGAGTATCCTCACGCTCTACAGTATGCCCAATTCGACGTAATCCAAGACCGCGTAACGTTGCTTTATGCTTCGGTAAACGACCTATAGAACTACGAGTTTGTGTAATTTTAATTGTCTTTGCCATGGCTGATTACCCCAAAATTTCTTCGACGGTTTTACCACGCTTAGCTGCGACCATTTCTGGTGATTTCATATTTTCTAAGCCATCAATAGTTGCACGAACCACGTTAATCGGGTTAGTAGAACCATATGCTTTAGCTAGAACATTACGAACACCTGCAACTTCCAAAACAGCACGCATTGCACCACCAGCAATAATACCAGTACCTTCTGATGCAGGCTGCATATAAACACGAGAACCAGTATGAGCACCTTTAACAGGATGCTGAAGTGTGTCTTTATTTAACGCAATATTGATCATATTACGGCGTGCTTTTTCCATCGCTTTTTGGATTGCTGCTGGAACTTCTCGCGCTTTACCATAACCAAAACCAACACGACCGTTACCATCACCAACTACTGTTAGTGCTGAAAAACTAAAAATACGGCCACCTTTTACGGTTTTAGAAACACGGTTAACTGCGATCAATTTTTCCTGCAGTTCACCAGCTTGTTTTTCGATGTTTGCCATCTTTAACTCCTACCTTAGAACTGTAGGCCAGCTTCGCGAGCAGCATCTGCTAGCGCCTGGACTCGACCATGATATTGGAAACCTGAACGATCAAAAGCGACATCTTTGATATCTTTTGCTAATGCACGCTCTGCAATTGCTTTACCAATAGCAGCTGCAGCATCTTTGTTTCCAGTATATTTTAAATTTGCACTGATAGCTTTTTCAAGAGTTGAAGCTGCTGCCAATACTTCTGATCCGTCTGATGCAATAATCTGCGCATAAATATGACGTGGAGTACGGTAAACCACTAAACGGGTTACTAGTAACTCATGCATTTTACGACGCGCTTTAGTGGCACGACGGATACGAGCTGATTTCTTATCCATAGTGTTACCCTACTTCTTCTTAGCTTCTTTAGTACGCACGACTTCATCGGCGTAACGAACACCTTTACCTTTATAAGGCTCAGGACGACGATAAGCACGGATATCTGCTGCCACTTGACCAATCAACTGTTTATCAACACTTTTCAGTACAATTTCAGTTTGAGATGGGCACTCTGCAGTCACGCCCGCTGGCAATTTATGCTCAATTGGATGTGAATAACCTAATGACAAACCAATTGAATCACCTTTAAGCTGTGCACGATAACCAACACCAACTAGTTGAAGTTTTCTAGTAAAACCTTCAGTAACACCAATAACCATTGCATTGACTAATGCGCGTGCAGTTCCAGCTTGTGTCCAACCATCACTATATCCCTCACGAGGACTAAATGTGATATTGCCTGCATCATTATTCAAAACAACAGCTTTATTAATTGAACGAGATAACTCGCCCTTTGAACCTTTAATCGTAATTACCTGATCGCAAATTTTAACTTCTACGCCAGCAGGAACAACGACAGGTGCTTTTGCAACACGAGACATCTTTTTCTCCCTTACGCTACGTAGCAGATAATTTCACCACCAAGACCAGCTTGGCGTGCTGCACGATCAGTCATAACACCTTTTGAAGTAGAGACAACTGCAATACCTAATCCAGCCATTACCTTAGGTAATTCATCTTTACGTTTATAAATACGTAAACCTGGACGGCTAACACGTTTAATACTCTCTACAACAGCTTTACCTTGAAAATATTTTAAAGCTATTTCCAATTCAGGCTTGATGTCACCAATAACTTTATAGTCTCCAATATATCCTTCTTCTTTCAGCACATCGGCAATTGCCACTTTTAGCTTAGAGGAAGGCATGGTGACTGCAACTTTATTCGCAGATTGACCGTTACGAATACGGGTCAACATATCTGCAATAGGATCTTGCATGCTCATCTATAACACTCCTCAGATTACCAACTTGCTTTCTTAAGGCCTGGAATTTCACCACGCATGGCGGATTCACGAACCTTAATACGGCTTAAACCAAACTTACGAAGGACGCCATGAGGACGACCAGTTTGACGACAACGTCGACGTTGACGTGATGGACTAGAATCACGAGGAAGCGTCTGTAGTTTTAGCACTGCATTCCAACGATCTTCATCTGATGCATTAAGATCAGAAATAATCGCTTTTAATTCTTGACGCTTTGCAAAATATTTCTCTGCTAGCTTTACGCGTTTCTTATCGCGTTCAATCATTGATTGTTTAGCCATTATACCCTACCTTACTTACGAAACGGGAAGTTAAAGGCAGATAGTAAAGCTCGGCCTTCATCGTCAGATTGTGCTGTCGTTGTGATAGTAATATCTAAACCACGAACACGATCAACCTTATCATAATCGATTTCAGGGAAAACGATCTGCTCACGAACACCCATACTGTAGTTACCACGCCCATCAAAAGATTTTGTGCTTAAACCACGAAAATCTCGAGTACGAGGTAATGCAATATAAACAAGACGTTCAAAAAATTCCCACATACGTTCGCCACGTAGAGTCACCTTACAACCAATAGGATACCCTTGACGGATTTTAAAACCAGCAACTGATTTGCGTGCTTTAGTGACTAGTGGTTTTTGACCACTGATTGCTGCTAAATCAGCAACCGCATTATCTAATAATTTCTTATCAGTAACTGCTTCACCCACACCCATATTCAAGGTGATCTTTTCGATCCGAGGGACTTGCATGACAGATTTGTAGCCAAACTGGGCTTGCAGTTTATTTACTACCTGTTCTTTGTAGTAATCATGCAGTTTCGCCATCGTACACTCCAAATTACTTAATTAATTAATTCATTAGTAGACTTATAAAAACGGACTTTTTTACCGTTTTCAAATCGAAAGCCTACGCGATCTGCTTTACCTGTAGAAGGGTTAAAGATTGCTACATTAGAAACATTAATTGGTGCTTCTTTTTCAACAATACCACCTTCTTGATTTAATGCAGGCACTGGTTTTTGATGTTTTTTCACCAAATTAATACCTTCAACAATCACTTTACCAGTAGATAAAACAGTTTTAACTTTACCGCGTTTACCTTTATTGTTTTTACTTCCGGTTAACACGATAACTTCATCATTGCGACGGATTTTCGCTGCCATTACCCGCTCCTTACAGTACTTCTGGTGCTAATGAAATGATCTTCATAAACTTCTCAGAACGAAGTTCACGAGTGACCGGTCCAAAAATACGCGTACCAATCGGTTGTTCACTGTTATTATTTAAAATAACACATGCATTACGATCGAAACGAATAACAGATCCATCTGGGCGACGAACCCCTTTTCTAGTGCGCACCACTACAGCTTTCAGTACATCACCTTTTTTTACTTTACCACGTGGAATTGCTTCTTTGATAGTAACTTTGATGATATCACCTACGGCAGCATAACGACGATGCGATCCACCGAGAACCTTGATACACATTACGCTACGTGCACCAGAATTATCGGCAACATCTAGCCTAGTCTGTTCTTGGATCATTTTAATGCTCCATATAATTAATTATTGTCTAATCTACCTTCATCCACCTCAACTACCATGGATAAGAATAGACAACCAAAAAACCCACTTACGTGAGGGCGCACAGTATAACACCACTCATGTGAAATGGATAGCATAAAATAAACGGCTAAATATAGCCGTTTATCATATTAAGTGCAATTTTTAATCAAATAGATTAAATAACTGCCTTTTCAACGACTCGAACAAGAGTCCAAGACTTAGTCTTAGATAATGGACGACACTCTTTAATCTCTACAGTATCACCAATACCACACTCATTGTTTTCATCATGTACATGCAATTTAGTCGTACGTTTAATAAACTTACCATATAATGGATGTTTTACTTTACGTTCTATAGCAACAGTAATAGATTTATCCATTTTGTCACTAATGACTCGACCTTGCTGAGTACGAATTTTAACATCAGTATTCATTACGCACCCGCCTTTTCAGTTAATAACGTCTTCACTCGTGCGATATTACGGCGCACCTGTTTTAACATGTGAGTTTGTGTTAACTGACCTCCTGCTAATTGCATACGTAAGTTAAACTGCTCACGTAACAAATTCAAAAGTTCAGTATTTAACTCTTCAACGCTTTTTTCACGTAGCTCTTTTGCTTTCATTTACATCACCGTCTTAATCACAAAGGTGGTTTTAATAGGCAGTTTTGCAGCTGCCAACGCAAATGCTTCACGAGCAACTTCTTCTGGCACACCGTCCATCTCATAAAGGACTTTACCTGGTTGAATCTGAGCAACCCAGTATTCAACATTACCTTTACCTTTACCCATACGAACTTCTAATG
Source organism: Orbaceae bacterium ESL0721 (assembly GCA_029433365.1). GTDB lineage: Bacteria > Pseudomonadota > Gammaproteobacteria > Enterobacterales > Orbaceae > Gilliamella. The sequence goes on from JAQTHZ010000001.1 coordinate 1,178,330, forward strand.
GTTTTTCAGTAATTGGTTTATCAGGAAATACTCGAATCCAGATTTTACCTTGACGCTTAACTGCACGAGTCATTGCACGACGTGCCGCTTCGATCTGGCGCGCAGTCATACGACCACGACCTACAGCCTTAAGACCGAACGTACCGAAACTAACATCAGTACTTACAGCTAGACCACGATTGCGGCCCTTTTGCACTTTACGGAATTTTGTACGCTTTGGTTGTAACATCAGCGACGCTCCTTATTGTTTTCGGCCTTTGCGCTGCTTTTTCGGTTGAGCAGCAGGTTGTTTCTCTGCTTGTTCAACGGCAGCCATACCACCAAGGATCTCACCTTTGAAGATCCACACTTTAACACCAATAATACCATAGGTAGTCAATGCTTCTGATGTACCATAGTCAATATCTGCACGTAAGGTATGTAATGGCACACGACCTTCACGATACCACTCACTACGTGCAATTTCAGCTCCACCTAAACGGCCGCTTACTTCAACTTTGATACCTTTAGCACCTGCTTTCATCGCATTTTGAACTGCGCGTTTCATTGCACGGCGGAACATAACACGACGCTCTAATTGAGAAGTAATACTGTCGGCAACTAATTTTGCATCAAGTTCTGGTTTACGAATTTCAGCAATATTAATTTGTACTGCAACATCACGTTTCTCTTTCTTGTCTTTATATTTATTGACAATAGCAGCTACGGCATTACGTAATTTCTCAACGTCCTCGCCTTTTTTACCAATTACAATACCTGGACGGGCAGTGTAAATAGTAATGCGGACGTTTGTTTCAGCTGAACGATCGATCACAATTTTAGAGATTGATGCTTGCGCTAACTCTTTATTTAAGAATTCACGCACTCTAAAATCACTTTCTAAATTGTCAGCAAATGTTTTTGTACCCGAATACCATGTAGATGTCCAAGGCTTGACAATACCTAATCGGATACCATTTGGATTTACTTTTTGACCCATTGCTATTCTCCAGCCTAGCGATCAGAGACGATCACAGTAATGTGACTCGTACGCTTCAAAATACGATCTGCACGACCTTTAGCACGAGGCATAATACGCTTCATACTAGGGCCTTCGTCTACGAAAATTTTCGCGACTTTAAGATCATCAATGTCAGCACCATCATTATGCTCTGCATTAGCAATAGCTGATTCTAATACTTTTTTAACTAATACAGCCGCTTTTTTATTGGTGTACGTTAAAATATCTAGTGCCTGAGACACACTCTTACCGCGAATAAGATCTGCTACTAAGCGAACTTTTTGCGCAGAAGAACGAGCGTGGCGATATTTTGCAATTGTTTCCATCTCTTTCTCCTACTTATCTCTTAGTTGGTGTCTTAGCTTTCTTATCAGCCGCATGGCCGCGATAAGTACGAGTCGGTGCGAATTCACCCAATTTATGACCAACCATTTCGTCGGTTACATAAACTGGAACGTGCTGACGACCATTATGGACAGCGATGGTCAAACCGATCATGTTAGGAAAGATCGTTGAACGACGGGACCAAGTACGAATTGGTTTCTTGTCCCCGCTTTCCACCGCTTTCTCTACCTTCTTCAGCAAGTGTAGGTCAATAAAAGGACCCTTCTTGAGAGAACGTGGCATAGCTAATCCTCTATATTAATTATTTCTTATTGCGATGGCGAACAATGTACTTATCAGTACGTTTGTTGCTACGCGTTTTCAATCCTTTGGCTTTTTGACCCCATGGAGACACAGGATGTTTACCAAAGTTACGACCTTCACCACCACCATGTGGATGGTCTACCGGGTTCATTGCAGTACCACGAACAGTTGGACGAATTCCACGCCAACGGCTTGCACCTGCTTTACCTAATACGCGAAGCATATGTTCTGAGTTACCTACTTCACCAATGGTTGCACGGCAATCAGATAATATTTTACGCATTTCGCCTGAACGAAGACGTAAAGTTACATATGAACCTTCACGAGCCACAATCTGAACATAACTACCAGCAGAACGAGCAAGTTGCCCACCCTTACCAGGTTTCATTTCCACATTGTGTACAGTAGTACCAACTGGGATATTACGCATTGGTAAACAGTTACCTGTTTTGATAGATGCATCAACACCAGATTGGATTGGATCGCCAACTTTTAAGCCTTTAGGCGCTAAAATATAACGACGTTCACCGTCTTTATATAAAACCAGTGCAATATTTGCACTACGGTTAGGATCATATTCCAGACGTTCAACAACTGCAGGAATACCATCTTTATTACGTTTAAAATCGACAATACGATAATGTTGCTTATGACCACCGCCAATATGACGAGTAGTGATACGACCATTATTATTGCGACCACCAGTTTTGCTTTTTGAATCAAGCAACGGTGCATAAGGTTTGCCTTTATGCAACTCTGGGTTAACCACTTTAACAGCGTGGCGACGACCCGGAGATGTAGGTTTACACTTAACAACTGCCATTGTTCTTACTCCTCCGAATTACTCAGCGACGCCAGCAAGATCTAAATTTTGACCTTCTGCTAAAGTAACGTAAGCTTTTTTCCAGTCGCTTCGGCGACCAACTTGTTGACCACGACGTTTAACTTTACCTTTTACAACTAAGGTATTAACATCATCTACTTTAACTTCAAATAGTTGCTCAACTGCGGCTTTAATCTCTTTCTTAGTAGCATCTTTAACAACTTTTAATACTAATGTATTAGTTTTTTCCATTGACATGGATGCTTTTTCAGAAACATGTGGTGCGCGCAAGATTTTAAGCAGACGTTCTTCACGAATCATGCTAACATCTCCTCTACTTGTTTAACTGCATCAACAGTGATAACCACTTTGTCAAATGCAATCAAACTCACTGGATCAATACCTGCTACATCACGCACATCAACTTTATAGATATTACGTGCTGCTAAGAAAAGATTCTCATCAACTTCAGAAGTGATAATAAGAACATCTTGTAAGTTCATATCTCTCAGTTTCTGAGTCAATAATTTAGTCTTAGGTGCTTCAACAGTAAATGTTTCAACTACGATTAAACGTTCTTGACGCACTAATTCAGAGAAAATACTCTTTAATGCACCACGATACATTTTACGGTTAACTTTTTGGCTATGATCTTGTGGTTTTGCTGCAAATGTTACACCACCGCTACGCCAAATTGGGCTCTTAATTGAACCTGAACGAGCGCGACCTGTACCTTTTTGACGCCATGGCTTTTTGCCTGAACCAGCGATTTCTGCTCTTGTTTTCTGAGCACGAGTTCCTTGACGAGCTGCAGCTGCATAGGCGACAACAACCTGATGAACTAACGCTTCATTAAACTCACGTCCGAAGGTAGTTTCGGAAACAGAAAGCGCTTGCGCGTCTTTTACTACTAATTCCATCTCTATCTCCTTCCGTTAAGCCTTAATTGCTGGTTTAACAATTAGATCACTATTAATTGCACCTGGCACTGCACCTTTAATTAATAAAAGGTTACGATCTGCATCAATACGTACAATATCTAGATTTTGAATAGTAACGCGTTCACTACCTAGGTGACCTGCCATTTTACGACCTTTAAACACTTTACCTGGAGTTTGGTTTTGACCAATAGAGCCATGACCACGGTGTGCTAAAGAGTTACCATGAGTTGCATCTTGAGTACGGAAATTCCAACGTTTTGTTACGCCAGCAAAACCTTTACCTTTAGATGTACCAGTAACGTCAACTTTTTTAACATCTGTAAAAATATCTACGTTGATGCTTTGACCTACTGTATATTCGCCTTCTTCAAAACGAAATTCCCATAGACCACGACCAGCTTCGACGCCAGCCTTAGCAAAGTGACCTGCTTCAGGTTTATTAACACGATTCGCTTTTTTACTACCGGTTGTGACCTGAATTGCTTGATAACCGTCGTTTTCAACTGTTTTTACTTGAGTAACGCGGTTGTTTTGAATTTCTACTACGGTGACAGGGATAGAAACACCATCTTCAGTGAAGATTCGTGTCATTCCCACTTTACGACCGATTAAACCAATCATTATTTCGACCTCTCAATCATTCAATTTAGGAATTAACCTAAACTGATCTGCACGTCAACACCGGCAGCAAGATCTAATCGCATTAATGCATCAACTGTTTTTTCAGTTGGTTCAACAATGTCAACTAGACGCTTATGAGTGCGAATTTCATATTGATCACGTGCATCTTTATTAACATGCGGAGAAATCAATACTGTAAAACGCTCTTTGCGTGTCGGTAATGGAATAGGACCACGAACTTGTGCGCCTGTGCGCTTCGCAGTTTCTACAATTTCAGCAGTTGATTGATCAATCAAACGATGATCAAATGCTTTTAACCGGATACGGATTCTTTGGTTCGACATGAGACCAGAGCTCCACTATTAAAAGTTATAACAAAAGATCACTACTCTTATCCTGTTTCGATTGACAGGAGAGTGTAATCCGTTCTTTTTTCGTAACTTCCATATCGGAAGTATTGTTGATGTGATTGCATCTTAATTAAGTTTTAATCCCATCTTCAATCATTTGCTCACCAATTAAAGCATAAGCAAAGTGCGTTAATTATACGCACTTATTCAACCATTGCAAGTGGTAATTCTTGTTCAAAAAGCAGATTTTGCCTTACTATTTATTAGAATGTTTTAGGGTTACACATTAATGTTATATGATATTTATGTAAAATATTTATGATTAAAGATGAATCACAAAAAATAGTGATCGAAAAAATATTTCTCCCCACCTAGTGGAATAGAGAATATAAAATAATTTAACAAGATAGCTTTACTCTTTTTGAAAAAACCTTATATATTATAGTACCAAAATATTTTGGTACTTAATTTCATCAATTATTGATTTAATTCTTTGAATAAAATTGTAGTTTTCAAAAACATCCACTACATAAGGCGGGAAATATGAATACTGAATTACAGAGTTTTGATACGGTGAGAACCAAGTCGAATGGATTTATAGCGGTAGGTATTATTCTCATCATACTAGGCGTTTTAGCACTATGTTACCAATTTGTGGCCACTGTTTTTTCTGTCTATTTTATCGGTTCACTACTTTTTATCGCAGGTATTGCCCAAGTTTACCACTCCTTCCAAATAAAAGGGTTTGGTTATACTGCTCTGTGGGCTGTTTTAGGTGTTCTATATGTTGTGACCGGTTTGTTGGCATTTATCGAACCTATTGCCGTCTCCTCCGCACTAACTTTAGTTATCTGTTTTCTATTAATTCTGAGTGGAGTAACTCAACTCATAGCAGCATTTAACAATCGCGCTTATCCGCGTTGGGGTTGGTGGGTATTTTCTGGATTTATTACGCTACTTCTAGGGATTTTAATTATTGCTGGTTGGCCTGCCAACAGTCTTTGGGTATTAGGTATGTTTTTAGGTATAGACCTGATTTTCCAAGGTTGGGCATATTTAACTATTGGCTGCGCACTTAAACGACATTAATTACTATTACTCTGTCGATTTTAATCGGCAGAGTGTATATTCTCTATCGTATTCTTTATCGATAAACTAACTCTTATATTGATATCTTTTAATACTTTCTTGCTATTTTCTCTACTTATATCGCCTATTTGTTCTCGCTTTTACTTCCTGCATCGTTTGCAAAATTCGGTGATAATTTTCCAATCTTGATGGCGCAATTTTACCCTCCTCTAACGCTTGTTGCAATGCACAACCTGGTGTATCAAGGTGATTACAATCTCGGAACTGGCATCCACCTAAATAGTTTGTAAACTCTCTAAATCCTGAGATGACCTGTTCAGGTTCTAAATGCCAAAGTCCAAACTCTCGAATACCCGGTGAATCGATAATCTCACCACCATTTGGTAGATGGTAAAGCCGCGTTGTTGTAGTGGTATGTTGACCAAGTCCAGAGGTCTCTGAAACTCCCCCTGTCATAACAGCATCTTGATGAGGTAAAAGCTGATTAATAATTGTTGATTTACCCACCCCCGATTGCCCAACTAAAATCGATACTTTATCTAATAATATTGCCTGTAACTGTGCGACTCCTTGCTCTGTCTGGCAAGAGATCATAAGTACTTGATACCCAATTTCAGTATAAATTTCCAGCTGCTGTTGTATATCACGCAGTTGTTCAGGTGTTAATAGATCAACTTTATTGAGAACAATAACTGGATCAATCTGCGTCGCTTCACAGGCAACTAAATAGCGATCAATGATATTAAGCGACAATTCAGGTAGTACAGCTGAAATAATCACAATCTGATCAATATTTGCTGCAACTGGTTTCACACCATCGTAAAAATCGGGACGAACTAGCTCAGAATGGCGAGGGTAAACAGCCTCAACAATGCCGTTGGTATTTGGCTCAATACTGGCTCGCCAAACTACTTTATCACCAGTTACTAATGAGGGCAGTGTACGTCGAATACTGCAACGAAAAATCGCCCCACGACTATCTTCAATATCAGCAGATTTACCAAAACGGCTAACAACGACGCCATCATTTGGAGATGAAAAACTTGAAAGGTCATCATCTTGCATCGTCTTTAAACGCGCATGATGTTTAGCGGCTACCCGCCTTTTTTGATTTTGAGAGAGTTGATTTTTCGCCACAGTTTACAATCTTCTATCCAATTCGTTTATGATTAAATGTGAATATCTATAAAAAGCTGTCATTAATTACCGAACACTTTTTACTACCTAGTAGCAGAGTTAACAGACTACTTTGTATAATGATTAATATGGATTAACGACTAATTTTTTTGCCAAAACCATTTGCCAGTTATGCTACACTACTCAACATCAAAAGAAAAATAGATAAGTTGAAATATGACAAACCAAATTAATTCTAACAATCTTATCTGGATTGATTTAGAGATGACAGGGCTAAGTCCATCTTCCGATCGAATTATTGAAATTGCCACAATTGTTACCGACTCGGATCTCCAGATACTTGCCGAAGGTCCGGTTATTGCGATTCATCAATCCGAACAACAGCTCGCCCAAATGGATGAGTGGAATAAAAATACACATGGCAAGTCAGGATTGATTGAACGTGTCCGTAACAGCACAATAGATGAAGCAGAAGCCGAAGCAAAAACGCTTGCCTTCCTAAAACAGTGGGTTCCTGAAAACTGCTCACCTATTTGCGGTAACACAATTGGGCAAGATCGCCGTTTTCTCTTCAACTATATGCCCAATTTAGAGCGTTATTTCCACTATCGCTATTTAGATGTCAGCACAATAAAAGAGCTTGCTAAGCGTTGGAAACCTAGCATCTTAAAAGGGATTAGCAAACAGAGTTCACATCAAGCCTTAGCTGACATTCGCGACTCAATCGAAGAACTTGCCTACTACCGCAGGTATTTTTTTAATCTAAATGACTAACTGATAATGCAGATCTTATACACCATCCTACTCTATCTAATTCAACCTATTATCTGGCTCCGTCTCTTATGGCGAAGCCGAAAAGCACCAGCTTATCGACAACGAATATTGGAGCGTTATGGATTTGGCAAAGGCAAGGTAAAGCCTGATGGTATTTTGGTTCATGCTGTTTCGGTTGGCGAAACAGTTGCTGCTATCCCATTAATTAAGGCACTCCAAAAAGAGTATCCTAATCTACCAATCACAGTTACCACAATGACGCCGACCGGCTCCGATCGCGTTAAAACTACTTTTGGTGATACTGTTAGCCATGTCTATCTCCCTTATGATCTCCCTTGCGCTGTTAAACGCTTTCTTAATCAGCTCCGACCAAAAGTTGTTATCATTATGGAGACTGAACTCTGGCCAACACTGATCTGCGAACTTAATAAGCGTGATATACCGCTTATTATTGCTAACGCAAGGTTGTCTGAGCGATCAGCTAAAGGTTATGCAAAACTGGGGAAAACTATTCGTCATCTACTCCCTAAAATCACCATGATTGCAGCACAAAATCAGGTAGATGGTGAAAGGTTTATTCAACTGGGCTTACCTTCTACACATCTATCGATCACAGGTAGTATTAAATTTGATATTGATTTAAGTGATGAGCAAAAAGATCAAATTAAAACCCTAAAACAAAACTGGCAGCTCAATCGACCGGTCTTAATTGCGGCTAGCACACATGCTGGCGAAGATGAGCTTATTTTAGCCACATTTAAACAGCTTTTGAAAAAACACCCTAACCTGCTGTTAATTCTTGTTCCACGTCATCCTGAACGTTTTAGAGCTGTTGAAAAGTTACTTATTGATAGTAGACTCACCTACGCGCTGCGTAGCCAAAATCATATCCCGACGGATCAAACGCAGGTCGTACTAGGGGATACAATGGGTGAGTTGATGCAGCTTTATGGCATCGCCGATATTGCACTGGTCGGTGGCAGCTTTGTTGCCCATGGGGGGCATAATCCACTAGAGCCAGCCCTCCACCATCTGCCTATTATTATGGGTGAGCATTTTTTCAATTTTGCTATTATTGTTAAACAGTTAATCGATGCAAATGGGGTGACTATTAATACCGAAGCGGATCTCTACCGCACTATTGATAAATTATTAAGTGACGCTGATCTACAAAAGGAGATGGGTGAAAATAGCTATCGAATCCTAAAACAGAATCAAGGTGCTTTAGATCGCCTACTCACCATTATAAAACGTTATCTATCGTAATCTGTTCAAACAGGGGGATACATGCAGCAAGGTCTACTATTGGTCAATCTTGGTACGCCAAGTGCAATAACTGAATCAGCAATAAAAGCGTATCTATCTGAATTTTTGCATGATCGCCACGTGGTTGATCTAAATCCCTTAATTTGGTACCCCATTTTACATGGGATAATCCTCCCTAAACGTGTCCCCTATATTATCAAACATTACCAAAAAATCTCGATGAATGGCAAATCACCACTCATGCTTTTTAGTGAATCTCTCCATGAAAAATTGAGACAAAAATTGAGTAATGTAAAGTGTGAGCTCGCCATGACCTACGGCACCCCATCGATAGAATCGGCGCTTACTAAATTAAAAGAGTGCGATAAAATTACAATTCTGCCGCTATTCCCGCAATATTCGACAACAACTACCCAAGCAGTATTTGATAAAATCCAAAAGATCACAAAACAGGGTTATGGAGAGATTAAATATCTCTATGATTATGCCGATCACCCTAGCTATATCAATGGCCTCTATCTACAGATCAAAGCGTCCATTGAAGCGCATGGCAGACCTGATCTCATCTTGCTCTCATACCATGGCATTCCAGTAAAATATATTACTAAGCGCCCTGATGCATACCCAAAACGTTGCGGGTTAACAACAACGCTATTAGCTGAAAAACTAAAAGCGAACAACCTAGATATTCCGCTAAAAATGTCCTACCAATCGAAGTTTGGTAAAGGTGAATGGACAACACCTAACACCAGCAATTTACTAGCAGAGATGGCAAAAGAGGGGATCAAAAATGTGCAGGTTATCTGCCCCGGCTTTTCAGCTGACTGCCTTGAAACCCTCTATGAGATTGATGATGAAAATCGCGAGATATTTTTAACAGCTGGCGGTAAAGTTTTTCACTATATCCCTGCACTAAATGATAGTGAGCTACATATCGATCTACTTTGTGATCTCGTTAATGAGTTTGTACCATAATGAATCTAAGTACGAAAACTATTACTCTTAATTGATAAGATTTGACCTGTCTTAACTGCTTTAACTGTCGTAACTACCTTGTAACAGTCTATTTACCAAATAGAAGGTAAATAGAAGGTAAAAATCTTATTTTTAATGGATTATGCCAAAACACAGTTTATGACTGTAAATCTAAGATTAAAATTTTCGAATTCCGCTGATAATTATAAAGTTTCTTCTTTTTAATCGGCAGATCATCAACACACGCAGGGGTAAAACCCTTCTCTCTAAACCAGTGGATACTACGGGTGGTTAATACAAATATCTTATTTAAACCAATTTGGTGCGCCCGCTCTATCACTTTTTCAAGTAACATATCTCCCCGTGATGAGTTACGGTAATCAGGATGAATCGCAACACATGCCATTTCCCCCATTTTCTCATCAAGATAGGGATATAGCGCAGCACAACCAATAGCCATATTATCACGTTCAATAATGGTGAACTGATCAATCTCAACCTCGAGCTGCTCACGTGAACGGCGGACTAGAATCCCCTGATCTTCAAGTGGACGAATCAGCTCTAAAATCCCACCAATATCATTAATGGTAGCAGGGCGAATCTGTTCTGAGTGTGCCATTGCCACTTGGGTACCAATTCCATCGCGCGAAAATAACTCTTGTAAAATAGCACCATCAAGTTGATAACTGACTAAATGGCTGCGGTGAACACCATGGCGACACGCTTTTGATGCCACGCGCAAAAACCGCACTTCACTTGAAAGATGTTTCCCTAGCTGCTCTTTATGATTAACATAGTTATCAGCATCAACAGGATAGAGATCGGTAATCACATGACCCTGTTCATCTAATACCCCCTGCTCGGCACAAAAGCTGATCAACTTATCTGCTTTTAGTTTAATTGCCACTTCTGCTGCCACATCTTCTGATGATAAGTTGAAACTCTCACCGGTAACCGAGACGCCAACCGGACCAAGTAGAACAATCGATCCACGATTCAACTGCGCATTAATCGCTTCATCATTAATACGTCGAATTTTACCGGTATGGCAGTAATCAACGCCATCTTCAACGCCAAGCGGCTGGGCTATCACAAAGTTGCCACTGACGACATTAATATGTGCCCCTTGCAGAGGAGTATTGTTAAGACTCATCGAGAGGCTTGCGGTAATATTAAGCTGCAATAGACCATTAACTTGCTTAACAATATCGAGTGAGGTGGTATCAGTAATACGGATATGTTTATAATATTTTGGTTCAATATGGTGGGTTTTAAGGGATTCATCGATCTGATTACGTGCGCCATTCACAATAACTAATTTAATTCCTAAACTGTGTAATAGACCGATATCGCTGATAATATTTGAATAATTATGACTTTTAAGGGTAGCGCCGGTAAGTAAAATGACAAAGACTTTTTGATGGTGAGCATTAATATAAGGCACTGAATGCCTTAATGTTTCTACCATTTCAGTTGTTCTTTCTCTCATTATTAAAACCGCCTCACAATGAATATTTATTCATATTTTATGTTTTTTTATGCCAATAACAAGCGATTTTTTAACAATCTTAGCGAAATTTATTCATTTTTTAGTGGAGGAATCACTTATCAACAAACTCTGTCGGTCGAATAGATCAACCTGTTGATAAATTTGGAAGATAAAAAACCACCACAATATAGTAAAATATTGTGATGGAATGAAGAAAAAGGGGAAATCAACTAACTTATTAACGACTCTATTAACTACTTACTAATAGATCGATTTTAACTGCCAACTATCTACAGCGACTACCTTTGCGGTTCCATTTTCAGCAAATAAATTCACTTTACGTTCTGTTGATGGCGTTGGGTAGATACGGCTAGAGATACTATACAGATCCTCATTAATAAATACCTCTATAGAAGATGAATCAAGGAAGATATGCAGTGTTAACGTCTCTGTTTTAGGGAGTGGCACTGAACGGTAACCGCGAACCCCTTCACCAGAGAGACTACGATCAAGCACAATACGGTTTGATTGAAGATCTACATAGAGTAACGTTTTGCTCTCTTTAGTCACCGCAAGCTCTAAACCAAATCGCTCAGCATCAGACGCTGTTAGATCAAATTCCACCTTCAATTCACAACTTACCGCATCAATGTCAGTTTTTACCACTTCACTATTTAATGTAAGATTTGAAAGCGAAAACTGTTCACTACGCAGCGCCTCTAACTCTTTGATTGGGCGGTTTCGGACATTATTATCAGCATCCAAAATAAGCTCACGTGGAATAGTAAGTGAACCCGCCCAGTTATCCGCTTTACTTGGCATAATTGACTGCCACATATCCATCCAACCAAAAACTAAACGGCGACCATCTTTTGCTAAGAATGATTGAGGAGCATAAAAATCGTGCCCAAAATCCATCTCTTGAAACGGTTTGATAATGGTAAATGGTCTACCTGGTTGCCACTCACCGACAATATAACCAGACTGAAATAGATTACGGTATTGGTACTCTTTCGCCTTATACCCTTGCGGCGAAAACATCAAAATCCACTTATCACCAAGTGGGAAAAAATCAGGACACTCAAGCATATAGACATCAGGATCGATATCACTCACCAAAACTTGCTCCAACTGCCACTTTTTAAGATCTTCTGATGAGTAAAGTACCACTTGCCCAACATCATCAAGATCACGTTTACCAACCACCATCCACCATCTACCATCTTGCTGCCACACTTTAGGATCACGAAAGTGCATAATCCCCTCTTCTGGCGCTAAAATGGTGCCATGCTTCTCAAAATGGATACCATCTTTACTCGTTGCCAAACATTGTGTCTGATAGATCTTCTCTGTTGGTCCTTCACCACTCAAATGGATATGCCCAGTATAGATCAAACATAACTCACCACTATTATCAACCGCAGAACCAGAGAAACAGCCACTGCGATCAAACTCCTGATCAGGCGCCAGCGCAATAGGTAACCTGCGCCAACTAATTAGATCATCACTAACAAGGTGCCCCCAATGCATCGGACCCCAGTTTGCATCATATGGGTGATGTTGAAAAAATACGTGATACTGCCCATTAAAATAGATAAGCCCATTTGGATCATTCATCCAACCAGCCACTGGGGCGATATGAAAATTTGGATAATATTTTTTATCTATTTCTAACTTTGCAACTGCCTGCTCTGCTTTCTCAATGGACATAAAAAACCTCTATATTGAATTGTTATTTTCATTTAAATTTGCTTGATGTTATAGTAACGCAATTTATATGTTAACGTTAACTGGTAAACAGATTAAACATAAAATATGTGATGCGAGTCACAAATATTTAACGTTAACAATCATCTTTATCAAAAATAATTTAGTCTATTACCAATTTTTGTCAAAAGGCAACTATGAATTGATTACTACAACTAATTACAGTCGATGAACAATAATAAATTGACTCTTTTAGAATACTTTTTGTAACCCTTTTTTGGCAAAAAAACAGATTAAATACTAACAGATTGAGTAAAAATATGAAAAATACAAAAGTTTGGTCTCTTGGCGATGCCGTTGTAGATTTACTCCCACAAGGGGAGATGAACTATTCTGCCTGCGCTGGTGGTGCACCTGCTAACGTAGCAATAGGTGTGGCAAAATTAGGGTTACCTTCAGGGTTTATTGGTCGCGTGGGTAACGATCCATTTGGTCATTTTATGGAGAGAACGTTTTTAGACTACCAAGTTGATTGCCAAAGTTTAGAGATGGATGACAACTGCCGCACTAGCACAGTTGTTGTCGATTTAGGCGAAAGTGGCGAGCGCAGTTTCACCTTTTTAGTCTCTCCATCGGCAGATCAGTTCCTTTCGGCTGCTGCCATTCCTGATTTTGATCAAGATATTTTACACTTCTGTTCGCTTGCCCTTGTCGGCCACACCTGCCGCGCCACCTTAAAAAGTGCCATTGAGAGGTTAACAGCTAAAAATGGTGTAATTAGTTTTGATGTTAATCTACGTGATCAGATGTGGAGAGATAAATCAGAGATGCGCAGTGTCATTAATGACTTTTGCCACTACGCCGATATCTTAAAACTCTCTGATGATGAGCTATTTTGGCTAACCGAATCAGACGACTTTGCAGTTGCGCTTGAAAGCCTTGCCAAAAACTACCATGCACCATTAAAACTGATCACCAAAGGGGGCGAAGGGAGTTATGTCATCTGGCAAGATAAGTTATTCGCCTTCGATGCTTACCGCGTAAACAGTGTCGATACAACCGGTGCCGGCGACGCCTTTGTAGCTGGGTTACTTAGCAGTATCTCGCTCTCCGGTTTACCAGAAGATAAGATGATGTTAGAGAGCATGATGACCATTGCCAGCGCCTGTGGCGCCTTAGCCACCACCCAAAAAGGCGCCCTCTCAGCACTTCCTGATAGCGCATTTTTACAGACGTTTATTAAAGAGAACCCAGCACTGATGGCAAAAAAACTATCTATGTAATAATTATCTACGTAATAATTATCTACGTAATAATTATCTACGTAATAATTATCTACGTAATAACTATCAACGTAATAACTATCAACGTAATAACTATCTATGTAAAAACTTATATATAAAAACTACCTATATAAATGTTATCCATATAGATGTTATTTGTATAAATGTATGTTTATAAATACTAATCGTAAATATTATTTATATCCTTGCGCAAAAAGCATCAATTAAACAGCGTTCAATAAAAAAGCTCTCAAATTGAGAGCTTTAAATCTGTAAATTTATTCTAGCTAAGCAAGTAACATTATTTTTTCAAAATTAATCTTTTTAGTTTTTTTATAGGTTAAAAACCAATCCAAAATCACCCAAATAAATCCTATCACAAAGCAGACCGTGATAATTTTTAAAATACCTAATGTCACATCACCAATATAAAATCGATCAATAGCAAAACCACCGAGGAGAAGTGATAATAAGAGCGTGATAATAGGATCCTTAAGAGAAATTGTCTGAATAACAATCTGTCTATCTTCCGGCAGATGTTCTAACTTATTCTTTATTAAAAAAATCTGATCTGAATTAAATTTATCTCTATTTGATATCACATACTGTTCAGCAAACTGTTTCTGTTCCAAGTTAAACCCCTTATTTTTAATATAATAATTTGTCGCTATTCTAGACAAAAAAGAGAATAAATTAAACAGCTATTTTTATCAATCAGATTGATCAAAGATGATAAGTTACTCACAATGACCACTAGAAATCGTACAGGCAACAATTAGTGGAGATGTAATCACAGCAGTAATTGGCATTAGCGGCAAAGTTGCCATAATCGTTACAACAGCTAAACCCACTCCTATATCATTTTTAGTTTTATAATAAGTGGTATAAGCAGTGAGTGGTGTTGTTACACTATACTTTTGTACAATTTCATCATGATTTTCTAACTTAACAACTCTCCCTTCTGAATAGAATTTATGCTGATAAAGCATATTTCTATTCCAATCAGGATGAGTAGCTTTAACTTTGTCATAAATATAAGAGGGCAAAAGTCCATACTCTTTAATACCGTTTTTTTCTAATTCCTGCTTATCTAATTTATCTACCTTATCTGGATCGAAATAGACATAATAGTTACCCCGAACTTCTGACTGATCGATAATTTCTAACGTAACGTAAATACCCAAAATGTTATCTTTATAAGGTGGACTACGTAAAGCTTCTATACTTTTTACAATATCATTACTAGTAAATTCATAATCGTGATATTGCCCTACGACATACAGCTTATCTTTATCCAAAATAAAAGCACTAATTGCTTCCGGAAGCGTATCTCCGCGTATTGTATCTTTCGCGCAACCGACAAGAGATAGAATCGATAACAAAAAAATAACAGCGTACTTATACATGTCCATTCCTTTATGATTCTAATTGTTTAGTCTTTTTTTACTGCATTGTTTTACCGCAATAATAAAACTTAAAAAGGTTTCTATAAATCAAATAGTTATTTTACACAATTCGTCTTCTACTAAATTACTGCTTATTAACAACCACCATTGCTATTTGCTGCACAAGCAATACCCCAAACAGCCATCATTGGAATTATAGCAACTACAGCAACAGGTAACATAACCATAGTTGTTACACCACCAGCAATATCTTTTTCGGTTTTAAAGTATTTTGTATCAGCAATAAGTGGTACGGGTAACTCATATTTTTGGAGAATCTCATCACGATTTTTTAGCTTAATAACTTGCCCTTTTGAATGGAACCTGCTTGAGTAAACTTTTTGGTTTTCATCCCAGTTTGGATAGGCTATTTTCACTTTTTCAACCATCTTCAATGGTAAGGTTCCCGATTTATAGATATGATTTTCCTGTAACAACTGCTCATCCAACTTATCTGTCTTATTGGGATCGAGATAGATATTATAAAAGCCGTAAACTTCTGATTGATTGGTAATTTGAATTATAATGTCAATTGCAAGAATATTCTCTTTATAAAGCGGACTATTGATTGCCGCCATACTTTTGGCAATATCATTATCGGTAAACTCAAAATCGTGGTACTCACCTATCACATACAATTTATCGTTATCAATAACAAAAGCATTAATTGCCTCTGGGCGCTCCTCTACTATTTTGGTCTTATTTGAGCAACCAACAAGAGATAGAACCGATAACAAAAAAATAATACAGTACCTATACATCTGACATTCCCTTTCTAATCTAATGATTTAGTTTGATATTATTCTGACCACAATAGCGGAGTTTAAAAAGAAGGGCAATGTTTAAGTTTTAGTGATAATAAAGGGGGATGAAGTTGGATGGTGAATAGTGTTTGTTAACTATTCACCAAGTGGATCATATAAAATCAGTCATTCAGATAGTAAAGATAATAGATATTAATGATAATGGATCACTAACTCACTTAATTTTTAATCTCTGCTCCCTACTCTTTTTCAATAAACTCCTCTCCATAAAATGTCAAATGGGCATCACCGCGTTCTACCTGTTGATGTAATTGATGTTTAACGTTTTTGTGCTGCTTTTGGTATTGGCTATTTAGCTCAGCTAACTTATTAGATAGTAACAGCTTAGCCAACCGTTTATTGGCATGTTGGCTCCGTTCAGATTGCACTTTAACTGATATACCAGTTTGCAGATGTGTGGCACGTACGGCAGACTCGGTTTTATTGACATGCTGCCCACCTGCGCCTGAAGATTTGGTTGTCTCAAAACGGATCTCACTATCCGCAAAACTGGGGGGCTGTTGTAAGCTATTCACGCCTATAAACCAATTTTTACGTCTATGTTTTGGTCGATAAGGGCTTTGGCAGACCCACTGAATCGACCCAACCCACCTTGAGATTAAAAAATCCGCCTGCGCCCCTTCCACAGAAACAAGGGCGGAGCGCAGTGTGTCTGGTTTATCGCCAGAATCTGACTCTAAAACATCAACTACAACATCATGTTGATCTGCCTCTTGCAAGAATCGCCTTAACGCCTTTGCAACAGCAAGCGCACACTCATCAGGACCTTTCGCCGCCGAAAAATATAACAGTGCCATTAAATCCCTCCCTGTGTTTTATAAGTCAACACTGGCGTTAACTGCGCAATCACCTGCACAAGATTCGCCTGCTGCATCGACTCAATCACCGTATCGATAGATTTGTAGGCTTGCGGAGCCTCTTCAAATATCAGATCACGATCTGCGCAAATTACCCGACTGCCTAACTTAGTTCGCTGCATCTCACCAATATTGTAACGATTTTCAAGCTTTGCCCGACAATCAGCGCGTCGCCACTTACGACCAGCACCATGCGCTAAAGAGGATAAAAGCGCAGTATGTTCAATCGGTTTTACTAAATAGCTAAAATCACCACGCGAACCGGGTACTACAATCAACCCTCTATTTGCAGGTGAGGCGCCTTTACGGTGCAGCCAACAGGCTTGACCATCAACCTCGATTCTCTCTAAAAAGTTATGATGTTGATTGATGATTTCCCGCCCTGCTGTATGCAAATTAGCAAATAGCCTCTCGGCAACGGTTTGCCGATTTAGTTTAGCAAATTCAAGCGCACTATCATGTTTAGCAAGATAGTTCTCTGCCTCAATACTCCCTTCAGCCAGACCTTGATTATTAAAGCGGGCGATATGGTTCTGTAAAATAGCATGCCCCAATCCACGCGATCCAGTATGCACTAATAAAAATAGCTGTTTTTGGCTTAAAGCATAGTGGTTAAACAGCGGTTCATCATAAATTTTGCTCACCTTTTGGAGTTCAGCAAAATGGTTACCACCACCAATAGTACCCAAACTATATTCACCTTGCGTAATCGGCTGATCAATATTACCAATTCGCCGTTCTAGCTTATCAATACTCAGTTTACTTACCGCTATTTCAGTTTGCCAAAAACCCATTCCACAACCAATATCGCTACCAATTAAGGCTGGATAAAATAGTTTTGTTGATAAATAGGCGGCACCAATTGGGTGATCCTTCCCAGGGTGAAGATCTGGCATCCCAACAACTTTGACCATGTTTGGTAAATTTGCGGTAGCAAGGAGTTGCTCGATGGCTAATCCATCGATCCATGTATTATGCGATGCAATCATCGAGGCTCTCTCTGATAGCATCTGTATAGAATTGTCCATATACCAATCCATTAATTGAATAAATAATTTAATAATTGTTATCACCAATAGAGATGAAGATCAGTTGATTAATACGGTGAAAATCTATCAATGTATCTGATTTATTATCGATTTTATTCAAGATCATGACTAAATCATTAAATAACAGATATTACCGTTTTAAAAACAGTTAAAAATCTTCAAAAAAATTGGAGTGAGATTGGCAGGCTAAATCAGAAAAGTAAATTGAATAAAAAAGGTAAGGTTATTGCCAATTATTCTGCAATTAGCCTGCAAAGGTTATCAAGATTCATCATAATAAATTCCCCTTTGCAGTTAAAAGTGGCGATATCATAGTGCAGTTTTTGAACGTTGTAAATCTAGCAAAGTAAATATTTTTAGTGGATCAACAAATTAAATAACTATCAATAATTCCTCTACACACTAGTACTATTCTCTTGAAAATAGCGCTACAAACTTACTGCTGTTTACACCAAAGTGATAAACCACTAAAGCCCCATAACTGCATGGTATCGCACCATCTGCGGCGCCAGCTTCTAATAGTATTACGATTCATGCCTAAATCATTTGCAATGGCGCCATTGCTTTTTTGAGCGACTAATTGATCAACAAAGTTAAACCATAAGTCGACACGAGGGAGGCGCAAAATTGGGGTACCATGCAGCAAACTAAAACCACGCCGGCACTGGTTACAACGGAAAGATGCACACTGCCCCACTTTAACCGTTTTGACCGATTTACAATAGCGGCAAGGGGGATTTATTGTGTTTAAAATCTCATTAAGCTTATGATTAAATACATTTTGCTCAACCAAAATCGTATTATTGATAGTGCTCAAATCGAACTGCTTATCGGCGTTATTATGGTTGCAGTACCAATTATATAGGTCAGGAGAGATTAACTGCATCTGCGCTTTTATCGCCTTGTCACGACGCATAATCTTTTTAATATCACAATCTAATCTATCCGCAATTGTTTGATAGGATTTACGATCTACCCGCTTCGATAAAATTACCGGCAACCAAGCGACCGGTTGTAGACGGTTAAACTGTGTCCCAGTTAATGGATTAAAATATTTCAGGCAACTTTTACACCGAAATGTGAGCGGTTCCGTCCGAATTTGACTAAACAACCTACTTTTACAATGCGGACAACTCCCCGCCGCCTGACCGCCTAACTGCTTAAGATGATGTAAAAACTGATAATAATCAGCCTGTAACCGTTGTGGTATCAAATCACTCTGCATCAGGAAATCCCTCCCTTTTTGGAACAATAGAGTTTAAGGGATTTTGATTGTAATGGGTAGGGGGTTAATGGGAATTTGTGGGGTTATTTTAAATAGATGGTTCTTTAATAAATGTATTTTTTATTTTTACTATATGAGAATTGGAAATTCTATATTTTTTGACTGAGAGTAAAAAAATATTGTCATGTGTAAAATTCTGTTATATAGTTTGCAATAACAGGATGCAACCATCCTGATGCTCTTTAAAAGATAAACCTAATTAATACTGAAAAAGGCAGTGGCTTTATTAGCCAATTGTTGATAGTCAATAACTATTAAACAATTAGTATCACCCAGAGAAATTCTAGATAAACATTACGCTAGCGTATTAGCTATACCCCTAATTGTTATTACATTAAAGGGATTGCGAATGGCGTAAAATAATTAATCGACTGGTGGAATATCCAGATAGAGTGCCCTGTATTATCCATAACGTTTTTTTCAGTTCAGTATTGTTTTGTCGACTGGTGCAATATCGCACTGATTAAAAACAAAACGAGGTTTATTATGTTAGAAGATAACAAAAAACTTTTAAAGCGATCCATTAAAACATTAAAAATGATTTTAATAGAGCAGCATGATGTTATGGATAGTAGTAAACAAAAAGAGTTAGAAGAAATAATTAAAAATTTAGAAAAGTCACAGGAACAAAATGTATCAAGAAGTCAAATTCTCGATATTTTTTCTAAATGCATAGCTTGCATTCCTGCTGTGATTCAGATATTTGAATTTTTATCTAAAAAATGATTTTAGTTTACAGCAGGACACTCTCAATCTAACAGAGGTAGCGATAATGAGTTTTGGTAATGCTCTAAAAATGTGCCGCACACAAAAAAGGGTATCAAAAACCAAATTAGCGGAATTATCAGGTTTATCTATCTCTTATCTTACACTTTTAGAACAAGACAAAAGAGACCCTAATTTATCTACTATTGAAAAAATTTGTGAAGCCCTAAATATTCCAATTAGTATTTTCATTTTCTTAGCATTTGATAAAAACGAAATTGATGGTATAAGTCACGAATTGGCTAAGCAGTTATCTTTAACCGCCTTACAACTTATAGAGCCTGATATTAATGATTCCTAAATATCCATTCAAACCAGTTGCTAACTTGGATTCATTAGCGAAAATATTAGATATAACAAGACAAGAGCTTGACGATTTATACTATTCTTCAGATAGTTTCTTTATTCTTCATGATAAAAAACAAAAGAGTGATGGTTCCTATCGTGATATTTATGACGTAAAAGATCGGCTAAAAATTATTCATGACAGAATATCTAATACTTTTTTGAAAAAAGTATATTATCCAGATTATTTACAAGGTAGTTTAAAAAATAAAGATTTTCTAACCAATGCTAAAAATCATTTAGGTAAAAAAATATTAATAACAGAAGATATTACTAATTTTTTTCCTAGTATATCCAAAAAAGTTGTTTTTGAAGTATGGTGTGGTTTTTTTAAGTTTTCAAAAGAGGTTTCAGAATATTTAGCAGAATTAATAACTTATAATGGTAAGCTTATTCAAGGAGGGAAAGCGAGTAGTTATATTTGCAATTTAATATTCTGGTCTCGCGAAAGTGAATTAGCCGAATACCTATCTAAAAAAGGTTTAAAATACACAAGATATATTGATGATATAACAGTCTCTGCTAATAGAATTATTACATCAAAAGAAAAAACAGACATTATTAGACGTATTTATAGTTTATTAAAATCAGTAGGAGCAAAACCTAATAGAAAAAAACATAAAATTATGCCTAGAAATAAAAAACAAACTGTGCATAATTTGAATGTAAATAGAGATAAACCATCTATGGCTAAAAATAAAAGGAATAAGATTAAAGCTGCTGTATTTGAATGTGAAAGTATATTTAAAGATAGTTCAAATAGCGATGAATATTTAAAATTATTTAATCAAACAATGGGGCGTGTTAATCATATGAAACGTATTCACCCTATTGCTGGTGATATCTTACAGAAACGATTAAAACTTGTAACCCCAAAAAATAAATTTTAGATTTAGTATAAATCATTTTTTTATCTTCCCAAAATCCCCTCAACCCTCCTAACCGTAATCTCCATAATCCTAGCAATATCCTCAACCGACACACCTTTTTCAAGTAAAGCATTGATTAAAATTCTCTTTTCAGATTCAGCTTTCTTTGTTTTTTCCTTCTCAACCGCCAGCTTCTCCTCAGCAATTTTCTTCTCTTCTTTTCGGATTTTTTCGATGATTTGATAAGTGGGGACATATTTAAGACTTTTTTCAAGCTCTTGCATCAGTTCGATTTGGCGGAAACTGAGGTACATTGTTGGGGTGATAATAAGGTGGTCGACCAGTTCGATATTTAAGATCCGCCCAACTTGAATCAAACGATCAGTGATATCTTTATCAGAATCAGAAGGGGTAAGCGATCCGCTTGGGTGGTTGTGAATTAAGATGACGCGTGAAGCATTTTTCATCACCGCAACGCGGAAAACATTCATCGGCTCAACATCGACAGAGTGGTAAGATCCAAGCGCAATCAGCTCGATATAGAGGATATAACCGCCCTGATTCATCCCGATAATCCAAAGGTGCTCCTTCTCCCGATCAATTTTATTCTCACGCAGCAAAATGCGCTGCATAATCCCGTAAACATCATCAGTATCTTCAATCGTCCGTTTATCATGCTTGGTTAATTTAATTTCCATCTTTTTGCCTCATAAAATCATCCGAAAATAATATAGCACAACCACTTACGCCTGACAGCAATTAATCAAACCAATAAACGAATCAAAAAAGTTATTTTTGTAAGTGTAGATTTGCAAATTTGTTTTAGGGTTGTTTTAATCAATATTCCTCGATTGTATATAGTCACTATTCATCTGAAATTAAATGTATCTTGGATTATATCCGTAGTTGCAATTTAGCACTTCTACTGGATATTATTACAGTCAATGCTATACTAAATATCAATTTTATTGAGCGATGGAACCTTGTATGTGTAATAAATTATTCAATCATTCGCTATATCTTTTTTATACATCTAAAAATGCTAATCAGTATAATTACTTATATTCAAAATTTGGGAGTAATTAATAATGAGTGATAACGATTTAATTCTTTACACAACCGAAGACGGAGAATCTCAATTTATTCTTAGAGAGTTAAGTGGGCAGATTTGGCTTACTCAGATTCAAATGGCGGAACTCTATCAAACAACAAAACAAAATATCAGCCTACACGTACAAAATATTCTTGATGAAAAGGAGCTTGATCAAATTTCAACCGTCAAGGAAGACTTGACAGTTCAATTCGAAGGTCAAAGAGAAGTTAAAAGACGCCTACAGCTCTATGCCTTACCCATGATTATTGCCGTTGGCTATCGAGTACGATCAACCCGAGGAACACAATTTCGTCAATGGGCAACCCAAACTTTAGGGGAGTATCTTGCTAAGGGTTTCGTCATGAATGATGAAAGACTTAAGAATCCTCAATGGGACTACTTTGATGAACTGCTTGAACGTATTCGTGATATTCGTTCATCAGAAAAACGCTTTTATCAAAAAGTTCGAGATCTATTTACGTTAGCAGAAGATTACAATGCTAATAATAAACAGACTAATCAACTGTTTGCAGAAATACAAAATAAATTAATTTATGCAGTAACTAAACATACTGCTGCAGAATTAATTGTTAAACGTTCAGATCCCAATAAACCGAATATGGGTCTTACCAGTTTTGCTAATCATCGATTACGAAAAGCAGATATTGTTATTGCTAAAAATTATCTTAATGAACAGGAATTAGACAAACTCAATCGGTTAGTGAGTCTATTTTTTGATTTTGCAGAGTTTCGTGCCAAAAATAGAGAACATTTAGTATTAAAAGATTGGCGTGAATATATAAATAAATTTATGGATTTCAATGAGCAAGAAATCTTAAATAATTCGGGTTGTATTAGCCGCCAACAAATGGAACAAATAGTTGGTGAGCGTTATGAAATATTTGATTGTCAACGGAAAAAGCAAGAAGCTGCACTGGAGGATATAAAAGATTTGAATGAGCTGGAAAAACTTGAAAAAAAATTAACTAAACAGGTAAAGAGAACCTAAAAACAGAGTTTATACGTTTATCTGCTTATTTGAGCTTACGACTTGTTGTACTTAACATATGTATGTGATCTGACAAACAGGTTTGGATAAAAAGCGACCGTTAAAATTCATCATATTAAAGCTATTCTTCCCGAAAAAGCTAAAACCGTTGAGATTGGTGTGCACCCCTCACAAGATGAAGATGGTCAATTTTCAATAATGATCCATCTTATAGGCCCAGATCTCTATGTACTTAATAAAGCAATTGAACCTTATTGCGAGCTTTTTGATACCCTATTTGTTAAAAATCAAGTCCAACCAGAGGTACCATTATTTGATCCTGACGAAGCGTCATTTTCCGTCAATGATAGTATCGTCGAAGTGAGTATTAATTGGATTAAACAATTATGGAATTTATCTGGTGGCATAGGAATTCCTGCATTTGCATTTGGAGAAGAGTGCTCGATAGAGGGGTGTATCTCATTAATTTAGTAAATAAAAATAATTAAATCAATATAAAATATAACTCACAAAATCCCTCTCTTTATGAAGGTATATTTTACAAATTTGTTTTAGGGTTTGGGGTGTTTTTTAAGTCTATAATCTCTATTGTTATACTTCATTTATAAATCTAAGGAAATTCGGAGCTTTATTAATATGATTGATGAAATATTTGTCCGTAAAATTGATGATTATCTTATAAATGATGATGTGATGTTACATGCACGTCCTGCAATCGTATGTTATGAATGGATTAAGCAATATAAACAAAATATTAATATTTTTGATGTTTTTACTGAAACACAATTAATGAATTCTATTATGGTTATTTATAAAAAATTTTATCCTAATGGGAATTTTTCATTGCCTCCTGTATTATCGGCTGGTGTGGCATTAAGAGATAATATGTATCCTGTGAAAATTAATATTGGATTTGGTAATTTTGTAATTGATCCATTGGATTGTATTGATATTCCAAAAAATCAACTTGAATATATATTTGGAAATTATCCTGAACAAGGATGGAAAGCTTTTTATGGTGTATGTGATCTCTGGGATTTCGGGTATGGGGTTGACGATATTATTAAACTTAAAACACCAGCTGAAGATTTTTTGAATAATGCACGATCATCAATGGTAGCTACATCTTATATTTTATTAAACGATTTTGATTTAAATTCTGCAATTCAAACATCTTGTCTTTCTGCTGAATTATCACTTAAAGCGGCATTATTACATCTAGGAATGAATGAAAAAGATTTAAAAAAAATTGGGAAAAATGGACATAATTTAGTTGAAGCTGCAAAATTATTAATTCTTTATAAATCCACTAGAAATGATGAAAAGTTATTAAAAGCTTGTAATAATTTTCCAAATTATGTGGAAAGTCGTTATGGATCAAATAACTATCCTCGTATCTATTTTATGGAGCTTGCTATGCGTTCACAATTTGTCGCCGCTGAAGCAGTTCGTAGAATATCAAATCGTAATATGGCAGGAGATATGGAGATTAGACCTGATTGCCCTTTGCGACCGGAATTATAATAATATCTTTATAGATCGCATATTCAACTTAAACGTATAACACTTCTGATTTTTTTCACTTAAATTTTAAATAAGATATCGCAAGATTAAACATCATCGGTATCTTCAATCGTCCGTTTATCGTGCTTGGTTAATTTAATTTCCATCTTTTTGCCTCAAAAAATCATCCGAAAATAATATAGAATAACCACTTATGCCTGACAGCAATTAATCAAACCAATAACAAAATCACGCCAGAAAAACGGCTATTCTAGCAATAACAAATCAGCAAATTTGTTTTAGGGTTTGGGGGTTATTGTAGATTTAATTGATATCCTTAAAGAGTAGCTACCTGTTTAATCAACTTCGCTACTATCAAGGATTAGATTTTTTATGTAATTTGAATTTTAACGCTTTGGATATATTTAAATTATCTCGATCAATATTATTTCGATCATCTTATTTGGGTACGCTATTTTTTATTGATGAAACTAATGAAGAGGATTTATATTATAGCTCCACTTTTTGCTGTTTTAGATTCGCAAGTTCATCTATTTCTTCTTGCCATAATTTTATTAAACTGTCACGAACCTCTGCATCACCAGTTCTCTCCTTCCTTGCCTGTATTCTCTCTTCTATAGAGAGTGGCACATATTCATGACTTTTAATTTGCGAAATAAAATCTTTAAAGTTTGGGCATAAGTAGTTATAGGTATCTATTTCGTGATCCCAAAAAGAGATCTTCCCATAGTTTAACTTACCAATACCGATAACAATATAATTGCCAAAGCTATCCTCCGCAATTGGCAGATAACCATTTTCTATTGCAGAGGTGAAACTATTATATTGCATTACCTGAGGAAAATCACAGTACTCGTCCTGCTCTTCAAAACCATAGAAGCATCGTATATCGCTGCTTTCACCATTTATATCAAAATAGGCATCAATTGTCTGTCCACCATTATATTTTTTTAAAAAATCTCTATATGTATCCGGTATTTTTATACCGAGTGTCTCTTCAAATAGCGCTATTTTTTCTGCAACATTTGAATTATCAAAACTAAAAATGTATAACATTATCTATCTCCTCTATTTATATAAACCGTGACCGTTTATATAATTAACTCTTTAAAGATCAAACCAATCTATTTCATCTTAAAAAAGCATTGCAGCCGGAGGTTGTAGAAGGATTTTATGAATAGACTAAATTATAAAAATATTACTCATCATCTATTCATTTTTTAAGTTAGAACTTTCAGTAAAGAGTGGCAGTTAAAGAAAATTTTATTATAATTCAATATTATAATTATTTGCCAATTCGCTAAGCATATTACCAAATTTGATAAGTTCTTCTTTTGTCCAACCTGTTAAGGTTGGAATTTCATTAGTACTGCAAGAAAGTAATACAGCAGACTCAAGATCTCTTATTAAATTAAATTCTCTTTTATCCATTTCTATTTGTATCAAATCATTTTGTTTGTCTAAAATTTTCATTTAAAACCTCAATTAATTTACGGTGTTTGTTTTGATGGTAAACGATTTATATAATTGTCCCATCCTATACTATAATCAGGTCTAAATGCGGTACTTTCACCTTTATTTGGATTTCGTATAACTACTGTATGAGTATTTGAATCTAAATAAACTATGCGACCATCAGAATAATATCTAGTATCAGTTGGGTTATTAATAACATTTTCTACATGATTTTTAAATTGTTGTCGAGTTCTTATTCCTAATGAATTAAATTCACCTTGTTGTATTACATGTTTATCAAAAGCATGACCATTTGCAATTTCTTCAGAAGTTAGTTGAGAATTTAGTTTAGAACTATTTATAGAATTTTCAGCTCCCGATAAAGGTTTATTTTCTGTATTTGCCAAATCTTCTACTTTATTTATAATATTTTCTTCGCCAGTATTAGGTTTTTTAACAGGTTTGCTAGCACCACTTTCGTTAACTGCACCTACTGAGCCGCGGGGATTGAATGTTGGCTCTTTTAGTTCTATAACATGCCGATATCTCTGTCTATTTCTAGAGAGTTTTTCAATATGGACTTTGATGTCTCGTATTAATAATGGCTGCTGTCCTGCTGGGGTTGCGTATTTGATGGAGACGATATTGCGGGCAGCAGATGGGACTTTATTTAGGAACATCGTTTTACTGCCAAGGGCTAAGTCAACGAGTCCGTAGGTGATACCTTCATACCCTTTTGGGACGAGTCCCGACCAAGCTATGGCATCTTCCCCAAGTGTTGTCACCTCCTCATCAGTTAGGATGCGGCTCATACCAGCAGCAATATTGTCACTACCAACAAACCCTAAAGCAACCGCAACAGCACTCCCTGTGCCAAGCGATGCACCTTCAATTGAACCTGCAACAGCTAAGGTTAAGATTCCCCCAGCTACTTGTGCGCCACCTAGAATCTGGTTTTCATATTTGTTGTAGGTTGATTTGATGGTATCGCCGTAAAGGTAACCGGTTATACCACCAATCAGCCCGCCAGATGCACCAAATAATGAGTGACCTATTTCTGCCCCTTCGACTGCGTTGATAAGGTTTTGTGGCTCGATATGGCTAAAATATTCATCAATAAAAGAGACATCAACCGCGCTTGTCTCAAGCTGCCAATCATCAATATGCGACCACTTTTGTGGTACTTTGATATCGGCGAGACCCTGCGGATTAAATCGACCAATAAACCTATGCCCTTCGCTAATCGATGTAATGGCATATTTATGGTCTTTATGAAATTTGAGATAGAACCCTTCAGCAGGTTTTAACTCAACATGTTGATAAGTTAATTTTTTGGCTTTAAGTTTATAAGCTCTGCGGGTTTCAATATTGCGAATGAGACCGGGTGTGCGAAGCTGTTTTAGCAGTTTAATGGCGGTGAAGTAGAGATTTTCGATATCACCAAGCTCATCGGTTTTTACATTAAGACTAATTTGTTCTTTGAGTTTAGTTTCGTAGTCATTTTCACCCCCGCTGCCAGCAAAGATGCCAGTGGCTGGTCATCTGGGTGCTATCAAGGGCAAGGTTACCACTTGCGCCGCCAAAGCCAGCAGAGCCATCTATGGAGGATGAGATTTTATCGTAGTCATAATCATCACTATATTGCATAGAGGTAAGATTATTAATAACTTTTATGTTAACCATCTCCAATACGATACTATTAGATAGCATATAAGATCTAATAGATGATATGGTTTGAAAAAAGTAAAATCAGATTCTAATCTAAATATAGAATCTGATTATTTATTTCTGTTTTAGCAAATGATTTCATAAATTGTATCAGGAGGAGCTTGATACAATTCAAAATCAGCATGAATAATATCTCGCATTTCTGAAAATTTAATCTTTTTGATAGTTTCTATTTGATTACTTTCTGTCATAGAAACCACCATTCTTGATGCATCAGTAATCTTTATCAAATCAATTAAAGTATTAATAAGAATATCTAGGCGCTCTTTAGGGTCTGCCGGAAAGCCTATATCAGTATTTGGTGCATATTGTTCATAATCAATTAAGTAAGTAGCATTAGGATACCCATGCACATCACCAATTAAAAAAGAAAATATATTATCGTTAGGTATTAGACTGACTGGATAATTGTATAATTCATTTTTAGAAATCTTTTGAATTCCCAATTTACTATGCTTCATAAATTTAGTTAATTTATCAATTTTATTTTGACTTAAAATTGGTTCTATATATCCACAAACATCATTTGACATATTAATATTCCTTCACTTAACTCTATTGATCTAATATCCAAGGTCCAATAGCTTTGCCATTTTCATCTATTACTCGATAATATGACTTATCTTTATATTCTTTACCATTATAAGTTTTATAAGTTATTTTATGCTCATGAGCAGGGACTTTTCCATTGTCATCATAACCCAATGACCCATGTGTTCTTTGTTGCCCGTAGTCTTCACGTGAAAATATTCTACCCTGATCATCATAATATGTAATACTTTTAGAACCATCAGCTCTAGATACTTCATATATTGAATTAGGCGTTGTTGTTTTTGGTGCTTTACCAGATGAAACAATAATATGTTCAGTAACTACCTTATTAGTAGCAGGGTTAATTATTTTTTCATTTTGTACAAGCTCACTAAAATTAGAAGATTGATTTCCTTGTTGATTATTAATTTTTCCTTCGTTAAGTTTATTTTGTTGATTCTGATTTACAGTGAGATTTGAATTAATATTGTCTGCAGAATTAGGCTCAGGTTTTTTAACAGGTTTTCGAGCACCACTTCCATCAGCTGCGCCTACAGAGCCGCGGGGGTTAAATGTTGGCTCTTTTAGTTCAATCTCATGCCGATACTTTTGGTTATTTTTAAGAACTGATCTATTTTTATCAACAAGTTCATGAGAGAGCAAAGCATTATTCTCAACCGAATTCTTCCCTGCCTGCACGGCAGCACCGGCGCGTCCATATCGCCGCCGGTGGCGCCAAGCCCACTCGATATGGCTGGTGATTATACCTGTTGCAATGGAAGTTGCGACAGTTGTGTCTTTATCGATATAATCATAATGCGTTAAAAAGATGTATTGATTATTAAACTTGCAATACAGATCTAAGGAATTTATTTTTAAATAAAAATTGATTTAATATCATCATTAATAAACTTGATCATAAGACTATTATTTTTTAGTTCAATATGATCAATATATTCGCTAAATGTTAAACTCTTATATTCTATTAATGTATTAATTTCTAATATAACTATATCTACCTCACATACAATAAATATATATTTTTTTGAAAAATAAAAATCATAGAAAAAAGATGGTAATGATAACGTTCTAGATATTTTCTTTTTTGATATATCCCAAAATCCAACAGACTGATCTATTCCAATAGCAATTCTTTGACCTATTTTTTTGACTATTGGATCGATTTCACTTTGAGCAGAAAATTTTAATACATTAAATTTGTTATAAACTAAAATATAAAAATAACGAGCATATTCTGGTTCCTGAAAGAGAATTGGTAATTGACTATTATTAAATTCTTTATTATCTATTTTTATCAAATTAATCACTTATTGCTCCTCAATAATTTTGGAATTAAAGTTGTAACTTTTGGTGTTCTATCCAAATTACCATTTGGATAGAAGAAACTTACCTGAATAGCGCCTTTATTTGAAATATCAATTGACTTAGTGATTGTTGTTCCAAAATTATTTGATTTTTGTGAAATAATAATTCCTTCTCTGGCTGCTTGGTTAAATAAAAAAATTAGTTGTTGTTCTGTTTTAATCCCAAGTGTATTTAAATCTTTTAGGTTTTGCGCAGAACGTTCAACATTATGAGCATTACCAGTTGTTACTTTACCAAAGAAATAATCAAATTTGCTAGGATCAATATTATAACCTTGTGTTTCTGTTTTTCCTTTATCTGTTTTAGGAACTTTTCCACTTGTCGCCGAATCTTCCACTTTATTTATAATATTTTCTTCGCTCAGCTCAGGTTTTTTAACAGGTTTACTAGCACCACTTCCGTTAGCGGCTCCTACTGAGCCGCGGGGGTTGAATGTTGGCTCTTTTAGTTCAATCTCATGCCGATATCTTTGGTTATTTTTAGAGAGTTTTTCAATATGGACTTTGATGTCTCGTATTAATGATGTTTTTTGTCCTGTTGCGTATTTGATTGAGACGATATTGTGGGCAGCAGATGGTACTTTATTTAGGAGCATCGTTTTGCTACCAAGCGCTAAGTCAACAACTCCGTAGGTAATCCCTTCATACCCTTTTGGCACAAGTCCAGACCAAGCTATAACATCTTCCCCAAGGGTTGTCACCTCTTGGTCAGTTAAGATGCGGCTCATACCAGCAGCAATATTGTCACTACCAATAAATCCTAAAGCAACCGCAACAGCAGTGCCGGTGCCAAGTGATGCCCCTTCAATCGAACCTGCAACGGCTAAGGTTAAGATTCCCCCAGCTACTTGTGCGCCACCTAGAATCTGGTTTTCATATTTGTTGTAGGTCGATGTAATTTTATCGCCATAAAGGTAACCGGTTATACCACCAATCAGCCCGCCAGTTGCACCAAATAATGAGTGACCTATTTCTGCCCCTTCGGCTGCATTGATAAGGTTTTGTGGCTCGATATGGCTAAAAAACTGTTCAATAAATGAGACATCAACCGCACTTGTCTCAAGCTGCCAATCATCAATATGTGACCACTTTTGTGGTACTTTGATATCGGCTAGACCCTGCGGATTAAAGCGACCAATAAACCTATGCCTTTCACTAACCGATGTGATGGCATATTTATGGTCTTTATGGAACTTGAGATAGAACCCCTCGGCTGGTTTTAACTCAACATGTTGATAAGTTAATTTTTTGGCTTTGAGTTTATATGCCCGACGGGTTTCAATATTACGGATAATACCGGGTGTGCGCAGATGTTTTAATAGTTTAATGGCGGTAAAGTAGAGGTTTTCGATATCATTTAGTTCATCGGCTGCTACATCAATTTTTATTTGTGCTTTGAGTTTGCTCTCATAATCATTTTCACCTCCGCTGCCATCAAGGATGAGTGGCTTGCTTAGGTACTCATGTGCAATCCTAGCGAGTTTATCACTCTTGTAACTGTAATCACTTTTATTAAACCCTTCACTATGACGGATATTGTGAATGGATTTGATGGTTTGTCTTAGTAATGTAGGGTCACGGGTTATCGCCCCTTCACTCTCATCATGACCCAAATCACCAATCCGACCTACAGCTGTGATAAATTTGGTCTCATTTAAGAGCAGTAGCATCTGATAAAAGAGCTCGCCTATCTGCTCATCGGGGCGAAATGGCGGCTCACTATTATAGTTATACCTAGGGGAGAAGTGCTGCGGGGAAAATCCATAGTTGATAATGCTGGCAAGTTTTTCATCTTGCTCTACTGTAAATGGTGAGTTACCCGAGCGCAGTAGGTTACTTAATTCATCAAGCCACGCCTGTGCTTGCTGTTTAACGTTTAGCTGCTTTTCGCCCCGTAGCGTTAAATCGGTATCCCCTTGATTACCACCAATTAATAGGTGCACCTTAGGCAGCACTTTAGTTGCCGAAAACGGGTCACAATGGCGTAAAAATATCTCCTCTCCGCTAGTCTCTATTGTAAAAAGCTGCTTATGGATGTTTGCGCCATCTCGAATAGCGATAAGCTCTGGTCTATGGTTGACCAAATCAACCGTAATCCAGCTATCATCAGGTTGATAGTAGGGTATTTTTTTAAACTTTTTCTTAACAACAGGGTAAGCGCTGTTAAATGTTGAATTATTGTAAATCCAACTGGGTAGTGGTAGCTCTAGCAAAATCGCGTTTTCAGTAAAGAGCGCAGTAGTTAAAACTTTTGCAACTTTATCGGGGATTTTATGGTAGTAAGTTTGATAGGGCAGTCCAACCTGTTGTAATACTTGATAAAAATCTTTACACGACTCTGGATCGGCAACTAACTTCTTAACAACATCTCGGTAGTCTGAATCATAAAAATGTTTAATCCGTTTTGGGCGACTAAAATAGTCCAAATCGGCTAAACGTGCGCTCTCATCTTGCCAAGCATCGGCTGATACTAACTGATAATGATACATCTATCCCTGTTCCATTCTTGGTTTTATTGTTATTAGATTTAAGTTTGAAATTGTTCTTTTGTTATAAAAGTTTCTTGAAAAAAATCAGCGCGATCTTAGCATGGAATGGCTTAACTGCAAGTGAGAGTAGATAATTTTTAGATCTGGGTCACTAATATTATTTTTATTTATCTGGTTGATAAAGCTGAGATAAACAACTTTCCGCCATTATGGAGAAGGTTTTAGGATCAAAATCTGCAAAAATGTTTTAGGGTTGGGGGTTGTTTTAATCAAAATTAACTTATTTTATCATCTTTAATATTCTAATTTGGGCAGATAAAATAGGCTAGCCATCTCGGTTGCCATGCTTTTTCTAAAAAATTATTAAAAGAATTTAAATTGATATTATTAGATAAATTCATTAATAAACCTCATATTTAATTAATAGTGATTAAAATGTCATCCACCCATCACACCGTAAAATAGTCCCATTCACCCCTTACAGTATTTAACCTCCCACACCGCCCTAAGTCATCCCAAACAATAAGATCATCTTCATAAGTGTTGTAGGAGAGTTGGTTGTTATGCATCCAATCGATCACCATTTTTATGGTGCCGCTCTCAATATGGTAAAGGTGGATTAACTGCCCCAATTCATCCTCTTTGGGAAAGGTAAAAACAATAAACGCTCTCATTGCAGTAGCGCTTAAAGAGTCGTACTGTTCTGGAGTCACTGTAATAGGTAGTGGTTCATATTCTGAGTATTGATTTTTTTGAATAAAAATAGTCTGCTGTTGCTCTGAATAGTTGATATAGCTATCAAAACCATACCGATTTAGGATGATGCTATTAACATGGATCTTAGCATCATCTCTTGCTATCAAGCGGTGAGCAGGGAGCGCATAGTTCCAGATCTCATATTGTTCATCACCTTTTTTAAGTAACCACTTCTCATCTGTTGAACTAGCGCACACTTTTACCGCTTGATACTCCTCTAGATCAACTTGCCAGTTAACTTTTAATCTCTTTTCAACAGTAATGACCTGAATACGATTCTGACTTAGCACCGACCAGTGCAAGCCATCAAAACAAGGAAGGTAACTATCAAGCTCGACATAACCTAGCGAGACACTATTCTCGGTCGCTAAATCTAATTTATGGATATGGTAGAGGCGATCACCTTTTCTGCCAATCGCTAGGATCTGGTTAAAATTGTATGATACAACCAGTTCGTGCGCTGTTATCATAAAATGTTTTAACTGTTGCCCTCTTTTATTAACGATGATGATCCCAGCTTCACCGAGTGCCAATAGGTAGTTGCCACTCTGCATTGGCATTGCAGCATAGATCTTACGATCTCCAATTTCAGAGCAGATGATAGATTTTAAGGTGGTAGACTCTGACAATTTTTGCTGCTTTCTCACTGTTAATTGTTGGCTTGGCAGATCAGCCTTAAGAGTTCTATCTTGAGTCAAATCAATTAACCGCATTAAATCACCGCGCGTTAATGCAGATTCATGATTTGCCATATCAAAAATAATCACATTAATGAGTGAAGATAAGAGTGGGTGTAATTTTTTAATCTCATGTTGATGCGCCAATATTGCTTGCGCAATAGCCAACCGCTGTTCAAAGCGGTCTGGATCACTCTGTAACTGTTCAATCTCTTTTTGATAATCGGTAATGGCATCAGGCTGTAGTATCAGTTTTTTAACGAGGATATTACCGTTAAATGGCGCCATTTTCTCTGCATATTCAAACCATTTTTGCGCTAACTGACGACCACTCTTTATCGGCCAGATTGCATCTATTGCCTGCAACCACTCCCCCTTCTCGGCGAGCGTATGCGCCCAAATAACACGAAGTTTATCCGCCGCTGCCTGATTTTTCTGTTGTAATAACATAATCGCATTTACAAAGCTATTATGCTGTTTAGCAATTAAAATCGCTTTTTCCCACTGATTGGTAAGGCAACAGAGTTTAACAATTAAATTTGGATCGGCATCTTTGGTAATAGCAATATCGAGCGCCTGCAAAAGGCGATCTTTGCTCTCTAAATAGTCAATCCCCTCTTCAACAGAATTGAGTAGTTCGATTAAAACAAACGCCGCCTCTTCAACGCGGTTATCACGATCTAGTGTTGCAAAACTGCGCCGATAGAGCTGATGTAACTGTTGCTGAATCTCTGTATCAACATAGATTGCACTATTTTCACCGTAAACCTTTTCACTATAAGATAGTTTTTCGCGCGGTTTTGGCGTACCAAATGCCTGTTGAGTCGCTTCACCTCTGCCATTGATTGGAATCGCATGTTTTAATGCATCATCCAGATTGCCATCCTCTAACATCTTCATCAACGCATTAAGGTAGTTCCCTTGCTTTAGGGTTATCAGCCGATTTAAACCAGTTAAAAGTACCAATTTTGCTAAATAACTGCGCCATTGTTGATATTTGTTGATCTTACGTGGCTTGCCTTCTGATTCTTCCTCTTTTTGAGGAGCTGCATCTACTTGGGCTGATTTACTCGCTCTGGTAATAAATTGACGTAAATAGTAAAAAAAGGTCTGCACATCTTTTTGGCCGCGCAAAAATAAGAAAATGCAAATTAATAGGATGCAGCAGAAGATCCAGCCATCGATTGATATTAATGATGGCGAAGTGACTAAAGCCCCCAGCAATTTTAAGATAAGACCAAAAAAGATAAACACCAGATAGACTACAAAAATCTTTTGAAATAGTGATGTTGGTTTATCTGAAGTTTTATTTAAGAGAACGCGCGCTCTTTTCTGATGATGCTTTTTGGCAAATTTTAATAGCGCTTTACTCGGTTTGGGGGTGGATTCGCCTAAAATTTCATCCACGCTTTTTGGCTCTAACGCAGGATCAATATGGTCAAGTTCCACCACCTCAATTGGCCACTCATCCATATTTAGTAGTAAGTAGTCATCAATATTAATCCAGAGGGAGGGATCGCAGCGCTCCCCTTGCTGATAATTAAATACAGAGAGGCTATTGCCCATTAATATGATGATATCGCCTTCTGGAATCAGCGCCTTCTCACTGCCAGATAACTTCATCGAACAGAGTCTGTTTTCAAAATTAATTAGTGGCCAACCCTCATACTGTTCAGCGTAGCCACTAATCGTCTGCGGAAAACGTAATAGATACCCTTGCTCAAAACGGTAAACTAGGCAACCTTTAAACCAATATTGCACAATAAAGTTGGCACACTCCTGCTCGGAAAACCAGATAAACGGGAACCAAATGCCCGCAATCGGTTGATAACCCTTTAAATTTGGCGAGGCGATGGGGTGATTAATATTTCCTAACATGCCGCCTCCCTATTTTTTACAATAAGCCGGACTGATTCCGTTCGGAATGAGTAGAGTATAAGCTCACCCACTTCAGTTATTAAGGTAAAACTATTACTAAATAGAGAAAAGTGATACTGAACAATCGCATGGCGCGAGTGGTAGATCTCAGTTATCGCATGACTATTTGGGCTAAATAGCGCCACTTTTTTACCATCGTGATGAAGCAGTAATAACTGTATCTGATCATCTTGATAAAACAGCCCCCACGCACGCCAATCTGGTGGAAGTGTAAATCGCAATACTTTGGTCTCATCTTCCTCTTTAGTGTAAGTTAAAATTTGCCAATCTTGCGCCACCCCTAGTGCAACTGTACCAAAACCATCTAGCCAACTTGGCGCATCTGCAAGTAAGATCTGCGTTACATTTATTGTTGAGGAAGAAACAGTTGAGTTAGTAAGAGGATAATTAATTGCTCTTATTTGTGGTGATTTTACCCGTAACTCACCATTTTCACTCGCAGTGACATATAGACATTTTGCATCACTAATTTTATATAGTGCGAGCACATTTTTATCTACTTCAACCAGCTCACAAATAGTGCTCTCTCCTGATTGATTATTGATATAACTTCGCCAAAGTGTCTGATTTTTATCAATTAAATAGATGCTATGAAATGGCACATCATATAACCAGATAAATTGCGTCTTACCAGTAGCTGGCAAATCGAGCTGTTCAACCTTAATCGCAAGTTGTTCAACCCCTTTCTTAGGTTGCCAGATCCAGATCTCAGAATTACGGTTAATTAAACCTATCACTCTCTTATGTTGAGAATCAACTGCTAATAGCTCTCCGCTAAGCGGTGGGAAACTTATTTTAGCTTTCTGTTTTACAGAAATGGGATCGCTTAAGGAGCAGATAAAAAGGTGTTTACCCTCTTCGGTCAGCGCTGCTACCTGATTACCATTCATAGATATTATCGGCTGAAAATGGGTTGAGATAGGGACTAAAATAGTCTGTTCTACCTCAGCATAAAAACGGTTAGGCGTTAACTGACCTAATATAATTTTATTACAAATTATATCGTTAGGGAGTTTAAGAAGATGAGTTCGTACTTTGCCCGCGCCTTGAATCGATATAGTTAACTGCCGCGGCAACGTGATGCTTTGGCTAATACAGAGTTGATCGGTTAACGGTACATTTAATAGCTGTGACGTCATTTTGGCGCCAATAAACCAGCGCTCATCGGTTTTAATCTCATTTAAAAAGGTTGACCAATGCGGATTTACCGTTGAATCTGATCGACTATTTAATAGTTCAAGGAGTGAATCTAAACCGGCGAAAGGGGTTAATTTAGCAGGGTGCTGTATGACACCCCAATAAAATTGACTCCGATTTTTATCTGCCCTATGGGCAAGTAGTATCATCATCACTAAATGGATGATACGCATCTTACCAAGCTGCAAAACGCTTGCATCAAACAGGGCGATAATTGCCCCATTGGCTTTTTGTTCTTCGGGCGCCGGCGCTAAAAATAGGTGTTCATGGTTTATGGCTCGACGCAAAAACTCATCAGGTTCACTATCAAAAAGTAACCACTCACTTAATAGTAAATTCTCATAGTGCCCGCGCGGTTTGATCTCCCCTAAACCACTGTGCCAATCATTATCGTCGGCGTAATTCTCTTTTATTGGATCTAACAGTAGATAGAGTTGCGAGAGGAGTTCAGCCAAAACCGGTTGCAAGTTTACATCAAACAGCACCAAATAGGGCTGCCACTGCTTAGCTAAAGTGGTTATCTTATTCATCTATTACTCCACTTTGTCGTAAGGTTTTTTACCAAGATCATTTAACAAGGTTTGTAATAGTATTTTGTCAACCAGTTGCGCCTGAATAAACGGGATAACCACTGTTGGACTATCCCAAATTAGTAGTGGTGTCTGCTGATAATGCCGGCATAATGAATCAGCCAATAGTGGTAGGGGTATTTGGGGTATTTTATGGCTTGGGCGCCATAGTCGCGGCTCAATATCATCATATCCTGCATATAGGATCCCATCAAACCATGGTAGCAACTCTTCACGCCCAATAAGGATAATAAGATCTCTATGTGTGGCAATCTGGAGCTGATTATATTGATGCTCATCGACCTGATGGAGCAGATAATTTACTAATGTTAAACAGTTTTCATACCATGCAAGTGCAGCACATACATGTTGTGGTTTAATGCTATTTTGCCACTGCCAACTGATCGGTTCTATCATCATGGCAATTTATGAGACCAAGTTAACTAACTGTTTCCGCAATGATAATAGCCTATCTGTAATGGTATCAGTCGAATAGTTGGCATCAATTTCACGTAGTAGACTTTCAACATCAAGTCGATTAACCTTAGTCGCCTCAATTTGTAACAGTTTTTCGGCATCTTGAATTAATCGCTCTTCACGTGAAGCTGGCTGTAAACTTGCCGCTTCAACCGCATTAAATAGCTGGCTATTTTGCGATATCACAA
This sequence comes from Orbaceae bacterium ESL0721, assembly GCA_029433365.1. GTDB lineage: Bacteria > Pseudomonadota > Gammaproteobacteria > Enterobacterales > Orbaceae > Gilliamella. Next base: position 1,216,888 of record JAQTHZ010000001.1, read on the forward strand.
AATACTCTTTTAACAGAATCTGCCCTTTTTGCTGACACTCTTCGGTTGGTAATACATAATAGAGTGGCCATAGATCCTGTTTTTCCGCCTTTTTCCGCCCATTTAATAGTGCCGCTGCTGCAATCAGTTTTAACGTTTTTACCGTTCGCCTATCCGACAGAACAATACCATTTTTACGCAGTTCGCGAATCGCATCGGCAAATATTGGGATAACCTCATCAAGATCAACATCGGTTAACTGATCGCCAAGTGCCACAATCTCATCTAACGTAATTTCTTGCATATCAAGATTAAGATGTTCTGATTGCCAGCCACCTTTTAGCAGATCTTCAATCGCGTGATCTTCAATTGAATCAATAAAAAGGTGAATTAAAAATCGGTCAGCAAAAGCATCTAACGCTTCATCTTCTGGCAAGCTGTTTGAGGCAGCAATACAGACTTTTAGCGGCGTGTTAATTTGGGTATGACCTTTGCGAAATACCCGCTCATTAAGGATCCCCAACAGGGTGTTGAGAATGGCGGTCGATCCTAAAAAAACCTCATCAAGAAAGGCAATATCTGCTTCGGGTAACATGCCTGTCGTATCTATCTCAACCTGACCTTCGCGTAACTGTTTTAGATCTACCGCACCAAAAAGCTCGGTTGGCTCGGTAAAGCGACCCAGTAGATATTCAAAATAGTCACCTTGCACCGCCTTTGCCATTCGACGAACAACAGCACTTTTAGCCGTACCAGGTGGACCAATGACTAACAGATGCTCTTTCGCGATAATTGATAAAATAATCAGCTCAGCAAGCTGCTCCCGCCCAACTAAACCTTGTATCGCTGATTTGATCACTTGCCGAAAATGCTTTGGCCGATATTCCACGCTTACTGCCCACTCTTCAATAATTTGCCAGAAATTATACTAAAAATTGTTAAGAATTAAACAGTAAAAAAAGAGTAATGCAATTAATTACCTTCAAATGGTAATTTTTAAGTGAAAGAAGCAAATTTGTTTTAGGGATGTTTTGATCAAAAGTTCTGAATAAAAATAGAAATATTATTTCTGATTAATTTGATTAAATAGATGATTTTTAAATTACTTCACCATTTTTTGATTACAAATGTAAGCAATGTTTTAGGGTTTTAAGTTTGTTGGATCTAGTGAGAAGATAAAAAGCCGTGGTGATTTAATTTGGTAAATCTATCAACGACTGCATAAGAGGATAAAAACCCCGCTGGTGTTAGTGGGGTTTTGAAAAGGCGTGGCGGCTTGCGCCGGTGATTTTAGGGCTTGCTACGGGGCAAGGTCTAAGGGGTGATGCAAGCGAAACGACTGTCCGAGTAGCTGGCATAGCGAGAGTCGACTTTGCCATAGTTCGAATTGACATACCGCTGCCACTGCTTGTCAGTCTCGACCGCCCAGTAATACCAATAGTGATCGAAGTCGCTACCGGTGTAGTAACTACCATTATATGTGTATCCCCACTCAGCAAACAGTCCCCCGCCAATTCGCCGTTGGTAGTTATTAGGTTGACCTGATAGTCCACCAGTCCAACCATAACCATTAGCATTGGTATACTCTCTGACACTTGGAATCCGGTACCCACTACCGTAACGGTTAGTACAGTAATCAGCTTTATAACCACCACCATCACCTGGCGTTGCAATAAACCATTTGTCTATAGTAAAGCTGTAGATTTTATTGGTTTTTGCTTTATCAGAGTAGAGGGTAAAGGTGGTGGGCACCGCTGTTGTGGCATTATTGGTATTGTACCTTGGTCCATTTAATAATATCTTGGCAATATTGGTACTACTGGTACTACCACCGCTGATTGCGATATCAATCCCTGAATTAGCAGGCGTTTTGTCGTAACTCACATTCTGCCAGTTACCCCCATTTGCTATAGTTAAGTTAAAAAATAGCCCGTACGCACCCATAGTTGGAAAGTTGGATGAGGGGACGTTGATATCTTGTGGTTTGAAACCTTTTTTGTTATCCCACTGGCTGGCGGGTCCATCATAGCTACCACCACGGCCACTCAGATTTGGTTGCGCATAGCAGGCATAAGGTTTAGTCGGTAGTTTGGGTTTAATATAGTAGGTGGCTGTGGTAGCGGGGAAGGTAACTGTATTTGGCGAGCCATATTGTGTCTTTAAACTACCAGCACTATTGTTAAAGGTGATTTTATAGTAAGCAACACAAGCGTTTAATTTATCATCACGCTTTACAGTTCTATCCTCTGCGTCACTTATCTGCATGGTCAACGTGCCGGTCGCGCTGATTCCATTAATTCCATCCCCATCATCATCACCCCAATAGTTATAGGGTTCAGCAATCAGTTCGTTTAAGGTGATAGATGTTTTATCAATTGGCATAAACATCTGCACATCCGCTAGCGTCTGCCCTTCGACCGGTAGCTCGATTGGGTTTGTTGGGGTTGAGTCGTTATTTTCAAGGCTATAGACCCGACCATCAGATAGCGTGATGCTTAATAATTTGCGGGTATCCCCCTCTTTCGTGATACCACCATCAAAAGTTAAATAGGGTGCGGTGCCGATAATGGTGCTTTTTGTGGTTGTTATTGCAGCCGAAGCAGGAAGAGCGAGTAAAAGAGGGAGCGAGGTTAAGAGTGATTGGGTAATGGCGTTTTTGAATAACTGACCTTTTAACAGCCGTAACAATAGCTTTTGATATTTATAATTATAGCGTTGCGTGGTTGCGTGGTTGCGTGGTTGCGTGGTTGCGTGGTTGCGTGGTTGCGTGGTTGCGTGGTTGCGTGGTTGCGTGGTTGCGTGGTTGCGTGGTTGCGTGGTTGCGTGGTTGCGTGGTTGCGTGGTTGCGTGGTTGCGTGGCATTCTAATAACCTCCCTATTCCCTGTCAATATTTTGTTATTTTTTGTGCGTTAAATTCTACCACCACTCCCCTACATCTTTCGCATTTTGCTGGCAGGTTTTTTGTAAAGAATTGTAAAGATTAAAAGAGGTTACCGATCTCAATGCTTATATCATCAACACATTTTAAAAAACTTAAGTCATTGGGAAGAGTCCCGACCAAGCTATAACATCTTCGGTTGTCACCTCTCCATCTGTTAAGATGCGGCTCATGCCAGCAGCAATATTGTCACTGCCAACAAACGCAACGGCACTCCCTGTGCCAAGTGATGCCCCTTCAGCTGCATTGATAAGTTTATCTGGCTCAATATGGCTAAAAAACTGTTCAATAAATGAGAGATCAACCGCACTTGTCTCAAGTTGCCAATCATCAATATGTGACCACTTTTGGGGTATTTTGATATCTGCGAGACCTTCTGGATTAAATCGACCAATAAACCGATGCCCTTTGCTAATCGATGTAATGGCATATTTATGGTCTTTATGAAATTTGAGATAAAACCCCTCGGCTGGTTTTAACTCAACATGTTGATAAGTTAATTTTTTGGCTTTGAGTCGGTATTCTTGAGGAGTAGCTTAATCAGCCTTGCTACCCTCAAAAATTAAGGGGTTATTTAATTTGAATTTTTTATAAAATTAATATCACAAAAATAGTTAGTAGATTGCAATTTACTATCTAGAACTATATTATAACTCCACTTTTTGCTGTTTTAGATTCGCATATTTATCTATTTCTGCTTGCCATAATTTTATTAAACTGTCACTAACCTGAATATTACTATTGCACTCCTTCATCCCCTGAATTCTCTCTTCTATAGAGAGTGGCACATATTCAAGACTTTCAATTTGTGAAATAAAATCTTTAAAGTTTGGGCATAAGTAGTTATAGGTATCTATTTCGAGATCATAAAAATAGATCTTCCCATAGTTTAACTCACTAGTACCGATAACAATAGAATTGTCGAAGCTATCCTCAGCAATCGGCAGATAACCATTTTCTATTGCAGAAGTGAAACTATCATATTGCATTACCTGAGGAAAATCACAGTACTCTTTCTGCTCTTCAAAACCATAAAAGTATCGTATATCGCTGCTTTCACCATTTATATCAAAACTTGTTTTAGGGGTGTATCCACCATTATACTTTTTTAAAAAATCACTATATGCATCCGGTATTTTTATACCTAGTCTCTCTTCCAATAGCGCTATTTTTTCTGCAACATTTGAATTATCAAAATTAAAAATGAGTAACATTATCTATCTCCTCTATTTATATATACCGTGACCGTTTATATAATTAACTCTTTAAAGATCAAACCTTTAACAGGATTAATAATTTAAACTTCCAAAGCCCATAACTGCATAAATTCTGTAAATGTCGTGGAGATAAAATAGACGTTTTCATCATCATTTGAGTGTTCTAAAACATAAGCATTATCCCAATAGTAGATACCTCTATTTTCCTGATCTGTCATCATAATATATAGACCAGAACTATAATCCACCCCAATAATAAAGGCGTCTGAAGGCATATCGGTTCTATATTCGGCATTCCAATCTAATAGATCATAATTAGGATTTGAGTTAACCCCAAGTAAAACCCCTAACGTAACTTTTGCTGCCCTATGAGCTAACTGTTGGGTTAAATAGTTTTGCTTTGGTAAACCACCATTATAATTGGCTAAAAATTGTTTATAATCATCAGGAAAACTAATTTTTAACTCATTTTCAATATGCTCTATCTTGCTATTTGAGAGTTTTCCAAATCCATCAATAATATTCAAAAATAATTTTATACTCATGACCTAATTCTTGTTGTAGACGTTTTGCTAATAATATTCCGCTATTCTTAAAATCATTTTCATCTTCGATGGTGATAAAACCACTTAATGCAGGATCATCCATATTAAGTGTACTATCATATAAAGCAGCCCATTTATATAAATCTACTTTTAATTCTTTGGATATATTTAAGTTATTTGGATCAACATTAGTTCCATCTTCACAATAAAAAATATCTGTATACCATAACGGATAACACTGATAATCTGCCATTAATTTTATTTCGATCATTCTATTTGGGTGCACTATTTTCTTATTGATGAAACTAATGAAGAGGATTGATATTATAACTCCACTTTTTTCTGTTTTAGATTCGCAAGTTCGTCTATTTCTTCTTGCCATAATTTTACTAATCCATCATCAACCTGAATTTTACTATTGCACTCCTTCAATTCCTGTATTCTCTCCTCTATAGAGAGTGGCACATATTCTTGGCTCTCAATCTGCGAAATAAAATCTTTAAAGTCTGGGCATAAGTAGTTATAGGTATCTATTTCGTGATCATAAAAAGAGATCTTCCCATAGTTTAACTCACTAGTACCGATAACAATAGAATTGTCGCAGCTATCCTCAGCTATTGGCAGATAACCATTTTCGATTGCAGAAGTGAAACTATCATCTTGCATTAACTGAGAAAAATCACAGTACTCATCCTGCTCTTCAAAACCATAAAAGTATCGTATATCACTGCTTTCACCATTTATATCAAAACTTGTTTTAGGGGTGTATCCACCATTATATTTTTTTAAAAAATCACTATATGCATCCGGTATTTTTATACCCAGTGTCTCTTCAAATAACGCTATTTTTTCTGCAACATGTGAATTATCGAAATTAAAAATTAATAACACCTTACCTGCTCCTGCAATAATATGGATGGATAGATAAATGAATTTGCCAATTATACAATTCTATTTTACATAATGTCTTCGGGATAAACCGTCATAACAGCTAAAGTCTCATCATCTTCATTAACAAACTCAACTTCATAACCTAATCTTGGTTCTTGGTAGATCATTAAAACAACACCTCTACTTCCTTTTAAAACTAAATCTGATAAATCTCGTTTAGCAATAATCACATCATTTTCATTAATCATAATATAACACCTAGAATTTATTTATTTTTTGTAGGAATAGCGGTCACTAGCCGAACTATTCCATCCTTATTTTTTATCCAACAGAAATTAACATTAATTTGTTTTCCATTTACTCCAGTAATTTGAATAATCTGATTATATTTAACTCCAAATTCAGTTACTTCAGTTTGAGTAGCTTTTTCGACATCAAAAATAATTTGTTTAGATAACTTTTCGAAATTAGAATCATTAAATCCAAGTGATTTATCAAACCAATTAGCTTTACTTCCTCCAATAGGATGATCTTTCTTTAGCAAATAGGTCTTTAATTTTTTATCAACACTCGCTTGTGTTTCTATAGAATTAACAATTTTTTTTACGATCCCGTCTTCAGCAATAGATTTTGTGTAATCAACTAATTTTACTGCAATATCATCCGCACTCTTCAAACTAATCACATGTCTCTTGTTTACACTGATGTTCTCAACTGTGATAGTTACTTCAGTCGGGGTTGCTATTTGCCCAGATTTGGCTGCGTTAACTGTTTCGAATTTGACAATATTTGCTGTTTGGCTAGTGGCTTTAAGTAGGGTGCCGGCTTTACTCACTGCGCCGATATCAATTAAACCGTAAGCAATTTCACCGTACCCTTTAGGGAGGACAGACCACTCTAAAAATTGTGCACCATAAGTTGTGGTGGTATCTTCTGAGAATAACGACCGCGCACCAGCTTGTATATTATCTATTCCAACAAAACCAATTGTGACAGCTAATGGCGTACCAACACCTGTCGCGCCAATTGTTGCCGCAATATATAAATTAACCGCACCACCGGCAATCTGCATGGTTGACGCTAGATTACGTAAAGGTCTTTCTGGTCTCCCCATGATGTTCGCATGCATAATCCCCGCATCACTTTCACCAAAAGTAAAGCCTTGCATGAATAACATTTTTTGATACTGTTTTTTTACTGCTGGGAAAAATTCATCTATAAAATGATTTTCAACAGGCGTTGCTGTTAAATCCCAAGTTTTAACGTGAGACCATCTGGTAGGTATTTTAACTTTGACTCTATTATTCGCATCAAAGCGCCCAACAAATTGGTAACCATAATCTCTTGCTGTAATCTTATATTTATAATTTTTATTAAGCGTCAGCTCAATCGTATCGGCAGGCTTTAACTCAACATGTTGATAGGTTAATTTTTTGGCTTTTAGCTTATAAGCTCTGCGGGTTTCAATATGACGAATTAGACCGGGTGTGCGCAGATGTTTTAATAGTTTAATGGCGGTAAAGTAGAGGTTTTCGATATCATTTAGTTCATCGGCTGCTACATCAATTTTTATTTGTGCTTTGAGTTTGCTCTCATAATCATTTTCACCTCCGCTGCCATCAAGGATGAGTGGCTTGCTTAGGTACTCATGTGCAATCCTAGCAAGTTTATCACTCTTATAACTGTAATCGGTTTTATCAAACCCCTCACTATGGCGGATACTCCGGATAGATTTGATGGTTTGCCTTAGTAATGTAGGGTCACGGGTTATCGCCCCTTCGCTCTCATCATGACCCAAATCACCAATCCGCCCTACAGCTGTGATAAATTTGGTCTCATTTAAGATTAGTAGCATCTGATAAAAGAGCTCACCTATCTGCTCGTCGGGGCGAAATGGGGGCTCATTACTATAGTTATACCTAGGGGAGAAGTGCTGCGGGGAAAAGCCATAATTGATAATGCTGGCAAGTCTTTCATCTTGTTCTACTGTATATGGCGAGTTACCGGAGCGCAGCAGGTTACTTAATTCATCAAGCCACGCCTGCGCTAGATTTTTAACGTTTAGCTGCTTTTCGCCCCGTAGCGTTAAATCGGTATCCCCTTGATTACCACCAATTAATAGATGCACCTTAGGTAGCACTTTAGTTGCCGAAAACGGGTCGCAATGCCTTAAAAATATCTCCTCTCCGCTAGTCTCTATTGTAAAAAGCTGCTTATGGATGTTTGCACCATCTCGAATAGCGATAAGCTCTGGTCTATGGTTGACCAAATCAACCGTAATCCAGCTATCATCGGGTTGATAGTAGGGTATTTTTTTAAACTTTTTCTTAACGTAAGCGCTGTTAAATGTCGAATTATTGTAAATCCAACTGGGTAGTGGCAGCTCAAGCAGAATTGCGCTTTCAGTAAATAGCGCGGTAGCTAAAACTTTTGCAACTTTATCAGGGATTTTGTGGTAGTAAGTTTGGTAAGGCAGCCCAACTTGTTGTAATACTGGGTAAAAATCTTTACAAGATTCTGGATCGGCAACTAACTTTTTAACAACATCGCGGTAGTCTGAATCATAAAAGTGTTTAATCCGTTTGGGGCGACTAAAATAGTCTAAACCGGCTAAACGAGCGCTCTCATCCTGCCACGCATCTGCTGACACTAACTGATAATGATACATCTATCCCTATTCCATGCTTGGTTTTATTGTTATTAGATTTAAGTTTAAAATTATTTTTTGTTATAAAAGTTTCTTGAAAAAAATCAGCGCGATCTTAGCATGGAATGGCTTAACTGCAAGTGAGAGTAGATAATTTTTAGATCTTGATCACTAATACTATTTTTATTTATCTGCTTGATAAAACGGAGATAAACAACTTTTAGCCATTGTGGCAAAGATTTTAAGCTCAAAATCTGCAAATTTGTTTTAGGGTTTATACCTATTTCAATCAAAATAGCATCTAATGTTACTAAGTCAGACTATTTGTTAAGATAAAAAAACCTGCGCACGGCAGGTTTTGAGGATTGTTTGTGTTAACGATTGTATCTAAAAATTAAAGTCGATCATCGCTTTATAGTTATAGATATTCCCTTTTGAATCGGTTGACCAGCTGCCGCTTTCATTAAGGTGCATCCGTTTTATTTCACCATAGAGCGTAAAACGGTCGTTTAACGGATAGGTGGCGTTGAGTTGTACGGTGTTATAGTGCCTATCGTAAAAAACTTCATTCACACTGTCATTATATTGATCAAATTTACCATAACCGGCACTAATAGATGTCTGTAAATTACCCCAAATATGCCAATAACCGATTGTGGTGTAGTTGGTTTTATCGTTGATATTACCCCAGTTGTTACGCTGTAAACTGTTATGATGGTAATTGGTTCGAATCCAGACGCCATTACTGTTATTAATGATGTATTGAATACCAGGTTCAACGGCGACTGAGTGTGAATTACGATCGTTTTCACTATTACGATTACGCCTTTTATCCATCTGGTAATAGGTGTAGCCAAAGATCGAAAGACTATCGGTCAGTTGAATATCGGTATAGATTTTAAAGCGCCCATTCCATATGCTCACCTTCCCTTGATCATCTTCAAATCCTGACGATTGATATCCGCCCATCACATCAGCACCAACGCGAATATTGTTGTATCGACTCTCTTTACCAACAACCATTTGGGTATTATAGACATTACTCTCATATTTGTGGCTCCCTAACGAGCTACTATATTTAGCATTACGATCCCCTGTAATACCTAAATACCAACCGGGTAGATCTTGCGTTCGAAAAACCGCTTGTGCAAAGGTAATCTCATCATTCGAGGTATGTTTTTGACCTTGTATATGATTTAGAGTGGCTGCATATTTTGCTTTGATAAAGCCGTTGATCTTTTCGCCATGAGGATTGCTCGAATAGACAGCGCTCCACATAATATCTTCATCTAAATAGGACCAAGGGTTAACCGAAATAATATTATCTGCTGAGTCTCGAATAACATTCATGCTTGCCATGGATGCCGTGGGTATGCAGATTAGAAAAGTTAAAAAAATCGTTAATTTCTTATTCATAATAAGACCTAATTCAGTGTATTGATTTGTAAATTGATGGTTGGATTTTCAGTTGTATCACTGCTAATCGCCCATGGTTTATCAACCATTCCATACATTCTGACGGTAAATGCAGCTTTATCATTGATATAGAAAACGGCGATCTCATTCTCAATTAATACCTTTAACGAGATATCACCTTGTAGATCTACATTAAGACCCAATTCAGGTTTTACACGAGGGAGGGCATCCAATTGTGAGTTATAAAATAGAACTTTATTGACCTTTTTATTAAAGACGATATTAAGCGGTGCTTCATGGATTCGACTGTCTTCAACCCCAAAACTTAAAATGGCGCCATATTGGCTACCTTTGATAGATCCTTCTATTAATGACTTTTTAGGGAGAGGTTGATAAAACGCGGTATCTATCTTGCCAAAATTGGTGGTGATATTTTTTAGGTTTTGATTAGGGGTGAGTGGCAGAGTAGCGGCGGTTCGATTTTTAATCACCGCATTTAACTCTTTAGGCATAACGCTGCTTAAAGAACCATCGCTATTTTGAACCAATTCATGAACAACTAAGTTACCAGCCCAGTCAATATTACCTTGATCACTATTGGGTGATTTGGTTGGATTCCAGCCAAAAACATATAGTCGATCATCTTTGATTGCCGTTTTACCCGCATAAAATCCCGCCCCATCAACTGAGTAGTTGGTCGGTTTAACGAAAGGCCCATCGGGTGAGTTGGCATATCGATATTGGGTTAACCGATTGGGCCACTGATCACTAAAACTTAAATACCATTTGCCATTAAAAAAGAGTAGTGTAGGGCACTCTAAATTGGCATTATCAGATACCGTATCATTCTTAAAAAATATACCGTCATCTTCCCAATTTTTAAGATCTTTAGATCGATATTTGGCGATGACACCCTTACCATTTTGTCTGGTTGTAATCAGCATCCAATACTCATTTTTTTCTGGAATCCATGTGACATTAGGATCGCGAAAATCATTTCCGCTATAGTTAGCGCTAGGTAATATGGTATCTTCAGGATGTTTTACCCAGTTTAGTTTATCGCTGCTTGTTGCATGCATAATTGACTCGACAGGGAAAACATTAGCATTATGCGCGGTATACCAAGCATGCCAAACATCGCCCACTTTAATAATCGAACCTGTGCCTAATAGGAGCTCTGGATTTTTAAGATCGTTAATGTAGGGTAATATTTCTGAGTGGTTGGTGTAGTGGTATAGATCTTCTGTCTCAAGCAGATGAAAAGCGTGCACCCCTAAATCGCCACCACCCCGAATATCATTAAGATAAAAAACGTTAAATCTGTTGTCAGCAACCATTGGCATAGGGTCGCCAACAAATGATCCATCAACTCGTGGGAAAAAAGCATCAACCGATGGAATAGATCTATTGTAACGTGTCTCTAACCCCATATTGGCTGAGGCATAACAACTACTTACCCCTAAACAACAAGTTACCCCTAAAATAGTTGCAATTAAAATCGTGACTGTTTTTCTCATTATTTTATCCTCAACTAAAACTGATAAACTAAAATTCATAAACTACGCCAAGCGTGGTGAACGGATTCCAATTTCGTCCTGATTCACTCCATAAGCCATACTCTTTTGTATGTTCATATTTAAATTCACCATAAGCTCTTACGCTAGATACGATTGGATAGCTCGCTGTAAGTCCGATCATTTTGAAATTACTTTTATAGAAGAGTTCGCTCGAATGCTGCTCGTTATATTTCTTTAAGCGACCTAGACCAACGTAATAAGATGAGAATAGTTTGCGCCAATTATGGTAAAAACCGACACGAACATTCTGTTCAACCTCTAAAATATTGCCGAACTTTTCCCTCGTTTGTAGGTTGTGTTTATAAAGCGTTGACAGCCAGATGCCGTTATTGTTATCGAATATGTAGGTTAAGTTTGGTTCTGTCTCAATGTTAACGGCATGACCATCAACGTTATCGGGTCGATTGTTATTCGGCTGATATTCATAAAAAGCATATCCTCCCAATTTGGTATTGTGAGTTAAGCGCAGATCAACCCACCCTTTGGCGCGGCTCTTAAGACGATTTAACCCAGATTCGCCACCAAACATACCTTCAAGCCCAATATTACCGCGATAGGTTTCAAATATGTGCCCAACAAAGGCTTCACTAATATTGGTATTATCTTGGAAAGATTGATCCCAAATTCCCCCTTTATAGCTCTCCTCTTTCGCGAAATAGAAACCAAAATACCAATTGGGTAGTTCATCATGACGTAGGAATGCATTTAAAGGGGCAAGTTTATAGCTGCCGCCATTTCGATTATGGTGATGTTTCCAACGGATATTGTCTGATTCAATTTGCGCGCGCAAATTACCATGGAATCCCCCTGCCGATAAGTTATCATCAATGGCAAACCATGCAGCAGGTACCTCATTTGGATTGGTGATAAAGAGCAGATCATCAGCTTCCATATGCTTTTGACGTGTTAACTTTGTTGCATCTTCTGATCTATCTTTGATGGGCTGTTTGACGCTGTTCTGTTTTAGAAGTTGTGGTTGATTTTGAACTTGTTTTTGAAGTTGGGTAGAGGATTCGTGTGTGGCAATGAGCGAAGCATTAGATTGCCAAGAATCAGCCGCAATAGGTGGGCTGGTAATACTTTGTTTGGCTCTAATACTCTCTACATCTGCAGTTTTCTCTTTGTCTATAATGCTCTCTTGGTCTGTTTTAGGCTCTTGATATGTAACTACCTCTTTTTTTATATCACTCTGTTTTTTAAAATAACTTTGGTAACCACCTGCATATTTATGATTATTATCCGCAAAAGCTGCACAACTTAAGGGGATGATACCAATACATAAACTGATGATAGAGTTTCTCAAAGGTTTACGTTGTTTATCTGTTTTCATAATAAATGAACCTTAATAAATTTATCGCATAAATTAAATATTGAATAATTAAGAACCAGAGTCATAAATGGTTGCTCATTTTTATTATTTGAGTAGTCTAAATGCCCGTCTAAAACTCCTCCTGAGGGGTTAATTCACTAGGCGACTCTTCCTCTAATGCATTTTCTTGTTCTGAATTAAGATCGTTTTGATTACTACTTAATAAGATACTAGAGAGTGCCGTTATGATGAAAACAGCACAGCCCATCATGATATAGGAGTTAGCAAAGCCAAATCTTTCGTAGCAGAGTCCAGCAAGCGGCGATAAAAATGTGCCAATAACTGAGCTAGTACAAGCAAATCCAACAAGATAGACGGTTGCAGATAGCCGTTTATCAAAATTTATACTGTTATATTTAAAGATTGAGATAAGTAGTACCGGTAATTCGAGTGAGTGGCATAACTTCATTACAGAGATAAGTATTGGGCCATCGACCAGACCAGAACCAACCATGCGGATTGCCATTATGGTACCGGCAAAGATAAGTCCGTTTTTGGCACCAATTCGATTAACAAACCAAGGGGCAATAAAAAGTCCCCCTGCCTCTAAAAAGACTTGAAAGGAGTTAAGGTAGCCAAACATCTCATTGCCTTGTTGTACTGTTGCAAATTGAGAGGAGTAGTAAATAGGAAATTGTTGGTCATAAACGCCATAAATACAGGTTCCAACAACAAAAAGTATTAACTTCCAAAAGTGAGACTGTTTTAATAAGCTTAACGCATCAACCAGCGTAACTCTGTTCTGTTGCAAATATTGTGATGACTTCATCTTTTTAAGATCTAACTGCGTTAAGAGAAGGCAAAATAGCAGACCAGAAATAGAGGCAATTGCAAAATTGATATTAGGATTAATATTAAATAGTAGCCCTGAAAAGAAGATGGCAATTGCCCAGCCAATCGATCCCCACATACGCGCTTTACCAAACTCAAAATCAGACAGGCGTGATGTTCTATCTGAATACGCCTCAAGTAGACCGATTGCGCCATTAAAAGTTAAGGCGATAAAAATGCCTCCAAAAATGGATCCTACATATAAATTTTCTCTTAATAGGTATCCAAATAGTAGGTAGTTAGGTCCAGATAAAATCAGTAGTGCGCCAATAATCCAAAGTAAGTTCTTTTTGATCCCCAATTTATCTTGCATAAAACCATAACAGACTTGGGTACAGAGTGCAGATATAGAGAGAATTGAAAAAATTACCCCAGTTTGCGAGGGGATTAAGCCAATTGTCTGCGATAACCAAATTGAGAGTAGCGAGCTTGAAGATGACCAAGTAAAAAAGAAGAAGAAAAAAAGCGAACTTATAGCACAGTAATTTTTATTACTATTGTTACTACTATTACCGTTACAACTATTATTGTTACTACTGTTTTTCATATGATTAGGCCTTTCTTAGTATGAGATTCAGGTATAACTTAAAATGAATAGCGTTATATATGCTGACCTAAATTAAAGGCAATCACGTTACAGAGTCAAATTTAAAACTGAGAAATGGGACTTTTATCACGTTATTTAAAATTAAATAATTTTTTAAAAACTTATTTGTTGTCAAATCCGCTAAATTAAGATGTGATATCGTTAACAATTCAAATAAACAGTATAGAATTAACTATTTATTTTGATAATCCGAAAGATGAATATATGCAAAATCGATCAATATCATCAAGCTTCAACTATATTGAGAAGATAGTGTGGATACAGATAAAATTGAAAAACAACATCAATTTATAAGGAGATTCATCCTATTTTTGGCATAACTACTTTTTTTCGGCACAACAAAATAGGAAGTCAGAAAATTGAAGATAACCACACAAAAAAACATTTAAAATAGTTTTTTACGTGTAGAGCGTTGGGTAAACAAGAATTTGCCAAAGAGAGAACTTTTAGAGATAAAAAAACAGAGACAAAAAAACCTGCCGTAAGCAGGTTTTTAAATTTGGTGGTGCCCGGACTCGGAATCGAACCAAGGACACGGGGATTTTCAATCCCCTGCTCTACCGACTGAGCTATCCGGGCAACAATGGATGCACATTAAACACTATCATCCGCTTTACGTCAATCCCTTTTATGACATATTTTAAATTTATGGCTGCTGTTTGGTTGAAAAATAGATGATTACCGATACAATTAAGCGAAATAGGTAATCTGTTATATGATGTGATCGTTATCCCCTATGTGGGACTTTTCACAGTTAACTCAATTTTTAAAGGATTAACTCGCCATGCGTTTAATACCGTTTATTATTTTTTTCATCTATGTCTACCTTGAGGTGAGCTTTTTTATACTTGTTGCCAATGAGATAGGCGTCTTTCTTGCGCTACTTCTTATCCTTTTATCCTCATTGATTGGTCTCTCATTAATTAGATCACAAGCGCTTAAAAATAGTGTTTTGATGCAGCAAATAAGAGCAAATAGTGGCAATCCAACTACTGATATTATGCGTGGTACATCGCGTATTATTGCCGGTCTCTTTTTCCTTGTTCCCGGTTTTTTAACCGATATTATTGGGTTGATTTTACTGCTGCCACCAGTTCAAACATTTTTGCTGCGATCTATTCTTCCCAAAATAGTAACTGCTAAGTTTAAGGGCGCGCGCTTTTTTACCTCTTTCACAACTAATAACCAAAACGGTTATCAAAAAAACAATTATCAACAAAACAGCCCCTTCCTCCAAAATAGTCAGTTTAAGGGTGATACTGGTGACGATATTATTGAAGGAGAGTTCAAACGTAAGGATTAAACTAAAAAATTAAGTGAAAGAATAACGAAGAATAAATCACCAACTAGCGTTTTTTTATTAGCGATCACTTGAAGATTAAAAAACTATCCCCACTTATTGGTCACTAAAACACGAAGTTTTTATATTTAAAATCGCTATTTTTTTGATTTATGATTAAATAAATCAAACAACATCATAGCAATGTTTTTAATATGACTTGATTAAAGCATTGCATTTACATTTTATTTTAGGAGAGTCAGTAATGAAAATTCGTCCATTACATGATCGCGTGATCATCAAACGTAAAGAAGTTGAATCAAAATCTGCCGGTGGGATTGTATTAACTGGCGCAGCAGCGGGTAAATCGACTCGCGGTGAAGTGCTAGCTGTAGGCAATGGTCGTATTTTAGAGAATGGGCACGTTCAACCGCTTGATGTAAAAGTTGGTGATATTGTTATTTTTAACGAAGGTTACGGCGTTAAAACAGAGAAGATTGATAACGAAGAGGTCCTTATTCTATCTGAAGGCGATATTTTAGCCATCGTTGAGTAATGAGATTGTAGAGACGTTAACAAATTACAGAATTTATTTAGGAGAAAAAAATGTCAGCTAAAGATGTGAAGTTTGGTAGTGATGCGCGCGTAAAAATGCTTCGTGGCGTAAACGTATTAGCCGATGCGGTTAAAGTAACCTTAGGACCTAAAGGTCGTAACGTTGTTTTAGATAAATCATTTGGTGCCCCTGTTATTACTAAAGATGGTGTCTCTGTTGCACGTGAAATCGAATTAGAAGATAAATTTGAGAACATGGGTGCGCAGATGGTGAAAGAGGTTGCCTCTAAAGCAAATGATGCCGCGGGTGACGGTACTACAACTGCAACCGTACTTGCACAATCAATTGTTAATGAAGGGCTAAAAGCAGTTGCTGCTGGCATGAACCCAATGGATCTTAAACGTGGTATCGATAAAGCTGTTACCGCTGCGGTTGAAGAGCTTAAAAAACTATCTTCACCTTGTGCAGACTCTAAAGCGATTGCACAAGTTGGTACAATCTCTGCTAACTCTGACGAAACTGTCGGTAAATTAATTGCTGAAGCGATGGAAAAAGTGGGTAAAGAGGGCGTTATTACAGTTGAAGATGGTACCGGACTACAAGATGAGCTTGATGTTGTAGAAGGTATGCAGTTTGATCGCGGTTACCTATCACCTTACTTTATCAATAAACCAGAAACTGCAACTGTTGAGTTAGATAGCCCATATATTCTATTAGTCGATAAAAAAATCTCTAATATTCGTGAACTTTTACCAGTGCTTGAAGCGGTCGCTAAAGCAGGTAAATCACTATTAATTATTGCAGAAGATGTTGAAGGCGAAGCATTAGCAACTTTAGTTGTAAATACTATGCGCGGTATTGTTAAAGTGGCTGCGGTTAAAGCACCTGGTTTTGGTGATCGCCGTAAAGCGATGTTGCAAGATATCGCCATCTTAACTAATGGTACTGTCATCTCTGAAGAGATTGGTTTAGAGCTTGAAAAAGCGACCCTTGAAGATTTAGGTCAAGCAAAACGTGTAGTTATCAATAAAGATAACACTACGATTATTGATGGTGTCGGTGAAGAGTCATTAATTAATGCACGTGTTGAACAGATTCGTAAACAGATTGAAGAGTCAACATCTGATTATGATAAAGAAAAACTTCAAGAGCGTGTTGCTAAATTAGCTGGCGGCGTTGCAGTTATTAAAGTTGGTGCTGCGACTGAAGTTGAAATGAAAGAGAAGAAAGCCCGCGTTGAAGATGCGCTACATGCAACAAGAGCCGCAGTTGAAGAGGGTGTTGTTGCTGGTGGTGGTGTTGCATTAGTTCGCACTGCAACCGCTATTGCGGATCTTAAAGGTGCTAATGAAGATCAGAACGTCGGGATTAAAGTTGCCCTTCGTGCTATGGAAGCGCCACTACGTCAAATCGTGACTAACTGTGGTGAAGAGGCATCAGTGGTTGTTAATGCAGTTAAAGGCGGTAAAGGTAACTATGGTTACAATGCTGCAACTGAAGAGTATGGCGATATGATCGCAATGGGTATTTTAGATCCAACTAAAGTAACACGAAGCGCATTACAGTATGCTGCTTCAATTGCTGGTCTTATGATCACAACTGAATGTATGGTTACTGATCTACCAAAAGATACACCTGATTTAGGTGCAGCTGCTGGTGGTATGGGCGGCATGGGTGGAATGGGCGGTATGATGTAATCCCCCTTTCCCTATCGTTACAAAAAACCACTCTTAATGAGTGGTTTTTTTATATCTTAATTTTTCATATCTGAGCACTAACTGTTTTATCTCTTATATATTTTTATCTCTCATATATTGTCGTATATATGTTCTCTTGTGTATGTTGTTTTATATATATTGTATAGATGATTCTATTTTTTCTTGGCAATACGCTGTAAGTAATTGGCGATACGACTATCCCCTCTTTGTTCATAGATCTGCGCCGTTTTTAGTACCATATCCCGACGTTTGGCATCATATTTAAATAGCTGTTCAAACAGTGAATCGGCCGTTTCAGTTTTACCATTTTGAATGGCACAGTAACCGTACTGCTCAAGTGCATCCGCTTTCCATTGATGGCGATCTAACAAAATAGTCTGCTCAAACTCCCGCTCTGCTTCCGAATAACGCTCCCGAGCACAGAGAAAGACGCCAAAATGGAGATGATATAATCCATCATTTTGCGACGTTAAGATGATCCGTTTATAGATCATCTCAGCCTCTTTATACTCTCCAACATGTTGGTCAAACATCGCCATGGCTAACATGATTTTGGGATTATTGGGTGAATATTCCGCTGCACGTTTGAGATTATAGTGCGCCAATTTAATGTTCTCTTCAGACTCATCTGCATGGGCAAGGTAACCCAGCCCTAATTCCGTTCTGGCTAACGCCGCCGCTTCTGGATCAAACTGATTTTTACTCTGACAAGCAGATAGTAGAATCAAACAGGCTAAAATAGGAACTATTTTTCGGATTAACACCCTTTACCTCCTTAAACCACCGTTTTAGTTTGCAACAGCTTTTACTGGGATCGCTTTTTGTAGCAGAGACTTCTTGTGCGTTCGCTTAGTTCTATCTACCACTTCACCAGCCAACTGCCCACATGCCGCATCAATATCATCGCCTCGTGTTTTACGTACAATTACAGTAAAACCGTACTCCATGAGCGTCTTCATAAAACGATCAATACGGCTATTTGAGCTGCGTGCATAAGGGGCGCTAGGGAACGGATTCCATGGAATGAGGTTAATTTTACATGGCACCTCTTTTAAAAACTGTGCTAACTCATGTGCATGTTCGACCCCATCATTGACCTGATTTAAGAGGACATATTCAATAGTTACTTTGCCGTGGTTGGCATTTGAGTAGGCAAGATAACGTAAAATCGATTCGCGCAGTGATGCCATATTATATTTCAAATTAATTGGCATAATCTGATTACGGATCTCATCATTAGGGGCATGGAGAGAGATCGCTAAAGCGACATCAATCATACCCGATAACTTATCTAGTGCCGGTACCACGCCCGATGTGGAGAGTGTGACGCGCCTTTTAGATAGCCCATAACCAAAATCATCTAACATAATCTCCATGGCGGGGACAACATTTGCCATATTGAGTAGTGGCTCCCCCATTCCCATCATCACAACGTTAGTAATCGGTCTATCAGCAAGTTTACCAGTTACACCAACTGTTTTTGCCGCGCGCCAAACTTGCCCAATAATTTCGGACACGGTGAGATTGCGGTTAAAACCCTGTTGCGCGGTTGAACAGAATTTACATTCCAATGCACAACCCACTTGTGAAGAGACGCAGAGCGTCGCCCGATCGCGTTCTGGAATATAGACAGACTCAATCATCTGGTTATTGCCAACATCGAGCGCCCATTTAATGGTGCCATCTGATGAGCGGTGTTCAATCGCAATCTCAGGCGCTTTAATTACCGCTAGCGTTTTGAGCTGTTCACGCAATTTTTTATTAATATCGGTCATCTGATCAAAATCATCGATACCAAAGTGGTAGATCCACTTCATGACCTGATCAGCACGAAACGGTTTTTCACCCAGAGAGGTAAAAAACTCTCTTAATTGCGCACGAGTGTAATCAAGCAGATTGACCTTTTCGTTCTGTTCGATTTTATTAATTGATGGATTTTCTAATAGAGAAGGTGATGTTGACATATAGTGAGCCTCGTTGTTACACATTATGGCAGTTTGAAAAGAAAAGGATTATACTGTTTTTCATCTAATCTGGCTAACAGAATATAAACAATTCACAATGTTCTAAACAATATTCTAAACAATGTTCTAAACGAATTCTAAATGATGATAAAAACGGCAATAATTCGACTCCTCCTCACATCCACTCTACTTATATACTCGGCACTCACTATGGCAAAACAGATTCCGCTTAATCGATTAACTGGGCAGTTTGATGAAAAACAAGATCCCGCATTTATTGCTTTAGACGCTACGATTTTGCCGGTTAATAAAAAAGGGATGTATCTACAAAAGGAGCCAACCGAACAACTAATTAAAGCGTATCAAGATTTTAAAAAAATTCACTCAGATATCCCATTTATCATCGTGAGCGCAACGCGTAATTACAATTACCAAAATGGGATTTGGCAGCGTAAATGGGATAGCCTAACCACTCAATTTAGCCAACCGCAACAGATAGCGGAAGAGATCTTAAAATTCTCATCCATGCCTGGTACATCACGCCACCACTGGGGTACCGATGTCGATATTACGAGTGTCTCATCTAACTTCTTTAAAAATGATCCTAAAGGGAAGATTTTAGACGCGTGGCTACAACAAAACATGAAAAATTACGGCTTCTGCCAATCATTTAACGAAGGTCGCAATGGCGGTTATCAGACAGAGGAGTGGCACTGGTCATATCAACCAATCGCCAAACAGTATATCGCCGAATATAAAGCGCTTTTAGACCACAACCCAACCAAAATCACTGAAACACTCAACTTTACCGGCCATGATCAGATCAGGTTAGAGGCGTTAATAAAAGAGTATGTTTTGCAGGTTAACCCAGACTGCTATTAGGGCTGTTCATCTTGTTTAATCTTTATCGTTTTTAAAACATCTTACCAATTAAATTGTTAAATCCTCTCTATTCAAACAAAACCCTAAAACATCACCAAAAATGTTTTAGGGTTTATACTTTAAAAAAATTTGCTGGGTTTCTATTTATTGGTAAAGTTAATTTATGGATAAATAACTGTATGCTAATGCAAGCCGCTAATAGTAGGGAATTTTTTATTTCAGGCGGTAGTTTTACGCCAATAAGGTAATTTAATGGTCATGACCAGACCGCCACCTTCACGATTTGTGGCTTTGATTATGCCGTTGTGCATAACAATCGTTTTGCGGGCAATGGCAAGACCAAGTCCATAACCTTTACCAAGTTGTGGGGATTGAATACGGACAAAGGGTTCAAAAATACTGGATAATTTTGCCTCTTCAACGCCAGGGCCTCGATCTTTCACTTCAACCTGTAGATATTTACCCATCTCTTTCAGGGAGACTTCGATTATCTGGTGCGGTTTGGAGAATCGAATTGCATTGCGAATAATATTTTCAATAGCGCGTCGAATCTGCTCTGAATTCCCTTTTATAATTGGGTGTGTAACTGTGCAAGGCAGTAGTTTAACCTCTATTGATTGGGGAGTTGCTTCATAATTGGCATCATTTATGACGACGGTTAAAAGCTCTTTCAGATCAAAATATTCATCAACTCTATTATCTAGATCTGAGCGCGAATAGTTTAAAATCTCGCCAATTAGCTGATCTAACCGTTCAGACTCTAACTCAATACGCTCTAATGCTGTATCGGTATTCTGTTTATTCTGCTGAGCAAGTCCAATAGCTAACTGTAAACGGGCGAGTGGTGTACGGAGTTCATGCGATACATCGTGTAGTAGCGCTTGGCGATCAGAAATTAAGATATTGAGCTGTTCCACCATCATATCAAAATCTTTACCTAACTCACTTAACTCATCACGACGACGTTTCAATTTATCAAAGAGCCTAACTGAGAGATCTCCTTGTGAAACGTGATAAAAGCCTTGTCGTAGTAGCTTCATTGGTCTGGTCAAATTCCATGCTAGAAAGAGGCTAAAGACTAAACCAACACAGATACCCATCAACAGTATGGGGAGGGGAATATTGAATATTTCTCGGGTTTGATTATGTTCACCTTTATCATCTCGAAAGGTGATAGCATAAGGGGTTCCATCGGGGGCAACGGCAACACGGCGATAGAGGTAGTCGGTGTTTTCAAGCTCATCATTAATAATATTGACTTGACCACTCTGCGGTAAGATCAATTTTATCGATAAAAAACCGCGTTCCCTTTCTGGCAGGTGAGCAATAAAGTTTAATGTCTCTTGCTCACCAGATACTCGAAGTAACTGCGCAATCATATCTACTTTGGTTGGCATATGATTAAATATTTGTCGATTTTTATTATCTAAATAGAACGAAAATCCGATCCATGTTAACTGAAAAGTAAGATAAAAAATCACCCAAAATATAATTAATATCTTCCAAAATAGGCGCATATTCATTATAAATTCTCTAACTAATTTATCGAATACGGTAACCGACTGCGCGAATAGTTTCGATTGTGACCCTATTTTGTGCTACTTGCTGTAACTTCTGTCGGATATTACTGATATGAACATCAACACTACGGTCATAAAGCTCACGCGTACGCCCCAGCCCCTCTTCCGATAGTTGTTCTTTAGTCACCACCCGATCGTTATATTTGACGAGTAAAACAAGCAGATTAAACTCTGTTGAGGTGAGATCAATCTCTTTTCCTTCCCAAGTACAGAGACGTTGGGGAAGATCTAATACTAGACCATTAAAATAGTATTTTTTATTATCATCAACTAACGCAGGACGATCTTCAAGACGGCGCAAAACGGCGCGTAATCGTGCTAAAAGTTCTCGCGGATAACAAGGTTTAGGGATGTAATCATCCGCACCAAGTTCTAACCCTAAAACACGATCAATATTGTCACCTTTGGCAGTAAGCATTAGCACTAACATATTGCTATGCTGACGGATGCTTTTTAATACATCAATACCACTAATATCAGGCAACATGACATCCAAAATAGCAGCACTATATCGACCTGATAATGCTTCATCGATACCGTCCTGACCAAGATGGACACTTTTGATATTGAATCCTTCGTTTGTCAAATATTCACTTAGCATTTGTGATAATTCGACATCATCATCAATTAATAGAATATTTACCATAATCGCTACTGTTATTTTGTTATTGATAGAACCATTTTGTCACTAATAAAAAAAATGTCAGTTTATTTTACTAAAATATTACAAAAATATATCTTTTTTATTAGCAACATGATTTTTTTAAGGTTTATCCCCTAAAATTTTAGGGAATTTTAATGCGCTTCATCCCAATTATTGCCAATTCCTACATCAACCCGTAAAGGAACTGAAAGCTTATAGCAGCTCTCCATAATAGATTTAATCTGTTTACTATACTGCTCGACTAACTCATCTTTTACCTCAAAAACGAGTTCATCATGTACCTGCATCACCATTTTGATATTTTCGGTACCTTGGCGCTTAATCCACTCATCCATCTTTATCATCGCAGTTTTGATAATATCAGCGGCGGTTCCTTGCATTGGTGCATTAATTGCTGCTCGTTCGGCAGCACGTTTCTCAATGCCGCTAGTCGAGGTGATTTTAGGAAGATAGAGCCTGCGACCTGATAATGTTTCAACATACCCTTTTTCTGCCGCTAATAGTCGCGTCTCTTCCATATATTTTTGCACACCAGGATAACGTTCAAAATAGCGATCGATATAGAACTGCGCCTCTTTACGTGGAATATTGATCTGTTTAGATAGACCAAAAGCACTCATGCCATAGATGAGACCAAAATTTACCGCTTTAGCACGTCTACGCTCTTCGGTGGTAACATCTGCTTCAGCTTTACCTAAAATTTCACTGGCTGTCACACGGTGGATATCTTTATCCTCTGCAAAAGCAGTTAATAAACTTTTATCTTGTGATAGGTGCGCCATTATTCGCAGTTCAATTTGCGAATAGTCAGCAGAGATAATCTTACAACCTTGTGGTGCTATAAATGCCTGCCGAATTCGTCGCCCCTCTTCATTACGGACAGGGATATTTTGTAAATTGGGATCGTTAGAGGATAATCGCCCCGTCACCGTACCGATCTGATTATAGTTGGTATGAATTCGGTGATCTTTAGGGCTAATCATCAATGGCAACTTATCGGTGTAGGTATTTTTTAGTTTCGCAAGGCTGCGATACTCAAGAAGCATCCGCGGTAATGCATAATCGACAGCAAGCTCACTGAGTACCTCTTCACTAGTTGAAGGATCGCCTTTTGGTGTCTTTTTAAGCACAGGTAGTTGCAGTTTATCAAATAAAATAGTCTGGATCTGTTTAGGTGATGCGGGGTTAAAGGGCTCTCCAGCTAACTGATGCAGATCACTCTCGGTCTGTTTCAATTTTTCGGCTAACTCTTTAGAGTAGTTATTTAACTGCGTAGCATCAACTAATACCCCTGTCCGCTCCATCTCAGATAAGACAACTGCAAGTGGCATCTCTATATCGGTAAAAAGTTTTAACAGCTTCTCATTTTTCTCTAACTCGGGATATAGGAATTGATGTAATTTTAATGTGATATCAGCATCTTCAGCGGCATAGTGTGTTGTCTTCTCAATATCGATCTCATCAATCGTAAACCGTTTTTTATCTACTTTTGTCAGTTCATCATATGTTGTTGTCGTGTAGTTAAAATAACGTTTTGCCATACTATCCATATCATGACGTTCGTTACTGTTCAAAACATAAGACTCCAACATCGTATCATAAGCGATACCTTGCACATGAATGCCGTAATTCGCAAGGATGCTGTAATCAAATTTTGCATTTTGACCAATCTTTTTAATAGTAGGATCTTCTAGAATAGGTTTTAATTTCGCGACAACTTCATCGATTGGCAGCTGTTTTGGGACACCAAGATAGTGGTGATTAAGGGGAATATAAGCCGCTTGATTAGGTGTTATTGCAAACGAGATACCAACCATATTGGCATGCAGATGATCGAGGCTATCGGTTTCGGTATCAAAAGCGAACTGTTTGCAATTTGATAACATCTTAACCCACTTATCTAACTGCTCCGAGGTTAAAATAGACTCATAATCAGTCTCATTAGTAGAGTGATCAGCAGATTCAACCACCCACTTCTGTAAATCTTCATTAGATAGACCCGCTAGCGGTTTGCCATTTTGCTGTTTTAAAAAGGTACCAGATAGGAGATCTTTCTGCCAACGTTGAAAGCCATAATAGGTGAAGAGTTTTGATAATTCAGCAACATCAACACGGCTAAATTGTAGATCGTCATTGGTAAAATCCAATTTAAGATCGGTTTTAATCGTAGCTAAAAGGTAGGAGAGATCAGCGCTCTCTTGGTTATCTATAAATTTCTGTTTTAACGATTTAGCACCGCGAATCGATAACTTAGCCAGATCATCGAGATGGGCATAAATATCTTTCACTCCAGAGAATTTGGCAAGCAGTGACTGTGCTGTCTTTTCACCCACACCAGGTACACCCGGAATATTATCAGATGAGTCCCCCATTAGAGCTAAATAGTCGATAACTTTACTAGGTGGAATACCAAACTTAGCCTCCACCCCTTTTGGATCTAAAACAGTATTATTCATGGTATTGATTAAAGTGATTTTATCGCTAACTAGCTGCGCCATATCTTTATCACCGGTACTAATTAATACATTTAGTCCCGCTTTTTCTGCCTGCCTTGCCAATGTACCTATCACATCATCTGCCTCAACGCCCTCAACACATAGCAGCGGTAAACCCATATTTTTTAAAATAGTATGAATAGGCTCAATTTGCGGACGAAGATTTTCCGGCATCGCCTCACGAGTCGCTTTATAATCGGCATAGATCTCATTGCGGAATGATCCCCCTTTCGCATCAAAAACTACCGCAATATGCGAAGGTTGATACTCATTTAACAGGCTGCGAATCATATTCACCACCCCAAAAATCGCCCCCGTCGGCTCACCTCTGGCATTGGTTAACGGTGGGCAGGCGAAAAAGGCGCGATAGAGGTAAGAGGAGCCATCGATTAAAATAATTGGCTTATCTTGTGAGGTAGTTTGCGATAGAGGGGTAGTATTTGTCATAACAGTCCAATAAAAAACGATTAAAAGCGGTTAAAAATAAAACGATATATGACGAATAGTATAACCTAATTATGGGTAATATTCTTGATCTTAGCTATTTTTATAACAACTCGAGTAAATAATTAATATTCCTTCAATTATCCTTACATATATTTTAAAAATCACACTTCAATCCATATAAAAAATAGGTAAACCCTAAAACATTTCGGCAAAAAATAGTATGTTCGATCTGGTCTATTGAGTAGATAAAGTTTATATGATCTGATTTTGTTACTTGAAAGTTACCTGAAAAATAGAATTCTGCTAAATATGTTGACAATGCCGCTACCATTATATTATAAATTGCTGCATTATTATTCATCAGTAAAAAAACACTTTTCACATAATATTGTTTTGAAGTCCTCTCTGTTATTTCTCTCAAACAATAATAAGAATAGATTAATGAGCATGTTATATAAGGGAATAGATTAATGACGCTTTATCAGATAAAGCCTTTTTTCCAAGCAGCTATTCGCCCACTCATGTTTTGGGCATATAAACATCACATTACGGCTAATCACATTACGCTTGCCGCAATGTTCCTCTCTTTAATCGTAGGTTCTCTGCTCTTTTTCTCTCCAAACCATAGCTTATATTTTCTACTACCCATCGCATTATTTATCCGTATGACACTCAATGCACTAGATGGTATGTTAGCGCGTGAATGTAACCAAAAATCGGATATCGGCGCGATTCTTAATGAGAGTTGTGATGTTCTTTCTGATGTGGCGTTATATCTGCCTTTCATACAGTTACCTGATAGTTATGCGCCATTAGTATTGATTATGTTATTTAGTATGATAATGACCGAATTTTGTGGTCTATTAGTACAAACTATTAATGGCGTACGTAGTTATTTAGGGCCGTTTGGCAAAAGTGATAGAGCGCTAGTTTTTGGTGTTTGGGGGCTATTAATAGCTATTTTCCCGCAAATCATGCAGTGGAATAATGTCGTATGGACAATATCGACCCTACTCCTTATCTGGACAGTAATCAATCGCTGTCGTACAGTTCTAAACAACTGTTCTAATCAGTAAGGATAGACAATAGTGCTATTAGAAAAATCACTCGCTACTATTTTTGCTCTTCTGGTATTTGCAACAATAATCAATCAACTATTAATATTAAAATATCGCGATAAAGATTGGCATGAGCTGACACTGCGCATACGGACTTGGTGGATAATCGTTATACTTTTTTCCCTAGTGATACTTAGTCCTAAATGGATAGCTTTAATCTTTTTTGCCTTGGTAAGTTTTTTAGCCCTAAGGGAGTTTTTGACCTTAGTACCTTTAAGGGAGTCTGATCGTAAACTTCAATTATGGTTATTTATTGCTATTCCGATTAATTACCTATTAATTGGTATCGGTTGGTATAGTCTGTTTACCGTTTTTATTCCCTTTTTTATGTTTCTTTTTTTACCAGTACGCATGGTAATTGTTGGTGAGACTAAAGGTTTTTTGCGCACTTTATCACAGAGTCATTGGGGACTAATGACAACCGTATTCTCTTTCAGTCATATCGCCTTTTTACTGGTATCTCCTAATGATAATTTACAAACTGGCGCACTACTCGTTCTATTTTTAGTAGGATTAACCGAATTTAATGATGTTGCTCAATATCTTTGGGGGAGATCTTTAGGTCACATAAAAATCACACCAACCGTGAGCCCAAATAAGACATTAGCAGGTCTTTTAGGGGGCGTATTTACAACAACACTTCTTGCAATACTGTTTGGTCCATTGCTTACACCTTTGACCTATTTGTTGTCAATGTTAGCTGGCATTATGATTGCTATCACTGGTTTTTGTGGTGATGTAGTCATGTCAGCTATTAAACGCGATATTGGTGTTAAAGAGAGTGGTACATTATTACCGGGGCATGGTGGTATTCTTGATCGGCTGGATTCACTTATTTTCACAGCACCAGCCTTCTTTTATTACATTCGTTATCTCTGTTATTAACGGATAACGTTATCTATTGGTAGGAAATTATGATTGATATAAGGGATCCAGAAGAGCGGCATTTTTTAACCAGTGACAATATTAAACTTTTTTACCGTTATTGGCCTGCTACAGCAAAAGGAGCTGTACCAAAGGTAGTTATTTTACTCCATCGCGGACATGAACATTCAGGACGTTTACAACATATTGTCGATGAGTTAGCAATGCCCGATACCGCCTTCTATGCTTGGGATGCACGTGGGCACGGTAACTCACCTGGGCAACGAGGTTATAGCCCATCTTTAGCACGATCAGTGCAAGATCTTGATGAATTTATCCGTTTTGCTGCAACTGATAGCCAAGTATCAATGAACAATATTGTCGTCATAGCACAGAGCGTTGGCGCTGTTTTGGCTGCGACTTGGGCACATGACTACGCGCCCAAAATTCGTGGTTTAGTATTGGCATCACCCGCATTTAAAGTAAAACTTTATGTCCCATTTGCCCGTTTTGGACTCACATTAATGCAACGGTTAAGAGGTCTGTTTTTCATCAACTCTTATGTAAAAGGCAAGTACTTAACCCACGATCCAGAGCGTATAGCGAGTTTTAATAGTGATCCACTTATTACCCGATCTATTTCAGTCAATATTCTGCTCGATCTATATAAAACAGCAAATAGAGTGGTTAATGATGCAAATGCAATCACACTACCGGTACAAATATTAGTGTCAGGCTCTGACTTTGTTGTACATCGAAAACCACAAATCAGTTTTTATCATAATCTCCGTAATCCACTTAAAGAGTTACATATTTTACCCGGTTTTTATCACGATACCCTTGGAGAACAGCAGCGATCGTTAGCGTTTGAAAAAATAGGCAACTTTATTGATACACTCTATAAATCTCCACCAAAAGCTTTTGATTATAGTAATGAAGATCGTTGGAGTGTAAGCGCAGATAAGTGGCGACTATTAAACGGTGGTCCAGAGCCTTACTCTCGAGATGATATTACCTACCGTACGCTACGTTACACAATGAAGCTCCTTGGGAAACAGTCCACAGGTATCGAGTTAGGATTTAAAACTGGTTTTGACTCTGGCAGTACACTTGATTATGTCTACCAAAACCAGCCCCATGGTAACAATTTTTTAGGGCGCTTGATTGATCAATATTACCTTAATAGTGCTGGTTGGAGAGGAATTCGCCAGCGTAAAATTCATCTACAGATGTTGATTCAACAAGCAGTAGATAAACTTATCGATCAAGGTATGGCTGTTCGTGTGGTTGATATTGCAGCAGGTCATGGGCGCTATGTGCTTGATGCCTTAAAAAATAAGTTGGCAGTGGAGGAGATCTTACTACGTGACTATAGCGAATTAAATGTTGCGAAAGGTCTAGAGATGATAAAAGCCCATAACATGGCAGATCGCGCCCGTTTTGAGATTGGAGATGCCTTTAATCGTCAAGAATTAGCATCGTTAAAACCTAGGCCAACATTAGCCATTGTCTCAGGATTATATGAACTATTTCCAGAAAATGAACAGATAAAAAACTCATTGGCTGGATTAGCTGAGGCTATAGAACCTAGCGGTATTTTAATCTATACCGGACAACCTTGGCATCCACAACTTAAAACAATCGCATGGTCACTTACTAGCCATAAAGATGGCAAACCATGGGTAATGCGTATACGCAGTCAAGGTGAGATAGATGCTTTAGTAGCTGAAGCTGGTTTTGACAAATGTACACAATTAATAGATGAATGGGGAATATTTACTGTCTCAATGGCAGTACTTCGCGCATCATGACAAAAAAAACAACCATTTATTGGCATGCTTTAGGGTGGTTACTACTCTTAGCCCCCTTTTTCTTTTTAACTTATGGCCAAGTTAATCAATTTACAGCTGCGAGAGGTGATATTGGTAGCTTTGTCTATGGATGGGAAAAACATATCCCATTTATACCATTAACTATTATCCCTTACTGGAGTTTAAATCTGCTCTATGGTTTATCGCTATTTATCTGTACAACACTAAATGAACAGCGTCGTCTGGTTTGTAAATTGGTTTTAGCTTCAATCATTGCATGTATCGGATTTCTACTATTTCCATTACAACATACTTTTATTAGACCAGAAACTATAGGTATATCGGGTTGGTTATTTAGCCAACTTGAACAGTTTGATCTACCTTATAATCAATCACCATCACTGCATATTATTTTATGCTGGATTTTATGGCACCATTTTCATCGCCATTTAATCGGTAAATGGCAATGGCTTAATAACTGTTGGTTTTTACTCATTGCTATATCAGTATTAACCACTTGGCAACACCATTTTATCGATGTAATTAGTGGGCTTTTAGTTGGTATGGTTATCGATTGGGTGATTCCAGAACAGGGAAAATGGCGCTGGAATATTGCGGTTAATAATAGACGTAAGGTGATCGCTATTCGTTATCTATGCGGCGCTTTTGTTTGTCTTGCTGGTTCAGTATGGCTACTCTTTCTATTTTGGCCTGCTTTAGCGCTGTTTTTTGTAGCATTAGCCTATGGGGTATTTGATGTTTCTGCACTACAAAAAGATAGATTAGGGAGACTATCCCCTGCAATCTGGTGGTTACTACTGCCTTGGCGAATTTGCATGAAACTATCGATGTATTACTATACTCGACGATTACCCGCTGTTACTCAACTATTAGATGGTCTCTTTTTTGGCATCTATCCACGAACAACAATCTCTCAACAGTCAGTTTTAGATTTAACTTCTGAATTTCCTCGATCTCGCGCTACACAAAAACTGGCTTATTATTGTGTGCCCATGTTAGATTTAGTGGCACCAAGTGAGCTAATCCTAAAACAAGCTGTAGAAAAGTTAGAGGAGTTACGAATAACAGATGGAACAGTATTAGTTCACTGCTCGCTAGGATTATCACGTAGTGCATTAGTGGTTACCGCTTGGTTATTACAGCACTATCCAACATTAACGGTAACAGAAGCGATTGAACAAGTACGTAACGCTCGTCAACAGATTATATTTACCCCAGAACATCTGGATCTATTGGAACGATGGAAGAAAAATATCACAACATAACCTCTAAAAATGCATTAAAAATTGCACTTTTACAACAAACTAGTTGGCGATTTTTTCTGTTATTTACCATACCGCCATTGATATGGTCACTCGCTATTGTCTCCTTTAGATTACCGCATATTTTTATCTTATTACTCTCTTTTATTGTCTGGATGTATTGTTGGCGACTATGGCTTGATGAACGTTATTTCAGATTTATAAATGAAGAGAATAATAGGCAAGCAGGTGAGATTCTTGCTGCTATATGGCATAGAAAAAAATTAAAAAAACTCACCTTTACTGAGAGAGAGCGAGGGGCAATAAAACTTCATCATCACACCTTATGGCTTACGCTACTACTTTGGATAGTCTGGTTGATTATAGGCATGTGGGTAACATAATTTTATACCTAGTTTAATTAGCATTATCTTTTTTATCTGCTATTTCAACAATTGAATTAATGAATAAGCCATTCAATATCATTGCTACTTTATATTTATATTTATCTTAACATCATCATCTATTTCTCTATTTATTACTTAAATAAAAAACCATCTAACCTTTTATTTTTAATATAAAATTATATATTATATCTATTCAGCCTAAAATTTGAACTAGTAGAGATTCTCGATTACTATAGAGATATTTTATTGTGCCAACTGAAGGGAAATTAAATGAAAAAATGCTTAATACTATTAGTATTACCGCTATTAGCTTCGTGTGGAATACATAATAATGATATATCGCGTCAAGAGGTTGTTGAAGCAGTAATAATTACAGAAACCAAATTACCGCAAAATAATCTCCCTAAAGAGATTACCATTGCAGATAAAAAATATAACCTCTATTCAACAGAAAAAGCGTCACGAACAACTAATGACGGAAGAATCAACTACTATGCCAATCTAACAACTTATGACCATTTTACTGTATTTGATCAAATTGCAGAAACAGAACAAGATGCTTTAATACTATTTAAAATAGAGGTCTCCCTCAGGGATAAGAGTGCTAGAATTGCTTTCCCAATTAGTAAACAAAATGGGCGTCAATTTTTGTTGAGTCAAGGGTACGATGAGCGTAAAAAATTGGGCTCTATTCTCATAGGAACATATGATAAAGATCTTCATCTATTAAGAACTCGAATCTATTTCTATAAACCTTCATTGAGGACAAAAATGGCGAGTGCTGATAATGTTGATCAGATAATTGATAGCATCATCGATGATACAAAAATTAGATAATTAATATAATAAAAAAAGCGTGTTTAATTACACGCTTTTTTAATCATAATTTAAATCATATTAGTAAATTAATCACCCACTATTTAGCCCATCTCTTTTATCTATTCAAAGCATTATCATGCAACATTTGGCACGATGTACTCCATAATCAATAATAGTGTAGGAAGAATGAAAATGGATAATATGGTGGAGACTAAAAATAGGCTTGATGCTTGTTCCTGCTCTACATTCCAGTTATACGCCAGAATAACAGCGGTTGAGGCTGTTGGCATCGCGAGTAAGAAGATTAGCTCCTCTGCTTGCAGACCTGTGATACCAAATAGAATAACGGTGAAGAGGGTAATAACAGGAGTGAAAAAGCTTTTAATAAAAATATTGATGATAAAATCTTTATTAAATTTGACTTTAACACCATAGATACCGACACCGACAGCAAGTAGAGAGATGAAATTACAGGCATCCGAGGTGATATTAAAGGTGTTAAAAACAAAATGGGGTAGCCATACGGTTCCATCTGTCATGCTAATTATTAAGCCAATAATCACCGCTAAAAACATCGGTTTCATCAATGAGTTTTTAACTGCATTGATAACCATGCCACCAGTTATTTTGCCACCCGATATTTTAGTTTCACAAAGTTCAAAAAGGAAAATCGTTAAAGGAATTAAGGTAAGTGCAACCACAAAGTTAGCAATTGCAACAGAGATAGTCGATGATGCGCCTAATAACAGCGTTAGAAACGGCACCCCCATCCCCCCCATATTAGGGAAACAGCAAAGCATAGAGATCATGGTGCATGATTTAAGATCTTTATGTAGGATATATTTATTGATGAGAAAACAGACCACCCATATCAGCGCCATACTAAAGAAGAAGGCGACGATCCAGATACCATTAAAGATCTCTTCTGGTTTTGCATGTGCGGTATGAACTAAAAGAAGCGCAGGGAAAACAAAATTTGATACCAATCCGGATAATAGCTTTTTCGCATCTTTAGGAAAAATACCTTTCCAAGCACAAGCCCAACCGACAAATATAAGGATAAAGACAGGTAGGCAAGAGCTCACTACTTGCCAAATTGCTACACCGATACCGTTCATGCTTCTTACCTTTCTGCTCACTTTTTAAGTCAGTATGAGTTTATCTCATAGATGATTAATCGTTATCAATGACGAAGAGATTAATAATTAGTATTAAAAAACCAAAATTAAGAACCAATATTAATATCTAACATATTGATAAATATGAATAATTATAACTCTTTATCATGATTAAAAATAGATGAAAAACAGTTAATAATAAGATTATCAAATCTATTTTAATTTTTATAACTATTTGATTTTAAATGTATTTAATAATTATCATATCTTATTAACTAATATTTTATTAACATCTCATCTTAAAAAGTAATCGGCAGATTCTCTACTATTTTTATAACATTTAAGGATTTTATGTTTTTTAGTATGAGGGCAATTGTATAAGGTGGATTAACGGCAATTAATAGGGCGAAATCGCCCCATTAATTTATGTTTCATTAACTTAAGTTTAGTTATTTAATCATAGTTACTTAAACATAGTAACTTAAGCATAAAGCGTTTGTAATGCTACAGCATCATCGGTTGGATCATAATCAAGTGCTGCGGTAGTGGCATAAGCGGCGTTGATTGTGGTGTCATAATGAACTTTGTATTGAATTGCGCTACGACGAAGTATTTTAGATGCTTCAATAGCTGCCCTTCCCGATGTTGTATTTAGGATATAACTATATTCACCATTTTTGATATGATCATGAATATTAGGTCGACCCTCATTCTCTTTTTTAACAACATGACATGGAATGCTTGCTGCGTTGAGTCTCTCGGCAGTTCCGCTAGTTGCATCTAAGGTAAATCCATGGGCAATCAGTTTTTTGGCAATATCAACGACCCGCTCTTTATCTTGATCCCGCACTGAAATAAGTGCTTTACCCGATTTTTGCATATAAGATAAACTGCCTAATTGTGCTTTAGCAAACGCCTCGGCAAAGGTTTTGCCAATCCCCATCACCTCACCAGTTGATCGCATCTCTGGCCCTAATATTGGATCAACGCCACTAAATTTATTAAATGGTAGAACCACCTCTTTAACAGCATAGTAAGGTGGGATGATCTCGCATGTTACCTGCTGCTCAGCAAGGCTTTTACCAACCATAATACGGGCAGCAATTTTTGCCAGCTGCACGCCGGTTGCTTTCGAGACAAATGGGACAGTTCTTGCGGCGCGCGGATTGATCTCAATAAGGTAAATTTCACCATCTTTTACCGCAAATTGCCCATTCATTAACCCTTTTACCTCTAGCTCAATCGCCAATTTTGTCGCCTGTTCACGCAGCGCAGTTAACATCTCTTGGCTTAATGTGTGAGGTGGTAATGAGCAGGCTGAATCCCCTGAATGGATTCCCGCCTGTTCGATATGTTCCATAATGCCGCCAATAACAACATCTTTGCCATCAGCCAGCACATCGATATCAATCTCAATTGCGTCATCTAAAAAGTGATCAAGTAGCACCGGTGCATTATTAGATTCACTGACCGCAGTTTTAAAATAGCGCCTCAGATCTTGCTCGTTATAGACAATCTCCATTGCACGTCCACCCAAAACATAAGAGGGGCGAACAACCAGTGGATAACCAATTGTTGCAGCCTTTTCAATAGCTTCATCAATAGTAGTTACCGTTGCATTAACTGGCTGTTTTAAACCAAGCTTATCAACCACCGCTTGGAATCGTTTGCGATCTTCAGCTCTATCAATCGCATCAGGTGAGGTACCAATAATAGGCACCCCAGCGGCTTCTAAACTTTTGGCCAGTTTTAATGGGGTCTGCCCACCATATTGCACAATAACGCCATCTGGTTTTTCAATATGGACAATCTCTAGCACATCCTCTAATGTGACTGGCTCAAAATAGAGTCTATCTGAGGTATCATAATCGGTTGAAACAGTTTCAGGATTACAGTTAACCATAATGGTCTCATAACCATCTTCACGTAACGCAAGCGCTGCATGCACGCAGCAGTAATCAAACTCAATACCTTGCCCAATGCGGTTTGGGCCACCCCCCAATATCATAATTTTTTTACGATTATGATCTGGGCGCGCCTCACACTCCGCTTCATAGGTAGAGTAGAGATAGGCAGTATCAGTTGCAAACTCAGCGGCACAGGTATCAACCCTTTTATAAACAGGGTGAATATTAAGTTTTTGACGATGTTCACGCACCGCTTGTTCAGTTACATTTAAAAGTTTAGCGATGCGCGCATCAGCAAACCCTTTACGTTTAAGTTGCCACATCGCATCAAAATTGAGGTCTGCTAACTGTCGATGTTTTAGGGTTTGCTCTTGATTGATAAGATCTTCAATTTGCACTAAAAACCAGCGATCGATATGGGTTAACGCAAAAATATCCTCAACGCTCATCCCTGCTCTAAAGGCTTCGGCAATATACCAAATTCTATCGCTACCCGCCTGTTGCAGTTCATAGTGAATTTTAGGGAGCTGTTTTGCATAGTCACCACCTAGATCAAGCATAGAATCAAGACCGGTTGCTCCGACCTCTAACCCACGCAGCGCTTTTTGTAGTGACTCTTGGAAAGTACGACCTATCGCCATCACCTCGCCAACCGATTTCATCTGCGTTGTTAAGCGGTCATTACAGCCAGCAAATTTTTCGAAATTGAAACGAGGAATTTTGGTCACGACATAGTCAATAGAGGGCTCAAATGAGGCGGGTGTTTTACTGATATCATTTGTGAGCTCATCTAAAGTATAGCCTACCGCTAATTTAGCGGCGATCTTCGCAATCGGGAATCCGGTCGCTTTCGAGGCAAGAGCAGAAGATCGTGATACACGCGGATTCATCTCAATAACAACTAGTCGCCCTGTTTTGGGATCGACCGAAAATTGCACATTAGAGCCACCAGTCTCAACACCAATTTCACGCAGCACCGCAATTGAGGCATTACGCATAATTTGGTACTCTTTATCTGTCAACGTTTGTGCCGGTGCAACGGTAATTGAGTCCCCAGTATGGATACCCATTGGATCAAAATTTTCAATTGAGCAGACAATAATGCAGTTATCATTTTTATCACGCACCACCTCCATCTCATACTCTTTCCACCCAATAAGTGACTCATCAATGAGCAGTTCATGTGTAGGTGAGAGATCTAAACCGCGACTACATATATCATCAAACTCTTCACGATTATAGGCGATACCACCACCGGTTCCACCCATGGTAAATGAGGGGCGAATAATACAGGGGAAGCCGACTTTATCAAGCACTTCGTACGCCTCTTCAAGGCTGTGTGCAATACCTGATCGCGCGGTATTTAGCCCTATTTTTTTCATCGCTAAATCAAACCGTTTACGATCTTCTGCTTTATCAATCGCATCAGCTGTTGCACCAATCATCTCAACATTAAACTCTTGCAGTACCCCCTGCCGCTCTAACTCTAATGCGCAATTTAGTGCTGTTTGACCACCCATAGTTGGTAAAATGGCATCTGGGCGCTCTTTTTCGATAATTTTACGGACAACACGCCAATCAATTGGCTCAATATAGGTTGCATCAGCCATATTTGGATCGGTCATAATGGTTGCTGGGTTTGAGTTAACCAAAATGACGCGATACCCCTCTTCACGGAGCGCTTTACACGCCTGTGCGCCTGAATAGTCAAATTCACACGCTTGACCAATCACAATTGGACCAGCACCAATAATAAGGATTGTTTTAAGATCTGTCCGTTTAGCCATTTTGCTGCTCCTGCTTGTAAAGCTGAATAAGTTCAATAAAGTGATCAAAAAGTGGGGCGGCATCGTGCGGCCCAGGACTTGCTTCAGGGTGACCTTGGAAACTAAATGCAGGTTTTAGATTATGGTGAATCCCTTGCAGTGATCCATCAAAGAGTGATTTATG
Source organism: Orbaceae bacterium ESL0721 (assembly GCA_029433365.1). Classification (GTDB taxonomy): domain Bacteria; phylum Pseudomonadota; class Gammaproteobacteria; order Enterobacterales; family Orbaceae; genus Gilliamella. The sequence continues at coordinate 1,253,747 of JAQTHZ010000001.1, forward strand.
GGTCGCGCGTAGAAAGTTTGGTAGTGACTGCTCATCTACCGCAAATCCATGATTTTGTGCAGTTATCATCACATAACTACGATCAACATCCCCCTGTTTTAGTACCTGCACTGGATGGTTACCACCATGATGACCAAATTTCATTTTGACTGTTTTAGCCCCACATGCGAGCGCCAATAGTTGATGACCTAAGCAGATACCAAAGAGTGGAATATCCCTCTCTAAAAATTGTTGAATTGCGGTAATCGCATAGTCGCAAGGGGCGGGATCACCCGGTCCATTAGAGAGGAAAACAGCATCAGGTTGCATTGCTAAAACCTCTTCAGCTGTTGTCTTAGCAGGCACAACAGTTACATAACAGCCACGATCAACTAACATCCGTAAAATATTGCGTTTAATCCCAAAATCATAAGCAACAACATGATATTTCAACTCTTCTCTCTTTTTGGCTGCTGGTAAACCTTGCTCGATATGCCATGAGCCTTGGCTCCAACTATAGGGCGCTTTACAGGTCACCTCTTTAGCTAAATCTAATCCACTTAATCCTTTAAAATCAGCTGCCAGCTGCTGGATTGATTCTGCTTTAGCAAGAAGCGCAGCTTTATCACTACCTGTCACTATAGCACCATGCTGCGCCCCTTTTTCACGCAGTAGCCTAGTTAGTTTACGGGTATCAATATCGGCAATCGCAACAATATTCCTCTGTTTGAGATAGTTTGAGAGCGTGCATTGATTACGGTAGTTACTTGCAATAAGTGGTAGATCGCGAATAATTAACCCTTTGGCATAGATCTGATCAGATTCAGCATCATCGTCATTGGTGCCAACGTTACCAATATGGGGATAAGTTAATGTGACAATCTGTTCACTGTAGGAGGGATCGGTAAGAATCTCTTGATAACCTGTTATTGAGGTATTAAATACCACTTCACCGACTGTTTCGCCATCTGCACCAATTGATGAACCTAAAAATTGCGTACCATCTTGTAACACAAGGAGAGCATAAGTTTGCATGATCAATAGCCGCCTTATTGAATAAAAAATTATAATTATTGAATATTAATGCAATTTTGACAGCTATGTAGTTTACTGATATGCCATAAATAATCAACTCTTTTATGTAATAAAATCTATTTTCACCCCTCTTTTATCTATGATTTTATCCATAAGAAATTAGCTGTTTTATAATATAAAATTATCTAATTTTTTAGATTTTGATGCCAGCACATTATAAAATAGATAATTACCTATCTCACTTAATAGCTGATTTACCCTTCACTTTTTATCTTTAACTTGAATTTGAATAATTATTCACATAAAATTATCCCATCTTTACTCGATTAAAAGGGAAAACAGATGTACGGTTTCTATCAACGCCATTTTTTACGACTACTCGATTTTACCCCTGCCGAAATTACGCAACTCATCGACCTTGCAATAGCACTAAAAAAAGATAAAAAAGCGGGAAATGAGCAGCAATACCTTACTGGTAAAAATATTGCCTTAATTTTCGAGAAAGATTCAACAAGAACCCGTTGTGCTTTTGAAGTAGGCGCCTATGACCAAGGTGCATCTGTCACCTATTTAGCCCCTAATGGGAGCCAGATCGGCCATAAAGAGTCGATTGCCGATACAGCGCGAGTACTTGGACGATTATATGACGGTATTGAATATCGTGGTTATGGGCAAGAGATTGTTGAAACATTAGCCAAATATGCAGGTGTTCCAGTCTGGAATGGATTAACCACTGAAGCACATCCCACCCAAATTTTAGCCGATTTTATGACCATGAAAGAGCATATTGGTGAGCGTAATCTGGCAACCGTTAAATTTGCCTATCTCGGTGATGCGCGAAATAATATGGGCAACTCATTAATGGAGGGGGCAGCATTAATGGGGATGGAGATCCGTTTAGTGGCACCAAAAATATATTGGCCTGATGCTGAATTAATAGAGCAGTGTCTACAGATAGCGAGCAAAACAGGGGCAAAAATTATATTAACCGAAGATGTCGATATCGGTGTGCAAGGTGTTGATTTTTTATATACTGATGTCTGGGTCTCTATGGGCGAGCCTAAAACAGTGTGGGATGAGCGGGTAAAACTCTTAGCTCCATACCAAGTTAACCAAAATGTGATTGATCTAACAGAAAATCCTGATGTTAAATTTATGCACTGTCTGCCAGCTTTTCATGATATGAATACTACCGTTGGTAAGCAGATGGCAGAACAGTATGGACTTTGTGATGGGCTTGAAGTGACCAATGAGGTGTTTGAATCTTCACATAGTATTGTCTTTGATGAGGCCGAAAATCGCCTTCACACGATCAAAGCGGTAATGGTTGCGACTCTAAGTAAAGATGCGTAATATAGCTCTTTTTGCTTTACTCGCCTTATGGCGGGTAAACTGTATCGCAACCCAATAAAAAGATGACCAAACAAGATAAAAACCGACATTTTAAACACTATTTACGCCTCAAAAACCCTATCCATCTTTTAGCCGTTGGGCTTGGAAGCGGTTTATCACCCATTATGCCAGGTACCATGGGATCCCTTATGGCGATTCCGCTTTGGTTGCTCTTTTATCAACTGCCAGCCCCCCTCTACTGGGTACTGATTCTAGTTGCTTTTATATTTGGCTGTTTTATCTGTCAAAAAACATCTGACGATACCAATACGCATGACTCAGGTCATATTGTCTGGGATGAATTTGTTGGCATGTGGATCACCCTCTTTTTTATACCGCACATCTCACTGTTATGGATCACCATCGCATTTGTTGCTTTTAGGATCTTTGATATGCTAAAACCTTGGCCTATCCGCTGGTTTGATCAAAAAATTTCGGGTGGATTTGGCATTATGGTTGATGATCTGATTGCAGCAATATTCTCATCATTAGTGGTGTGGATTGCTGTTTTATATCTACATCAGTAACTACCAACTACTTTTTATCAATATAAGTATTAAAAAAATATATAAAAAATGAGACTATTTAGTACATTAATTACCAAAAATAGTTATTAAACAACAGTTATTAGCAACAGTTATTAAACAACGTTTTTTAAACAACAGTTATTAAACAACAGTTATTAAACAACAGTACCAAACAACAGTTATTAAAATAGAAAACAAAAGGGTTAACCGCCAATGGGTTTTATAAGAAATTTTTTTAAAATTAAATACTTAATTTTAGTTATTGCCATTATACTTTTCGCGTTTATCGTTAAAATACTCTTTTTTTCAATTCCAGAATCCACTCCTTATATCACCGCCCCTGTTTTAAGGGGTGATATTGAAAAGACAGTGTTAGCCGATGGTTCAATCAGCGCTTTTAATCAAGTGAGTGTGGGTGCGCAGGTCTCTGGGCAGATTAAAAAAATCTATGTAAAACTAGGTGATGAAGTAAAACGTGGCGATATGATTGCCGAAATTGACGATCTTAAACAGAAGAACTCTCTTAAGCAGAATGAAGCTGCACTAGAGAGTCTAAAAGCACAGCGTAAAGCCAAAGAGGCAAATTTACGCAACTTTCAACTCACCTATGAGCGGCAGTTAAAGTTGGTCAATAAGGGTGTTGGTGCACAGTCTGATTTAGATTTAGCAGTGGCGAATCTTGATGCAACTAAAGCAGATATTACAGCATTAGATGCTGATATTGTACGTGCCAATATTGCCGTTGATACCGCAAAAGTGGATTTAGGTTATACCAAAATCACTGCACCGATTGATGGTGTGATTGTCGCAAAACCGGTTGATGAAGGGCAGACAGTTAACTCAGTACAGAGCGCGCCAACTATTGTTAAGGTTGCGCAGTTAGATAAAATGACCGTCGAAGCCAAAATATCTGAAGCGGATGTGATCAATGTAGAGCAAGGTATGCCGGTCTATTTTACCATTTTAGGTCGCCCCAATGACCGTTTTTCAGGATTAACACTGCGTGCTATTGAACCAGCTTCTGACTCAATTGATAGTGATAGTAAATCAAGCAGCTCTCAATCATCCTCTACTACCAATGCGGTTTACTATAATGGTCTATTTGATGTCGATAATCCCGATAAAATCTTACGTATCTCAATGACAGCGCAAGTCTATATTGTGTTAGATGAAGCAAAAGATGTGCTCTACATTCCCTCAATGGCTGTTCAGAAAAGAGAGACCGATAACGCAACAGTTTTAGTGCTAAAAGAGAGCGGTGAAATTGATGAACGCCGTGTTGTTTTAGGGATTGATAATAATGTTAATGTAGAGATTAAATCAGGCCTAAATGAGGGTGAGAGTGTAGTTGTAGGGGGTGAAGAGGGTAAATCAGCGCCAACAAGAAGAGCAAGGGTGCGACTATAAATGAGTATGACAACAGGTAAGAGTCCACTTATTCAACTAAAAAATATTGTCCGCGAATTCCCAGCAGGGGATACGACAATTGCGGTACTCAAAAATATTAATCTCACCATCAATGCCGGCGAGATGGTAGCAATCATTGGTGCATCAGGTTCGGGCAAATCGACATTGATGAATATTTTAGGCTGCCTTGATAAGCCAAGTAGTGGTATCTACACAATTGGTGGTAGAGAGACTAACAGCTTAACCTCTAACGAACTCTCTGAACTCAGGCGTGAACATTTTGGGTTTATCTTCCAACGCTATCATCTCCTCAATGCCTTAACTGCTGAGGGTAATGTTGAAGTTCCTGCCATCTATGCAGGAACCAGTAGCGAGAAACTTAAGCAGCGAGCCAAAGCGATTTTAACCCGTTTAGGGTTAGCTGATAAAATCAGTAGTAGACCAAATCAGCTCTCTGGTGGGCAACAGCAGCGCGTCAGTATTGCCAGAGCCTTAATTAATGGCGGGCAGATTATTTTAGCTGACGAGCCAACGGGCGCGCTTGATCGCAAAAGCGGGCAAGAGGTGATGGCAATTTTACGAGAGCTACATCAGCAAGGGCACACGGTTATCATCGTCACACATGATCAATCAATTGCCCAAAGTGCCGAGCGAATTGTTGAAATCAGTGATGGTAATATTATCTCTGACACAATTAACCCCGATTATCCTAACCAAAAAGATCCATTCCATAGCGTAAAATCGGTAGAGAGTATAAAAACCGAAGATAATTTAGCCGCTAAATATGGCCGTTTTGGTGATGCATTTAAGATGGCTATTCTCTCGATGTTATCCCAACGGTTACGCACCTTTTTAACCATGTTAGGTATCATTATTGGTATTGCATCAGTTGTATCGGTAGTCGCTTTAGGGGAGGGATCGCAAAAAAAGATTCTGGCTGATGTGAATGATATGGGGACAACGACTTTAGAGATCTTCCCTGGTACCGGATTTGGCGATCGAAACGCCAATAAATTTAAAACCTTACGCTCATCCGATGCCGACTTTTTAGCCAAACAGAGCTATATTCATAGTGCAACACCAAATGTTGCTACCTCGGTAAACTTGCGAGTAAATAATTTAGTCGCAACCGGTACGGTTAATGGGGTTGGCGAGCAGTTTTTTGCGGTACGTGGTTATAAAATAACAGCAGGAACTGGATTATCAAAACAAGATATTGACCTATCAACCCAACATGCGGTTATTGATGAAAATACAGTTAAACGTTTATTTAACCAAGAAGATCCAATCGGTAAGATTCTATTAGTCGGTCAGCTACCAGTCAAAATTGTTGGCGTTGCTACCCAAAAACGGCAAGATTTTGCTAATGAAAATTTAAATGTATGGTTACCTTACTCAACAGTTATCAATCGTATGATAGGTCAAACTTCACTGCGCAGCATTACGGTTCGTGTTGCAGATCATATTGATTTAGATGTTGCTGAAACAGCGATTGAAAAGATTATGTTGCAGCGCCATAACAACACCAAAGACTTTTTTATCTTCAACTCTGATAGTGTGCGTAAAACAGTGGAATCAGTTACCCAAACTATGACACTTTTCGTATCCGCAATTGCCCTTATCTCGCTTATTGTTGGTGGCATAGGGGTGATGAACATCATGCTTGTTTCAGTAACTGAAAGAACCCGAGAGATTGGTGTAAGAATGGCAGTAGGGGCTCGTTCAAGTGATATTTTGCAACAGTTCCTGATTGAATCAATTCTAGTCTGCCTAATTGGCGGGCTGCTTGGGATTCTACTCTCATTTTTGATTGCTATGATTTTTAACCACTTTATCACTCTATTTGTGATGAGTTTTTCACTATCTGCAATCATTACGGCATTCTCTTGTGCTACCGCAATTGGGTTGATATTTGGTTATTTTCCTGCTAAACGTGCCGCAAATCTCGACCCTATTTATGCGTTAGAACGTGAATAATATCAATAAACTAAATCTATTTAACACAATATATTTAAAACGATCTATTTATGATTTACGCCGAGAAGTTTCTCGGCGTAATAAAGTTAACAAAATGTAACAGATAAACCTATTCTGCTTTATCTGTTACCAATTTTGGTCCAACTAACTCATCTTCTGAAACTTTCTTAGCACTCGCTTGCGGATTTTCTGCTGCATCTATGGCTGCGTCCACCGATCGCTCTACAGTGACCTCTTCAGAATTGGCATGAGTGCTATTTTCAGTGCTACTATTTATGTTGTCATCAGAACCATTTTTAAGGTTATCTTTTGAACTGGTTTCAGCACTTTTATTACCGTTTTTACTGTTATCTTTCTCAGTTTTAGGCTGAGTAACAGGTTGAACATTCTTAGACTTAACTTTAATTTTCTTATCATTAGCTGGAGCAGTTTTGCTCTTTTGTGGATTTAAATCAGTTAAAAATGCCGCCACACGGGCATAATCGTTGATAATGGACTCGTTATCAGTCTGATCTAGTCCACGCGGATTAATAAAATATTTTCGATTAACAATGACAGTCGGAATCGAATTAGGCTGTATCTCATTCAATGCCTCACTCTGTTGAACCAAAAATGATTTAACTAAAAAACTCCCTTTTGTTTTATCAAATTGGTCACTATTTACACCTACCGCTGCAAAAACATTTTTAATATCATCAGGAGATTTGAGCGTGTGTTCGACATGAATTGCCTCAAAAAGCTGTTGGCTTATTTTATCTTCAATACCAAGTACATTAGCAATAGCCCAAGCTTCTGAGAGTTCTGGTGCTAAAGGCCCAAAATTATCTAAATGATAACGTCTAAATTTCACCTCTTTTGGCAGCGCTTTACTGATAGCTTCTGTACCATGATATTCAACATCAAATTTAAAACAGCTTGGGCAGTTAAAAGAGAAAAATTCAATCACCTCTTTTTCAGGTGATAATAAAGTGGGTAATTCAATATACTGTTTACCCGACTCAATCGGTTTCATCGTAGGCACTGTATCACCAGTATTGGCAAAACAGTTTAGTGATAGTAATAACGTACTTATTGCAATAATACTTTTTTTCATACCTATTTATTTCCTTTACACATTAATCCTTAATTATGCCGCGCGCTTTTAATATAGCGGTTTTAAAATCATCTTCATAATCTTTTTTCAGACCAGGAATGACTTCATTTTTATCTGACTCACGCATTTTAAGGTGATAAATTAATATCTCATCACTCAAACCGCTTAAATCGCCTTGAAAGCCAGCCTCTTTACCTAACTTAATCAGAAGTTCTAAAAGATTAAGATCTGACTCTTTCTCCCATGCCGTCTGTAGTAGTTCAATTAACTCATCAATACGGTGACATTTCATAATTACTAACCTTTTATATTAAAATCATACGAATAAATCATCTATTAAAATAGACTAATAGATCCTCTATTTAATTAAATAATTTGTTAACAAAAACTATTAATAATTTTGTAAATTATATAATTACTCTGTTTTAAGATGAATAAAAAAGCAAATAGAAATAAAACTTTTCTGTTACTAATTTAATAGTGAACGGAAATCGTAGTATATATTAAAAAATAGGGTTATATAGTCATGTTATGCTGTTTTTTAATAAGCTAAAAAATAGAACTCGTTAAAAAACTCATTAAAAATAGTTTATATAACCGAATCTGGATAGTAATAGTTAGATGGCAATACTTAGATAACAATGTTTCGATAGTTTTTTTGATAGCTTTTTTGATAAAAGAGATTGGACAACAATTTATGATAAAAAAACCGCTGATTACAGCAACAATTTTGTCGGGTGGGCAAGGCAGTCGTATGCAGGGTCAAGATAAAGGGCTTGCTATTTTACAAGGTAAACCTTTATATCAGCATGTAATTGAACAGATAAAGGGGCAAGTTGAATCGATAATGATAAGTTGTAACCGTAATATTGATCAATATCAGTTAGCAGGGTTACCCATTTTTACCGATGATATTCAAGGTTATATTGGTCCGATTTCTGGTATCTATAGCGCGTTAAAGCATAGTCAAACAGATTGGAACTTAATTGTCAGTTGTGATACCCCTTTTTTACCCTACGATTTAGTTGCACGTCTTACAAGTGCCATCTCTGAGCAACCATCAGCACTTGCTGCTTATGTTCATGATGGTGAACGCGCTCATCCTACTACGCTTCTTATCCATAAAAAATCAATTTCTGAATTAAAACAGTTTATTAATCAAGGAAATCGAAAATTAATCCTATTTCTGAAATCGATATCAGCTATTAAAGTTAGTTTTAGTGACAAAAAACAATGCTTTGAAAACATCAATACTTTAAAAAATTTGCATTTTTTGGATAAAAGAGTAAAGACTTTATAAAAAGTACACTGTATACTTAGCTGCATTTTAACAATTAATTAACTATTTAATTTTATTCAATAAAGACAGAGAAAATGAAAAAAACACTACCTTTACTATTTTTACCATTCATATTTGGTATCAACCAAACAGATGCCCTGCTTTCAGCAAGCACTGCTAATGTTATTAATGGAAATAGTCCGAGATTTACAAAGGAGATCGAGGATGATATTGATTCAAATGGACAGTTTAAATATTTTGGTGTGGTCTATAATAGCAAAACTTACTATGATGACAAGGCTTTAAATAAAGCTTTAGGTGCAAATATTGCAACAAAAACACCGAATAGTTTAAAATTTACAAGCCAACTATTATCACCTACTGAGGCGGAATTTACTGATAGTGATGGTGATAGTCAAGCAACGCTAGCAGAGATAAAAAGTGATCCTATCAATATAGATTGGTTTTATGAAAATCCAGCCGATAAAAGCGAGGTAAGATTAACCGCAGCTCAAAAAGCTCAAACTTTTAGGTCACTAGTTGATGCCGGAATGTATCCCTATGTAAAGGTTTGGGGAAGTGTTGAATTAAAAACGCAATATGGCGTTCCAAATGCACAGAAATACCCAGATGCTAACATAGCAGTAACCCAAGTACCGTTTAAAATCTTTAATGTAAGGGTTGGGGGTGAAGCACTTAATTTTGCTAGCCCTAACATGACATATTCTGCTGGTAACTATGGCTACGGTGATACAACTCTGTTTCAACCAACTACAATGAATGGATTTGTACCTCAGGAGAACTATTTAAATAACTTCCCATCAACGGGGGCCGATGGTCTCTTTTTCTATATTATCACTGATGGTATAAATAATACTTTAGATACAACAGTATGGACGGTTGAAACATCAAATGAAGATGATAGCGCACCAAATGCCATAACAGCGACAGTCTCTAAAAAAGCGGTACCTGCTGGCTCTAGTGGATTTAAAGCTTATAATGCCAAAAATATGGTACTGGTACAGTTAAAAGGGCCAACAGTTACAGATAAAGCATCGCCTACCGCAAAAGCGGTTACCGCAAACTTACCGGTAGATATAGAAGTTTCGGTTACAACTAAACAAAATGTAGGATTCAAATATAAATTTAGAATTACTAAATGGTTTATCAATCGTGGGAATAATACTGCCGACTATGTAACACAAAAAGCTTGGTGTGAAGGGTTAGGTGATTATAGATTAGGTACAGTGAAAGAGTTAAGTAATGCTACCCATAAAAACCTCGTTAACTACCCAGCGAATAAATTAAACTATTATAAACGAGCGGTACATGAAGGTTTTATCACTGAATGGGGTCGTATGGCATCATATGCTGGGGCTGACTTTTACAATGTCACCTATGCATGGTCTAGTACAGTATCAGCTGCCACCGATAATGTATTCTATGTTAATATGAATGATGCAGCGTTAAATGATGAACGTACGGGAAATGAAAAATATTATGCACTGTGTGAATCAAACTAACGATACAACTTTAAATGTAATGAGCTAATGCATTGTTAGCATCAGTAAGTCGCAACTAAACTGCAATTAATAGTAATCTATCAATTGCAGTTTTTTTTCATTTTTAACAAAGGTGCAACAGCGGTGAATTAACGCCTTTTTATCTATAAAACTCAGCTACAAAACTTATCTACAAAAACAGTACCACTTAAATTAAATTTCTATCATCAAAAATAGGTTAACAGAACTACCTCATCCACTCTGTTAACTGATTAGCAAATAGCTCAATATCTTGCGCTTTCGTTGCCCATGAGGTACAGAACCTAAGACAGATCTGCTCATAATTAACATTACCGCAATCATCCATAATATAGTTGTGATCTACAGCATAGTGGTTCACTACTTTCTTGGCTAAAGCTGTTGGCATAATGACAAAGATCTGATTACTCTCTGGCTCTGCCAAAAAAGTGAATGGCGCAAAGAGCGTTATCAATTTTTCTGCCATTGAGTTGCTATGTTTACCCAATTTTATATAGAGATCATCTTCTAATAGTGCCCGCATCTGAGCAGCTATAACCCAACCTTTAGCTAAAATAGCCCCTTTCTGCTTCATACTATAGCGGAAATCTTCACTAAGTGTGAGGTTGTTAAATATCAGCACCTCCCCCATTAATGCGCCAACTTTTGTCCCGCCGATATAAAAAATATCGGTATATTTAGCCAGATCAGCCAAAGTTAAGTCGCTCTCTTTGGCTGCTAATGCCATTGCTAAACGGGCACCATCTAAGTAGAGGTAGAGATTATGATTTTGACAAAATTGATAGAGCGCCTGTAGCTCTTTTTTGCTATAAACCGTACCAAGTTCGGTGGTATTTGAGATATAGACAAGTTTAGGTTGTACCATATGCTCATCACAATGTGTTGTGAGTACCGGTTTTATTAAATCAGGCGTTAATTTACCATTTTCACTTTTGACGGTAACAACTTTATGCCCTGTCGCCTCAATAGCACCAGTTTCATGGACATTTATATGCCCAGTTTCTGCGGCAATAACCGCTTGGTATGGCTTTAAAATATGCGAAATTGTCGCTAAATTGGTTATAGTGCCACTTGGCATAAAATGGATATCAGCGGTTGGCGATAAAAGTTTATCCCTTATGATTGCTCGTGTCTCTTCACAATAATCATCTAATCCATACCCCACTAATTTTTGCTGCATCGTTCGCATAATAGCTTCAACTACTTCTGGATGTGCGGTCTCGTTATAATCGTTTATAAAACTGTAATTCATAGATTACCCTTTCTATCTGAAAAATTTCTATCTTATACTATATTTACTAAGTGATTGAGATAAAAATAAATAAAAATCCCCCTATTTACTAGGCTATCTACCACTAGCCGATATAGATCACCTGATAAACGATTTTATAAAATAACTTATTTATAAAACAACTTTAAACAGTTAACCGCACCGTTTTATTCACTCTCCTTTTGCAACTTATCGCCATTACTCAAGGTAAAAATAGAGATAATGGAAACCACTAAAACCACACCGGCAAGTATATAAAACGTGGTTGAGTAGTTGGTAAAATCAAATAATTTACCTACTGGAGTTGATAGAATAATCACGCCAATATTCGATGAGATATTAAAGCCAACTAAATAGAGTGTTGCTGAGAGTCTTGCATCAAAATTAGCTACAAAATATTTAAAGACCGCTAAAATAAATAGGGGAACTTCAATAGCATGAAAGAGTTTAATAAAGGAGATAAGATAGATATTATCGACGGTAGCTGATAGGGATATTCGACAAATCATAATTAGCGCCGCAACCAGTAACGATGTTTTAGGACCCATCTTATAGATGAAAAATGGGGCGATAATCATACAGGTTGCCTCTAAAAAGACCTGAAATGAGTTGAGGTAACCATACACTTGGTAGCCAATTTCGGGGGTTTTGAAAAATGCAGTATAGAAGTTAGGGAAGAGCTGCTGATCGTAGATAGTATAAAAGCTATAAGTACCAATAACAAAAAAGACAAACATCCAAAATTTAGGTAGTGCTAGTAGTGAGACAATCTCTCTTAAGGTTGGAATAGTCGGTCTACTATCTACAACTGTCGTCTCTGGCGTCGCTGCTTCTGTAGATCTACTACTGCTCTTTGTTGGTTTAAAAGTGATATTGATGATAAAAAAGAGTACAGCAACGCCAGAGGCTAACCAGAAGTTAATGTGAGGATCGATACCAAAGGCAATTCCCGCTATAAATGTTGCTGCTGCGTAACCAAATGATCCCCAAAATCGTGCTGGTCCAAATTCAAAATTAAACAGCCGACTAATGCGCTCTATAAAGGAGTCAATTAAAGCGCTTCCTGAAATAAATCCAGCACTTAAAACAGGCGCACCAATACAGACACCCAACATAAAATTGCTCTGTAATAGCGGTTCATAAACATAAATTAAAAACGGACCAATCAGCATCATAACCACACTCTGGAATATGATAACTGCTTTACCTATCTGCAATTTATCTTGAATTACCCCGTAAAAGATCATAAAAAACATGGCAACTGCTGAGTTTACCGAATAGACAATCCCTAAATCTTCACCAGATAAGCCAATTTTACTCTTTAGCCAAATAGCATAGAATGACCACCATAAAGACCAAGCTGCATAAAAAGTAAAAAGATAACCTGATGAATACCAATAATTTTTATTTCTTAATACATTTGTAAAAGAGTTCATATGTTATTTGCCTTAATTTAATCTGATCGATTTTAACGTTAACATGTTAATGTTAACAATATGGACTATTTGGTATTAAATGGGTAGCGATAAAAGTGATAATTGTTACTCACTTCACAATTTTTATTTTATGGTTAGCTTCTGTTATGGCTTAATTGTGTTATTGATTAATTGTGTTATTATCGCGCCATATTTTGTAGATTTACTATACTGCATTTTCTATACTATTCACGCTTATCTATAAACGGTTATCTAAAACATTGGCTAAATAAAGCGTAAATAAAATAGATAGTTAAAAAAATAATAGTTAAAAAAGGCATTTACTATGGGATCACTAAAGGATGTTGCGAAATTGGCTTCGGTTTCGTTGATGACAGTATCAAGGGCAATTAATAATCCTGATAAATTAAAAGATGAGACCTATATAAGGGTTAAAAAAGCGATTGAGACACTAAATTATGTCCCTGATCTCTCAGCACGAAAAATCCGCGGCGATAGTTCAGCACCCCGTGCAATAGGTGTTCTTGCTTTAGATACCGCCACCACACCATATTCTGTCGACCTGCTACAAGCAATTGAAAAAACCGCCCAAAAATATAACTGGAATACCTTTATCGTCAATCTATTTGATGATAAACAGGCAGATAATGCCATTAACACCCTGCTCTCTTACCGCCCTGACGGCATCATCTATACCACTATGGGGCTTCGTAAAATCGATCTACCAGAAAAGCTGTTAGATAAAAATGTGGTGCTAGCTAACTGCCTGACCAGCTCAAAACAGTTAGCCTGTTATGTACCTGATGACTACACTGGTCAGTATCGATCAATCGAGCAGCTTATAAAAAAAGGGTATAAAAAACCCCTCTGCATCTATCTACCTAAAGAGACATTAGCCGGAAAAATAAGGCGCAAAGCAGCAGAACAGGCGTGGCAAGATGCCGGTAAAAGCCTTGCTGATATGGTCAGTTACCATCTCCCTAATCTACCTAATGGTGATGAACAGGAGTATCTAATAACTGTTGAGATATTAAAAAAACATTGTGCTTCTGGTCATAGCGATGTTGATATTCTGGTTTGTGGTAATGATCGCATCGCTTTTTTAGCTTATCAATACCTATTAGGTCAAGGGTTACAGATTCCGAAAGATATAGCGGTTTTAGGTTATGACAATATGGTTGGAACGGGCAAACTCTTCTATCCACCATTAACTACTGTGCAGCTACCCCACTATGAGATTGGTAAACAGGCGGCGTTACATATTATTAAATCCCAAACAAAACAAGATGTTACATATGTAGACTGCCCCTATTTAGCGCGCGATTCGCTGTAGCTGCACTATATAGAAGATATTAATATTGAATTGATGTTGATAGTAATAATAGAGTGATAGTAATAATAGTTAAATTGTTGATAGAATTAGTTATTGCAGTTAATCTAAAAACACTAAATAAATCAAATAGTTATATTTATTAACACAATCTTTACTAAAAAATAGATAAACAGTTCTTGCTATATTAATAATTTACGTTAATATAGCCCCTCTCTGACGCGGGGTGGAGCAGCTTGGTAGCTCGTCGGGCTCATAACCCGAAGGTCGTTGGTTCAAATCCAGCCCCCGCAACCAACTCTTTTTTTTATAATCCCTTTTTAAAATCCTTTTATAAAACTCTTTTTAACCCTTTTTAGCAGAAAAATAAAAGAGATAACCCTAAAACAAATTTTCTTAAAATAATTTTTCAAGCTTTTTTATTTTAAAGTTCCCTTAATTAAAGTCTCTTTAATAAATGTTCTATTAATAAAAGCTCCGTTAATAAAAGCTCCCTTTTATCATTTCTATTTATCCCTACACTTTATAACAGCCTTGTAGCTATCTTAAATTATCTATAACTACCTACAACTAAACCATCTACAATTACCTACAATTTACGCAACCGATAACGCTATTAATTTTTTAGACTTTAGGTACCTTTAATAGTGTAGCAACTGCCTCATTTACTCTTCTAGCAATATAGCTGTTATTCATAGTATAGAGGTGAATACCATCCACATTTTGCGAAACCAGATCAACCACCTGATCGATTGCGTAGGCAATTCCCGCATCGCGAAATGCATCTGGGTGATGTTCATATTTTGCCATCATCTGCTTAAACTTTTTAGGCAGATTCACCCCACACATTGAGACCATTCTCTCAATCTGATTCTTATTTGTGACTGGCATAATGCCCGCTTCAATCGGTACATCAATCCCCATGTCACGCGCTTTATCTAAAAAAGTATAAAAGTAGTCATTATCAAAAAAGAGTTGTGAAATAAGCTGATCTGTCCCTGCATTGACCTTCTCTTTTAAATTAATCAGATCCGCCTTAAGAGTATGCGCTTCAAGATGACCTTCAGGGTAACAGGCGCCAATGACATTAAAATCACCATTCTCTTTAATGAAGGAGACTAGCTCACTGGCATAGTTAAAATCATTTTTAGGGGTAAAATTAGGGTTAATATCACCACGCAGAGCAAGTACATTATCGATACCGGCGCACTGTAGATCATGGAGAATTTTTTTTATTTCACTTTTACCAAAGTTGATACCGGGTAGGTGCGCGACACTCTCAATGCCATAGGTATGTTTAACCGAGTGGGCAATATCAATTGTTGTCTGACCATTGAGACTGCCACCAGCACCATATGTGACACTAATAAAATCTGGTTTAAAGTAGGAGAGTTCACGCAAAGTACTGGAAATAGTCTCTAAGGGTGAGGTTTTTTTAGGTGGAAATACCTCAAAAGAGAGCACTGTTTTCTGTTTAAAAAGCTGATCTGTTCTCATTTTATATATCCTAAAACATGTGATATCCCATCGAACCACTTTGATATGCAGCTATCGATATGCAAGTATCGAATAAAAGTGTCGATGGGAACTGTTGATGGGAAAGGAAATTTTTTTAATTACATTGTTAATAGATTGTTTTAATAAACATCTTTAATAAGCAATGTTTATAAACAAAGTTTATAAACATTGCTACTAATGGCAATTAAGCGTTATAACTGCCATTTAACTATTTACCTATTTACCTATTTAACAATTTAGCTACTAATGTAATCTCTCTCTCACTTCTAATGTTGCATCGACCATATGTTTTAGGCTTTCAACCACCTCTTTCTCGCCTCGTGTTTTTAGACCACAATCGGGATTGATCCAGAGTTTCTGTTTATCTATTTTGCTTAGCAATTTTTCGATAGTATCTTTAATCTCAGCAATCGATGGTACCCGTGGTGAGTGGATATCATAGACACCCGGACCTACCTCAGTTTTAAAGTGATTGGCTTTAAGGACATCGATCAGATCTAAATTTGAACGTGACGCTTCAAATGAGATCACATCAGCATCCATTGCATCGATATCTTTAATAATGTCGGCAAATTCGCTATAACACATGTGAGTATGGATCTGGGTATCCTCTTTCACTTTACTGTGTACTAATCTAAATGCTGGAATAGCCCAATCAAGATATTCACTATCCCAATCTTCGCGACGTAGTGGTAGCTTCTCTTTTAGTGCTGCCTCATCAATTTGAATGATTCTAATACCCGCCGCTTCAAGATCTAACACCTCATCCCCTATTGCTAAAGCGATCTGGAATACTGACTCTTTTTGTGAAATATCTTCACGTGGGAATGACCAGTTTAGAATGGTCACAGGACCTGTTAACATCCCTTTAACCGGTTTTTCAGTGAGACTTTGGGCATAGACTGAGTAGTCAACTGTCATCGGTTTAGATCGTGAAATGTCGCCCCAGACAATAGGTGGCTTAACACAGCGCGTACCATAAGATTGAACCCACGCTTTTTCGGTAAAGACAAAACCATTTAAGCTCTCTCCAAAATACTCCACCATATCATTACGCTCAAATTCACCATGCACCAGAACATCTAAACCTATATCCTCTTGCAACTTGATACATTCAGCAATCTTCTGATGATTAAATTCAGTATATTGCGATAAATTAATTTCACCGCGCTTAAATTTAGAACGGTTTAACCGTACATCGGCAGTTTGTGGGAAAGATCCAATAGTGGTGGTTGGCAGTACCGGTAGATTAAAGGCCTTTTTCTGTGCTGCTTCACGCTCAGAGAAAGCGGGCAGACGGATAAAATCCTGCACCGTTAGATCTTTAATACGTTCACGTACTGCGCTGTTTGCCCCTTCACGTTCACGGGTAAAGAGTGTCTGATTGGCGCGATAGGCGGCACTATTTTCAACATTTTTATCATTAACTAACTCACCTAACTCGGCAATTTCCTGCAGTTTTTCTTGGGCAAAGGCAAAATAGGCGCGCTGTTGAATGGTTAATTTTGTCTCATTTTGTAAGGTATAAGGGACATGCAGTAGTGAACAGGAGCTATTAATAACAACATTATAGGCTTTCTGTTTAATCTGATTAAGTAGGGCTAACGTTTTTTGGTAATTATTTTTCCAGATATTTTTACCATTAACCACGCCAGCAAACAGAATTTTATCGCTTGGGAAGCCATTTTTTTCGAGTAGCGAAAGTGTCTGCTTACCTTCCACAAAATCCAATCCAATTGCATCAAAAGGGAGTGAGATAACTTCGTTATAACAGTCGCGAATATCACCAAAATAGGTTTGTAGAATTATTTTGCTACTTTTTTTAACGGTTGCCGTCAATAGCGCCTGATAGATGTTGCTAAAGAGTTCAATATCGTCTTTATCGAGATCAGTAACCAAAATAGGCTCATCAATCTGGATAAATTCAGCACCAAGATCCGCCAATTTACCGATGATCTGCTGATAGACTTTGATAATATCAGCCTTAAAATCGACCAACTTTTTACTACCTAAATAGTTAGCCAATTTAAAGAAGGTAAATGGCCCAATAATGACCGGTTTAGTCTGAATACCGAGCGTTTTAGCTTCAAGATACTCATCAAAAGGTTTACTGCTAGCAAGTTTGATCTGGGTGCTATCTTCAACCTCTGGCACTAAATAGTGATAGTTAGTGTTAAACCACTTTTTCATGGCTAACGCACGCACATCACCTTTATCACCTTGGTAACCGCGAGCCATCGCAAAATAGCGGTCAAGTTCAGATAGCCCTAACTGTTGATAGCGTGCTGGGATCACATTTAGCAGCACTGCTGTATCTAAAATAGCATCATAAAAAGAGAAATCATTCGATGAGATGAGTGAAATTTTACTCTCAGCTTGAACTTTTAAATGTTCTGCTCGTAACGCTTTTGCCTCATCTAAAAGAGCTGACTGAGCTTTATCACCTTTAAAATAGGACTCTGTGGCAAACTTAAGTTCGCGTAATTTCCCCACTCGAGGATAACCAATAACCGCTGTATTCATAACTGTTTTCCTTTACTTTTTTATTATCTCTAATAAGAGCTATTAATAATTATTTAGAATAATTAAGAGGTAAAAAAGATAACAAAAAAAACAGTTATTGAATAATCTTACTTTTTTATTATTTAATATAGTTTTTTTCTATAACTAATTTGGTTTGATGATAACCAAACGGCGCGTAGCATCAAGTTCAGGAATCTGTAGCGGTAAAGTTTCAATAATGGTAAATCCATTTGGTAACGGATCACTCTCAACCCCTTTTAAAGCGTAAAAAAGCCCTTCGTCATTTGGTAGATGTCGACACCAAGTCAGCATATCGTTCAGTGATGCAAAGGCTCGACTAATCACACCATCAAACTGTTTAGCGGTATATGCCTCTATCCGGCTCTGCTGTGGGTTAATATTGTCCAGTTTAAGTTCAAACTGCACCTGCTTTAAAAAACGGATCCGTTTCCCTAAACTATCGACTAGATCAAACTGATTATCTGGATTGATGATAGCGAGTGGTACACCTGGTAGACCAGGCCCTGTGCCGACATCGATAAATGTCTCCCCTTTAAGATGGGGTGAGATAACGATACTATCCATAATATGTTTAATTAGCATCTCTTTCGGATCGCGAATAGCAGTTAAGTTATAGGCTCTATTCCACCTATCTAGCATCTTAACATAGCGAATAAGCAGATCTATCTGCGTTTCGGTGATAGATCCTTTTATTACAGGATCAGTCTGGTTAATCAGATCGGTAAGTCTCTTTTTTAACATTATATTTAATCTATCTTTAGCTAAAGATCCTAATGGTTAGGATCGGTTTTTTTAATATAGTTCTGCTTTTTCAGATAAACGAGTAGCATCGAAATTGCAGCTGGGGTGATACCTGCAATACGGGACGCTTGCCCAATAGAGACAGGTTTATGCTGATTTAACTTGGCAACGACCTCGTTTGAGAGCCCAGATATTGAGGCGTAGTCGATCTCGCTTGGAATTAAGGTCTCTTCATTCCGTTTTTGCCGCTCGATCTCCTCAATCTGTAGTTTGATATAGCCATCATATTTGACCTGAATCTCTACCTGTTCCGCCGCCTTTTCATCATCGAGTCCAGGGGCAAAGAGTGAGAGCGATTTTAATGTCTGATAGCTCATCTCAGGGCGTTTTAACAGCTCCTCACCGTTCGCCTCTTTGGTGAGATCGGTTTTTAGCACTGCGTTGATCTCATCAATCGAATCGACATGTGGATGTACCCAGATATCACGTAGCCTTGCACGCTCTTGCTCGATAGCTTCAAATTTTTGGTTAAATGATTGCCAGCGGTAGTCATCAACTAACCCCAATTTGCGCCCAATTTCGGTAAGGCGGAGATCAGCATTATCTTCACGCAGAAGTAGACGATATTCAGCTCGAGAGGTGAACATACGATAAGGTTCAGAGGTGCCTAAGGTGCAGAGATCATCAACCAAGACACCCAGATAGGCTTTATCACGGGTTGGGAACCACTGATCCTCTTCATACGCATAACGGGCAGCATTAAGCCCCGCTAAAAGCCCTTGGGCAGCTGCCTCTTCATAACCAGTGGTACCATTGATCTGCCCTGCTAAAAATAGCCCTTGGATCACTTTACTCTCTAAGGTCGGTTTAAGATCGCGTGGATCAAAGTAGTCATATTCGATCGCATAGCCAGGTCTTATAATATTAGCATTTTCAAGCCCTTCCATACTGCGGATAAAGGCTAACTGAGTATCAAACGGCAAACTGGTTGAGATCCCATTAGGGTAGATCTCATTACTATCTAGCCCCTCTGGTTCTAAATAGATCTGATGTGAATTACGATCAGCAAAACGCATGATCTTATCTTCGATCGATGGGCAGTAACGTGGTCCGATCCCCTCTATGATCCCTGTATACATTGGGCTACGATCGAGATTATTTCGAATGATCTCATGGGTCTTCTCGTTTGTTGATGTAATAAAGCAGGGGATCTGTGTAGGATGATCAGAGGTTTTACCTAAGAATGAGAATACCGGCACCGGATCATCACCATACTGTTTTGCCAATTTAGAGAAGTCGATCGTTCTGGCATCGATACGTGGAGGGGTACCAGTCTTTAATCTCCCCATTCTAAAAGGGTGTTCATGTAGCGCTTTTGAGAGCCCAACTGAAGCAGGATCACCAGTTCGCCCACCACTGTAGTTATTTAGCCCGATATGAATTTTACCAGCTAAAAAAGTCCCTGTAGTTAAGACAACCGCTTTCGATCTAAATGCGATCCCCATTTGGGTAACTACCCCTGTGATCTTGCCATTTTCAATAATGAGATCTTCAATAGACTGTTGAAATAACATAAGGTTCTCTTGGTTTTCTAACGCTGTTCTTACCGCTCTACGATAGAGTGATCGATCGGCTTGTGCGCGGGTAGCTCTGACAGCAGGCCCTTTGCTACTATTCAAGATCCGGAACTGGATCCCAGCATGATCGGTTGCTGTCGCCATCAATCCGCCCATCGCATCGATCTCTTTAACTAGGTGACCTTTACCAATACCACCAATAGCAGGATTACATGACATCTGACCTAACGTATTGATATTGTGTGTTATAAGTATCGTTTTGCGCCCCATTCTTGCAGATGCCATTGCAGCTTCACTACCTGCATGACCACCACCAACAACGATCACGTCAAAAAGATCCGGATAGAACATAAAAAAACCTCTTACCTATGATTGATGGTGTGAATTCTACTCGTCTTTTTCGAGAGATCAAATAGTCTGTTTTGATCGCCGCTTAATTTAAATAAGATCTTTTATATGATCTTTTTATTTTTATTACTATTAGGATCTGTTTTTTCAGTGGATAACATTTCACAGCCTTTATTTATCAAGGGGTTAGTATAGATTAGATCGTGTTAGTTTTCTGGATCTTTTGCTGTTTTTAACTGTGGATACTTTACGTTTTTATCCACAAGGGATCTGCGCCCCTTTTTTATTCATCGCCTAATAACAGCTTTGTAGCTAGTTTAGACACAGAGTTATTCACAAAAATATTTTTTGATCGCTGCTTTTTTTACCGTTGCCTGTGCTAATTTTATACAGCTTGATATCTGTTTTTAACTATTGCTTTTTATCGCGGTAAATTTATACTTATCCAAATATCTATTTTCAGTATGAGGTCTCTTTTATCTCTTTTTCACAGCTTCCTTTGCCCTTTTCTCTGCCCAATAACGAGACGTTTGGAACTTTTTATGTAGGCGAAAATCAGCTACTGGTCGACTCATTGGTAAATTTACTAGATGAGCCACAGTTTACTGTTTTCTATATCTGGTCTACGCAAAGTGCCGGTCGAACCCATCTCTTAAATGCAGCTAATCACTTAGGCAGATTGACCAGCTATATCCCCTTAAAACAGCACTACCATTTAGTCCCTGAAATCTTACTAGGATTAGATAGTTATGATGTTGTCTGTCTGGATGATATTCACGCTATTGCGGGGAATTTAGCGTGGGAAGAGGCGATATTTGATCTCTTTAATAAGTTAACCGAACTAGGTCAAAGTAAGTTGATAGTGACCGCAGATAGACCCCCTAAACAGATCCCCTTTTTACTACCTGATTTGGGTTCACGCCTCGCTTGGGGGCAGGTCTATCAACTAAAAGAGTTAAATGATGAGGATAAATTGAAGGCACTACAGCTAAGAGCAGAATTAAGAGGTTTTGAGTTACCGACCGAAGTTGGGCTTTTCCTTTTAAAGCGAGTCAATCGGGATACACGAACACTCTTTACCCTCTTAGACAAATTTGAGACAGCAACACTTATTCAACAACGGAAATTAACGATTCCGTTTATTAAAACTATTTTGGATCTATAAAATGAACAGTAAACCTGACGCAATTGTCTTTTTTGATTTAGATGGTACGCTCTTAACTAGCAATGTTGATGTAGCGCAAAGCTCAATTGATGCTATGCACGCACTGCGCAGTAACAATATCATGCCAATTATCGCAACCGGTAGAACAGCGTGTGAAGTGGCGCATATTATGCAGCAAACCGATATTAATTCGATTGTGGCGATGAATGGGCAGGCGGTGTTGTATGATGGTGAAGAGGTGTTTGTTAATAATATTGATCCAAACTTAGTCGATAAGCTCTATCAATTCTCTAAAGAGGTTGGAATTCCGTTATCCTTCTATAACTATCAGGTGATGCGCATCTCAGCGAGGGGTGAACCGGCGATTAAGTTCTATAATTTTGTTAAAGAGTCCTTGCCGCCTGTTGATGATACCATCTATCTACATACCGCTATTCAGATGGTGCTACTACTTTGTGAGACGGGTGAATCACAATATCGAGACAAGTTCCCAGAACTTACCTTTATTCGAAATGCTCCTTACTGTGTTGATGTCTTTAACCATGGCGGATCAAAAGGGAATGGAATAAAAAAATTGTTAACTAACCGCAATTTTACTGATGTGCCAACTTACGCTTTTGGCGATGGTATGAATGATATGGAGATGTTTACAACAGTCGATCACCCTATCTCGATGGCAAATGGGGTTGATGCGTTAAAAGCGCAGGCAGAGTATATTACTGCAACAAATGATAGTGATGGCATTGTAAAAGGGTTACGCCATTTTGGACTTATCTAACTGACGTTAAATTCCCATCTAATATAGATAAATTTATAGATAAAATGTTATTTTATAAGGTGCAACCCTAAAACATTTTTTAAGATATCTATTTAAAACTATCTATTTAAAACTATCTATTTAAAACTATCTATTTAAATCCATCTATTTAAATTCATCTGTTTTTTATAATTTAATCGCCCATTAGGGCGACGAAACTATTGATAAATCACCCCTAAACTCACCGCTTGGCTAGCACCTGTCACCTCAGGAATGTTGGTTGGAATCTGTTTTAATCGGCAGTAGGCCAACCATGCAAATGCCATCGCTTCCATATAGTCACCACTTATGCCAACACTATCAGTGGTTAAGACGCGCCAATTAGGGAGTAACATCGCTAACCGCTCCATTATCAGCGGATTTTTTGCGCCCCCACCACAAACCAGTAGCTCGCAAGCTAGATTGGGCACGGTAGGGAGTTTCGCCAACTCTTTGCAGATTGACGAGGCGGTTAATTCAACCAATGTTGCTTGAATATCTGCCGCTTTTAAATGGTCAAAAGTAGACAACTTCTGTTGTAACCACGCCATATTAAATAGCTCACGTCCACTGCTTTTAGGGGCGGGCTTTTTGAAAAAAGACTCTGCTAAAAGGTGGTTGAGTAGATCACCATTGATGGTGCCAGTTTTAGCCCATAATGCATCTTTATCATAAGGTTTACCTAACTGCTGGTGGATAAAGCCATCTAACAGTAAGTTACCAGGACCTGTATCAAAACCAGTTAATGGCATATCGGGGATAAGTGCAGTGATGTTACTAATACCGCCAATATTTAATACAATTCTATTTTTATCAGGATCTAAGAGTACGGTTTTATGAAAGGCGGGGACTAACGGCGCACCCTGCCCTCCGTAGGCGAGATCTTTGCGGCGAAAATCGGCAATAGTGGTTATTCCGGTTTTGGCAGCAATAATATTGGCATCACCTATCTGCATCGTAAAAGGGTATTGCCCAGTTGGGGCGTGGTAGATCGTTTGCCCATGGCAGCCGATAGCGCTGATCTGCGACCTATCTTGCGGCAATGCATCTAAAAAATGGTTAATACTATCTGCAAAAAGGTGCCCAAGCTGATGATCGATCTCACCCAAATTTTGTAAACTGGTCGCTTTACTGCTGCAAAGTTGTAGCAGCCTCTCTCTTATCTCTGTTGGTATTTTGTAACAGCCACTATGTAGTAATTTGATCTGCGTTTGATTATCAATCTGTACCAATACCAGATCGACCCCATCCATACTGGTTCCAGACATGACGCCAACATAGAGATTTTGCATAATTTCCTCATACTAGCTTGTTTTATATAGCGACTGTTTTTATAGATACAGAGTTTATATAGATAAAGTGATTTTATAGAGATTACCCAGCACGCAGGGTAAGCCCTGTTTTTATATCTCGAATCTCGGATGGTTTATCACGCTGACCAACTTCACCTGCTAAAATAGCAACCTTATCACCAAATTGCGCTGCGACTTCGGCAACGGTTTTACAAGCAAGATGACCAGAGAGGTTAGCACTAGTTGAGACGAGTGGTTTACCAAATTGCAAACAGAGCTGCTTTACTAATGGGTGGCTGGTAACTCGCACGGCTATCGTCTCAAATCCACCAGTTAAGTAGCGGGATGTTTTAGGGTTTTTCGGGAAGATCCATGTTACAACCTCACCATTTGACCAACTCGCTAACGCACGTGCTCTCTGTTGCCCTGAGAGTGCTGAATCATCAATATAGGGGGTGAGCTGTGAATAGTCACTGGCAATTAAGATCAACCCCTTTTCAATCGGGCGATGTTTTAGGGTTAACAGGTTTAACAGGGCTGTTTCACAATCGGGATCGCACCCCAATCCAAATACCGCTTCAGTAGGGTAAGCAACCACTTTACCAGCATTAAGTTGGGCAACAGTTTCGACAATGGTTAACAGTTTATGGGGCTGATTTTTCATATTTTAGAATCTGGTTAGCGTAAAGTTACGCTCTATAGTAATAGATTATGATGGTTATAATTTTCGTTTTTATAAATTGTTGTGGTTATAAATTATAGAAGTTATAAATTTTTGTGACTATAAATTATAGTAATAATCGTCGTAATAGCTACAACATTTATGGTGATACATCAACTAATTTACTTTATATGATTAATTTATTAAATATAGCTGATTTACTATTTTGCGCTTTTAAAATAGATTCTGTTTTGTTATCCTAAAGATAATGCTTTAAAAATCAAAAGCATGTCATTTAACATACTGTTTATGACATAACGTTTATTAAGAAGGAGTGAGATATGAAGCAAGTCAAACTGGTTAATCCATTAACAGCTTATTTCCACGGTACTTATGATGAACAGCCGCAACCGGTTCCAGGTATTCAGAAAAAAATGAAGCCTCAACCCGATTGTGGAGAAAAAAGTTATAAAGGGCACAATCGCCTGACCGGACGCAAAATATTGGTTACGGGTGGTGATTCAGGTATAGGACGTGCAGCTGCCATTGCCTATGCTCGTGAAGGTGCAGATGTCGCTATTAATTACCTGCCAGAAGAGGAGGAAGACGCTAAAGAGGTTGCCGCTCTCATTCAAGAAGCGGGTCAAAAAGCGGTCTGTATCCCTGGTGACCTAAGTGATGAACAGTTCTGTCAGGAGCTAGTGACCAAAGCCTACAAGCAGCTAGATGGTCTAGATGGCTTAACACTGGCAGCCGGCAAACAGCATTATGTAGAGCATATTGCTGATCTCTCCACCGAACAGTTACGAAAAACATTTGAGATCAATGTGTTTTCACTATTCTGGATTGTGAAAGCCGCCTTGCCTTATCTACCGGCTGGTGCCACCATTGTAACGACCTCTTCGCTCGAAGCATTCCAACCTGACGCCGCTTTACTAGATTATGCAGCCACCAAAAGCGCCATTGCTGCTTTTACTCATGGGCTTGGCAAACAGCTAGCTGCTAAAGGGATTCGTGTTAATTCCGTCGCCCCTGGACCAGTTTGGACACCACTACAGATAACCGGCGGTCAGCCACAGTCTGCTATTCCTGATTTCGGCAAAATGACCCCACTTAAACGTGCCGGTCAACCAGTTGAACTAGCAGGAATGTATGTCTATCTAACCTCTGATGAATCGAGCTTTGTCACTGCCGAAGTATATGGCATCAATGGTGGCGTACATTTGTAATAGCAATTATCTGAAAAAAAGTAATTAAAAAGAGAGTACAGACAACCTTTAACAGTCATCTGTACTCTCTTTTATTACCGCCGCATCACCTTAATAGTAAGCCCCTCTCTTGCTTCGCTATCATTCGATATTTTTAGATCCATTAAAAAATTACCGAATAACTATATAAATAACTAAATAACTAAAACTATATAGCGCGTATAAATCAATATATAATGTTGATCTGTTTCCGGTTGAGTCTAAATTTATGAGTGAATTAACACCTGCTGCCCAAAAAGTAAAAGCGGCTTTAGCTGCTAAAAATCTTGAAACGCCACTTTGCCGTTTAGCGATGGATAATAGTGAACGCAAACAGCAAATTGAAGCCCACTTTCGTGAAATTATGCGTTTAATGGAGCTAGATCTCAGTGATGATAGCTTGATTGATACACCGCATCGCGTGGCTAAAATGTATGTGGATGAGATCTTTTCTGGTCTCTATTATGAAAACTTCCCGAAAATCACCTTAATAGATAATAAAATGGATGTAGATGAGATGATAACGGTGCGTGATATTACGTTAACCAGCGTCTGCGAACACCATTTTGTCACCATCGATGGCAAAGCCACTGTCTCCTATATTCCTAAAGATAAGATCATTGGCTTGTCAAAAATAAACCGAATTGTCGACTTCTTCTCGCAGCGTCCGCAAGTGCAAGAGCGGTTAACGCAACAGATTTTAGTGGCACTGCAAACGCTACTTGGTACTGTCAATGTGGCTGTCTCGATTGATGCAACACACTACTGTGTAAAAGCGCGTGGCATTAAAGATGCCAGTAGCATTACCACCACAACAGCACTAGGTGGCAATTTTAAAACCAACCCAAGCACGAGGCAGGAGTTTTTACGCGCATTAAAACACTATGCATAATTTTTGTTTATTTATCTTCTACTTTTATGATTAATCTTTTTTCATAAACAACTTTGTTATTTTAATATTTTTAATCTGTTAGGTAGATTTAAAAAATAGGTAATTTCGTAATTTTCTTCGATAATTAGCTTTACATTTCTTTACAAAAAACTGAAGAAATAGAATAGATAATAGGATCTTTTTAATTTATTATCTTGTCACTTTTCAAGATATATAAAAAATAAAAAAGATAATTATAATGAAATTACAATGTAGACAGAAGTTAAATTCCAGAGATAGTATTTATCAACAAAACTGTCTCTTTTTATCTCGCTATTTTTATTTTCGCTATTGTCCACTCCTATATTGTGCACTTCTTTTTTTTATGTTCTGCTCTCCATCTTATGCTGCGTTATCGAGTATAACCAGTAGATCAATTGAGGGAGCAGCACCTTACTTTACATTTGATGGTGGTGCAACTAGAGCAACTGATACCTCAACGCTCTTAACTATTAAGTTGTCGAATGGTACCGTATTAACTCGTGATTGGAATCCAACATCTGAGGCGAATCCGATGGAGCTGCCTGCCGAAAATCAGACCATGGCAGATGTGCAAATGTTAATTCCTAACCATGCAATGGATATTGATCTTAATACTCTACTTTATCACCCTTACTATTATGCGCGAGATGATAATGGTGATATTGGATTAAGTGCGACCGGAAAATTGTCAGTGACGATTTTTGATGTGGATGGAAATCTTATCACCAATAGATATGCGCAGTTAGAGAGTTGCAGAGGTCCCTATAAAGTTACCTTAACGAGTACAGATAGTATGTTAAGTACATCACACGGCGTTCCGAATGCTACATACTATAATGCATTGAGTGCTACTTACTATATTAAACCTAAATCGTGGAGTTCGATTCCGATAGTCTGTTTTGCACAGCCAAGTTTAGAATTTAATGAAGTGCAAAGACCAGCTCAAGGTTATAACTGGGATGGACCGGCATCGCAGTGGAACCATGACCGAGGTTTTATATTGCAAGATATTAATAACCCAGCAATTAATTTCCCTACAATGGGAGCGGATGGGCTTTTTTTCAACCTCTCTTTTTATAATGCTCACTCAAGCAGTATCTATTATGAGAAGAGCCCCTACAATTCAGGCATAGGTTTAAATATCTCCCCAATAAATGCTA
Organism: Orbaceae bacterium ESL0721; assembly: GCA_029433365.1. Lineage (GTDB taxonomy): Bacteria > Pseudomonadota > Gammaproteobacteria > Enterobacterales > Orbaceae > Gilliamella. The sequence continues at coordinate 1,281,975 of JAQTHZ010000001.1, forward strand.
GTCGCGTCAATATTACGCTCACAGGCCCAGCTTCTGGTGCAAATAGGACAGTTGCGGATAGCGCAGTACCGACTACATTTACCATCAAATCAGGTAATACAGCGCTATACACATTTAAAATTCAAAAGTGGTTTATTGTTAAACCGGGCGCAGGTGGTGGTTATAGTGCGCAATATTGTACCAATGTTTTTGGTCCTAACTATAAATTACCTAATATTCCTGATTTTACCAATGCTAATGGATCTTATTGGAAAGGCGGATTAAAAGGGCAGCCGAATAACTATCAACGCCGCATTGGTGGCGGGCTGTTTTCAGAGTGGGGTAATATGCTTAATTATAACGCTTTCACCAATGCAACGCTTGATACCGACTTTTGGACTATCCAAAAAAGAGTAAATGGTTATGCTGATGTCAGTGCGAATTATGGATTGATCCATTACACAACCTCAAATAGAACTAATCGAATAGCTTGTGTTAAATAACAAATTTGACTAACCGTTCCCTCTAAATTGGGGATGGTTAGTCAATAGATTTTGTCGAGGTTTTGCTTTTTTTAACAGCTGTTTTATATTAGATACTTTATAAAATATTAATCTATCACAGTGCCGACGATCTCCAAACAACAGTAAAATTCTATATAAAAGTATGCAAACACATTTTGCCAAAAAAGGGATTAGGCAAAAAATTGTAAAAATAGAGAATCAATTAAACCGATAACATCATTAGTCAATATGCGAACTTACTGCTATAATTTGACCCATTTCGATCCAATTAGCCATTAAAAAAACAAATTTGTTTTTATGAAGATTATTCGCACGATTATTAATTTACACCATCAATTTAGAGAGTGTGTGCTGACGTTAGGCAATTTTGACGGGGTACATTTAGGGCATAAGCAACTCATTACCCGATTAGTTGAAAAAGGTAAAGCGCTTAATCTTCCCTCAGTTGTTATGCTTTTTGAGCCACAACCGTTAGAGTTTTTTGCCAAAGATAGGGCGCCGGCTCGCTTAACCTCGTTTCAAGAGAAGATAAAACTAATTGAACAGTTAGGTGTTGATTACCTATTAGCGATACCTTTTACCGAGACGTTTGCTGCGCTTGATGCAAATGATTTTATCCAAAAATGGCTAATTGATTGTTTACATGCACGTTATGTTATTATTGGTGATGATTTCCACTTTGGCAAAGGGCGGTTAGGTAGTGTTGAACTGCTTCGCCACTATGCCAACGGGGATCACCTTGCAACGACGGATCAACCCCCTTTTATGGTTGAAAGTATGCCAACATTTCTGTTACAAGATATTGATAATGGCATAAATGGTAATATAGACAATAGTAATATAAACAATGAGATAACGTTAAAATCAAGCGATCTAACAACTTCTAAAGAGGATGTTGTCGAGGGAGTATCGCAACAGTTATCAACTATCCGTATCAGTAGCACTGCGGTACGTGAAGCGTTACAAGCTAACAATTTTGCGTTGGTAAAACGGTTATTAGGGCGCCCTTATACGATAGAGGGGCGTGTTATACATGGTAATGCATTAGCGCGAACATTAGGCTTTCCAACTGCCAATATTTTACTGCACCGTAAAAAACCGGCGCTACAAGGGGTCTATCTGGTAAAAGTGCGCGATCTCTCAGAATCTGAGGGAGGCAAAAATTATTACGGCGTAGCAAATATCGGCTTTCGCCCGACAGTAGATGGTAAAACTGCCCTGTTAGAGGTCAATATATTTGATTTTTCAGATGAGATATATGGGCACTATTTAGCGGTAGAGTTTATTGAAAAATTACGTGATGAGCAGAAATTTAGTTCGCTTGACGCTCTAAAAGCGCAGATTGCTCAAGATGTTTTAAGCGCAAAAAGCGTTAGTGCTAAATTAGATGAGTATCAACCCAATTAATTGGAATATATCAGCATGACAGACTATAAAAATACATTGAATCTACCCGAAACCGGCTTCCCGATGCGCGGTGATCTTGCCAAGCGTGAACCGGCAATGTTACAAAATTGGTACGATAAAGAGCTTTATCGTAAAATTCGCCAATCCAGAAAAGGGCAAAAAAGTTTTATTTTGCATGATGGCCCCCCTTATGCCAACGGTAAGCTCCATATTGGTCATGCTGTCAATAAGATCATTAAAGATATTATTATCAAATCTAAAACATTAAGTGGTTATGACTCCCCTTATGTACCTGGGTGGGACTGCCACGGTCTACCGATTGAGCAGAAAGTTGAAGAGCAGGTTGGTAAACCAGGTGCAAAAGTAACACCGGCTGAATTTAGACAAATTTGCCGTGATTATGCCGCTTCACAAATTGAGTTACAAAAAGCCGATTTTATCCGTATGGGGGTATTAGGTGAGTGGCAAAACCCTTACCGTACCATGGATTATAGTACTGAGGCGAATATTATTCGTGCGCTAGGTAGAGTGATTGAAAATGGTCACTTAGTCAAAGGGGCGAAACCAGTCTACTGGTGTACTGACTGTATGTCTGCATTAGCTGAAGCGGAGGTTGAGTATTACGATAAATCATCCCCAGCTATCGATGTAAAATTTAAAGCTGTTGATAACAGCGCCGTTGCGCAGAAATTTGGGGTGACAACTGATCTCCCTATCTATGCTGTGATCTGGACAACGACCCCTTGGACGCTACCAGCTAGCCGCGCTATCTCGCTCAATCCTGAATTTGAGTATCAACTGGTTGAAGTTAACCATAAAGAGTGCCTCATCTTATCAACCGAATTAACAGAATCGGTAATGGAGCGCGCAGGTATTACTGACTATACTGTGCTGGGTAAATGTCAAGGAAGTGATCTTGAACTATTACGCTTTGCCCACCCATTTTTGCCATTTGATGAGCCGATTATCTTAGGTGATCATGTAACCAATGATGCCGGTACTGGCGCTGTCCATACCGCACCTGGCCATGGTGTAGAGGATTTTATTGTCGGGCAAAAATATAACCTTGAAGTGGCAAATCCAGTTGGTGGTAATGGCTGCTATCTACCAAGCACGGGTGCTGGTTTAGACGGTTTATTTGTTTTTAAAGCGAATAAAGTGGTTGTGGATATGTTACAAGATAACGGTTCACTACTCCATTTCGCCAATATTGAACACAGTTACCCTTGCTGCTGGCGCCATAAAACGCCAGTGATCTACCGTGCGACACCGCAATGGTTTATCAGTATGGATAAAAAAGGGTTGCGCGCTGAATCTTTAAAAGAGATTAAAAGCGTCCGTTGGATTCCTGAATGGGGGCAAGCGCGGATCGAAACCATGGTGGCAAATCGCCCCGATTGGTGTATCTCACGTCAACGCACGTGGGGTGTGCCGATGGCGCTATTTGTCCATAAAGAGACCGATGAGCTACACCCTGACACCTTAATGCTTATCGAAAAAGTGGCAAAACTAGTTGAAAAAGAGGGTATCCAAGCGTGGTGGGATGCTGATATTAAAACGCTGCTTGGCCCTGATGCTGAAAATTACCGTAAAGTGCCAGATACGTTAGATGTCTGGTTTGATTCTGGATCAACTTTTTACTCAGTTGTGCGCGTGCGCCCTGAATTTGAAGGTCACTCACCTGATATCTATTTAGAGGGATCTGATCAGCATCGTGGTTGGTTTATGTCCTCACTCATGTTATCGACCGCTATCGATAACAGAGCGCCATATAAACAGGTGTTAACGCACGGTTTTGTGGTTGATGGCAAGGGGCGTAAAATGTCTAAATCACTCGGTAATATTGTCACCCCGCAAGAGGTGATGAACAAACTAGGTGCCGATATTTTACGTTTATGGATCGCCTCAACTGACTACTCTGGTGAGATGAGCTACTCCGATGAGATTATCAAACGTTCTGCTGATAGCTACCGCCGTATCCGTAATACTGCCCGCTTTTTATTAGCTAACCTTAATGGTTTCAACCCTAAAACAGATCTGATTAAACCAGAAGAGATGGTTGTACTTGATCGCTGGGCTGTTGGCGTTGCGAAAGAGGCGCAAGAGGATATTATCAAGGCGTATGAGAACTACGATTTCCATAAAGTGGTGCAGCGCATTATGCAGTTCTGCTCGATCGAGATGGGCTCATTCTATTTAGATATCATTAAAGATCGTCAATATACCGCTAAAAGTGACGGAATTGCACGCCATAGTTGCCAAACGGCACTTTACCATATTGCAGAGGCGATGGTACGTTGGATTGCACCAATTCTTTCGTTCACCGCTGATGAGATTTGGCAATACCTACCAGCAGGGGGTGAATCAGGGGAGGAGAAAGCTGAATTTATCTTCTTAGATGAGTGGTACTCATCGCTATTTTCACTCTCTGATTCAGAAACATTAAATAACCACTACTGGGCAGAGATTTTAGCAATACGTAGCGAAGTGAATAAAGTTCTTGAGCAGGGGCGTAATGATAAGGTGATTGGTGGCGCATTAGAGGCGGCAGTGACACTATATGCTGATGATAAAATTGCGCAACTACTGGCAAAATTGGGTGATGAGCTACGTTTTGTCCTATTAACTTCACAAGCGTCAGTAAAACCGTTATCAGAGGCAACCGATAAAGCAGTTGCAACTGATATTGCTGGACTTAAAATTAAGTTAGCCAAAGCAGAAGGCGAAAAGTGCCCACGCTGCTGGCACTATACCGTGGATAACAATCCAGAAACCCATCTCTGTAAACGGTGTGATAGTAATATTCATGGTCAAGGTGAAATTCGCCATTTTGCATAAATTTCTGTTTATTAGCTAGATAGATTTTGTATTAAAGGGTCATAGTGTACTATTCCTATGACCCTTTACTTAATGGAAAATCTATTAAATTTGTTGTGTGTAAAGTTTTTAAAAAATCGTTAATGAGAATAACTGATGAAAAAAGATAATGGGCTCTACTGGTTAGGTGTAACACTACTCATATTTATTGTTGATATTGGCAGTAAGTTCTGGATTGTTAAACACCTCTATCTATTTGAATCGATCAATCTTCTCTCCTTCTTTTCCATCACCTATGTGAGGAATATTGGTGCTGCTTTTAGTCTATTTGAGGGGCAGCGTTTAATGTTAGCGCTAGTTGCTATTGTAATTAGTATCATCATTATTACACTCCTTTACCGGACACCACGGGCAAAAAAATTGGAAAACAGCGCATTAGCACTCATCTTAGGTGGTGCATTAGGTAACCTCTTTGATCGACTTTATCATGGTTATGTTATCGATTTTCTAGATGTTAATTTTGGTGCATGGCACTATCCAACCTTCAATATTGCCGACTGCGCTATCTGTATTGGTATTGCCCTGTTTATTTTAAGTTCTATCAAGAGTCATAAAAAAGATGCAGATCATCTTAGCTAATCCCCGCGGTTTTTGTGCCGGTGTTGATCGCGCCATTACAATTGTCGAGCGAGCTATCGCCTTTTTTGGTGCGCCAGTCTATGTGCGCCATGAAGTGGTTCATAACCGTTATGTGGTCAATCGTTTAATCGATTTAGGGGCGATATTTATCGAAAATATTGATGATGTACCAGATAATGCGGTCCTGATCTTTTCAGCCCATGGTGTCTCTAAAGCGGTCAAAGAGGAGGCAAAACAGCGGCAACTACATGTCTTTGATGCAACCTGTCCATTAGTGACAAAAGTGCATATGGAGGTTGCAAGAGCGAGTTACCGTGGTGAAGAGGTGATCCTAATCGGCCATGCCGGACATATCGAAGTTGAAGGTACTATGGGTCAGTACAACAATCCAGAAGGGGGAATCTATCTAGTTGAGTCAATTGCTGATGTCGAAAAGTTGAAAATTAAACATGAAGATCAACTCTGTTTTACCACCCAAACTACCTTATCTGTCGATGATACTAAAGAGATTATTGCTGCACTACTAAAAAGATTCCCGCTTATTCGTCCTCCACGTAAAAATGATATCTGTTACGCAACCACCAACCGCCAACAGGCGGTAAGAGAGTTGGCTTCAAAAGCGGATATTGTTTTAGTTGTCGGTTCCAAAAACTCCTCAAACTCTAACCGCTTGGCAGAGCTTGCTAAACGGGAAGGAAAAGACGCCTATCTGATCGATTTTGCCTCTGATATTAAACCGGAGTGGTTAATTAATGCCAAGGTGATAGGGGTAACAGCTGGTGCTTCTGCCCCCGAGGTATTGGTACAAGATGTCATTAACCGTTTGAAAGCGCTAGGCTGTACTTCACTGGTTGAGATGGACGGCATTTTAGAGAATATTGTATTTAATATACCGAAAGAGTTGCGAACTAATGATCTACAGATTGATGTCGTGACAACCGCTTAAACATCTAATAATAAAATCTCAATAATAGATTTCTAATAACAGATTTTTAGTGACAGACAACATTACCCTTTTTTAAGCGTAGTGAATTTTGCTAATAACTGCGCTTCTGTCTCAATATGGTCTGGATCGATAATAATCGCATTATCAATTGGGCAGACGCGCTGACATGTTGAATGATCATAATAACCGACGCACTCGGTACATCTGCTTGGATCAATCTGATAAGTCTCAAATCCCATTGATATTGCCTCATTCGGGCACTCTGGTTCACACATATCACAATTAATACAGCGGTGAGTAATTTTTAACGACATAATATAGATAGTAAATAGTAGAGAGTAAATTTGCAGCCCGCCATTATAGACCTATTATCTAAATAAATAAAATAACTACTACACGAATAAAATATATTTAATCTTCGCACTATTTTGTGCAATAAAAGAAATCATTGAAGATAAAAAATTATTTTATATAATAAAAACCTTTTTTATTATTGTGAAAATATTTATTTCCGTTTTATTTGGTTTTTTTACGAAAAAATATAAGTTAACAAGGTCAGTTTATTATGAATAAATTAAGAGCGGCAATAGTTGGTTGCGGCAACGTTGGGCATTTGCATGCAAGCGCTTTTATAAATTTAGAACAGTCTGATTTTGTTGCTGTCTGTGATCAAGATATTGATCAAGCACGTAAATTTGCCAAGCAGTACGGGGTAAAAGCGTATGACAATGTGGAACAAATGGTTGTAGAGACCAAACCTCAACTCATTAGTATCTCTACCTCACATGCCCATCAGGATGCAATTTTAGCTGCAAAGATGGGGTGCCATATCTTAGTGGAAAAACCGTTAGCCACTAACTTAGCCGATTGTGATGCCATTTTAGCCGCAGCCAAATTTGGTGGTGCTAAAGTGGGTACGGTTTGCAAACGCCGATTTTACAGACCCTGTTTACGTATCAAACAGGCGATAGAGAGTGGCAAAATTGGTCGCCCTATTATTGGCACGGTCACGATGGTTGGGCGTGCTCATCATCAACAGGTGAACTCATCTAACAAAGATAAGAGTGAAAAAGGCACCATTTTTGTTAACCAAGTGCCGCACCAGTTAGATCTTCTATTATGGTATATGGGCGAGGTTGAAGAGGTCTATAGTGTCTGGAATAATCACCCTTATCGAGAAGATGATACTGTAGCAGCAATTATTAAATTTAAAAATGGCGGTATTGGCAATATTTTTGTCAGCAGTTCAACAAATTCAACCCATTATGGCAAGGTACATATTCATGGTGATAATGGTGCATCAATTGGTGTACAGACTGTTGGCACAGTAAAACAGATTGAAGGCGAAGCAGCCATCACCCCACCTTATAATGATATCTGGACGGTAGAGGGGGAGGCTGAGAAATTGGCGGTCTGGAAAAAAGAGGATAGCAACTTTTTTAATAGTATTGATTCCGCCTACTACTATCATCAATTACAGATTGAGAATTTTATTAACTCACTATTAAATCAGACAAAACCTCTAGTTGATGGAGATATGGGTAGGCAAACTGTTGAAATTATCGAAGCAGTCTCTCGAAGTAGAGCCCAGAAAAGCGCGATCAGTTTTCCGATTAAATAGAGAGTTGCCCTAAATTATAAAATTGGTTTATCTTCCCCACTTTGGTAAAGCGCGATTTATAAAAAGTAAAATAGTAACTATTTTTTAAATTTACATTTCTTAACAAAAAAAAGCGGGATATTCTCTTTTATTGCGTCTATATTATTTACGATTAATAGATATCTATAAAATTGACAAGAAGGGATAAAAACAATATGCTTGCCAACAGCCAACCATTTATCTATAGCTTACCCTGCCTACTTGTAACGCTATTTTTAATCCTCTCTCTAACGATTTTAATTCCATTAAAAACCGATGCTGCTTTAACGGCAATTACCAATAACTCTATTCAAGGTGATCCACCTTATATAACTTTCAATAAAGGGTTAACAAAAATAGAGACCGTTGTTAGATATTACATTATCGAACGGGATCACCTATAGTAGTGCAGAAAATCCATCATTTATCGAAAAACCAATTGAACTGCCTAAAGATAAGCAGAGTTTTAATGATATCACTATGACTATCCCGAGTGGTTTGAATCAAATTGCTTTAAATGATTTAGTCCATAATCGTTATTGGGGTGATGACAATGGTGATGGTGAAAATGGGGTTAATGCGACTGGATCAGTGACAATGGCAATTACTAATGTGCGCGGAGAAGATATTAATCGTGCTGATCTACTTAATGCGTGTGATGCCCCGTATAAATTAACTTTAACTGGTTCAGGTATATTAAACACAACTTATGGCGATCCCAATAGTCGGGATTTAGGAACAGCATCGGTCACTTACTATCTTAAACCTAAAGAGGGTAATGCTTTTGCCTGTTGGGCAGAACCCAATTTAGCTTATAGTGGCACTGTTAAACACCCCTTTGCAGCAAGTGACGCTTTTTTTGACTATACCTTAATCGATGGACCTGCAAAAGAGTGGAATCCAAAAAGAGGTTTTCTTTTACAATCAATCACTAATCCTGCAACCAACTTCCCAACTATGGGGGCTTATGGGCTCTTTTTCTACTTAACAGTAGGGAATACATTTGGAAAAAATATTACCTATAACAAAACACCAGCATCATCAGGGCTTGATTTAAAAGTGACTGATGCCGGTAATAATGTGGCAAAAGTGATGTTAATTGGCCCTCGTGATGGTGCATCAAAGACAGTAGCACAAACTGCGGTACCAACCACTTTTACCCTTTATGCCGATAAGAGTGCAATATACAGTTTTAAAATTAGTAAATGGTTTATTGCAAAAAAAGGGGATGGTGGCGGTTTTAATGCCAATTATTGCAACAATAGTTATGGCGCTAATTACCGTATTCCTAATACAGTTGAGTACACGAATGCCAATGATTCAAGTAAAGGATGGACGGGAGGATTGGCTGGGCAATCTGCTAACTACCAACGCCGCATTGGTGGTGGACTTTTTGCTGAATGGGGTAATATGGATAATTACGGTCGCTGGGGTTATAAAAGTATCTACCAAGATAGTGATTTTGATGATGTTTGGTACTGGGCGTCAGAACCGTATGACGCAGGTGGCGTACAGCAACGTTATGTTGACTCCTATGGTGGCTGGGTCGCCTATCGCTATGCAACTGATACCGACTGGCGTTTTGCCTGTGTAACGCCTTAATATCCCCCTAAAATTACCCTGCCAAGTATCGTCTACAAGTACTTGGCAATTTTATTGAATTTGCCATTAAACATACACTTTTGGGCTAATTTAGCCAGAGCAAGCCTAAAACAATCGTTCAGTATTCCGATGATCTAATTTATGGTAAGATAAGCGCCAATTAAGCTGATACCTACTCTATTTGATGGCGATATCAGGCAAAAACTTTAGGCTCTTTTTATCTAAATTTCGGTATAAAAATCCTTATACCCTTACTGCCTATTTAAATTAAAAAAGTGTTATTTTTATAAATAATGCCTATCAATAACTTATAACTGTTTTTATTTTCAAACGTACCGCTCAATATTATGAATAAACAACAATTGGCCGCAAAAATCTGGGAATCGGCCAACCAGATGCGATCTAAAATCGAAGCTAACGAATATAAAGATTACATACTTGGTTTTATCTTCTATAAATATTTGAGTGAACATCTGGAACAGTTTGTTGCTAAAGAGGGGATGACGTCTGAAGAGATTAAAGCTTTAAGTGAAGAAGATACTATAGCGCTTGAGCATCTACAATATAATTTAGGTTATTTTATTGCCTATAAAAATCTCTTTTCTACATGGATCGATCCCACATCTAAATTTGATGAATCCAATGTGCGCGATGCACTTTCCGCTTTTAGTCGTTTGAATTCATCAAATAATAAAAAACTGTTCGACGGCATCTTTACCACTTTAGAGACCGGTTTAAGCAAACTTGGCGAAAGTGCTGCTAAACGTACCAAAGCCATTAGTGATTTGCTGTTTCTGATTAACGATATTCCGATGGATGGCAAACAGGGGTATGATGTACTGGGTTATATTTATGAATATCTGCTGGAGAAATTTGCCGCCAATGCCGGTAAAAAAGCGGGTGAGTTTTATACCCCGCATGAAGTTTCGGTGCTGATGTCAAACATCATTGCCCATGAGTTAAAACATAAAGAGACCATTGAAATTTATGACCCCACTTCCGGCTCTGGCTCCTTGCTAATCAATATTGGTGAAGCATTCGAGAAATATGCAAAAAACAGAGACAGTATCACCTATTATGCTCAAGAGCTGAAAGCAAACACCTATAACTTGACCCGTATGAATCTTATTATGCGTGGGATTAAAGCTAGCAACATTAATACCCGTAATGCCGATACGCTAGAAGATGACTGGCCCTACTTTGATGAAAATGATCAACAAGGTACCTATCATCCTTTATATCTGGATGCTGTGGTTTCTAATCCACCTTACTCGCAAAACTGGGATCCTAGTAATAAAAAGAATGATCTGCGTTATTCAGGCTTTGGTCTTGCTCCTAAAACCAAAGCCGATTTTGCTTTTTTACTGCATGACCTCTACCACTTAAAACCCGATGGCATTATGACCATTGTGCTGCCGCATGGTGTCCTATTTCGCGGTGGTGAAGAGGGGGAGATTCGCAAACAGCTAATTGAAAAGAACCATATCGATACCATTATTGGCTTACCTGCCAATATCTTTTTTGGTACCGGAATCCCGACTGTGATTTTGGTACTCAAACAGAAACGTAAAAATAGCGATCTACTGGTGATTGATGCCTCCAAATATTTTATTAAAGAGGGCAAAAACAATAGACTGCAAGCCAGTGATATAAAACGTATTACTGACGCTGTGATTAACCGCCAAAATATCGATAAATTTGCACAACTAGTAAGTAGAGAGACGCTGCGTGATAATGGCTATAACCTCAATATCCCGCGCTATGTCGACTCCTCAGTAGCAGCACCAAGCTTCGATCTCTATGCCACCATGATGGGTGGTATCCCCAATAGTGAAATTGCCGAGTTAGACCACTATTGGCAACACTTTCCCCAACTGCGTAGTCGATTATTTAACCCTAAAACATCCGCCTACAGTGAGTTAGCAATTGCTAAACAAGAGGTTAACACCACTATTAGTAACCATCCACAAGTGCTGGCGTTTATAGAGGGCTATCATCATGCCTTTAAGGGTTTTGATGACTATTTATACACTCAGTTAATACAAAATGGGCAAAACTTACAGCGTAACTTACTAGAGTCAGAATTAACAGATGCGCTCTTTACCCGTTTAAGCGCTATTGACTTAATTGATAAATATCAGGCCTATCAGTTTCTGTATAACCAATGGCAGCTTATCAATGCCGATTTAGAAATGATACAGACCGAAGGTTTTGCTGCCACCAGACAGGTGGATCCGATAATGGTCACCAAAAAGAAAAAAGGACAGGATGTTGAGGTGCAAGAGGGGTGGCAAGGGCATATCTTACCGTTTGAGTTAGTGCAGCAAACCTATTTAGAAGGTGAGTTGCAAGAGCTGGCTGTGCAGGAAAGCCGTCTGACAGAAATCGCCAGCATGCTGGAAGAGATATTAGAATCGTTTACTGAAGATGAGAAAGAGCAGGAAACAGTAAAAGAGAGTCAAGACGGTTTTGTGAATGCTGAAGTGAACAAAGCAGCAAAAATTTTGTTGGCTGAACAGAAAAGGAGCAAAACCAAATTTGCCGAAGAGAGCTATGAGGCCAAAATCATACGTATCAATAAACTGATGGATGAAGAAAAGGCACTGAAAAAAGAGGTCAAAGATGCGGCTACAGCTCTGCACTTTAAAACCAAAGAGACCATTGAAATCTTAACCGATGAGCAGGTTAATCATCTGTTACATCTCAAATGGATTACCCCTTTAACCTCCGAACTTGCCAACTTACCAAATGCTGTGATTAGTCAGCTTGCCAGTAAAGTAGAAGCGCTCGCTGATAAATACGCCGTCACCTATTCACAGGTAGCAAGTGAAATTAAAACCACTGAGCAAGAACTAGCAGTGATGATGGGCGAACTCACCGGCAATGAGTTTGATATGCAGGCACTATCTGAACTTGCTAGTTTGTTGGGAGGTGAATAGGGTGAGTATGGATAATAAGGTGCCGGTGATTCGATTTAAGGGGTTTAGTAGAGAGTGGGAAGAGATCAATTTAGGTGATATATCTGACAAGATTACTGAGAAAAACACATCTTTAATTTATTCTGAAACTTTCACTAATTCTGCTGAATTTGGGATAATTAACCAGAGAGATTATTTTGATAAAGATATTTCAAATATTAATAATATTATTGGGTACTACATAGTTCAGCCTGAGGATTTTGTCTACAATCCTAGAATATCAACACTAGCACCTTGTGGCCCTATTAATAGAAATGCATTAGGTAGAACAGGCATAATCTCACCGCTTTATACTGTTTTTAGAACAAAAGGTGTTAATACAATTTTTATAGAATATTTTTTCTGTACTCAGCTTTGGCATATGTTTATGTTTTTTAATGGAGATACTGGGGCAAGATCTGATAGATTTTCTATTAAAGATACACTCTTTTTTGGGTTACCTTTACAATTGCCAACAATTGAAGAACAAACTGCCATCGGCAACTACTTCCAAAAACTCGACACCCTAATCAACCAACACCAGCAAAAACATGACCAGCTCAGCAACATCAAAAAAGCGATGCTGGAGAAAATGTTTCCTAAACAAGGTGAAACTATGCCGGAAATTCGGCTTAGAGGATTTAGCGGGGAGTGGGAAGAAAAAACTATTAGCGAACTATTTAATATTACTCGCGGTAATGTGCTTTCAACAATGCAAATAAGTCCAATACCTACCTTTAGTAAATGTTACCCAGTATATTCATCACAAACGAAAAATAATGGATTAATGGGATTTTATGATAAATATTTATTTGAAAATGCAATTACATGGACGACAGATGGTGCAAATGCTGGAACAGTTAATTTTAGAAATGGTAAATTTTATAGTACAAATGTAAACGGTGTTCTTTTATCAGATAAAGGTTATGCAAATAATGCTATTGCGGAAATCTTAAATAAAGAAGCTTGGAAATATGTTTCTCATGTTGGAAACCCAAAGTTAATGAACAATGTTATGAGTACAATTAAAATAACAATTCCCAATTCGATTGAAGAACAAACCGCCATCGGCAACTTCTTCCAAAAACTCGACACGCTAATCAACCAACACCAGCAACAGATCACTAAACTCAACAACATCAAGCAGGCCTGTTTGAGTAAGATGTTTGTCTAGGGAGCGCACATGAACACCTTTAAAACCGAAGCAGAGTTTGAGCAGGCATTTATAGATCTACTTACCCAGAAAGGGTGGGAGCCAGAGATATTGAAATACCAAACTGAAGCGGATTTAAGGCAAAACTGGGCGTCGATTCTGTTTGAAAATAATCGCCAGCGCGACCGTTTAAACGATGTGCCGTTAACAGATAGCGAGATGGAGCAGATTATTGAGCAGATTAAAGCATTAAGAACGCCGCTCAAACTTAACGGTTTTATTAATGGTAAAACTGTTGCTATTAAGCGCGATAACCCTGCCGATCTGCTGCATTTTGGTAAAGAGGTGAGTTTAAAAATTTACGATCGTCAGGAGATCGCTGCCGGTCAAAGTCGTTACCAGATTGTGCAACAACCTAAATTTGAACGTGACCGCCCATTGCGCAACGATCGGCGTGGTGACGTATTACTATTAATTAATGGTATGCCGGTGATCCATGTTGAGCTAAAACGCAGTGGCATTCCAGTGAGTCAGGCGGTTAACCAGATTGAAAAATATAGCAAAGAGGGGATATTTAATGGTCTGTTTGCGCTGATTCAACTGTTTGTAGCGATGGAGCCAAGTGAGACGAAATATTTTGCTAACCCAGGACCTGATGGCAAATTCAATCCTGACTACCAATTTCACTGGGCCGATTTCAATAATGAGCCAATAAATCATTGGAAAGATATAGCCTCAACTTTGCTCTCAATCCCTATGGCGCATCAGTTGATCGGTTTTTACACGGTTGCTGATGATACCGACGGCGTACTTAAAGTGATGCGCAGCTATCAATATTACGCTGCTAATGCCATCTCTGATAAAGTCGCAAAAACTAACTGGTCTCAACTTGGCAATATGGTGAATAACCCCGATCGGCTAGGTGGTTACGTCTGGCATACTACTGGTTCGGGTAAAACGATGACCAGCTTTAAGTCAGCCCAGCTAATTGCCCAATCCAAAGATGCCGATAAGGTGATCTTTTTAATGGATCGCATTGAGCTCGGCACGCAATCACTCACTGAATATCGCAACTTTGCCGATGATGGCGAAGATGTGCAAGCTACCGAAAATACCCATGTACTGATTACCAAGTTAAAAAGCAGTAATCCGGCTGATACCTTAATTGTGACCTCTATCCAAAAAATGAGTAATATTTTTGAGGAGAATGAGAATCAAGGGAGAGCAAAAAATGCAGCAGATATTGAACAAATTCGGGCGAAGCGTTTGGTGTTTATTATTGATGAGGCACACCGCTCTACAATGAGTGGTGGTGGTGAAAATAGAGAGGGCATGCTGGTTAAGATAAAAAAAATCCTCCCGAAAGCGCTCTTTTTCGGTTTTACCGGCACCCCAATTCATGATGAAAATCAGATCAATAAGAACACTACAGCTGATGTATTTGGTAACGAACTCCACCGTTATAGCATTGCTGATGGTATTCGAGATGGTAATGTTTTAGGGTTTGATCCTTATAAAGAGTGCACCTTTAGCGATAGTGATGTACGCCAAGCGGTTGCGCTTGCACAGGCTAAGGCTGCAACAGTTGCGGAGGCGATGCAAGATCCAGCTAAAAAGCGTAAATTTAACCACTTTATGCGTGAGATGAAGATGGCTGGTGAAAGAGATGATGCTACCGGAAAATACTATAAAGGTATTGAAGATTATCTACCTAAAAGCCAGTATTTAACCGAAGCACACCAAGCAAATGTCGTGAATGATATCTTAGCTAAGTGGGATATCCGTAGCCAAGGTAGTAAGTTTCACGCCATATTAGCAACCAGTAGCATTGATGAAGCGATTGATTATTATCGCCGTTTTAAAGCTGCCAATACCATATTGAAGGTATCAGCACTTTTTGATAAAAATATTGATAACGGTGGTGATCGTGGTGTCACGTTTAAAAGTGATGGTTTAGAAGAGATTATGGCTGACTATAATGCGCATTACGGTAAAGATTACGGTTTAGCACACCATGCTGCATTTAAAAAAGATCTAGCCTTAAGATTGGCTCATAAAAGGCCTTATGATCGTATTGATAGAGAACCAGCAAAACAGTTAGATATTCTGATTGTAGTGGAACAGATGCTCACCGGTTTTGACTCTAAATGGGTGAATACCTTATATCTAGACAAAGTGATCAGATACCAGAATATTATTCAAGCCTTCTCCCGTACCAATCGCCTATTTGGCCCTGATAAACCTCATGGCATCATCTGTTACTATCGTTATTCTCATACTATGGAGAGATATATTAATGATGCGGTGAAACTCTATTCTGGTAACAAATCTATAGGTCTATTTGTGGATAAATTGGCAGGTAATCTTAAACATATGAATGAGTTAGTAGCAGAGATAACGGAGCTCTTTATCAATGCTGGCGTTGAGAATTTTGAAAAATTACCTGATGATTTAACTGTCTGTGCCAAATTTGCCAAGCTATTTAACACCTTTAATCAGCACTTTGAGGCGGCTAAAGTGCAGGGGTTCAACTGGGAACAGCCATTTACTGAAGATGGCATTGCTGGAAAAGTAACCTTGAATTTGGATGAGCAGCAATACTTAGCCCTGCTTTTACGCTATAAAGAGTTGGCTAATGAGGGCGAAAGAGTGGCGTCTGGGGGAGATCTCCCTTTCGATATCAATGGTTATTTGACCGAAATTGATACCGATAAAATTGATGCTGACTATATGAATAGCCGTTTTGCTAAATATTTAAAAGAGCTAAATAATAACCAAAATTCTGCAACAATTGAGACGACATTAAATGACCTACACAAATCATTTGCCTCTCTCACCCAGACCGAACAGAAATACGCTAAACTCTTTCTGCATGACTTGCAGCGTGGTGATGCACAGTTAATTGAAGGTAATACATTCAAAGACTATATTAATATCTATAAAAATAGAGCCGAAAATGACCGCATAAATGCGCTAGTTGAAGCCTTTAGTTTAGATAAAAAACAGCTTATTGCACTAATCTCTGATTATATAACAGAGGATAATCTCAATAAATCTGGTCGTTTTGATGCTTTAAAAGCGTCAGTCGATAAAGAGAGAGCAAAAATCTTTTTTGAAAAGAGAGAGAAGACAACAATATCGCTATTTAGATTAAACATCTTAATTGAAAACTATTTAAAGCAGTTTATTTTGGTAGAGGTGAGAGAGCAGTAAGTAAATAAAATTGATTAAATTAAACGCGTAAAAGTAGTTAATCTTTAACTCTTACGTTTTTTAATATAATCTTTAATTCCGTTAACAATTGCATTGGCAACGCTATTTTGGAACGCTGCGGTTTTTAATTTCCGCTCTTCTGATGGATTACTTATAAAAGCGGTTTCAACCAATACTGATGGGATATCGGGCGCTTTTAAGACGGCAAAACCGGCTTTTTCAATTGTTGGTTTATGCATTTTATTGACGCCTTTCATACGATTTAGTATCGATGTACCTAATAATACGCCATTACTTAAGGTGGTCTTTTGTACCAGATCCAAAATGGTGTGATCTAAATATTTATCGCCACTTCGACTTACTCCACCGATATCATCCGCCTCATTTTGGGTTTGGGCTAGATAGCTAGCAGCTGAGCTACTTGCGCCGCTTGTTGAGAGTGAGAAGACTGATGATCCATTAACAGAACGGTTTTGAAAGGCGTCAGCATGAATTGAGATAAATAGGTCAGCATGCTGGGCGCGCGCTTTAGCAACCCGCACTTTTAGTGGAATAAAGACATCTTCGTTACGGGTCATATAGACTTTTATCTGCGATTCGCGGTTAAGTAGATTACGCACCCTGCGAGCTATTTGTAGCACAATATCTTTTTCGCGCGTCTTTTTATAACCGATTGCACCCGGATCCTCGCCTCCATGGCCGGGATCTAGCATCACGACGATCTTATCTGTCCTTTTTTTAGGGGGATTTGCAGCCGTTTTTTCAGGTAGATTGCCGGTGTTATATTTCTCGAGCAGCGCTAAAAGCGGATCATCCCCCTCTTTTGGATTAGCGGGATAGAGGTCAATAACTAAACGGTTTTTAAAGGATCCAACAGGGGATAGTGTAAATATATTCGGTTTTACTTTCTGTTTAAGACCAACCACAATTCTGACTGTTTGTGGGTTATATTGCGCCACCCGCAATGTTTTGATATAGGGATCATGATTAATCAGCTGAGACGGTAAATTTTTTAAGATAGGATTTAAGTTGATATTCTCAATATCGATCACTAAGCGATCTGGATTGGTTAGAAAAAAACGTTTATAAGCGAGTTTTAACGAGGATTCTAATGTAATACGGGTATAGGTTGAGGCGGGCCAAATTCGTGTTGCTAACAGTTGTACCTGCGCAGCAAAGCCAACTCTCGTAATTGAAAGTAGGCAGGTTGCAACGATCCCCTTAATTAAAAGGCGTTTTGTTGAACACAATTTTTCGGGCATAAAACGTATTTACCTCGGTTTTTGGGCAGATAATAATAACATAACATGATCTGTTTTTAAAAGTTGGGTGCTATCGATAGCGATAGCGCAAAAGTTATAACAAAATGGGGACAATGTTAATTTATGGAAGTGTAAATTTATTGAAGTCGCCTAAACGCGCTTTTAAAAACATCTTTTGATAATAAATAAAGTTTTAACTATCAATTGTTGTTAATTGATTATTGTTAATTGATAGTTGTTAATTAATTGGTGATTTTGATGTTTTTAATAGATGTTAACCCTAAAACATTAGTATTAATGTTAAAACATTGATATTAACCCTAAAACATTTATGCCAAACCTAAAACATGAATCATCTATATAAGAGATCTAGATTAAAAATGTAATTGTGAAAAAAGAGCCTTAACAACTCTTTTATGATGATTATTCAGTTTTAATCTTTGAAAAATATAGTTTGTCTGAATCAATCCCCTAGACCCCACTTTGACAAAAGATTACAATAAGCCCTGCGAAAATCGTGTTCGACGTTATCGTCGTCTCTTAGAACTACTAGATATATGTTGTATATTAAACTTGTATATTAATATAGTTAGCTAAAATCGCGGATTTAACAACCGTTTTCATTTTAACAATTATAATAGAGTCATTGATGAGCAAATTAGATAATTCAACCAATAGTACAACTACCCCTACTATTACCAAACTTCATATTAAAACATGGGGTTGCCAGATGAATGAGTATGATTCATCGAAGATGGCTGATCTTTTAGCCGCAACCCACCAGTTAACCTTAACCGATGATGCCGATGAAGCGGATATTTTACTTCTAAATACCTGTTCGATTCGTGAAAAAGCGCAAGAGAAGGTTTTTCACCAGTTAGGGCGTTGGAAAAATCTTAAGAAGAAAAATCCCCATATTATTATTGGTGTAGGTGGCTGTGTCGCCTCTCAAGAGGGTGATCATATTCGTCGCCGTGCCCCATTTGTCGATATTATTTTTGGTCCGCAAACTTTTCACCGACTACCAGAGATGATCGAGAAGATTCGTCATGGTAATAGTGATCACCTTATTGATGTCAGTTTCCCTGAGATTGAAAAATTTGATCGGTTACCTGAGCCGCGCAGTGAGGGCCCAACCGCTTTTGTCTCTATTATGGAGGGGTGTAATAAATATTGTACCTATTGTGTTGTGCCTTATACGCGTGGGGAAGAGGTGAGTCGCCCGTGTGATGATATCATTTATGAGATAGCCCAACTTGCTGAGCAGGGTGTGCGTGAGGTTAATCTACTTGGTCAGAATGTAAATGCTTATCGTGGCCCCACTTTTGATGGGGATATCTGCTCATTTGCTGAACTTTTACGCTTGGTTGCGGCGATTGATGGTATTGATCGAATCCGTTTTACTACAAGTCATCCTATTGAGTTTACTGATGATATTATCGAAGTCTACCGAGATACGCCTGAATTAGTCAACTTTTTACATCTGCCAGTGCAAAGTGGATCGGATCGGGTGCTTAATCTGATGAAACGTACCCATACTGCACTAGAGTATAAATCAATTATCCGTAAGTTACGTAAAGTGCGCCCTGATATTCAAATTAGTTCAGATTTTATTGTCGGATTCCCAGGTGAGACGACAGAGGATTTTGAACAGACCATGAAATTAATCGCAGATGTTAACTTTGACCTTAGCTATAGCTTTGTCTACTCCGCACGTCCAGGTACTCCTGCTGCCGAGATGGAAGATAATGTGTCGGAAGAGGAGAAAAAGCAGCGTCTCTATATTTTACAAGAGCGCATTAACCAGCAAGCGATGCAAT
Source organism: Orbaceae bacterium ESL0721 (assembly GCA_029433365.1). Lineage (GTDB taxonomy): Bacteria > Pseudomonadota > Gammaproteobacteria > Enterobacterales > Orbaceae > Gilliamella. The sequence continues at coordinate 1,301,933 of JAQTHZ010000001.1, forward strand.
ATAGTCGGCGTATGCTTGGCACGGTTCAACGTATCTTAGTAGAAGGGACTTCGAAGAAAGATGTGATGGAGTTGACCGGCCGTACTGAGAATAACCGTATTGTCAATTTTGCTGGGCAACCTAATATGATTGGTAAATTTGTCGATGTTGAAATTACCGATGTCTATCCTAACTCGTTACGTGGCAAGGTGGTACGAACAGAGGATGAGATGACATTACGCAGTAGTGAATCGCCGTTATCTATCATCTCTCGTACCCGTAAAGAGAGTGATTTAGGGGTAGGTATCTACTATCCATAAAATCTATCTGCCTATCTATATTGATAGTTAATATATGGTTAATCGTTAATAGAGGATCTTTTGTTGAATATTGTGACTGATGAAATAATGCTAGAACCAGCTGATAACCAGCGGCTTAATAGCCTGTGTGGTCCATATAATGACAATATCAAACTGTTAGAGAAACGGCTTGGTATTGAGATTAATCAACGTAGCCATCACTTCTCACTACTTGGTGATGAGATCTGCGTTAAAGCTGCAGCCGCTATTTTACAGTCACTCTATAAGCAAACTAAGCAGAAAGGTCAGTTGATCGATATTGAGCCAGAGCAGGTTCATTTAGCGATTAAAGAGTCGGGAGCCCTTGAGCAGGTAAACGCACATCTCCCAGCTTATATTGATGATAATAAGCTAGTGATGATCAAAACCAAACGGGGTGTAATTAAACCCCGTACGCCAAATCAAGCTAACTATATAGCTCATGTTTTAGATTATGATATCACTTTTGGGATTGGCCCTGCTGGTACCGGAAAGACCTATTTAGCTGTGGCTGCAGCTGTTGATGCGTTAGAGAAGCAGCAAGTACGCCGAATTTTATTAACGCGCCCTGCCGTTGAGGCAGGTGAAAAATTGGGCTTTTTACCCGGTGATTTAAGTCAAAAAGTAGATCCCTATTTGCGACCACTCTATGATGCGCTGTTTGAGATGCTCGGTTTTGAAAAAGTGGAAAAATTGATTGAGAAGAGTGTTATCGAAGTTGCACCACTAGCTTATATGCGTGGTCGTACTTTGAATGATGCTTTTATTATTTTAGATGAGAGTCAAAATACCACAATCGAGCAGATGAAGATGTTTTTAACCCGTATCGGTTTTAACTCTAAAGCGGTGATTACTGGGGATATTACACAGATCGATCTCCCTCATCATCAAAAATCGGGATTGAGGCACGCTATCGAGGTACTCTCTGACGTTGACGATATTAGTTTTAATTTTTTCCAGAGTGGCGATGTGGTACGTCACCCTGTAGTTGCAAGAATTGTTAACGCCTATGAAAAATGGGAAGAGAAAGAGCAGCAGCGTAAAAAGGGTAGTGAAAAGTAGAAGAGTTATAAATATTGTTAGTAAAGGAGTAAAGCTATCTCTATCGCGCGTTATAAAAATCATACTAATCGGACTAAGATTCGAGATCATTCAGCTGAAACAAATCTATTTTTGCGAAGAGCTCTATTTGCATTTATAGGTATTCTTATTTTAGTGATGGTTTTACTTGCCAATTTGGCCGATCTTCAGATCGCTAATTTTAGCTATTACAGTACTAAATCGAATAATAACCGCATTGAAATTATTCCAATACCACCAAGTCGCGGAATGATCTATGACCGTAATGGTACACCGCTGGCAATCAATAATACTACCTATCAGCTCAATATTGTTCCCGATAAAATAAAGAATCTAAACGAGCAGTTTGCAGCTTTAAAAACGATTGTTGATCTCACCGATGAAGATATTGAAAATTTTCAAAAAGAGCGCCGTAGCTATAAAGCACACCGCCCTGTCCCGTTAAAAGATAATCTTACCGAGAAAGAGATCGCCCGTTTTGTGGTTGATCAACACCGTTTCCCTTTTGTCTCTATTAGTGGTACGTTGCACCGCTACTACCCTTATGGTGCCTCTTTAACTCATATTATTGGGTATGTTTCAAAAATTAACAGCCAAGATAAACAGCGCCTCGAAGAGGAGGGGAAAACCAGTGACTATGTGGGAACGGCTAATATCGGGAAAATGGGCATTGAACGTTTTTATGAAGATCTGTTGCACGGTTTCCCTGGTTATGAAGAGGTTGAAGTTAATAGCCGTGGGCGAATTGTTCGCCAAATTAATAAACACTCACCACAAGCTGGTGAAGATATCTATCTCTCCCTTAATCTAAAATTGCAGCTCTATATTGAAAAGTTGCTTGCTGGTCGTAAAGCCGCAGTGGTAGCACTTGATCCAAATAATGGCGAGGTCTTAGCACTAGTTTCAAGCCCTAGTTATGATCCTAACCCATTTGTGGGGGGGATATCCTCAGCAAAATATAATCAATTACTCAATGATCCTGATAAACCGCTATTTAACCGTGTGCTACTTGGTACCTACCCACCTGCGTCTACAGTCAAACCATATATTTCAGTTGCTGCATTAAGTGAAGGGGTGATAACGCCAAAAAGTGTGGTTTATGATCCTGGTTGGTGGCAACTTCCTGGAACTGATAGACGTTATCGAGATTGGTTACGTTGGGGGCATGGGCGTGTTGATGTATTAAAAGCAATTGAGGAGTCAGTCGATACCTATTTTTATCAAGTCGCTTATGATATGGGGATAGATCGCTTATCGCAGTGGATGAATAAATTTGGTTATGGTAAGCGATCCGGTATTGATATTTCTCCTAATGAGGAGGCGCGTGGTGTGATGCCAACTCGGGAATGGAAAAAACAGCGTCATAAGCGATCATGGTTACAAGGCGATACGATTCCTGTTGGTATTGGTCAAGGTTATTGGACTGCCACGCCAATTCAGATGGTAAAAGCATTAACCATTTTAATCAATAATGGTAAAAGCTATACGCCTCGTTTTTTACTGTATAAAAAGAGTGATATTTTAAACTCAACATCATCACCAATGCCAAAGCCTCAGATTGAAGAGAGTAGTCTTGTTAATGTTAATCCCGCTTTTTGGCAGATTGCAAAAGAGGGGATGCACCGTGTGCTATTTGGGGTGCATGGAACAGCGCGCAGAGTTTTTGCCGATGCGACATACCAAGCAGCAGGTAAATCTGGAACATCACAGGTATATGGTTTGAAACAAGATGAAGTTTATAATGTGCATAAAGTGCCAGAACACCTGCGTGATCATGCGTTATTTGTCGCTTTTGCACCTTATGATAAGCCAATAATTGCCTTAGCAATCGTCTTAGAAAATGGGGGCGGCGGTAGTTCAAATGGTGGTGCAATGGCACGTAAAATTTTAGATTACTATTTTCTAGGCGATGACTCGACTGATCTGCCTGATGCTAATCAAACAATAGGGCATGAAGATTAATGATGAACCGTAATAAACGATCTTTTTGGCAAAAAATACATATTGATCCTCTCTTTATGCTATTCATAGCTCTACTACTTGGTTATAGCCTCTATATTCTTTGGAGTGCCAGCGGGCAAAATGTTGCGATGATGGAGCGACGTATAGGGCAAATAGTATTAGCTTTTTTTGTGATGATTATTTTGGCGCAGTTCTCGCCACGTAGTTATGAGACATGGGCACCCTATCTTTATGTTATCTGTATTATTGTTCTCTTTGCGGTGGATCTATTTGGTTATGCAAGTAAAGGTGCCCAGCGCTGGTTAGACCTCGGTTTTATCCGTTTTCAACCCTCTGAAATAGCCAAAATTGCTGTTCCATTAATGGTGGCAAAATTTATTCATCGAGATGGTTGCCCACCTCCGTTAAAGACGACAGTACTAACATTAGCCATTATTGGCATACCAACACTGCTAGTTGCCATGCAACCTGATTTAGGGACGGCTATTTTAATTGCTATGTCGGGTATTTTTATTATCTTCTTGGCTGGTATTAACTGGAAAATCATTCTTATCGCTGTGGTTTTGATCGCTATATTTGTACCAATTATGTGGTTTTTCCTTATGCATGATTACCAGCGTGAACGGGTGTTAACACTATTTAATCCCGAGCGAGATCCTTTAGGTACCGGTTACCATATTTTACAGTCAAAGACAGCGATTGGGTCTGGTGGTATCTGGGGGAAAGGGTGGCTTGCAGGGACGCAATCACAATTGGAATTTCTACCTGAAAGGCATACCGATTTTATCTTTTCAGTCATTGCTGAGGAGTTTGGTTTTATTGGCGCTATCATTTTACTGGTGCTCTTTCTCTGTTTAATTGGGCGGGGATTAATTATTGCAGCACAGGCACAAAGTACCTTTGGACGTATATTAAGTGGCGGACTAATTTTGGTCTTTTTTGTTTATGTGTTTATCAATATTGGTATGGTCAGTGGCATATTACCAGTGGTTGGTGTACCATTACCGCTAATTAGTTATGGCGGCTCCTCTTTAGTTGTCTTGATGGCAGGTTTTGGCATCATGATGTCTATCCATACACATCGAAATATGTTATCTAAAAATATTTAACGGAATTCAAGTAATGAAGAAAAAATTTAAATTATCATTAGCAATGTTAACATTAGCATTCTGCTCATTTGCCCAAGCAGATATGCCGTTTCCTATCCCTAATATTCCACAGCTTGATGCCGAATCTTATATTTTAATCGATGCTAAATCAGGAGAGATACTGGCAGAGTATAATGCTTTGCAGCAGCGGGATCCCGCTAGTTTAACTAAAATGATGACCAGTTATGTGGTTGGGCAAGCGCTTCAATCGGGTAACATAAAAAATGATGATATGGTAGTTGTTAGCAAAGATGCGTGGGCAACTGGCAATCCTGCGCTAAAAGGTTCCTCGTTAATGTTTTTAGAGGTGGGTAAAACGGTATCAGTTGCTGATCTAAATAAAGGTATTATTGTCCAATCTGGAAATGATGCCTGTATCGCAATGGCGGAACATATTGCAGGTAGCCAAGGCGCTTTTGTCAATTTGATGAATGATTATGCGAAAAAAATTGGGTTAGAACATTCCCATTTTGAGACAGTACATGGTCTTGATGCACCTGGGCAATATACGACCGCAAAAGATATGGCATTTTTAGGTCGCGCATTAATTCGTGATCTACCAGATGAATATGCAATTTATAAAGAGAAAGAGTTTACCTATACACTCGCTAAACCCCAACGTAATCGTAATGGTCTGCTCTGGGATACTACATTAAATGTGGATGGTATTAAAACTGGTCATACTAATGCTGCGGGTTATAATCTAGTTGCTTCAGCTGTTGATGGTAATACGCGTCTCATCTCTGCTGTATTGGGTGGGCGTACCTATAAAGGGCGTGAAGAGGAGAGTAAGAAGTTATTGGTTTGGGGATTTCGTTTTTTTGAAACTGCAAATCCAGTCAAATCAGAAACTCCATTAGTTATGGCGCCAATTTGGTTTGGTGCTGAAAATAATCTTCAATTGGGTTCTGTTGATGCTATTTATGTCACTGTCCCTAAAGGGCGAGCAGCTGATGTGAAGATAAAATATAGTGTAGATAACTATATTTATGCGCCAATTGCTAAAGGAGCAAAAGTGGGTTCGATGCAATTTTTGCTAGATGATAAAGTGATTAGCGAACAACCTTTAGTAGCGCTACAAAATATTGAAAAGACAGGATTTTTTGGAACAATTTTAGACTGGATTGGATTGCAATTTCATAAATTATTTAGCTAACAACTATTTGGCTAATATAGTGAAGAAAAAAGATAAGGGGCAAATTAGCCCCTTTTTTTATCTCTGGCTTATTCTGGTTACGGATTAAGCAGATAAAAAAATAAAAAAACTGGTCATATTCCGCAATTTATGGTATAAAATGCCGCTGATTTTAACTATTACGGGCTGATAAGAACCCCGTAAGTCGTGCAAAATCAAAATTTTATAATTTAAACTTTGTAATTTAATACGTTATAACACACACATATTTTTACGTTTCTCCGGGGTGCTTATCTCGATCTGGATGAGAAGTCCAATTAATGAGGTGGGTCGGTTGAGATGGATATGTGGAGGCATAACCCCAACATTAAAATGAGGAAATCATGACAATTCAAGTCTCTATGCGCGATATGCTACAAGCCGGTGTACATTTTGGTCACCAAACCCGTTACTGGAATCCAAAAATGAAACCATTTATTTTTGGTGTACGTAATAAAGTGCATATTATCAACCTTGAAAAGACTGTTCCAATGTTTAACGAAGCTTTAGCTGAATTAAACAAAATTGCAGCGCGTAAAGGTAAAATTTTATTTGTCGGCACAAAACGTGCAGCAAGTGAACCAGTAAAAGAAGCAGCAGAAAGTTGCGGACAATTTTATGTTAATCACCGTTGGTTAGGTGGTATGTTAACTAACTGGAAAACAGTTCGTCAATCAATCAAACGTCTTAAAGATTTAGAGACCCAAGCTAGCGACGGTACTTTTGATAAACTAACTAAAAAAGAAGCATTAATGCGCACCCGTGAGATGGCTAAATTAGAAAATAGCCTTGGTGGTATTAAAAATATGGGTGGTTTACCTGATGCACTTTTTGTTATTGGTGCTGATCACGAACATATTGCAATTAAAGAAGCGAATAACCTAGGTATTCCAGTTATTGCTATTGTGGATACTAACTCTGATCCAGATGGTATCGATTATGTTGTTCCTGGTAATGATGATGCAATCCGTGCTATTCAGTTATATACCCAAGCAGCAGCAAATGCGATTCGTGTTGGTAATGAACAGAATCGATCACCAGTAGAAGAGAGTTTTGTTGAAGAAGTTGTTGAAGTAGTTGCTGAATAGTAAGTTACTTATTCTCTATTTTCTTCTTTCTCGCCGGTAATTCGGCGAGATGCTATCTTAAATGATAATGAGTATATAACGGTTAAATGAGGAGTTAAAAATGGCTGAAGTTACCGCTTCTATGGTTAAAGAGCTGCGCGAGAGAACTGGCGCAGGTATGATGGAATGTAAAAAAGCGTTAGTTGAAGCAAATGGTGATATTGAACTTGCTATCGATAATATGCGTAAGTCTGGTCAAGCTAAAGCAGCGAAAAAAGCTGGTCGAGTTGCTGCCGAAGGTGTCATCATCACTAAAATTGCTGAACATAAACAATTTGGTGTGATTTTAGAAGTTAACTGCGAAACAGATTTCGTCGCAAAAGATGCTGGTTTCCTTGCGTTTAGTAATAAAGTTGCTGAAAAAGCGTTAACTGATCATATTGGTGATATTGCTGTTCTACAGACTATGTTTGAAGAAGAGCGCACTGCATTAGTAGCTAAAATTGGTGAAAATATTACTATTCGCCGTATTGCTGAAATTGCAGGCGAAAAAGTGGGAGCTTACCAACATGGTGCGCGTATTGGTGTTTTAGTTGCTGCCAATGGTGCTGATGATGAGTTAGTAAAACATATTGCTATGCATATTGCAGCAAGTAAACCTGAATATGTTAATCCAAGCGATGTACCTGCTGATGTTGTTGCACATGAACATCAAATCCAAATTGATATTGCAATGCAATCTGGTAAACCACGCGAAATAGCTGAAAAAATGGTTGAAGGGCGTATGCGTAAATTTACTGGCGAAGTCTCTTTAACTGGTCAACCATTTGTTATGGAACCAAGCAAAACAGTTGGTGATTTACTTAAAGAGCACGGCGCAACTGTCGCTTCATTTATCCGCTTTGAGGTGGGTGAAGGTATTGAAAAGACAGAAGTTGATTTTGCCGCTGAAGTTGCTGCGATGTCGAACCAATCTTAATTGGTTCATTAAAAACCGCCGTTCTAGGCGGTTTTGTTTATCTACAATTTAGTTAAAAAATAGTAATTAAAAATTGTAGTTTAAAAATTGCTTACTTTAAAACTGATACATTAATTAATATTGATATAATAATGCTTTTTAAAGTAAGTAAATATTCAAAAATATCACCTTTATTTAACCTATTTGATTGATTAGGGTAGGATTTATGCCAGCTAATATAGTTCCCTTTTATAAACGTATTTTACTAAAACTAAGTGGTGAAGCACTGCAAGGTGAAGAAGGTTTTGGTATTGATGCAACCGTACTTGATCGCATGGCAAAAGAGATAAAAGAGCTCATTGATATGGGTGTCCAAGTTGCTGTTGTCATTGGTGGTGGTAATCTATTTCGTGGTGCGGGACTTGCTAAAGCCGGTATGAATCGCGTAGTTGGTGACCATATGGGAATGCTTGCAACTGTTATGAATGGACTCGCTATGCGTGATGCACTGCACCGAATTGAGATTAATGCCCGTTTAATGTCAGCTATTCCGCTAAATGGTGTCTGTGATGATTATCGTTGGACTGAGGCAATTAGTTTACTTCGACATGGTAAAGTGGTCATTCTTTCTGCCGGTACAGGTAACCCTTTTTTTACAACAGACTCTGCCGCTTGCCTGCGTGGAATTGAGATCGAAGCTGATGTTGTTTTAAAAGCTACCAAAGTTGACGGTGTCTATTCAGCTGATCCAGTTAAACACCCTGATGCGATACGTTATAAAACATTAAATTATGAAAAAGTACTTGATGATGAGTTAAAAGTGATGGATTTAGCAGCATTCACATTAGCAAGAGATCATAATTTACCTATCTGTGTATTTAATATGAATAAACCGGGTGCTTTACGTCGAGTTGTTTTAGGTGAGCAGGAAGGCACATTAATAAATAATAAAATGACGACTGAAGCTGATTAGTTGATCTCTCTATAATCTTATTCATAAATTTCCCTGTCACTTTACTGAATATTAAGTGGCAGAATTAAAAAAGGCTTTTACTATGTTAAATGATATTCAAAAAGATGCGCAAGAGCGTATGGAAAAGAGCATTGAAGCATTTCAATCACACATCTCTAAAATTAGAACGGGCCGTGCATCGCCAAGTTTATTAGATGGTATCTCAGTTGACTATTATGGTAGCGCAACACCACTTCGCCAATTAGCGAATGTTGTTGCTGAAGATTCACGCACACTTGCTATTACTGTATTTGATAAATCAATTGCTCCTGCAGTTGAAAAAGCGGTTTTAACCTCTGATTTAGGGCTGAATCCAGCATCTGCTGGGACAGTTATTCGGGTACCTCTTCCGCCTCTTACTGAAGAGCGCCGTCGTGATTTAACTAAGATTGTGCGTAATGAAGCTGAACAGGGTCGAGTTTCGATTCGTAACGTTCGACGTGATGCTAATGATCAGATTAAAGCCTTATTAAAAGATAAGGAGATCTCTGAAGATGATGAACGTAAATCACAAGATATAATCCAAAAAGCAACAGATGCAGCGATTAAGAAGTTAGATCTTGCATTAGCAGATAAAGAGAAAGAGTTAATGGAATTTTAAGATTTACCATAAATCTTACCACTAGCTTTTATAATTAAAGAGAGAGAACGGTTTATCCAAGTCAATTTATAAACTTGTTCTCTACTTAGTTTGATCCGTTTGACTCGATCTTTTTTGCTAAATCTACTTGGCTTAATGTATCTTGACTGTTCCGTTGATTCTATCATCGGGGAAGTAAATATGAAAAATATCACAATCTTAGGTTCAACTGGTTCTATCGGTTGCAGTACTCTCACCGTTATTCGACAAAATCCCACTCTCTATAAAGCATATGCCTTAGTTGGCGGCAAAAATGTCGACAAAATGACCAAGCAGTGCCTCGAATTTAAGCCCCATTATGTGGCAATGGCAGATGAAGCCGCAGCCGATAAATTACGCCAAAATCTACGCTTAGCAGATCTACATACTGAAGTCCTAGCCGGTGAGCAAGCAATATGTGAGTTAGCAAAGTTACCTGAAGTTGATCAAGTGATGGCGGCAATTGTTGGGGCTGCTGGTTTAAAACCGACACTGGCTGCAATTCAAAAAGGGAAACGAATTTTACTGGCTAATAAAGAGTCTTTAGTAACTTGTGGACACCTTTTTATGCAAGCAGTGAAAAGATTCGGTGCTGAACTTTTGCCTGTAGATAGTGAGCATAATGCCATTTTTCAAAGTTTACCTTCTGCTATACAGCAACACTTAGGATTTGCTAATCTTGCCGATTACGGTATTACTAAGATTGTATTAACGGGATCGGGTGGTCCATTTCGTGATATGGCAATAGAGCAGCTTACGACTGTAACACCTGATCAAGCGATTGCTCATCCTAACTGGTCAATGGGTAAAAAGATCTCTGTCGATTCTGCCACAATGATGAATAAAGGGTTGGAATATATCGAAGCGCGTTGGCTTTTTAATGCAAGCCCAAAAGAGATGGAGATCATCATTCATCCACAATCTATCATTCATTCAATGGTTCGTTACCAAGATGGGAGTGTTATTGCTGAATTAGGGAATCCTGATATGTGTACGCCTATTGCTTATGCAATCTCTTACCCTAATCGCATATCATCAACTGTTCCACCATTGGATTTTATCAAATTATCATCATTAACTTTTAAAGCGCCAGATTTTGACCGATACCCCTGCCTAAAATTGGCAATTGATGCCTCTAACCATGGGCAAGCAGCAACAACTGCACTTAATGCAGCTAATGAGGTTGCTGTAGATGCCTTTTTACATAATAGCCTTGGTTTTATGGGGATTGCTAACGTTGTTGAAGATGTACTAGCAAAACTCAACTTCAAAGAGCCAAATACGATTGAAGAGGTTTTGGCGATTGATAGTTGGGCAAGAGCAGAGGCAGTTAAAACAGTTGCCTCTTTTCGTTAACTATCCATTTTAAACTATTACTTGTCCCAATTTATCTGTGGAAAATGGTGTGCGGTAAGTTCTACCACTTGCTGCATGGTAATAATTTTTACCCGCTTATCTATGTAAGCTGTTACGCCACGTGCAATCACATCACTCTCTAAACAGTAACAGCTTCCTGTCCGTTTGAGGATCTCTTCTAATAGTGGATTACCGATTAGAGCAACTTCAATACCATTTTGCCAAAAAAGGATGACATCTGTTTTTGATATCATCTGAAGGTTTATTTGTGAGGAGGATAGTGTGTGCAGCATAAATTTATCTTATTACATTGATTCAGATTAACCCTAAAACATCTTAACCCTAAAACATTTTGACAAAATCATTCAATAAAAAAACAGTTTATGAGGATTTATGCAAGTTAAATAATTATTAGTATATAATAGAGCCCTTTTATTGATAAGATTTGATGATGAAGCCAAATTTGACAACAGATAGTACAATTTTTTTGCAAAATGAGCAAGGTACCGTGATGTTGGGTAATCAACTTGCACTTAACTGTTTACATTATTTAGCGGCAAATAATAGCACAATTATCATCCATCTATATGGTGATTTAGGTGCTGGAAAGACAACATTAAGTCGTGGATTTTTGCAACAACTTGGTTATCGCGGCAATGTTAAAAGCCCTACATATACGTTAGTTGAACCATATCAATTTACAAATTTTTCTGTATATCATTTTGATTTATATCGACTTGCTGATCCTGAAGAGTTAGAATTTATGGGCATTAGAGACTATTTTTCGTCACGTTCTATCTGTTTAATTGAGTGGCCAGAAAAAGCGACAGGGATATTACCGCCAGCCGATCTAGAAGTTCATCTTGAATATTCAGATCTTTCACGCCAAGCAATATTGGTGATAAAGAGTGAACAAGGTCAACAGTTGATGGATAACAGTTTGGTGATCTAACTTTATGATCATTTAGAGAAGAATATAGATAAAAATGAAAAAAATATTGGCACTTTTATTCATATTACTAATTAATTTAGTGCTCGTTAACTCAGTGCAAGCTCTGCCAGTTGTGATCGCGATTGATGCAGGCCATGGTGGTAAAGATTCAGGCGCTGTCGGCAAAAAAGGACTTTATGAGAAGACGGTTACGCTATCAATAGCTAAAAAACTTTCAGCTCTTTTAAATAGCGATCGTAGCTTTAAAGCGGTGTTAACGCGCAGTAGTGATCATTTTATCTCTGTTCCTCAGCGCTCTGAGATTGCGCGCAAAAATAGAGCCAATCTATTGATCTCTATTCATGCGGATTCCGCACCTGACCGTAATGCCAATGGTGCCTCTATCTGGGTGTTGTCAACCAAACGCGCTGATACTGAGCTGGGGCGCTGGATTGAGCAACATGAAAAGCAGTCTGAGCTATTAGGTGGTGCCGGCGATGTTTTGGGCGATGATAATAATCCACATTTAAGCCAAGCTATTTTAGATTTACAGTTTTCCTATTCACAGCGCGTTGGTTATGAACTGGCTAACGATGTGATAAAAGAGATGTCAACTGTAATTCAGATGCATAAACGCAAACCGGAACATGCCAGTTTAGGTGTGTTGCGATCACCTGATATTCCATCGATATTAATCGAAGTCGGTTTTATCTCAAATGCGAATGAAGAGCGTTTGCTAGGTAGTAATGCTCATCAAGATAAAATTGCGCATGCAATCTATTTAGGTATAAAAAATTATGTCAAAAAACATCCTAAATTTGGAGAGAGACATTGATTCATATTTTATCACCACAATTAGCTAACCAGATAGCGGCTGGTGAAGTAGTAGAGCGACCTGCTTCAGTAATTAAAGAGCTAGTTGAAAATAGTATTGATGCAGGTAGTACACAGATTGATATTGAACTTGAGCATGGTGGATGCAAACTGATTCGGGTTCGTGATAATGGTTCTGGCATCACCAAAGATGAACTATCCCTTGCATTAGCAAGGCATGCTACCAGTAAAATTAGTACCTTGGATGATCTAGATGCCATTCTTAGTTTAGGCTTTCGTGGCGAGGCGTTAGCAAGTATCAGTTCAGTTTCTCGATTAACTTTAACATCACGTACGGCCGAGCAGTCTTCAGCTTGGCAAGTTTATGCCGAAGGTCGAGATATGATACCCATAGTCAATCCTGCATCGCATCCGGTTGGATCAACGGTTGAAGTACTCGATCTCTTTTATAACACCCCTGCACGGCGACGGTTTTTAAAGACTGAAAAAACGGAATTCATGCATATTGATGAGTTTATTAAACGTATTTCGCTCGCAAGGCCACAAATTGCTTTTAATTTGCAACATAATAGTAAATTGATCAGGCAATATCGTTCGTCAACGCAAGAGAGCCGTGTTGCAGCAGTATGCGGTAACGCTTTTATGCAGAAAGCTGTAAAATTGGATTGGCAACATGATGATTTAAAAATATTGGGTTGGATCACAACGGGTGATAGCAGTGAAATGCAATATTTTTATGTTAATGGCCGTGTGGTAAAAGATAAGCTACTCAATCACGCGCTACGGCAAGCCTATGCAGGACGCACTCATGAACAGCAAAATTATGTGATTTTTTTAGAGCTGGATCCTAAACAGGTTGATGTTAATGTTCATCCAACTAAACAAGAAGTCCGTTTTCATGAGGCAAGGTTGGTACATGATTTTGTCTATCAAGCTGTTTTGATGGCATTGGAGTCGGATTTAACATTAGTTGATGCGCCTAATACCATTGCACCTAACCGCCAAGCGGCAGGCGAAAATATTTTTAATCATCCTACTGTAACTTATCCACATACAGGTTCATTACCTAAAAAACCAACCAGTTATGCGCGTGAGAATAAGCTTTATGGGGAGTTGCTGAATACAAATTGTGAGACAAAACAAGAACAAGCTTTACCATTAACAGAATCATCTCCTGTTGTAATAACTGAGTCGAAGATTACGGCTTCTCTTTTTCCAAAACGGCAAACTCCACCCTTGGCATCGTCTTATAATGAGATTTTGTCTGATATTCAGTTTGGACGGGTATTAACAGTAGTTTTACCCGATCTTGCTCTACTCGAAAAACAGAATGGTAATCTACAGCAGTTTTATATCATGTCGCTATCAAAGGCTCATCAACAGATGATGGCGATTAAATTGCTAGTGACAGATTCTGAACCGCTACTTATTCCACTTACGCTATTATTGGATAAGCGGGAGCAAAAAATAGTCCAACAGTCACAAGATTTATTAACTGAACTGGGGTTTTTATTTGAGGTTGAAAAGTTTAAAATTCACCTGTTTGGTGTGCCTAAGCTTTTACGTTCCGTAAATTGGCAAAAAGTTTTATCAGAGGTAATTGCTTTTTTAGCTACTTATTTTAGTGAGGAAGATAAATTATTAGCAGAATATGGGTTACAAAAGCAGCGGTTAGCTAGCTGGCTTGCTGCTAATTGTGATGTAATCAATCATAATAGCTGGAATGTGACTAATGTTATCTCTCTATTAGCTGAATTAGAGCAGTTGGATGATACTTTATTGCAAAAAGAGAGCTTTTTATATCCAATTGATCTCACTTCTTTAATTAAAGCATCTTATTAGTAAGATGATATATAGTATTTTATGAAACAGAAACGCATCTTTACATTAATGGGTCCGACTGCATCGGGTAAAACTGCTGTTGCCATGGCGCTTTGTGATCGTTTCCCTATAGATATAATTAGTGTCGATTCAGCATTAATTTATCGAGGTATGGATATTGGAACCGCTAAACCAACTAAAACAGAACTACTAAAATATCCACATAAATTAATTGATATTTGTGATCCTGCTATGCGTTATTCGGCGGCTAATTTTCGACATGATGCAATTTTAGAAATTGAGAGATCTTTAGCTAATGATCGTATTCCACTCTTAGTTGGTGGAACGATGCTCTATTTTAAAGCATTACTTGAAGGCCTTTCTCCACTACCTGAAGCTAATAGTGAAGTTCGTCAGCAGATAGAGGAGCGAGCGAAAAGAGATGGGTGGGCTGCAATTCATGAAGAGCTTAAAAAAGTTGATCCGATCTCAGCTGCGAGAATCCATCCGAATGATCCTCAACGTTTAAATCGTGCTTTAGAGGTTTATCTTATTTCTGGTAAAAGTTTAACAGAATTAACTCAGAAAAGCGGTGATAGACTTCCCTATGTAGTTGAGCAGCTGGCAATTATGCCTGAGAGTCGTACAATATTACATAACAATATTAAAGACCGTTTTATGCAGATGTTAGATCAAGGCTTTAAAACAGAGGTTGAGCAATTAATGACGCGTTCTGATCTGCATCTCGATCTGCCCTCAATGCGCTGTGTTGGTTATCGCCAGATGTGGGAATATTTAAATGGTGATATTAGTTATGATGAAATGGTTTTTAAAGGTATATGCGCAACTCGTCAATTAGCGAAGCGACAGATAACATGGTTACGTGGATGGAAGCAGCCATTAAAATGGTTAAACAGTGATCACTTAAAAGAGCTATTTAAGGTTTTTGAATAAATAACGTCATGAATTTGAAAATAAAATTCTTAAAATATAAATTGTGTTAAGATGTTTTAGGATGTTATGATGTCGTGATGTAACATGTTATTTAATATTGTTTTCGAAAAAATTTAGTTATAAATTTTTTTTGTCTAAAATTATTTTAGATATCTATTTTTTGTGTTAATTTATTAGGTAATTTTTAGGTAGATTTAAATTAAATTTTAATTTATTCATATATCTAGATATTATTATTTTTTATTTTGTATTAAAAAGGGAAACTCTCATGTCAAAAGGGCAGTCATTGCAAGATCCTTACTTAAATTTGCTACGCCGTGAACATATTCCTGTGTCAATTTATTTAGTTAATGGTATTAAATTACAAGGGCAGATTGAATCATTTGACCAGTTTGTTATTTTGTTAAAAAATACCGTAAGCCAGATGGTCTATAAACATGCTATCTCTACTGTAGTACCATCAAGACCAATTTCTGGCGTATTATCCCAACCAGAAGAGGGAAATGAAAGTTAGCCCATATTTAATGGAGCATTTTTTTGTTTGAACGATATAAAGGCGGTGAAAAAGCCTTATTAGTACACGTTTTTTTCCCACAAGAAAACGATATCGAGGATCTCAAGGAGTTTGAAGTATTAGTCTCTTCTGCTCACATTGAAATTCTCGATATTTTGACAACCTCAAAAAAAATTCCACAAGCCAAATATTTTGTTGGAGAAGGTAAAGCTCAAGAGATAGCTGATAGAGCTAAAGAGCTGGATGCTTCTGTCATATTACTCAACCATACATTAACTCCGACACAAGAGCGTAATTTAGAGCAGCTTTGCGAATGCCGAGTTGTTGATCGAACCGGTCTTATTTTAGATATCTTTGCCCAGCGAGCGAGAACACATGAAGGTAAATTACAAGTTGAACTTGCACAACTGCAATATTTATCTACTCGACTTGTGCGTGGTTGGACTCACCTAGAACGGCAGAAAGGGGGGATTGGCTTACGTGGACCAGGTGAGACTCAATTAGAGACGGATAGGCGATTAATTAAACAGCGTATCCAATTAATCCTCTCCCGTTTAGATAAAGTTGAAAAACAGCGCAGTCAAAATCGCCAAGCACGTCGTAAAGCTGATCTATCCACAATATCGTTAGTTGGCTATACTAATGCTGGCAAATCTACACTATTTAATCAGTTATCCAATTCTGATGTTTATGCCGCTGATCAGCTTTTTGCAACTTTAGATCCCACATTAAGGCGCATTACCGCTAAAGATGTTGGTGAAGTTGTCTTAGCCGATACTGTTGGTTTTATTCGGCATCTCCCTCATGATTTAGTTGCGGCTTTTAAAGCAACCCTCCTTGAAACCGAGGAAGCTGCGCTACTTTTACATGTTGTTGACGCGGCAGATCCAAATCTTTTAGATAATATAGAGGCAGTTAATGATGTGTTAATGGAGATTAATGCCTATGAACGTCCAACACTATTAGTCATGAATAAGATTGATTTAATAAGTGGCAGAGAGCCTGCAATTGATCGTGATGAAAATGGTATGCCGATACGTGTTTGGATTTCAGCCCAAAATGGGTTAGGATTAGACCTTCTATTTACTGCACTAACTGAAAGACTTACACGAGAGATTAAAGTTTGTTCATTAACTATACCTGCCTATTTATCAAAATTACGTAGCCGTTTTTATCAGCTAAATGCCGTTGAAAATGAGATTATTAATGAAGATGGTAGTTTTAATTTACAGGTTAGAATTCCTTTAATCGAGTGGAATCGTCTTAGCAAGCAAGAACCAGATCTGATATACTTGGTGCAACCTCAACCAATCAAACATTGTTAAATGGAGCTATAAAATATGGCGTGGAATCAGCCCGGAAACAACGGACAGGATAATGATCCATGGGGAAGTAATAACAAAAAGAGAAATAGTAATAACACTATTTTTAATAAATTTAATGACCTATTAAATAGAGTTAATCCCAGTAATAGTGGTAGATCCACTAATGAAAAACAGCCTGTTAAATTATCGATGATTATTGGTATTATCATCGTTGTTCTTATCATTATATGGGGACTTAGTGGTTTTTATACCATTAATCAAAGCCAAAGAGGCGTTATTACCCGTTTTGGTCAAGTTCAGCAAGAGATTATTCAACCAGGTTTAAATTGGAAACCATCATTGATCGATAAAGTTTACATTGTCGATACTCAAGGTACTCGCAATTTTAATGTACAAGGATTTATGGTTACCGCCGGCGAAAATTTAATTTTTGTCGAGATGAATGTCCAGTACCGCATCAATAATCCTATCAAGTATCTCTTTAATGTAACCAATGTTGAAGATAGTTTGCGTCAAGCTGCTGATAGTGCTTTACGTACAGAGGTGGGTAGCTCCAATATGGATTCCATCTTAACTGATGGGCGATCTGTGCTTGAAAGCCGTACTAAAGATGAACTGATTAATGTGATTGCTAACTATGATATGGGAATCTCTATTGTTGACCTGAATTTCCAATCTGCACGTCCTCCTGAAGAGGTGCAAGATGCTTTTAATGATGCCATTAAAGCACGTGAGGATAGAGAGCGTGAAATTAATAAGGCAGAAGCGGACAAAGTTCAATTAGTTCAGCAGGCTGAAGGTCGATCAGCAAGAATTTTAGCAGATGCAGATGCTTATAAAGTTCGCGTTGAGCTTGAAGCAGCTGGTGATGTCGCAAGATTTGAACAACTTTTACCACAATATAAAGCTGCACCTGAAATTACAAAAGAGCGCCTCTATATTGAAACGATGGAAAAGATTTTGGCAAATACCAATAAAGTTATTGTGAATGATAAAAGTGGCAATTTAATGGTATTACCATTAGAACAGTTATTACGTAATAAAGTATCCCAAAATAGCGATAATAAAATGGCAGAATATGGTGATAGTACTAGCGGATTTAATTTAAATATGACAACGCCTCTAAATCATGACAATAACACGGTAAATAGTGATTCAGTTGAAAAGAGTGGCAAAATAAATTCTAATGCTACAACTTCTAAAAGTATCACTTCTGGTAATACTACCCGCGAAACAAGAGCGGCGTATTCAACTCGTATATCGTCACGATAAGGAGAATCATGATTATGCGTAAATTACTTATTCCTGTCGTTTTTATATTAATCGGTATTCTATTTGCTAGCGTCTATGTTGTTGAAGAGGGGACGCGTGGTGTCGTCTTGCGATTTAATAAAATTATTGGTTTATCATCCTCTGGTCTCCATTTTAAGATTCCAGGTGTAGATAAGGTCAAAATTATTGATGCCAAAATACAGACTACAGATAGCTCTAATAATAGTGGACGAGAACAGAAATTTATTACTCGTGAGAAGAAAGATTTAATTGTCGACTATTTTGTACAGTGGAAAATTATCGACTTTAACCGTTATTACGAAACTGTTGCCGGTGGTAATAGTGTTGAAAATCTACTATTAGCAAGGCTCAATGGACGTCTACGTGCAGAGATTGGTAAGTTAGATATCCGAGATATTATTAATGATTCTAAAGCTGATACTAAATCACGTAACTCATTAATGATTCGTGTCAAAGATGCATTAAATGGCACATCACAAGATGCTGTAGTTAGTGATAATATTCCTATTGAAGATCTCGTTGCTGATGCCGAAAAAGATCCAGAAAGTAGCAAAACAAGTATGCGTGCTTTTGGTGTTGAAGTCATTGATGTACGAATTAAACAGATTAATTTTCCAGCTGAAGTATCTGAATCTATCTATGCGAGAATGAGTGCAGAACGGGAAGTTGTAGCAAGGGATCAACGCTTCCAAGGTGTTCGCGAAGCAGAAGAGATACGTGGTAGCGCAACACTTGAAGCAACCAAAATCTTATCAGAAGCAGAGAGTAAATCACGCGTAATTCGTGGTGAAGGCGATGCTAACGCAGCTAAACTTTATGCAGATGCATTTAATAAAGATCGAGAGTTCTTCAGTTTTATTCGTAGCCTTCAAGCATACAAACAGAGCTTTACCAATAATGATGTAATGGTAATTAGTCCTGATAGTGAATTCTTCCGTTATATGAAATTAACATCTAAATAATAAAAAGAGTAGATAAAGATATGAGTAATAATGTCGTTGTATTAGGAACCCAATGGGGCGATGAAGGTAAAGGTAAAATCGTTGATCTACTGACAGAAAAAGCTAAATATGTGGTTCGCTATCAAGGTGGTCATAATGCAGGTCATACTTTAGTAATTAACAACCAAAAAACGGTTTTGCATTTGATCCCTTCAGGTATTTTAAGAGATGGTGTAATTAGTATCATCGCAAATGGTGTAGTTCTCAGTCCAGAAGCTCTACTAAAAGAGATGAAAGAGTTAGAAGATAAGGGAATTTCAGTAAAAGAGAAACTCCTTATCTCTGAATCTTGTCCATTAATCCTCCCTTACCATATTGCACTTGATCAGGCGCGTGAAAAGGCGCGTGGTAACAAAGCTATTGGTACAACAGGTCGCGGTATTGGTCCAGCATATGAAGATAAAGTTGCTCGTCGGGGACTACGTGTTGGTGATTTACGTGATAGATCAGCATTTGCTGAAAAGTTAAAAGAGGTGATGGACTATCACAATTTTCAACTAGTTAATTACTATCAAGCTGATGCGGTAGATTATCAGACTGTCTTAAATCAGACTTTAGCAATGGCTGATATAATTTTACCAATGGTTACTGATATTCCTGCACTATTAGAAGATGCACGCAAAAAAGGTGATCGGATTATGTTTGAGGGTGCCCAAGGTACCTTACTCGATATTGATCATGGTACTTACCCTTATGTCACCTCCTCAAATACAACCGCTGGTGGTGTTGCAACAGGTTCTGGTTTTGGTCCACGTTACGTTGGTTATGTACTTGGAATTGTAAAAGCCTATTCAACACGTGTAGGTTCAGGACCTTTCCCAACTGAGTTATTTGATGAAGTTGGTGAGTATCTATGTAAGCAAGGTAATGAATTTGGGGCAACTACAGGTCGTCGTCGTCGCACAGGTTGGTTAGATGCAATTGCGGTTAAAAAAGCGGTACAACTCAATTCGGTATCTGGTTTCTGCCTTACCAAGTTAGATGTTCTTGATGGACTTGATCAGGTGAAGATATGCATCGGTTATCAGTTGCCGAATGGTGTAGTGATAAAGCAGGCTCCGGCAGCAGCTGAAGAGTGGAGTGTTGTAAAACCGGTATATGAATCAATGCCTGGTTGGAAAGAGTCAACATTTGGTGCTAAAAGTTATGATCAACTACCTCAAGCAGCTAAAAATTATATTAAGCGTATAGAGGAGTTAACGGAGACGCCAGTAGATATTATATCGACGGGGCCAGATCGAAGTGAAACGATCATTTTAAGGGATCCTTATCAAGCTTAATCAATCATAAAATCGGGATATTTATTATCCCGTTTTTTATTTGTAATAAACATGATCTATCAACGCATTTATGTAAAAACTATTTAATTACGTAAAATTTTTCTAACTCTATTTGCATATTATTTGCCGTATGAGCAACTTGGTTCGCAAATTATGATATAAGCGCAGCTATTTAATTCTATTAGGAGATATAAATTATGGTAAAACTTGGTACGCCTTTATCTACAACTGCAACGAAAATATTACTTTGTGGTGCCGGTGAATTGGCTAAAGAAGTTGTAATCGAATTTCAACGTCTTGGGTGTGAAGTAATTGCTGTAGACCGTTATGCCAATGCACCAGCAATGCAAGTAGCTCACCGTTCATATGTCATTAATATGTTAGATGGTGATGCACTACGTGAAGTTGTTATTAAAGAGCGTCCTGATTACATCGTGCCAGAAATTGAAGCAATAGCGACAAATACCCTAATTGAATTAGAAAAGCAGGGATTTAAAGTTGTACCAACAGCAAAAGCAGCTTGGCTAACAATGAATCGAGAAGGAATTCGCCGATTAGCAGCGGAAGAGCTTAATTTACCTACATCTCCATATCGATTTGCTGAAAATGAAGCAGCATTTATAAATGCTGTACATGAGTTGGGTTTCCCCTGTTTTGTAAAACCAGTAATGAGCTCTTCTGGAAAGGGGCAATCGCTATTGCGTAGTGATGCTGATCTTAAAAAAGCATGGGATTATGCGCAAAAAGGTGGGCGCGCAGGTGGTGGAAAAGTTATTGTAGAAGGCTTTATCGATTTTGATTATGAAATTACTCTATTAACTGTGCAACATATAAAAGGCGTCTCATTCTGTGAACCGATTGGGCATCGTCAAGAAAAAGGGGACTATCGGGAGTCATGGCAACCACAAGCAATGTCAACAAAAGCTTTAGAAACAGCAAAAGAGATCGCCAATAAGATAACGACTGCATTAGGTGGTAGAGGTATTTTTGGGGTAGAACTGTTTATTAAAGATGATAATGTTTGGTTTAGTGAAGTATCACCAAGACCACATGATACCGGTATGGTTACACTTATTTCGCAAAATTTATCGCAATTTGCGCTACATGTTAGGGCTATTTTAGGATTACCTATCCCACAAATTGAACAGTATGGACCATCTGCATCAGCTGCTCTTCTTGTTGAAGGTGACTCAAATAAAGTTGTCTTTTCTGAAATAGATATTGCACTTAGTGAACCAAAAACTGAGTTGAGACTATTTGGTAAACCTGATGTAAACGGTATTCGTCGAATGGGTGTAGCACTAGCTAGGGGTAATACCGTGGAGCAAGCTGTTACAAAAGCTATCGACATTACCAAAAAAATTAAAGTCACTTTAAAATAATTGTTAGATCAGGGCAAAAAAGCTCGCAAACTGACAATTCCATCGTAAAAAAAGGCAATTATGTTTAAATAAAAAGCAAACAAGAGAGAAATTGCAAGAATAGGGTTGCTAAAGCTGAGGAAGTGCCTATAATGCGCATCCACTGACACGGAGCAGAGAGAAGTAGAGAAGGCGAAGTGTAAGTAAGGATTAAGAAGTTGAGGCAATATTTTTGTTGTAAAAAAGCGAAAAAGGTCTTGACTGATAAGAAGGAGTTGTGTAGTATACGCAGCCCTTGAGACAGAGAAGTTAGGCGGTAAAGCCTAATGATATACGAAAGTAGAAAAAGCTGTCAGCTCTTTAAAAACTAAGCAACAGACAATCTGTGTGGGCACTTACGAGACGAAAGATAAAGTCTACGGACTTAAAAAACTAAAGTCTTAATAAGTGACCTTGAAGATTCATTTGAAATGAAGAATTTCAGAAAGAAGTCAGGTATAAATTATTGAGCATCAAACTTTAAATTGAAGAGTTTGATCATGGCTCAGATTGAACGCTGGCGGCAGGCCTAACACATGCAAGTCGAACGGTAACAGGGGTGCTTGCACCTGCTGACGAGTGGCGGACGGGTGAGTAATGTATGGGAATCTGTCGAATGGAGGGGGACAACAGTTGGAAACGACTGCTAATACCGCATAAAGTTGAGAGACCAAAGCGTGGGACCGCAAGGCCACGTGCCATTTGATGAGCCCATATGGGATTAGCTAGTTGGTAGGGTAAAAGCTTACCAAGGCGACGATCTCTAGCTGGTTTGAGAGAATGACCAGCCACACTGGAACTGAGACACGGACCAGACTCCTACGGGAGGCAGCAGTGGGGAATATTGCACAATGGGGGGAACCCTGATGCAGCCATGCCGCGTGTATGAAGAAGGCCTTCGGGTTGTAAAGTACTTTCGGTGATGAGGAAGTGTAAATATTTAATAGATATTTATATTGACGTTAATTACAGAAGAAGCACCGGCTAACTCCGTGCCAGCAGCCGCGGTAATACGGGGGGTGCAAGCGTTAATCGGAATGACTGGGCGTAAAGGGCATGTAGGCGGATAGATAAGTTAGGTGTGAAAGCCCTGGGCTCAACCTAGGAATTGCATTTAAAACTGTCTAACTAGAGTACTGTAGAGGGAGGTAGAATTCCACGTGTAGCGGTGAAATGCGTAGAGATGTGGAGGAATACCGGTGGCGAAGGCGACCTTCTGGACAGATACTGACGCTGAGATGCGAAAGCGTGGGGAGCAAACAGGATTAGATACCCTGGTAGTCCACGCTGTAAACGATGTCGATTTGGAGTTTGGTGCTACGGCACTGGGTTCCGGAGCTAACGCGATAAATCGACCGCCTGGGGAGTACGGCCGCAAGGTTAAAACTCAAATGAATTGACGGGGGCCCGCACAAGCGGTGGAGCATGTGGTTTAATTCGATGCAACGCGAAGAACCTTACCTGGTCTTGACATCCATAGAATCCTTTAGAGATAGAGGAGTGCCTTCGGGAGCTATGAGACAGGTGCTGCATGGCTGTCGTCAGCTCGTGTTGTGAAATGTTGGGTTAAGTCCCGCAACGAGCGCAACCCTTATCCTTTGTTGCCAGCACGTAATGGTGGGGACTCAAAGGAGACTGCCGTTGATAAAGCGGAGGAAGGTGGGGACGACGTCAAGTCATCATGGCCCTTACGACCAGGGCTACACACGTGCTACAATGGCGTATACAAAGGGAAGCGACCCTGCGAAGGCAAGCGGACCTCATAAAGTACGTCTAAGTCCGGATTGGAGTCTGGAACTCGACTCCATGAAGTCGGAATCGCTAGTAATCGTAGATCAGAATGCTACGGTGAATACGTTCCCGGGCCTTGTACACACCGCCCGTCACACCATGGGAGTGGCTTGCAAAAGAAGTAGGTAGCTTAACCGCAAGGGGAGCGCTTACCACTTTGTGGGTCATGACTGGGGTGAAGTCGTAACAAGGTAACCGTAGGGGAACCTGCGGTTGGATCACCTCCTTACGAGAGCTTGTAAGTGTTCACACAGATTGTTTGTTGATAGAAAAGAAGTAAAGAGTTGTAGAGAAGAGAAGTAAGAATACGTCCCCTTCGTCTAGAGGCCTAGGACATCGCCCTTTCACGGCGGTAACAGGGGTTCGAATCCCCTAGGGGACGCCATAAAAAGTGACTAACTTACTGAATTTAATTTACGATTAAAACTTCTTATAAAAACTTAGTAATTAATAAAAAGTTATCTTAGTATTTACTTAGATAAGCGATAAACCAGTTCTAATTGAAGTTAGAGATTAGGTGTAAAGGTTTATATGCTAGAGTAGATAGTAAGATAAAGCTCTTTAACAAAAAGGAACAAGCTGAAAATAAACGAGTTCTCGCTTATTTGGTTTAATAGTTACTTGAGGTTAAGACCTAAAGTCTAAACCGCAATGCTTAAGATATAAACCTTAATATTTAATATTAAATATTTAAGATTAAGGTTTTAATATTAAGGTTAGGGTTATGATAAAAGTAGCTATAGAGATTAGATAAGAGAGAGTAAGCGTAACCGAGACAACTATGAGTTGTAAGGTTAAGAAAGTAAGCGTACACGGTGGATGCCTAGGCATTCAGAGGCGAAGAAGGACGTGTTAATCTGCGAAAAGCGACGGTAAGCTGGTAAAGAGCGCAATAGCTGTCGATATCCGAATGGGGAAACCCAGTGCACTAGTGCACTATCCTTAACTGAATAAGATAGGTTAAGGAGGCGAACCGGGAGAACTGAAACATCTCAGTACCCCGAGGAAAAGAAATCAACCGAGATTCCCCGAGTAGCGGCGAGCGAAAGGGGAGGAGCCCAAAGTGGGAAGGTTAATGTGTTAGTGGAACTATCTGGAAAGGTAGACGAAAGAGGGTGATAGTCCCGTACATGAAGATGCATTAATTGAAAACTTGAAGAGTAGGGCGGGACACGAGAAATCCTGTTTGAAGAAGGGGGGACCATCCTCCAAGGCTAAATACTCCTGAATGACCGATAGTGAACTAGTACCGTGAGGGAAAGGCGAAAAGAACCCCGGGAGGGGAGTGAAATAGAACTTGAAACCGTGTACGTACAATCAGTGGGAGCATGTACCGTTGGGTATGTGTGACTGCGTACCTTTTGTATAATGGGTCAGCGACTTATATTCTGTAGCGAGGTTAACCGAATAGGGGAGCCGAAGGGAAACCGAGTCTTAACTGGGCGAATAGTTGCAGGGTATAGACCCGAAACCCGGTGATCTAGCCATGGTCAGGAAGAAGGTTGGTTAACACTAACTGGAGGGCCGAACCGACTAATGTTGAAAAATTAGCGGATGAACTGTGGCTGGGGGTGAAAGGCCAATCAAACCGGGAGATAGCTGGTTCTCCCCGAAAGCTATTTAGGTAGCGCCTCATATGATTACTGTTGGGGGTAGAGCACTGTTTCGGCAAGGGGGTCAACCTGACTTACCAACCCGATGCAAACTACGAATACTGACAAGTAGAGTATGGGAGACACACGGCGGGTGCTAACGTTCGTCGTGAAGAGGGAAACAACCCAGACCGCCAGCTAAGGTCCCAAAGTCATAGTTAAGTGGGAAACGAAGTGGGAAGGCTTAGACAGCTAGGATGTTGGCTTAGAAGCAGCCATCATTTAAAGAAAGCGTAATAGCTCACTAGTCGAGTCGGCCTGCGCGGAAGATGTAACGGGGCTAAAACTATGCACCGAAGCTGCGGCAGTGACACTAAGTTGTCATTGGGTAGGGGAGCGTTCTGTAAGCCGCAGAAGATTAACTGTGAGGTTAGTTGGAGGTATCAGAAGTGCGAATGCTGACATAAGTAACGATAAAGCGGGTGAAAAGCCCGCTCGCTGGAAGACCAAGGGTTCCTGTCCAACGTTAATCGGGGCAGGGTGAGTCGACCCCTAAGGCGAGGCCGAAAGGCGTAGTTGATGGGAAACGGGTTAATATTCCCGTACTTGGTATGACTGCGATGGGGGGACGGAGAAGGCTAGGTTTACCACCTATTGGATGGTGGGTTAAGCGAGTAGGAGGGTGATTAGGCAAATCCGGTCACTGTGGCTCTGAGACGTGATGACGAGGTACTAAGGTACTGAAGTAACTAATGCCAAGCTTCCAGGAAAAGCCTCTAAGCTTCAGGTCATACTAAATCGTACCCGAAACCGACACAGGTGGTCAGGTAGAGAATACTAAAGCGCTTGAGAGAACTCGGGTGAAGGAACTAGGCAAAATGGTGCCGTAACTTCGGGAGAAGGCACGCCGATGGTAATTGAAATCCCGTGCGGACGTAGGTGAAATCGGTCGAAGATACCAGCTGGCTGCAACTGTTTAATAAAAACACAGCACTGTGCAAACACGTAAGTGGACGTATACGGTGTGACGCCTGCCCGGTGCTGGAAGGTTAATTGAAGATGTTATCGCAAGAGAAGCATTGGATCGAAGCCCCAGTAAACGGCGGCCGTAACTATAACGGTCCTAAGGTAGCGAAATTCCTTGTCGGGTAAGTTCCGACCTGCACGAATGGCGTAATGATGGCCAGGCTGTCTCCACCCGAGACTCAGTGAAATTGAAATTGCCGTGAAGATGCGGTGTACCCGTGGCAAGACGGAAAGACCCCGTGAACCTTTACTATAGCTTGACAGTGAACATTGAATCTTAATGTGTAGGATAGGTGGGAGACTAAGAAGTTAGCACGCAAGTGTTGATGGAGTCGCCCTTGAAATACCACCCTTTAAGGTTTGGTGTTCTAACCTGACACTATGAAACTAGTGTAGGGACACTGTCTGGTGGGTAGTTTGACTGGGGCGGTCTCCTCCCAAAGAGTAACGGAGGAGCACGAAGGTTAGCTAATCCTGGTCGGACATCAGGAGGTTAGTGCAATGGCAAAAGCTAGCTTAACTGCGAGAGTGACGGCTCGAGCAGATACGAAAGTAGGTCATAGTGATCCGGTGGTTCTGAATGGAAGGGCCATCGCTCAACGGATAAAAGGTACTCCGGGGATAACAGGCTGATACCGCCCAAGAGTTCATATCGACGGCGGTGTTTGGCACCTCGATGTCGGCTCATCACATCCTGGGGCTGAAGTAGGTCCCAAGGGTACGGCTGTTCGCCGTTTAAAGTGGTACGCGAGCTGGGTTTAGAACGTCGTGAGACAGTTCGGTCCCTATCTGCCATGGGCGTAGGAAAATTGAGGGGTTTGCTTCTAGTACGAGAGGACCGAAGTGAACGCACCGCTGGTGTACGGGTTGTGATGCCAATTGCATTGCCCGGTAGCTAAGTGCGGAATAGATAAGTGCTGAAAGCATCTAAGTACGAAACTAGCCCTGAGATGAGTTTTCCCTGATGAGAATCAGTAAGGTCCGTTTGAGACTAAGACGTAGATAGGTCAGGTGTGTAAGTACAGTAATGTATTGAGCTAACTGATACTAATGAACCGAGAGTCTTAACCTTACAACTCAGAGTTGTTTTGGATACGCAGAGAGAATAAAGCTTGTTCTAAGAAGTTAGAGAGTAAACAGGATATGTCTGGCGGTAGTAGCGCGGTGGTCCCACCTGACCCCATGCCGAACTCAGAAGTGAAACGCCGTAGCGCCGATGGTAGTGTGGGTATTACCCATGTGAGAGTAGGGAGCTGCCAGACTAACAAACGAAGAGAAGCCCAGTACGCTGTACTGGGTTTTTTTATGTCTGTAACATATGTGTGCAACATATGTCTGTAACAACAGTGCATCACAGATGCAATATTGAATATAAATATAACTTCAAATAGTATCAACTATCTTCATACCATATTATATTGCCCAATAATTATTAATCCTAAAACAAAGTAAAGACTATATTAAGAATGGGTCTGTTATCTATTTTATATAGTGATAAATAAATCTTTATCTCTCATAAAAATGACGAATTTTAGACCACTAATTATCCTTTTGTTTTAGGGTTTTATATAGTGGTAAAACATCAATCGATAATAATGAAATCGACAATTAAAACAAAAATCCATTACTATTACATCAATAATTAAAATGATACTGATTACTGTCACACCAAATTATCTATTACTTACAATAAAATAGCCTTCACTTGTAAGAATGTTTTAGGGTTAATATAATAGTTTAAATTTTTATTGAGATAATTACATCGTGATAGTAACCAAGTTATTTATAAACCTATTGGAGTAGTATGTCCTCACTTATTGCTTTTAATAAACCATTTAATGTTATCTGTCAGTTTTCGCCTCATGAAAAATATCAAACACTAAAAGATTATATAAAATTACCGCTATTTTATCCGGCAGGTCGGCTAGATAGTGATAGTGAGGGATTACTGCTGTTAACCTCTGATGGAAAATTACAGGCTAAAATTGCTTCTCCTAAATTTAAATTACCTAAATGTTATTGGGTACAGGTTGAAGGAGCGATTACTCAAGATGCGATAATAAAATTAAGATCAGGTGTAGATCTTAAAGAGTTTCATACTGCCCCTGCAATTGTTAATATTATCTCTGAACCTAAACAGTTATGGGTAAGAGATCCACCAATACGTGAGCGTAAAAATATTCCAACATCATGGATCAGCATTACCATTACTGAAGGTAAAAATCGTCAAGTTAGGCGTATGTGTGCTGCTGTTGGTTTCCCCTGTTTGCGATTAATACGCGCTCAAATTGGACGCTACAATCTTTTTAATCAACACTTACCGGTTGGTGAATGGCAAGCAATTTCTATCCATGATATTTATTGATAGAATCAGTCACATTTACTGTTCTATCTAAATGAAATTATTTTGATGGTGGCTTGAATAGTGACTTAAATCAACCATTATTAAAAGTGAGTAACAATTGGGCTTTATACTAAAATAAGATAGAATAAATGAATTAATTTTTAGTGGAGTAGATAGTTGTATGGAAAAGAGAGAAGGCTTTTTTTCTCGATTAAAAAAAGGGTTATTTAAAACTAAACAGAATATCGGTTCAGGATTTTTACGGCTATTTAGTGGTAAAAAGATTGATGATGCCCTTTTTGAAGAGTTAGAAGAGCAGCTACTTATTGCTGATGTCGGTTTAGAAACTACCCAAAAAATTATTAACAATCTTACAGAACAAGCATCTCGGAAAGCATTAAAAGATGGTGATCTACTTCATGATCTTCTAAAACAGGAGATGCACTCCATCTTACAATCAGTTAATTCTCCTTTAGATATTGAAAGCCAGAAACCTTTTGTGATTTTAATGGTTGGAGTGAATGGCGTTGGCAAGACGACAACAATTGGTAAACTTGCTCGCCAATTTCAAAATCAGGGGAAATCGGTAATGTTAGCTGCTGGGGATACCTTTCGTGCGGCAGCGGTAGAGCAGTTACAAGTTTGGGGTGAACGTAACCATATTCCAGTAATTGCCCAACACACTAATGCAGATTCAGCCTCGGTTATTTTTGATGCGTATCAAGCTGCGAAAGCCAAAAAAGTGGATATTTTAATTGCTGATACGGCTGGTCGACTACAAAATAAATCTCATCTAATGGATGAACTCAAAAAAATTGTTCGTGTTATTAAAAAACAAGATCCTAATGCCCCACATGAAATTATGTTAACCATTGATGCAAGTACAGGCCAGAATGCTATTAGTCAAACTAGGTTATTTAATGAAGCTGTCGGATTAACTGGTATCACGTTGACAAAACTTGATGGAACAGCAAAAGGTGGCATTATTTTTAGTCTTGCTGATCAGTTTAAAATACCAGTACGTTATATCGGCATAGGGGAAAAAATTGAAGATTTAAGACCTTTTGATGCTGATGATTTTATAAATGCCCTCTTTGATAATAGTGACGAATAGCGAGAGATAATGATCCAATTCCAGCACGTTAGTAAAGTATATTCTGGCGGTAAGCCTGCGTTACAGAATATCAGTTTCACTATTGAACAGGGTGAAATGACTTTTTTAACAGGCCATTCTGGTGCTGGAAAAAGCACGTTATTGCGTTTAATTTGTGGACTTGAACAGGCGAATGATGGAAAGATTATCCTTAACAATATTGATATTACAAAATTAAAAAGAGGGGAGATGCCATTTTTAAGGCGGAATGTCGGAATGATATTTCAAGATCATCAACTGCTTTTAGATCATACTATCTATGATAATGTCGCTATTCCTCTCATTATTTTAGGAAAATCATCAGAGGAGATTCGTCGCCGTGTCTCTGCCTCCCTTGATAAAGTTGGATTAATTAATAAAATGCAATTTTATCCTATCCAGTTATCCGGCGGTGAGCAGCAGCGGGTTGGTATTGCACGAGCAATTGTTAACCGCCCATCGATTTTACTTGCTGATGAACCAACGGGTAATTTGGATGAAAAACTTTCTAAAGATATTTTGTTACTATTTGAAGAGTTGAATCAGACCGGCGTTACAGTACTTATGGCAACGCATAACCTTCAATTAATTCGACGCAAACATCACCGAATTCTTAATCTCAATCATGGTCATTTAGATGGTGATACTCATGTTCAACCTTAAATATAATAATAAAAATAGAAAACATAATAAGAATGAGCACCGTTTTTTCTCTCGTTGGTTACGGCAGATAAGTTATGCATGGAAAAATGTGTGGCATGATTTTTTACAGCATCGAATAGCATCAATATTAACCATAATGGTGATCGCAATTTCTATTACTTTACCAACGATTGGTTATCTTTTATGGAAAAATGTGAATATTGCAGCCAATCTATGGTCACCGACGCCCAATTTAACAGTATATTTAAATAAAAATCTAACAGATGCAGAGATAAAACAGCTATTAACCACATTCAACGCCTATAGTGAAGTAGAAAAAATTAACTATCTCTCTCGTAGTGAGGCGTTAGAAGAGTTCAAAACATGGTCGGGATTCGGTACTGCATTAGATCTATTAGATGATAACCCGCTCCCATCAGTTGCGATCATTATTCCTAATGAGTTAGCTAAGCAGACAGATATTTTACATGAACTACAAGCTCAATTAATAAAAATTGATGGTGTTGATGATGCTAAATTAGATGACAGTTGGTTTACGAGATTAACGGCATTAACTAATATGGTAAAGACATTAGTGTGGACAATATCACTATTTATGCTGGTAGCCGTATCTCTAGTGATTGGTAATAGTATCAGGTTGACTATCTTTTCGCGTCGTCAAACAATCAAAGTAATGCAATTAATTGGTGCAACTGATGGATTTATTTTGCGCCCATTTTTATATCATGGTATTTTTATAAGCTTTATCAGTGTTATATTAGCACTGATTTTATCAGAAATATTTATTATTCAAATAGAATCAATCATTTGGAATGTATCTGCTGTTTTTGGAACAATATTTGTTATTGAAGGTCTTTCATGGGATGAGTGTTTACTTATTCTATTTTTTGTAACCATTATTGGTTGGTTAGCCGCTCTTATTACAACTAAGCGGTATCTGAAAGTGACACAGATAACCTAAGCTTATAATTTGATATTTTATAACTTATTTATACGAAGAAAATAGATAAAAGCAATTGAATTTTTTGAAGATTTGCAATAAAAATGTGAACTCAATCACATTTTTATTGTCTAAAGAGTAAGATACTGGTTTTAAAATTTTAGCTAAAAATTTTAAGCTGATACTGAAGGGGAAATTAAATGAATACTGAAACTAAGATACAAACAGTGGCTTTAATCCCACAAGGAAACATTGAGTCCTATTTACGAATGATTAATACCTATCCAATGTTAACAGCGGAAGAGGAGAAATCATTAGGCGAAGCGCTCTATTATCATGATGATGTGGATGCAGCTAGACAGTTAATTCTATCCCATTTACGATTTGTTGCTCATATTGCGCGTGGTTACTCTGGTTATGGTTTACCGCAAGCCGATTTAATTCAAGAAGGCAACATAGGCTTAATGAAGGCAGTACGCCGTTTTAATCCAGAGATGGGTGTTCGTCTAGTCTCATTTGCTGTCCATTGGATAAAAGCTGAAATACATGAATATGTACTAAAAAATTGGCGTATTGTCAAAGTAGCTACCACTAAAGCACAACGCAAACTATTTTTTAACCTTAGAAAAAATAAACAGCGTTTAGGTTGGTTTAACCATGATGAAGTAAAGATGGTAGCTGATGAGCTTGGTGTTAGTCGACGTGATGTTCTAGAGATGGAATCACGTATGTCAGCTCAAGATATGTCATTTGATATAGATAATGATGATGACGATAGTTCAATAATTGCACCTGCCCTCTATTTAGAAGATCAAAATTCTGATTTTTCTAAATCTATTGAAAATGATAACTGGGAAAGTGAAGCAAGTGACAAGCTACATGAGGCAATTTCACAATTAGATGAACGTAGTCAAGATATTATCAATGCCCGTTGGTTAGATGTTGATGATAATAAATCGACCTTACAGGTATTAGCAGACAAATATAATGTCTCTGCAGAGCGTATCCGCCAATTAGAAAAAAATGCAATGAAGAAGTTAAAAGTGGCAATTGAAGCGTAAACAGTTATCTCTTAAATATCATTAATAATGTAGATGAAAATATAATAAAAAAAGATGAGCAAAACAGTTATAAAAGATGATGATCTTTGGCAAACCATTCGTAATGAAGCTAAACAACTGGCAGCGAGTGAGCCAATCTTAGCTAGTTATTTTCATGCTACATTATTAAATCATGATAAACTTGATGGTGCGCTTGGCTATATCTTATCAAATAAACTTGCCACTGATGTCATGCCCGCGATCAATATTTGCGAAATAATGCGCCAAGCCTATCAAGCAGACCAAACCATAATTGATTCAGCAGTTATCGACATTCTGGCAGTCTATAATCGGGATCCGGCAACCAAATATTACTCCTCGCCACTGCTCTACTATAAAGGTTTTTTATCTCTACAAGCTTACCGCATCGCTCACTGGCTCTGGTGCCAGAACCGTAAACCGTTAGCTATCTTTTTGCAGAGTCAGATAGCAATAGTTTTCGGGGTAGATATTCACCCAGCAGCAATTATTGGTTCAGGTGTTATGTTTGATCATGCAACTGGTATAGTAATTGGTGAAACAGCTGTAATCGAGAATGATGTCTCAATTTTACAATCGGTCACATTAGGTGGTACGGGTAAAGAGAAGGGTGATGATCGTCATCCAAAAATTCGTGAAGGGGTGATGATAGGTGCTAATGCAACCATATTAGGCAATATTGAGATTGGTAAAGGTGCCAAAATAGGTGCTGGATCTGTCGTATTAGAATCTGTCCCTAACCATACAACAGTTGCTGGTGTGCCTGCCAAAGTAGTGGGTTGCCCAAATTGTGCTAAACCATCACTTAATATGGATCAAGATATTTAATCTTTTTTACCCTCAAAAATTACCTTCATAAAAAAACGGGAACTACTCCCGTTTTTTAATTATAGATAGATTTAATTTTTAATATTGCTATTAACATTAAGATCCATCGTTGGATAAGGAATATTAATCTGATTTTCAGTAAGTAAATCCTTAATATTCTCTAACAATTGTGCTCTAACTATATTGTAATTCTCATTCGTTACCCAAACTAAGACTAAAAAATTGATTGAGGATGAGTCCAATAGATCTAATCGAATAGTTGGTTTTTTGTTTGTAATAATATTATCGGTCTTATTTACTGCTTGATTTAATACCTGACGAACTTTGTTTAAATCAGAGTCATAACCCACATTGACAGTTAAATCAATGCGGCGCTCAGGTAAGCGGCTAAAGTTGATAATATTTGTTGAAACAATCTGCCCATTAGGGATGATAACAACCTCATTTGTTGGGGTGATTAAGATTGTTGAAAAAATTTGGATTGAATCAATTGTCCCTTTTAAGTTACTAATTGTGACTGTTTCACCAACTTTAAATGGACGAAATAGAATAAGTAGCACCCCAGCCGCAAAATTTGATAAAGAGCCTTGGAGTGCCAGTCCCACTGCTAAACCAGCTGCACCAATTACCGCAACAATTGATGCTGTTTGCACACCTAACTGACCTAACACCGCAACCAACGTAATAACCATAATTGCATAGTTAGCCATGGTACTAACAAATTTTACAACAGTTGGATCAACATCACGATGAGATAAAATACGACGTATTTGACCACTTATAAATTTGCCAATAAATCGACCTAAAATGAAAATAAGTATGGCAAAAAGGAGGTGAATTATATAAGAAAGGATGATTCCATCATATTTTTCAAAAAGTGAGACTGTCTTTTCAATAATTTGATCTGATTCCATTAGTATCTCCTCGTTACTCATTCTAAATTAACTGATTAGCCAATAAGGACCATCGGATATCAAAGTGGGTAGTTGGTAGATGTTTAAAACCTGAACGGCAATAACGTACCATAATACCTTCACAAAAAGCTAATAGTTGACTGGATAATATACGCTCATCAGTCATATAAGCTGAGCCTTCGCGGATCTTTCGTTCACGTAGCACCTGCTTAATTTGGGTTTCAATACGTTCAAAAAGTTGACTAATACGATCTTGTAACTG
The DNA here is from genome assembly GCA_029433365.1 of Orbaceae bacterium ESL0721. Lineage (GTDB taxonomy): Bacteria > Pseudomonadota > Gammaproteobacteria > Enterobacterales > Orbaceae > Gilliamella. Next base: position 1,336,550 of record JAQTHZ010000001.1, read on the forward strand.
ATCTTGCTCAAACATAAGCGCATGCCCAGTCATAATACGCGTTAAGCCTGGATTTTTTTCGCAGAAGCCTAAAATCAGTGCTAAAATCATCTTTAAGCGAGTTAGTGTATCAGTCTCGTTTTTTAAAATAAGGTTAATACGAGTAAGTAAAATATCTTCAATATAGGCAATTAAGCTCTCAAACATCTTAGTTTTACTAGGAAAATGCCGATAAAGTGCCGCTTCTGAAACACCAACTGTGGCTGCTAATTTAGCAGTTGTAATACGGTGATCGCCTTGATCTGATTCGAGCATTAACGCCAATGCTTGTAAAATATCCTCTTTGCGATTTTTACTTTTACTAATCACGACTATTTTTTACCTGAATGACCAAAACCACCTTCACCGCGAATAGATTCAGGGAACTCATCTACAATTGTAAATTCAGCTTGTACAACAGGAACAATAATTAACTGTGCAATACGATCGCCAACTTCAATTACAAAAGGGGTTTGACTACGATTCCAGAGTGGGACAAAAAGCTGCCCTTGATAATCAGAATCAATTAATCCAACCAAATTCCCTAAAACAATACCATTTTTAGAGCCTAAACCAGAGCGAGGTAAAACTAAAGCGGCTAAAGCGGGGTCAGCAATATGCATAGCGAAACCTGTAGGCGTTAAAATGGTCTCTCCCGGTTTTATTTCTGTTGTTTTGGTAAACATAGCGCGTAAATCGATACCAGCAGATCCAGCTGTCGCATAAGTTGGTAAAGGGAATTCACTACCTAAACGGTTATCCAAAATTTTAATATCAATTTTTTTGTTCATTTTTACTCGCTTTATATCGTTTTATGATTTCTATAATTAACTTATTAGCCAACTCCTGCTTATTGGCAAGAGGCAGTGAGCACTCTTTGTTACCATTTGCCTCTTCAATACTTCGCCAATAGAGGGTTAAGGCATTTTGATCAGCGTTAAAGCCGATCTGTTTATCTGAAACATCATTAGCACAGATAAGATCCAAATTTTTACTGATCAGTTTTTTTAACGCATAATCTTTAACATTGTCAGTCTCAGCGGCAAAACCAACCACAAATGGGCGTTTACTCTCTAAATTGCTGACTGTCGCGACAATATCGGGATTTTTAACTAAGGTAAGCTGTAACTCATCACTACCATGCTCTTTTTTTATTTTATGAGGCGCAATATTGACTGCACGGTAATCAGCAACTGCAGCTGTTGAGATAAAAATAGTCGACTGTGTCGCATATTTAAGTGCAACTTCATACATCTCAAGCGCACTCTCAACATTAATTCGTTCAACATTATTTGGTGTATCTAAATGGACAGGGCCACTAATTAATGTAACTTTAGCACCCAATTTGGCGGCAGCATTGGCAATGGCAAATCCCATTTTACCCGAACTATAATTACTAATGTAACGCACTGGATCTAATGCTTCAACAGTTGGGCCAGCGGTAACGGTAATCGTCATACCAGTTAATTCATTCGATGACGCAAAAAAGTTGTGAATCTCTGCCGTTAGTGCTTCTGGCTCAACCATGCGACCCGCACCCACATCACCGCACGCTTGAACACCACTATCCGGACCCCAAATTAAAGTGCCACGACTCGCTAAAATAGCTAAATTATGCGCTGTGGCAGGGGCACGATACATCTGTTGATTCATTGCAGGGGCAATAGCGATAGGTGCGGATGTAGCTAAACAGAGGGTAGAGAGGAGATCATCAGCAATCCCATGTGCCAATTTAGCAATTATATTGGCGGTTGCGGGGGCAATAAGGACTAAATCAGCCCATTTAGCCAGCTCAATATGGCTCATAGAGAGCTCAGCTGCTGGATCAAAAAGTTCAAGAGCTACACGATTAGCAGATACTGCCTGAAGGGTCATAGGAGTGACAAAATGGGTGGCTGACTCCGTCATAACCACATGTACTTGCGCCCCTGCTTTTTTTAGAAGACGGATCAGTTCGGGACATTTATAAGCAGCAATGCCGCCTGTAATACCTAATAAAATTCGTTTACCCGCTAAATGCATAGTCCTCTTCTCACTACTATTTTCACACTGCTATTTTAGTAATAGGGCGCTATATTACCACAATTAAATTAGATAAGTCATTTCAATGATAAGCTTACATTATCAACAACTCCTTTGCATTTGCTAAAGTATTTTCGGTTATCTTATCACCACCTAAAAGGCGGGCTAACTCATTTAAACGACCTTGCTGATTGAGGAGTTGCATACTGGTACTAGTCTGTTTACCTTGCGTCTCCTTACTGACTACATAGTGCTGATGAGCATTACCTGCCACTTGGGGGAGATGCGTCACGGTAATAACTTGGGTCGACTCACCAAGCCGGCGCAATAGATTGCCTACTTTAGCTGCGGTTGGTCCACTAATGCCGACATCAATTTCATCAAAAATAAGTGCGGGTGTATCCATTTTCTGTGCTGTTAATACCTGAATAGCTAACGCAATACGGGAGAGCTCACCACCAGATGCCACTTTTATCAGCGGTTGTAATGTTTGACCCGCATTAGCACTGACCAAAAAGGTGAGGCGATCAGCACCATCTTCGCTCAATCTATTTTCATCATACTCAATATCAATAGCAAAAAGGCCATTTGGCATAGAGAGATCTTTTATACTCGCTGTAATAGCTTTAGCTAATGTTTTAGTCACAGATAGCCGTTTTTGATGCAGCTTTTCGGCAATTACTAAGGCGAGTTGGTGCTGTTTATCAATCTCCTCTTTCAGTTGCTCACATTGCTCATCTTGCCCATTTATCTGCTTAAATTCAGCTAATAACTGTTGATGTAAAGTGGGTAACTCCTCAGGCAAGACATGATGTTTGCGCGCTAAGGCAATCTGTTTTGATAGTCGCTGTTCAAGCTGCATCACGCGAGCAGGATCTAACTCTAAATTGTCGACATAGTTGCGCAGCTCATAACTTGCCTCTTGGATCTGAACTGATGCTTCATCTAACATCTTATATACATCATTTAGCCGTGGCTCTAAATCGACTAACTCACTCAAACTATTTTTAGCACTATTTAATAGATTACTTACCGTATACTCTTCAGCTTCATCTAATAACAAAATAGCTTGCTGGCTATTGCTGATCAACTGTTCACTATTTGCAAGGCGCTTATACTCCTCTTCAATCTGCTCATACTCACCCAAAATTGGCGAAAATTCATTAAGCTCTTTAAGTTGATATTGCAGTAGTTCAAGATGAGCTGCACGTGCCGCTTTTTCGGTTTGATATTGTTGATAACGTTTAGTCGCCTCTCGCCAACTATTATAGGCGCTACTCATTTTAGCGAGTAGAAGTGGCTCATTCATATAGTGGTTGACTAAAATCTGTTGATGATCACTACGTAATAGGCGCTGATGTTCATGTTGCCCATGAATCTGAATCAACATCTGACCGATATCTTTAAGTTGTGAGACGGGGACAGAACGCCCATTAATAAAGGCTTTAGAACGACCATCTTGATTAATGACACGACGCAAAATACACTCATTACCCTCATCGAGTTGATTCTCTTTTAACCAAATTAATGCGGTTGGCGTATCATCTAATAAAAAACTGGCTGAAACATCTGCCCGCTCAGCACCATGCCGAATAGCAGAAGCATCCGAACGGTTGCCTAAACAGAGCCCTAAAGCATCAATCGCAATTGATTTACCTGCACCTGTTTCGCCGGTAATTGCAGTCATTCCAGTGGTAAAATCGACCAGAAGTTGATCGACAATAGCAAAATTATTGATAGTTAATTGTGTGATCATGATGAAATTATCGTCGAGTAAACGGAGCCAACAAGTATAACAGTAAAAATACTGTAAATAAATACAGTTTATAAAATTTAGGCAATGCTAAACTATTGGGTCATCTCTCTCTTAACTGTAGAATTTTTGTAAAAATGTTTTAGGGTTTAACCTAGTTTATAGCCCGTTTTCATAGCAAAATAATATAAATTAATAGAGTATGCGATAATGGTCTGACTGTTGTTATAAGACAAAATAATTTATTCAAAAATAGGTTGTTCTGTTATTATATTTACCAATTAATCTCATTATCTATAAAACAAAACTGTGAACGGTAATATGAAAATTCTGTTTGGGGTACAAGGAACCGGTAATGGTCATATCAGCCGTTGCCGCACGCTAGCTAAAGCATTAGCCAAAACGGGCGCTGATGTTGACTATATTTTGAGCGGTCGTGATCCCAAAGACTATTTTGATATGGCAGCATTTGGTGATTACAAAACGTTTCGCGGTATTAGCTTTGGCACCCTTAACGGCAAAATCAATCTACGTAAAACAATTCAACGTATCCGCGCTTTTCGCTTAATCAAAGATGTCCATGATCTCGATCTATCAGAGTATGATTGCATTATTAGTGATTTTGAACCGGTCAGTGCTTGGGCTGCCCACAATCAACATCGCAACTGTTTAGGCATTAGTAATCAGGTTGTCAGCCAATATTTAAAACCAAAAGAGTATGGATTAATCGCCAATGTGATTATGAAATATTATGCACCTGTAACCTGCCCAATTGGTCTGCACTGGTTCCATTTTGGGCATAAATTACTTCCACCAATGATTGATCCCTTAGAGAGTGCAAAGCAGCAAGAGGATAATATTGTCGTCTATCTCCCTTTTGAGTCGTTAGATGAGATAATTTCGCTCCTATCACCTTTTAAAGCGCACCATTTTGACTGCTTCCATCCTGCGATTAAGCAGGAAGAGGAGCGCGGCAATATCACCTTAAAGCCGCTATCACGTGACAGTTTTACCCAAACATTGACGCGCTGTTCAGGTATCATTGCCAATACTGGATTTGCACTTATCTCTGAGGCATTGGTTTTGGGTAAAAAGATCTTAACCAAACCGGTAGCGGGGCAGTTTGAGCAGATCTACAATGCCAGTTGCCTTGATCAGCTCAATATGGCAACAGTGATGGATAATTTAGATGCTGATAAGCTCAAACAGTGGCTAGAGTTACCATCAGTCGATCCTATCATCTATCCTGATGTGGCGACCGAACTTGCCAACTGGATCACCGAAGGGCAGACGGAGTCGTTACTCTCATTAAGCAAACGGTTATGGCAGCAGACACACTTTCCGGATCATGTTAATAACCGTTTAAAATCATTAGGTTATGTTGTTGACCAGTCAAATTAATTTGTTATTTAAGGTATATCGATGACTCTCTCTATAATAGTTGCAATGGCGCACAATCGTGTTATTGGTCTTCAAGGTCAGATGCCATGGTATCTACCCGCTGATTTAGCGTGGTTTAAGCGTAATACCGTTAATAAACCGGTTATTATGGGGCGTAAAACCTTTGAATCCATTGGCAGACCGCTACCAAATCGAGAGAATATCGTTATTAGTCGGAATGTTGAACAGTTTCAAAATAGAGATCAGTTACAAAATAGTGATCGGTTGCAAAATAGTACAACTCTTATCTGGGTAGATTCCCTTGATAAAGCGATAGCAATAACCAAACACCATGCGGAAGCTTTTATTATCGGTGGTGGCAACATCTATCAACAGGCAATGCCTTTAGTTGATCGACTCTATCTAACTCATATTGATGCAGAGTTACAAGGTGACACCTATTTCCCTGAATATCACCCTGAAAAATGGCAGTTAACCTACCAAGAAGATCATCAAGCAGACGAGAAAAATCCCTATCCCTACCGCTTTGAGATCTTAGATAAAATTTAAATAAGAGTTAAAAAAGTTAAAAAGAGTTTTAATAGAGGTTAGAAAGGAGTTGCTCTCTCAACCCGAAAAACGTTTAGCCTCAATCACATTAGGTATCTGTTTAAGCTTATTTATCACTCGTGTTAATGAATCCTGATCAAAAATCTCCATATCCATATCAATTGTAGCAATCTGCTGCTTAGTATCGCTTGAAAGATTAAGGACACTCACCTTCTCATTAGCAACAACAGTAATAATATCGCGCAACAGACCATTATGCTCATTGGCGATAATACGCAACACCATCGTATAACTATTTTGCCGATCTGCACTCCACTCTGCTTCAACAATTCGTTCAGGCGCATGGTTACGTAACTCCTGTAACTGCTCACAACTGGCACAGTGAATCGAGATTCCTCGACCTATCGTAATAAAACCGACAATTTGATCACCCGGAATTGGTCGACAGCAGTTTGCCAACGTATGCATCAAATTGCCCACCCCTTCGATAATGATCTCACCCTGTTTTTTACCGCTATGTTTAGTCTGTGAGTGGGATTTAATCTGTTTTAATGCTGCCTCATCTTCCTCTTTGGCAGTTGGTTTATTAAACTGCGCATTGATAAAGTTAACCAGTTGATTGATACGCACATCACCTGCACCAATAGAGGCTAACACCTCATCAAACGAGTGAGCGTTATATTTTGCGATAAGAAGATCATCAACATCTCTGAAACTGAGATTTAAAGGCGCAAGCTCCTCTTCTAAAATCTGTTTACCTGCTGCAATATTTTTATCCCGATCTTGCTTCTTAAACCACGCCCAAATTTTGGTACGGGCGCGACTACTATTTACAAATCCGGTATTTGGATTGAGCCAATCTCGGCTAGGATTAGGCTCTTTCTGGGTAATGATTTCGACCTGATCGCCCATCTTTAAAACATAGGTAAATGGCACAATACGCCCACCTATTTTGGCGCCGATACAGCGATGCCCAATATCACTATGAATTTGGTAAGCAAAATCTAATGGCGTTGATCCCGCAGGGAGATCCACAACATCGCCTTTCGGGGTAAAGACATAGACGCGATCATCAAAAATCTGACTACGCACCGCCTCTTGGATCTCGCCACTCTCTGACATCTCTTGCTGCCAAGTCAACAACTTACGTAACCAAGAGATACGCTGATCATAGGCTGTCATCTTATCGGTGCTACCCTCTTTATATTTCCAGTGGGCAGCGATACCTAACTCCGCGTCATTGTGCATCTGCTCGGTACGTATCTGAATCTCAATAATCTTATTTTCAGGGCCATAAACCACAGTATGGATCGATTGATACCCATTTGTTTTAGGGTTAGCAACATAATCATCAAACTCTTTGGCAATATGTGGATAACTGCTATGAACCACGCCTAACGCATTATAACAGTCGGCAATCTCCTTACAGATAATACGTACCGCACGGATATCGTAAAGCTGCTCAAAGGTGATATGCTTACGCTCCATCTTGCGCCAGATACTATAGATATGTTTCGGTCGACCATAGACATTGGCATGGATATGATCACGATCCATCATCATCTGAAGATTTTTAACAAAATTATTGATATAAAGCTCGCGAGTTAACCGCTTTTCATGCAGTTTATTGGCAATAAATCGATAGTCATCAGGGTGGAGATAACGGAAGCAGAAATCCTCTAACTCCCACTTTAATTGACCGATTCCTAAACGGTTGGCAAGTGGGGCATAGATATTAAAACACTCTTGCGCAGCTAATACCTGCTCCTCTTTTGGCGCCGTCATTAAACTACGTAGATAGGTGATCCGCTCGGCAAGTTTTATCACAACACTACGAAAGTCATTCACCATCGCAAGTAGCATACGGCGAATACTATCAATCTGCTCTGAGGTGGCATTACCATTACGAATAGCGCGCAGTTGGCGGATCTCTTTCATCCGTACAATACTTGAGACTAAGTGGATAATTTCGCGATCAAAATTCTCTTGAATATCTTCACGACGAATAATTTTGACATCTAAAAATGGGAAGAGCAGCGCAGCTGATAGACTATCGATATCCATATTCAGCGTTGAGAGAATTTCAACCATCTCTACCGCATTCTCAAAACAGCGGAACTGTTCCGGTGCACCGGCACTATTTTCGAAACAGAAATCCCACATATGTTTGAATTTTTGAGAGGTTGCAGGATTGGTTAACTGTAGCTCCTGTTTTATCCACTGATCTACATCAAACTGTTTAAAAGAGTAAGGCTCTTCGTACTGATGTGCACCTCTTATTGATACCATAATATAACGATCCTAACCTATTATTTTATAAATAGTAACATCGACTCTACATGTTTAGTTTGTGGAAACATATCTAAAATTGCCATACGGGCAATCTTATAACCAGCATCTACTAATAGTTTGCTATCACGCGCTAAGGTTGCTGGATTACATGAGATATAGACGATTCGCGTTGGCTGATAAGCTACAATTGTGGCTATCGCATTATAGGCACCAGCACGTGCTGGATCTAATAACACCTTATCAAAACCGCCGCTACCATATCTATCACGACTATCTCTATTACAACCATCCCCACATTTTGCACCCTTTATATCATGAGATGATATATCACGACAAGCAGCATTATACCAAGTTGCAATTTGCTGTTGATCATCTAAATTACAGGTAATAAATGAGGTAGAAGCGATAAGATTCTCCCTATTAACTAACGCATTAACTTTGGCTTTTTCAACCAGAGTCGCAACCCCCTCAACGCCGACCACTGTTTTACAAGTTGTCGCTAGCGGCAGCGAAAAGTTCCCCATACCGCAGAAGAGATCCAACACATTATCGGTTGATTTTAGATCTAACCATTCAACTGCTGCTGTAACCATCTTCTGATTGATATTACGATTAACCTGAATAAAATCGAGTGGGCTAAAACTCAATTTAAGCTGATTAAGTAGATAGAAGTGGTCAGTTTGACCAAACAGTGGCATAAGCTGCTCACCATGGAGATAGAACGAGGTATTAAACTGTTTAGCAAATGCAGTTAAGTGCGTTTTATCCTGCTCGGTCAGCGGTAAAGTGTGACGTAACACAACTAACGTGCCACTCTCGGTCGCAATTAACTCAATATGACCTAAAGCTTTTTTTTGTGAGATCTGCTGTAGTGTCTCATACAGCGGTAACAGTAACGACTCCAACTCAGGGACTAAAACAGGGCACATTTTAATGGTCACAATCTGCTTCGAATCTGCCTTACGAAAGCCAAACTGTAAATTATTGTTCACCCAATTGATCGATAACCTAGCGCGGCGGCGGTAGTGGTAAGGTGAACTAGCCATAATCTCCGGCTCATCTGCCATAATCTCGGCGAGATCAGCACCGCTCTCTTTTTTAAGCAGATTCAGTAATGCATGGTACTTAGCTTGATGTTGCAGTGGCTGTGATACATGTTGCATCTCACAGCCACCACAAATTTTATAGTGGCGACACTTTGGCTCCACCCGATCTAAGCTCTGATTATGGTAGCGGATCACCTCTGCTTTAGCATAACTCTTCTTCTCTTCAATATACCGAATATCAACTGTTTCAGTTGGCAGAGCAGCTTTGACAAAAATTGTCTTACCTTTATAGTTGGCAACGCCTTGCCCAAAAGTATCGAGTGACGCTACTGTAACGGTAACTTTTTTTGGGGTGAACGATTTTTTAGGCGGAGTATAAAAATTTACCATATCTTCTGCACACTAATGTTGTATTAAACTCTTTTTATATTAAATTCTTATCGTATTAAATTCTTATCATTGATTGGATTGCAACACGCTATTTAACTGCTCTTTTTAACAGCTCTTTTTAACAGCGCAGCCGCAACCTGTTTAGGAACAAGATTGGCAACGCAACCGCCATGATAAGCAATATCTTTGACAATCGTTGAAGAGATAGCGCCCATTGCAATCGAAGGCATTAAAAAGAGGGTATCTAAATCAGCTTTTAAGGTGCGATTAATTTCGGCAAGTTGCTTCTCATACTCAAAATCATAAGTGGTACGAACACCGCGCACAATCACAGTAGCATGATGTCTCTCGGCGAGATCAACCAATAAATTATCATATCCAACCACTTCAATATTTGGCAGATGAGTAGTCGCAGATTGTATAAAATCAATTCGCTCACTTAAGGAAAAAAGCGGTTTTTTAGCTGGATTATCGGCAACAGCAACAACTAAATGGGGGAAGAGTAACGCGGAGCGGTTGATTAAATCGATATGCCCATTGGTAATAGGGTCAAACGTCCCGGGGAAAATGGCAGTTAACTGGTCTAATTGATTCGGCTTAACCATGATATTCAAACGCCCTTGATCTACTTTAACGGCACATCATACCTAATTTTAAACGATATTGTTAGCACGGGGTGATGTTTAGCGCTAAATTTTTAGGGGAGGGATAGGCGATAAGGTAAATAATAACCTTAAAAACTCAACAACCAAGTAACCTATTACACTTTGCAAGTTGCATTAAAATTAAAAATAATCATACTATCGCCATAGATCTGCGTTTTTAAATCATATATATTCTGTTTTTGCAGATGTTTTGTATAACTGTTTTTTAATAACAGTTTTAATAACAGTTTTAATAACATTTTTAAACAACAGTTTTAAACAACAGTTATAAAAATGTTTTAGGGTTAACATATATTTAGGTAAAGTGATGAGCGAAAAATTGACATGGCATGATGTAATTGGTGCCGAAAAAGAGCAGGCATATTTTCAACAAGCGATGCAATTTGTAGCAGCAGAGCGCGCAGCTGGTAAAACTATCTACCCACCCGCCCACGATATATTTAATGCCTTTCGCTTTACCCCATTTGATCAGATCAAAGTGGTGATTTTAGGGCAAGATCCCTACCATGGACCCAACCAAGCGCATGGGCTATCATTTTCTGTCTTACCAGGTATTAAACCCCCTCCCTCACTACTCAATATCTATAAAGAGTTATCCACCGACATTAACGGTTTTACGATCCCAAACCATGGCTATTTAGCATCATGGGCGGAGCAGGGGGTGCTGCTACTCAATACCGTGCTCACGGTCGAAGCAGGGCAGGCACACTCACATGCCAAAATCGGGTGGGAGATCTTTACCGACCATGTTATCGCCGCCATAAATGAGCAGCTACAAGGTGTGGTCTTTCTCTTATGGGGATCACCAGCGCAAAAAAAAGGTCAATTTATTAATCGCCAAAAACATCACGTATTGACCGCCGTACACCCCTCACCCCTCTCTGCTCACCGTGGATTTTTTGGATGTAGACATTTTTCAAAAGCGAATCAGCTTATCGAAGCACAGGGTAAAACCGCAATTAATTGGCAACCAATCTTACCTAATAATCTTAAGTAACTCTTAGCGAAAAGCAGATAAAAACATTGTCTATACCTCTTTTTTATCTGCCACCTCCCACCGCTAAAATCCAAAATATTCGGACTTTTTAATCACAATAATAAAAATAATTACGGTTAACACCATTTTTTTAAAAGTGTGATCTCGGTAATAGATGTGTTTTTCTAAATAAAATATAATTAAATCACGCCTATTACCTACTGTGATATGCCCAAGTTAAGTTGAATTGCATTAGGTAAATTCTTGATCTTAATAAGGTAAACATCATGAACCATTACAAAATAGCAGTTGTTAACTCAAGTAGTTTTGGTAAATATTTCCCTTCGCAGTTAGATCGACTAAAAGCGGTTGGCGAAGTTAATTTTTTCACCTTTGATAATAATATAGAAGGTAAAGATCTCGCCGAAGCGTTACAGGGATTCAATATTATTATCGCCAGTGTTAGACCCTTTTTTACTAAATCCTTTTTTGATCATAAAGATGAACTCCTCCTCCTCTCCCGCCATGGTATCGGTTATAACAATGTTGATCTTGCCGCTGCAAAAGCACATGGCACAGCTGTAACCATCGTACCGCCGCTAGTTGAGCGCGATGCCGTTGCCGAAAATGCGGTAACCAATTTACTTGCACTAATAAGGCGAACCGCCGATTCACAAGCAGCAGTGAAAAATAACGACTGGGCAAAAAGAGCTGCTTTTTTAGGAATTAACATTACCGGCAAAACAGTGGGTGTGATTGGCTGTGGCAACATTGGTAGTCGCGTTGCTGAGATCTTAAAATTGGGTTTCAATACTAGACTGCTCGTTGTTGATCCCAATATTGATCACAAGTGGGCTGATAAAGTGGGGGCAGAGGTGGTTGATCTCGATCACCTATTAGCCCATGCCGATATCATCTCGCTCAACGCCTCATTAAATGAGACCAGTCGCAATCTATTAGGTGATCGTGAGTTCGCATTAATGAAACATGGCGTCTACATCACCAATACCGCGCGCGCAGAGCTCATAGTGCAAGAGGCACTATTAAAGGCATTAGATAACGGCACGGTTGCCGGTTACGCGACCGATGTAATGTACAGCGAACCCACCTTTAACGATCACCCATTTGTCCAGCATAGTAAGGTACTAGTCACCCCTCACACCTCAGCCTATACCATTGAATGTCTAGAAGGTATGGGGGAGAAGTGCGTAAGTGATGTCGAAAATATAGCAGCTAATAGGCCGTTAAAAAATGTTGTTTCATAACTGTTATAAAAAGTGGATAATGGGTAATAATTAAAATAAATCATTCACTTAATATTATCCCATCCCCTGTTATAAAAGTACTGTTGTTAAAGAACCGTTATTAAATTACTGTTATTAAAATATGGTTGTTAAATTACTAATGTTAAATTGATGTCAAAAAGTTAATTGATGTCGGTATCAAATCAGTGGAGTTGGCTATGCATGTAACTTTTCTTCAGGCAGTAATCATTGCAATCTGGATCGCTTTTATCATGTCGCGCTCCCTATTTGGTGGCGCAACATTAACCTTACGCTTCTCACCTATGATGACCGGTTTAGTGGTCGGCATTGTCTTTAATGATATCCCTCAAGCAATGGTGGTCACCGCAGCTATACAGTTAATCTATATGGGGGTTTTTTCACCGGGTGGCCAGATGCCATCTGAGCCAGCAGTTGCGACAGCAATCGCCGTACCGGTCGCCATATTAGGTAACATGACGCCGGCATCAGCGGTTGGCGTTGCTGTTCCGGTTGGACTACTCGGATCTTACATCTATCAAATAAGATTCTTTATCAACACCTTTATTATGCAGAAATATACCGACCGCTATGCGGCAGCAGGCAGTGGCAATGGATTAACCCTATCACTCATCTTTTTACCCATTATCGCCTCGTTTATCCTCTATGTACCTTTTATGTTTATCGCCCTCTACTACGGCGCCCCGCTCATTGCCGATCTGATTAAAAGTAACTCCAGTACCTACATCTTCCATATTCTTAATGTAATAGGTGGTGGACTTGCAGCTGTCGGTATAGCGGTAACGGTCTATGTTATTGGTAAACGGAGCTATATCGTCTTCTTTCTGCTCGCCTACTTTCTCGCTGTAGTTGCTAAACCCCTTAATATTACGATGGTCACCTATGCCATTATTGGCGCAATCATCGCCTTTATTTTTGTGCTAGCGAAATCCGAAACCGTAAATACATTAAAAAATAGTATCAGCCCAACTAATGTAGATCAGGATGACGATGACTATTAATCCCCTACTATTATCTTTTATCAATAATAATTAACGATTAATAACGTAGTTTTAATAGGAATGCCCAAGTTAAAATATTAACGGAATAGCTTTAAAAAATAGTTTCAAAGGAACCTATTAAGAGATCATTTTTGAGGAATAGAGAATGACCGATATCAAGCAACGCAGTATAGATCTAAAACCGGAAGAGATTACTAAAAAAGATGTCACAATTGCATGGCTACGCTTCTACTTTGCCAATGAGATCTCACACTCATTTGACCGCTATCTAGCCGGCGCACTCATGTGGGCACTGATGCCAATCCTAAAAAAGCTCTATAAAAAACGGGAGGATATCGCCGCCGCCTATCAGCGCCATCTGCTCTTTTTTAATACCCAATTAACGTGGGGTGGCGGCACTATTACCGGCATTATGGCATCACTAGAGGCGGTGCGCGCTAATGAGACCTACGAAGGTAAACCAATTAGTATCGATGATGATCTCCTCTACAACACCAAAGCGGGGTTGATGGGGGCGCTGGCGGGAATTGGTGACGCAATCGACTCAGGCACAATCCAATACATATTTATCGCTATTGCCCTACCTTGGGCGCAGCAAGGTTTAGCTATTGGCGCACTCTTCCCCTTTATCGCCTTTGTCTGTTACCAACTTTTTGTCGGCTACTACTTTAGCCAATTGGGCTTCAAATTGGGTCGAAATGCGGCGAAAGAGGTTGTTGGCACCAAAATGCAGATGCTAATTGAAGGGCTCGCTATTTTGGGGCTCTTTATGATGGGGATTCTTGCTGCTAATTACATCCAAGTCACCGCAGCGCTTGAATTTACCCTATCTGGCAAAAACTTTGTCATCCAAGAGACATTAGACAAAATTTTACCTGGTATTTTACCGCTAACCGTGGTCGGTGGGCTCTACCTCTATTTTGCCAAACGGGGGCTAAAAGTGACCAATGCCTTAATCGGATTAACCCTGATTTTAGGCGTATTGGCGGCGGTAGGTATCTTATAACTATCTTATAACTATCTTATAACTATCTTGTAACTATATTTTAACTATCAATAACTTAAATTATAAAAAGAGGATAAACAGAGTATGGGTAAAGTTGTTTTAGCACGCGTAGATAGCCGTTTAATTCATGGGCAGGTGGCGACCAATGTATCAAAATCAGTCGGCGCTAATGCGTTATTTGTAGCAGATGATCAGTCAGCTAATGATGAATTTACTAAAAATATTATGTTAAGTGCCGGCGCCCGTACCGGCTATAAAATTCGGGTATTAAAAGAGGAGGGGGCAGTCCGCTACTGGAACGATCGCAAATATGATGATTTTAATGTGATGCTTATCACCAAAAGCATCGAAGCGATGTGCAAAATCATCAAAGCTGGCGTGCCAGTTGACGAGTTAAACATTGGCGGCATTCCGCTAACAGCTGGTGCAACCTTAGTGATTAACGAAGTGGCAATTAACAAAGCGCAGTGCGATCTGCTAGTTGACCTGCAAAATCACTACCCAGAGATGAAAATCTATTTCCAAGCGACCCCATCACTTAAAAAAGTGATGTTAGCTGATGCGGTAAAACTTTTTAATTAACCTATTTTTAATAGGAAGATCTATGAGAAAGAGCGATCTATAAATAGGAGAGATCTATGATTGGTATTTTATTAGTCAGCCACGGCAAAATGGCAGAGGGCATAAAAGATAGCGTTAAGATGATTGTTGGCGAAACCCCGCAATTTAAGACCCTCTCGCTAATTGCCGGTCAAGATATTGCCGATCTACAACAACATATCTTAACTGAATCGAAACAGTTAAATGAGGGAGATGGCGTACTGATTTTTGTCGACCTCTTTGGCGCCTCACCCTACAACGCCGCAGTTAAATGTCTACCCGAGTGGCAAAAAGCGGGGATCAAGGCACGTATCATTACCGGCATGAGTCTGCCGATGGTCATTACTGCAATGATTAATCGTGATGCCTCTAATTTAGATAATTTAACCAAAGAGGCGATCGAAGCGGGTAAAGATAATATCTATGACGCCGTCAATGTAGTAGAGAACGTAACCCAAGCAACTGAAGATGATGACTATTAATAAAACTAAATTGATAGTCATAGTTAATATTCATAGTTAATAATCATTATTTATTAACCAATTGTTAATAAACGATAAAGAATAATTAAAAATTATGACAAGATAATGGCTGATATTTATCAGCCATTTTTACCATAAAACAGAAGGGCGATAAAGAGATCATGACCGACTTAAAAGATTTAATTGTAAGGTACTGCCTACTATTTGGCAGGCGATTCAGCTATAAAGAGAAGATCGCCTTTTTACGTGTTATCGCCAAAGAGCTGATACCACTAGGCTACGCGGTCGATGCAAAACTGGCTAAATTGAAGCTGCGGCGTAATCGATATGCCAACTACTATAACGCCTATATTGGCGATCTAAACCACGCCGACATCATTGTTGCAACCTATTATGACACCGGTATAAATAGTTTTAATCTATCAAAAACCTACCCATTTCAGCGCGCTTTTAGTAAAAAAACCTATCTTATTGGACTATTACCTACGTTAGTACTCACTATCATGGCAATTCTATTGGCGCTATTTATTATATTGCCAACTATTCAGACTGCTGGAATCCTTAGTCCTGCCGGCGTCATCTCTGCTTTAGGATTGCTCCTCTGTTTTTACCTTATTATGCGATTCCGTAGTGGGATCCCAAATAAAAATAACTTTGTCTGCAACAGCTCAACCATCATTGTGCTGCTAAGTATGATCCAAAAACTGGATCCTGCCGCCAAAAAACGGATAGCTTTTGTCCTCTATGATGGCGGTTGTACCAACCAATTTGGTTTAAGAATGTTAGAAGATCATATTAAAAATAGGGGTGAAAAACAGTTCATCTTCTTAGATAGCATCGGCAATAGTGAATCATTACACTTTTTTAAGCCCGCCCATTTTGACTATCAGCAACAAGGTATCACCTTTAATCAGGGTGAGATTGCGACCAGTTTACAAAAATATATCCTTATTACAGCGGGGGAGCGGGGTAAAGATAACCAGATTGTGATTAAACATGCCAACTCAAGTCGAGACAAACAGTTATCAGAGCAGATCGCCTTGCAACACACCAATTCACTTCACCAATTTCTAATGACGATGCTAACAGCAAAAGCGCCCCGCTAAAGCAGAGTACTGCTACCCCAAAAAGCAGAGTCATCACAATAGAGAGTGTTTTTATATTTTGATAAAACTGTTATTTGACGCTTAATAATAGATAAAAAAAGTTTAATGGCTATCTTTCGCACAATAAAAGGGTTAACGCATATTTATTTTACATTTAACCCATCTTTAACAGTATAAAATAGAATTTAAAAAGAATATGGGTGATAATAGGCGGATAAAGAGTGTCACCTTTTTGTCAACTGATTTTGCCTATTTTTGCTTAATTTATTAATAATTATTGTTTTTTAAGATCGTTATAGCGAATCGATGCGATTAACGCCTCATCAATACAATAATAGCCAAAAGAGTCATGACAAAAGTAGCTGCACTACCCGACAAAAATAAGGATCTTATCTATGGTTGATTATTTTATTGAGTTTTTAGTCACCACCGTAAAACTATTAGCATTAATGACCCCACCCGCCGTACTCAGTGCATTTTTAAGTGGCACAAAAAATTATGATGAAGCACAAAAACGTAAAACCGCAATTAAAACCTCATCTGTCGTCTTTATTATGGGCTTTGTCCTCTTTTTTATCGGCAACACCCTTTTTAGTGTCTTTGGCTTCACGCTCGACGCCTTCCGCATTGGCGCCGGCGCCTTACTCTTCCTCTCTGCCGTATCACTCATGAACGACTCCCCCGAAAAAAATAGAATCCAAGAGGATGATGATATCAGCGTAGTCCCCCTCGCCGTACCCCTCTGCATGGGTCCAGCCTCGATCGGCACCATAATTGTTATGGGGACAAGCTCAATTGGACTTGCCGCTAATATAATCTGCACCCTCGCACTCTTTGTCGCCTCATTAGTCATCTACCTGATGCTCTTAACCGCCAAAAGCATCGCTAATGTACTCAAACGATCAGGCATCGCCATCTTATCAAAACTGACCGGTCTAATAGTCTCGGCGATTGCCGCGCAGGTTATTTTTACCGGCGTAGCCGCATTCCTCCACCCCGTCTGTTAAAGATCTAACAATATAAATTCAATGGTGTTTTATTGAAAAAACATCATTGAATCAAAATGACAGATAGAAAATTTAAATCTTATATCTATATAAAGAGGCAATTAATAAATATTGCCTCAAATAGACCATCTCACCACCCTACAAAAAACCCAGCAACAGAATCAACCCTTTTAAAACGCCTAAAATAAATTTGCAACAGCTCTTAAAATCGTTACTACCTAAGTTTAATCAAACAGATAAAAAATAACTATCTTGGTGATCAGGATCATAAAATTATCTATTCCTACTTGCGGTTAATTCACGCCATGCTAAGATCGCGCTGATTTTTTTCAAGAAACTTTTATAACAAAAAAATAATTTTAAACTTAAATCTAATAACAATAAAACCAAGCATGGAATAGGGATAGATGTATCATTATCAGTTAGTGTCAGCCGATGCGTGGCAGGATGAGAGCGCGCGTTTAGCCGGTTTGGACTATTTTAGTCGCCCAAAACGGATTAAACATTTTTATGATTCAGATTACCGCGATGTTATTAAAAAGTTAGTTGCCGATCCAGAGTCTTGTAAAGATTTTTATCAAGTATTACAACAGGTTGGACTCCCTTACCAAACTTACTACCATAAAATCTCTGATAAAGTTGCAAAAGTTTTAGCTACTGCGTTATTTACTGAAAGCGCGATTTTGCTAGAGCTACCCCTGCCAAGTTGGATTTACAATAATTCAACATTTAACAGCGCTTACGTTAAGAAAAAGTTTAAAAAAATACCCTACTATCAACCTGATGATAGCTGGATTACGGTTGATTTGGTCAACCATAGACCAGAGCTTATCGCTATTCGAGATGGTGCGAATATCCATAAGCAGCTTTTTACAATAGAGACTAGCGGAGAGGAGATATTTTTACGCCATTGTGACCCGTTTTCGGCAACTAAAGTGCTGCCAAAGGTGCACCTATTAATTGGTGGTAATCAAGGGGATACCGATTTAACGCTACGGGGCGAAAAGCAGCTAAACGTTAAAAATCTAGCACAGGCGTGGCTTGATAAATTAAGTAACCTACTGCGCTCGGGTAACTCGCCATTTACAATTGAACAAGATGAAAGATTAGCTAGCATTATCAACTATGGATTTTCACCGCAGCACTTCTCCCCTAGGTATAACTATAATAGTGAGCCGCCATTTCGCCCCGACGAGCAGATAGGTGAGCTCTTTTATCAGATGCTACTACTCTTAAATGAGACTAAATTTATCACAGCTGTAGGTCGAATTGGTGATTTGGGTCATGATGAGAGTGAAGGGGCGATAACCCGTGACCCTACATTACTAAGGCAAACCCTAAAATCTATCCGGAGTATCCGCCATAGTGAAGGGTTTGATAAAAGTGATTACAGTTATAAGAGTGATAAGTTAGCTAGAATTGCTAATGAGTACCTAAGTAGTCCGCTCGTCCTTGATGGCAGCGGAGGTGAAAAAGATTACGAAACTAAACTCAAAGAGCAGATTAGTCTTGATGTAAAAACCGATGAGCTTAGCGATATCGAAAACCTCTACTTCACCGCTATTAAACTCCTAAAACAGCTTCGCACACCCAGTCTCATTCGTAATATTGAAACTCGTAGAGCTTATAAACTCAAAGCCAAAAAATTAACTTATCAACATGTTGAGTTAAAGCCAGCTGATACGATTGAGCTGACGCTTAATAAAAATTATAAATATAAGATTACAGCAAGAGATTATGGTTACCAATTTGTTGGGCGCTTTGATGCGAATAATAGAGTCAAAGTTAAAATACCTACCAGATGGTCTCACGTTAAAACTTGGGATTTAACAGCAACGCCTGTTGAAAATCATTTTATAGATGAATTTTTCCCAGCAGTAAAAAAACAGTATCAAAAAATGTTATTCATGCAAGGCTTTACTTTTGGTGAAAGTGATGCGGGGATTATGCATGCGAACATCATGGGGGGAGCAGATAAATCATTACATAATCTAGCATCAACTATGCAGATAATGGGTGGCGCGGTTAATTTATATATTGCCGCAACAATTGGTGCGACAGGTGTTGGTACGCCATTAGCTGCCACAATTGGTTTTGTTGGGATAGATAATATACAAGCTGGAACGCGGTCGTTATTCTCAGAAGATACCACCACAACTTATGGTGCAAAGTTTTTAGAGTGGTCTGTCCTCCCTAAAGGGTACGGTGAAATTGCTTACGGTTTAATTGATATCGGCACAGTGAGTAAAGCAAGCACCCTACTTAAAACGACCAGCCAAACAGCAAATATTGTCAAATTCCAAACAATTAACACCGCCAAATCTGGACAGATAGTAAAACCAACTGAAATAACTATCACAGTTGAGAACATCAGCGTAAACCAGAGAAATGTGATTAGTTTGAAGAGTGTGGATGATATTGCGATAGCTTCAAAAGAGCTACTGCAAACAAAACCATCATATTCACCAATACCAGCTAAATGGATAGAGAAGGGGGGTAAAATTGAAATTTTAGATAATAATCATTGGAAATATATTAATAAAGGTGGAATATCTATCACATATGAATTTAAAAATATAGATGGTAAAGATGTTCTACTACCTAATTTTAGTCGTTATTTACACCCTGATAGAAAAAAAGCTGAAATTGATATTGGCACTTTCTCAGGTAATAGAGATAAGGACAGAAAAAAATTTTTACAATTAGCAGGGTTAAAAAAAATCCCTGAGGGATATGCGGTACATCACTCACAACCTGATGGCGTTATACAGTTAGTTGAAAAAAAAGTACATAAAGAATTTACCCATGTTGGCGGTCACGGTTTATATAAGTAGAGGAGATAGATAATGTTATACATTTTTAGTTTTGATAATTCAAATGTTGCAGAAAAAATAGCGTTATTTGAAGAGACACTGGGTATAAAAATACCGGATACATATAGAGATTTTTTAAAAAAATATAATGGTGGACAGACAATTGATGCCTATTTTGATATAAATGGTGAAAGCAGCGATATACGATGCTTTTATGGTTTTGAAGAGCAGAACGAGTACTGTGGTTTTTCTCAGTTAATGCAAGATGATAGTTTCACTTCTGCAATAGAAAATGGTTATCTGCCGATTGCTGAGGATAGCTGGGGCAATTCTATTGTTATCGGTATTAGTGAGTTAAACTATGGGGAGATCTCTTTTTATGATCACGAAATAGATACCTATAACTACTTATGCCCAAACTTTAAAGATTTTATTTCGCAGATTGAGAGCCAAGAATATGTACCGCTCTCTATAGAGGAGAGAATACAGGAATTGAAGGAGTGCAATAGTAAAATTCAGGTTGATGATGGATTAGTAAAATTATGGCAAGAAGAAATAGACGAACTTGCGAATCTAAAACAGCAAAAAGTGGAGCTATAATATCAATCTAGTTAGTAAATTGTAATCTACTCACTACTTTTGTCACATTAATTTTATAAGAAAAATTCAAGTTACATAACCCCTTAATTTTTGAGGGTAGCGAGGCTGATTAAGCTACTCCTCAAGAATACCGACTCAAAGCCAAAAAATTAACCTATCAACATTTTGAGTTAAAGCCAACCGAGGGGTTCTATCTTAAGTTCCATAAAGACCATAAATATGCCATCACATCGATTAGCGAAGGTCACAGGTTTATTGGTCGATTTAATCCGCAGGGTCTCGCAGATATTAAAGTACCTCAAAAGTGGTCACATATTGATGATTGGCAGCTTGAGACAAGTGCGGTTGACATCTCATTTATTGAACAGTTTTTTAGCCATATTGAGCCACAAAACCTTATCAATGCAGCCGAAGGGGCAGAAATAGGTCACTCATTACTTGGTGCAACTGGCGGGCTGATTGGTGGTATTACCGGTTACCTTTACGGCGATACCATCAAATCGACCTACAACAAATATGAAAACCAGATTCTAGGTGGCGCACAAGTAGCTGGGGGAATCTTAACCTTAGCTGTTGCTGGCACAATTGAAGGGGTATCACTTGGCACAGGGAGTGCTGTTGCGGTTGCTTTAGGGTTTGTTGGTAGTGACAATATTGCTGCTGGCATGAGCCGCATCTTAACTGACCACGAGGTGACAACACTTGGGGAGGATGCCATAGCTTGGTCAGGACTTGTCCCCAAAGGGTATGAAGGGATTACCTACGGACTCGTTGACTTAGCCCTTGGTGGCAAAACAATGCTCCTAAATAAAGTACCATCTGCTGCCCACAATATCGTCTCGATTAGATATATAACTCCAGAGGGGCAAAAACCATCATTAATACGAGACATCAAAGTCCATATTGAAAAACTCTCTAAAAATAATCAAAGGTATCGGCATGAGATTGAACTAAAAGAGCCAACACTCAATCCCCGCGGCTCGATGGGCGCAGCTGACGGAAGTGGTGCTCGAAAACCTGTTAAAAAACCTAATACTGGCGAAGAAAATATTATAAATAAAGTTGAAAGTGACGTTGTTGATGCTAATAAAATTGATAGACTAGAAGACTTATCAAATAGTAAAGCTAAGCCATCTATAGGAGCTGAAAATGCTGTAGACGGTTCTAAGTTAAATGCGCAATTAGTTGGTAAAGAAATTGCATGTGGACATGCATTTGAAAAGCATGTTTTACAACAAGGTGAATTCAACTCATTAGATATTAGAACACGTAAACAATTTGCGGCACATATAGAAAATATTGTTAGTAATCCAACATCAGTAAAACAATTTAGTGGAGGAAGAACTGCATACTGGGATCAGTCAACAGGAACGATTGTTATTAGAAATCCTAAGACTTCTGACGGTGGTACTGCTTTTAGACCTGTAAATGGACGAGATTATTTTGATAACTTGAGGTAATTAAATGAAAATTATAGATATTATAGATAAACATGCAAATATATCGTTATCATACGAAGAGTTGCTCATGCTAAATGCTATTTTTAATGAAGTGTGTAATGGTATAGATGTTTTTGAGTTTGAAACTAGAATTGGTGCCACAAAAGAGGAAGTTTCTTATTTATTAAGACAAATAGGAAATATTCTCGATAAGATGGAAAAAAATTAATTTAGATAGATTCCACGAATATTAGATCTGGGATCATTTTATCTATCTTTAACATGGTACCGCCGAGACCATACTTTATGAAAATTAATAATTTGACAGAAATAAGAAATAAAGTTAATCAAAGTATAATGTATAGTTTAATCGATAGAGCTACAAAAAAAATGCGAGGAGTTACAGCTGATTTAAATGAAGATAATATACTAACAATAAGAATGATTTTTGATAATAAATTATTAGATGAAGAAGAGGAAGAGATGCAGATTGCAAATACAGAAGTTGTAGCAGATTTTTTTAATGATTTTAAAGATATTTATCTTGATCTCTTAATTGTATCCGAATCAATTAGTATTTATGAAAAAAAAGGAAATTTAGGCTGGTTCTATTTGCGTAAGG
The DNA here is from genome assembly GCA_029433365.1 of Orbaceae bacterium ESL0721. Lineage (GTDB taxonomy): Bacteria > Pseudomonadota > Gammaproteobacteria > Enterobacterales > Orbaceae > Gilliamella. The sequence continues at coordinate 1,359,621 of JAQTHZ010000001.1, forward strand.
AATATTAAATTAATTGAAAAGATCCTAAGCCAAATTTAGGATCTTTTCCTCATCGCCCACGCCATCCTCGGCGCTGCCGGTATGAGCCGCATCTTAACCGACCAAGAGGTGACAACCCTTGGGGAAGATGTTATAGCTTGGTCAGGGCTTGTACCAAAAGGGTATGAAGGGATTTCTTATGGGCTTTTTGACTTAGCTCTTGGCAGCAAAACCATGCTCCTAAATAAAGTCCCATCTGCTGCCCACAATATTGTCTCAATCAAATATGCAACCCCAGCTGGACAAAAACCATCATTAATACAAGACATCAAAGTCTATATTGAAAAACTCTCTAAAAATAACCAAAGGTACCGGCATGAAATTGAACTAAAAGAGCCAACATTCAATCCCCGTGCAACTAACGAAAGTGGTGCTAGCAAACCTGTTAAAAAACCTAATACTGGCGAAGAAAATATTATAAATAAAGTTGAAAGTGACGTTGTTGATGTTAATAATGTTGGGGATTATTTAGAAAATCTTAAATCATCTCCTTCACCCGCAGAGCTGGTACAAAAGCAGGCAGGTAAAAATAGACCAATAGACATTAACACTGATCACATTTTAAATGGTGAAATAAAAGTTTATAAAGATGGTTCAAAAAGTGGTGTTGGCGGTCATTATTTACGTGATCCCAATATTAGAGTCGATACTTGGATAGGTGAAGCTGATGCTAACGGCGTAACAAAAGGTTATATATCAGTTAGAGATCCTGAAACAGGTAAGTGGTATAAAAATCAGCTGAAACAACTTTTTTCCCTGAACATTGGTCGAAACATCAAACAGAAAGAGAAATTAAAAATGCTTTTGAAAACTCCACGCCTAAACATGGAGAATCGGAAAAATGGATTGGAACGTCTTCAAGTGGTTTAAAAATTGAAGGATACTATAAAAAACCAAATGGAACAGGAGCTACTGCCTGGCCTATATATCAAGGTAAGAGTAAATAATGAATAGACTAATTTATTACTGGTGGATACCAGATTATAAAAAATTTTCACCTTCCGGAAGAGAATATAATGAAAATATGCGATTTGCTCCTAAGCAAGGTCGTGGCGTATGCGAAATAGCGGCTTGGTTATCGGATGATCTTCAATATTCAATCAATTCTGTCAATATCTGGATAAATAATATTACTGATTTAGAAAATAGCAGAGCACCAAATGGTAATTTTGGTATAGGTAATGCGCATTGGGTATTAATTACGGGAGATTATGTATTTTTAGGCACTGAATATGTCGAGGAACAACAAGTTTTAATGACAAGAGAACAATTATTATATGTTCTTGAGCAAATATAAGGCGTTTTTGGAAGGTAATTATAAAGATCCAAATAATCCTCCTGATCCTATTGATGTGGAATTTATTGCTGAAGGTCAAGATGCAATAAATAAATATGAAGGGTTAGAAGGAGCTCATTGTATTCCTTATGATTTTTGTTAAGAAAGCCTCTTAGCGGATAAACAGTTAGATAAACTACGAGAGCAGGCAAAAACGGAGTTAGGGGCAAATGAATCTTTTAAATTATTAAAGACAAAATAATGATTACTTTTGATAATGCCGTGCAAAAAGCAAACGAATATATAAAAGAGTCTGATATTCCACTTGTTATTACTCTACAAGGTCGTTTCTCCGAAGGATGGTTTTTTTGTTTTCAATCAAAAGAGTATCTTGAAACTGGTGAATCATCTTGTCAATTAATAGGAAACTCTCCTTTTATAGTAGATAAAGATGATGGAAAAATATATGAATTGGGAACAGCATATCCTTTAGAGAAATATTTAAAAGATTATGAAATAAAAAAACAGAAGATGCCGGCGGACATTTTTACGGAGTAAATGATCCTCAAAATAGAGATCCTCACTAGGTAATGCTGCCACTTGTACTTTATAGTCAGAATATGCAATTCGTTAAAAATCAAAAAACATTGATTCTATTTAGACTGAGAAAACTTTAAAATTTAAACAATAAAAAGACGATGAGTTAAATCATCGCCTTTTTATTTATTATTAATAACAGATTACTAATAACAGATTATTTATAAGTAACTAGCTCAGCATCTGGTTGGTAGATATAGGTTTTGGCTGGTTCGGTTTCGGCTATTATTCGACCTTGACGGATTGAGTAGCGTACTCCTGTTTGGCGGCGAATGGCATCAAAACCATTTTCTGCCGGTAGAATAACCAAGTTTGCACTCTTACCAACTTCAATACCGTAATCTTGTAGATGTAAGGTTTTGGCACTGTTATAGGTGATGAGATCTAACCCTTGGTTGATCTGCTCATAACCCATCATCTGGCAGACATGCAGCCCCATATGGAGCACTTGTAACATATTTGCTGTACCAAGTGGGTACCATGGATCAAATACATCGTCATGCCCAAAACAGACATTAATGCCCGCCTCTTGTAGCTCTTTCACGCGCGTCACGCCACGGCGTTTAGGGTAGGTGTCAAACCTTCCTTGGAGATGAATATTGACCAGTGGATTGGCAACAAAGTTAATACCAGAAAGTTTAAGCAGACGAAATAGCCTTGAGGTATACGCACCATTATAGGAGTGCATAGCAGTGGTGTGACTTGCTGTCACGCGTTCACCCATCTCCTCTTTATAGGCTAAAGCTGCCAGTGTCTCGATAAAACGGGACTGCTCATCATCAATCTCATCACAGTGAACATCAACCAGACAGTCATATTTTTTGGCCAGTTTGAACATGTAATGGAGTGATTCAACCCCATACTCCCGCGTAAACTCAAAGTGCGGAATGGCACCAATCACATCGGCGCCAAGCTCTAGCGCCTCTTCAAGCAGCGCTTCACCATTTGGATAGGAGAGGATCCCCTTTTGTGGGAAGGCGACAATTTGCAGATCGATAAATGGTGCAATCTCCTGTTTAACTTCTAACATCGCTCTTAAGGCAACTAGCGAAGGATCCGAGACATCAACATGGGTACGCACATGCCCAATACCATTGGCAATTTGCCATTTTAGCGTTCGCATTGCCCGCGCTTTTACATCATCATGCGTTAGCGTTGCTTTACGTTCTGCCCAGCGTTCAATCCCTTCAAATAGGGTACCGGACTGATTCCAAGCCGGTTGACCTGCTGTCTGCGTGGTATCGAGATGAATATGTGGTTCAATAAAAGGGGGAATCGCTAATCCACCCTCTGCATCTAATGCACCTTCAATCGGCGCAATTTGCTGCTCAATTTTACTAAATTTGCCATCTTTAATCGTTATCTGATAGAGATCAGGACGATTTGCTAAACGCACATTATTTATGGCGGTGATTACACCCATTTTTTGCCTCATTAGATTCTAACTTTTTTAAATAGTAACTTTTCTTAATAGTAACATGATGACTATATAACTTATTGCGCTACCCAGCACCGAGTTGAGTGGTATGATACCTGGTAAATATTGGGCGCAAAGTATACCAATTATCACCGCAATAATTGCAACGGTATTGATCTGTTTCTTATTACTGTTAACTAATTGCTGATAATGTTTATGATTTAATAGATAGTCCGCAATAATCACCCCGCCAATTGGTGGAATAGCTGTCGATAAAAAGGTTAACCAACCGACAAAATTGTTATAGAGCCAGACCGCACAGAGTGTACCTAACAGCCCATTAACAATCGACATCATTTTACTCGATAGCCCAGTGATATTTGCCATGCCAAGACCTGAGGCATAAAGTGCATTATCATTGGTAGTCCAGATGTTTAACCCTAAAACAATTATGGCAGGAAGGATTAGACCTTGGGCAATCATCACATCCGAAATATCTGCCTCTCCAACTGATGCCGCACCCGCCGCACCAAAGATAAACATTAACGAGTTACCAAACAGGAAGGCGATAATGGTGATGAGGAATACGCTTTTAGCTCTTTTACCAAAGCGGACAAAGTCAGCAGTCAAAGTCCCCGCGCTGATAAATGACCCCACAACAATGGTAAGTGCAATGGTAAGCTCTGACGGTGTGATATCGATCAAGGGCATATCAAGATTCTGACGGTGTGATATCGATCAAGGCATGGAGTCCACCCATATCATTTAAATCCAGACCGAGTAGCAACCTAAAATGGCAATAGCTGGTACCGCAATAATTGAGAGGTAAAGAAGCGCTTTTATCCCCTCAAAGGCAACGGTAATTGTCATCAATAGACCAAAGATGCCGATAAGTAAGTAGGCATTTACCCCCGTTGCTTTACTGACAGGGAAGGCAAACATCGCAAGACCGACACCAAACCAGCCCACTTGGGTAATACTGAGTAAAAGGAGGGGGAGCCATGACCCTTTTAAGCCGAAGGAGAAGCGTGCTAAAAGGTGGGTTGAAAAACCTGTTTTGGCGCCAATGTAGCCTAACATTGCGCTATAGATCCCCAAAAGCAGATTACCAACAAAAAGTGCTAAAAAGAACTGGTTAAAACTGAGCCCTGTACCTAATTTACCACCCGCCCACATACTGGCAGAGAAGAAGGTTAAACTGAGCATAATAAAGGCAAGGGAGAGAGTGCTTTTTCTGGCTGATTCAGGGACCGCTTCCTGACTGAAGTTATCATCTTGATTAGACATATAAAACCTTTAGGGAAAATGTGTATATGATTGAATTTAATAAAATCGGCGGTCATTATATAGCGTTTTCAACTGAGCGCTATAAAAAAAATCCCCCTTTATAATTTAATCAGTTGAAAAATCAATAGTATTATTTTTGAGACAGATTGGGTTTTACACAACTGTATAAAAAGTGAAGATTCTCTATTTATATTATCGATTTAACGGCAAGCTATTTAACGGTTATCTATTTAGCAGTAATCTATTTTACAGCAATTTATTTAGCAGTAATCTATTCAACTACAAACTATTTAATGGAAAGAGCAATCTGCCTTTTAAGTCCGTCACGAGTGACTTTAAACCAATTGGAGAAGTAAAATGAGCGCACTCAAATTCTCGTTACTATGGCTATTATTTACGGTTACCTTTTTTATATCTCTTGTAATCATTGGTAACTTAGTTGATAACTTAGTCGACAACTACCTACCTCACCGCTTCGGCATAGATATTCCCATGATTATATTTTGTTTTCTGTCAGCGCTAGCTGCTAATCTACTGATTATCTATCTCTCATTTGCTGTAACTAAATGGTTAAAAAATAGGAGAAAAGAGAGGATTTAGCATAAAGATTACTCTATTTTGTGATAAATGTGATTGGTGATGGCCATAACCATCACCATGCGCATAAAAATAGAGAGATGCCTAAATCTCTAAATAGTCTAAAATCCCCTCTGCCGCCTTACGCCCCTCATCGATTGCTGTCACAACCAGATCAGAGCCGCGCACCGCATCACCGCCCGCAAAAATTTTTGGGTTAGTTGTCTGGTAGCCGTTCTCACTTGACGCAACCACGCGACCGCGACTATCAAACTCAACCCCCTGTTCAGCCAGCCATGGCATCTTATGCGGTGTAAAACCAAATGCCATGATGACTGCATCAGCCGTCAGAATAAACTCAGATCCTGCTATGATAACGGGCGATCGGCGCCCTTTTTCATCAGGTTCACCAAGTGCTGTTTTTACCATTTTAACGCCTGTCACCTGCCCGATATTATCCACCTCGATAGAGATAGGCTGCACATTAAAGAGGAATTCCGCCCCCTCTTCACGGGCGTTTTTCACTTCGCGCTTTGATCCTGGCATATTTGCTTCATCACGGCGGTAAGCACAGATAACGTTTGTTGCACCTTGGCGAATTGAGGTTCTCACACAGTCCATCGCCGTATCACCACCCCCTAACACCACCACTTTTTTATCCTGCATATCGACATAAGGCATATCAGCAGCTTGACCATGCCCCATAATATGTTTGGTATTGGCGATTAAGAATGGGAGGGCATCGTAAACACCTTTAGCATCTTCATTAATCAGCCCAGCGCGCATCGATTGATAGGTACCAACGCCAACAAAAACGGCATCATAATTATCAAGTAGCTCTTGTAACATAATATCTTGACCAACTGTAGTATTGAGCTGAAACTCTACCCCCATCTCGGTAAAGATTTTGCGTCGATTAACCAATACCGCTTTATCTAATTTAAAGGCGGGAATGCCAAATGTGAGCAGACCGCCAATTTCAGGATTACGATCAAAGACTACCGGTGTGATGCCATTACGTACCAGCACATCAGCACAGGCTAAACCAGCTGGACCTGCCCCTATAATTGCAACACGGCGACCGCTCTTCTCAACATTGGCAAGGTTCGGGCGCCAGCCTAGCTTAAACGCCTCATCGGTAATATAACGTTCAATACTCCCAATGGTCACCGCACCAAATTCGGCACTTAAGGTACATGACCCTTCACAGAGGCGATCTTGTGGGCAGACTCGCCCACACACTTCGGGCAGGCTATTTGTCTGGTGGGATAACTCTGCCGCCTCTAAAATCTTGCCCTCTCTAATCAGTTTTAACCAGTTAGGGATATAGTTATGGACTGGACAGCGCCATTCACAGTAAGGGTTACCACAGGCAAGGCAGCGCCCAGCCTGCGCCTCTGACTGTGCGGACGAGAACCCTTCATAAATTTCAACAAACTCTATTTTACGTATCGCAAGCGGTTTTTTAGGTGGATCGACACGCTGTAAATCGATAAATTGATAAACATTCTGACTCATCTGCATCTCCCCTTATTATGCTTCGATACGTAGATCTAGTTCAGCAGCTGAACGGCTACGGTGACCAAGTAGTGTTTTTAGATCACTTGATTTTGGTTTGACTAACTTAAAGCAGTCGGCAAATCGTTGCCAATCAGCTAAAATCTCCTCTGCCCATGCTGAGTGTGTTAACTGAGCATGCTCCATAATCAGCCCACGTAGATGCTCCTCATGGATGGGGTAATCGGCGACAGGTAGTATTTCAACCAGCTCACTATTGATACGTCTATTTAATTCGCGATCTTCATCAAGAATATAGGCAAAACCACCAGTCATACCGGCACCAAAATTGACGCCTGTTTTACCTAAAATGCAGATAACTCCGCCGGTCATATATTCACAGCCGTTATCACCAATCCCCTCAACAACACTAATTGCACCAGAGTTACGGACAGCAAAACGCTCACCCGCACGCCCAGCAGCAAAAAGTTTACCGCCAGTTGCCCCATAGAGGCAGGTGTTACCAATAATGGTCGCCTCATGGCTTTTGAAGGCTGAGCCTTGCGGTGGACGAATCACAATGCGACCGCCCGCCATCCCTTTACCGACATAGTCATTGGCATCGCCAGTTAAGGTTAACTCAACTCCTCCAGCATTCCAGACGCCAAAACTCTGCCCTGCGGTACCATTAAAGTTAAGTGAAATTGGGTTAGCGGCTAACCCTTGGTCGCCATATTTTTTCGCAATATAACCAGAGAGCGCTGCCCCCACCGAGCGATCGGTATTTTGGATATCAAAATAGAGACTTTTGCTCTGGCGATTATCAACCGCATTTTGCGTCTCTATCATAATTTCATGGTTCAGCACCCCTTTATCAAATGGGCGATTATCCGATGTGCGGTTTAGACCGGTTTGCCCTGAGAGATCCGATAGATGTAGCCAGTTTTACCATCTAAGCAATTGAGAGATCGCAGTTTGCGCTGTTTTTCAGTAATACCATCTAACGCAATTAGAGATCATTAATACGCCCAATCAGATCAACAATCGGCTCACCCCTAACTCTGCCATCACCTCACGGGTATTACGGGCAATAAAGCGAAAGTAGTTCATCGCCCGCTCAGGGACACCGTGGAAATGTTCACGGCGTAATATCTCATCTTGCGTTGCAACGCCCGTTGCACAGTTATTAAGATGGCAGATGCGCAGGTATTTACAGCCCAATGCGACCATTGGACCGGTACCAAAACCAAAGCTTTCGGCACCTAAAATCGCTGCTTTAACAATATCGACCCCCGTTTTTAATCCACCATCAACTTGGAGACGGATCTTATGGCGTAGACCATTGGCAACTAAAGATTGTTGCGTCTCAACTAAACCAAGCTCCCAAGGTGATCCCGCATATTTAACCGAGGTGAGTGGACTTGCGCCCGTTCCGCCGTCATAACCTGAAATAGTTATCAGATCAGCGTAAGCTTTAGCAACACCAGTTGCGATTGTTCCCACCCCTGGTTCTGAGACCAATTTCACCGAGATCAGCGCAGTTGGGTTGATCTGTTTCAGGTCAAAAATGAGCTGTGCTAAATCCTCAATTGAGTAGATATCATGATGTGGTGGTGGCGAAATAAGGGTTACTCCCGGCACGGAAAAACGCAATTTGGCAATATACGGAGTCACCTTATCACCCGGTAACTGTCCCCCTTCGCCCGGTTTTGCCCCCTTTGGGCAACTTTAATCTGAATCACATCGGCACTCATTAAGTAGCCCGGTGTCACCCCAAAACGGCCAGAGGCGACCTGTTTAATTCGCGACACTTTAATCGTGTTATAACGCGCCGGATCTTCGCCCCCTCGCCAGAGTTAGAGAAGCCACCTAGCGTATTCATGGCAGTTGCTAAAGATTCATTCAGGGGCTTAATGCACCAATTGACATTGCTGCTGAGTCAAACCGTTTAAATAGATCTGATTCAGGCTCTACCTGATCCAACGGAATAGATGTTTTAGGTTTAACTGTAGAAGATCGCGCAGTGTGGCAACTGGGCGGTGGTTAACAATATCCACATACCGTTTATACTCCTCATAACTGCCACTATTGACCGCTTTTTGTAGCGACTGCACTACATCTGGATTATAGGCGTGATACTCACCGCCATAGACAAATTTTAGTAATCCACCCTGATCTAAAGGTTTACGTTTTACCACCACGCCATCAAAATTGGATCCGGTTAGGTTAAAGAGATTTTGTTGGAAATCATCAAAATTGGCGCCGTTAATCCGGTTAGTAATTTTTAAAACAGAGCTCAACCACCTCATCATTCAAGCCTACAGCTTCAAACAGTTTTGAGCAGCGGTAGGAGGCATTGATCCCAATAGAGCCCTTTTCTGCCGTTACAGGCGCAATTAATCCGATTGTAATCGCACCTTGATCGATCATCTGCGCTAACGTCTATAAGCGAGGTAGGGGTAGATTGCAGTTGCACCAAAGCCAATCAGCACGGCAAATTGCGTGGATCGCGGCAACTGGCTGTCTCCACAATAATATTGGCATCACAGCGGAGATTTTTCAACCAGCCGCTGCTGTACCGCGCCAACCGCCATCGGTGCAGGAAGCTCAAGCCGGTCAGGGCGATATTTTTATCGGATAAGATGAGCAGCACCGCTCCTTCACGTACTTTAGTCTCGGCATCACCACACAGCTGCTCAATCGCATCACGCAGACTACCATCATCTCCCGCTAACGAGTTCTTGTAACAGGACGCAGTGCAGTTAACTGCTTAGCAATACGAGCAGAACCGGTGACTTAAACGATACGCGGTGCGCTTGCCCCTCTGCCTCGGCAAATACATTCATCTCCCGCCCGATGCTTGTTCTGACATCACATGGGACGCAGTGGATCGATAGGGGGTTGGTCACTTGGTAAAATTGCCACGTTAGGTGATCGTGTTGATGTCAATAATAGCCCTAAAATTCGAATTGATGGTCACCTTGTCCAAATTCGTCCAAAAGAGCGCGAAGTGTGTCGTGTTCTTGCCTACTATAAGCCAGAGGGTGAGATCTGCTCACGCAGTGATCCGGAAGGGCGCGCAACCGTCTTTACCCGCCTACCACGTCTACAAAATGCCCGTTGGATCAATATTGGTCGATTAGATATTAACACTTCAGGTCTGCTGCTATTTACGACCGATGGTGAGTTAGCCAACCGTTTAATGCATCCCCGTCATGAGATAGAGCGTGAATATGCGGTGCGGGTATTTGCTAAAGGGGGGCAAGTGAGTGATGAACAGCTTTGGCAGTTAACCCACGGCGTGCAACTTGAAGATGGACCTGCGGCTTTTAAATCAATCTCTGCTCAAGGGGGGGAGGGGTTAAATCAGTGGTTTAATGTCACAATTACAGAGGGTCGTAATCGTGAAGTGCGTAGAATGTGGGAGGCGGTCGATATTCAGGTGAGCAGGCTACTACGTATCCGTTATGGCAATATTTTGCTTCCAAAGAGCTTAGCACGAGGCAAATGGATGGAGCTTGATATTGAATCTGTCAACTACCTTCGTGATCAAGTAGGACTGAAGCCGGAAGTAAAAAGCTTTGTGTCAGTAACCAAAGATAAACGTGCCGTAAGCCTAAAACCAACCAAACCAGCTTATCAACCTAAAAAACGGAGTAGGCGGTAAATAGGAGAGAGTAGCCGGTAAATTTTACCTAGCTAGCCATCTTACAACTAGATCTTTTATCTACACAATTTTACTCTTTTTTACATTAGCAAAACTGTGTAGATAAATCTATCAACTTAAAATAGGTAACTTGAAAGAGAGAAGGTCAACTAAGCTAAACCTAACGCTTTTCTACCATTAATCGTTGCAACGTTAATAATATTATCTAAATCAGTGTATCGGCAACCAGTTACCAACAATTTTAACTCCTCCCACATATTACCGGTCGAAAATGGCAACATATAGTCACTAATATTATCGGTACCAATTGCAACTGGAATGCCTGCCGCAGCTAGTTCATCCACTGGTGTTAGCGAATTGCGGGTTGGGCCTTGCTCTTCACGGCGCGGGCTGTCGATCCAAGCAAATGGGCAAGCTATCACCATCATTTGCGCTTCACGCATCTTTTTATATAACTTTTGACGATACTCTAAACTATGAGCAGTGATAGAGATGCTATGAATAGCCACAACTTTGCCATGCATACCGTGCTCTAACGTTTTGTCGGTGACCTGTTCGGTCTCAATCTCATCTGGCGAATTGAACTGATCGACATGGACATGCACCATTTTGCCCAACCTTTTACCCGTATCCATTAACACGTCAAGATGTTTAAGCCCCATTCCCTCACCATGATCACGCTCATCACGCCTTGGTAAGCCGCCTAGAATATCTACCAAATCAGCCCCTTTATCAAACCAGTAACGCGCCTCTTTATCAATAACCCCTTTTAGAGTCTGATTGATCAGTTTGATCGTAATATCTTTTTTATATGCCTCTCTCGCTTTAAGCGCACCACGTATAGCACGCTCCTCTGCTATAGGATCAATATCAACAAATGACCCTGCTGCTGTTACACCTTGCTCAATCATTCTTTCAACAGCCATACTAAAATGGCGATAGTAATCATCCTCACTCATCGATGATTTTAATCTATCTAAGGTATCCCACTTCTCAATTAATGTCTGTTTCTGGTAGATATCAAAACTGTCAGTGGTGATGGTAAAGGCGCGGTCAGCATGCATATGTGCATTGATCCAACCGCCATTTTCGCGGATCTTTTTTATTAAAAAAGCTTTCAAGCTCTGATCGCGACTGGTTAATAGCAAGGTTTTGTTATCAGACATAGTAGGGGTTCCTCGGATCGTTTATTGTATTAATTACGTTAAAATATCGAATTTGAGACAAAAAAAATCCCCCAAAAAGGAGGATAAAAAGCTAATCAGAAGATCAAGATAGAGATTTACCGATTTGCTGTAGTACGTCATATTTGCTCTCTTAACCTATTTAATCATTTAATTAAACACCTTATTCATACATCTCTATCACAAGAGTCATTAAAAAACAGTAAGTAAGATGTTGTATGCAAAAAATAACTCTACACATTTTAATAAAAAAACGGTCAAGATCAAGTAGTATAAAGCTAAAAAATGGTAATTAAATGAAATAGTTAAAGTATTATTTTCTAGATTAATTAATCAAAATTGTTCAGTTTACCAATTAAATTGACTGTTCAATCCAATTATTAAATATAACTACTTGTTTAATATTATTAATTACCAATCAAAAAAAAAAGAGATTATCCAAAAATATAACTCAAATTGATTCTTAATATAACTCTTCTTTATCAACTATTTCATTTTTACTAACTGGTTCACTTTTGCTGACTACATCTTTTCAACTGTTTTAATACCTAACATATCTAAACCCGTTTTTAAGGTTTTTGCTGTTAGAGCAGCCAGTTTTAAACGGCTCATTTTTACTGCTTCACTCTCTACGTTTAAGATTGGGCAATGTTCATAGAAGCTTGAGAATAGCGTAGCGATATCATATAGATAAGCACAAAGTAGATGTGGCATTCCTTCGTTTGCAACCGCGGCAACTGTCTCATCAAATTGAATGAGTCTTGCAGCTAATGCACGCTCTTTATCATCATCTAATAAAATTTTACCTGTCAGTTGAGAGGCAGTGAGATCCGCCTTTTTAAAGATTGAGAGTACGCGCGTATAGGCATATTGCAGGTAAGGTGCGGTATTACCCTCAAAAGAGAGCATATTGTCCCAGTCAAAGACATAATCGGTGGTTCGTTTTTTCGAGAGATCGGCATATTTGACCGATCCAATCGCCACAGCTTCAACTACCTCTTTTAGCTCATCGCCAGTTAACTGTGGATTTTTACTCTGAATTAAAGCAGTTGCACGCTGCATTGCCTCATCTAACAGATCATTAAGTTTAATGGTATCGCCGGAACGGGTCTTAAAAGGTCTGCCATCTTTACCTAACATCATTCCAAACATATGGTGTTCGAGTTTAAGAGATTCAGGAATATAATCCGCTTTACGCGCAATCATCCAAACCTGCTCTAAATGTTGATGCTGCCGAGAGTCGATATAGTAGAGGATACGGTCAGCATGCAGATTTTCGTAACGATATTTAAGGCAGGCGATATCAGTTGTAGTATAGAGGTAGCCACCATCACTTTTCTGGATGATAACGCCTATCGGTTCACCCTCTTTATTCATAAACTCATCTAAAAAGACCACCGTTGCGCCGTTACTTTCAACCGCTAACCCTCTCTGTTTTAGATCAGCAACAATGACCGGTAACATACTGTTATAGATGCTTTCACCCATGGTGTCAGCAAGCGAGAGAGTGACATTTAACCGTTTATAGGTGGCAATATTTTGTGACATGGTAATATCAACCAGTTTACGCCACATAGTGAGGCAATACTCATCACCGCCTTGTAGTTTAACCACATAGTTACGCGCTTTTTCGGCAAACTCGGCATCTTCATCATACATTTTTTTAGCTTGGCGGTAGAAGGACTCTAAATCGGAGAGCGCCATATCATTTGCATGCTCATTTTGCATCTTCTCTAAATAGGCAATAAGCATACCAAACTGGGTACCCCAGTCACCAACATGGTTGGCTCGAATTACATTATGCCCTAAAAAGCTCAGTACTCTGACCGATGAATCACCAATAATGGTCGAACGAAGGTGACCGACATGCATCTCTTTTGCAACATTCGGGGCTGAGTAATCAACAACCACTGTTTGAGGTACTTCTGGTAAGGTGATATTAAGTTTATCATTCTGTAATGCCAGCTCATTTTGTGCGGCAATCCAACTGTTATTTAGGAATATATTGATAAAACCAGGACCTGCAATCTCAACTTTTTCGATTACATCGCCAAGATCCAACTGCGCTATCACTTTTTCTGCCAATTGACGGGGTGGGAGACCTAACTTTTCGCAGCAGCCATAATACCGTTAGCTTGGTAATCGCCAAATTGCACTTTGGCGGATGGTTTTACTAATGCATCTGCATTGCTACCTACAGCCACCATTGCTTGAGAAATTTTTTGAGATAAAAGTTGTTGAATATTCACATTAAACCTAGTTGAAAAAAATTGAAAAATGGGAGACAAAATAGTGTCTATCATACCGTTAAAGCAGCCATTTGTCACTTCCGAGTTGCTGCCTAATAGTGATGATTGTTAACGATACTAATTAAGCATGAGGCATATCTTTTATGTCCAACATAGTACCATCAGATCTATTTCCTAGCAGTAAATAGCGCTCTAAGCGGTGCAGGGTAGCCTTCGACAGTTTTTGTTGGATCATCGGGATTTAGGAAATCCGCCAGCGACTGTTCCGACGACCATGCTGTGGTACGCTGTTCATCATTAGTGGTTGGAGAGATGTCGACCATTTTCACCTCTTTAAATCCACACCTCTCTAACCAACTAATCATAGTTGGCACTGACGGAATAAAGTAGACATTTCGCATCTGCGCATAGCGATCTTGCGGCAATAACGCTTGATGCAGATCACCCTCAATAACTAAGGTCTCTAAAACCAGTTGACCGCCAGAAACCAGCTGATCCTTTAGTTGATAAAGGTGATCAAGTGGCGATCTTCGATGGTAGAGCACCCCCATCGAAAAGACGACATCAAAAGCATTTAATTTAGGCAGCGCTTCAATTCCCAATGGTAAAAGATGCGCCCTCTGATCACCTCCAAGCAGTTTACGCACCATCTCAAATTGGCATAAAAAGAGCGCCATCGGATCGATACCAACCGCTAAGCGCGCGCCAGCACCCACCATACGCCAGAGGTGATAACCGCTATTACAGCCAACATCTAAAACCGTTTTACCATACAAATCATCAATATAGGGCAGAAGTCGCTGCCATTTGAGATCAGAACGCCATTCGGAATCGATAACAACACCATGCAGATCAAAAGGGCCTTTGCGCCAAGGGATTAGATTTTTAGCAGCTTCTCAATTCGCTGCTGTGCGCCAACCGATATCGGCGTCTCTGTTTTTACTGTGACGCCATTTGTGAGATCAACCTCGATTGGCTGATTGATCTCTGGCAGGTGCGCAATGCTATTAACCCAGTGGTTAAAACGGCTATCCAGATTCTGTTTTTTCCAGTTAGCTAGCTGAGTTGGCAAAATCTCTAGCCAACTGCTTAGATCATTAGTTGGGCGTTTTTGGGCGATTAACTTATAAAAATTGCCAAAATCTATCATCTATATTTTCTCTTAAAAAATTCTTTATAAACATCGTTTTATAAACATCGTTTTATAAACAGCTCTCTAGAATCTGTTTTTATAAACAGCTAGCCATCTTTAATAGCAATGATGGAGCCAAAATTAAAGCACTGAAACCATGTCTCTACATGGTTAAATCCAGCGATTTTAAGTCGAGATTTATGGGTTGCAACTGTATCGGTTAACTTACATTTTCTAGCATTGTCCGCTTTTGGCTAATCTCAAGTTCGCTATAACCGTTAGCTCGTTTAAAATCGTGATGCATATTAAAAAGCAGATCATTAATTTTACTATCATCAAAGCTAAATTTTTCTGAAATGACTAAAATACCGTTGGGATTTAAAGCTTGGAAGATCTTATCAAGCATCTGCTGTCTTGCTTTAGGGTTTAGGAACTGTAAAGTAAAATTAAGTACCACCATCGATGCATTTTCCATTGCAATATCAGCAATATCAGCACAGATAACCGAGGCAGGTGTCGCCGCTTTATAGGCATCTAGATGCTGCTTTGCGCGCGTTACCATCGGCATAGCGTTATCAACAGCGATGATTTGGCAGTTGGGTTGGTCAATATTTCGTCTAATCGATAGTGTCGCTGCCCCCAACGAACAGCCTAGATCATAAATGTTGCTATTGGGCTGCACAAAACGTTTTGCGAGCATTCCTATCATAGCAATAATATTTGATAACCTGGTACCGATCGTTGCACCATATCAGGGAAAACCTCGGCTACTTTTTCATCGAAGGTCCAATCACCCAACTTTTCAATAGGGGTGGAGAAGAGGTGGTCGTGATGTCTATCCATATTTTTAATAATGACTATTTTTAACAGTGGAATTTATGAAAAAATTTAATAACCTAATCTGCAATTATTGATCGGATTATTGATAAAATATTGTAGTTCAACGTTATTAACATTTTACTTCGAATTTAATGCGTTTTAACAACGTTAGCTGTCTATATCATCAGCTTTAAAAACGACTAAATTCTGTTATGATACCACCTTTTAACCTCTTTTTAATAGGATAATCATGTTAGAAACTTATCTATTTTTTGCTGTCGTTCTTTTATTTATAGTCACTATTGTATTTCCTTATTATTTAGGAAAAAGACTACAATTCTGGTTTCAATTTCACCTAACTAATTTTGCTAATAGTCTTTATTGGTTTGCGCTCTATTTTTCAGCATTTTCACAAATTATTGTTTTAAAACTCCACAGATTAATAAACATATACATTTACTTTATAGGTTATAAAATTTTTGGACTATTTTTCTGTTTTACGCTAATTCTAATGATTTTTGATCTTATCTATATTTTGTCTAATAAACGGTTTAAACCAAATAGAACAACCCAAATAGCTTATATCATAAGTTCATTATTTTTTTACCTTTTCATCTATGAACTCCTGATTTCTGCCATGATGTTTTTTCCACAAATTGCATTTCTGATTTTTCCAATCGCTCAAATATTAGGTCTGTAAAAATGTAAGAGTTGAATCTTAATATTTTAGGCTTGAAACGGCAATTGTTGTGTGAGCTATGTTAATCATAAGCGATTGCCTTCGTTCCAGAGTACGCTAAACTACAGTTTAAAAAAGGTTGTTAGCTATAAAAGTTAATTATTATCAATTGATTAACGGTTGGCAAAAAACGTTATTAGAATACACTTTGTTAAATAGTTAGATTTTAAAAATTTAAAAAGAGGGGTATATCTATTTTGGTATTTTTCTCAGTTTTGTATTTATGTTATTTATGATTTACGCTATTTGCTTTCATATAAACGTTTTAAACTTAATCTAAAAACTATATTCGCCTATATATTTTGTTCTCTACTGTTCTTTATTTTTATCTATAATCCATATTTGGTTTATAAATTTATAAGTATTCTTTTTCTTGATATTTTTACTGTTTAAAAATGCTAATAGCTAAAATGAAGATACGTTAATATGTATCTCTAACTTCTTGATCAGTTCTGTTAAACAAAGCTCTCTTCAACAACTGACTTTACCAAAAAATATTGATGATAAACAACTATTTTTTAGCGTCAATAATTCTGATATGATAACCATTTTCAGCAATTAGTTGATAGGTTTATCATGATTTTCGTGCAAATCGCAGCGATAATTGTCAGTTTTTTAATTACCTTATATGTTGGTAAAAGGTGGCAATTTTGGTTTAAATTTCAATTGACGGGTATCGGTTCTGTTTTTTATTGGATTACTCTATTTTTAGTAGGATTCTCATTAGTTTTATCAAGATTATTGGGTGATCTCTCCAGCTACTGGATTCCGCTTATTGGATCGATTATCTTTGGTATTTTTATCTGTGCGTTCTATATTTTAATCATATTTGATATCCTATATCTCATCAGCTTTAAAAATTCCGACCAAACCTCGCCAACAAAATTATCTATATTATCTGCACAGTCGCACTCTTCATCTACGGTAATGATCAAGCAATTAATCCAAAAATTGTTAAATATCAGGTGAAAATTGATAAGCCGGCAAAGCAGGAGAAGTTACGCATTGTGCAACTTACTGATATCCATATCAGTGAAATAGTGACACCGCAATTTATTCAACAGATGGTAGATAAAGTGAATAGACTTAATGCCGATTTAGTTGTTATCACTGGTGATACTATCGATTCGCGAATAGATCCTTTTATTCTGCTTGGATTTAATAAACAGTTTCAACAGTTAAAAGCCAAATATGGTACCTATATCATTTTTGGTAACCATGAATACGCCAGTATTGATAAACCCAATAATAGCCTTGAGAACATTGCGACAGCCTATAAAAGTGCCAATATGCATCTCCTTAAAGATGATGTTTTATATGATGATAAACTCGGTATCACCCTAATTGGACGTAATGATTATATTACTGAAAAACTTAAAACAGCGCGGGCATCGCTCGATGATCTCTTACTATTTACCGATCCTGATGCACCAATTATTTTATTGGATCACCAACCGCAAGATCTTAATGAACCGGCCGAGAAAGGGGTAGATCTTATGATATCAGGCCATACCCATGGTGGGCAGATCTTCCCAGTAAACTTGGTTGTTGACTATCTTTATAAAAATCCACATGGTATCTATGTCGATCCCAACCATAAATTTACCAGTATTGTGAGTAGCGGCTATGGTCTTTGGGGACCGCCGATTCGATTGATGACCCGTTGTGATAAACAAGCTGACACATTAAATACGAAAATTAGACCATGAGTTCAACTTATAGAATAATTAAAACAGATGAAGAGATTGTTGTTATCGATCTCACTTTTGATAAACAAGCTGACACATTAAATAAGGGCGAAAATTAGACCATGAGTTCAACTTATAGAATAATTAAAACAGATGAAGAGTTGACTAACTATTGTAGCGGTATCAAAGATCGTATTGCTATTGATACTGAATTTATCCGGATTCGCACTTTTTATCCTAAACTTGGACTAATACAGCTTTTTGATGGCGAGAGCATCGCGCTTGTCGATCCGCTAACGATTACAGTTTGGGATCCTTTTGTGGCTCTATTAGCTGATCACCATATCCAGAAATATCTTCATGCTTGCAGTGAGGATATTGATGTTTTTCAACACTATTTTGATCTCATTCCAACGCCTATCATTGATAGCCAAATTTTAGCCTCATTTTTAGACAATCCACTTAGTACTGGTTATGCCACTTTAGTTAAAAAATATCTTGGTGTTGAGCTGGATAAAAGCGAAGTGCGTACTAATTGGCTACAGCGACCATTGACCGATAAACAGTGTACTAATTGGCTACAGCGACCATTGACCGATAAACAGTGTGCTTATGCTATTAATGATGTGCTCTATCTCATCCCTTTAGTGGAGAGACTCAAAGCCTTGCTGCTTGATAGTGGTTGGCTTAATGCGGCCTATGAGGAGTGTGAACTTGCAGTTGATCGCAAGCGAATTGTCATCGATCCTAATTACGCCTATCTACAGATTAAAAATGGTTGGCAGCTAAACGGTAAAGGGCTAGCGCTGCTGCAAAGATTAGCTAGTTGGCGTTATAATCTTGCCAAAAGTTGTAATATAGCCCTCAATTTTGTTCTTCAGGAGGAGCTATTATGGAAGATAGCTCGCTACAAACCCTCCTCACTAGCAGAGTTGGCAAGTTTGGGGCTAAAAGGTAAAGATATAAGACTCTACGGCGAAAAATATTAGCACTCCTCTATGAACCTATCATCGAACTCCCCCATTCAACGCATCAACACTTACCCAAAATATAAAGAGACCACATTATTACTCAAAGAGGCAGCACAAATTATTAAAATTACTCAAAGAGGCAGTATGGAGTTAGTGTCGAGCTACTTATCTCAAGGCGCTTTATTAACCACTATGTAAGGTGGCAACAAGATAAAACAGCCCCTCTTCCTGAGATATTAACCGGCTGGCGAAAACCGTTATTTGAACCTCTGTTGTTAAACAGATAGATCAATTTTAAAGATAGATCTCATCTGTTTTGCAAATTTGTTTTAGGGTTATGGTTGTTTTAAGCAAAATATGGTTAGAAAATTTGGTTTTTAAAAATTGAGTTGTTTATTATTTAGTTATAACAGTTCAATTATACAAATTCAGTTATAACAATTCAGTTATTAAAACTTAGTTATTAAAACTTAGTTATTAAAACTTATTTATTAAAACTTGTTTATTAAAAACAGAAGAGGGCTTTTAACCAAGCCCTCTTATCAAATAATTTATGTTTATAAACGACTAATCATCAACCACTAAAAATCATCTTCCATATCGTCATCTATATCTTCTTCTAAATCGTCAAAATATTTAAAAAACTTCTCTTATCCATCTTGTTACCATTTATATAAACATTGGGAGCAGTTTTCTGATAATTTACATCGGTAAAGAACCCTTTAACGCCATCTTTTTCGAATAGAATCATATCTGAATGGTTGAAAAAGAGTTGCCCCATCATCTGAACATAACTATCCATATTGTCAACTTGGCGACTAATGACGCCATCTTGGCTAGGGTTGTTCCACTGAGCTAATATTTTAGCAATCACTCTAGATGGCGCATCAAATTTAAATTTCATTGACTCAATATTGTCCATACCCACATCCGCGTCAAAACTATTGACACCTGTCAACGCTAAATTAATGACTAAATTGATATCACCTTCGCTATTGTGCCAATTTAGTTTGTCTATATTAAAGATTAATGGTGCTGGCTTTGCATTATCATTCGGTAAATTATCTTGATCGAAGTAACTATATAGATCTATCTCTTTAAAATTTATCCCCTTAAAGTCCATATTTAATATTTTGTTTGCTATAATTGAGTGAACCAACAGTGCTTTTAAAAGAGCCATCAACATATTTTTCCACTACCAATATTTTGTTTGCCATAATTGAGTGAACCAACAGTGCTTTTAAAAGAGCCATCAACATATTTTGACTGTTTTAACTGATATGCCTGTTCAATGGTTAAATCATTAATGAGAAGTTCACTGTTATTTGAATCAAAGAGTGGGTAATTTATACTAATTTTATCCGCTTTTGCTTTATAAGTGACATCCATATTTATATTATGGATACTACCTTGAGACTGTAAATTATTAATCGCAATTCCTACTTTGGCACCAATTAACTTATCAGGGATATTGATGTCAAAGTTATCCGCTTTAAATCGATATGTTGTGGCACTATTATCGCTATTGGGTTGTACAGCTAAGTGCCAATTTTCAAAATTAATTACGGGTAAAGCAACCCCTTTAACAAGATAAGCGAATTTATCTAAGTCGATATTTAACTCCTCTATAGCAAAGTTATGACGGCTTTTAAGGGTCATCTCACCAGCGGATAAGAGTAACTGTTCATCCTCTTTATTACCAGCGGATAAGAGATAAGAGTAACTGTTCATCCTCTTTATTTTGGTAATCAATCGGCCTACTCATCACGTTAAGGTTAATTGCATTCTGGTAACTTACACCTGCATAAGCGGTAATAAATGGCTTATTACCAGCTAACTGCCACAGTTTCGGCGATGCTGCTTCAGTTGTGGTGTATTCAATCCAGCTCTTCAATGGTAATAGGTGACCTTTGGTAACGGCTGCAATAGGGAAGGGTCCGTGATAGATGGTGATATCATCATCAAATATAATATCGTCAAATTCTTTCGAATTTACTCTTTGATTAACTTCATCTTCTTTAGGTGATGATCGTAAGATGTGGTGGTTGAAAAGATCCCTTTTTGGTAGTTGCTATAGCTTATTTTGGTATCAATAGTTTAGTCTGGCTGTTTAACTGATCGGTAAATTCTGCAAGGCTATTATCAATATTATCTTCAATAACTTTGCGGTGTACCATGAGGCACCAACATACCCAGCGGCTAAGATAGCAATTGTGGTAACTGCAATTAGACTCTTTTTTCACTCTTTTACGTATTGCTAAGGTTAATTTTGTATTGTTCTGACTTTATTAGACAGTTGAATCTGTCAGATTAATTATAAAATTTTTAATATTAACGAGTTAACTAGCTCGATTCTCCGCAAGGTCGTTAATGTTTTTAATATAATCGATACGTTGGAGTCTTTTGGTAGCTCAGTAGTCAGCAATTTTAATCTATTTTGACCCTCTAAACGATATTTTTGAAGCTCTTTTCTGGATGATCTCTATTAAATAATCTATCGATACACTATTTTTTTGGCACCAAACTCAATAAAACCGCCTTTCTCGCCAAACTCTATTTTGATGATACCAAGCCGAGCTGCTTGTTGACGAATCTCTGCCGTTGCTAGTAAAGAGCACCGGATCTGGGAGCGGCCCGAAGCGATCGCGCGCATCTCCACTTTTATTTCAGTTAATTCATCACCCTCTTCACTGCTATCCGTTTATAGAGTGATAGACGCATATTGACATCGGGTACAAAAGTGTCAGGAATTAAAGTTGGCAGCCGGAGCTCAATATCGGTCTGTTGACGGTTAACAGTGACTCTAACGTTGGCTCTCTGCCTCTTGTGGGCGATTTTACAAATCCTCTAATAGCTCAATATAGAGATTAAAACCGATCGATTGAATCTGCCCTCTGATCACTCCCTAACAGCTGCCGGCACCGCGGATCTCTAAATCATGGGTGGCTAAAAGCAAATCCAGCACCAAGATCCTCAAGTTGCGCTATCGCCTCTAACCGTTTTGCATCTTTACTCAGTAATTTAGGGTGAGGGGTCAAAAGGTAGGGCGTAGGCCTGATGGTAAGAACGACCGATTCGCCCTCGTAGTTACCCAACTGCGCCAAGCCAAACTTATCGGCACGCTCAATAATAATCGTATTTGGCATTTGGGATATCAATACCGGTCTCAATAATCGTTGTACAGACCAGTAGATTACTGCGTTGATGGTGAAAATCGTTCATAATGCGCTCAAGATCGCGTTCATGCATCTGCCCATGGGCAACAGCCAGCCTTGCTTCTGGCACCAACTCGGCAAGTTGATCCCGAATTTTTTCAATCGTTGCAACATCGTTATGGAGATAGTAGACCTGCCCACCGCGTAAAATTTCACGCAGAATCGCTTCACGGGAATCATCATATCATCATATTCACGAACAAATGTTTTCACCGCTAAACGGACGGGCCGGTGGCGCGTGGCAAATTGAAGTCGCGCATCCCACTCATCGCCATATTGAGTGTTCGTGGAATAGGGGTAGCAGTTAGCGTTAAAATATCGATATTGGCACGCATTGCTTTGATACGCTCTTTTGACGTACCCCAAAACGGTGCTCTGCATCAGCAATCAAGAGCCCCAAATCACGCCACTTCACCTCCTCTTGTAGCAGTTTTATGGGTACCGATTACAATATCCACTTTCCCCTGTTTGAGATCCTCAATAACTGCCTGCTGCTGTTTTAGCAGTTTTAAAGCGCGATAGGCTCTCAATCCGGATAGGCCAGTTTGTAAATCGATCACAAAAGTTTTTCGTGCTGCTGTTCAGCAAGTAGGGTAGTTGGGACTAACAGTGCCACCTGCTTATGGTTTATCACAACAAGGAAGGCAGCACGAATTGCTACTTCGGTTTTACCAAATCCCAGCATCGCCACGGACAGATGATCCATCGCAACTGCGGTGAGCACATATCACCAATTACAGCACCGATTGCTCGCCATTGATCTTCCAAATCTCTTCATAGGGGAATCCTTGGCAAAATAGTTCGTATTGCTCTCGATCTTGCACAAACGCAAATCCTGGTTTGCTCTCCCGTTCAGCATAGATATCTAATAGCTCCGCCGCAACATCTCTTTACCTTTTCGGCCGCTTTTTTGGCGCGCTTTACTCCAACTATCAGTACCAAGTCTATTAGAGAGTGACATTCTCCAGCATCACCACCTGAATAACGGCTAATAAGATTAAGTGAGGAGACAGGTACATAGAGATCTCTCGTTTGGTCTCGTTAGCATAAATAAGCAGATATTCCCGCCGTAATACCGTTGGTCTCAAGTGTTGTCAAGCCAGCATATCTACCCACCCCATGTTCAAGATGGACAACCGGTTTACCGGGGTCAGCTCAGCTAGGCTGCGGATAAGCAGATCACTATTGATAGTCTGCTTTGACTCTCTTCTCCGCCTAATGATCGATCGCCCAAATAGCTCATTTTCGGTGATAAAGCGATCTCATCCTGCGTATTAATAAAGCCCTGTTCACTGGGAGTAATGGTTAAAAGAGATGATCTTGATCACAGTTCGATATTAACGAAAGATCATCTAAATTGGGTAAAAAAGTGGGATAGATCTTTATACGTGCTAACACCTCTTGCAAAGCTTCCCGACGCCTTCGGACTCTGCTGAAAATATGATTTTACCGTTAGCATATTGAGTAAAATTGGTCAATAAACTGTTGAAATCGCTGGTGGGATCGCGCTGCTGAATCTGTATTGCCATCTCTCGGTAGTGTTGCAAATGGCAGATTTACTTGTTTTGCTGACTCTTTTTTATACTCTCTGTCGGTAGGAACCCACGTGGGTAGTGCTGGTGAAAGGCAAACAGCTCATCGGTAGTGAGCCAAATTTGGTTGCTGGCGGTAAAAGCGGACGGAGTGGATCGACTTTCGACTAGCAAAACGCTGCTCGATATCTTGCCAATATTTATCGGCATACTGCTCAATATGGCGGGTATTGAGAACGAAGTGTATTATCAGGGAAGTAACTAGAAATAACGGGGTGAGTGGCTCAGCAAAAAAGAGCGGCTGCCAATACTCGATACCCGTTGGCAAAATATGTTTACTCACCTGCTGATAGATACTCTCTTGATCTAATCGCACTTCAAAATTGTCGCGCCAATTTTTTCCGAAATAGTTCAATAGCATTTTTATAAAGGGGAACTGTGGGGGCGGGGAGCAGCTCGATGGCATCAACCTCGGTAATAGTGCGCTGGGTCTCAACATCAAGGTGCGAATGTTTCTCTCATCGTCAAAAAAATCGATCCGAAAAGGGAGGGTACTGCCCATTGGGTAGAGATCAAACAGTGATCCACGCGTCGCATATTCACCATGCTCCATCACCTGACTCACAGCGCGGTAACCAGCATTTTCAAGTTGCATGCGGAGATTATCTCGACTCATCTTCTGACCCGTTTTCATAATGAAAACTTGCTCACTAAAGTAGTTACGCGGGCAGACCTTCTGCAAGGGTGTATTGATAGGGAGGAATTAACGCCCCTTTTTGAATATGCGTTAACTGGAAGAGGCAGGCAAGCCTTTCAGAGATAATATCTGATGGGGTGAAAAACTGTCATAAGGCAGCGTCTCAATCTGGAAATAGCAGGGATGGGATCGAGGAGAACTGTTTCAGCTCCTCATGTATGCGGGTCGTCTGCTGCATATCGTCTGTGACAATAACCACAAGTCCATTGTGTGCATTGATAATTTGAGCACAAACCAGCGAGAGTGAAGAGCCCACTAACTGCCTAACTGTTTTACCTCTCCCGCTTTTTGTGGGAGGGTGGTAACAGAGCCAAATATTGACATAAAAATCTTAATGATATGGCTTAAATAGTTCTCAATTATAACGCAAAGTGCAACAGGTTTGCTACCGCAGTTTAATGCGCGCGATATGGCGATTTTAATCGGTTATCTATAATGATCGGCAAAAACAGGTTAATTTCTTTGCTTTTAATTATGGCTGTTAATCAGAGCGTAACTATGCTGCAAAACAGTTATTAAGAATATTTATTAAGAATAGTGATCAATCTAAATCCATCGATGTTTTAGGGATAGGTGTGCAGTTATGTCCAAAAATGTTTCGCCCGTTAATCTTTTATCAGCTTTCTCTATATTTATGGGCAAAAAAAATGGTGGATTTGGTCGCTTTGTCTCATGGCTATCAATGTTGAAGAACATTGTCTTTAGGATCGCTAGGGCTTATCGTCGTATTATCTGTTATGAATGGACTCCGAAAAATCCAGATGCAAAAATAATATTTTGCGATTCTTCATAAGCCGAAATCACCTCATCTGGCATATCGTATCAATACTCACTGATCTCCCTCGCCAGCAATTTACAACAATACCCAATGTCAATCAGATAACACCACTAATCACTAGCGATGTGGTGTTGCAAAGGGTGAGCATGGGATTACATTAACTACGTTAATGGGGTTGATCCCAATGAGTATGATCCGGTTCGTGACTATATCTATTGGGGTGATTTAAACGATCTACAGGCAGGGCAGTACAATATTATTATCGGTTATCAATTGGCGGATCAACTGAAAGTGACGGTGGGTGATAAGATCACATTATGGTGACTGGGCAGTCAGTCACCCCAGTTGGGCGAATTCCGTCACAGCGCCTTTGCCTCGCCACGGGCATTTTTAATGTTAACCATGATATCAATCGATCGCTTATCTATATCTCAAACCGATATTTGCCAAAAATCTACTACGTTACCCTGCCGATACCATTACCAGTTGGCGCCTCTTTTATCAAATCCTCTTAATATTGAATCAGTTACCAATAGTGCTTTGCCTAATAATCTTATTTTTAAAGATTGGCGATTAAAACGTGGTGAACTATTTCAAGCGGTTAAGATGGAAAAAAATGTGATGGGGTTACTGATTAGCTGATTGTGATTGTTGCCGCCTTCAATATCATCACCTAACTCACTGCTAGTGTTAGAAGCAGGGCGAAGTATTATTTTAAAGACGCAAGGACTTTCTAGGCTCAAAAATTATGTTGATTTTTATTATTCAAGGTGCGAGTTCAGGCATCATTGGTACGCTGCTCGGAACCATTTTAGGCGTGATACTGGCGCTCAATCTTAATGATCTTATGCAGCTACTGCATGTCTCATTTGCCGGTATTACGCTACCGACTTTAGTTGAACCGAAACAGGTGATTATAATTATTATTGGATTACTATGTTTATCACTTCTCTCAACGCTCTATCCTGCTTATAAGGCAGCCAATATTCAGACCCGCCGAGGCGTTACGTTATGAATAATCTCTCTACTAAACAGCTGGACAAAACTCCTCTGCTCTCGACAAAACATCTCTGTAAAACCTATAAAGAGGGCAGTTTAGTTACCGAGGTGTTAAAGATGTCACATTTGATATCTACCCAAAATCCCTGCTTGCCATTATTGGTAGCTCCAGGTTCAGGAAAAAAGTACCTTATTACATCTGTTAGGTGGATTAGATAGACCAAGTTTGGGTGAGATTATTTTTTTCAATCCCAAAAGATGAGTGCACTTTCAGAGACTGAAAAGGCAGCGCATGCCCGGACAAAAAATTGGCTTTGTCTATCAGTTCCACCACCTTTTACCCGATTTTACCGCCTTAGAAAATATTGCCATGCCACTCTTAATTGGTGGCGTCTCGCCCAATGAGGCGAAAGAGCGGGCGATGGCGATGCTTGAGTCAGTCAACCTAGCCAAACGGGCGGGAGGGCATAGGTCATCAGAGCTATCAGGCGGGGAGCGGCAGCGCGTAGCGATAGGGCGTGCGCTAATTAATCGCCCCGCACTTGTGATGGCAGATGAGCCAACCGGTAATTTGGATCGCTCCCACCGCCGAGGCGATTTTTGAACTTCTTATTAAGCTCAATAGTGAGCAGGTACCGCCTTTTTAGTGGTAACACATGATCTCGCATTAGCCAATAAGTTGGATAAACAGTTAGTTATGCGCGATGGTAAGTTAGATCTCACAGCAGACCAAAACAGCAGCGGTAAATAAGATGAGTTTAGCCTTAGTTACCGCGATAAAATTTCGCAAAGGGCTGCGTAAAAAAGTGGCATGTATCGACTTTACTTATCAGTCATCTCAACACTCAGTATTGCCATTGGGCTGGCAGCGTTAATTATTGGGTTAAGTGCTATGAATGGTTTCGAACGTGAATTAAAAGATCGCGTGTTATCGGTCATGCCGCATGGTCAGATCTACTCGACAACTGGAACTTTATAGAGGAGCAGCGGCCGTTAGCGCAGCGGTTAGCACAAGATGATAATATAACCTCTATCATGCCTTATGTCAGATTTACCGGTCTGCTTGAAAATGGGCGCAAATTGAGTGCAATCGAGGTCCGTGGAGTCCAGCAGAAACAGCAAAAGAGTATTAAGCTACCAAATTATGTGCTTAACGATCGCTGGCAAACATTTAAAGCCGATGAGGGTCAGATTATTATTGGTGCAGGGTTAGCGAAACATTGGGAGCTAAAAAGAGGGATAGTTGGATTTGCTGATTCTCTTGTAAGATAATCAACTCAAACCGCCAAAACGAATCCGGCTACGAGTCGCCGGCATGTGGAGAATCTTATTAAGGGCTTGAAAGTAATAATTTGGCAATTATCCCCCTTAAAGATGCACAAAAACTGTTGAATCTTGGTGATAGCGTGACGGGTTTGATGATCAATGTGAAAGATCTCTATCACGCGAGTAGCGTTATCAATCACACGCTTTTAAACTCAATCTTGCAACAACTCTTGTCGCATCGAGTTGGGAGCAGAGTTATGGTTATATGTACAACGATATTCAGATGATTCGCCAAATCATACTTAGCGATGATTGTGGTGATTGGCGTTGCCTGTTTAATATTGTCTCAACGTTAGTGATTGCGGTGAAAGATAAACATCGTGATATCGCCATTTTAAAGACTTTAGGTGCTACTAATAGATTAATTCGCCGCATCTGGTACGGCGTCATCTCTGGTTTATTGGTAGTGTGATTGGCGTACTATTGGGGGGTGATTGTTTCGTGTAGCTTTCTTCTGATTCATAGGCTTTATTGAGTCCCTTTTAGGGCATAAATTACTCAATAGCCATATCTATTTTGTCGATTTTTGCAGCTTCGAAAATAGATCCTATTGATATTATTATCGTCTTTTGCACCGCAATGTTACTCTGTAATGAAGTTACTACCCTGCAAGGAGGCATGTAAAATTGAACCAGCTAGGATCTTAAGTAGCTTTTAATTCTTTTTAATCAGGAGTATGATTCGCTCGTTTACATTTTCTGTTTAGAATTTAAATAAATTTAAACGAAAAATGTCCGATGCAATTCCAATAACCCTCCCTTACTACGAGTCGCCGGCATATTAGATATAATGGGAGCTTAAGTAATAATTTCACCAACGTTGACAATATTAAAATGAGCGGCATAATCAAATGTGGAACTGGCGAAGTCATCTGAATATATACCTTTCTTACAGAAGTCGTTGCAGACATTTAAGCGTATTGATGATAACGCCGTGATGCACAAAAACTGTTGAATCTTGGTGATAGCGTGTTCAATGGATAACCACCTAACGGGCTAACCCTGCACCAACGGGTTTTGATGATCATCTGATGTAAATATTATCTTTGCTAGCTGCTGCGTAGGAGATCTCTATCAATATGTTGCGCGCGAGTAGCGTTGTTATCAATCACACGCTTTTTAAACTCAGGTAAATAAGATGATCTTGCAAAGGGCTGCAGTGGCATGGTATCGCTTGTCGCATCGAAGTTGTTATCGGGAGATACTCGACAACTGGAACGGTGCAGCCGTTAGCGCAGCAGTTGACAAACCATCATAACCTCTATCATGCCTTATTCAGATTTACCGATGTGAAAATGGGCGCAAGGTGCAATCGAGGTCCGTGGAGTCGATCCAGCAGAAACAGCAAGAAGTAGATGATTCGCTGGCAAACATTTAAAGCCGATGATCAGTATTGGTGCAGGGTTAGCGAGCTAAAAGAGGATAGTTGGGTTACGCTACTGTGATTCAAACCGGCGTTCGCCGGCATATTAGCCTGTTTTAATATTGATCTGTTGAATCTTGGTGATAGCGTGACGTTATGTGATCTCTATGCGGTGAACACGCTTTTTAAACTCAAAACAACTCTTGTCGTCGATATCATAAGTTATATGCCATTTAAAGACTTAGCGATGATTGTGGTGATTGGCGTTGCCTGTTTAATATTGTCTCAACGTTAGTGATTAGATTAATTCGCTTAAAGACTTTAGGTGCATCTTTATCTGGTACGGCGTCATCTCTGGATTTATTGGTAGTGTGATTGGCGTACTATTGGGGGTGATTGTTTCGTGGCAACTTTCTTCGATTATGGGCTTTATTGAGTCCCTTTTTAGGGCATAAATTACTCAATAGCCATATCTATTTTTGTCGATTTTTTACCTTCGAAAATGAATCCTATTGATATTATTATCGTCTTTTGCACCGCAATGTTACTCTCGCTTATTGCAAGTTACTACCCTGCAAGGAGGGCATGTAAAATTGAACCAGCTAGGATCTTAAGTAGCTTTTAATTCTTTTTAATCAGGAGTATAGTTAAAGCTCGTTTACATTTTTCTGTTTTTAAATTTAAATAAATTTAACAAAATAAGTTCATAATAGCGGGTCTAATCCCCATTATGATTATTGTAGCTGAGCTAATACTATGAATCATAAAAAGCAACTTATCGTAAAAAATTATTAGATGAAACACCAATTAAAATTAACGGAAGTAACCCGTGGGATGTTCAGATCAATGATGACTCTTTTTATGGACAGGTACTCAAAGAGGGGTCGATCAGTTAGGCGAATCCTACATGCAAGGAAGTGGGAATCAGATCAGATAGATGAGATGATTGTTTATTATTCTTCAACTTATAATTTGGATGATGAAAGTCCACACCAAATTTGATCTCTACATCACTAAACTCCGTTTTCTACTTTTCAACTTACAAAGCAAAACTCGCGCCTATATTGTTGGGCGAAAACATTACGATTTTGGTAATGATCTCTTTTGAAAAATGTTAGATAAAGAGCTCAATTACTCCTGCGGTTACTGGAAAAATGCCAAATAATTTAGATGAAGCGCAAGAGGCAAAATTGGATCTAATAGCACAAAGTTACAGTTAAAGCCCGGAATGAAAGTGCTTGATGTTGGTTGTGGTTGGGGTGGTTTTAGTGAATTTGCTGCCAGAAAATATGGTTGCGAAGTGAAAGGGGATCACCATCTCGAAAGAGCAAGCTGATTATGCTCAAAAGCGTTGCCAAGGTCTACCAGTTGGGATCTTGTGCTCTAATGGATTACCGCGATCTAGATGAGAAGTGCAATCGCATCGTCTCAATCAGTATGTTTGAACATGTCGGTCAAAAAAATTATGCCACCTATTTCACCAAACTAAACAGTCTATTAGCTGATGATGGACTCTTTCTTCTCCACACCATCTGGTACTAACACCTCCCATCTTGGTAATGATCCTTGGCTCAATAAATATCTTTCCCAATGGCGTATTACCCTCAATTGCACAGTTAAGCCGAGCAACCGAAGGGAAGTTTATTATGGAAGATTGGCAAAACTTTGGTCTGATTGCTGATAAAAACGCTGATGGCATGGCATGAAAACTTAATGCGCAATAAGCCAGAACTGCAAAAGCACTACGGCAAAGAGGAGTTACGCATGTTCACCTACTACACTCAACCTCTACTGCTTTTGGCCGGCACCTTCCGCGCCAGAACAACCCAACTCTGGCAGAGTGGTCTTCTCGAAAAAAACGCAAAGAGCGTTATGATGCACCAAGGTGATGTGTGAATAGGAGAGTAATATTTGCTAAATTCACTGTTAAATAGAAATCCTGCTGCGATAGCAGTTGGCAGGTGGTTTGGGAGGTAATGCAGGTGGGTAGATGTCCCTGTGGTCAAAATTACCAAACAGGTTGAGCCATTTATCCATCTCACTCTAACCACTGCCATCTGATCTTTCCCTAATTTAATAGAGACTTTTTAACACTAAAAGTAGGCTATTATGAGCAAAAAAAATAAGATCCCATTCTAAAAGGAAGCTATCAACTTCCAAGCAGTAGTAAATAGGAAGCTATCAACTTCGCAGTAAACAGTAGTAAAGTAGCGAAGTAACTTACCGATAAACAGCTAATGGTTAAGTTGAAAATTACAAAATATTTTGTAGGTGGATGGTAGAGCTTAGATCTAATAGTACAAATTTAGACAAACAGTTCGTTTTCTTAAAACGGAAATCAAAGCAGTTCACCGTTTTTTACTATTTGCTGTCTATTAATGAAAATCTATTTCTATATGATATTTAGTTGCTGTTTTTAAAGAGATAGTTAAATTATCTTTATGAAAAAATAGCTTAACCTAAAACATTTTCAGGTAAAAGCCACTTTAATCCTCTCACTTATCTTTTAAATAAAAGCCAAAAAATCGTGCTTTAAAGGTAATCACTACTCAAAAAAGATTTACCCATAATCTTGTTAACGCTCTGTTTATCAGTGTAGTATTAAATCACTATTTTGCTAAAAATTAATGCATTGACGCCTAATCAGAGTTCATTAATTCTAAAGGGTGTACTATTCTGCGTTTTTTATAAATAGCCATTAAATTCAATTACTAATTTCAATTATTAAATTCAATACTAAATTTAATCTTAAATCTAACTATAAATAATCAGATACTGCCAAAAAGGCACCCCATAACAATAAAAAAGGAATAACACAATGAACGCACGCTTTTACCGTCTTATCTATAATCCGAACTCGAGCACTTATAATGGCAGTAGCAGCTGAGATTAGCAGGTCAAATAGTTGTGCAGGAGTACGGTTAAAGCGGCGTCTTTAGTTAATAAAAGTTTTGATGGTAGATTAAAAGCGGTCACCTTAAAACCGCTCACATTTAGAACCTACCTAGCGCTTGGGCTTGCAACTATCTCGCTCCCATCTCTCTTATTTACCCCAGGTCAGCTTTTGCCTCAACAATTATTGCTGACAGTAGCCATAAAGAGCAGCCGATGGTGATTAACAGCGCTAATGGCACGACGCAAGTTAATATTGTCACCCCTAATAAACTAATAAAACATGGGCTTTCGCATAATAGGTATTCACAGTTTGATGTCTCAAATCAAGGGGTGATTTTAAATAACTCGGGTAAAAACAGTAAGACGCAGTTAGCAGGCTATATTGAGGGGAATCAAGCTTTAATGCAGAGCGGGGGCGCTAAAATCATCTTAAATGAGGTAAATAGCAGCAGACCTTCACAGTTAAATGGTTATATTGAAGTTGCGGGGCAAAAGGCGCAGGTGATTATTGCCAATAGTGCTGGTATTACTTGCAGTGGCTGCGGTTTTATTAATGCGGGCAGAAGCACCTTAACCACCGGTAAACCGGTCATTAATGAGGGGCAGTTAACTGGCTATCAGGTGACAAATGGCACCATTAATGTTGAGGGGAAAGGGTTTGATGCGAGCCGCTCTGACTATACCGACTTAATTGCGAGAGCTGTGCAAATCAACTCCGCCATCTGGGCAAATGAGGCGAATGTGATTACGGGGCAAAATGAAGTGAGCCTTGAACCATTGACACGGGGCAAAGACAGTTACGCCACTAGATATTAGTTCAACTAATCAGACAGATAATAGTAATAATAACAGCAACATAACTGATAGACCCGAATTTGCAATCGATGTTGCAGCGCTTGGCGGGATGTATGCAGGTAAAATCAGGATGATAGGCACCGAGAAGGGGTTGGGGTTCGAAGTGCAGGTGAGCTTGGTGCCTCTGCTGGCAGCATCACCTTATCAGCTGATGGTAAGATTATTAACCTTGGCGCCATGCAGGCAAACACGGCTATCAACCTTAATAGCCGCGGGGATATCCAAAATGAGAAGCAGCTCTATAGCCACGGCGATATAGCGCTTAGTAGCCAAAAAGATATCAAAAATAGTGGCTCAGTTGTTGCTGGGCAGAATATCACTTTAATAAGTGGTGATGCTGGTAATGGTAATAGTAATGGTAATAGTGATGGTGCTAATAGTTATGGCACTATCACTAGCAGCAAAGGCAGCACCCTTGCCGCCGGCGTTGATGATAAGGGGCGGTTAACTAAAGCGGGCAGCATTTCGGCTCACGCGGATAATATCACGCTACATGGCAGTAACCTTGCAACTAAGAGTATAGATTTAAAGAGTCAAAATGCGCTTGATTTACAAGGCAGTGAGGTTCAGACCGGCTCACTTACGGCTAACGCATCTAAAATGGCACTGCAAAATGCATCGATTAATGCCAAAGAGGATATTAACCTAACTGCTGATACTATTAACCATAAAGCAGCTACTTTGCTTGGTAGTAATCTACATATTACAGCTGATAGCCTAAGTGGTGATGGCAAGCTACTTGCTGGGCAAAACATCACCTTAAACCTGAAAGAGGCTTTCACAAATCAGAGTGATATTATTGCAAACGGCAGTATCAACGTGAATCATGAAAATAGCCTTATCAACGATGGGCGACTACTTGCAGGTGACAGCCTT
This sequence comes from Orbaceae bacterium ESL0721, assembly GCA_029433365.1. Taxonomy (GTDB): domain Bacteria; phylum Pseudomonadota; class Gammaproteobacteria; order Enterobacterales; family Orbaceae; genus Gilliamella. The sequence goes on from JAQTHZ010000001.1 coordinate 1,393,354, forward strand.
ACACTTAAAACGCTAGCAAGTTCTAAGCGAATGCTTGCCACCATCACCAATAAAGGCGTTACCAGATGGAAGTCTGAGAACTGAGAACATCACAGTTCTTGGTGATACACTAACTAACTATGGGATGATTAATGGCGGCGCAGTTAAGCTCACTTTAACGGGGACTTTTTTAAACCTTGGCGCTGCCCGCTTTTATGGTGATGATATCTTAATTAATGCAGTAAATGTTAAAAACCACGGTGATAGTTTAGACACCAAAGAGGCGCCAACTGTTGCTGCTAGGCAGAAAATGGTGATTAATAGCCAAACAGTTGATAACGATAACCACGCCCTGCTGCTTAGCCTTGGTGATATATCAATAGTTGCTGATACTGTTAATAACCACTCAGCAACCATCGAGTTATCAACGGTGATATGGTAATTATTGCTGACACGATTAACAACATCAATGACCGCTTTATCACGGAGATTGCCGAAATAGATAAGGTAGATGAGATTAAAGAGTACTCCCCGTTTGGCTCAGCAGACCGCTACAGGCCTGATAATGGCGGCGCATTGAGGTTAGCAAGACTTTTTAAAAAGACAGCGCTGCAACCACCGTGAGTGGATAATGACCACGTGAGTGATGGCACGAGTGATGGCACTCTGGCTATAAGTTCTATGAGTATAACTATGATAAAACTGTTTATGAGACCTTAATCACCGAGACCAACCCCGCAAATATTATGGCGGGCGGGAATCTCACCATCAAAGCCAAAACGGTTAATAATGAGAACAGCAAAATCTTAGCCGGTCAAAACCTACTCTTAACGGTGACTGATTTAAACAACTACTCCACTGCTGGCATTAATCGAGTCGAAGATATCGGCACAGTCACCTACCACTACCGTAAGAAAAGAAGAAAGCTGCTGGTACTAAACATACCTATAAACATAAAACCTCAACCTCTGCATATCAGAACATCACCGAGACCACCATTGATGTTGGCAATAGTGAGATAAAAGAGCACGCTATCACGCCAAGTAGCAGCTTAAATGATAAGGCACGAGATAAGGTTAATATTATCAATAACGTTGCAACTATTGAGAGTGATATCAAGCTCCCAAACAGTGCCATCTACAGCGTGAATAAAGATGTTGATAAGAACTACCTAATGCTGAGACCGACCCCAAATTTACAAGCCACCATAAGTGGCTAAGAAAGAGACTATATGTTTTGATAGAATGCGCCTCGACCTAATAACATCCAAAAGCGGCTTGGTGATGGCTACTATGAGCAGCAGCTCATAAAAGAGCAGGTGGTCGCATTAACCGGTCAGCGCTACCTTGGCAGCTATCAAAGTGATATGGAGCAGTATCAGGCGCTAATGAACGCTGGGGCGACTTTTGCTGATATGTATAACTTAACTGTTGGGGGTAGCCTTAACTAAAGAGCAGATGGAGTCGCTAACAACTGACATTGTCTGGTTTGTGAGTAAAACTGTTGAAGTTAATGGCAATAGAGAAGAGGTGCTTGCGCCCGCAGCTCTACATAAGTTAACCGCCCCAAAGTGAGCGCAACTGGCGCACTAATTGCTGGCAGCAATGTGGTTATCCAAAGTCATAGTGCCTTTGGCATATTAATGGCAACGGCAATATCAACTCAACTGGTGCGATTAACAGTAAAAAGCAGCTAGTAATAACTAGCGATAACATCACAAACAGTGGCGTTATAAGTGGTGGGCTTTTACAGATGGCAAGTCAAGGTGCTAATTAACCACGGCACCATTTTAAGGTTCTGATGGAGTTAACCTATCTGCTAAGAACGACATTATCCTTGAGAGCAAAACCAAAACCAATATCAACAAACTACGGGCAAAATAGCAGTAATAATACCGCAATCGATCGCCCCTCACAGGTGATAACAACAAATGGTGATATCACAGATGGCTGCTGGGCACGATATTAACCTTGCAGCGGGTCAAGTTGTTAATCAGAGTGATAAAAATAGCAGCGGTAAAATAACCCTTACAGCCAAAAACGACACCACAAACTTGATAGCATTGAAGCAGCAGAACAAGCAATCGATTCACACCAGTAAAAACAACTACCGCAAATCGGATATTAAAGAGCAGGTGGTTGAGCGCGGGTCAACTATCCAAGGCGGTAAAATAATGGCAACGAATATTGCCATTAATGCAGTAAAAACAACTAACGATATTAAAGAGCAGGTGGGTAACAAGGTAATGGGTAGCGATATTAAGGTGAACAGGTAGCGAGCGAGCAGAACCTTAATCTGACAGCTGGCAACAATATCGATATCAACAGCAGCAAAGAGGAGACGCAGTTAACTGACCATAGTAAAGTGAAATCAAGCGGCTTTTTAAGTAGTGAGACAACTATCTCCCATATTGAAGTAGATAATGAGACGCAAAAGGGGAGCTACTTAACTGGCGAAAATGTTACCCTTAATGCCGGTAACAATATGTCAGTTATTGGTAGTGATATTATTGCTGACTCTGCCCTTAACCTTACAGCAGGTGGAGATATCAATATTGATGCGGCTAAAGAGATTTACCACCACTATGAGCAGAATATTACTAAAAAGTCGGGTTTAAAAGTCTTGGAGTCACTTATGGTAGTGAGTCATCAGACCTTAAGCAGACAGATAATGAGGAGGCTTACCGTTCTTGGAGCACTGTTGGTGAGTCAATGGGGACAGATAATGAGGAGGCTTACCGTGGCAGCACTGTTGGCAGCTTAATGGGGAGTGTCAATATCAGCTCTGGTAAAAATCTCACGATTAATGGCAGTGATGTGATTGCGAAAGAGGATATTAAGCTACAGGGCGAGAGTGTTGCCATCACCGCACAAGATGCAAAGACCACCTATGATGAGAACTACACCTATAAAAAGAGCGGGCTAACGGTTGCCTTAACTGGCACAGCGGCTGACCTTTATGAGGCAGGTAAAGCAGTTAAAGAGAGCAAAAAAAGGGGCAATGATAAGTTAACTGCGCTGCAAGCAGTAAAAGCCACCTTAACGGGTGCTGGCGCTCTTGATAGTCAGACCCAAAATGATAAAAGGGGAGTCACAGGCCTCAATTGGGCTGATGAGATGGTAACAGGACGCAATTAAACTGAGCGGACAGTAAAAGAGGAGCAGCACAGTGCTAAGGGGAGCACAGTTAGCGCTGGGCGAGATGTTACCATTACAGCAACAGGGAATGCCAACAACGCAAATAACAACACAGACAATAGTAACAACACAAATAACACAAACAACACAAATACCAACAACTCAAACACCGGCAATATCACCCTAACTGGCAGTGAGATTAAAGCAGGTAACGATGTTAACCTAACCGCTGCTAACAACTTAAATGTGACTGCTGCCTTAAATACGCAGCATAGTGATAGGAAAGAGACCAGCAAAGGTGGCAATGTTGGTATTGGGCTCTCGTTTGGTGGTGATGAGAGCGGTTTTCGGTTTAAAGGGGATGCGAACTTTAGCCGTGAGCGGGAGAGGCAAGATGGTAGTGCTTGGAGTGAGGGGGTAATTAGTGCCGGTAACACTTTAAATGCAAATATTCAAAATGATGCGAACCTAACAGGCGCCATCTTAAATGGCAATACGGTTAACCTAAATGTTGGCGGCAATCTTAATCTTACCTCACTACAAGATAGTGATGATTATGACTATGATAAAATCAGTGCCTCCATTAATGGCTCTGCTGGCTTTGGTGGCGCTAGTGGTAACCTTGCATTTGATAGCACCCAGATGACCAGCCACTGGCAGAGCGTTACTGAGCAGACTGGCATTTTTGCAGGCAGTGGCGGTTATAACATCACCGTAAATAACAACACGAATCTTACTGGTGCCGTGATTGCATCAGAGGCGACCGACAGTAGCAAAAACACTTTAAATACCGGCACCTTAACCTTTAGTGATATAAAAAACAGTGCCAACTATAAAGTAGACCATGTCTCACTTAGTGTTGGCACGAGTAACAGCTCACCAACAGCTGGCGCCCCTGCCATCTACCATAAAGAGGAGAGCAGTAAAAACATAACCCACTCAGCAATTGAGAATGGCACTATCAATATCCATGACAAAGAGCATCAAACGCAAAACATCAACGAGCTAAGTCATGACACCGCCAATGCGCACCACACTTTAAAACCTATCTTTGATAAAGATAAAGAGCTTGAGAAGATAGAGATTATCGACTCAATTCGTGATATTGCAAACCAAGCGAAAGACCTCGCCCATAAATATGACAAACTACAGGCGCAAAAAGCGGTAGATAAGAACGGCGTGCCGCAGAAATTTAAGGATGAAGCAGCAGCTGCGCTCTCCCAAAATGGCAATAAACCAACAGAGGCAGAGATTAACCAGCTCGCCTATAATAACGCCGTTAATGACCATATTATTAACCAGAGTCAAAATAACCTTGGCACCATGGGTGGCAGTATTGATAAAGGGATAACAGCTGCGGCATCAATTGCAACAGGCATCATCACCGGTAATATCGCCGGCGGACTTGCTGGCGCAAGTGCCCCATACCTTGCAACGGTTATTAAAGAGCAGACCAGCTATATTGATAAAGATGGCAACAAGCAGACCGATAAACAGGCAAACCTCATCGCCCACGCAATCCTTGGTGCGGCTGTTGCAGCCACCCAAAACAGCTCAGCCATTGCTGGCGGGCTTGGCGCTGCTGGCGGTGAAATCGCCGCCGACACCATCCGAGACCTGCTCTATAACGGCAAACCAAACAACGAACTGACCGAATCTGAAAAAGAGAACATCAGCGCCCTAACCCAGCTTGCCCTTGGCATTGCAACAGCAACCGCCACCGGCGGCGACATGGATGCGGCTGGCGCTGCGGTGCAGGCTGGGAAGAATT